>CALANS010000129.1 GCA_937926105.1 uncultured Actinomycetes bacterium | reverse complement strand
TCCCTACACGACGCTCTTCCGATCTTGTTCACTCTGGAGAACTGGCTCGGCCTGCCCAGCATCCTGTACGGCGGCCTAGCTTTGTTCCTTCTCCTGATCATCCTGCCCTTTGTGGACCGCAACCCGAACCGGCTCTGGCGACGCCGCCCCATCGCGATCGGGATCGGCCTCCTCGTCCTGATCGTGATCGCTACCCTGACGGTGCTGATGGGGTTTTCAACACCTCAAACGCACCTCGGCATGTAGGCGGCACACACACGATGGCACCCCCTGGGCGTGCGCTGCGTTCCTTCTGGGTGCTGACCTTCCTCGCCATTGTCGCAATGGGATCGCTAACCGCGGCGCTGGCGGCACCGGTTGGCGCGCTCACCGGGATTCGCGTTGCTCTCAGCGGATTGGCGGTCATCGTGACGGTCAGCCTCACCGCGCGAGTGCTGGTCGCCTTCGAACGCTCCAAGCGCCGCTCTGGCGGAGAACGGCGCTGCGGGCGATGACAGTAGTCGACGGTACCGTGAACCATCGAACCGGCCACGTCATCGTGATCGCCGACGCCGGCCGCGTAACCCGCGCCCGCGCCGTCGCGGCCCCGCACAAGACCCGGGTCGAGCTGGCCATCGGGGCCGCCGACCTTGTCCTTATGCGGTTGACCCGCGGGACGTCCCCGTCGCACTCACCATCGGTCGCAGCACCTTGCGCAATGCGCTCAGAACCTAGGCTGGGCTGTCGGCTGCATCCGGGTCAAACGCGCTGCTGCACAAACGGTTTCGAATACCCGAACGGCCGTCCGGGAGAGTTGGGGAGCGCAAAGAGCTTCACCCGCTTCTGCTGACGCAGTTGGGCAACGCTAGCCCAAATGCTGGCTCATTCCGTCGATTTCACCTGACGATCGGCGTCCACGAGGTTCCTCCGTCGCGTGACTCGTAGATGGCGTCCTCGGTTGCGAGGAACCAGTTGGCATCTGTTGCCGTTAGGGCCGCCGGAGAGCCGGGGACTTGGCCGACACGCTTCCACGGACCCCTGCCTCCTCGACTGGTGAAGATGTCGCCGGAGCCGGTGACCCCCACCACCACGCCGTTGGGCGAGGAGTCGATCAGCAGTAGTGGCGGTGCCTCCCCGACCGGCCGCGGTCCTCCCTCGAGTGACACCTCGTGAACCTCGCCAGTCCCGGTCGTCGCGAGCACCCGGTCCGACCGTGCGGGCAGCGCAGCCAGGTCGACGTACTGACCGGTTGCGATGGTCTTCCACGACCTACGGTCGGTCGTGCTCATCAGCCGCCCGCTCCTCGAGTCGTACCCGTAGAGCGTCTCTCCGGCCATCTCCAGCGCGTGGAAGTCCGCCTCGCCCTGTAAGGACAGCGCAGTCCAGCTCTTCCCGGCGTCAGTCGACTCGACGAGGCCGAGGTGCGGCGGGAGATCCTCGCGGAGATCGGGATGCCCGCTGGCTAGGAAAGCGCCGGGACCTGCGACGGTGAACGCCATTGTGTCCTGCCACCGGTCCGCAATGCGGGTCGGGATTCCGTCCTCGACCCGGAACACGCCGTTGTGCCCGGCGACGTACAGCGCGCCGTCAGCGGGATCGACTCCGAGGCCGTGAACGTGTCCGATCGGCTGGGCGTCGCCGGCAGTGGGTGCTGGCGCCCTGCCGGCTTGGCCGCAACTCACGAGGAACATCACCGGCAGGAAGAGGAGTAGCGCGGAAGGCAGCCGTAGCTTCATGCAAGGCCCTTAGTTCACTGTCGAGGTGGGCCGGCCCTGCACCCTGGGCATCGGTCGGCCGCCTGCGAGCTCAGGATCCTGCGTGTTATCGATCTTGGTCCTGCTGGCTCTTTCGATCGAGTCGCCAAGCGTCTTTTGCCTCGCCGAGCACGCCACGCTCTCGATCGCGCTGCGCCATCTCGATGGCTCCGTGTGGTGCTCGATCATCATCTCCATCCACATGTCCTCGAAGGCGGGGAACTCCTTGGCGGCATCGAGCTTGGCCATTCTCTTCGTCGGTCGTCATGTCCTGGACGTCCTCGGCAGCGTCACCGCCCGTCTCGTGACCGCTCATTCCCTGGGTTATCGGCCTTGGTCCGGGCGCGTATGGTCGTGGGGCCGGCTGTCCGACTCGTTGACAGTCGACCATCTGCTCCATCTGGGGGAGATCCAGCACTGGGCTCTTCACGCCTCGGAAATCGGATGCCAACACAAGGCCCGGATCGCCGCCGACGCCCCTCGACTGGTGTGGTTCTAAACACGTTCATCATCAAGTGTCCCATGGATGAGTCGACGTCGGTCCGCGCACCTAACCGGTGTCTTGCCAGGCCGGGCTGCTCGTGCTGGTACGGGGTGGGTATCGAACCAAGGTGAACAGTCGACAGCCTCGCCCGTGCCCAGTCCCAAGCCCCATGTCGATGGCGCCTTCGCCGGCGTGCTGACGGTCGCCGAAGCGCTGCGCCCGCTCCAGTTCCGTCCTGTGTCTCAGCGTCGCGATGCAGTGATTGGCGTAGTGCCTGCGGTGCATCAAGTCGAGGCGGCGGCCGCATCGAACGTCGTGAGAGAATGCCAACAGAAGGTTCCGCCTGCGAACCTCGATCAGGGTCCATCAGCTGCTCCTTTCACCGAGGCCATCCGTGGTCCACACTCGATCCTGGACAAGCGGTCCAGTCCAGCCGAACCATCGCCCTGTGCTAACCGCCCTCGCATATCCGTCTGACCGCTCGTCGCTAACGACACCCTCGCCAGCACGGCGGCTACGAAACTTGAGGTGCCGCACGGACCTCAACGTCCGGCGGCACGTCAGCCTGCCCTTGACGGCGAGCCACTCCACTTGAGGGGCTGCTTGCCGCTGGCGATGTCGGAGACTTGGTGGCGAGCAGAGGCAGCTTCGGAAACTGGCGGGCTCATCGTTCGTGTTTGATGAGTAGGCCTGCGGCTGCGGCAGCCAGGAGCAGGATGCCGCCTAGGTAGTAGACGACCTGGATGCCGTACAAGTCCGCGAGCAGCCCGCCAAGGCCAAGGGAGATGAGCCTGCCGCCCTGCCAGAGAACATCCATGGACGAGAACACCCGGCCCCTGAACCGATCGTCGGTGTGCGCCTGCACCATCGAGTTGAAGGTGACGGCTCCGGTGGAGGTGCCGACGCCGTAGGCGACCAGCGCGGCGGCGGCAACCGGGACGGCGGTGACGGTGGCCAGAGCCAGGTCCACCAGGCCGCGCAACCCGAATGGGGCAAAGACGAACAGCGGCCGCGCGGGGTCGCGGATCAGGCGGAGCAGCACCAGGGGGCCGAGCATGGCGCCGACGCCGATGGCGCCGATGAGCACTCCATAGCCGCGTCCAGTCGCCCTGAGGTGCTCTTCGGCGAGCATCACGAGGAGCGCGCTCGTGGCGCCTGCGGATAGCGCGGCGAGGAGTTGCCCGACGGCGAGCGCACGTAGCAGACGCTGCTGGAGGAGGACTATGACGCCTTCGCGAGCCTCCGCGAGCAGTCTGCGTCGTTGCACGCGCTGCACTGGAGCGGCAACGTGCAGACTACGCAGCACGAGGGCGGACACCGCGTAGGAGGCGGCGTTGATGGCGAACGCGGGGCCGTAGCTCAGGCTGGTGACCAGCAGGCCGGCGAGCGGGGCAAGGACGATCTGAGAGACCACGGCAGCGGTCCAAATGCCACTGTTCGCCGCTACGAGCGCATTCTTGCGAACGAGAGCAGGGAGGACAGACCCGGCCGCAGGATTGAAGAACGCCGCCCCCACCGACATCGCGAAAGCGATGGCGTACACGCCAGCCTGGGTGTCGTGCCAAAGTGCAAGAAGGACCATGAGGACGACTCGGAATACGTCCGACCCGACCATGACCCGCACCCCGGGCCACCGATCCACCAAAGGCCCGGCGACCGGTGCGAGCAAGAGAACGGGGAGCACCTCGGCAACCACGACACCGGTGACACCGAGACCGGAGCCGGTGAGGTCGTAGATCAGCAGCGCGAGCGCGACGAAGTTGAACGTGTCACCCCACTGGGAGATGGTTCGCGCAGCCCACAGCCGCCGGTAGCCCGGCTCGGCGAAGACGCCGCGTAGACCGGATCGGGACGAGATCGGCCGTTCTGCTACCACAGCCGCTAGTCTCGACCACCGCGTAGAGGGCACACGTCGAGAGCGGCGTCTGCCATGAAGGTGCTTCTTTCACCGACGGCACCGCTCGCATCCGGGCGGCCCGAGCATGAACCGCGCCCGGCTCGCCGGGCGGCAGGCGGGGAACAGCCCAGCCGATGGCGCCGACGCCACCGCCGCCAACCCGTTGACGAGCTCGCCGCTCCGGCTCCATACAACCTCTGGGTGGCCCCACCCCAGACACGCGCCCCCCGCTCCCTGCCCACCGGCCTCACCGTCGACGAGGCGGTCCGGCGACCGGGTCTTGCCTGCGGGGGGCAGGTTCGACGATGCTCTACCGCAGGTCTCCCCGGGTCTGCTGCCGTCGTGCCGCATGGTTGGATCTCTGTGCGGTGAGTGCGTACTCGCTACCGGCCGGTCGCACCTTTGCGGCCCGATGAGAGGTAAACCGTTGCGCCTGATCATTGACTCCACGGACGACCGTCAGGCAGCCGTTGCCGCCCTCGGTGCCCTGTTTGGCGTCCGCCTGGTTGTCGTCGAGGACGACTCCTTCGGCGACACCATAGAGCCAGCAACCGGGAGCGCTGCCGCTGGCGCGTCCGGGACGCCGCGCCGGCGCGGAGCGAAGTCGAACTCGACTCGAACCTCCAGCAGGGCGACCAGCAGCCGCCGACAGTCCACGCGTAAGGCGCCGCCAAGCCCGGTTGTACGTTCGGCACGCAAGGCGGCGGACAGCCACGCCGCCGCGTCGTCGACGGGGTCGAACGCCCAGATCCGCTCATGGGCGCAAGCCCAGGGCATGCCCGTCGCCTCACGCGGACGGATTGCGGCCAGCCTCGTGGACGCCTACCGGGCTGCCAACCCCGCCTAATCCGTACCAACGCAGTGCGTGCCTAGACATACTGGTCGGCCCAGTGCGGTTCGTCCGGGGCGTTGGCCTCGTTTACGATCCACCTGCCATTCGGGTTGATCTGCCACAGGCGCGGGTCAAGTGCGCGATGCCATCGGCGAAGCCGTTCCACCAAGCCGACACAAGGTGCACGAAGTTGTCGTGGCTGAGGTAAAGCACGGTCGGAGTGTCGCCAGCCGTTTGAGAGAACTCCAGGTACAGGGGTCTTCGTTGTCGGCAGCATGAGATACGTGTGGCGAAAGTACAA
>CALANS010000128.1 GCA_937926105.1 uncultured Actinomycetes bacterium | reverse complement strand
GAGATGCTGGTCGGAATCAAATAGCCCGAGTCTCCATCAAACCCAGGGCGGTTCAGACTCCGGGTACTGGCTGTGGCGGTAAAGGCGGCCCAGTCGTCTTCAGTGGCCATCAGCACAGGGTCGCGCTCGTCTATGAACGGTGGGTGCTTGCGTTCGTTGACGAGGAAGTCAACCCAACCCCGGAGGTCGCCGGCAATGCGAGTAGCGGTACCGAGGTGTGGACGAGACCGGCAGTGATGCCACAGGTAGAAGCTCGTCGCTGGGTTGATCCGGCCGTCGATGGTGATGTACGGCGCCGGCACGTAATCCTTGGTTCGTAAGTCGAGAGGAACATCCCCGAGCGCCCGCTCAACGATGCCGAGATCCAGGGGCGTGAGCGGCTGTCGAACCTTGACCTCGTGGACCACGGGAACGCTCCTCCCGCTCAAACGACCGGCAATCCATGTGAGCGCTGCGCTCGTTTAAATCACCGTAATTATTGGGGGATCACTTTCTGACTACCGAGTTACGGCGTGTTGCGCCGGTGCACGCCGAAGAAGGATGGCCGTCGCGAAAGTAGTCGGCGCCAGCCGAACCGGTAGGAGATGGCGCGTTCCAACTTCGCGATGTGCGGCCATTGATCCCCAGGGCCCCACCCGTTGAGGTTCATTCCGCTCGCGGTCGTGGTGGGTTCCTGATTCCAGGCGTCCCCCGTCGCTGGTTTCACGGCAGCATCGATCGCGGCGAGCGCCTCGTCAAACAACTCGCCCATGGCCCAGTGTTCGGATGCGACCCATGTACGACAAGCAGCGAGTTGCTCTTGGAGGTCGTGCCCTCTGCTCACAAGAGCGGAGAGTACGTCGGGCTCGTCGGAAACCCGACGCCGCACGCGGTACGGGTACTCCCCACGTGCGATGAGTGAACGGACCGCGTTCGCATACCCCTCGCGTCTCGACGCCGCCGTGGCGTGTAGGTTTGCGAGCACATTGGTGATGACCCCGGCGATGACTGAGGAGCCGAGAAGGGTAAGCGCGACAACGACCCAGACATTCGTGGAGTCACCGCCGCTAGACGCCGCGGGTGCACCAGCGGCCTCGGCGGCCAGCATGTGGACGGTCAGGACGCCCATCGGCATTCCTCCTCGCGCATGAATGCGCTGCGGATGGGGTGAGCGCCGGTGACAGGTTCACCATGCGGAGCGTCTTCCACAGGCCACTTGGCCTCGCGGCGAAAGTACTCCTCGAAAAGCAGGTGACGGTGCAAGCGAGTGATGTACTGCTCCAAACCGTCCTCCCATTCCCAACGCAGCGAACGCGGATCGTTCGGGTACCACAGGCACAGGTCACCGGCGAGCGTCCCGAACGCGGGTCCCAGTGGCGACGGGTTGCGGTGGCGCCAGGTCCGATTCGTCGACCCAAGCGGGAACGCATAGATGGCGCCGTCAGGCCGGACGCTCACCCGACCGCGTTCGGCGCTATAGCCTGCGGGCGCAAGCTCGGGCAGAGGTGCGAACGTGATGTCAATGACCAAGCCGCCGCATCGAGGCTGAAGGAGGTGGTCGACGGTCACGCCGAACAGCTCGTCCTGGAGGACCCGGCGTACACGCGCCGGGTCCTCCAGGACGTCGCTCAACGCGAGGCCCACTTGCCAGGTTGATCGCAAACCGAGACCGTACCGTCACCAAAACTGCGCAACCACGACCGTCCTGGTGCCGAGGCTTGGCGCGCTGCGGTCGTGGTGCTCGGCCGCCCGGCGCTCGAAATGCTGCCGGCAGCGAACGCAGCCATCACGTCGGCGACCGGCCGATTCGGCGCTTCGGGGAAGGCATCGCCGAACATCGAGTGCCACACGCTGATTGCGCCGTCCATGTCGCCCGCGCGCTCAAGCTCAATCGCCTCTGCAGCCTTGTGGGAGGCATCTGCAAATACTCGAGCAGCAGTCTGCCGCTCCTCAGCGGTCCACTTGGCACTGACATCATCCTCCCCGGCGGGCTCGAGCACCCGACCCTTGACGGCGTCCTTGGCGTGCTCGAGGACCGCCGCGACCGCGTCCTTGTCGAGCATTTTGCGGTCGACGACGGCGTATGTCAGCGACTCCATGACAATGCCTGTCACGAAACCGAGCTCACCGTGGTGTTTCGTGAAGGATTTGAGTTCGCGAACCTGGTGGACAAACTGGCCGTCCGTAGCTTGGTTCCGATCGGAGACCCGCTTCAGCTGGATGCGCGTGTTGCTTGGCTCCCAGGTCCCGTCGAATCGGTCACCGATGAGGACGTAATCATCTTCGGTGTCGAAAGCGGGCACGAGGTCGATCGTGAAGTCGACTCCAGTGAGCGTCAATCGGAGAGCCTTACCGGCCGGCTCGTCGCCGACGTCGAACTGAATGTCGGGCCATCTGTCCTTGAGGGGTGCTTTGAACGACCCCATGGCCGCGCCCGGGCCGTCAGGCCCGCACAGCAAGCCCCATTTGTATGCGGGGAGAAGACACACGATGTCGACGTCCTTGAGCGGTTTCAGCATCGTCTTCCGGGCGAACGAGCCCTGGAGGAAGCTGCCCGCGATGAGGCCTGTCTTCGCGAGGTCCTCCCGGATGGTGTTGTGGACGTTCTGCGCCTTCAGGCGCACGAACGGGTCGAGGTTGAGGTTCTCGTCCAACTTGGAGAACGAGCTGTCAGCGGTCCGCCGCATGGCGGCCTCCTAGAGGTTGAAGAGAGGTCGTACCGGTCAGCACGGCCAGGCGGCGGCCTCCCCACAGGGAGGGCCGCCGAGGGTCACTTCCGCTTCGGCGTCTGCGACAACGCGCTGGCGGCAGCCGACTTCGCGGCCTTGCCCGCCTTCGGGCTGTTCAGCACCTTGCTGGCAGCCGACGCAGCCTTCGCGATCGTCTGCCTGGTGTTCCTCGTTGCCATCTCTCTTTACCTCCGCCCGTATGCCGTATGGACAAGCCGGCACCAGGTGTGGTCAGATACGGGTGAACGCCCCGCACTCGGCCACTTGGTCGGTGCCTCTGCGGCCCGGTCTGCCAGGATCGGGCCGCAGGTTTCTTTCTGGGCCTGTGCAGCCCACTTCATCTGACGAGATTGCGCCGACATCGGTGTCGGCTCGAGGTGCCGCAACGCCGGAGCCAGGCACCTGCTCCCTGTCACGCGCGACAGCACGACGGGGCTACTCTTCGCGTCCACGCACGCACCGCAGGCCCGGCCCCTCGAGTAGAAGGGCCGGGCTCGCGTTGCTTGCCATTTGCGGACTCGTTGCCACTCATTTCAGAGGATCGTGTTCGGTTTACCTAAATCCTTCTTGATACACGAAGGCTTATTGCCGTCTTGGGGGACAAGCCTGGTTTACCCACCCTCAGCTGCAGCCGGAGGTCGAGCCGCAGCCCTCGCAGACGTAGCACGCACCGGACGGACGCATCTTGGTGCCGCACGTCATGCACAGCGGCGCGTCCGCGGACTTGCCGATCACCAGCTCCAACAGTTCGGTGGACGATCCGGCCGCGCCGGTGGAGCGGGCGCCGCGCTCGTTGGCCTCCCGTTCGGACTTGACCGTCGGCTGCGGCGTGGCATCGACCGAGGTGCGCATCTCCTCCACCCGCTCGGCGACATCGCCGGTGTCATCGGAGTCGCTCTCGGGGATCACGCCACCGGCCTGGGCCGCCACCTGCGCGGTGCGCTCGGCCGCCGAAAAGATGCCCAACTCGGCACGCTTGTCCACCGGCAGGTAGTCCAACGCGATCCTCCGGAACAGGTAGTCCATCACCGAGCTGGCAATCCGGATGTCCGGGTCGTCGGTCATGCCGGCCGGCTCGAAGCGCAGGTTGGTGAACTTGGAGACATAGCTCTCCAGTGGAATGCCGTACTGCAGACCCACCGACACCGCGATGGAGAACGCGTCCATCACGCCGGCCAGCGTGGAGCCCTGCTTGCCGAGCTTGATAAACACCTCGCCCAGCCCGTCGTCCGGATAGGAGCCGGTGGTCAGGTAACCCTCGGCGCCGCCCACGGTGAACGACACCGTCTGCGACGGACGCTTCTTGGGCAGCCGACGACGCACCGGGCGTCCCGGCTCGGCGGGCGCAGCCACAGCCGCGGCCGCCTTGTCGGCGCCCGACTTCTTGGCCGACAGCGGCTGTCCGACCTTGCAATTGTCCCGGTAGATCGCCAGCGCCTTCAGGCCGAGCTTCCAGCCCTGCGTGTAGATCTCAGCGACATCCGCCACCGTCGCAGACTCCGGCATGTTGACCGTCTTGGAGATCGCGCCGGAGATGAACGGCTGGATGGCCGCCATCATCCGAACGTGTCCCATGGGTGCGATGGACCGCTCCCCCATGGCGCAGTCGAACACCTCGTAATGCTCGGGTCGCAGACCGGGTGCATCCACCACATGACCGTGCTCGGCGATGTACTCGACGACGGCTTCGGCCTGCTCATCCTGGTAGCCCAGAGACTTCAGCGCCCGGGGCACGGTCTGGTTGACGATCTGCATGGAGCCGCCGCCGACCAACTTCTTGAACTTGACCAGCGCGAGATCCGGCTCCACACCGGTGGTGTCGCAGTCCATCATGAGCCCGATGGTTCCCGTTGGCGCGAGGACGCTTGCCTGCGCGTTTCGGTAACCGTTCTTCTCGCCCAGTGAAATAGTCTCCTGCCAGATCTTCGACGCGACCTTCAGAATGTCGGCGTCGCTGCCGCCCACGGGACGCACCGCGTCGTTGGCGGCGGCGTGCTTGCGGATCACCCGCTTGTGGGCGTCGGCGTTGCGCAGGTAGCCGTCGTAGGTTCCCACCACGGCCGCCAACTCCGCCGACCGACGGTACGCGGTGGCCTGCATCAAGGAGGTAATGGCCGCCGCCAGGGTGCGCCCGCCCTCGGAGTCGTAGGCGTGCGCGGTAGCCATCAGCAGCGCTCCCAGGTTGGCGTACCCGATGCCGAGTTGGCGGTAGGCGCGGGTGGTCTCGCCGATCTTCTCGGTCGGGAAGTCCGCGAAGCAGATGGAGATGTCCATGGCGGTGATGACGAACTCCACCGCGCGGGAGAACTTGTCGGAGTCGAAGGAGCCGTCATCGGACAGGAACTTCAGCAGGTTCAGCGACGCCAGGTTGCACGAGGAGTTGTCCAGGTGCATGTACTCGCTGCACGGGTTGGATGCGTTGATCCGGCCCGACTCCGGGCAGGTGTGCCAGTCGTTGATGGTGTCGTCATACTGAATGCCTGGGTCGGCACACTCCCAGGCCGCCTGGGTCATCTTGTCGAACAGCGCCTTGGCGTCGACCGTCTCGATGACCTCACCGGTCTTGCGGGCGCGCAGCCCGAACTGACTGCCGGACTCCACGGCCCGCATGTACTCGTCGGAGACCCGCACCGAGTTGTTCGCATTCTGATACTGCACCGAGACGATATCCGCGCCACCCAGGTCCATATCGAACCCGGCATCGCGCAGCACCCGGATCTTGTTCTCCTCTTTGGCCTTGGTCTCGATGAACTCCTCGATGTCGGGGTGGTCGACATCCAGCACCACCATCTTGGCCGCGCGCCGGGTGGCGCCGCCGGACTTGATGGTGCCGGCCGAGGCGTCCGCTCCCCGCATGAACGACACCGGCCCGGAAGCACCGCCACCGGAGGACAGCAACTCCTTGGACGAGCGGATCCTCGAGAGGTTCAGCCCCGCCCCGGAGCCGCCTTTGAAGATCAGCCCCTCCTCGCGGTACCAGTTCAGGATGGACTCCATGGTGTCGTCCACCGCGAGGATGAAACAGGCCGAAACCTGTTGCGGTGCATCGGTCCCCACGTTGAACCACACTGGAGAGTTGAATGCGAAGACCTGGTGCAGCAACATCCACGTGAGCTCATCGGCGAAGATCTGAGCATCGTCTTCGGTCGCGAAGTAGCCGTTCTCGGTGCCGGCGGTGGTGTATGCCGTCACCACCCGGTCGATGATCTGGCGCAGGCTGGACTCGCGCTGCGGGGTGCCGACCGCACCGCGGAAGTACTTGCTGGTGACGATGTTGGTGGCGTTGACCGACCAGAAGTCCGGGAACTCGACGCCGCGCTGCTCGAAGTTGATCGAGCCGTCCCGCCAGTTGGTCATCACAACGTCGCGCCGCTCCCACGTCACCTCGTCATAGGGGTGCACGCCCTCGGTGGTGTACAGCCGCTGCAACCGCAGCCCTCCCCGAGCCGTGCTCTTGCGGCGCGATCCGGTGCCCCCACTGGATGTCGTGCCGTTGGATGCCGCTGAGGCGGAGCCGACCGTTTCGGTCATGGTGGGCGATCCTTTCCCGATCGTGATGTGTCCCCCGGCGTCGGGCCGTGGTGCTGGTGATGGTCGTCGTATGCGAGATGGGTACCCATGGCACCCGGGGCGGGCAGCGGTGACGAGACTGCCTCAGCCCACCCCGACCGGTGGGCGGGGTGGATGTCCCATGGCGCCGTGGGGCACCGCACTGTCGTCCGCGCCGTGGTCGTGGGCATCGCGCAGGGCCAGGATTTCGGCCAGGAAGTCGTCCGCGCTGGTGTACGCCCGATAGACCGAGGCGAAGCGCAGGTAGGCCACCTCGTCGAGATCCCGCAGCGGCCCCAGGATCGCCAGGCCCACCTCGTGGCTGGGCACCTCGGCGGACCCGGTGGCCCGCACGGCCTCCTCGACCTGCTGGGCCAGCAGGGCGAGCGCGTCCTCGTCGACGGGCCGGCCCTGGCAGGCCCGCCGAACGCCATCGATCACCTTGGTCCGGCTGAACGGTTCGGTCGCGCCGCTGCGCTTGACCACGCACAGCACCGCCTCCTCGACGGTGGTGAACCGCCGCGAGCAGTGCGGGCAAGAGCGCCGCCGACGGATGGCCTGGCCCTCATCGACCTCGCGGGAGTCGATCACCCGGGAGTCGGCGTGCCGACAGAACGGGCATCGCATCGGCCACCACTCCCCTCCCACGCTACCGGCTGCTGATACTGCTGCCGTCGATCCGTTCGCTCCGTGATGCCACCGGTCGATGTGCACCGAACTGTGCATATCCGGTGCACAACCCGGGCCATCCTGGGGACAGCCCCTGTGGAGAGGTACCCCAACCTGTGGACAACTTACACCCGTGTAACTACAAGATGTAGGGGTCAAAGCTAGATCGCGCGACGCGTTAACGCAAGCACCGATGGGCGTGTCCGGCGTATTCGATCCGGCGCGTCGGCCGCGGCATGCGTTAGCGCGCCGGAATCCGCAACACATCGCCGATCCGCACCGCTGGGCCGGCCAGCTCGTTGAGCGACTCCAGCCGCAGCACGGCCTCGGCAGGATCCATGTCGGGCACCTCCCGCGCCGCGATCGACCACAGGGTGTCGCCGGGTTGGACGGTGACGAGCCGGGTCGGCACGGTGCCCGACCCAGTCGCCATCGTCACCGCCGCCACGATGAGCGCGAACGCGACGACCACCGTCATCGCCAGCCGCGTCCAGCGGCTCACCCGGTACGGACCGGCCGAACTTCCCGGGGGGCACGAGGGTCGCTCGGCCACCCGAAGCCGCCCGCGGGCAGGCGCCCCGACCGCCGTCGGCCCGGGGGGCCTGGTCGCCGCCGGGCGCCGATCCGCTACCGGCCGCCGCTCTGGCACCCGTGATCGGTCGGCCGTCACCGGGTCGCCCGGGACCCGGCCCCCCGGTCGCGCCGGCACCACCTGGCTGGCCGGCGGCAGCTGTGCGGCCAGCGCCGTCGGCCCGAATCGGCGGCCGCCCCTGTGCTGTACGACCTGGATCGCCATCGTGCACCTCGTCTGCTCGACATGCCCCCGGCAGCGGAGGCCCTTGGTCGCCCGGGGGAGGTATGCTCCGGCCGAACGAGCGTTCTATCGAACTGCTGACCGAGTTGTACACCAGCGGTACGACACCGGGTAGGTCCAGAGTGTCGTAGGGTAGGACTAGTGTTTGAATTGTTATAAAGAGAACCACAGGTTCTACGAGGCACAGGCGCCGAGGTGGCGCGGAGAGGCAGGTGTGGCATGGCACGCTCGCGGAAGGATCAAGCCACCGGAGAGGTCGTCCCGTTCCCGGAGACAGACTCCCATGGCAAGGCGCTGACGATGCGCCAGCGCAAGGTGCTACAGGTGATTCGGGAGTCCATCGCCGAGCGGGGCTACCCGCCGAGCGTGCGCGAGATCGGCGAGCTGGTCGGCCTGAAGTCACCGTCGTCCGTCGCGTACCAGCTGGATGCGCTGCAGCGCAAGGGCCTGCTCCGCAAGGACGCGAACAGGCCGCGGGCGGTCGACATCCGGCCGGCCGAGGAGGTGGCGGACGATGCCGCCCGAGGCGGTCGGCCGGCTCCCGCGTACGTACCGATGGTCGGCCGGATCGCCGCTGGCGGCCCCATCCTGGCCGAGCAGGCGATCGAGGACGTCTACCCGCTGCCGAAGGAGATCGTCGGCGAGGGCAGCACGTTCCTGTTGCGGGTGGTCGGGGACTCGATGAAGGACGCCGCGATCACCGACGGCGACTGGGTTGTCGTGCGGCAGCAGCCCACCGCGGAGAACAGCGACATCGTCGCGGCGATGATCGACGGCGAGGCCACCGTCAAGACGCTGCGCCGGCAGGACGGCCACCTGTGGTTGATCCCGCACAACGCCGCGTTCCAGCCGATCGCCGCCGATGACGCCACGGTGCTGGGCAAGGTCGTCGCGGTGATCCGCAAGATCTGAGTCGGGATGTGCCAGGGCCCGCTCCCGGTCGGCCGGGAGCGGGCCCTGGTGGAACCTGCGGATCCGCTCACCCGGGGACTGCGCCCCCGCGATGAGCCACGACCGAGAGGATCAGGTGGACTGCTGGTAGTCCGCCTTCGACGGCACCCCGTTGACCACCGGCACCGTCGTCTGCGCCGGAGGTGGCGTGGCCGGCGCAGCGGACTGCGGCGCTGCCACCGGGCTCGCTGCAATCTGCGCCGGCGGAGTCGCCACCGTGGCGGTCGCGTCGGTCTCCGAGGCAGCCTTGGCCTTGTCGTCGTCGTCGTGCATCGCGGATACCTCGGACTTGAGGATCCGCAACGACCGGCCGAGACCGCGCGCCGCATCCGGCAACTTCTTGGCGCCGAACAGCAGGATGAACGCCGCGATGATCAATACCCAATGCCACCAGGCCAAGCCACCCATGATTACCTCCTCGTTCACCGTGCTCGTTTCACCGGGACGCGGTCGCGCGAGTGCGGAGAGAGATACGCTCTATCGCCCCCACCATACCCAACCAGGCGTGGCTGGGGACGCCGCGCGGCACGGGAATTGACCAGATCGGAACATTCGCCGGCGTCCGGACGCCCGGGCCATCGACCGAACCCGGCCGAGCGCCGCCTCGGCAGCAGCCGTGGCCGGGCCAAAGTCAGGAATCGGGCGCCGCGTAGCCGGCCAGTGCCCCAGCCAGGTGCTCGGGAACCCGCGCCGACAGCAGCGTTCCCGCCGCAGTGTGCTGCTCGTCCAGCACCGTGCCCTCGGCGTGCACCCGGGATACCAGGGAGCCGGCGGTAAACGGCACCAGCACGCGCACCGCTACCGCGGGGTCCGGCAGGGCCGCCGCCAGCCGTTCGGCCAGCTCATCGATGCCCTCGCCGGTGCGGGCCGAGACGAAGACCGCACCCGGGAGTAGATGCCGCAGCCGCGCCAGCGTCACCGGGTCCGCCGCATCGACCTTGTTGACGACCATCAGTTCGGGCACGTCAGCGGCGTCGATATCGGCGAGCACCTCGCGCACCGCCGCGACCTGCGCCTCCGGCCGGGCATCGGACCCGTCCACCACGTGCACCACCAGGTCGGACTCCGCCACCTCTTCCAGAGTGGATCGGAAGGACTCCACCAACTGGTGCGGCAGGTGCCGGACGAAGCCGACTGTATCCGTCATGGTGAATACCCGGCCGTCGGCCGTGCGGGACCGTCGGGTCGTGGGATCGAGCGTGGCGAACAGCGCATCCTGCACCAGCACGCCTGCATCGGTGAGGCGGTTGAGCAGGGACGACTTGCCGGCGTTCGTGTAGCCGGCAATCGCCACCGCCGGAACGTGATTCGCCCGGCGGGTGGACCGCTTGGTGTCGCGCACCCGTCGCATCCCCGCCAGTTCGGCGCGCAGCTGCGCGATGCGCCGGCCGATGCGCCGTCGATCCAGCTCCAGCTTGGTCTCTCCGGGGCCACGCGAACCGATTCCGGCGCCGCCCGCCACCCGGCCGCCGCGCTGCCGGGACAGGGCCGCGCCCCAGCCGCGCAGCCGGGGCAGCAGATAGTTCAATTGCGCCAGCTCGACCTGCGCCTTGCCCTCCTTGGACCGGGCGTGCTGGGCGAAGATGTCCAGGATGAGCGCGGTTCGGTCGACCACCTTGACCCGCAGCTTCTCCTCGAGGTTGCGCAGCTGCCCGGCCGACAGCTCACCGTCGCAGATCACGGTGTCGGCGCCGGTGGCCGCGACGATGTCCGCCAGCTCTGCCACCTTTCCCGAGCCCACGTAGGTGGCCGGGTCGGGCTGTGGACGGCGCTGCACCACCGCGTCCAGCACCACTGAGCCGGCGGTCTCGGCCAACGCGGCGAGTTCGGCCATCGACGCGTCGGCGTCCGCGGCGGAGGCCGCATCCCGCCCTGACCACACGCCGACCAGCACGACACGTTCCAGTTGCAGTTCGCGGTACTCGACCTCGGTGATGTCGGCGAGCTGGGTGGACAGCCCCGCGACGCGGCGCAGCGCGGCGCGGTCGGCGAGATCGCGTTCGCCCGCAGTGCTGGGCCCAGTACTGGGCCCGTCCCAGGCTGGGTCGACGACGGTGACGGTGTGCCGAGGATCGGCCGAAGAAGAAGAAGTCATATCCCCACCAGGGTGCCACGCCGGGCCACCGAATAAGGGGCCGTCACGAGTGCGGTCGCGCCCCGCCATCCCCGGCTCGCGTGCGGCGGCCGGCCGGCAAGCCTGCGGGCACCCATCACGGTTCGGGGTGGATGGCCAGGAACAACGACCACCGCGTGCCACCCGGGTCCTGCGGCCGGCGAGCGAACTCGTCCAGCAACGCGGCCAGTCGGGCGCGCAGTTCCTGCTCGTGCTCGGGTGACAGCTGCAGGCCGAGCCGGCTGGCGTCCACCTCGGCCTCAGGGACCGCGGCCACCTCCGCGAGGAAGGTCCGCAGCAGGGTATTCGCCACGGGGGCAGCGCCCATGTCCAGCGACCACGACTTGCCCGTCGCCCGGTAGGGAATCTCGCGGGCCCCCCGCCGGCCGCGCCGGGGGTCCCCGGCCACCAGGAATCCCTGGTCCACCAGGGTCCGCACATGGTGCAGGGTGGTCGCCGGGTTGCGTTCCAGCCGGTCGGCGATCTGCCGGTTGGTCAGCGGCTCATACAGGCACAGCCGCAGGATCCGCAGCCGTAGCACGCTGGCCAGGGCGCGCCGCTCCGCATCGGTCGCCGGGCGCCGGCCCGGCTCCGGGCGGGCGAACTCGGCTCCGAGGCCGTCAAGCGAGTGCGCCGCGCTGCTCATACCGTGACACTAGCGAACCGGCCACCTGCTGTGGCAGGAGTGATTGACATTTCCCAATCGATCATCGCAGACTGACGTCCGTGGGTACCAGCGAGGCGTCATCATCGTCCGACCAGCACCCAGCCGGCGGACCGGCAGTGCTGGCCGGGCCAGCCGCGTTGGTCGAGCCAACCGCATTGACCGAGCCGGCACAGACCGGCGAGCCGGCTCACACCCGCGGACCCCGCCGGTGGTTCCGCCGCATCACCGCCAGCGCGTTGTGGCGCCACCCGGACTTTCTGCGGCTGTGGGTCGGCGACACCGCCAGTCAGCTGGGCGCGTCGTTCGGTGGCATCGCGCTGCCCTATCTGGCGGTGACGGTGCTGGCCGCCACCGAGTTCCAGATGGGCCTGCTGGGCACCCTGGAGGGACTGGGGTTCCTGGTGATCGGTCTGCCGGCCGGCGCCCTGGTGGATCGGTGGCGCAAGCGCGCCGTCATGCTGGCCGCCGATATCGGCCGGGGGCTGCTGCTGCTGTCGGTGACGGCGGCCTGGTGGCTGGGCTGGCTCACCTTCATCCAACTCGCGGCAGTGGCCACCGCCGTCGGCGTGCTCACGGTGTTCTTCGACGTCGGCTACCAGTCGTACCTGCCGTTCCTGGTGGGCCGCGAGCATATCGTGGAGGGCAACGCGAAACTGCAGGCCAGCCAGTCTGTCTCGCGGGCAGCCGGGCCCGCTGCCGGTGGCGCGGCGATCAGCGTCCTGGGCGCGGCGGATGTGATCGCGGTCAACGGGGCGGGCTTTCTGGCCTCGGCCGCGGCGCTGTGGCGGATCCGGCACCGGGAAACCCCACCGGCGCCCGAGACGCGTCGGCCGCTGCGCACCGAGATCGCCGAGGGCCTGGCGTTCGTGGTGCGCCACCCACTGCTGCGCCGGCTGCTGGCCTGCACGGGGATCGGCAATCTGACCGGCAGCGCCGCCAACGCGCTGCTGATGCTCTACATGGTCCGCGACCTGCGCCTGTCGGCGGTCACTATCGGCATCATCGAGACGGTCGGCGCCATCGGGGGGTTCGCCGGCGCGCTCATCGTCACGCCGCTGACCCGCAGGATCGGCGAGGGTGCCACGATCATCATCACCGCCGCGATCTTCGCGCCGCTGCCATTCGTCTTCCCGCTGGCATCGCTGCTGCCGACGATCCCCACCCTGATCGTGGGGCAGATCGCGTTCATGGCGATGGTGGTGGCCTACAACATCGCCACCGTCAGCTTCCGGCAGCGGCTGTGCCCGCCGGGGATGCTCGGCCGGATGAACGCCTCGGCACGATTTCTGATCTGGGGCACCATCCCGATCGGGGCCTTCGTCGGCGGTATTGCCTCCAGCCACCTCGGCGTGCTGCCGACCCTGTGGATCGCCGCCACCGCGGGGCTGGCGTCGGTGCTGCCGGTGGCCAGCCGCGGGCTGTGGCGGCTGCGCAAGCTGCCCGAGCACCAGGCCGAACCGGTGGACGGCCCGGGCACGGCAGGCCCGGAACCCGCGGCAGAGTCACCCCAACCCGGGTAGTCGCTCCGGGTGCACGGCGCCGGTCGCCACCAGCACGGCGGGGCCGGTCAGGGTGGCAGTGCGCTGCTGCCCGTCGGAGACCGTCACCGTCACCGATCCGCCGGGCACTCCCACACGCACCGTCCCCCGGGCCAGGCCGCGGGACGCCAGGTACGCCGCCGCGACGGCGACGGTGCCGGTGCCACAGGACCGGGTCTCCCCCACTCCGCGCTCGTGCACCCGCATCCGCACCTCGTCCGGGCCGATGGCCCGCACGATTTCGACGTTCACCCCATCCGGGAACAGCGCACCATCGACGCGCGGCGCGACCGTCAGATCGACGCCACCCAGGTCGCGATCAATGGCGCACACCAGGTGCGGGTTGCCCACATCGACAGCCACGCCAGCGATCTCGTCACCGCTGATGATGGCGGTGGACGCCGCCCCCAACCGCACCGGCCCCATCCCGACCGTCACGTCGCCGATAGCACCGAGTTCGGCCCACCGCGGGCCGCCCAGGGTCGCGAATTCGACCCGGCCGGGCGCCGCCCAGCCGGCATCCACCACATAGCGCGCGAACACTCGAGCGCCGTTGCCGCACATCTCGGCGAGGGACCCGTCGGCGTTGCGGTAGTCCATGACGAAGCCGCCGGCACCGTCGCGCGCCACCCGGATCGCGCCGTCGGCACCGATGCCGGCATGTCGATCACACAGCGCCCGAGTCAGCTCGGCGGTCAGGTCCAGGGTGCCGTCCGGGTCGGGCAGCAGCACGAAGTCGTTCTCGGTGCCGTGGCCCTTGACGAAGGCGATCGATGTGCGCGCCACGGCGCCCAGCCTACGGAGGTCAGCGCCGCCCGGCGCGGGCCAGGCCCAGCGCGGCGCTCTTCAGCTCGGCGTCCGATGCGTCCAGCCGGCTCATCCGGTTGTCGCGACCGAACCAGGACCGCTGCCGGCGCACGAATCGCCGGGTGGCGGTGACGGTGTCTGCCACCGCTTGCCGCTCGGAGATCGTACCGTCCCGCGCGGCCAGTAGCTGGCGGTAGCCCAGTGCTCGGGATGCGGTCAGCCCACGGCGCAGCCCGACCCGCTCCAGTGCCTCGACCTCATCGGCAAATCCGGCGGCCATCATGCGATCGACCCGGGCGGCCAACGCGTCGTCCAGCCCGTCGGGATCGCGGTCCAGGCACAGCAGCACGGCGTCGTAGCGCGGCGGCCCGGGTCGGGGCAGGGTCGCGGTGAACGGCCGCCCGGTGAGCTCGATGACCTCCAGGGCACGCACGATGCGTCGGCCGTTGTTCGACTCGATGGCCGCCGCGGCGGCCGGGTCCAGCCGGGCCAGCCGAGTTCGGAGCTGCTCCACCCCGGAGTCGGCGAGCTCGCGTACCAGCCGGGCGCGGATCGCCGGATCCGTTCCGGGGAAGTCGATCTCATCGATCACGGCCTGCACGTACAGCCCGGATCCACCCACCAGCAGTGGGGTGCGGCCGCGGGCCAACACCTCCTCGATGGCGGCCCGAGCATCGCGCTGGTACGCGGCGACGCTCGCGGTCTCGGTCACGTCCAGCACGTCCAGCAGATGGTGCGGAATCCCCCGGCGCTCGGCCACCGGCAGCTTGGCGGTGCCAATGTCCATGCCACGGTAGAGCTGCATGGAGTCGGCGCCGATCACCTCGCCATCCAATTGCTCGGCCAGCACCAGCCCGAGTTCGGACTTGCCGGTGCCGGTGGGCCCGGCGACAACTACCAGCCTGCCGAGCGGCACCGACCTCAGTCCCACTGCCAGGTCGCCACCGGGTACCCCACCCCGAACGGGGCTGAGTAGTGCAGCATCTCGGCGCGGGCGGGCCCGCTGTCGGTGATCAGCGCGGCGAAGGTGGCCAGCGCGGGCAGCGAGTCGGCACGCAGCGCGGGCGCCAGCGGGGCGAGCCGGTCGCAGGTGGCGGCCAGGGCCTGCGGGTCGCCGGAGCGAAGGGCGGTGACGAGGTCCTCGTCGAAGGACTCCGAGCGGGGATCCGGCGCCCCGGGGGCGTGTTCCCCGTGGCAGGCGGCGCCGTCGGCCATCACCAACAGCCCGGTGCGCCCGCCGTCCATCAGCGCGGTGCCGGCGCCGGTGGCGATCTGCAGGGCGCTGGCCGAGGCGGTGATGCCCGCGGCTGCCAGCAGGGACGCGCCCACGGCGGTGCTCACGGTGACCCTCGGCGGCTCCCGACGACCGGGTCCGGCCGAGGCGATCTCGTCACCGGCAGTGTCGGTGACGGCGGCCCCGCCTCCGACGTGCGACGCCGCGGGATCGTCGTCACCGCTGGCGAGCCGAACCGGCGGAACGACCGGCCGATCGCTGCGGGTCAGCCCGCCGGCGGTGACGAGGTCGCCGGGCAGCAGTACGCCCACGGCGGCGCCCGCCGCGGCTCCGATGATCACCACCCGCTCGGCGCCCTGCAGCGTCCGGACCGCCCGGTCACAGGCCGCGCGCAGCTCGCCGGACGCCGACGCCAAGCGGTCGGCCAGGCCCGGAATGAGCAGCGGCGCGGGCGGGCACACAACGGCGGCGACGATCACGCATGCAGGTTATCGGTCGACCGACCCGACCACTGCGCGGTCACACCCAGGGTCACAGTCCGATTCCAGTTCGCCGCCGGACGCCCTCGCCGGTCGCCTCCCGCAGAGCCAGCGGGCACACTAGGCAGTGGCCGCGTGAGGACGTACCGGCGGCCCACGACAGGGGGACGCTCCGGCGCCCCGGGGGCTACCCGGCCCCCTTGTGAACGAGGAAGGCCCCACGACCATGCCCGAGGACCAGTTCGCCCCGCCCGCCCCCATCGAGGAGCCGACTCCCACCGGCGCCGGCCGACCCGTCGAACCAGGGGCCGATCAGCTGGCCCTGCCCGGGCTGCCGGTGCCGGGCCAGTCGGAATCGGAATCGGCGTCAGAGTCGGAGCCGAAGCCGGGCGCGACGGCCGAACCGGTACCCGAAGACCTGGAACTGACCGTCCCCGGCGATCCACAACCCGCCCCCGACTTCCCGCAGCCGCCGGCTCCACCGCTGCCGGACCCGGAACCGCAGCCCGAGCCGACTCCTGCCCCGTTCCCCGCACCCGAGCCGACTCCTGCACCGTTCCCCGCACCCGAGCCGCTGCCCACACCCGCACCGGCTCCGGGCCCGGCCCCGCTGCCCATCCCGAACCCGGTGCCCGGCCCCTTGGCCGCGCCCACACCCGACCCCACTCCGACGCCAACGCCAACGCCAACGCCAACGCCAACTCCAGTGCCGCGGCCCGGCGGCGCGCCGCGTCCGCGGCCCGGCGCCGCGCCGGTCGCACGCCCAGGAGGTCATCCCTCGCCGCACCTGCCGATGCCGGTGCCACCGGCGACGCCCGCACCCACACCGGTCGTCGAGCCCGTCGTAGAGCCGGTCGACCCGCATCGCTGGGGCCGCATCGACGCCGAGGGGGTCGTCTACGTCCGCACCGCAGCCGGAGAGCGGGCGATCGGTAACTGGCAGGCCGGCGACGCCGAGGCTGGGCTGGCGCACTTCGGTCGGCGGTTCGACGACTTCGCCACCGAGATCGCGCTGCTGGAGGCGCGGCTGGCCAGCGGCGCGGGCGACCCCAAGGCGACCCGAAGCCAGGCGACGACGCTGCGGGAGTCGGTCGACTCGCTGGCCGTCATCGGCGACCTGGACGGTGCGGTGGCCCGCCTGGACGCCGTCGTCACCGCCGCCGACGCGGCCATCGAACAGGCCGCCGCGGCCCGGGCGGAGACCCGCGCCCGCGCGGTGCGCAGCAAGGAGAAGCTGTGCGAGGAGGCCGAACGACTGGCCACCTCCACGCAGTGGAAGCCGACCGGCGACCGACTCAAGGCCATGGTGGACGAGTGGCGTTCCACCCGGGGCGTGGACCGCAAGACCGACGATGCACTCTGGAAGCGCTTCGCCCGCGCCCGCGATACGTTCACCCGGGCCCGCGGCTCGCACTTCGCCGAGTTGGACAAGCAGCGGGTGGTCGCCAAGGAGGCCAAAGAGAAGCTGATCAAGCGTGCCGAGGAGCTGTCCGGCTCGCGCGACTGGGGCGAGACGACCGCCGCCTATCGCTCCCTGATGGCGGAATGGAAGGCCGCCGGTCGCGCGCCGCGGGACGTCGAGGATCAGCTCTGGGAGCAGTTCCGTGCCGCGCAGGAAGCATTCTTCTCCCGCCGCAACCAGACGTTCGCCGAGCGGGACGCCGAGTTCGAGGCCAACGCCACGGCGAAGGAGAAGCTGCTCGTCGAGGCCGAGCAGATCAATCCCGACGCCGACCTGGACGCTGCCAAGGACAAGCTGCGCTCCGTGCAGGACCGCTGGGAGGCGGCCGGCAAGGTTCCTCGGGAACGCATCCGGGAGCTGGACGGCCGGCTGCGGGCGGTGGAGGAGCGGGTCCGGGCCGCCTCCGACGCCCAGTGGCGCCGGACCGATCCCGAGGCCACCGCCCGGGTCGAGCAGTTCCGGGCCAGGGCGGAGCAGTTTCGGGCGCAGGCCGCGCGAGCCCGGGCGGCCGGCGACGAGCGCAAGGCCGCTCAGGCCGAGGAGCAGGCAGCAACCTGGGAACAGTGGCTGCAGGCGGCCCAGAACGCCGTGCAGCATTGACCGATCCCGCCGGAACCGTCACCGATATGTCGTGGTTCCGGCCGGCCGCGGGCTGATGGGACTCAGTGCCCCGCGCAGGACGCCGCAGCGGCCGTGCTCGCGGGCCGGCCGAACGTCGGCATACCCAGCCCGACACCCGGTGTCTTCAGGGCGGTTCCGTCCTGCGACCGGTCCCCTGCCCGGGTGCGGCGGTGCGAGCGCAGATCGCCGTCGGCCAGCAGGTAGTGCGGGGCGCCGTAGCTGACGGTGGCGGTGACGATGTCGCCGGGCCGCACCGACGTCTGCACCGCCGCCCCGGTCGGTGTGAAGTGCACCAGCCTGCCGTCCCGGGCTCGGCCACTCATCCGATGGGTGTCGCCGTCCTTGCGTCCCTCCCCGGAGGACACCAGCACCTCGACGGTGGATCCGACCAGTGCCCGGTTCCCGGCCAGCGTCGACTCCTCCACCGCCGCGGTCAGCCTGGCGTACCGCTCGGCAACGACCTCCGGCGGCACCTGCCGATCCATGCCGGCGGCCGGGGTACCGGGACGAGGCGAGTACTGAAAGGTGAACGCGCCGGAGAACTCGGCCTGCTGTACCACATCCAGGGTCTGCTGGAAATCATCGTCGGTCTCGCCTGGGAACCCGACGATGATGTCGGTGGTGATGGCAGCGTCCGGCATGGCATCCCGCACGTCCGCCAGGATCTTGAGGTACTTGGCCTGCCGGTAGGAGCGGCGCATCGCCTTGAGGACGGCGTCGGATCCGGACTGCAGCGGCATGTGCAGCTGGTGGCAGACAGTGGGTGTCTCGGCCATCGCGGCAATGACGTCGGCGGTGAAATCCTTCGGGTGCGGCGAGGTGAAACGCACCCGCTCCAGACCGTCGATTTCGCCGCAGGAGCGCAGCAGCTTGGAAAACGCCTGCCGGTCGCCGAATTGCACGCCGTAGGAATTCACGTTCTGGCCGAGCAGCGTCACCTCCAGCACGCCGTCGTCCACCAGCATGCCGACCTCGGCCAGAATGTCGCCGGGGCGCCGATCGGACTCCTTGCCGCGCAACGACGGCACGATACAGAACGTGCAGGTGTTGTTGCAGCCCACCGATATCGACACCCACGCGGAGTAGGCCGCATCCCGCTTGGCCGGCAACGACGACGGGAACACCTCCAGCGCGTCCAGGATCTCCAGCTGCGCCTCGTCGTTGTGCCGGGCGCGCTCCAGCAGCACCGGCAGTGAACCCACGTTGTGGGTGCCGAACACCACATCCACCCACGGTGCGCGGCGCAGGATCTCACCGCGGTCCTTCTGCGCCAGGCAGCCGCCGACGGCAATCTGCATGCCGGGATGCTGCTGCTTGACCGGGGCGAGGTGGCCCAGGTTGCCGTACAGCCGGTTGTCGGCGTTCTCCCGCACCGCGCAGGTGTTGAACACCACCACGTCGGCCTGCTGGCCCTCGCGCGCCGGCGCGTACCCGGCCTGCTCCAGCAGCCCGGCCAGCCGCTCGGAGTCGTGCACATTCATCTGGCAGCCATACGTGCGGATCTGATAGCTGCGGGCCGGTAGCGCGGACCCCTCCCGCCGGCCAGTCGCTTCGGGCGCGGTGTTGTCGATGGCAGTGCTCACGGGCACCACACTACGTCCAGCGCGGGGCCGGAACGACCCACGCGGGCCCGCCCTTCCACGCCGGCCGGCGGCCATGCGAGGGCCCCGGAGCGGACGGTTCGTCCACTCCGGGGCCCCGGGTGCACCTGGTGGGCCACCGGTCACCGGAGTGCCGCTGCACGCGACGGCACTCCGGCGATCAGCGCAGGTGATTCACCCCAGTGCGGTGTCCCCGAGCACCAGCCCCTCACGGCGCGGGTCGGTGCCCCCGGCGAGCACGATCCGGCCGTCGAGTTCGACGCGCATGATCGAGTTGACGCCGCTGGATTGGCCACCCGTGGAGACCTGATGGCCCAGCGCCTGCAGACCGGCGATCAGCGGGTCGTTGATGCCGCCGTCACTGGTATCCACGTTCGGGTGCTCGCCACCGACGGTGGTGCGCGGGCTGTTGCTGGCCCCGAAGTCGATCAGGTTCGATGCCTGCTGCGCGTTCAACCCCCAGTCCAGCGCACCGACCAGCGCCTTGACCACGTACTGCGGGATGGTGCCACCGCCGGGCGACCCGGTGGCCATCACGAACTGGCCCCGCTCACCGGCGTCGGTGAGGCCGAACACCACC
Organism: uncultured Actinomycetes bacterium; assembly: GCA_937926105.1. The sequence goes on along the minus strand of CALANS010000128.1, from coordinate 65,778 downwards.
GTCGGAGCCATCGAGCTGCGCGGTCGCTTGCCCGGCTCGACCCGGTTGGCGATCGGGTTGCCCTCGGAATCGACCGGGCTGGACGAGAAGTCGGTCAGCTGGTTGTTCAGCAGGAACCCGTGCGTCATGTGGTAGGAGCCCATGCTGCCTTCCACCGTGGTGGTCGCCGACACCACGTTGCCCTGCGCGTCCACGATCGTGAAGTGGTTGGTGCCGTGTTCCTCGGTGGTATCGGTACCCTGCGGCTCCTCGCCGAATTCACCGGGCAGCGCCGTTCCCATGCTGTGGTCCGGGTCGATCAGCGCGGCACGGGAGGCCAGATATTCCTTGTTCAGCAGGGTGTCCCAGGTGCCACCGGGCAGCGGAACGAAGTCGGTGTCCGCCACGTACTTGTCCCGGTCGGCATAGGCGAGCCGCTCCGCCTCGCTGATCAGGTGGACCGCCTGCACCTGCGGCTCGCCGCCCTCGCCGTCCACGTTGGTCGGCGCCATGGCGGGCAGGTCGAAGTTCTCCAGAATGCCCATGGCCGACGCCACGGTGATGCCACCGGACGTGGGCGGCGGCATGCCGCAGATCTGGTAGCTGTCGCGATAGCTGGTGCACACCGGTTCTCGCACCTTGACCTGGTAGCCGGCCAGATCATCCAGCGTGGTCTTGCCGGGGGTGATGACGGACCCGTCGGCGCCCTCCGACATCCCGATCTTCGCCACGATGTCCTCGGCCAGGGTTCCGGTGTAGAAGGCATCGGCGCCGTTCTCGGCGAGCAGTTGCAGGGCGGCGGCGTACTGCGGATTCTTCAGCAGGGTGCCGAGTTCCTTCGGGGTGCCGTCCGGGTTGAGGAAGTAGGCGGCTGCGTCCGGGTCGCGCTTGAAGTTGTTGGCGCTGGACCGGATCGCGTTGGCCAACCGACCACCGATCTTGAATCCGTCGGTGGACAGGGTGATCGCGTCGTCGAACAGGGAACGCCAGGGCAGCGCACCGTGGTCCTGCTGAACCTTCTCGATCAGCCGCGGGATACCGGGCGTGCCGATGGACCGGCCGCTGGCGCGCGCAGAGGGCTTCGGCGCGGTCTGATCGGTTTCGTCATCGACATAGCGCAGGTAATTCTCGGTAGCGGCCATCGGAGCGGTCTCCCGACCGTCGTAGGCCTGCACCTCCCCGGTGGCGGCGTCGTAGTACATCAGGAAGCCACCAGACCCCAGACCGGTCGCCTCCGGGACGGTCAACCCCAGCACGGCCTGCACGGCGACGGTCGCGTCGGCTGCCGTGCCGCCGTTCTTGAGCACCTCGCAGCCGGCCGCAGTGGCGAACGCGTTGGAGGTGGTTACCAGGTAACTGGGCGCGTACACGGTGGTCAATCCCAGGCGGTAGCCGGAGGTCGGCTCCGGCAAGCTCGGATCGCCGGGCTCATCCGAACCCACCACCACGCCGCCGTCGCCACCCGGCGCCAGGCAGGCGGTGGCCTCGGCGGCCTGTGCCGTCCGATGCAGCAGGGCGGCGGCGGTCTGCCGGGTCACCACGGTCCGAGGGGCGAACGAGCCGTCCCCGGTTCCCTGAATGATGTCCTCGCCGGCGAGCGCCTCGACGACGCCGCAGAACGGGTTGTCGGCGTCGACATCGTCGAAGGTCCGCTCCGAGCCCTCGCACGTCGGGTCGGTGCCCGCGGAGTCGCCCAGCCGGTACAGGAAGGCAGCGGCCGTCTGCCGGGTCACCGGCTTGGTGGGCGCGAAGCTTTCCCCGTCCACGCCGTGGGTCAGGCCGTTGGCCGCCAGCCATTCGACGGCGCCACAGAAGATGTTGTCCGCCGGGACGTCGGTGAACGTCCGGTCCGAACCGGTACACGACGGATCCGGATCGCCGAAGTGCGTTGAGCGGTAGAGCGCCACCGCCATGACTTGCCGGGTCACGGGCGAGGTCGGCGCGAAGGTGCCATCGGTGTACCCGCCGAACACCTGCCTGTCGACGGCCCAGCCGATGTCGGAGAAGAAGGTCCCATCCGGTCCGGCGTCGGAGAGGTAGACCAGTAGCGAGACCGGGTCGGACAGTGCGGGTGCCGCCTGGTCGGTGCCCGCGAACGAGGCACGCACCACATGACTGCCCGCCGTCAGATCCGCGACCGACACCGTCGCAACACCGCCGCCGGAGACGGTGCCCGAGGCGAGTTCGCGACCGTCGGCGACGACGGTCACCTCCCCGCCGATGACGGATGCGTCGCTGACCACCGTGACCTCGACGGAGACGCTGCTGCCGACCGGCCCCGCTGCCGCTGTCGCCGTCACCGTGGCGGGGGCACGATCGTCAGTCGGCGCCGCGGCCGGATGTACCGGGCTACCGGATGTCGGAAGCGGCTGTGCCGCAACGCTCGACGTGCTCGCGGCCGCCATACCGACGGCCAGCGCGACGGCCGCCGCCGCACTGATCCATCGACGGGAGCCGGTTCGGGTGCGCAACAATCTCACCAGATGCCTCCTGATCGGACGCAGCAGACAAGGGCCGCGTCGCGGTGGGTAAACCTGCCATTTCGAAACGTAACAGCGGCCGTGCTGAACGTTCCGATCCCTTGAGGAACCTCAGAGGAGCCCCGCCTCCTTCGGAACGTCGAATGCCCCAGGGCGCGCTCCACCGCGTCCTGGAGCATTCGACTCGCTCCCGGGAGTGAATTTCTAGCCGCGGGTGCTGCGATAAAAGCGCAACGCTCCGGGGTGCAATTCGATGGGCGCGGTGTAAATGGCCTGAGCGAGATCCAGCGCACCGACGGCGGGAACCCGGTGAGCCATCGCCGCGCGGTTTGCGAAAAGGCCTGCGGTGATGTCGAAAACCAGATCGTCATCCAGAATGCGTTCGACCACCAGGTAATTCGGCACCGCGATCGTCGAGATGTCGTCGTGGATGCCGTAGGTGCCCGCCGGCACCGCCGCGCGCCGATAGGACAACCCGTAGGACGAGCGCATCCCCGGCGACAGGTCCCCCAGGTCGATCAGCCTAATCGGCACCTGCCGGGACAGTTCGGTGACGCCCACCGTCGGCAGCCCGCCCGACCAGAAGAAGCCCTCGATGTGGCCGGCCGACAGCGCGTCGACACTCTCGTTGATACCCAACGGTTCGACGTCGACCGGGTCGAGGCCGACTCCGCCGATCTCCAGCATGCGGCGCGCGATCAACTCGGTGCCGGATCCGCTCGGGCCCAACGAAACCCGGTGGCCCGGCAGGTTGCGCAGCGCATGGATCGGTGAGTTGGCACGCACCACCAGGTGAATGACGTCGTCGTAGAGCCGAGCGACCGTCCGGATGGCGATCGGTACGTCGAACTCTGCCCGGCCGGCCACCGCATCGAGTGCGGCATCGGCCGCCACGATCGCCATGCTCGCCGTTCCCGCGCCGATCTGCTGCAAATTGTCCACCGAGCCCAATGTCGGCGTGACCTTCAGGTGGGCACCGCGCAACCGCGAGGAAATCGCGTCGGCCATGGCCAGCCCATAGGAGTAGTACACGCCCTTGGTACCCCCGGTCGCAATCACGATCTGCTCGTCCCGGCGGGGGGCGGCGCAGCCTGCCAGCAGCAGCAGGGGGCCGGCTGCCAGCACCGCGCGGCGACTTACCCGCCCGCCGCTCATGACCAGTCCTCCGGGCTGGCCGGCAGCCGCAACTCCACCATCAGCCCGCCACCGTCCGGGGACCGTAGCGCCAGGGTCCCGCCGCACACCTTGGTGAAGGTGCTGGCGATGGCCAGGCCGATACCCGATCCCGGCTTGTTCTGGTGCACCGGGCTGCGCCAGAACCGATCGGTGGCCATGGCCATCTCGCGCGCGTTCAGCCCGGGCCCATGGTCCCGCACCGACACCACCGCATGCCCGCCATCGCTGCCGACGGCCACCAGCACATCCGCGCCCCGATCGGAGAACTTCATGGCATTGTCGATCACCGCATCCAGCGCGGACTGGACGGCGACGTCGTCCGCATCGGCCCACACCGGCTCGGCCGCGACCAGTTCCAACCGCACGCCCCGCTGCTCGGCTCGCGGTGTCAACGCCTCGACCCGGCCGCGCGCGAGAGTGGCCAGATCCACCGGCCCGGTGACGAACTGGGAGTCCTCCCCTCGGGCCAGCATCAACAGAGCATCGAGCAGCCGCGTCAGCCGGATGCCCTCCTCCCGCGCCGCCTCGTAGTGCTGGTGCGCCTCCTCGGGCAGGCCAAGGCCCATCGCGTCCACCTGCAGCAGCAGGGCGTTCAACGGATTGCGCAACTCGTGCGACGCGTTGGCCACAAACGCGCGCTGATGATCGATCGCGCTCTCCACCCGACTGGCCATGTCGTTGAAGGCGGTCACCAGGTGCCGCAGCTCCGGTGGGCCGCTGCCCGGCGGCACCCGCGCGCCCAGCCGGCCCTGCCCGACCTCGGCCGCCGCCAGCGCCAGTTTCCGCACCGGGCGGACCGCCCAGCGGGCCAGCCGATCGGCCACGAACACCGCCGCGGCGATCGCCAGCACCACACCAATGGCCAGCGTCAACCACCACCAGCCGACCCTCGAGGCCAGGGCCGACCCGTCGGACACCGTCACGATCGCGGCGACCACATCGCCGCCGCTGCTGACCGGCTCGGCGACCACGGTCGGCGAGGTGTCCCACGGCCACCGAAAGCCCAGCGGTGCACTGTGCCGGCCGGCCAACGCGCCCACCAGCCGCGGCCCCATATCGGCGGCCTCGCTGGTGAATTCGGCGTTGCGCAACCACACCGATCCGTCCCGGCGCACCACCGCCGCGCCGTTGCCGTACACCTCGCCGTAGCGGTCCAGTTCGCTCTGCAGTCCGGACACCTCGCCGATGCTGAGCGCGAACGCTGCCGACGGCAGGAAGCGAGTGACATCACCGAACTGGTCGACGTACGCACGCTGCGCGGTGGATACCGCGATGCTGTGCGCGATGATCGCACCGAGGGTGAGCAGGATGCACGCGATCGGCGCCACCAGCAGAACGACGATCCGGCGTCGCACCGCTCAGTCCCCGATCATGGCGTAGCCGATTCCCCGGACGGTTTCGATCAGGCCCGGCACCGACAGCTTGCGGCGTACCGAGGCGATATGCACCTCCAGGCTGCGCCCCATCCCCTGCCAGCTGGTCTGCCACACCTCGCTGATCAGCTGCTCTCGGCGTACCGCCACCCCCCGCCGCCGCGCCAGCGCCGCCACTAGATCGAACTCCTTGCGGGTGAGCATCACCAGATCGTCCGCGACCCACACCTTGCGTGCCGCCAGATCCACTCGAACGCCCCGACTGGACACGAACCGCTGCTCATCGGTGTCAGTGGTGCGCAGCTGGCGGCGACCGACGGCCTCGATCCGGGCGATCAACTCCCGCAGGTCGAAGGGTTTGACCAGGTAGTCGTCGGCGCCCAGACCCAGCACGTGGACCATCGAGGTCAATTCCGAACGCGCCGTGACCGCGATGATCGGTACGTCCCATGCAGTGCGCAGTCGGGTGCAGACGTCGGTTCCGTCCACATCGGGCAGACCCAGGTCGAGCAGCACCATGTCGATGCTCTCGTCGCATTCGTCCAGGGCGGAGTGCCCATCGCCGGCCACCACCACCTGGTAGCCGTGCTTGCGCAACACGGACTGCATGATTCGTGCGACCCGATTGTCGTCCTCGACCAGCAGCAATCGCATGGTGCGGGGTCCTTCCGAGCCGGTATGTCCGCTCGCCCTTGCCTCCTCGCAGGCGTCGCCGGGCGGCTGCAGACCCGCGAATTCTACCATCGATATCCGGTAGTCCGACCGGCCCGAGCCACCATTAACCGCTCCAACCTCAGAACTCCATCAAGGCATGGGGTCCGCGCGCCGACACCGTGTCAGACTCCGTGCCAACCGATTCCGTATCCACCGCCATGGCCATCGTCAGTTCCACCGCCGGATCCGTCGTCGGGACTGTCGGCCGCGGGCCCACCGTTCGGGCTCCTCGTCGAAGCCCCTTCTACAGTCCGTCGTCGGAGCCCACTGTCGAACCCACTGTCGAGCCCACTGTCGAACCCACTGTCGAGCAAGGAGCGCCCATGGCCACAGCGCATGCGACGTCGACCGCCCGACCGATGATCGGGCTGTACGACGTGCAAAAGCACTTCGGCGATCTGCACGTGTTGCGCGATATCACGCTGCAGGTACCGGCCGGTCAGGTGATGGTGGTCCTCGGACCTTCGGGCTCGGGTAAGTCCACCTTGTGTCGGGCCATCAACCGGCTGGAGCCAATCGACTCCGGTCGCATTGAGATCGACGGAGTGCCGCTGCCGGCCGAGGGTCGCCAGCTGGCCGCGCTGCGCGCCGACGTCGGCATGGTCTTCCAGTCGTTCAACCTGTTCGCGCACAAGACGATCCTGGAGAACGTCAGCCTGGGTCCGATCAAGGTGCGACGGATGTCCAAGGACGAGGCATCCGAGCTCGCTGCGTCATTGCTGGACCGGGTCGGCGTGGCATCGCAGAAGGACAAGCTGCCCGCGCAACTGTCCGGTGGGCAGCAGCAGCGCGTGGCAATCGCTCGGGCACTGGCCATGCGGCCCAAGGTGATGCTGTTCGACGAGCCGACCAGCGCGCTGGACCCGGAGATGGTCAACGAGGTGCTGGACGTGATGACATCGTTAGCCCGGGAGGGCATGACGATGCTCTGCGTCACCCACGAAATGGGATTCGCGCGCAAGGCCGCCGATCGGGTGGTGTTCATGTCCGACGGCGAGATCGTCGAAGACGCAATTCCCGAGGAGTTCTTCACCAGCCCGAAGTCTGCGCGCGCCAAGGATTTTCTCTCCAAGATCCTCACCCACTGACCGGTGCGGGCAACGACCCGCACGTCACCTCGGTCCGGGAGATCCCCGCGACCGGCGCACGAAAGGTAATTCCACCCATGAAGTTCACCAAGGTAGCCGCCATCATCGCGGCGGCCGCGATCGCCTCCGTCGGGCTGAGCGCCTGCGGCTCGGACGGCGACTACTCGTCGATCGTCGACAAGGCCAAGGACACCGGCAAGCTGACCGTCGGTGTCAAGTTCGACCAGCCGGGCATGGGCCTGAAGAAGGAGGACGGGACCTTCGCCGGGTTCGACATCGATGTAGCGCGCTACATCGCCAAGGAACTGGGCGTTGCGGAGAAGGACATCGAGTTCAAGGAGACACCGTCGGCGCAGCGCGAGACGGCCCTGAAGAACCACGAGGTCGACTTCATCGTGGCCACCTACTCGATCACCGACACCCGCAAGGAGGCCGTGAGCTTCGCGGGGCCGTACTTCGTCGCGCATCAAGATCTGCTGGTGGCCAAGGACAACAGCGATATCACCGGCCCGGAGTCGCTGAACAACCAGGACAAGAAGCTGTGCTCGGTGACGGGATCCACGTCGGCGCAGACCGTCAAGGACAAGTTTGCCGGCAAGGTACAACTCAAGGAGTACGGCGGGTACTCCGACTGCGTGCAGGCGCTGGCCTCCGGAGCCGTCGACGCCGTCACCACCGACGACGTGATCCTGGCCGGCTACGCAGCGGCGCAGCAGTACCAGGGCAAGTTCAAGGTCGTCGGCAACGGCTTCACCGACGAGAACTACGGCGTCGGCCTGTGGAAGGACGACACCGCGGCCCGCGATGCTGTGAATGCCGCCATCGAGAAGATGGAGTCCGACGGATCCTGGGAGAAGTTCCTCAAGGACAACGTGGGCCCGTCCGGCTACGCCATCCCCGACGTGCCGGCCATCACCGAGAAGTGACGGTAGCAAGCTAGCAGTGCCGCCGGGGTGGTGACGGCATCCTCGTCACCGCCTCGGCGGTTTCCCTTTCCTGATCGGCGGCGGCGCATGAACTTCGACTTCCTGTCCGACCCGCGGTACCACATCTGGTCGGCGTTCTGGATGACGATCAAGCTGACCCTGTTGGCCGGCGCAGGATCGCTCATCTGGGGGACGATCCTGGCGGCCATGCGGGTGGGGCCGATCCCGCTCATGCGGGCCTTCGGCACCGGGTACGTGAACATCGTGCGCAACATCCCCGTGACCGTGATCATCGTGGCCAGCTCTGTCGTGCTGGCCGACACCTTGAACGTCGAATTCTCCGACAACATCAATACGAACGCCTTCTATCTGGCGGTGCTCGGTTTTATCGCCTACACCTCCACGTTCGTGTGCGAGTCGCTGCGCTCAGGGATCAACACGGTGCCACCCGGGCAGGCCGAGGCGGCCCGGGCCATCGGGCTGACCTTCGTGCAGAACCTGCGGATCATCGTGCTGCCCCAGGCATTCCGCGCGGTCATCGCGCCGCTGGCCTCGGTGCTGATCGCGCTGACCAAGAACACCACGGTGGCCGCCTCTATCGGGGTCGCCGAGGCAGCTCTGCTGATGAGCGAAATGGTGGAGAACGAGGGCAACGCACTGATGAGCGTCTTCGCGGTGTTCGCCCTGGGGTTCATCGTGCTCACGCTGCCCGTCGGGCTGCTGCTCGGCCGGCTGGCCAAGCGTCTGGCGGTCAAGCGATGACGGGCACCGGACACATCCGACGAGCCTGGGGAGGAATCTGATGGCCGCCGCCACCGTCCTGTACGACATCCCCGGACCACGGGCCAAGGTCCGCAACGGGATCGTCTCGGTGCTGTTCGCCGGCGCCGTGGCCGCCGTGCTGTGGTGGGTGCTGGCCGAATTGAACTCCAAGGGTGAGCTCGCCGGTGAGAAGTGGCAGCCCTTCACCCGCGGCGGGGTATGGACCACCTATCTGCTGCCCGCACTGGGTCAGACCCTGATCGCCGCCGCGCTGAGCCTGGCCATCGCGCTACCGCTGGGCGTGCTGTTGGCGCTGGGCCGGCTCTCGGACCACGGATGGCTGGTGCGAGCGTGCACCGTGATCGTGGAGTTCTTCCGGGCCATCCCGGTGCTGCTGCTGATGGTGTTCTCCAAGCAGCTGTTCGTGGTGCTGGATGTCGGCAGCTCGGATGCGCGCGGGCTGATGGCCGTGGTCACCGGGCTGGTGCTGTACAACTCGTCGGTGCTGGCCGAGATCGTCCGCTCCGGGATCCTGTCGCTGCCACGCGGGCAGACCGAGGCGTCGCTGGCGATCGGGTTGCGCAAGGCCCAGATGCTGCGGATGATCCTGCTGCCGCAGGCGTTCGCAGCCATGCTGCCGGCAATCGTCAGCCAGCTGGTGGTGATCGTGAAGGACACCGCGCTGGGCGGCCAGTTGACCATCGCGGCCCCAGAGCTGTTGCGCAGCGCCCGGACCATCACCGGCAACTTCGGCAACGTGGTGGCCACCTACGTGGTGATCGCCGCGATCTACATCGTGGTCAATGTCGCGCTCAGCCAGCTGGCCTCGCTCGCCCAGCGGTGGATGGCCCGTCGCCGCGGCCGGCCCACCGGCCGGGCGGCACGCCCCGGCGGAGCGGGTGTCGGCCCGACGGATCCGGGCGCCGGCGAGCTGGCCGCGCCCGGCCTGGACATCACCGGCGCGGCCCTGCCCGGCCGAGCCGGCGACCCAACCGTGGGACCGCCCGGCCGATAGCGCGCCCGGATAGCGCGCTCGGGACGCACCGCCCGATGCTCCAGCGGTGCCAACGCCGGACGATGCGGCGAACCGTTCCGGCGCGCAACAGGTCCTCGATCGGCCGGTGCACTTCCGCATCGATGGTCGGATGCAGCCGACCCGAGACCCCAACCCATGCTACGAATCCAGCGATCTCCGGTCAGCTGTCGACGGCGAGAATCGGGATGCGCCCGCAGCGGCCGGCACGGCAGACTCCGTCGGGTGAGCACCGTCGCAGACATCCTGCCCGCGCTGTCGCTGCGCATCTGCGCGGGGCCGCTGGAACTGCGCGGGATCGGTGACGACGATCTGGCCGCGCTGTGCGACCTGGCGTCCCGCGGCATCCATCCGCCCGAATCGATGCCGTTCTACTTCCCGTGGACCGACGCTCCGCCGGGGCAACTGGCCCTGAACACCGCGCAGTACCACTGGCGGGTGCGGGCATCGTTCGGCACGGAATCGTGGACCTTGCCGCTGGGAGTGTGGCATGAGGGGGTGCTGGTCGGCAGCCAGGCGCTGGAGACACAGAACTTCTTGGTGACGCGCACCGCCGAGACCGGCTCCTGGCTGGGCCGGGAGTTTCAGGGGCGAGGCATCGGCACGGCGATGCGCCGGGCGATCTGCGCGTTCGCGTTCGACCATCTGGACGCCGCCGAGATCACCTCCGGGGCATTCGCCGACAATCCGGCTTCGCTGGCGGTCAGCCGGAAGGCCGGTTACCGGCGCAACGGCACGGCGCGGGTGCAGCGGCGCGCCGGTGAGTTGGCGGTTCTGCACCGGCTCGTGCTGCGGCGCGAGGACCTGGTGCGTGGCGACCCGATCGCCGTGACCGGTCTGGCCGCCTTCCGCCGGTCCATCGGACTGGCCAGCGAGTAAGCCCGGGTCGCGAGCTTAAGACGGCCCTCTCGCAGGAAGGGGCTCCCGGCTCGGGTCTTGTCACCCCACCTAGCGGGCGACCTCGGTGGCACGGGACTCCCGGATCACCGTCACCCGGACCTGACCGGGGTAGGTGAGCTCCTCCTCGATCTGCTTGGCAACCTCGCGGGCCAGAACGTGCGCCTCCAGGTCGTCCACCACTTCCGGCTTGACCATCACGCGCAACTCGCGCCCTGCCTGCATGGCGAAGACCTTGTCCACGCCCTTCTTGGCACTGGCGATGGCCTCGATGTGCTCCAGCCGCTGCACGTAGGACTCCAGGGACTCGCGGCGGGCGCCGGGCCGGCCGCCCGAGCAGGCGTCGGCGGCTTGCGTGAGCACCGCCTCCACCGAAGCCGGGGGCACCTCGTCGTGGTGCGCCTCGATGCAGTGCACGACCTCGGCGGACTCCCCATACCGGCGCGCCAGGTCCGCGCCGATCAGCGCGTGCGAGCCCTGCACCTCGTGGGTCAGCGCCTTGCCGATGTCGTGCAGGAATGCACCGCGCGCCACTGGCACCGGGTCGACGCCGAGCTCCGCGGCCATCGCCCGGGCGATGTGCGAAGTCTCCACCAGGTGTCCGAGCACGTTCTGCCCGTAGGAGGTCCGATACTTCAGCCGCCCGACGAGGGTGACCAGTTCGGGGTGCAGGTCGGAGATGCCCACCGCAAGCAGCGCATCCTCGGCGGCCCGCCGGCACAGCGCGTCAACCTCCTCGGTGGCCCGTTCGAACGCCTCCTCGATGCGGTGCGGGTGGATCCGGCCGTCGTCGATGAGGGCCTGCAGGGTGAGCCGCCCCACCTCGCGGCGGACCGGGTCGAAGCAGGACAGCAGCACCGCCTCCGGAGTGTCGTCGATGATGACGTTGACGCCGGTGACGGTCTCGAAAGTGCGGATGTTGCGGCCCTCGCGGCCGATGATGCGGCCCTTGATGTCGTCGGCCGGCAACTGCACCACGGATACCACCGACTGCGACGTCTGGTCGCTGGCCACCCGCTGGATGGCGTCGGCGACGATGGCACGGGCGCGCTGCTTGGCGGTGGACTGCGCCTCGGACTCCACCCGGCGAATCAGTAGCGCGGCGTCTCGGCGGACCGCCTCCTCCTGACGTGCCAGCAACTCGCCGCGTGCATCCTCGACGGTCAGCCCGGAGACCCGCACCAGCTCCGCCTGCTGTTGCGCGTACTGCTCGTCGATGGCACGGCCCAATTCAGCGGCGCGCGCCTCCAGGTCACGTTCCCGGGAGGCCAGGCCCGCGGTGGCCTCGCGCAACGCTTGCTCCCGACCCGTCAGGTCCGCGCGTGCCTGCGCCACGTCGGCCTTGTCGGCGCGGAGCCGCTCCCGGTCGGCGACCAGGGATTTCTGGTCGTCCGCCAGGGAGTGCGCGGCGGCCTTGAGCCGATCGCGCTCCTCCTGAAGGCCCGTCCGCTCCGCAGCGATGGCACGAGCACCCTCCGCGGCGACCCGCGCCCGCTCGTCGTCCAGGTTGCCACGCAAGGCCGCGGCTTCCGAACGTGCTGCGCGCAGGATCCGGTCGGCGTCGGCGAGCGCTTCGGTGTGCAGGCGCTCGGCGTCGGCACGAGCCCGCTCGCGCTCCGCGGCCGCCTGCTGCGCAACGGCGGTGAGATTCTCAGCGTCGTCGGCGGCATGCCGGGCCGAGCCGTCCACGGGCCTCGAGGCGGCACCGGACGTTCCATGCCCGGCCAGCGCCTCCCCCAGCATCCGCCGTAACGCGTCCTCATCGACGGCGGGCGCTGTCTTGCCCCGGGCTCGCAGGACGACCGCCGCGATCGCCGCAACCGCCGCGAGCAGCGCGACCGCGAGGATCACGGTGAGTGGTTCCACACCCGCCTCCCTCCTTCGTCGCCGGCACCTGGCACGGCCAGAACCGGAAGGAGGGTCGCAGAACCGCGACGCGGGCACCCCTAGGCGGGTACGCCCAACTAGACCCTCGGTCCCGGTGGGGACTCGAAGGGCGTGCGGCCCGAGGATCGGGCTGCGCGGCCGTAGCCGCTATAGGTGGCGCCGACGGGTCGGCGCGCGGATCGTGACGCTCCTGTTACCTCGAGAGTAAAGAGCGCCCCCGCGGCGGTCAAGCCGACCCACCGGCCGCCACGGCTGCCGCGCCCCTGAGTCGACCCATCCGCCGGGGTGGCCATTGCCGGTTGCGGAGCTGACCGTGCCACTGCGCGGCGTTGCCCCGCGCGCCCGGAGGCCCCAGTACCACCCGGCCGCGGGCCGGCCGGAACCGTCATCGTCGCGTCGGACGGCCTACCACGATGCGCCCGCCCCGCCGTCTGCCTGATCGACAGGGTCGAGCGCGATGGGTTCGGCATAGCCGCGCAACGCCTCATTCACCACCGATGCGGCCACTGATGGTGGATAGCCCCGGCGCGCCAGCATCCCGAGCAACCGCCGTCGGGCAGCGGGCACCCCGGCGAAGATGGCCGAGTCGAGTTTCTTGGCCACCAACTCCGCGGCGCGATCTCGCTCGGCGTCCTCATCGAGGGTCTGCACGGCGCGCTCGGCGACCGGCCCGGCGATGCCCTTGCGGCGCAACTCGGTGCGCAGCGCTGCCCGGCCCAGGCCGCGACCCCGATGCTTGCTCGCCACATAGGCCTGGGCGAAGGCCGCGTCGTCGATCAGTCCGACCTCGACATAACGATCCAGCACCCGATCGGCCACGTCGGCCGGTACCTCCCGGCGCCGCAACTGGTCGGCCAGCTCTGCCCGCGACCGGGCTCGCACGGTCAGCAGCCGCAGGCAGATCGTCTTGGCGACCGCCTCCGGATCCCCCGGGTCGTCCCCGGCGGGCCCGGCCGGATCGTCGGGCGGCGGCGTCCGGCGCCCCCGCGGCGCCGACGGCCGGTCGCGCGAGCGGCGCGAGTGATGCGCCCCGTCGGTGTCGCTGTCGCCCAGCGGGTCCCGGCCCGACGGCCGGGCGGATTCCCCGTCCGGCCCGATGCGGGCAATGGCCGCGGCGAGCTGCGCCACCGTGGCCGCCCGGTGGCTGACGGCGCCCGCCGCGCCGGCGGACCGGCCGGGCTGCTGCCGGGCGGGTCCGTCGGCGGGGTCAGGCGCGGCCACCGTCATCCGGTGATCAGAAGTCGACCGGCGCGGGAACCGGCTCATCCAGGTCGACGCGAGCCCCCACGCCCAGCTTCTCCTTGATGCGCTTGTCCAGCTCGTCGGCCACGTCCGGGTTCTCCCGCAAGAACATCCGGGCGTTCTCCTTGCCCTGGCCGAGCTGCTCGCCGTCGTAGGTGTACCAGGCGCCCGACTTACGGACCAGGCCCTGCTCCACTCCGACGTCGATCAGCGAGCCCTCGCGGGAGATGCCCTGGCCGTAGAGAATGTCGAACTCGGCCTGCTTGAACGGCGGCGCCACCTTGTTCTTGACGACCTTGACCCTGGTCCGGTTGCCGATCACGTCGCCGCCGTCCTTGAGCGACTCGATGCGACGGATGTCCAACCGAACCGACGCGTAGAACTTCAGCGCCTTGCCACCGGTGGTCGTCTCGGGCGAGCCGAAGAACACGCCGATCTTCTCCCGCAGCTGGTTGATGAAGATCATTGTGGTGCCGGTGGTCGACAGCGCGCCGGTGAGCTTGCGCAACGCCTGGGACATCAGCCGGGCCTGCAGGCCGACGTGGCTGTCGCCCATCTCGCCCTCGATCTCCGCGCGGGGCACCAGCGCGGCCACCGAGTCCACCACCACCAGGTCGATGGCGCCGGAACGGATCAGCATGTCGGCGATCTCCAGCGCCTGCTCGCCGGTGTCCGGCTGAGAGACCAGCAATGCGTCGGTATCCACCCCGAGCGCCTTGGCGTACTCCGGATCCAGCGCGTGCTCCGCGTCGATGAAGGCGGCGATGCCGCCGGCGGCCTGCACGCTGGCCACCGCGTGCAGGGTGACGGTCGTCTTGCCGGAGGACTCCGGCCCGTAGATCTCGATGACGCGTCCGCGGGGCAAGCCCCCGATCCCCAGCGCCACGTCCAGCGCGATGGACCCGGTCGGGATCACCTCCACCGGGGCGCGGCCCTCATCGCCCAGTCGCATCACCGAGCCCTTGCCGAACTGCTTTTCGATCTGCGCGAGCGCGATGCCGAGCGCCTTCTCGCGATCCGGAGCGGTCATGTGCGCCACCCTTGCCTTTCTCCATCGCCGACCATCGCTGACCGGTGTGATGTGGTCCGTGCTGCCGTCGTCTGTCGTTGTCTGCTGCCGTTGGTTATCGGCCGCCGCCGACGGTATCCCCGGGCACCGACAACGGCCGGGCGATGCCGTCAGAATGTGGATGACCGCGTCGCTGTGCACAACTCTAGACGTACACCCGTTCGACGCCCGGGGAGATCGGGTCGGCGTGTCGCGGGCGAGCGCGGCGGGACGGATTCGTCACCGCCCTCGGCGCTAGTCCGGCAGGCCGTGTCGCAATGATTCGGCGACGTCGAAGGTCACGCACACCACCGACCACACCTGCTTGGGGGGTACTCCCGCGTCCAACGCCTGGTCGACGGTGCGCCGGCCGAGTTCGGAGAACACGTGGTCCTGCGCGACGGATGCGGCTCGCACCGGTCCGAAATGGGCCTGCATCAGGCGCCGGAACTCCGTCATTCGCACGTCGCGATGCTACCGCTGGTGCTGGCGGCCGGGGCCGGACCTGGCGGACGGTACCGTCGCCGGCATGCCCGTCACCGCCGGCACGGCGCCGTGATCTCGCCCGCCACGCTCCCGCTCACCACTCTGTCCGCCCTCGCCGCGGACCCGACGGGTTTGTCCAGCCCGATCGGTCGCCTGGTGATTCTGGCCGGCCTGATTTCGGCCCTGGTGCTGTTGATATGGCAGTGGCGGCGCCGGCGCTGAGCACGCCGCCGTCAGCGTGGGGACTGCGGAAGCAGCGAGCTCTCCCAGAACTCCCGCATCTGCTGCTCGGTCAGCGGCTGCTGGCCGGCCAGATCCGAGGTGTCGGTGGTGGCCACGGCGATCACCGGCAACCCGGAGTACGACCAATACACCTGGGGGCCGTCGGTGGCGATGTTGATGACGTAACGGCCGCTGCCCGACCCGCTATTCCAAGCCTTCGCCGACAGCGATAGCTGGTCGACCAGCGTGTCGATCGCGGCGATGGACTCGTCGGCCGAGGCGAACTGTACGTAGATGACGTCGACTCGGCCGCGGTTCAACCCGGCGCACACGCTGTAGGTCACCGGGACCGTGTCACCGAGCACGGACTGCAGGTCGGCGGTCCCGTCCGGCGCTTGGACGCACCCGAGCGCCCGGTCCGCATTCGGCCCGGCCAGGGCGAGCATGCAGGGCGTCATGCCGTCGTTGCCGATGGGCTCGCTCGCGCAGCTGGCCGGGATCGCCGGTACGGACGGCGCGCTGGATTCAGACCGGCTGGCCGCGCCGGACTGTGTGGAAAGGGTTTGCGACGACGACGATGTGGTGGGCGTGTCGCCACCGGAGGTGTCGGTGCCCCGGGTGGCGATGACGATGGCGGTGACGGTGACGGCGACGACAAGCACCGCGACGACCGCCATCACGATCAGCAGGCGACGCCGGGACGAAGCCGGCGGCAACGAGTGCGGACCGGAGATGGCACCCGGGTGCGAGCCGGAGTGCGGACCGGAGATGGCACCCGGGTGCGAGCCGGAGTGCGGACCGGTGACGACGCCCGGGTGCGGACCCGAACTCGACGCCGGGCCGATGGGCCCGGCGGGACCCGACGGCGGCCGCGGCACGCCGGTCGGGACGGGCGGGCGCGCAGCGAACATCGGTCCTGCCGGTGCTCCGGGCGCACCACCCGCTCCGATCACCGGCGGGCGCGGACCCGACCCCGGGCCGAGCGACTCGGTGCGCCCGGCCGGCCGGATCGCCCGGGAGGTAATCGCGGCACCCATCGCGACCGACGTCTCGGGCTGGTCCAGGGTGCTGGCAACCACGCCCAACTTCTCGGAGATGACCGTCGCCACCAGCGGGATCCGACTGGAACCGCCGACCAGGTAGACACCGGCCAACCGCTGCGGGGTAACCCCGGCCCGCTCGATAGTGGTCGCCAGCAGCTCCACGGTCCGCACGATCGACCCGCGGATCAGGCCGTCGAACTCCCTGCGGGTCAGCAGGGTGTCCTCGAAGGGTTCCGGCAGCGGCAGGTCGGTCTGCGAATACCGGGACAACGTTTCCTTGGCCGCCCGTACGTCCTCCCGCAGGGCGCGGGCGGCGCGTCGATCCCCCGCAGTGCGCGGCCGGGTCAGCGACTGCCAGCGTCCCGGGTGGACGGCCGCCGCCGTCCGGCCCAGATGGTCCAGGATCGTCTGGTCGAAGTCCACGCCGCCGACGTCCGGCAGACCCGCCTCCGCCAGCACGGTGTAGCCGGCCGCAGTGGCGCCGACGACCGCACAGTCGAACGTTCCCCCGCCGAGGTCGTAGACCGCCAGCGCCGCCCCCGGCGGCAGCGAATTGCCCGGCATCGACGCGAAATGGGTTGCCGCGCCGACCGGCTCGGGCAGCAGGCCGATCGCGCCGCCCAGCCCGGCCGCCCGGGCCGCGGCCAGCAGCACGTTCTGCCGAGCGCTGCCCCACTGCGCCGGGTGGGTCAGGTTCACCTGGTCGGGGTTGCGGCCGTTGAGCTGCCGCCGCGTCTCCTCGCCCACCCGGTGCAGGACCGCTGCGATCGCGTCGACGACCGGCACCACGCGCACCCCAAGCAGGATCTCGCCGTCGTCGACGCGCCGCTTGGGATTCGGTTCGAACCGCTCCGGCGCCAGCCGCGCCTTACGCTCCGCGTCCCGGCCCACCGCGAGCGACCCGTCGTCCTCAACGAAGACCGCCGAGGACATCCAGGAGGCACCGTCGACGGCCAGCAGACGCGGCGGTCGTCCTCCCCCCGCGAGCACGGCCACGGTGTTGGACGTGCCGAAGTCGATGCCCAGCACCTCCACCGGCCTGCTCCTTCGGTCCTCGATCATGTGGCCCTTGCCCCCGACCACCGTCCGCCCACCGTGGGTGACCAGGGGGAAGTCTGCCATGCGGCAGGGCCCAGCCGGGCCGGTTCAGTGAGCAGTGGTGTCGCCGGCGCCATCCTGGCCGGTGAGCTCGCGCATGCCGGCCGCCAGTGCCGTGAGCCGCTCGGTGAGCATCGTCATCTCGCCGGTAGGGGTCGCGGCCGCCAGCTCGCGCGAGGCCGCCGCCGCATCGGACGCCGCCGCCACCAGCCGCCCGTACTCGTCCACCCCCGCCTCGATCCCCCGGCGCAACCGCTGCCGGGCGGCGGCCAGCTGACCGTCGCCGGAACCCGCACCGCTGCGCGTCACCGCGGTCAGTTCCGCGGCCTGGGCCCGCAGCCGACTCTCCGCGGCGTCCGCGGCCGCCAGCGTCTGGTTCCGCAGCGCATGCATCTCGGTGCCCGCACCGCCCAGGCCGATGCCCGACACCACCTGCCGCAGGGCATCGGAGTAGCCGTCCAACCGCGCCATCAGCGGCCGGATCGCGGGGGTCACCGACGGCCGCCGGGGCTGCGGCGCCGGGAGCCGGCGCACGATCAGCGTGCGGGCGCGCAGGTCGACCGCGGCACGAACCGCACCGATCAGGCTGTAGACCAGCAGGCCGACCGCCAGCACCAGGGCGCCAATCAGCCCGGCGCTCACGTCACCGCCGATGGCACTCAGCACACCGGCGACGCTCAGCGCCGCCAGCACCAGGCCAACCAGCGACCATCCCAGCAGCCGGCGCCGGGCAGCCACCCGGCGGCGCTCCGCGATCAGCGCCGGGTCGCGACGGGTACGCAGTGCCTCGGCGACGGTGTCCCCGGCGCGCACGGCCAGATCGATACCCCGGCCCGTCGCATCACGCCACGCGCCGGACCGTGCCAAGGCCGCGCCGGCCTTGGCGACCCGGCGCATCGCTCAGCCCTGTTGCTTGGTCTGCTCGGCGGACGGGGCCGCTGCCGCGTCGCCCGCCCCGGCCGCGGTGTCGATGGCCCGCGCCTGGGTACCGGACAACTCCGGGTGCAGCTGTGCGCGCAGCTGATCCAGCCGGGCGGAACCGGCCATGTCCAGGGTGGACTTCTCTACCTCCAGCATGCGACCCTCCACCGAGCTCTTGCTCAGCTCGGCGGCGCCCAAGGCGTTCGCGTACCGCTTCTCGATCTTGTCGCGGACCTCGTCCAGGCTCGGCGTGGTCCCCGGAGCGCTGAGCGATGACATCGACTTGAGCGACGACGCGATCTGCTCCTGCATCTTGGCCTGGTCAAGCTGGTTGAGCAGCTTGGTGCGCTCGGCGAGCTTGGTCTGCAGCTGCATGGCGTTTTGCTCGACGGCCTGCTTGGCCTGCTCGGCGGCCTGCAGCGACTGGTCGTGCATCGCCTTGAGGTCTTCCATCTGCTGCTCGGCCGAGACCAGTTGGGTGGCGAAGACCTGGGCGGTCTGCTCGTACTGGGCCGACTTGTCGGCATCGCCCTTGGCCTTGGCCTCGTCGGCCAGCACCAGCGCCTGCTTGGCGGAGGCCTGCAGCCGCTCGACGTCGCTCATCTGGCGGTTGAGCTTCATTTCCAGCTGTCGCTGGTTGCCGATCACGGCGGCGGCCTGCTGGCTCAGGGCGGCGTGCTGGCGCTGGGCGTCCTCAATGGCCTGCTGGATCTGCACCTTCGGATCGGCGTACTCGTCGACCTTCGACGAGAACAGCGCCATCAGGTACTTCCATGCCTTCACGAAGGGGTTTGCCATCTCGTGTGAGTCCTCTCCCGTCGGGTCCCCGGCCCCTCGCAGCGACATCCGCCGCGTCCGTGACAGGGTCCATCGTGTCAGGTGGGCCCACCGTGATGCCACCCGCACCGCAACGGTAGCGGACCGATTCGACTCGCATCGTGAGTACGGGACTTCACTGACCCTGGCTGTTCCCCGGTTCTGCCCCGGGAGGCACCCTGATGCGCACGGCTCGACGGTGTGATCCCAGACCGGGGGCCGTGTCCGATCAGATCGCCGCCGAGTCCACGGATCCGCTGGCTAGAGTGGGCAGCGGCTTGAAAACGCGGGCTTGAAACGCGGGCTTGAAACGCGGCGTGAAACACGGTCCAGAGCGGAGGTTCCATGGGGCGCCATGCGGACGCCGGGCGCTCCCGCGGAGTGGCGCGGTGGGTCATCACGGCGGCCGCGGTGGTGATCGTCCTCGCGGCGGTGACGGTGATCTACGTGGTCGTGGTGAACCGATCGGATCGGGCCGTCGACGGGGTGTGCGCGGGCAAGGTCAGCCTGTCCGTGCTCACCGGACCTGGCGCCAAACCCGCGCTCGCAGCGGCGGCGGATGCCTACAACCGCACCGGCCCGGTCGCGCGGTCCTCGTGCGTCACCGCGACCATTTCGGCCGCCGCCGACGCAGATGCCCTGACGGCACTGAGTGACCCCAGCACGAGGTGGCCGTCCGGTCTCGGTCCGGCCCCCGGAATGTGGGTTCCGGACAACGCCGCAACGCTCGCGGCGCTGGACGACGTGCAGCCGGCCGTAGCGGCCGGGCATCCGACCGACCCGTTCGCGTGGTCCCCCGTCGTCCTCGCAGTGCGCACCGCCGACGTGCCCGCCGTCTCCGACCTGACCTGGTCGGACCTTCCCGCGGCCGCCGGCCCGACCGGCACCGCAGCGCTGCCCGGTGCCCGCCATCTGCTGCTCGCCCTGCCGCCCGTCGACGCCAACCGCGCCACCAGCTATGCGGCGCAGTCTCTGCTGGCCGGAACCGACAGGAGCGACGCACTGGACATCTCCGCCGTACAGTCCCAATCGTCCGTCCTGACGGCGTTCGGCGCCGGAGCCGCCGGCACCGCGGCCACCACCACGGCCGCATTGAACTCGCTGGGATCCGGCGGCAACCAGGCGACCGGTTCCGTCACCGCCGTTCCCGTGGTGGAGGCGGACCTGGCCGCGTTTGACGCCTCGGGGCACGACCTTGCCGCCGTGCACCCGGCGGGACCAACCGTCGGGGACTCCTTGATCACCGCGCCCATCACCGCCGGCTGGACCGACCCCACCGTCGCGGCGGCGGCCAGCTCATTCCAGGCCTATCTGTCCAGCAAGCCCGGCCAGCAGATTCTCGCCGACCATGGCTGGCGGACCGATTCGGTGCACCCCAGCGACCCGATCGCCGGCGTGGATACCACAGCGTCGGTGCGGCGGCTGCCGGCCGGTAGCCCGGCGGTGGATGCCGCGGTCGCCGCCGGGCTCGGCCAACCCGCCCCGGCGACGCCGTCCGGCATCGCATCCTCCTCGCCTGCCCCCAGCACGTCACAGACCCCCGTCACCAGCACATCGACACCCGCCACCTCCAGCGGCACACCCACCGGTACCGGCAGCACCCGGACCTCGCCGTCCACCAACTCCAGCAGCACCGGACGTTCCAGCAGCACCGCAACGACCACCACCAGCAGCACGACCGCCAGCAGCGACCCCGCCGCCCGCGGTCCGGTGCTGACGATCATCGTGGACGCCTCGGCGGACATGTCGGCCACCCAGGACGGAAAGACGCTGCTGGACTGGGTCAGGAAGGCGGCCGGCTCCATCACCGACGGCTCCGTCACCGATCATGCCGGGCTGTGGGCCTACTCCGACTCCGGATTCCTGCCGCCGGACGGCTATCCGGAGCTGGTCAGTACCGGCGCTCTGTCCGGCAAGGTGGACGGCAAAACCCGGGCGGAGGCGCTGAAGTCGGCCCTGGGCAACCTCAAGGCGGGCGGCGACCGGTGGGCCTACGGGGCACTCATCCAGGCCCTGACCAAGGCGCCGGGCGCGGCGGTCGATGGCCGGCAGAACCGGATCCTGCTGATCACCAGCGGCGTAGACGAGACTCCCGCGACGCCCCGCCAGTCCGTCCTGGACGCCGAGGACGCGGTGGGCAGCAAGGTACGCATCGACGTGATCGGGTTGGGCACCGCCGTCCCCGCGGACGCCTACCAGGAGATCGCGTCCACCGGCGGGGGGAAGTATGTGCCGGTGACGGATCCGTCCAAGCTGGGCCAGACCCTCAGGGACCTGCTCACGCTGGAGGGCTGAGCGCCTCACCGAGCACGGATCACCATGCCCGCATGCGGGAAGTTGGCCGAAATGTGAACCAAGTTGCTGGTGAGGCGAACTTCGTCCATGCCGGGCATCTTGATCCATGCCGGGCACCTTGATCCAGGCAGGCCCAGTGACACCTCTCAGTCGGCGAAGGCCTCCACTGGCGGGCAGGAGCACACCAGGTGCCGGTCGCCGTACGCCCCGTCGATCCGACCCACCGGCGGGAAGTACTTGTGCGCCGGATCGACCGATCCGCCGGGATAGCTCGGGAATACCGCCTCCGTGCGCGAGTAGGGGTGCTGCCACTCTCCGGCCAGTGCGGCTGCGGTGTGCGGAGCACCCCGCAGCGGGTTGTCCTCCGCCGGCCACTGGCCCGAGCCCACCCTGTCGATCTCGCCCTTGATGGCGATCATGGCGTCGCAGAACCGGTCGATCTCCGCCAGGTCCTCGCTCTCGGTGGGCTCTACCATCAACGTCCCGACCACCGGGAACGACATGGTCGGGGCGTGGAACCCGTAGTCCGCCAACCGCTTTGCCACGTCGTCCACGGTGACGCCGGTGTCCTTGGTGATGGTCCGCAGATCCAGGATGCACTCGTGCGCGACATATCCGGTCTCGCCGACGTACAGCACCGGGTAGTGCTCGTCCAGCCGGCGGGCGATGTAGTTGGCCGCCGCCACGGCGGTGAGCGTCGCCCGACGCAACCCGGCGGCGCCCATCATGGCGATGTACGCCCACGAGATCGACAGAATTCCCGCCGAACCCCAGGGCGCCGCGGCAACCGCACCCACTCCCCCGTCCTCCGGTGCAGTGACGGACAAATCGGCCAGCGGATGCCCGGGCAGGAACGGCGCCAGGTGTTCACGAACCGCCACCGGCCCAACACCCGGGCCGCCACCACCGTGCGGGATGCAGAACGTCTTGTGCAGGTTCAGGTGCGAGACGTCGCCGCCGAACTCGCCCGGCCGCGCCAGGCCCACCAGGGCGTTGAGGTTCGCGCCATCCACGTACACCTGACCGCCCGCGGCGTGCACCGCCTCGGCGATCTCGGTGATGGTGTCCTCGTAGACGCCGTGCGTGGACGGGTAGGTCACCATGATCGCCGCGAGATCGGCTGCGTGCGCGGCGATCTTGGCGCGCAGATCGGCCAGGTCGATATTGCCGGCGCCAGGCCCATCGGTGACGGTGCCAACCACCACCACCTTCATCCCGGCCATCACCGCCGAGGCGGCGTTGGTGCCGTGGGCCGAGGCCGGGATCAGGCAGACGGTGCGGTGCTCCTCGCCGCGCGAGCGGTGGTAGGCCCTGATCGCCAGCAGCCCGGACAGCTCGCCCTGCGAGCCGGCGTTCGGCTGCAGCGAAACCCGTGCATAGCCGGTGATCTCGGCCAACCAGCCCTCGAGCTGTCCGATCAGCTCCAGCAGCCCGGCGGCGTCCTCCGCGGGCGCGAACGGGTGCAGGTTCGCGAACTCCGGCCAGGTGACGGCTTCCATCTCGGCGGTCGCGTTGAGCTTCATGGTGCACGAGCCGAGCGGGATCATGGATCGGTCCAGCGCCAGGTCGGAGTCGGCCAGCCGACGCAGGTAGCGCAGCATGGCGGTCTCGGACCGGTGGGTGTGGAAGACCGGGTGGGTGAGGTATGACGAGGTGCGCGGCAACGCCACCGGTGCGGACGTGGCACCGTCACCGGCGAACGCCAACCGCTCCGTGCCCGACTCGCTCACCGCGGCGATGACGGCCCCGACATTGTCGATGGTCGTGGTCTCCGAGACCGAGATCTGGACATCGTCGTCCCCGTCACGCCAGATGTTGATACCCCGCTCGCGGGCGGCGGCGGTGATCCGGGCGGCCCGGCCGGGCACGTGCAGCCGCACGGTATCGAAGAAGTCCGCGTGGACGACCTCGATGCCGCCGTCGCGCAACGCCGTCGCCAGGGTCACGGCCTGGCCGTGGATGCGCTCGGCGATGGCCCGCAGCCCCTCCGGCCCGTGGTACACGGCATACATGGACGCCATCACGGCCAGCAGCACCTGCGCAGTGCAGATGTTCGACGTGGCCCGCTCGCGGCGGATGTGCTGTTCGCGGGTCTGCAGCGCGAGCCGGTAGGCGGGGTTGCCGGCGGAGTCGTGCGAGACACCGACCAGCCGGCCCGGCAGCTGGCGCTGCAGGTCCGAGCGGACCGCAATGAACCCGGCGTGCGGGCCACCGAAGCCGAGCGGCACCCCGAACCGCTGCGAGGAACCGACCGCGATATCCGCGCCGACCTCGCCGGGCGGGCACAGCAGGGTCAGCGCCAGCAGGTCGGTGGCCACCACGACCTTGGCGTCCCGCTGGTGCGCGGCCTCGATCAGCGCCGCATGGTCGCGCACCGCCCCGGAGGCTGCCGGGTAGCTCAGCAGCAGCCCGAAGAAGTCCTCGGTGGGCAGCACACCGGAGTCGGCGGCCAACTCGGCCCCTTCCGCATCGCGTGGCCCGGAAACGTCGGTCACCACCACCTCGATGCCCAACGGCTCGGCGCGGGTGCGGATCACGGCCAGGGTCTGCGGCAGCGTGTCGGCGTCCACCACGAACCGGTTCGACTTGCTGCGCGCGGTGCGCCGAGCCAGCGTCATTGCCTCGGCGGCGGCGGTCGCCTCGTCCAACATCGAGGCATTCGCGATATCCAGCCCCGTCAGGTCGGCGACCGCGGTCTGGAAGTTCAGCAGCGCCTCCAGCCGGCCCTGGCTGATCTCCGGCTGGTAGGGCGTGTACGCGGTGTACCAGGCCGGGCTCTCCAGCACGTTCCGCTTGATCACGCCGGGAGTGATCGTGTCGTGGTAGCCCATGCCGATCATGGAGACCAGCGGCCGGTTGCGGGCGGCGATCGCGCGCAGCGCGGCCAGCGCCTCGGTCTCGGACAGCGGCGCCGGCAGGCTCAGTGGGCGGCCGGATCGGATGGCCGCTGGAACCGCGGCATCCGCCAGCGCCTCCAGGTCCGGCACCCCGAGGGTGGCGAGGATGCGATCCAATTCACCGGCGTCGGGGCCGATGTGCCGGCCGGCGAAGTCGGGGCGGCCCGCGCCGGAGCCGTGCTGGGTTGCTGTCATCGTGTGCGTCGCCTCCGCCGGGTTACCCCGGTCCTCTGGTGCCTGACGGGTCGGTCCGCCGCGGGTGACGGGCACGCCCCGGCGACCTCCCCCTCTGTCATCGGTGCCTGAGAGCTTCACCGGCGGGCATGCCCGGTTTGCCCCTTCGGCGAGCGCGCCACGCTGGTGCTGGGTGCGGCGACGCTGCTTTCCAGAGGTGTCTAGCCCTCGCGGTTCGCTGGCCTGAGAGATTGGCGGGGAGGCACTTGCTCCTTCGGCGTCCCCGATCGGCGCTGCCGCCACCGGGGCCTCTCCCGCGAGGGATCGACGACGGTGACGACGGTATCAGGCCCACGCCCCGAACCGGTCAGAACATGTCGGCGCAGAACGGCGCCACCGGCCAGCCGAACGCGGTCGAGGCCTCCGCCACGGCGCCGGGCCGATGCTCCGTCACCAATCCGGCGGCATGCAGTTCGGCCAGCGACGGTCCGCCGAGGTAGCTGGTGCCCAGTTCCCGCACGTCTAGGCTGAGGTCCGGCCGGCGGCGCACCCGACGCACCGACGCCCCGTCCGGACCCGCCTGCAGCGCAAACCGGCCGGCGTTGGATTCCACCATCTCGTCCCGCACCTGCAACACCAGGTCCGCCTCGGCGGCATAGCGTCGGGCCGCCAACGCGGTCGGCACGTCCAGCAGCCGCAGGTACAGCCCGTCGGAGATCTCGGTGTGGATGGCGCGCGGGTCGATCACCAGGTGCCGGATCGGGTCATCGATCGGGGCATTGCGGCGCAGGAACGAGCGCGCCAGGTCCAGGTCGAGCAGGTAACGCCACAACCGG
Source organism: uncultured Actinomycetes bacterium (assembly GCA_937926105.1). Next base: position 40,385 of record CALANS010000128.1, on the reverse strand, counting down.
GCGTACCCGGCGGGAGTCTCGGATTCGACCTCGGTGATGCGCACCTCGTTGTTGGCGCCGGTGACGGTGTAGTCGTCCTTGATCCGGTAGGTGGCGTGTCCATCGGCGTGGCCGGCGGCGTCGAAACCCACCACGTACCGCAGCGCGGTGGCGCCGTCGCGGGCAAACGGCAGGTCGTAGAGCGCCAGCGGCCACCACGGCTCGCCCCGGTCCAGCGACCCCGGCCGGGCGGGGTGCAGCCGGTCGTGCAGGTCGGCCGCGAGCGACAGGTATTCCTGCTGGGAGACCTCGTCCACCGAGCCTGCCGCGGTGTCCACGTCGGGCCGGAATCTCAGCGATCGAGTCCGGCCAGACAACCTGACGCGCGGCGCCGACTGGCCATAGCCAAACCGGCCGTAGATGCCCGACTCGGAGGCGAACAACGCCGCCAGCGGCTGGCCGCGGCGGCGTGCATCGGCGAACTGGCGGGTCATCATCGATGTCAACAGGCCCCGCCTGCGGTAGGGCGCGTGAACGGTGACGGCGGTGACGGCGGCCACCGGTAAGGCCGCACCCCCCGGGACGGTCATCGTGCGGGCATAGGCGCCGAAGGTGCTGACCCACCGGGCGCCCACCCGGTAGCCGTAGAACTCACCGTGCTCGAGCAGGTTGCGATCGAATTCGACTGCCTCGGCGGGCATCTCCTCCTGGAAGCCCCGCTGCGCGGCCTGGTGAAACGCCTCGAATTCCTCGGCGGTCAGGTCGGTCAGCGCGGGCCGAGCCAGGTGCGGCGGCACCGGGCCGATCGGCGCCGACGGGGTTCGGGTGGTCGTTCGCGATCTGGTGGGCATGCCCCTCAGCCAACCGTGTCGGGCCATGATTGCGCCAGCGCATTGCCGCCGGGCGGGCCTGATCGGCCCATCAGTCGCCGCGGTGCACCACGACCAGGTGCTGCGGCACCCCGCGGTGCAGATCCACCCGCAGCCGCACCCCGGCCTGCCGGGCGGCCAGAATGGCGCAGGCGACGGCGGCGACGGTGCAGATCGCGCCACACAGCGCGATGGCGACGGGCGCGCCCCAGGCGTCCGTAATCGCACCGACCAGCGGGCCGCCCACCGGGGTCCCGCCGGTGAACACCAGCATGTACAGGCTCATCACCCGGCCGCGCACCGCGGCGTCGGTGGACAGCTGGATGGTGGAGTTCGCGGTGGTGTTGAAGGTGATGTTCAACAGGCCAGTGAGCACCAGCAGGCCGGCGAACGGGATCAGCCACGGGACCAGACCCAACACGATCAGCATGACCGAGAACCCGGCGGCCGCCGCAAACAGGTACGCCAACCGGACCGTGGACCGCCGGGCGACCAGCAGCGCACCGATCACGGACCCGACGGCCAGCGCGGTGTTCAACAGGCCGTAGACATCCGCCCCAGAGTCGAACACATCCTTGGCGTAGGCGGACAGGAAGATCGCGAAGTTGTATCCGAACGTGCCGATGAAGAACACCAGCACGATGATCCACAGCAGGTGTGGCCGCACCATGACGTACCGCAGACCTTCGCGCAGCTGGCCGCGCTGCCGGGGAGCGCGGGGGATGCGTTGCAGCTGCCCCGGATCCATCGCGAGCAGCGCGCAGATGGTGGCGAGGAAACTGACGGCGTTGATCGCGAACGCCCAGCCGGACCCGACGGCGGAGATCAACACGCCGGCGGCCGCCGGGCCGACCATGCGGGCAATCTGGAAGCTGCCGGTGTTCAGGCTCACTGCGTTGCGGACCAGCGAGACCGGCACCATCTCGTTGACGAACACTTGGCGAGTCGGGTTGTCCACCACCGTGACCATGCCCAGGCCGAAGGCGACCGCATAGATGTGCCAGACCTGGACGTTCCCGGTCAAGGTGAGCAGCGCCAGCACCAACGCCAGCCCAGCCATCAGGCTCTGCGTGGTCAGCAGGATCGCGCGCTTGGGGTACCGGTCGGCCACCAGCCCGCCGAACAGGCCGAACAGCAGCATCGGCACGAACTGCAGCGCGGTGGTGACACCGACCGCGAACGGCGAGTTGGTGATCTCAAGGACCAGCCAGTCCTGTGCGATGCGTTGCATCCAGGTGCCGGAGTTGGACACCACCTGGCCGGAGAAGTACAGCCGGTAGTTGCGCAGCCGCAGCGCCGCGAAGGTCGAGACCGGTGTTCCGTTCGAACCTCGGCCGTGGGGCGGCGGCGCGGGCGGCGTGGGTCCCGGGCGTCGCGCCGCGGCCGGGTCCGGCCGGAGGAGCGGTGACGGGGGCGGCGTGGCTGCGGTGGCTGCGGTGTCGGCTGTGTCAGCGGCGTCGGTGCGGGCGGGAGATGGCGGCGGGAGATGCCGGGTCATGGCAGGTCGGACAGCCGACGCAGCGCGTCGGCGGCACTCGCGAGGAGCTGCCGGTCGGCCGGGTCGAGTTTGTCGAACTGACCGGCGAGCCACGCGGTGCGCAGTTCTCGGGACCGCTGGGCGAACTCGTCGCCGGCGGCGGTGCGGAATACCAGGGTCTGCCGGCCGTCCTGCGGGTCGGCCTTGCGACGGACATAGCCGCGCTGCTCCAACCGGTAGATGGTGCGCGTCATGGACGGCGGGCGAACGTGTTCGGCCTTGGCCAGCTGCCCGGGGGTCCGCGGTCCCATGCCCAACCGGCCCAGCACGGCCGCCTCAGCGGAGGAGATGTCATCGCTGGCCTGTCGGTAGCGCATTCGCCGGGACAGCACCAGTACCGCGGCCCGCAGGGTGGCGACGGCCGAGTCGGTGTGTTGATCGGCGGTGCGCGGGTCGGCCGGAGTCGCGGCGGTGGTGTGGTCGGGGCCGGTGGTCTGCATCTCACCGGGCTCCGTCACGTCGTTAGTCTACCTCATTAGGCAGCCTAACCGCAGGTGCGTGCTCGCGCAGCGATGTGGTCGTTGACGGTGAGACGTGATGCCCGTTGCCGGGCGAGGATGCGGCTAGCCCGCAGTGCGTGCCCGACGCCGGGCCGCAAGTTCGTCGGTGGCAACCTCCACCAGCCGGTCGCCATCCACCCGCTCCGCGGGGAACTCGGCCAGCGTGCCGGTGACCTCGCGCATCGCGCCACCAACGGCGATCCCGAATACCCCCTGGCCGCCCTGCAGCAGATCGACGATCTCCTCGGGCGAGGTGCACTCGTAGACGCTGGCGCCGTCGGAGAACAACGTCACCCCCGCCAGGTCCTCGACCCCGCGCGAGCGCAGGTAGTCGATCGCGACCCGAATGTTGTGCAGCGAGACCCCGGTGTCCAGCAGGCGCTTGACGACCTTGAGCACCAGAATGTCGGTGAACGAGTACAGCCGCTGACTGCCGGAGCCCTTGGCGCCGCGAACCGTGGGCTCCACCAGGCCGGTGCGTGCCCAGTAGTCCAGCTGCCGGTAGGTGATGCCGGCCGCGGCGCAGGCGGTGGGCCCGCGATAGCCGACGTGTTCGTCGGGGATCACCGCATGGGGGAACAGCGCGTCCTGCCCGGTCTCACCCATCGCCCGTCTCCCGCTCATTCCGGCCCGTCACCATCAGACCGCCACCCTCATGTGGGTCTCGGTCTCGGCTTCCGGGTGAATCACATCGGCGTGACTTGTAGGGCTGACGGTAGGCGCGGGATCCGGCGGGGTCAACGTCCGCCGCGGCGTGTCTCAATGTCAACTTCAGGGTTAGGTGAAGGGTTCGTGGTGGCCGGCGTGCGCCGTCACTGGTCTTCCGGGCCGAAGTCCTCCGGGGAGACGGAGTCCAGGAATTCCCGGAACCGCTCCACCTCCCCCTCCGGGTCGGTGATGGCCTCCTCGGCCGCCGGCGGCTCCTCGGTGATCACGATGCCCGCCTCGTCCAGTACGGCCTCCGCCACGAACACCGGCACCGTGCACCGCACCGCAAGGGCAACGGCGTCGGACGGCCGGGCGGACACCGTCACCCCGTTGTCGAAGACCAGCTCGCCGTAGAAGGTGCCCTCCCGGAAGTCGACCACCCTGACCTGGGTCAGCGAGCGGCCGACCGCCGCGATGACGTCCCGGAACAGGTCGTGCGTCATCGGCCGCGGCGGGGTCATGCCCTGCAGGTGCATGGCGATGGCCGTGGCCTCGGCCGAGCCGATCAGGATCGGCAGGCTGCGGGTGCCGACAGTCTCGGTCAGCATGAGGATCGGCTGCTGGTTGGGCATCTCGACCCTGACGCCGACGATCCGCATCTCGATCATCTCTGGGGCCCTTCTCCTCCTGCCGCAAACGCTACACGGACCGTGCCGGCCGGCGATGGGCTCGATTGGTGACAGACGGCCCGGCGACCGGCGCTGCCAACCCGCTCGATCAGGTCCCCAGTTCGCGGCGCAGCGCGGCCTTGATCAGCAGCGCATGTAGCCGCAGCAGCACCGAGGCGTGCGAAGCCGCAGCGGCGCCGGCCCGCTGTCGGGCATCCGGGTCGCGCTGCCGCGCCTGCGCCGCGACCAGCTGCGCGACCATGGCGGCAGCGCGATCGGCGGCGGTGCGGAACGACCGCAGGTGTCGCGGCTCCAGGCCCAGCGCCAGCAGCTCGGAGACGGTGCGGGCGGCCAGCGCGGCGTCGGCGTCGTAGAAGCCACCGGAGGCGGCCGTCACCAGCCCGAAGGACTCCAGCTCGGCGAGCTGGTCGGCATCCAGCCCGGCCTCGGCCAACAGCTCGTCGCGGGTCATCCGCACCTCGTTGGAGGCGGCGAAGGACTGCGGCGCCGGGCCGGAGGTGGCCACCAGCGACCGGGGCAATCGCGGCGTCGGGGTGGCCGGCTCCAGGCCACGGTCGATCGCGTCCAGCTGTTCCTTGATCACCCGCAGCGGCAGGTAGTGATCCCGCTGCGCGGCCAGCACGTACCGGAGCCGTTCGACGTCGGCGGCCGAGAACTGCCGGTACCCCGACGAGGTGCGGTCCGGGGTCACCAACTGCTCGGACTCCAGGAACCGGATCTTGGAGATGGACAGGTCCCGGAACTCCGGCCGGAGCTTGGCGAGCACCGCCCCGATACTCAACCCTGCGGAACCCTGGGGTGCACCCGCTGCCGTCATGAGCCCGCAGCGGGCGCCGCGGCCGCGTCCGGCGCGGCACCGGTCAGGAACACCAGGCGGAACTTGCCGATCTGGATCTCGTCACCGCCGGCCAGCGCGGACGACTCGACCGGCTCCCGGTTGACGTAGGTGCCGTTCAGCGACCCGACGTCCACGACCTCGAATCCCTCTGCGACCCGCCGAAACTCCGCATGCCGACGGGAGACCGACACATCGTCCAGGAAGATGTCGCTGTCGGGGTGACGCCCCGCCGTGACGACATCAGAATCCAGCTGGAACCTCGAGCCCGCATTGGGCCCGCGCTTGACCACCAGCAGCGCCGTGCCGGCCGGCAGGCCCTCGACGCCGGTCAACGACTCCTCACCGGTCTCCGGCTCGGCGCCCGAGTCGGGGCCGATCAGCCCCGACGTGAAGACCGAGGTGGTGTCCGCCGCGGACTCATGTTCGCCCTGTGTCACCGCGTCGCTCCTTGTCGTGCCCGACCACCGGCCCGCCGGTCGCCTCGTTGTCTCCGGCTCCGACCGTACCGTGCCGGCGGTCCGCCCGGTATCCGCTGGAGGTGTACGCATCGAAGCCCGGAGTACGCCGCCGCAGCCATCTCCCGCAGAGCCTCAGCCCTCGCCGACGACCTCGGTGTACCCGTCGGCATCCAGCAGCGCATCGATGTCGGCCGGGTCGGCCGGCTCCAGCTCGATGAGCCAGCCGTCCCCGTAGGGATCGGTGTTGACCAGCTCGGGCGTGGCGTCCAGCGCGTCGTTGCGTGCGGTGACGGTGCCCGCGACGGGAGCCAGCACATCCGAGACGGACTTGGTGGACTCCACCTCGCCGAGCGGCTCGCCAGCAGTGACGGCAGTGCCCGGCTCGGGCATCTGGACGAAGACGATGTCGCCCAGCGAGTTCTGGGCGTAATCGGTGATGCCGATCCGCACCGACCCGCCATCGGTGCTGCGCACCCACTCGTGGTCCGCGGTGTAACGCAGGTCGTCGGGGATCACGGCCCGCCCTTCCTGATGGTCAGTGGTGGCATGCCGGGCAGCGCAGTCTGCGCGGCCCGGTGCCGGGGACGTGGTCATCATGACGCACCGGCCGGCCGGACGCGACACCCGGATGGTCGGCGTCGGTCGCCGGGACAGCCGAATCAGCCGACGGGCTTGGCGTACTGGGGTTCTCGAGCCTGATGGATCGCATCGACCACCACGCGGTCGCGCTGGCTGGTGGTCATGCTGCCGCCGGCCCGCCGCACGGTATCCAGCACGCCACCGGGGATGGCCATCGCCGCGGACAGCGTGGGGGGATCACCGATGGCGGTGACGATGTACGGGGCGGTCAGCGGGGTCCGATCCAGCAGCACCGCTCCGGCCGTCCCGGTGAACGCGGAGCTGACGACGATCCGTACCCCGTTCACCTCGAACGCCTCGGCGCCGGCGTTGCGCAGCTCCGAGACGGCGTCCAGCAGCACCTCGGGCGGCACCACCCCCTGCGGGTCATCGATGGTGATGCGCACTCCCGGACCGGCCGCCGGCACGGTGCCCACCAGGATGCCCAGCGCCTGTGCCTGCCGTCCCGCCTCGGCCAGGGCCTCCGCCGATGAGGCCCCGGCCCGGCGCAGCCGGTCGAGGGTGGCCTGCAGGTCGGCCACCTCCCCCTGCAGAGCATCCTCGCGGTGCTGCAGGCCGTCCAGCAGGGCGACCAGGTCGTCCGGGCGAGCCGTGGCCAGGGCATCCCCGGAGGTGGTGCGCCGCACCTGGACGATCAGCGCGAATCCGAGCAGGGCGCATAGCAGGGCCACCACCACGCGGACGGCCACCGGCGTGGCGGCCTGACTCGAGCCGGCCTGACTGGGGCTGGGTTCCGGAGCAGGGTCCGCGGTGGTTTGGCCCGGGCCGTCCTGCCGCGAGCCGACGTCCTCCGGCTCGCGGTCGTCGGGCGGTGGCGGGCCGGTGGCGGCCGAGGGAGTGTCGGTCATGCCTTGAAGATGTGCCGCCTGATCGCGGCCACGTTCCCGAAGATGCGGATGCCCAGCACCACCACGACGGCCGTAGACAGTTGGCTGCCCACACCGAGCTGGTCGCCCAGGAACACGATCAGCGCCGCCACCAGCACGTTGGCCACGAACGAGACGACAAACACCTTTGCGTCGAAGATCCGGTCCAACCGGGCCCGCAGGCCACCGAAGACGGCATCCAGCGCCGCAATCACCGCGATCGGCAGATAAGGCGCGATCCAGTCGGGCACCGTGGGATGCAGGAACAGGCCGACGACGATGCCGGCCACCAGGGCGATTGCTGCGTACACGGTCCTCCTCGTTGCCTGCTGCTGTCGATCTGCGTGGAGTGGGTCGGGTGGTGCACGGCCGGGGCGGGATCCTCACCCCCCGGAGGTCAGGGCGGTCGCGAAGCGCAGATCAGGTCCGGGCGCCGCCGGCTCGGTCAGATGGGTGCGGGCGGTGACGTCGAAGCGGATGTCGTACAGGGACGCGAACGCGGCGAACCGGCCGAAGCCCTCGGTGGAGACGAACGAAACGTGCAGCGCCGACGGGTCGCCGATGGCGTCGATGGTCAGTGGCCAGAACACCGGCGTGTTGTCCACCAGGATGGCACCACCCGCCTGCCGGATGGTGCTCGTCCCGCGCAACCGAACACCGCCCACGCTCACCGCCTCCGCTCCGGAGGCCCACAACCCGTTAACCAGCAACTGCAGGTCGGCGTCCAGCACGACGCCGGAGTCGGACCCATCGTCGGCCATGTCGACCACCACCCGCAGCCCTGGACCCTGGACGGGCAGCATCGCCCCGGCCCGTTCCAGCGCCGACACGGTCGCCAGCGGACCGGTGGCGCCGAGCTTGGCCTGGGCCGACCGCACCTGGTCGTCCAGCACCGACGCCCGGGCCTCCAGCGAGTCGATCCGTTGCTGCGCTCCGTGCACATCGCCCAGCAGCGCCGCGCGGGTCCGCTCCGCGCTCGGCGCGGACTGGGCAGTGGCGCGGGCGGCGATGCCGAGCACCAACCCCACGGCGAGCACGCCGAGCACCAGATAGCCCCATCCGGCCAGGTGCCGCCGGGCCGGCGGCGGGCCGGACATTCCGCGGCGGGCCGCCGCCTCGGCATAGCCCGGATCGAGGGTGTCGCCGAGGATGGAGGTCAGCAGGGCGGGCCGCGGGTTGCGGCGCGGCGCTCCGGACGGACCGGCAGGCTCAGGCACCGGCAATGCTCCGTGCCGTCGGGCGGGCCGCTGCCGGCACCACCGGCGTCCTGGCCAGGATCCAGCCGGCCTGCCGCAGGTACAGCAGCCCCACCCAGAGGTACATCGCCATGCCCCAGATCAAGAACGCCAGGCCGACCGGCTCCGCCACCGCATGGATGGCCGGGACGGCATAGCCCAACAGCAGCACCGGGAAGGCATACAGCAATCCGAAGGTCGCCGCCTTGCCCAGGTAGAGCACCGGCAACGGCGGATAGCCGTGCCGCCGGATCAGCGGGATGACCGCCGCCAGCACCACGTCGCGACCCACGATGATCACGGCGACCCACCACGGCACGAAGCCGCGAATGACGAACCCGATCAGCGTCGCCAGGATGTACAGCCGGTCGGCGGCCGGGTCGAGCATCTCCCCCAGCTTGCTGTACTGGCCCAGCAGTCGGGCCAGCTTGCCGTCCGCCCAGTCGGTGATGGCAGACAGCGCCAGCACGGCCAGCGCCCACCCATCGGCATGCGGGCCCAGCAGCAACCACAGGAACAGCGGGACGCCCAGCAGGCGCAGCACCGAGAGCAGGTTCGGCACCGTCCAGACGCGGATCCCGTCAGCATCGATGGGCACCCGCGCCTCCCGAAGATTCGTCACCACCGGCCGGGTCGGACCCGGGCGCCGACGGCCCCCGTGAGTCTAGTTCCCGCCGCCCGCACCACCGCCGAACTCGCCCCGCGTGAGACGCTGGACGGCGTCACTGACGTGCCCACCGCTGGCAAGCTCAGCCACTGGCACGTCAACCACTGGCACGACAACCACTGGGACACCGCCCCGCTCCTGCGGCGGACGCGGCCGATATCGGCGAAAGGCAGTCATCCGTGAGCCACTCCGACAACGGTCCCGCCCGCGTCACTCGGGCCGTCATCCCGGCGGCCGGCATGGGCACCCGGTTCCTCCCGGCCACCAAGGCGACCCCGAAGGAGATGCTCCCGGTGGTGGACAAGCCGGCCATCCAGTACGTCGTGGAGGAGGCGGCGGCCGCCGGCCTGGAGAACATCCTGATGATCACCGGCCGGAACAAGCGTCCGCTGGAGGATCACTTCGACCGCAACTACGAGTTGGAGTCGTTGTTGCAGGTCAAGGGCGACACCGACCGGCTGCAGGCCGTGCAGTACTCGACGACCCTGGCCAACCTGCACTACGTACGGCAGGGCGATCCCAAGGGCCTGGGGCACGCGGTGCTGTGCGCCCGCGACCATGTGGGCTCGGCTCCGTTCGCGGTGCTGCTGGGCGACGACCTGATCGATGCGCGAGACCACCTGCTGCGCCGGATGATCGAGGTGCATCAGGCCACCGGTCGCTCGGTGATCGCCCTCATGGAGGTGCCCACCGAGCAGGTGCACCTGTACGGGTGCGCGGCCGTGACGTCGGTGCCGGAGGGGATCTCGGTGCCGGCCTCCGGCGTCGGTTCGGCTGCCGAGGTGGTGGCGGTGAAGGGGCTGGTGGAAAAGCCCGAACCCGCCGAGGCCCCCTCCAACCTGGCCATCATCGGCCGGTACGTGCTGACCCCGCAGGTCTTCGACGTGCTCGAGCGCACCGGGCCGGGCCGGGGCGGCGAGATCCAGCTCACCGACGCCCTGGCCACCCTGATCGATACCGACCCGGCCGACGGGGGCGGGGTGCTCGGCGTGGTGTTCCGGGGGCGCCGGTACGACACCGGCGACCGGCTCGACTACCTCAAGACGGTCGTGACGCTGGCCTGTGAGCGAGACGACCTCGCCGAGCCACTGCTGGCCTGGCTCAAGGACTTCACCACCGGACGCTGACCGAGCGGCAGCAGCGGACACCGCACCCTGCCGGCGCTCCGAGCGAATCGCGGCAGGGGCGTCCGCGACGCTCCCTCAGCCGGGCAACACGGAGCCCCACGCATGCTCGAAGATCAGCTTCGTCTCGGTCAGGGCGACCTCGTGGTGTTCGGAGAGCTGGTCCAGCACGAAGTCCCGCAGGGCAGCCGCGTCCGGCGCCACCACGTGCACCAGGAAGTCATCCGCACCGGCCAGGAAGTAGATGCTGCGCACCTGCGGGAGGCCGCGCATCCGATCCGTGAACGAGCGCAACCGGTCCCGCGCGGTGGTCTGCAGCCGCACCGCGATCATCGCCTGCAGGGGCAGGCCCAGCGCCGCCGGATCGATGTCGGCGTGATAGCCGCGGATCGCACCGGACTCGCGCAGCGACCGCACCCGGGCCAGGCAGGTGGAGGGCGCGATGCCCACCCGCTCGGCGAGCGCATTGTTGGGGATCCGCGCGTCGGACGCCAGGGCCGCCAGGATCGCCCGGTCGACCTCGTCCACCGTCCGCGACGCGGCCCGAGAATCCCGAACATCGTTCGTCACGACGGCCCCGTCACCGCTCGAATTCCGAATATCTAGACCTCATCACGTCACCGTACAGAATTTTGCGATGCATATCTTGCCGATACAGACACAATGTTCCTACCCTTCCCGACTGTCGGAATCAATCTGTTGCCGGGAGGTCGGTCATGCGTATCGGGGTGCCCGCCGAAATCAAAAACCGCGAGGGCCGGGTGGCCATGACGCCCGCCGGAGTGCATCACCTGACCTCCGCCGGGCATCACGTGATGGTGCAGGCCGGGGCCGGGGCGGGTTCACAGATCCCGGACGACGATTACGCCCAGGCCGGCGCACTGCTGGTGGACGAGGCCGAGAAGGTCTGGGGCGACGCGGAACTGGTCGTGAAGGTCAAGGAGCCGATCGCCGCCGAATACGGCTACCTGCGCGCGGACCTGGTACTGCTGACCTACCTGCACCTGGCCGCCGACCGGCAGCTGACCCGGCAACTGCTGGACTCCGGGTGCACCGCCATCGCCTACGAGACCGTGCAGCTGCCGGATCGGTCGCTGCCGCTGCTGGCGCCGATGAGCGAGATCGCCGGCCGACTCGCCCCACAGGTCGGCGCGTACCACCTGATGGCCAGCGCCGGCGGGCGCGGCGTGCTGCTGGGCGGTGTTCCCGGGGTGGCCGGCGCGCAGGTGGTGGTGCTGGGCGGCGGGGTGTCCGGACGGCACGCAGCCGAGATCGCGCTGGGGATGCGCGCGCACGTCACCGTGCTGGACATTTCGCCGAATGTGCTGCGGCATGTGGACGAGCAGTTCGGCGGGACGGTGACGACGGTGGCGTCCACCGCGCACTCCATCGCCGAGCAGGTCACGCAGGCCGACCTGGTGATCGGCGCGGTGCTGATCCCGGGCGCGAAGGCCCCGCACCTGGTCTCCGACGACCTGGTGGCCCGGATGCGGCCCGGAGCCGTGCTGGTAGACATCGCGGTGGACCAGGGCGGCTGTTTCGCCGACACGCATCCGACCACGCACGACGAACCCACCTACCGGGTGCACGACGTGCTGTTCTACTGCGTGGCCAACATGCCCGGAGCGGTGCCCCGCACCTCGACGTTCGCGCTGACCAACGCCACCCTGCGGTATGTCTCGGCGGTGGCCGACACGGGGTGGCGGGACGCGCTGCGGGCCGACCCGGCCCTGGCGGCGGGCCTGCAGTGCCGCGCCGGCACGCTCACCAACGCCGCCGTCGGCGCCGCGCACGACCTGCCGGTGGTGGCACCCGACCAGGTGCTGGCGGCCTGACGCGGGCACCTGCCGCGCCCCGGCCCGATCGGACCTCGAGGCGCGGCCTGGTACCGAGCCGATTCTCAGGCCAGGGCGGCGTCCAGGGTGATTTCCACCCCGGTCAGCGCCTTGGAGACCGGGCAGCCGGCCTTCGCACCGTTGGCGGCCTCGGTGAAGGCTGCCGCGTCCAGACCGTCCACGCTGGCGCGCACGGTCAGCGCGATGCCGGTCAGCCGGAACCCGCCCGCCGGGTCCGGGCCCAGGCCCACCTCGGCGTCGGTGGTGATGCTGCGGACCGTGCCGCCAGCCGCCGTGAGCATGGCGGACAGCTGCATGGAGTAGCACGCCGAGTGCGCGGCAGCGATCAGCTCCTCCGGCGAGGTGGCGCCGTCCGCGACATCTGCCGAGCGCTTCGGAAACGACACGTCGTAGCTGCCCAACCCGGAGCTGACCAGGGTGGTCGTGCCGGAGCCGTCCTGCAGTCCACCGCTCCACTCGGTCCTCGCGGTACGCGTTGCCATCGTGCTGCCTCCTGCTGATCGTGGATGTCCCCGTCTCTGCCCATCATCCTGCCGGGGCGTGCGGCGAGAACGTCGACCGGGTTGCCGGCCGGTCAGGATCAGCCCAGGTGCTGGCCGGGGACTGTGCCGCGTATCCGGCGCCCGGTCCGACGTGGTGCACCGACCGGTCTGCCGTCAAAAATCGCACCTCGTGGGGATCTTGAACGCATCGCCGCAGGTGGGGTAGACCTTGATCCCCTCGAGGTGCGATTTCTGACGAGTGTCATCGGGCCTCCCGGACCCTGCAAAGAAATGGCCCGAACCTGCACCTCGCAGGTCCGGGCCATGGGGATGTCCCGAGACATCACATGGTCGGGCTGACAGGATTTGAACCTGCGACCCCTTGACCCCCAGTCAAGTGCGCTACCAAACTGCGCCACAGCCCGATTCTTCGATTATCACGAACGCCGACGCCCCACCCGCGCAGCGGACACTCGCGTGCCGACTCTACTACGACCCCGCCCGCCCCTGATTCAACCGGTCCGACCCGTGCGGTAACCCTCGACCGGTCACTCACCCGGGCCGCGGCGCGGAGCGCACCGAACCCGCGTGGCTTGGTGCACCGATCTGCGCAGCGAGCGCTACCATCCAGGACGCGGTCGGGGTCGCGACAGGAGGCCTCCGGAGTGCAGGCACAGGATCCGGACGAGGGTTGCGATGACCCCTGCCGCGATCCTCCCCGGCAGGGCCGCAGATACGCGTCCCCGGTCAATGTCGTGACCATTGGCCTCGGGCTGCTGGGCTGGGCGGCGATCGCCGGGCTGGTCATCCTGGTCGTCTGGTTGATCTAGCCCGAACCTAGCGAGGATCTAACCGGGATCTAGCCACCCGTCCGATGGTCCAGCCCCACCCGCTCGATGACGGCGGCGCCGGCGCGCAGCCCGTCGCGTGCCCGGATAGCCGCGCCGGTCGAGGCTGCCCGCGGGGCCACCGCCGGATCGGTCAGCAGCTGTTCGATCGCGTCGAGCAGCTCGTCATCCGCGAAACCGTAGGTGGGCAGTCGACGACCGTAGCCGGTCTCGTGCACCCGCTGCGCGTTGTCGTACTGGTCCCAGAACAGCGGCAGGACGACCATCGGCTTGCCGAAGTGCAGGGATTCGGTGACGGTGTTGTTGCCGCCGTGCGTCACCACCAGGTCGACCTGCGGAATGATCCGGGTCTGCGGCAGAAACTCGGCGCCCACCATGGTGTCGGCCAGCCGGATCTCCGCGGCCCGCGGCCCCGTGCTGACGATGATCCGGTGCCGAGTGCGGCCCAGCAGGTCAATCAGCCGCTGCAGCAGGCCGATGTCGGCGGCCCCGAGCGAGCCCAGCGACAGATAGATCAACGCAGAACCGTCCGGGCGCACCGCCCACTCCTCCGGCGGCGCCCAGGCCTCGTCGGTCTCCCGCACGCTGGAGTCCATCCGGTGCCAGCTGCCGTCCAGCGGGCGGCGATCGGTGTAGTCCAACTCCTGCGGGTACACGTAGAGGTTGGCCGCTGCCGAGGTGTGGATGAAATTCCGAGTGGGCAACGGCGGGGCGCCCTGTTGCTGCACCCAGTCGTCGAATGCGCCCCAGCACTGTTCATGGACGGTGTCGAACCGCCCCAGGAACGCGGCCCAACCATCGCGGTCGTCGGCCGGGTAGCCGGAGAACAGCGGCGCGATCTCCGGCCCGCGCATCTCCAGGGGGTTACAGGACACGATGCGCACGAACGGTGCGGGTGAGGTCATCAGCGCCGGAAAGGTGACGACATTGTCCTCCACCACCACATCCGGACGGTATCGACCGATGATCTCGCGCAGCTGCGGTTCGACAAACCGCGCCCCGTCGATCAGCGCCTGGTAGGTCGGCCGGATGAAGGTCTCCAGCTGGTCGACGGTCGGTTTGCGGAACTCCGGAGTCGTGTCGTTGATGAAGTCGATCCAGAACTGGCCGGCGGCATCGTCGCTCGCGCCCGGATCGGGCTCGGCGAGGTCCACCAGGGCCTCGTCGAACCCCAACGGGGCCAGCCTGCCGGCCCAGGAACGCTCGGCGGCGAACACCACACGGTGGCCGCGACCGCGCAGGATCGCGCCGAGTCCGATGCACTGGTTGGTCGGTCCGTACGCCGACTCGGGCATGAACATCACAGTCAGCGCATCGGCCATGGGTTGCCATTGTGCCGCCGGGCCGGACGAACCGCTCGGCGACCACGGCGCGAACACACCCAGACATGCCCGAACCGCGCCCGGACCATGCTGAATTTCTGTTACGGGCCGGTTATGATGCAAATCATGCGGACATCTTCGATTTCAGCGACAGAATTTACTGAGCACCGCGTGGCGCCGGCCCAGGTGCACGAGGTACTGGCCCGACACATCCAGGCCGACGGTTTCCCCCTGGTGATCGACACTCGGGCGTCCCGGGGCGCCGACATCGTGGACGCCGTGACCGGCGATCACTACCTGGACCTGTACACCTTCTTCGCCTCGTCACCGCTGGGCATGAACCCAGCCGGGATCACCGACGACCCGCAGTTCCTGGCCCTGCTGGCCGAGGTGTCGGCCAACAAGCCGGCCAACTCCGACGCCTACACCACGCACTACGCCGAGTTCGTGGACACCTTCGCCCGGGTGCTGGGCGATCCCGCGCTGCCCCACCTGTTCTTCATCGAGGGCGGCGGCCTGGCGGTGGAGAACGCCCTCAAGGTCGCGTTCGACTGGAAGAGCCGCCGCAACGAGGCGGCCGGCCGCTCTCCCGAACTCGGCAGCAAGGTGATGCACCTGACCCGAGCGTTCCACGGCCGCACCGGCTACACCATGTCGCTGACCAACACCGACCCGGTCAAGACGGCGCGGTTCCCCACGTTCGACTGGCCACGCATCGAGTCCCCCGCGATGGTCTTCCCGATCGAGGAGCATCTGGACGAGGTCATCGCCGCCGAGGGTCGCGCACTGGCCCAGGCCCGCGCCGCGTTCGAGGCCAATCCGCACGACATCGCCTGCTTTATCGCCGAGCCCATCCAGGGCGAGGGCGGCGACAACCACCTGCGCCCCGAGTTCCTGCAGGCCATGCAGGCGCTGTGCCACGAGTTCGACGCGCTGTTCATCCTGGACGAAGTGCAGACCGGCGTCGGGCTGACCGGCACCGCCTGGGCCTACCAGCAGCTGGGGCTGGAGCCGGATGTGGTGGCGTTCGCCAAGAAGGTGCAGCTGGGCGGCATCATGGCCGGCCGACGTGTCGACGAGGTGCCGGACAACGTGTTCCGGGTCGGCAGCCGGATCAACTCCACTTGGGGCGGCGGCCTGACCGACATGGTGCGCTCCCGGCGGCTGCTGGAGATCATCGAGCGGGACGGGTACCTCGCCCGCGTCGCCGACCTGGGCGAGTCGCTGCTCAAGGACCTGCGGCGAGTCGGTGAGGCACACCCGGATCTGGTGTCCAACGTGCGTGGCCGCGGCCTGATGTGCGCCCTGGATGTGGCCACCGCACAGGCACGGGGTGACGTGCTGAAGCGTATGTACGACGATGAGAAGGTCATCGCCCTCGGGTGCGGCGAGCGCAGCGTGCGGTTCCGGCCGTCGCTGGCCATCACGCCCGAGGAGTTGGGCCGTGCGGTCGACGCCCTGGACCGGGTGCTCGGCGCCATCGAGTCGAAGGATCAGTAAACATGTCGCGGAGCAGCGCAGCGATCACCTCGGTCATCGGTGGGGCGGCCGAGCCCGCCGACGCTGGGCGGGTGTACCGGTCGGTGAATCCGTCTCGGTTGTCGGAGACGGTGGCGCAGGTGACGCTGGCCGACGCGGACACCTTCGCCCGGGCGTGCCGGGTGGCCACCGACGCGCAGCGGGCGTGGGCGGATGTGCCGCCGCCGGTGCGGGGTCGGGCGATCGCCACCATCGGCCGGTTGATCGAGGCCAACGCGGAGGCGTTGGCCTCGATCGTGACCGCCGAGATCGGCAAGCCCTACGCGGAGGCGTTGGGTGAGGTCCGGGAGATCATCGATACTTGCGACTTCTTCCTCGGTGAGGGCCGGCGGCTGTACGGCCAGACGGTGCCGAGCGAGATGCCGGATAAGAACCTGTTCACCTTTCGCAATCCGGTGGGCACGGTCGCGATCGTCACCGCGGGGAACTTCCCGGTCGCGGTGCCCTCCTGGTACATCGTGCCGGCGCTGCTGGCCGGTAACACCGTGGTGTGGAAGCCGGCGGAGTACTCCGCCGCGGCGGCGCAGGCCTTCTTCGAGCTGTTCGTGGCCGGTGGCGGGCTGCCCGACGGGGTGCTGAACATCGTGCACGCCGACGGGCCGGCCACCTTCACCGGACTGGAGTCCGCTCTGCAGGCGGGCACCGTGGACAAGATCGGTTTCACCGGATCCTCCGCGGTCGGGGTGCGGATCGGCGAACTGGCCGGCCGCCACCTGCAGTCCGCCTGCCTGGAGCTGGGCGGCAAGAACCCCATGGTGGTCTGCCCGGACGCGGATCTGGATCTGGCGGTGGAGGGCGCGTTGTTCGCCGGGTTCGGCACCGCTGGGCAGCGCTGCACCTCGCTGGGCACGGTGATCGTGCACGAGAGTGTGCACGAGGAGTTCCTGGCCCGTTTTGATGCCGCGACCAGGGCGGCGGTGGTGGGTGACCCGGGCGGTGGGGTGCTCTTCGGCCCGATGATGGACCGCAAGTTCGCCGATACCTATGAGAAGTACCTGGGCTGGATCGCCCCGCACCACACCATCGCCGGGTCCACCGGCACCGGCCGGATCACCGCGTCCAACCCGCGGGAGGGCTTTGTCGGTGATCCGGCGGCGGGGCTGTACTACCACCCGGTGATCGTGGACGGTGTGCGGCCGGATGATGAGTTGTTCATGAACGAGACGTTCGGCCCGATCGTGGGGGTGATCACGTATCGGGATCTGGCGCAGGCGATCGAGTTGGGCAACAGGCCCGGTTATGGCCTGTCCAGCTCCATCTACACCAACGATCCGAGGTCGGTGTTCACGTTCCGGCGGGGTATCTCGGCCGGGATGGTCTCGGTGAACAACTCCACCTCGGGTGCGGAGGCGCACCTGCCGTTCGGTGGGAACGGGAAGTCGGGCAACGGGTCCCGGCAGTCCGGGATCTGGGTGTTGGACCAGATGACCCGCTGGCAGTCCATGAACTGGGACTACTCCGGCCGGCTGCAGAAGGCCCAGATGGACGTGGCAGAGTTGACCCCGAACATGGACTACCGCCTGTAAGGTCCGACACCTTCGACAGGTGCGGCCGGGCACTGATGCGCACCGGGTGCACCCGCCTGTCGCCTGGTGGGAAAGCTGGTCGACGACGTGGCAACACCCGATGAGATCGCTGCATCGCTGGCCGATGCCCTCGCATCGCTGACCCCGGCTGCCCCGCAGGCTGTCAGCCGCGCGCAACGCGCTGCCACCGAGCCGGACTCACCATCCGGTGCGGAGCGTGTGCCGCCGGCGGCCGACTCCCCCATCCGGCCGGGCAGCGTGCTGACCGTGGCGGAGTGCCGGACGATCTTTGCGGCGCAGGCCACCAGCCGGCACCTGGACCTGACCGCCCGCCGGATGCAGGCCGGCGGGCGCGGCTACTACACGATCGGATCGTCCGGGCACGAGGCCAATGCAGCAGTAGCCGCCGCACTGCGTCCGACCGACCCGGCGCTGCTGCACTACCGCTCGGGCGGCTTCTACGTGCGCCGCTCCTGGCAGCACCCCGGCATCGACCCCGTCGCGGATGTGCTCGCGGGGGTCGCGGCGGACGCCGACGAGCCCATCGCCGGCGGGCGGCACAAGGTGTTCGGACGGCACGAGGTCGCCGTCATCCCGCAGACCTCCACCATCGCCTCGCACCTGCCCCGGGCGGTGGGCGTGGCCTTCGCCATCGAACGCACGCGCAAGCTGGGCGTGGCCTCCGCGTGGCCGGCCGACGCGATCGCGGTGGCCAGCGCGGGCGACGCTTCGATGAACCATTCCACCGCGGTGGGGGCGATCAACGCCGCCTGCTGGTGCCGGTATTCGGGGCTGCCCATGCCGCTGCTGGTGGTGTGTGAGGACAACGGCATCGGCATCAGTGTGCGCACCCCGTCGGGATGGATCGCCGCGGCCTACTCGACCCGGCCGGGGCTGGCCTACTTCGCCGCCGACGGGTCCGACCCGGCGGCCGTATTCGACGCCGCCTCCGCCGCAGCGGAGCATGTGCGGCGCAAGCGATCTCCGGCGTTTCTGCATCTATCCACGGTGCGCTACTACGGGCACGCCGGCTCGGACGTGGAGGCCGCCTATCGCACGCCCGGCGAAATCGCCGCCGATGGCGCCCGGGATCCGATCCTGGGCACCGCCTGGGCGCTGGTGGCCGCCGGCGCGGCGACCGCGGAGGACCTGGCCAAGGAGTTCACCGCGATCGGCGAGCAGGTCGCGGCCGCGGCCCGGCCGGCGATGGCGTCCGCCCCGCTAAGCAGCCGAGCCGAGGTGGTCGCACCACTGGCCCCGCATCGCCCGGAGGTCGTGGCGGCGCAGGTGCTCTCCGGCGAGCCGTCCGACGCAGTCGGATCGCCGCTGACCGTGGCGCAGTCGATCAACCGGGCGCTGCGCGACGAACTGACGCGCCGGCCGGAGATGCTGCTGTTCGGTGAGGATGTCGCCCGCAAGGGTGGGGTGTACGGGGTGACCCGCGGCCTGCAGGCGGCCGCCGGGCGAGGCCGGGTGTTCGACACCCTGTTGGACGAGCAGACCATTCTCGGGCTGGCGCTGGGATCAGCGGTGACGGGGCTGCTGCCGGTGCCCGAGATCCAGTATCTGGCCTACCTGCACAACGCCGAGGACCAGCTGCGCGGTGAGGCCGCGTCCCTGCAGTTCTTCTCCCGCGGGCAGTATCGCAATCCGATGGTGGTGCGGATCGCGGGTTATGGCTATCAGAAGGGTTTCGGCGGTCACTTCCACAACGACAATTCGGTCGCGGTGTTGCGGGATATTCCCGGTCTGGTGATAGCCTCGCCGTCCCGCGGTGACGATGCTGCTGCGATGCTGCGCACCTGTTTGGCGTCCGCATCGGCCGACGGTACCGTCTGTGCCTTCGTGGAACCAATCGCGCTGTACCACACCAAGGATCTGTACACGGACGGCGACTCCGGTTGGCTGGCACCGTATCCCGCGCCATCCGAGCACGTGCCGGTGGGCAGCGCACGCACCTACGGTGACGGCACCGATCTGACGATCCTGACCTTCGGCAACGGGGTGCCGATTTCGCTGCGCGCCGCGCGACGGCTGGCCGGTGACGGCGTCGGCTGCCGGGTGGTCGATCTGAGGTGGCTGGCCCCGCTGCCGGTTGACGACATGCTGCGCGAGGCCAGCGCCACCGGTCGGGTGCTGGTGGTCGACGAGACCCGGCACACCGGGGGCGTGGGTGAGGGCATCGTCACCGCGCTGGTGGAGCACGGCTTCGCCGGCACCGTCGCCCGAGTTGCGGGCGCGGATTCGTTCGTGCCACTGGGCCCGGCGGCGAATCTGGTGCTGGTCAGCGAGGACGAGATCGTCGATGCGGCCAAGGACCTCACCCGCCGGTAGGCACCACCCGCCGTCTTGTGCCGGCCAGATTCGCTTCCCTCGGCGTTT
The DNA here is from genome assembly GCA_937926105.1 of uncultured Actinomycetes bacterium. The sequence continues at coordinate 20,381 of CALANS010000128.1, read as the reverse complement.
CCGCAGGCCGCAGTGATCTTGAGGCAATCCGGCCGGCGAAAAACAGCAACCTCGCCGGTTACCTCTTCCGCGCGGCCCGCTTCTCCCGGACTCGGACGTTGATCTGCACCGGCGAGCCGGTGAAGTCGAAATCCTCCCGCAGCCGGCGCTCGATGAACCGGCGGTACCCGGCCTCCAGGAACCCGCTGGTAAACAGGACGAATGTCGGCGGCCGGTTCGCCGCCTGGGTGGCGAAGAGCACGCGCGGTTGCTTGCCGCCACGCACCGGCGGTGGGGTGGCCGCCACCAGATCCGAGAGCCACCCATTCAGCCGACCGGTGGGAATCCGCTTGTCCCAGGAGGCAAGCGCAGTGCGCAACGCAGGCGCCAGGCGATGCACACCCCGGCCGGTAGTGGCCGAAATGTTGATCCGCTGCGCCCAGGTGACCCGCGCCAGATCCCGGTCGAGCTCCCAGTCGCTCTCGGCACGGCGATCGGCATCCACCAGATCGGCCTTGTTCATCGCAACCACCAGTGCCCGCCCGGACTCGATGACCATGGAGATCACCCGCTGGTCCTGCTCCGTCATCGGCTCGGAGGTGTCGACAAGCACCACGGCGACCTCGGCGGCCTCCAGCGCGGAGTGCGTTCGCAGCGAGGCGTAGAACTCGGTACCCGAGGCGGTGCTCACCTTGCGGCGCAGCCCCGCGGTGTCCACGAACCGCCAGACCTCGCCGTCCAACTCGACCAGCGAGTCGACCGGGTCCACGGTGGTCCCCGCCTCGTGGTGCACCACCGAACGATCCTGTCCGGTCAGCTTGTTCAGCAGCGAGGACTTGCCGACGTTCGGCTTGCCCAACAGCGCGACCCGGCGCGGGCCCGCTGTCACGCCGAACGTCTCCCGAGGGGCGTTCGGCATGGCCTCGACGATGGCGTCCAGCAGGTCGCCGGACCCTCGGCCATGCAGCGCCGAGATCGGATGCGGCTCGCCCAAACCCAGCGACCACAGGGCGGCGGCATCGGACATCCCACGCTCGTCGTCCACCTTGTTGGCCACCAGCAGCACCGGCACCGTGGAGCGCCGTAGCACCCTGACCATCGCTTCATCGGTGGCGGTCGCACCGACCGTGGCATCCACCACGACCACCACGACGTCGGCCGAGGCCATCGCCCGGTTGGCTTGCGCCGCTACGGATGCCGCCATTCCCCGCGCATCCGGCTCCCAGCCACCGGTATCCACCACGGTGAACGTCCGGCCACGCCAGAACCCGTCGTAGGACACCCGGTCTCGCGTCACGCCCGGAATATCCTGCACCACCGCCTCACGGCGGCCGATAATGCGATTCACCAACGTCGACTTGCCGACATTCGGGCGACCGACGACGGCTACCACCGGCGACGGTGCGGTATCGGCGGCGTCCGCGCCGTCGCCCTCGGTGCCCGCGGGGAGATCTTCCCAGCCGACCAGATCGCTGTCGTCGCTCCACGTCCCGTCGATCGGCTGGTCGTCCGACGGGGCTCCGGGCTCGATCATCGCGCACCCCCCCGCTGACCTCGGCGCGAGTCGTGTGCGCCCATCGAACAGCCAGCCAACTCGGCGTCCAACTCGGCCACCAGGGCCGCCAGCCGCTGCTGGATCGTCGCGCTAGCCGCCTCGATCGCCACTCTTCCCGCGCCCTTGGGGATGTCGAAGGACTCTCCGACCCGGATGCGGACCAGCGGACGGAGCCGCTTCATCCGGCGCCCGGCCGGCCGTGCCGTCCCGCGCAGCGCCACTGGCACCACCGCCGTTCCGGCGCGCACGGCGAGCCACCCCGCGCCGTGGTACACCGTGCTGACCGCACCACCGGTGCGTTGCCCCTCCGGGAAGACGCCGATCGCGCCGCCTGCCTTGAGCTGTTCCAAGGAGGCGTGCAGCACCTCGCGCTGCGGCGCCGCCCGGTTGATCGCGTACTGGCCCACCGTGCGCAACAGCCAGCCGAGCGGGCCACGCAGCACCTCGGCCTTGACCAGGAACGAGATCCGGCGGGGCAGTCGGCCGAACAGCACCGGCCCGTCCATGAAGGCGGTGTGGTTGGCGACGACCAGCAGGGAGCCGGTCGGCGGCACCCTCTCCTCACCCCGGATGTCGAGCCGATACAGCGTGCGGGACAACGCGATCCCGATGCGGCGGCCGCGATCGACGTTGCGCGGGGTGATCGACTCCGGCACCGGGTCGTCGTCGCCGCCCAGCCGGAACCACCGCACCGGCCGGGATGCACCCGCTCCGGCCTCGCTCACGGTGCCCGATTGTTCGCTCGACACACCGCGAACGGGCCCTGCCACTTCGTGGCAACGGGCCTCGCCCGCTCCGGCCTCGCTCACGGTGCCCGATTGTTCGCTCGACACTCCGCTCACCGAATCCCCCGGGCGGCGGCGAGGTCCAGCACCGCGGCGACGGTCTCCTCCACCCCGAGCGTGGACGAGTCGATCACCACCGCATCAGGCGCGGTCTGCAGCGGGGCGTGCTGACGGTTGGAGTCCAGCGTGTCCCGACGATGCAGATCCCGCGCCACCGCGGCGACCGCCTCGTGATCCGACCCGGTCGCCCCCGCGGCAGCAACCGTCTGCCGGAACCGGCGCCGGGCGCGCTCATCCGCATCCGCCGTCAGGTAGATCTTCACGGTCGCGTCCGGCACGATCACCGTGCCGATGTCCCGACCCTCCACCACCATCCGGCCGGATCGGGCGATCTGTCGCTGCCGGTCCAGCAGGAATGCCCGGACCGCCGGGTTGGCTGACACCGGTGTCACCGCTGCCGTCACGTCGGCGTCCCGGATCCGGCCGGTCACGTCTCGGCCGTGCAATTCCTGGCGTTGCACCCGTGGATCGGTCGGCGATGGGAAGTCCAAGCCCCGCAACGAATCCGCGACCGCAGCAGCATCGTGCGGGTCCACCTTGGCATCCAGGACATGCAGCGTGACAATTCGGTACAGCGCCCCGGTGTCCAGATATCCGGCACCCAGCAGTTCGGCGACCCGCCGGGACACCGTGGACTTGCCGGTGCCGGACGGGCCGTCGATGGCGATCACGAACGGCGCCGTGCCATCCGGCCGCTGCTGACCGGTCGTCACAGTCCCACCGCCCGGTACAGCAGCGAAATTTCCACGGGGTTCAGCTTACGCAGCGTCCCGGGCCGTTGATGGCCCAGTTGCACCTCACCGATCCGGGTTCGCACCAGCCTGGACACCGGGTGCCCCACGGCGGCCAGCATCCGCCGCACCACGTGCTTGCGGCCCTCTTGAACCACGACCTGCACCACCGCCCGCCCCCCGAGCACGTCCACCACATCGAACGACTCGGCCCGCACCGGGCCGTCGTCCAAGTCGACCCCGGCGCGGAGCCGGCGGCCCAGGTCACGCGGGATGGGGCCGGGCACCTCGGCCATATAGGTCTTCGGCACGCCGTACGACGGATGGGTCAGCCGGTGCGCCAGCTCGCCATCGTTGGTCAGCAGCAGTAGGCCCTCCGAGTCCATGTCCAACCGGCCGACGTGGAACAGCCGAGCGGTGATACCCCAGTCGGCCAGCAGCTGGCCGATGTGCGGTCGACCCTCCGAGTCGGACATGGTGGACAGCACTCCCGGCATCTTGTTCAGCGCCAGGTACACCAGGTCCTGTCGCAGGATCACCCGGTCGCCGTCCACGTGCACCACCGCGCGCTCCGGGTCGATGCGCACTCCCATCTCGCGCACGACGACACCGTCCACCCGTACCCGCCCGGCGCGGATCAGCTCCTCGGCCTTCCGCCGCGAGGCCACCCCGGCGGCGGAGAGCACCTTCTGCAGCCGCTCGCCGCCGTCACCGTCACCGGAACGGTCCGCGCCGGATCCGGCACCCGCTCCCCCGCGTCGCTCAGACATCGTCGATCGCATCCACGTCGGGCAGCAGCGGCCCCAGCGAGGGCAGGTCGTCGATGCCGGTCAACCCCATCCGCTCCAGGAACAGTTCGGTGGTGCGGTACAGGATGCCACCGGTGTCGGGATCCATTCCCGCCTCCTCTATCAGCCCCCGGGACAGCAGCGTGCGGATCACGCCGTCGACGTTGACGCCCCGCACGGCCGCGACCCGGGCTCGGGTCACCGGCTGTCGGTAGGCGATCACCGCCAGGGACTCCAGCGCCGCCTTGGACAGCCGGGCCTGCGCCCCGTCCAGCACGAAACGCTCCACCACCGGTGCGAACTCGGGCCGGGTGTACAACCGCCAGCCATCGCCGGCCTCCCGCAGGTCCATGCCAGACCTGCTCGTGGTGAGTCGCTCGGCGATCGCCGTGAGTTGCTCCCGCACCTGCGCCGCGGACCGGCCGACCGCCGCCGCCAGCGCCGACTCCGTCACCGGGCTGTCCACCACCAGCAGCACCGCCTCCAGCGCGGCCGGCACGTCCTCGTCGGCCACCAGCGCCGGCGTCGGCGGCTCCGCTGGCTCGGCGTCGTCGCGATCATCGTCACAGCCCGGCGCGAGGTCCTGGGCATCGGCGGGCTGCACCGCATCGTCCGCTCGCCCGGCAGCCTCGTCACCCGGCACGCCGGCCGTCACCGATGCGTCCTGCGCAGGCCCTGCCGCGCCCGGGCCGGAATCGTCGCCGATCACACTCACTCGTACTCCTCGTCGGTGTCCGGCACCGCGGCACCGGCGGACTCCCCGGTCCAGCGTACGGTCAGGTCCCCCATCGGCTCCTCCTGGTCGAACGCCACGGCGGCGCTGCGATACAGGTTGAGCAGCCCCAGGAACCGGGCAACCACCTGCATCACGGTGGTGCAGTCGGCGACCAGCTCCGAGAACGTCGCGGACCCGGCCGCCAACAGGTGCCGCACCAGGATCGCGGTGTGCTCCGGCACCGACTCGGGGCTGGAGTGGATATGCGCCACCGACACCTCGGGCGGCGGTGGCTTGGGCGCGAACACCGTCGTCGCCAGGTCGGCGAAGGCCTGCGGATCCAGTCCGATGCGCACCTCGGGCAGCAGGTTCAGGTACCGCTCCTCCAGCGTCACCGCCCGCGGGTAGCGACGGAGCGCGGTGGCCTGCATCTCGGCGAACAGCGCGGCCACCTGCTGATAGGCGCGGTAGGCCAACAGCCGGGCGAACAGCAGGTCGCGGGACTCCAGCAGCGCCAGGTCCTGCGGATCGTCCGGGTCGGCGCCGGGCAGCAGCCGGGCGGCCTTGAGGTCCAGCAGCGTCGCGGCGACGACCAGAAACTCGGTGGCCTGTCCCAGATCCCAGTCCGATCCCATCGCGCGGATGTGGGCGATGAAGTCGTCGGTGACCCGGTGCAGCGCGATCTCGGTGACATCCAGACGCTGCGCGCTGATCAGTTGCAGCAGCAGGTCGAACGGGCCGTCGAAATTGTCCAGCCGCACATGGAACGAGCCCGTCGAGCCCGGCAGCGTCGGTGCGTCGGACCCCGAATCGAGCATAGGATCGGGCACCGAATCCGGCGCTGTATCCAACACCGGCCGTTCTCCGGCATCCGCCGGCTCGGGCGCCACCGGCGACTCGGGGGCGGCCGGCGACGCCGTCGTCACCGCCCAATCACCGCCGTGTCGCCGCGCGGTCACCGGACACCGGCTGTCCGGTCATCGCGCGATGACCTCGCGAGCCAGCGCCCGGTAGGCCTCCGCGGCGGCGGACGCCGGCGCATAGGACGTGATGGGCTCCCCGGCCACCGTGGTCTCGGGGAACTTCACCGTGCGGGAGATCACGGTATCGAAGACCTGATCGCCGAATCGCTCGACCAGCATCGCCACCACCTCGCGGGCATGCACGGTGCGTCCGTCGAACATCGTCACCAGCACGCCGCCAATGGTCAGGTCGGGGTTGATCCGTGCCTGCACCTTGTCCACCGTGTCGACCAGCAGCGCTACCCCGCGCAGCGAGAAGAACTCAGCGGCCAGCGGCATGATCACCTCGTGCGCGCAGGCCAGCGCGTTGACGGTGAGCAGCCCGAGCGACGGCTGGCAGTCGATGAGCACGTAGTCGTAGCTGTGCAGCAGCGGGCGCAGCGCCCTGGCTAGGGTCTGCTCCCGGCCCACCTCGTTGATCAGCTGCACCTCGGCGGCGGACAGATCGATATTCGCCGGGATCAGGTCGACGCCCTCGATCCGGGTCGGCACCAGCACATCGGTGACGGCGGTCGCCGGCTCGAGCATCAGGTTGTAGATGGTGCGATCGAGCTCATGAGCGGGCACGCCCAGGCCGGCGGACAGCGCGCCCTGCGGGTCCAGGTCCACCAGCAGCACCCGACGCCCGTATTCGGCCAGCGCCGCGCCGAGGTTGATGGTCGACGTGGTCTTGCCGACGCCACCCTTCTGGTTGCACATCGCGACCACCCGCGCGGGGCCGTGGGTGGTCAGCGGCGCCGGTTCGGGAATGCGCCGAAGCGGGCGCCCGGTGGGGCCTATCTCGCCGGTGCGATCCGTACCCGCGGCGACGTCCCCGGGCGAACCGTCCGTGGCATCACCGGGCGCAACGTCCGCGGTGACGGACGGCGCATCGGCGGTGACGGAATCCCCGGGACGCGCCGTGAGGTCACCCGGGGCCTCGTCGGGCACCAGAGCCGGGCCTGTTCCGTCGGTCTGCGCCGGCCGGGGAGCGCCGGCCGCGGCGATCCACGCTGCGTCGTCCGGCTGGGTCATCTGTCCCGCAACTCCCACGTGAGTGCATCCGTACCGGCCGCCGGTCCGACGGCCGCGACCAGACTATGCGGGGGCCACCGCCACGACCAACACGACCCGCCCGACCTGCGGCGATCGGTCGGGCCGAACGCACCCGCGATCCGGTCGGAATGCTGGGCCGGATCGGGCCTCCTGCGGCTCGGCCACGCCCCCGCACCCGCACCAGATCGGACATCCGAGCATCATCTCTCACCGGGCGCGCGGATGTGCGGTGGCGTACACCTCGCGCAGCGCGTCCACCGTCACCAAGGTGTAGATCTGCGTGGTCGTCACGGATGCGTGGCCCAGCAGTTCCTGCACGGTCCGCACGTCCGCGCCGCCGGCCAGCAGGTGGGTGGCGAACGAGTGCCGCAGGGTGTGTGGCGACACCGCCGTGGTGATGCCGGCCCGCGTGGCCGCGTCCCGCAACACCTGCCACGCGCTCTGCCGGGACAGCCGGCCGCCGCGCACGTTCAGAAACAGTGCCGGCGTACTGCGCGCGAGCGTGCGCCCGCCGCCTGCCCCCGCCAGCGCCGGCCGGCCCCGCACCCGGTAGGCCTCGATGGCGCTGCGGGCGAACGACCCGACCGGCACGATCCGCTCCTTGGACCCCTTGCCCAGCAGCCGCACCACTCCGCCCTGGGGATCGCCGAAGTCGATGTCGTCCACGTCGAGCCCGACGGCCTCGGAGATCCTCGCGCCGGTGGCATACAGGAATTCCAGCAGCGCCCGATCCCGCAGCCCGCGCGGGCCCTCGTCTCCGGCCTTCTCCAGCAGCGCCGTCACCTGCTCGATCGCCAGCGCCTTCGGCAGCCGCTTCGCCGGTTGCGGCGGGTGCACGTCCCGGGAGGGGTCGGTTGGCGCTGCTCCCTCGGCCACCAGGTACCGGTGCCAACCGCGGGCGGCGACCAGCGCGCGTGCTGCCGACGACGCGGCCAGCGGGGCCGAGCTGTCCACGGGTGCCCGCAGCGAACCCAGATAGCCGGTCACCTGCGCCTGCGTGATGGCGGCCGGATCGGTGACGCCGATCCCCGACAGGTACCGCAGGTAACCGGTCAGGTCGCGCCGGTAGGACAGCAGCGTGTTACGGGCCAGCCCGCGCTCGACGGCCAGGTGGTCGAGATAGCCGCGCAGCGCGTGGTCCAGCATGGGCGCACTCTGCACGTCGGAGGAGTCGCTCCGCGAGCCGCCGGTCGGGCCGGTCCCGGAGATGGCGGCGGCGCGTCGCGGCATCGGGTTACTCGGCCGCGGCCGCGAGTGCGGCCGCCGCCCCGATTCCGGGCTCGGTGTTGACGGTGGCCGGCCCGGTGGTCCACGGATCGTCGGCGTCTCGCAGCACTCGGTCACTGCCGGCGGACAGCACCCGGGCGGCGGCCAGCAGGCCGGCGACGGCGGTGGCGTTGACGATGCGCCCGTCCAGTACGGCGGTGACGGCATCGTCCAGCGGTACTCGGACGACCCGCAGGTCTGCCTCCTCATCGCGCTGCGGCGGGGTCGGCACCGAGCGCAGCTCGCGGGCCAGGTACACCCGGATCGCCTCGGTACAAAAACCCGGCGAGGAGGCCAGATCGACCAGCACCGACCAGCGGGCCGCCACGAGGCCGGCCTCCTCGACCAGTTCTCGGGCCGCGCACTCGGCGGGCGGCTCGCCGTCCAGGTCCATCAGCCCGGCAGGCAGCTCCCACAGCCGGCGGCGCAGCGGGTGCCGGTACTGCTCGATCATCACGACCCGGCCGGCCTCGTCGAGCGGGACGACGGCGACCGCACGCAGGTGCTCGACCACTTCGCGGCGGGCACTGGTGCCGCCGGGCATGGCGACCTCGTCAACGCGAACGGTGACGATCTTTCCGGCGAAGGGCCGCTCGGAGGAGAGCACCGCGAACCGGCCATCTCCGTTGCGGCGCGCCAGCTCTCCCTCCTGGTGCGTCGACATCGTCACCGCGCGACCGCGGATTGCGCCGTGGCGGCCTCGCTGTCGTCACCGTCGATCGGCAACCGCTCGGAGCGCAGGTAGTCCAGCGAGGCGCGCACGAACGCGGCGAACAACGGGTGCGGTCGGGTCGGCCGGGACTTGAGCTCCGGGTGCGCCTGGGTCCCGACCGCGAACGGGTGCAGCGCCGTGTCCAGCTCGACGAACTCGACCAGGGTGCCATCCGGAGAGGTGCCGGACACATGCAGGCCGGCGCGCTCCAGCCGATCCCGGTAGGCGTTGTTGACCTCGTAGCGATGCCGGTGCCGCTCGGACACCGACGTATCGCCATAAATCTTTGCGGTCAGCGATCCGGCGGACAGCACCGCCGGGTAGGCACCCAGCCGCATGGTGCCGCCCATGTCCCGCTCGCCGGCGATCACGTCTCGCTGCTCGGCCATGGTGGAGATCACCGGATGCGGGGCGTCCGGCTCGAACTCGGTGGAGTTGGCATCGGCCAGTCCGGCCAGGTTGCGGGCCGCCTCGATCACCAGGCACTGCAGGCCAAGGCAGAGCCCGAGGATCGGGATGCCGTTGGTGCGGGCGTGCCGGATAGCGCCGATCTTGCCCTCGATACCGCGGATGCCAAACCCGCCGGGCACCAGCACGCCCTGCACATCGGCCAGTGCCACGGCCGCCCCCGCCGGAGTCAGGCAGTCGTCGGAGGGCACCCAGATCACCTCGACGCGGGCGTGGCTGGCGAACCCGCCGGCCCGCAACGCCTCCGTCACCGACAGGTAGGCGTCCGGCAGGTCCACGTACTTGCCGACCAGCGCGATCCGCACCACCTCGGTGGCGTGATGTACCCGCTGCAGCAGCTCCCCCCACTCGGTCCAGTCGACGTCGTGGAACGGCACGCCGAGGCGCCGCACGACATAGGCATCCAGACCCTCGGCATGCAGCACCTTGGGGATGTCGTAGATGCTCGGCGCATCCGGGCATGCGATGACGCCCTCGGTGTCCACGTCGCACATCAACGAGATCTTGCGTTTGAGCGACTCGGGGATCTCCCGGTCCGAACGGCAGACCACCGCGTCGGGCTGGATGCCGATGTTGCGCAGCGCCGCCACCGAGTGCTGGGTGGGCTTGGTCTTCAGCTCTCCGGACGGGGCCAGGTAGGGCACCAACGAGACGTGCAGGAAGAACACGTTGTCCCGGCCGATCTCGTGCCGCACCTGCCGGGCCGCCTCCAGGAACGGCAACGACTCGATATCGCCGACGGTTCCGCCGATCTCGGTGATCACCACGTTCGGGCGAACCCCGGCGGCGTCCGGGGCGGCCATCGCGTAGATGCGCTCCTTGATCTCGTTGGTGATGTGCGGGATCACCTGCACGGTGTTGCCCAGGTACTCGCCGCGCCGCTCCCGGGCGATCACCGCGGAGTACACGGTGCCGGTGGTCACGTTGGCGTCCCCGGACAAGTTGCGATCCAGAAAACGCTCGTAGTGCCCGATGTCCAGGTCGGTCTCGGCGCCGTCCTCGGTGACGAACACCTCGCCATGCTGGAACGGGTTCATGGTGCCCGGGTCCACGTTGAGGTAGGGATCGAGCTTTTGCATCGTGACCCGCAGGCCACGCGAGGTGAGCAGTCGCCCGAGGCTGGAGGCCGTCAGGCCCTTGCCCAGCGAGGACGCGACGCCACCGGTGACGAAGATGTGCTTGGTGTACTGGCTGCTGTCCAACGCCGAACTGGCCAAGGCGACTCCCGTGTTCCCTGCCGCGACCATCTGGCCGCTGCTCCACGGGATTTCAGCCTAACAGCACCAGGGGGCTGCCGGCGGCACCGCGCCGACGCGCCTCTCGCCCCGCGCTGATCAACTCGGCCGGCGCTGATCAACTCGGCCAATCTGTGACGGGCGGGACAGAAGTCGCCGACTTCGTCAGCGGCGCCCATGTTGATCAGCGCCGGAGAGGCCGCTCAGCCAATGGCGAGGCTCGGCACCGGGGCCTGGGCGTTGGCGCCGATGCCGTACCGGCCGACGCCTCCGCCGTTCTGCTCCACCAGGGCCAGCACCGTGGCCAGCCGACCGCCATCGGTATCGACGTCGTCGACCGTGGACACCATGGCGCTGGCCGCGGTGTCCGAGCGCACCAGACCGACGGAGCCCGTGCCGCCCTCGGATCCGGTCCGCCCGGCCAGCACCACACCCTGCGCGGTCTGCTTGAGCGCGGCCGCCATGTCGACGATCGTCTGGGCCCTACTCGTCGCCGAGTCGCCGTTGCGCGCGGCGCCGGTCAGCACCACCACGGAACGACCCGGGGCGACCGGGCCGGAGGCGCTGATGAACCCGGCCGCCGACAGCGCCGACAGCGCGGCGGTCGCCTGGTCGGGCGTGACCTGGGCCTTGCCCTTGTCGTCGGTGAGCAGCAGGTCGGCCAGCAGGCCGCCGGCCAGGGTGCCGGCCGCGGACGATTCCGGCAGGGTCGCATCGGTGGGTAGGTTCTGCACCGCCAGTTGGCGCAGCTGATCGGCACGCACCGGGTCGGAGAAGTCGCCGGTGACCTGGATCTGCGCCGATACCGTGGCCCCGGCCTTGGACAGCAGCGACAACACCGCGTCCCGGTCGACCGGGTCGGCGGTGTCGGTGGTGATCAGCACCACCGTGGCGCCCGGCAAGGTGCCCCGAACGGCGAGCGGGGCGACCGCGCCGGCGAACTTGGCATCCGCCGCGAGCCGATCGGAGAGCTCGTTGTTCTTCTTGGCCAGCTGATCCTTCTGACCGGTCAGCTGGGTGTTGTCGCCCTGCAGCCCGGACAGCAGCGGAGAGTTGATCTTGGTGGCGCCGAGCACGATGCCCAACGCCAGCGCCAGGAAAATCGCCGCCAGCGAGACGATGTGATACCGCATAGAGATCATCTAGAACAGTCCCCTCACCCAGTTCACGGCGTCATTCCACCAGCCCGCGATCAGGTCGCCGTAGGTGCCGGACACATCCGAGACCAGCAGCGCGGCAACGATGGCCGCCGCCGCCGCCAGCACCAGCAGCATCACCACCCACCAGGCGATGCGCGCCTTGTACAGCCGGGCCACGGCGGGCGCCTCGACGATCTTGTTGGCCACCCGCATACGGATCAGGAAGGTGGAGGCGGCCGAGCCTCTGCTGCGATCGAGCAGTTCGGTGAGCGTGGTGTGCATGCCGACCGTGACGATCAGAATCGCCTCGCGCTCGTCGGCCAGCAGCAGGGTGAGGTCCTCGCTGGTGCCGGTGGCCGGGAAAGTGACCGCGCCCAACCCGAGATCCTGCAGCCGTTCCAGACCCGGGGCGTGCCCATCGATGTCGGCGGGGATCACCACCTCTGCGCCACTGCGCAGTGCCTTCGTGCCGATCCGGTCGGGGTTGCCGACGATCAGTTTCGGCTTGTACCCGGCGGTGACGATCGCGTCCGCACCGGCGTCGACGCCGACCAGCACCGGGTTGTAGTCGGAGATGTACTTGCGCAGTCGCTTGAGCTCGCCTGGCGTGTCCGGCGAGGCGGCGACCACCAGCACGTGTCGGCCTGCCAGCTTGACGGTGATGTCCGGGATGCCCACGCCGTCCAGCAGCAGGGTGCGCTCGCGCTTCATGTACTCGATGGCATTGGCGGCGAACGCCTCGAGCTGTGCGGCCATGCCGGCCTTGGCCTCGATCAGCAGGTCGGCGATCGATTCGGGAGTCTGCTCGGTGCCCTGCGCGATCTCCTGCTCGCCGGCGAACAGCACGCCGTCGTTGATCCGAACCCGAGCGCCGTCCTTGACCCGGCCGAACACCTCGTCGCCGACGCTGTCGATGAGAGTGATGTCCGCGGCCAGCAGGATCTCCGGGCCCAGGTTCGGATAGCGGCCGGACACCGACGGCGAGGCGTTGACCACCGCCGTGACTCCGGCACCGACCAGCGCATCGGCCGTGGCCCGGTCGATGTCCACCTGATCGAGGATGACGATGTCCCCGTGTCCGACCCGACCCAGCAGCGCCTCGGTGCTGCGGGAGATCCGCGCGACGCCTGTGACTCCAGGCAACGCGTGGGACTGGCGTGACAAGAGTTTCATGGATCCGATAGTCCCAGGTCGCGGGCCGGATGTCGGGGAGGCGAGCACGGCGCGTCACGAACGGGCACGCGCCGTCGCCTGCTCGCCCGATCTGCGTGCCGGATTGCCGGTTTGCGTGCTCGATCGTGCCCGCGGATCGCCATTGGACACGCGGATCCGTGCCGGTCGGGTCAGCGGTGACGATTCACCCGGAGGCGCGACGCCGGCTGGGCCGGGACTGCTGGGCCCGGGGCTTGGCCTCGGATCGTTCGGCCTGCTGGGCCCGGGACTTGGCCTCAGGCCGCTCGGACTGCTTCGCCGGCGCCTGGGACTGACCCCGAGAGCTCGACCGGGCCCGAGGTCGGGGACGAGGTGCCGGCACCGGGCTCACCGCGGCGGCCAGCAGGTCGGCGGCGTGCGCCCGGGCCACCTGTCCGTCGGTGCCACCGAGCATCCGAGCAAGCTCCACCATCCGATCCTCGCCGTCGACCGCCCGCACCGCGGACGCCCCGACGGTGCCGTCGGCATCGGCGTCCACCACGAAGTGCCGATCGGCGAAGGCCGCCACCTGCGCCAGGTGCGTCACCACGATGACCTGATGAGTGCGCGCCAGCAGCGCCAGCCGGCGGCCGATCTCGGTCGCTGCCCGGCCGCCCACTCCGGCATCCACCTCGTCGAACACCAGGGTGCCGACCGGGTCGGCGCCGGCCAGCACCACCTCCAGCGCCAGCATCACCCGAGACAGCTCGCCGCCAGAGGCCCCGCGCGCCACCGGCAGCTCCGGCGCCCCGGGATGCGCCGTCAGCAGGATCTCGACATGGTCGACCCCGTCCGGACCGGCCGCCAGCAGCCGCCCCCGCACCGTCACCGCCTCGCGACTTCCCTCCGCAGCGGCCTGCGGCGTCACCGCGACCCGCAGCGTGGCCTTGCCCATCGCGAGGTGCGCCAGCTCATCGGTGGCGGATCGGCCGAGCCGGCCGGCGGCGGTGGTGCGCCGAGCGGTCAGGTCGGCGGCCGCGTCGACCACCCGCCCGGCAATCTCGTCGGCCCGGGCACGCAACGCTGCCAGCGCCTCATCCGAGCTGTCCAGGCCGGCGAGCTCGGTGGCGGCCTGCTCGGCCCAGGCAAGCACGGCATCGACGTCCTCGCCGTAGCGACGGACCAACCCGCGGAGCTGAGCTTGCCGCTCGAGCAGCCCGGCCAGTCGCTCGGGGTCGGCGTCCAGGGCGCCCAGGTAGCCGGCCAGATCGGCCGCGATGTCGGCCAGCACCACACCGGCTCCCCGCAGGTCGTCCAGCCGAGCCTGCAACTGCGGGTCGGAGGCGGACTCCAGTAGCCGGGCCGCCGCCTGCACCAACCCCGCGGCGGACGGCTCGTCACCAGCACCGACGGCATCATCACCGCCGACCAGCGCGGCCAGCGCCCCCTGCGCGACGGTGCGCAGCGCGTCCGCATCCTCCAGCCGGCGAACCTCGGCGGCCAACGCGAGATCCTCGCCGGGCTTCGGGTCGACATGCTCGATCTCGGTCAGGCCGAGCCGGAGCAGCTGCTCACGCTGGGCAAGCTCCCGGGCGCGGCCGGTCCGGTCGTCGATCTCGGCCAGCACCGCGAGCCACTGCCTGCGCAGCTCTCGGTATGCATCCAGCTGAGCTCGCAGGTCGGCGTACCGATCCAGCACCGCGCGCTGGCTGGCCGGCCGCAGCAGGGTCATGGCCTCGGACTGGCCGTGCACCGCCACCAGCGGCTCGGTCAGCTCCGCCAACGCCGACACCGGGGCCGCCCGGCCACCCACGTGTGCCCGCGACCGCCCGTCCACCGAGATCGACCGCACCGCGACCAACGATCCGTCGTCGTCGGTGTCACCGCCCACCGACTGCGCGAAGTCCGTCAGGAACGTCTCGATGCCGGCGGTTCCGCCGAAACGTGCCTCCACCACGGCACGTTTGGCTCCGGAGCGCACCCGATCGGAGTCCCCGCGACCGCCGCACACCAGTCCCAGGGCGGTGACGATCATCGTCTTGCCCGCGCCGGTCTCGCCCGTGACAGCGGTGAACTGGGCAGCGGGCTCGATGACAGCATCGTCGATGACGCCCAGGCCCGAGATGCGCAACTCAGCCAGCACGGACGTCACGGTATCGCGATCGGCCCCGGAATCGCCGGCGGGCCGGCGATCATCCACCCCGCAGATCTTTCGACGACCGGGCCGGTGTGGACATCTCGGCGGTCGGTCGGACGATCCGTTCTACCGTGCCGGGCGTCGATGCAATGGGGCGACCGCGACCGGGCACACGCAGCCGCGGTTCGGCTCGAGCCGGGTAGTCCGTGCCGCTCAGTGCCGCTGGTCGCGCCAGCCGTGTACCGGTAGGGAGAATTTGCGCACCAGCCGGTCGGTGAACGGCGCCGCCGACAACCTGGCCAGCCGCACCGGCTGATCGCCCGCCCGCATGCGCACCAGGCTGCCCGGCGGAATCTCCACGCTGCGGCGCCCGTCGCAGGCCAGGACCGCCTCGTGCCCCGCAGGATCCAGGTGCACGCTGACCGTGGAGTCGGCGCCCACCACCAGCGGCCGAGCGAACAGCGCGTGCGCATTGGAGGGCACCACCAGCAACGCCTGCACCCCGGGCCAGACGATCGGTCCGCCGGCCGAGAACGCATACGCGGTGGACCCGGTCGGGGTGGCGCACAGGACACCGTCACAGCCGAAGGCCGACACGCCACGGCCGTCGACCTCCACGATCACGTCCAGAATCCGCTCCCGGGTGGCCTTTTCCACGCTGACCTCGTTGAGCGCCCAGCCCGATGCGATCTCGGTGCCGTCGTGCTCGACGACCACCTCGACGGTCATCCGGTCGCTGACCCGGTAGTCGCCGGCGATTACCGCGTCCAACGCGATATCCAGGTGGTCGGCGTCGGTCTCGGTGAGGAAGCCAACCCTGCCCAGGTTGATGCCCAGCACCGGGGTATTGCTGGCCCGGGCCTCTTCGGCGCCACGCAGCAGGGTGCCGTCGCCACCGAGGGTCAGCACCAGCTCGACCGGTTGCCCGGGGCCGCCGGGCAGGTCCGCGACAACGTCCCCGACCCGCGGCATGCCCAGTTCGGCGGCCTCGGGATCCAGTGCGACCAGCGCGATCCCGGCATCGGCCAGCCGCCGGCGCACGTGCGCAGTGACCCGCCCGATGTCGGCGCGGCCGGTGTGCGCAACCAGCAGCACGGTGCGCTCACCGGGACCAGAGTCGAATGCCGCTGAGCGCGCCATAGCACGTCCCGGGGCATTCGACTCGGCGGGGGTCTTCACTGCGGCCCCTCTTCGACGGCGCGGCGCACGCGGTCACGCAGGTCCAGCGGCTCGCGCCGAGAGTCGGCGCGCAGGTGCAAGAAGTACTCCACGTTGCCGCTGGGGCCCGGCAGCGGTGACGGGGCTACCGCGACGGTGCCCCATCCCAGGGCAGCGGCTCGTTCGGCGACCTGCGTCACCGCCTGAGCACGCAGCGCCGGGTCCCGGACGACTCCGCCAGTCCCGACCCGCCCCCTGCCGACCTCGAACTGCGGCTTGACCATAGGCAGCAGATCGGCGCCGGAATCCGCGCACGCGGCCAGCGCAGGCAGTACCAGCGTCAGCGAGATGAACGACAGATCCGCGACGATCACCTCCGCCGGGCCACCCAGGCGGTCGACGACGCGCCGGACAGCGAGTTCTCGCACATTGGTGTTGTCGAGCACTCGGACCCGCTCGTCGTGGCGCAGCCGAGGCAGCAACTGGCCGTCGCCCACATCGACGGCCAGCACCGAGGCCGCGCCGCGGCGCAGCAGCACATCGGTGAACCCGCCGGTCGAGGCGCCCGCATCCAGTGCCCGTCGACCGGCTACGAGCACGCCGGTCACGTCCAGGGCGCCGATCAGCTTGTGCGCGCCCCGGGAGGCCCAGTCGTCCTCGTCACCCTCGGCCACCAGCACCGAGGTGTTGCCATCCACCGCGGTGGCGGCCTTCGTGGCGACCCGACCCGCCACCGTCACGCGAGACTCGGCGATCAGTCGGGCCGCATGGTGTCGGGAACGTGCCAACCCCCGACGGACGAGTTCGGCGTCCAGCCGTGGTCGGTGCACGTCACCGTCCTCCGGCACCGGACGCTGACTGGTCGACCGTACCGGTCAGCGCCTCGGCCAGTGCGGAATGCATTCGTTCGTAGATCGGCACCTGGTCGGCCGGGTCCACCTGCTCCAGCTTGGCCAGATCGGCCAGTACCGGCTGCAGCGGGTCGGGCTGACCGGGATGGTCAGCGGGAGTGGATGTCATGCTGCTCCTCCGGTGTCGGATGGCACTATGCCGTCGCCAGGTTCGTTCCGGACGCCGTCGAGACCAACCACCCACTGGCAGCGCGTCCGCAGGGCGCCAACTCGGCGAGGTCCGCAGGTCCACCGTAGTCGAGCTGGCCCGCACGACGGTGCGCCCACGGGTCATCGGGTGACGGGTCCAGCCGATGAGGGGTTCGGTCGGTACGCTCGCGATCCGGTCGCACCACGATGCCGGCCGCGGAGCGTCGTCAGGCCAGTCCGAGGTCCGCCAGTGCGCGCGCAGTCCGCTCGTCTGACGCGCAAACCTCGGTAACCCCGGTCCGCCAGGCGACCGGTGCCAGTGCGGCCATCACCCCGAGAGCATCGGTCGCCGTCGCAGCCGAGTCACTGGACCCCCCGCCGTGCGGGTCTGCCCGGCCGGGCGGGGCAGCAAGCACCAGGTGGGTAGCGGACTCGTCAATCCGCCATGCGGCTGCCCCCGCCGGAGCGCCCGATCCCGGGGTGGCGGCGGGGGAACGCCCGGAGCTATCCAGTTTGACCACCGCGCCCGGATCGAGCAGGCCGCGCAGGTCGGCGGCGAGCAGCGTGGGTCGTCGGTCGGCTGGCGCAGCGAGCAGGTCCGCCGCGCTGCTGACTCCGGTGAGCACCATCAGGCTGGGCATCCCGGCGGCGACGGCAGCAGCGATGTCGGTGTCCAGCCGGTCTCCGACCACCAGCGGGCTGCGCGCCCCGGCGCGTTCGGCGGCGGCATCCAGCAGTGGCCGGGCCGGCTTGCCGGCCACCCTCGGCTGCCGCCCGGTGGCGGTGACGAGTGCCTGCACCATGGCACCGTTCCCGGGCAGCAGCCCTCGGTCGGTCGGCAGTGTGCTGTCCGTGTTGGTGGCCACCCAATCCGCGCCGGCGCGGATCGCCAGGCATGCCTCCGACAGTTGCCGCCACCCGGTGTCGGGGTTGTGGCCCTGGACGACGGCCACCGGATGCTGGTCCACCGATCGCACCGGCATCAACCCGGCACCGGCGATGGCGTCGGCCAGCGCCTCCGTGCCGACCACGAGCACTCGGTCCCCCGGGCGATGCGCAGTCGACAGCAGGTGGGCCGCGGCGAGCGGCGAGCTGACCACGTCTTCGGGCAAGAACGGAATGCCCAGGCGGGTGAGGCGTTCCGCGACCGCGGCAGGAGTTCGGGAGGCGTTATTGGTGACGATGAGGACTCGGGTTCCGCGCGCACGAACACCCTCCAGTACCGACGCTGCGTGGTCGATGGGCTGCCCGGCAAGCACGACCGTGCCGTCCAGGTCGACCAGCAGAGCATCGTGCCGGTCCACGAGCGGCGAGGCGCTCACCTATCCGGCTCCACATCACGATCGGCATCCGCGTCCGGCACCCCGACGGGGCCGACAGAACCCGGCACTCCGTCGACCGAGCCCGGTGCCTCCACCGGTCCGGTGATGTCGGCATGGTCATTGGTCGCGTCAGCGGTCAGGGCCTCGGCATGCTCGGCGGCGTCGGATTCCTCGTCGACGTCGGCGTCAGCGGCGCGAATGAACCAGTGCGCCGCCTCGGCGCGATTGCCGGTCTGTTCGAGTAACGCTGCGTAGGCGTAATACAGCCGGAACGCGTGCTCGGCCTGCGGGTCGGTCGAGCGGACCGCGGCACGCAGCGCGACCAACGCCGCGTCCTGCTGTCCGAGGTCAGAGCGGGCTCCCGCAATGACGATCTCCAGTTCGGCGGCGGCGGCGGGGTCGAGCTGGGCCGCCTCGGGCGCGCGCGACAGTTCGATCGCCCGGTCCGGATGACCGAGCGCCCGTTCGGCGTCGGCGATGACCGCCAGCTGCCCGGGGCCGCCGGCCATGCGACGGGCGGCGCGCAACTCGGCGATCGCCTCCGCCCAGTGCCCCGCTCGGTAGGCGACCAGGCCGACGGTCTCGCGCACCACAGCAATGCGCCCGCCCTGGGACCGGGCGGCACGCGCATGCAACCAGGCGCTCTCGGGATCGTCGTCGGCGAGCGTGCCGGCGGCGACGAGGTGCCCGGAGACGAATTCCGCGCCCTGCTTACTCAGGCTGCGCAGGTCGGCCAGCACCTCGCCGCCCAGTTCGCGCCGGTCCACCCATTCCGGGATCTCGGGCCACCGCTCGCCGGCATCCTCGGTACGGGCCCGCGAGCCCGACGGGCGCTCCCGCCGCGGCTCGTCTTGCCGCTCGAAGCGACGCCCTTCACCACGAGTGCCGCTGCCGGGGCGGGTGACTCGCGACCCGCCCGTCCGCTCGTCGCCGCCGTATCGCCGGTCGCCGGTGCCCCGAGCCTGTTCCCTATCGGACCGATCCCGCCCCCGGAATGGTGGATTGCCGGCAGCCCGATCGAATCGAGCCGGACGCCCGGAGCTGCTGCTCGAACCACGGTCGCGGCCGGACGCGCGGCCGGCCGTGGGTGCTCCAGTGGACGCTGTCGACGGGCCTAGGCCCAGGCTGTCGCTCAGATCGCCGCCCATGGCCCGATCGGACGAGCCGCCCGTGCGTGGGTCTCGTCGCCCGCTCTCGTTGCCTCTGCGGCTCGAATCAGTTGCGCGCGCTGGGCGTGGCCGGCCACGGTCATCTGGTGAGCGTCGCCCACCCGTCGGTGTTCCTGCTACCTGATCCCCATCCCGATCTCGCCGCGAGCGTCGCTGACCCGCTCGGTCGGCTCCTGACCGCTCGGTCCACGTGCGCTCGCCGGCGGAACGTTGATCCCGCGGTGATCGGTCGTCGCTGGCCCGTCGCTGCCGGGCCGACCGACCCTCTGCCCCGGTCCGTCGCCTACCCGGGCCACGCCCCTCACCCACTCCGGAGCCGTCGTTCTGGACCCGACGGTCGCCGCGCGCATCCGAGGCGTCGGTTCGCCGCCGGCTGCCGGCCGGCCTGCCATCCGAGCCACGAGCGTCCCGTGTGCCAGCAGTGCGGCGCGAACCATCGCCGTCGGCACGCTTGCCGGTGTCGCCTCGTCTGGAGACACCGGACCGAGACCCGCTGTCGCCGTGTGCCTCGCCGCTCATGCCGTCACCGATCCCGCGACGATTGCCATATCGGTCGGTCGCACGGCGCGCCCCCGCAGCATCGCCACGGCGGCCGTCGAATGTCCGGTCCGCCCGGCCGGATCGTGCGTTTCCGTCACCTGACCGGTCGGCACCGTCCCGGCGCCGACCCTGGTCCCTCGGCGACTGCTCGCCCGTCATCTGCTGCTCCCGTTACCAGACAAGAAAACACCAAGGAGGCCGACGCTTACGAGAAGCGTACGACCTCCTTGGTGAAATGGTGTCCGGCGGCGTCCTACTCTCCCACGCGGTGGCCCACGCAGTACCATCGGCGCTGAAGGGCTTAGCTTCCGGGTTCGGGATGGGACCGGGCGTTTCCCCTTCGCTATGACCGCCGAAACTCTATGGAGTTAATGGGGCCGGGCTCTGATTCGAG
>CALANS010000127.1 GCA_937926105.1 uncultured Actinomycetes bacterium | reverse complement strand
TTCTGGATGAGTCAACGACACGCGCCACGCGGGCATTTTCGATGAGTCAACGCGCAGGTTGGGCGCGAGCGCCGCAAACTGGTAACATGGCCGATCGGTGTGCGCCGCAGGCGCGGCCGCACGACATTCCCCGACGAAACGAAGGCATCCCGGCGTGGCCAACATCAAGTCCCAGATCAAGCGGAACAAGACCAATGAGAAGGCGCGGCTGCGCAACAAGTCGGTTCGCTCCGCGCTGAAGACGGCCGTGCGACGGTTCCGCTCCGCCGCGGACACCGGCGATAAGGACGCAGCGCTGGCCGAGCTGAAGGTCGCCTCCCGCGATCTGGACAAGGCCGTGAGCAAGGGCGTCATCCACGCCAACCAGGCCGCCAACCGCAAGTCCGCCATGGCGCAGCGGGTCAACGCACTGTAGTTCGCCCACCAGCGCGCCGGAGCATGCCTCCGGCGCGCTGTTTGCTGTCCGCACCACCCGCACGGCACCGCACCGCACCGCATTGAGCGTCGGCGCCGCCCGGGCCCAGGCACCCGCATCCAGCACCTGCATCCGGTGCTCAGCCCATCCGACGGCACCGGCCGATCTCCAGCACCGCCCGCTCCAGCGCATAGTCCACGTCCGCCGCCTGCCCCTTGACGTCGGCGTTCAGGTCGGCGACCGCCACCATCGCCCGGGCCAGCCCGGCCGCCGACCACCCCCGCGCGGGTCCGCGCGCCTTGTCGATCTTCCACGGCGGCATGCCCAATCGGGACGCCAGCTGGTAGGGATTCCCGCCTCCGGCGCCCGCCACCTTCGCGATGGTCCGAACGCCGTCGGCCAGCGCGTCGGCGATCACCACCTGCGGCACGCCGACGTTCAGCGCCCAGCGCAACGCCTCCAGCGCGCCCGGGATGTTTCCCGCCACCGCGAGGTCGGCGATGGCGAACCCGGACACCTCGGCCTTGCCCCGGTGGTAGCGGCGCACCGCCGACTCGTCGATCATCCCGCCGGTGTCGGCCACCAGCTGGCCGGCCGCCGACGCCAGCTCACGCAGATCGTTGCCGACCGCATCGACGAGCGCCGTCACCGCCTCCGGCGTCGCCGTCCCGCCGGCGGCCTTGATCTCACCCCGCACGAACTCGATGCGATCGCCCGGACGGGTGATCTTCGCGCATTCCACCACCGTCGCCCCGGCCTTGGCCAGCCCGTCGGCCAGTGGCTTGTTCCGGGCTCCGCCGGAGTGGTGCACCACCAGCGTGACCCCGTCGACCGGGCTGGCCGCATACCCGAGCAGCGCGGCGGCCAGTTCCTTGGTTGCCTCGTGCGCGCCGCGCACCACCACCACGCGAGGCTCGGCGAACAGGCTGGGCGCCACCAAATCGGCGAACTCCCCCACCCCGAGCCCGCCCGCGGTGGCGTCCCGGCGTTCGGTCTGCGGGTCCACCCGACGGGCCGCCGCGGTGGCGCGCTGCACCGCCCGGTCCACCAGCAACGACTCGTCACCCCGCAGCAGGATCACCGTCGGCGGGGCGGTCGCGGTGGGCACGCCCGCCATGGTGCCAGCCCGGGCGGACAGTGCGCGACGCGGCTGGGACACTGGAGACCGTCATGACCGATCCCCCACCGGATGTCACGCGGCCCGAGCCATCGCCGCCGACCCCGTCACCGCTGCCCACCGGCCACCCGCTGCGGGACGGCCGCACCGCCGTCGCCCCACTGTTGCTGGCCTACCGCGGTAGCCGGCCCGCCCACCGTCCCGTGTGGTTCATGCGGCAGGCGGGGCGCTCGTTGCCGGAGTACCGCACCGCCCGCGCCGGCACCGGGATGCTCGAGGCCTGCCTGACACCGGAGCTGGCGGCCGAGCTGACCCTGCAACCGGTGCGCCGGCACGGGGTGGACGCGGCGATTCTGTTCAGCGACATCGTGGTGCCGCTGCGGCTGGCAGGCATACCGGTGACGATCGTCGCAGGGCGGGGCCCGGTACTGGACGCGCCGGTACGCACCGCGGAGGATGTTGCGCGGCTGCCCGCATGGGATCCCTCCGCCTTCGAGCCGGTGGCCCGGGCCGCGGCCCTGACGGCCGCCGAACTGGGCCAGGTGCCGTTGATCGGGTTCGCCGGCGCGCCCTTCACGGTGGCCAGCTACCTGGTGGAGGGCGGACCCAGCCGCGACCAGCTACGGACCCGGGCCCTGATGCACGCCGATCCCGACGCGTGGCATGCGCTGGCCGGCTGGGTGGCACGCGGGTCGGCGGCGTTTCTGCGCGCCCAGGTGCTGGCGGGCGCCAGCGCGGTGCAGCTATTCGACTCCTGGGCCGGCGGGCTTTCCCGGGCCGACTACCGGGCATTTGTGCAGCCGCACTCGGCGACGGTGCTCTCGGCGGTGGCCGATCTCGGAGTGCCAAGGGTGCACTTCGGGCTGGGCACCAGCGAGTTGCTGCCCGACCTGGCCGCGGCGGGCGCCGACGTGATCGGCGTCGACCATCGAACTCCGCTGGAGCTGGCGAATCGCCGCCTGGGCGGCCGGATTCCGCTGCAGGGCAACATCGATCCGGCGCTGCTGTTCGCCGGCCCCGGCCCGCTGAAGCAGCACACCCGGCGGGTGCTGGAGGCCGGTGCGGCGGCGCCCGGACATGTGGTGAACCTGGGCCATGGAGTTCCGCCGGACACCGACCCGGGCGTGTTGACGGCCCTGGTCGATCTCGTGCACAGCCTGCCTGATGCCGGTGTCTGAGTACGACGTCATCGTCGTCGGCGGTGGCATCGGCGGGCTGGTCGTCGCCGTTGAGCTGGGTCGACGGGGTCTGCGCACTCTGCTGCTGGAGGCGGCGGCGGAGCCGGGTGGCTGTGTGCGACTGCACAGCGTGGGCGGCCTGACACTCGATCGCGGCGCCGACTCGTTCGCGCTGGCCCGGCCAGCGGTGGCCGAGCTGGCCACCCGTCTCGACCTGCCGGTGGAGCGTCCGATCGGAGCCGGTGCGTGGGTCCGGCACGAGGCCGGCGACGCCCCGTTGCCGGCCGGCGCGTTGTTGGGCATCCCGTCCGATCCGGCGGCCGCCGACGTGCGCCGGATCATCGGTCGGGCCGGGGTACTGCGCGCCCGGGCGGACCTGCTGCTGCCGGGCCGGGCCCCCGACAACGTGGGGCTGGGCCACCTGGTGGCCCGCCGGATGGGCCGGCGGGTGCTGCGCCGGCTGGTGGAGCCGGTGGTCGGCGGGGTGTACTCGACCGATCCCGGCCCGCTGGACATCGACGCGGTTGCGCCCGGTCTGCGTGCCGCACTCGCCGACAGTGGATCCCTCGCCGCAGCGGTGCGGCGGCTGCGCGCCGGGGCCCCACCGGCCGGGGCGGCGGTCGCCGGGCTGACCGGGGGCATGGGCACGCTGACCGGCGCGCTGGTAGGTGCCCTGCTCGCCACCGGTGGCGAGATCCGGTGCGGCGCGCCCGTCCAGACGGTCACGCCGGCCGGCACGGGATGGTCGGTCACGACGGCCTCCGGTGACCTGCTGCAGACCGAGGTGGTGGTGCTGGCACTGTCGGCCGGCGACGCGGCACCGCTGGTGTCGCGGGCTACGGCGGGCGGCGTCCGGCTGCCGACACCGCCGGCCTCCGAGGTGGTGCTGGTCACGCTGGTGGTGGACGAGCCCGCCCTGGACGTGGCGCCGCGCGGCACCGGTGTGCTGGTCGGAGGCCGAGCCCGCGGAGTGGCCGCCAAGGCGCTGACACACGCCACCGCGAAGTGGCGCTACCTCGCGTCGGCGGCGGGACCGGGGCGCCACGTGCTACGGCTGTCCTACGGCCGGGGCGATCGGCTGCCACCGGACGCAGCCTTTCCGGACCTCGCCCTGGCCGACGCCGCCGCGTTGCTCGGCATCCCGCTGCGCCGCGAGCAGCTGGCCGATCACGCGGTGGTGCACTACACGGGACAGCTGGCCGCCCACCGATCCGACCTGGCCGATGCGCGGTCCCGCTTCCACCAGGACCTGACCGCCTGGCCCGGCCTGGTGGTGACCGGGTCGGCCGTGGCGGGCACCGGCCTGGGTGCCGTGGTGGCGAACGCCACGGCCACCGCCGCGACAATCACCGGCAATGCAGGGGAAGGATGGACAGCGTGACTACCGACGCTGAACTCGACCAAACCACCGACGACCCGAAGGTGCGCTACACCGGCTATTTCGTGTACCGCAGGACGAAGGGGGTCGGACCGGGCTCGGCGTCGGCTGCTGACGAGCTGACCGCGCTGACCAGCGACCTGGCCGCCCAGGACGTGGTGACGCGCGGCATGTACGACCTCACCGGCATGCGCGCCGACGCGGATCTGCTGGTGTGGTGGCACGCGCCCACCGCGGAGGCGCTGCAGGCGGCGGCGCGGGCGCTGCGCTCCACCGCGGTGGGCGGCTGCCTGACCCCGGCATGGTCGGTGGTGGGACTGCATCGGCCGGCCGAGTTCAACAAGTCGCACGTGCCGGCATTCATCGAGGGCGAGCGCGCGCGGGATTGGGTGACGGTGTATCCGTTCGTGCGCTCCCACGAGTGGTACCTGCTGCCCGGCACCGAACGAGCCGCGCTGCTGCGGGAGCACGGCACGCTGGGGCGCGACTATCCCGACGTGCTCACCAACACGGTTGCCGGGTTCGCGCTGGGCGACTACGAGTGGCTGCTGGCCATCGAGTCCGATCGGCTGGACCGGATCGTGGACATGATGCGGCATCTGCGCGTCTCGGCCACCCGCCGGCATGTGCGACTGGAGACCCCGTTCTTCACCGGACGTCGCATCGACCCCGCGGGGGTGGCCGAGGTGCTGGCGTGAGCTCGGATCGCTACGACGGTGTGCTGCTGGCCGGGTTCGGCGGACCGGAGGGCCCGGATGATGTGCTGCCGTTCCTGCGCAACGTCACCCGCGGGCGCGGAGTCCCCGAGCAGCGCCTGCACGAGGTGGCCGAGCACTACCTCGCGCTAGGCGGCGTCTCGCCCATCAACGAGCAGAATCGGGCCCTGCGCGCTGCCCTGGAGGCGGAGTTGCGCCGTCGCGGCGTCGACATTCCGGTGCTGTGGGGCAACCGGAACTGGTCGCCCTACCTGTCCGACACGGTACGGACCGCGCACCGGGCCGGCCTTCGGTCGCTGCTGGGCGTGGCGACCTCGGCCTATTCCAGCTACTCCTCTTGCCGGCAGTACCGGGAAGACTTCGCCGCCGCGCTGCTCGACGCCGACCTGCTGGGCCGGTTGCGCATCGACAAGCTGCGTCCGTACTGCGATCACCCCGGGTTCCTCGGGGCGTTCGCCGACGGTGTGGCGGTCGCCGGCCGCGACGCGGCCGCCAGCGGACTGAGCGGTGACGAGGTGACCGTGGTGTTCACCACCCATTCGATCCCGCTGACCATGGCCGATGCGTCCGGAGCTCCGGACGAGGACCGGCTGTACGTGGAGCAGCACCTGGCCGCCTGTCGGGAGGTGGTCCGTCTGGCGGGTTCACGACTGGGCGGCGAGCCGCGCTGGCAGTTGGCCTACCAGTCACGTTCCGGGCCGGCACAGATCCCGTGGCTCGAACCGGACGTCAACGACGTCATCGACGCGCTCGCGGACTCCGGCACCCGCGGGGTGATCGTGGTGCCGATCGGCTTTGTCTCCGATCACGTCGAGGTGATCTGGGACCTGGACACCGAGGCGGCCCGCACCGCCGCCGGTCGCGGGCTGTGGTTCCGCCGGGTCGCCACCCCCGGCGTTCATCCGGGTTTCGTCGCCGGGCTGGTCGAACTGATCATGGAACGTCTCGGTGGCGCTTCCGAGCGCGCCACGTCGGCCACCGCACTGCCGATCCGGCCTGACG
The DNA here is from genome assembly GCA_937926105.1 of uncultured Actinomycetes bacterium. The sequence continues at coordinate 80,526 of CALANS010000127.1, read as the reverse complement.
CCTGCCCGGTGGGGTGCTGCCGGCCACGCACCATCCGGCCCACCACCGCGGGGGCGGATTCCGGCGCCGATTGGCGGGACACCGGGGTGGATCCGGCGATGCTGGCCGCCTCGGGCATCACGGCCGCGGTCCCGGCGTGACCGAGGAGCCCGCCGCGCACGGCACCGGCGGCAGCGCGGTGTCCCATTCGCCGGAGACGATCCGGATCGGCACCAGGGGCAGCGCGCTGGCCGTGGCGCAGTCCCAGCTGATCGGCGAGCGACTGGCCGCCGCCACCGGCCGGCCGTTCGTGTTGGTGCACATCAGCACCCGGGGCGATCGGGACCGTGCACCGCTGGCGCAGATCGGCGGAACGGGAGTATTCGTCACCGCGGTCCGCGACGCGCTGTTGCGCGGTGAGGTGGATGTCGCGGTGCACTCGTACAAGGACCTGCCCACCGCACCCGATCCTCGGATCCGGCTGGGCGCCGTGCCGGAGCGGGAGGATCCGGCCGACGTGCTCTGCGCCGGCAACGACCGCACGCTGGCCCGGCTGCCATCCGGGGCACGGGTCGGCACCGGATCACCGCGCCGTGCCGCGCAGGTGCTGCGGCTTCGCCCGGACGTCCAGGTCGTGGCGATCCGCGGCAACGTGGATACCCGTCTCGCGGCCGTGGATCGGGGCGAGGTGGACGCGGTGGTGCTGGCCCGCGCCGGCCTGGCACGGCTGGGGCGGCTGGCGGCGGTGACGCAATCCTTTGCCGCCGTCGACCTGCTCCCGGCGCCCGCCCAGGGGGCGCTGGCCGTCGAGTGCCGCGCCGACGACGCTCGGATGGCCGCGACGCTGGGCGCCATCGACGATCCGCCCACCCGAGCGGCGACGGCCGCCGAGCGCGCGCTGCTGGCCGGGTTGCAGGCAGGCTGCTCGGCGCCGGTGGGGGCGCTGGCCACCGTGGTCGAGCGGAGTCTGGTGCTCACGGCACGGGTGATCTCCGCGGACGGCGGACAGCTGCGAGAACACCGCAGTCGTGGCCCGGTCGATTGTGCCGAGGAACTCGGCGCCAGCGCGGCGAACGCCCTCCTGGCCGATGGCGCGGGCGATCTGATGACCGGCTCACCGTGAGCGACGCCGGAGCGGCACAGCCCCGTCGCGACGCAGTCGCAGGGCCGGGCCGCGGAGTGCGGAGCGAACAATCAGACACCGTGAGCGACGCCGGGGTCCGGGGCCCGCTCGCCGGGTGGCGGGTGCTGGTGCCGCGGCCCGCGGCCCGCGCCGACGAGCTGATCGACCTGCTGCGACGGGCCGGCGCCGAGCCGCTGCACGTCCCACTGATCGACACCCGCCCGCTGCCCGACTCCCCCGAGGTGCGGAGCGCCGCGGCGGATCTCGCCGCCGGAACGTTCGACTGGGTGTCGTTCACCTCGGCAGCGGCGGTGACGGCGATGCTGCAAGCGGCCCGGCGGATCGGGGCGGATCGACCGATCGGGGGCAGTACCCGGGTGGCGGCGGTCGGTCCGGCGACCGCCGAGGCGCTGCGGCGGGCCGGAATTCGGGTCGATCTGGTTCCGGGCGCCCCGGGATCCGCGGCCGCGCTGGTCGCCGCCTGGCCAAGCGAGCCGATGGGTCGGCGGGTGCTACTGCCGCGGTCGGACCTGGCCCGGCCCGAACTGCCGAATGCCCTGCGCGCCACCGGCTATCGTGTCCGGGAGGTCTGCGCCTATCACACCGTCACGCTGCCGGTGCCGGCCTCGATCGCACGTGAGATCACTGCCGGCACCATCGACGCGATCCTGCTGACCTCCCCCAGCGTGGCCGGCGCGCTGACCGGGACACCCATCGCGCCGCGCAGCACCGTGGTGGCGATCGGGCGCCCCACCGCCGTAGCGGCCGCGGAGGCCGGCATCTCCGTCACCGCCACCGGTCTCGAACCTAGCGCGGCTGGATTGCTCGAGGCGCTGACCAGCATCGCTCGCATGAGCCGATCCGGACCTCCGTAAACGAAAGGCGATTCTTACCATGCCGTTTCCCGTCGAACGCCCCCGCCGGCTGCGGCGCACGCCGGCGCTGCGACGCCTAGCCGCGCAGACCCGGCTGCACCCAAGCGAGCTGATCCTGCCCATGTTCGTCAAGCAGGGCATCGCGCAGCCGCACCCGATCGACTCCATGCCCGGCGTCGTGCAACACACCCTGGACTCGCTGCGGGCCGCGGCCGAGGTCGCGGTCCAGGCAGGCGTGGGCGGCCTGATGATCTTCGGAGTGCCGGAGACACGGGACGGCATCGGTTCTGCCGCTACGGATCCGGACGGCATCCTGAACACCGCGATGGCCGCCCTGCGATCGGACCTTGCCGACGCCACCGTCCTGATGGCCGACCTGTGCCTGGACGAGTTCACCGACCACGGGCACTGCGGGGTGCTCGGGCCGGACGGCTCCGTGGACAACGACGCTACGCTGATCCGGTACGCCGACATGGGTCTCGCTCTCGCGGCGGCGGGCGCGGACCTGGTCGGCACGTCGGGAATGATGGACGGCCAGGTCGGCGCCGTCCGCTCGGCCCTGGACGGTGCGGGCCACCAGGACACCGGGATCATCGGCTACGCCGCCAAGTTCGCCTCGGCCTGTTACGGCCCGTTCCGGGAGGCCGTCGACTCCACCCTCACCGGCAACCGGCGCGGCTACCAACTCGACCCGGCCAACCGCCGGGAAGCCGGGCGCGAGGTGGCCCTGGACATCGCCGAGGGTGCCGACGTGGTGATCGTCAAACCGGCCGGCTGGTATCTGGACGTGTTGGCAGATACCGCTGCGGCCAGCACGGTTCCGGTTGCCGCCTATCAGGTCTCCGGCGAGTACGCGATGCTTGAGGCCGCCGCGGCCCGCGGCTGGATCGACCGTGACCGGGCGATCGCGGAGTCCCTGACGGCGATCCGGCGGGCGGGTGCCGACATGATCCTGACCTATTGGGCCGTCGAGGTGGCGCAGGGATTGGCCGCCGGTAGGGTCGCATGAGGTCACCGGTCGCCGTCGTCCGCCGATGATGTCGATCGCAGGGTGGGGCCACGGTGGGCGGTGGCCAGCCCGGAGGGGGTCAGGCATACCTGCACGTCGCCGTCCAGGTCGGTGCGGAGCACGGTGACGACGCCGGCCGCGGCATCGTCCCGCAGCGCGGTGGTGCTCGGGTGGCCGTAGTCGTTGTCCTTCCCGACTCCGATCACCGCCACCCGCGGCGACACGGCCGTCAGGAACTCCGGCAGGATCTTCGCCGATCCGTGATGTGGCTGCTTGAGCACCTCGGCGTGCAGATCCGCGCCGGAGTCCAGCAGCGCCCGCTGGGCCGGTGGCTCGATGTCACCGGTCATCAGGATGCGCACCCCCGCGTCCACGGCCATCAGCACTACCGAGTCGTTGTTCGGGTCCGAGTCGGTGCCGTGGAATGCGGTATCCGGCGCCAGCACCGTGAGTGCCAGATCACCGGCGGCCCAGCGCATTCCGGGATGCAGCGCGATCACCGGAACGCCGGCGTTGCGCGCGTCGGAGAGCACGTCCCACCAGGCCACGGCGGGCGTCCGGTCCGGCCCGACCCCGATGGCACCGACGCTGCGGCCGGCCAGGGCGCCGACCAGGCCGCCCACGTGGTCGGCGTGCAGGTGGGTGAGCACCAGCAACGGAATGCTGGTCACTCCCAGCCGATCCAGGCAGGCATCCAGCAACGCCGGATCCGGGCCCGTATCCACCACCACGGCCGTCCCTGCGGTACCGGTGGACAGCACCATCCCGTCACCCTGGCCCACCTCGCAGGCCGTCAGCAACCATCCGGCCACCGGCCACCCCACCCCGGCGGCCTGCCCCGGCACCAGGACGACCAGGGCACCGGCCGCCGCGGCGGCCAGCACCGCCCGAATCCGCCGGTGCCGCAACAGCAACAGGCCCGCCAGGATCAGGCCTGCCAGGCCCAGCACGCCGACCGGGGTGGCCGGCCAGGGCAGGGTCGCGGCAGGCCACCGGGCCAGCCGATGCGCCACGCCGGTGATCCACCCCAGCAGTGGCCCGTCCGCCCGGGCCAGCGCGACCCCACCCGCCGGCCACCACGGTCCGAGCGCGGTCGCCGCCAGACCGACCAGGAGCGCCGGGGCCACCACCGGCGCCACCGCGATATTCGCGGGGACCGCCACCAGCGAGATGGTCCCGCTGATCGCCGCGATCACCGGCATGGTGATCAGGTGCGCCGCCACCGGCAACACCAGCAGCTGCGCCCAGCCGCGGGGCACGCCACGCCGTTGCAGGGCCCGCACCCACGCGGGCGCCAGCAACACCAGGCCGGCGGTGGCCTGCACCGACAGGGCGAAGCCGGCACTGACCGCCAGGGCCGGATCGGCAAGCAGCAGCACCAGCACCGCGGCCGCGAGCCCGGGCAGCGCCGTCCGAGCCCGGCCGAGCACGGCCGCGGCCAGGCCGATCGCCCCCATCACAACCGCGCGCAGCACCGACGGTTGCGGCCCGACCAGTACCACCAGCGCGACCAGCGTCGCCGCGGCACCGACCGCCGCGATCCGCGGACCCAGCCGGCGCAGCAGCAACACCACCAGCCCACCGATCATCGCCACGTGGGAACCGGATACCGCGACCAGGTGGGTGAGGCCGGTCGCCTTGGCGTCCGCGCTCAGCCCCGGCCCGATGCCGGCGGTATCGCCGACGACCAGCCCGCGCAGCAGCCCGCCGCGATCGTCTCCCAGCACCACCGCGGACCGCACGAGCGAGGCGCGGGCGGCGACCGCCCAGGACGACCACCACGGCAGCCCCCCGATGATTCGCGGCACGCCGACCGCCTGCAGCACCACGGCGGGAATGGCGGAGAAGGTATCCGGTGCGACGACGCCCCGCACCTGAAACCGTTGGCCCGTCGCCATCGTCGACCAGGCCGACCCGGTACCGAACACCGTCACTGCGGCCTGTGCGGAGGAGCCCGAGCCGCGGATCTGGGCGGCGGTCGCGCGACCGGCGACCCGCCACCGATCCGACCCACCGCCCACTCCGGCGGCGTCGCCGGCAGCGCCCTCGGTCTGATCGTCCTCCCCGGAGACGGGAAACGGCGAGTCCACCGGGACCGGATCGGCGGTGACGACAACGTCCACCACCACCCAGTCCCCCGCCTCCCCGGCCCGCACCAGAGGATCGCGGGCGGCCGCCGCCACCTGCAGTGCGGCGAGAGCCGTCGCGGCCGCCAGGCAGGCCAGTGCCGCCAGCGCCCCCGGTGCCAGCCGTGCGCCGCGGGACGCCGGGCCCGGTGGGCGCCCCCGTGCCCGCGGACCCGCGGTGCGCCGCCGGCCGGCCAGGCTCCGCGCCAGCACCACGAGGCCGGCCGCGCACACCCCCGCGCACACCCACCAGGCGACCGGCGTGGCCCAGAGCCCGACCAGGCAGCCGGCCCACACCGCCACCGCCGCCGGCACCAGCCGCAGATCCACCGGCGGCGGCGCCTCCTGCTCGGTCCACCGTCGGCCCACCCGCACACCGGCCTCACACCGTCGCGTGCGGCGAGATCCGCGCGAACTTCGCCGGTCCGATGCCCGGCACCGCCTGCAGCTGGTCCACCGACGTGAACGGCCCGTGATCGGTGCGCCAGGTGATGATGGCCGCCGCCGTCACCGGCCCGACCCCGGGCAGTTGCTCGAGGGCGGCCTGGTCGGCGGTGTTCAGATCGACCGGAGCCACCGGGGTGGCACCGACCGCGCCCACCGAGCCGGGACCGCCGGAGGCGTCGGGGTTTTGCGGCTGCACGGCGCTGCCGTTCGGGCCAGCGACCACCACGGAGTCACCGTCGGACAAGTGCGCTGCCAGGTTGAGCCCGGTGAGGTCGGATTGATGTAGCGCCCCACCGGCGGCAGCGATCGCGTCCGCGACCCGGGCGTCGCGTGGAACGGCCACCACACCCGGATGCCGCACCTTGCCAGTGACGGACACCAGAATCGGACCCGTCGGCACCGGCGTCGGCTGCCCGGCGTCCGCCGTCTCGGCCGTCCGAGCCGCAGCGGGATCGAGTCGGTCGCTTTCGGAGGGGTCGGACCGTACAGCCGCGTCCCGCACGTCGGACGCGGACGGTCCGGACGCCGCCACGCTGCCGATGACGGGCGTCAGCGATGTGGGCGCCACGGGCTGCGGTTGGGGTCGTGACCACCACACTCCGACGGCGGCCACCACCGCGGCCAGCGCGGCAATGACCGACAGCAATGCGGCACCGCGCCGCCCGGGATTGACCCGCGCCCCGCGCAGCTGATCCGGAACCCACCGCTCGGCCAATGCGCCCCACGGGCCGCGCCGCACCAACCGGGCTGCCCAGGCGGAGCCGGCCGGATCCGCCGGATCCACCGGGTCGGCCGGGTCGGCCGGATCTACTGGGCGGGCGGTATCGGCACGCTCGGGAGCGGCCGGGGCGCTGACGCGCTCGTCGGATCGGCGCAGGCTGCGATGGCGGGCCCGGCGCACTCGAGTATCGGGAATCCAGCCCGGCCCCGGCTCCCCGGAACGCGGCACGGCATCCGTCGGCATCGCCCGGGGGCGCAGTGCGACGACCCGAGCCCGGGCATCCGTGCCCCTCGGGGGCGGATCGGGGCGCACGGGCGAGGAGGACACGCCTCGCACGGTAGGGCGGTGCACTCCCCGGCCCAGACCGGCCAGGGCCCCGTGTGGATCGGAATCGGACAGGGGGACAACCGGATCGCGACAACCGGATCGCGACATCATCGTGTCCGACCGGGCGGCCCGAGTCGAGCCGGGATCGCCGACCGACTGGTGGCAGCGTCAGCTGCCGGCGACCTCGTCCTGCCCGCCGGGCATCACGATTCCGCCCAGGCCGCCGTTGTACGTGTGCAGCCGCCAGGCCGTCCCCGCACGATGTAACACCACCCAGTGGCAGTTGCCGATACCGACCAGGCAGCCCCACTGCAGGTCGGGCAGGTCCAGCAGCAGGCCGGTCAGCCCGACGATGAGTCCGCCGTGCGCAACCAGCAGGGCCCGCCGGTCGGCGCCGGCGTCCAGTTCGGCGACCACCTCGGCGGCCCGTGCCGCCACCTCGATCCGAGACTCGCCGCCCGGCGGCGCACTGTGGGCGCTGGTGGCCCGCCAGCGCTCCCACTCATCCGGCCATCCGGCGATCACCTGCTCCCGGGTCTGCCCCTCCCACCGACCGAGCGATGTCTCCCGCAGCCGCGGATCGGTGCGCACCGGCAGCCCCGTCACCGCCGCGACGGCCTGCGCTGTCACCACCGCGCGCTGCAGGTCGGAGGCGACGATGACGTCGGGCTGCAACGCGCCCACCGATGCCGCCGCGGCCGCGGCCTGCGCGAGACCGACGTCGTTCAGCGGAATGTCGCGGTGCCCCTGCATGCGCAGTTCGGCGTTCCAAGCGGTCTCGCCGTGCCGCAGCAGGATGAGGTGGTCCAGCGCCATGCGCGATTACCGCCCCGCCCCGGCGGGCTCGTCACCGGCAGTGTCGTCACCGGCAGTGTCACCAACGGCCGAGTCGGTGAACGGGATCCTCGGGCAATCGCCCCACAGCCGGTCCAGCGCGTAGAAGACCCGCTCCTCCGCGTGCTGCACGTGCACCACCACGTCGGTAAAGTCCAGCAGCACCCACCGGCCGTCCCGCTCCCCCTCGCGGCGCAGCGGCTTGGTGCCGGCCCGGGCCAGGCGGCCCGTCACCTCATCGACGATCGCACCGACCTGGCGCTCGTTGGATGCGGTGGCCACCACGAAGCAGTCGGTGAGTGCGAGCCGGTCGGACACGTCGATCACCGCGATGTCGCTGGCCAGCTTGTCCGCTGCCGCCTGCGCGGCCAGCAGCGCCAGGTCACGGGATGCGTCGGTTGCGGTCACAGCGTCCCCTCGAGTTCGATCCGCTCGCCGTCGTTCCCCCCGGCGGACCGGAACTCGGTCTCGCCGACATCACCGGCGGCGTACAGCCGATGCTTGGCGATGTACTGCACCACACCGTCCGGGACCAGATACCACACCGGATCGCCGGCCTGCACCCGTTCCCGGCAGTCGGTGGACGAGATGGCCAGCGCCGGAACCTCTATCAGCGTCACCGCCCGTCCGGGCAGGTTCGGGTCGTGCAGCTGATATCCCGGCCGGGTGACGCCGATCAGCTGGGCCAGGTCGAACAGTTCACCGGTGTTCTTCCAGCTCATGATCGCGGCCAGCGCATCTGCCCCGGTGATGAAGAACAGCTCCGCATTCGGATACACCGCGCGCAGATCGGTCAGGGTGTCCACCGTGTAGGTCGGGCCACCCCGGTCGATGTCGACCCGGGACACGGTGAATCGTGGGTTGGAGGCGGTGGCGATCACCGTCATCAGGTAGCGGTGCTCGGCGTGGGTGACCCGGCGCCGGTCCTTCTGCCACGGCTGGCCGGTCGGCACGAAGACCACTTCGTCCAGCGAGAACCGTGATGCCACTTCGGATGCTGCCACCAGGTGGCCATGATGGATCGGGTCGAAGGTGCCGCCCATCACGCCGATCCGGCGGTGCGCGCTCGATGTCATGAGCTGGCCGGCCTGGTCTGCCCGGTGCCGGTGACGATGTACTTGGTGCTGGTCAGTTCGGGCAGGCCCATCGGACCCCGGGCGTGCAACTTCTGCGTGGAGATGCCGATCTCGGCACCGAACCCGAACTCGCCGCCGTCGGTGAACGCGGTGGAGGCATTGACCATCACGGCCGCGGCATCCACCCGGCCGGTGAATCGCCTGGCGGCGTCGAGATCGGCGGTGACGATGGCCTCGGTATGGCCGGTGCCGTGCGAACCGATGTGTGCCACGGCGGCGTCCAGGCTGTCCACCACGGCGGCCGCGATGTCCAGCGACAGGTACTCGGTATCGAAATCGGCGTCGGTGGCGGGGACGGTACCGCCGCCCGCCAGACCCGCGAAACGTGGCTCGGCGTGCACCGTCACGCCATGTTCAGCGAGCGCCGCAACGGCCTTCGGTACAAAGGCGGCCGCGACATCGCCGTGTACCAGCAGCGTCTCGGCCGCGTTGCACACCGATGGCCGGCGCACCTTGGAGTTGATCAGGATCTCCAGGGCCATCTCGAGATCGGCCGCGGCATCCACATACACATGGCAGTTGCCCACGCCGGTCTCGATGACGGGCACCGTGGAACCCTGCACCACCGCGCGGATCAGGCCGGCTCCGCCGCGCGGAATGATCACATCGACCAGCCCGCGCGCGGTCATCAGGTGCCGCACCGATTCCCGGTCGGTGCCGGGCACCAACACGATCGCGTCCGCCGGCAGGCCCGCGGCGCCGGCGGCCTGCCGCAGCACCGCCACGATCGCCGCGTTGGAGCGGTAGGCCGACCCAGACCCGCGCAGCAGCGCCGCGTTACCGGCCTTGAGTGCGATACCCGCGGCGTCGGCGGTGACATTGGGACGCGCCTCGTAGATGATCGCCACCACGCCCAGCGGCACCCGCACCTGCTGCAACGCCAACCCGTTGGGCAGCACGGCGCCGCGCACCACCGTGCCGACCGGGTCGGGCAGCGTGGCCAGGTGCTCCAGGCCGGCGGCCATGGCTTCGATGCGCGGCGCGGTCAGGGTGAGCCGGTCGATCAGGGAGTCCGGCGTGCCGGCCGCGCGGGCGGTGGCGACGTCCTCGTCGTTGGCGGCGCGAATCGGGTCCGCCTGCTCGCGCAACCCGGCTGCCATGGCCCGCAGCGCGGCATCCTTGGTTGCCGAGGAGGCGCCGGCCAGTTCCGCCGTCACCACCTGAGCGCGGCGCGCCGCGGCCAACACCTGCTCTCGGCCCGCCGATCCCGACCCGTCCACCGCTGCTCCCTCGCTGCTGGTCACGATCCTCAAGCCTGCCATGCCCGACCTGCGCCGTTCACCGCACCGTCCTCGCATGGATCAACCTGCTCAGCATGCGCGAACGTCGCCCCACCAGTCACTGCCGTCACATCCGGCCAATGATCATCCATGCGAGGCATCATGATCCATGCTGGCCTCACAGCGACACCAGGTCATCGGCGTGCACGACCTCGCGGCGCTGCTCGGCCGGCAGGTCGGCCAGGTTGTGTCCGATGATCGCCGGCAGTTCCGCGGCGTCGTGCGCCACGAACCCGCGGGCCACCACACTCCCATCGGGCCCGATCAGGTCGACCACGTCACCGGATTCGAAATCGCCGCGGAAGCCGGTGATCCCGGCCGGCAGCAGCGATTTGCGTCGTCGCGTCACCGCTGCCACCGCCCCCGCGTCCAGTGCCAGCGCCCCGGAGGGCGACGCGGCATGCCGCAGCCAGAACAGCCGGGCACTGGTGCGCCGCGCGGCGGGCTCGAACGCCGTGCCCACCGCCGGCCCCGGTCCCATCGCCAACGCCTGCCGGGCGTGCGCGGCATCGGCCAGCAGCACCGGAATGCCGGCCCCGGTGGCCGTCAACGCGGCGGTGATCTTGGACGCCATGCCGCCGGTGCCGAGCCCGCTGCCGTGGGCACTGATTCCGATACCGGCCAGCTGCCCCGGATCGGTGATCTCGTGGATGGGCACCGAGTCCGGCCGCCGGGGGTCGCCGGTGTACAGCGCATCGACATCCGAGAGCAGCACCAGGGCCTCGGCTCCCACCAGATGTGCGACCAGCGCGGCCAACCGGTCGTTGTCGCCGAACCGGATCTCGGAGGTCGCCACGGTGTCGTTTTCGTTGACCACCGGCACCACCCCGAAGTGCAGCAGCCGGCCAAAGGTGCGTTGCGCATTGCGGTAGTGAGCGCGCCGCACCACGTCGTCGCTGGTCAGCAGCACCTGCCCGACTCGCAGGCCGTGCCGGGCGAACGAGGTGGCATACCGCGCCGCGAGCTGCTGCTGGCCGACTGAGGCGGCGGCCTGCTGGGTGGCCAGATCCCGGGGGCGGCGGCGCAGCCCGAGCGGGGCCAGGCCCGCCGCGATCGCCCCGGAGGACACCAGCACCACGTGGCTGCCGGCGACGGTGCGCTGCGCCACGGCATCCACCAGGGCATCCAGCCGAGCCGGGTCCAGCCCACCGGCCGCGGTGGTCAGCGACGACGAGCCCACCTTGACCACGATGATGCGGGCCGATCCGACGGCGACCCGGGCGGACCCGGGCTCCGGGACCAGGGCCGGCGTATCGGTGACGGGAGTATCGGGCGCGGCCGCCGCGCCGCGGTCCACGATGCCCGTCACCGCCGTCCCACCCGTCCTCGCGGGCCGTCGTCCGGCCCGTCCACCTCGGCCGGCAGGCCGCGGCGAATTCGATGCAGCGCCTTGCGTTCGGCGGCGCTGACCCGATCGCCGGTCTCCAGCCGGGCGTCGGTGCCCCGCCCGGTCGGGGTCCGATCCACCCCGGCGGCGGTGGCCGGCTCCCAGTCGAAGGTGACCTCTGCGATGGTGACCGGCGCGCCCGGCTGTGCGCCCAGTTCGGCCAGCCGCTCCTCCACACCGAGTCGAGCCAGCCGATCGGCGAGATACCCGACGGCCTCGTCGTTGCCGAAATCGGTCTGCCGGATCCATCGCTCGGGACGGGCGCCGCGCACGATGAATCCGCCGTCGATCTCGGGGTCCGGCTCGACGGTGAACTGCTCCGAGTCCACCGCCGCCGGACGGATCACCACCCGCGGGGCGACCGGCACGGGGCGTGCGGCGCGATCGGCGGCGACCGCCTCGGCCATGGCATAGGTCAGCTCGGCCAGCCCCTCGTGGGTGGCCGTGGACACCTGGAAGACCGGGTAGCCGGCGGCTCGTAGATCGGCGGCGACGAACTCGGCCAGCTCCCGCGCCTCCGGCACGTCGATCTTGTTCAGCGCCACCAGGCGCGGCTTCGCGGCCAGGTCACCGGGCAGCGACGGCGCGTACTGGGATAGCTCGGTCTCGACGGCCGCAACGTCGCTGGCCGGGTCACGGCCCGGCTCGGCGGTGGCGCAGTCCACCACGTGCACCAGGACCGCGCATCGTTCGATGTGCCGCAGGAACTCCAGCCCCAGGCCGCGTCCGGCGCTGGCACCGGGGATCAGCCCCGGCACGTCGGCGACGGTGAACACCTCCGAGCCCGCGGTGACGACGCCCAGGTTGGGCTCCAGGGTGGTAAATGGGTAGTCGGCGATCTTCGGCTTGGCGGCCGACAGCACCGACACCAGCGAGGACTTGCCCGCGGAGGGGAATCCGATCAGTCCGACGTCGGCGACGCTCTTGAGCTCCAGCACGATCTCGGCCGACTCCCCCGGCTCGCCGAGCAGCGCGAATCCCGGTGCCTTGCGCGATCTGGAGGCCAGTGCGGCGTTGCCCAGGCCGCCGCGGCCGCCGCGCGCGGCGATGTAGCTGGACCCGGGCCCGACCAGGTCGGCCAGCAGGCGCCCATCGGCGCCCAGCACCACGGTCCCGTCGGGCACGCCCAGCTGCAGCGAGGCACCGCCGGCGCCATCCCGGTTATCGCCCATGCCGGGCCGGCCACCCCGCGCCCGGGCGTGCGGGCGGAAGTGAAAGTCCAGCAGTGTGTGCACGTTCGGGTCGACCTGCAGCACCACATCGCCACCGTTGCCACCGTTGCCACCATCCGGGCCGCCGAGCGGCTTGAACTTCTCCCGGTGCACCGACGAGCAGCCGTGGCCACCGTCACCGGCCTGCACATGCAGCACGGCACGGTCGACGAAGCGGGCCATCGCCCGGCCCCCTTCCTGCGAGTGGAACGCGTTGCGGCGGGTGTCACCGCCGTGCGGTGCCTCGGAAACGCACGAGGGGCGGATCCGGTGTGGACCGGTCCGCCCCTGGTGGCTGTACTGGATTCTGCGGGAGCGTCAGCCCTGGGCGATCGGCGCAATCTGCTCGGCCACCGGGACGATGTTGACGGTCTTGCGACCCCGCCGGGTGCCGAACTCCACGGCGCCGGGCACCAGGGCGAACAGCGTGTCGTCCTTGCCGCGACCGACACCGGCGCCCGGGTGGAACTTCGTGCCGCGCTGCCGGATCAGAATCTCGCCGGCGTTCACCTGCTGACCGCCGAACCGCTTGACACCGAGCCGCTGCGAGTTCGAGTCGCGCCCGTTGCGGGAGCTGGATGCGCCCTTCTTGTGTGCCATGTCTGTGAGCCTCTTCCCTGGGCCTCAGTGTCTGAGCTTGTGTGGATCGGTTCAGCTGGCGCTGATGCCGGTGACCTTGATCGTGGTGAGCGGCTGGCGGTGGCCCTGCCGCTTGTGGTAGCCGGTCTTGTTCTTGAACTTGTGGATGACGATCTTGGGGCCCTTGCCGTGTGAGACGACCTCGCCGGTGACGGCGACCTTCGCCAGCGCGTCCACGGAGGTAGTCAGCTGCTCGCCGTCCACCAGCAGCACGGCCGGCAGGCTCACCTCGGTGCCCGGCTCGCCGTCGAGCTTTTCCACGGTGATGACGTCACCCTCGGCGACCTTGTACTGCTTGCCGCCGGTCTTGACGATCGCGTACATCACTCATCCTGCCTGTTCGGTTGCCGGCACGCTGGTGTGCTCGGTGTCTCGCTGTGGTGTCGCACGCGGGCCAGCCGGGTACGACGGTGGTCTGTCGATGTCCGCCGCAGACCGCTGACCAGCGACTGGCCGGACGATCGACGGGCACCACAAAACCCGCTGCGCGGGCAGCGGTCGGTCTCCCACGATACGTGACGGGGCGGTATCGCGGCAAACCGGCCGGTCAGCCGGTGGGCTGGCCAGCCTCCTGGGGCTGCGTCGACTGCGCCGCGGCGGTGACGGGCCCGGCGGGCCGGGAGGCGGCCCGGCGGCGGCGCGGCTTGGTCGCTGCGTCGGCGGCCGGCTGCTCACCCTGGCCGTCCGAGCCGGATTCGCCGTTGGCGGTGACGGGAATCACCAGATCGACCGCCGTTGTCACGGCCTCCGGTGCTCCGGCGGGTCGGCCGGCGGCCCGGCGCCGCCGCGGGCGTGGGGCAGCGGGGGCAGCCTCCGCGACCGGCTCGGCCGGTGCGGCCTGTTTGTTGGGTAGGGCCTGCTTGTCGGGTACGGCCACGCCCTCGGGCCGGGTCACCGGCTCCGCGGGCGGCTCCGACCTTTCCGGTGCAGCCGGCTCGGCCGGTGCAGCCGACCGATCCGCGGCCGGCGGCTCGACGCCCTGCTGCTGCGCGTCCTGTTCAACCGCATCCTGCTCGGCCGCATCCTGCTCGGCCGAGCGGAACAGCGCGGGCGGTTTCGGCCCAAGCGGGTTGCGCTTGGCGTCGGCGGTCACCCGCTCCACCACCAGCGGCTCGAACTTCGCGCCGTCGTCACCGCCGTCGTGACCGCCCTGTTTGCCCCGCTTGCGCCCCTTACGCCGGGCACGGTCCGCGCCGCCGGCCCCGTCGGACTCGGTGGCGCCGGTGTCGGCGGGCGCGTCGTGCAGCAGGATGCCCCGACCGCCGCAGTGCGGGCACGGCTCGGAGAACGCCTCCACCAGACCGAGGCCCATCCGCTTGCGGGTCATCTGCACCAGGCCCAGCGAGGTGACCTCGGCGACCTGGTGACGGGTGCGATCCCGGCCCAGGCACTCGGTGAGCCGGCGCAGCACCAGCTCCCGGTTGGACTCCAGCACCATGTCGATGAAGTCGACCACGATGATGCCGCCGATGTCTCGCAGCCGCAGCTGCCGGACGATCTCTTCGGCGGCCTCCAGGTTATTGCGGGTGACGGTCTCCTCGAGGTTGCCGCCAGAGCCGGTGAACTTGCCGGTGTTGACGTCGACGACGGTCATCGCCTCGGTGCGATCGATCACCAGCGACCCACCCGAGGGCAGGTGCACCTTGCGCTGCAGCGCCTTGCTGATCTGCTCATCGATCCGGAACGCTGCGAACACGTCCCGGTCCCCGATGTAACGACTGACTCGGTCGGCCAGCTCGGGCGCGACCGAGAGCACGTAGTCCGACACCGATGCCCAGGCGTCGTCACCGTCGATGAGCAGCCGATTGATGTCGGAGTTGAACAGGTCGCGGATCACCTTGATCAGGGTGTCCGGCTCGGCGTACAGCTGTGTGGGCGCCGTCGCCGCGCCGCTGTCGGTGCCCTTCGCCGCACCGTGCTGTGAGGCGGTTGTGGCCTGCGTGATCTGCTCCCACTTCGCCTGCAGCCGGGCTACGTCGGCGGCCAGTTCGTCCTCGCCGACACCCTCGGCCGCGGTCCGGATGATCACCCCGGCATCCTTGGGCACAATCTTGTCCAGGATCTCTTTGAGCCGCTTGCGCTCGGTGTCCGGCAGCTTGCGGGAGATGCCGGTGGCGCCGCCGCCGGGTACATACACCAGGAACCGGCCGGGTAGCGAGATCTGGGTGGTGAGCCGGGCGCCCTTGTGGCCGATCGGATCCTTGGAGACCTGCACCAGCACGGTGTCGCCGCTGGCCAGGGCCGTCTCGATGCGACGCTCCTTGCCCTCCAGGCCGGCGATATCCCAGTTGACCTCGCCGGCGTACAGCACGGCGTTGCGCCCCTTGCCGATGTCCACGAACGCGGCCTCCATGGACGGCAACACGTTCTGCACCCGGCCCAAGTAGACGTTGCCGATCATGGACGCGGCACCGCTGCGGGATACGAAGTGCTCCACCAGCACCCCGTCCTCCAGCAGCGCCACCTGGGCCAGGTCGCCGCGCTGCCGCACTGCCATCACCCGGTCCACCGACTCGCGGCGGGCCAGGAACTCGGCCTCGGACAGGATCTGCGGGCGGCGCCGCGAATCACGGCTGTCCCGACGTCGCTGCCGTTTGGCCTCCAGCCGGGTGGAGCCCTTGACGCCCTGCACCGACGGCTCGGACCCGCCGGAGCGACCCTCGCGGACGTGCACGACGGTGTCGGCCGGATCGTCGTCACCGTTCCCGTCGGACGATCCGGAGCGCCGGCGGCGGCGACGCCGGCGACGCGAGGACGACCTGCCCGAGTCGTCGTCGTCGCCACCGTCGTGGGACTTGTCGGCCTCGTCCGAGTCACTGCCGGACTCATCCGAGTCGCTGCCGGCCGCGCCCGCCTCCTCGTCGCCGGGAGTCGCTTCGGTGACGGCGGCGCCGGGCTGCATGTCGTCGTCGGAGGCGTCGGCCTGAGCATCAGCACCAGTACCAGCATCGGCATCGTCACCAGCATCGTCACCGGCGTGGTCGTCCCGATCCTTGGACTGGCTCCTGCCGGAGCCGCGACGACCGCGGCCACCGCGCCGGCGCCGCCGGGACCTGCCCTCGCCGTCCGCCTGATCACCCGCCTGATCGTCGGCGTGATGGTCCGGCTGATCGTCGGCCTGGTCGTGTGTCTGGTCGGTGATACTGCCCTCGGTCGCCGCCGCGTCGGATTTGGCGGCACCATCGGCTCCACCGGCACCATCGGTGCTGCCAGCCGACGGGCTCGCTTCGGAGCGGCCGCGTCCCCGACGACCGCGGCGCCGGGAGCGGTGGGAGTCTTCGGTGTCGGCGTCCGGCACCTCGGAGGTCGGCTGGTCGGCCACTGCATCCGAGGCCGCCGGGCTCGGCTCGGCGGCGACCGGCGAGGCGCCGTCCGGCCCGCCCAGCAGGGAGGTCAGCACCGCCTCGGCGACCTCGCGATCGACCGAGGAGGAGGCGGATCCGACCTGCACCCCGGCCCCGGCCAGGGCGGCGATTGCCTCCTTGGAGTTCAACCCGGCCCGCCGGGCCAGGTCGTGCACCCGGACCCGCTGTGGCAGGTCGGCCAGTGCGGCGGCCAGGGTCGGGATGGTGGGTTCATTCGATGACGTCATGATGCGACAAATCCTCTCCCGCCCACCCCCGGGCGCGTGTGCAACGCGTCCGCGCAGGGGTGCCGTGGCGGAAATCGTGTCCGCTGCGCCGTGAGCGCAGGCGGGAAGCTAGCGGGGTCCGCTCTGTCGCGAGCAACGGGCGCGGCGGGACTCGACCGGCGCGACGGCTCTCCCCCGTCACCGCCTGGAACGGCGCCTGTCACACACCGGAGTCCCGCGCGACCGGCCGGCGGCCAGATCGGGCACGGCGCGGGATTCCCCCGCCCGTACTGGGCCAGTATCCCACATCGCGGCCGACCCGGGCGCGGAGGCAGCCGCCGACCGGAATCCGCCCGCGCCCGGGCATGGCTGTGTTGCAATGACCCGGTCGGCCGGCGCAACGCCGGCACCGAGACCACGGGGGAACCATGAAACGCACCTGGGCACTGTTGGCATGCGCCGTCCTGGCGACAAGCCTGGCTGCCTGCACGTCCGGCACCGGCGTCGCCGGGAGCGGTCAGATCGACACCGACAGCACCACTGCCGGCCCCGCCACCCCGGGCGACAAGACCGCCGGCACGAGCACGGATCCCGGCACGAGCACGTCGGCCGGCACGAGCTCGTCGGCCGGCACGAGCTCGTCGGCCGGCACGAGCTCGTCGGCCGCCGATGCGACCCTGGCGAGCATGCTCACCATGGTGCCGGCGTCTGTCGCGGGCGACCAGCCCGTGACGATCAACCTGTACTGGAAGGCCGCAGCGGCCGGCGGGGTGACGGTGCCGGGCGCTGATGCCACGCTGGCCGATCAGTCGAAGTACTCGCTGGCCCTGACCAACAGCCTGGAGACCGGCATCGGCATGGCCGGCTCCGATCTGCTGTTCCAGCTGTCCCAACGGGCAACGGCGCAGGGCCAGCCGATCGCGGCCTCGGATATCGCCGCCGACATCCAGGCGTCGGCGCCCCCGCGGATCGCGATCGCCGCTCGCGGCAGCTTTGACACCTCGACCATCGACCAGGCGTTTCGCAGCAATTCCAACTGGAAGGACGAACTGACGACCCCCGACTACCGGGGGCACACCTTCTACCGGTGGATGGACGACCTGAAGATGGACATCACCAAGCGCTACACGGGGCTGTTCACCGAGCTGGGCAGCTCGCGGCGGATGGCATTCCCGGATTCGTCCACCTTCCTGTTCGGCCGGGTCGATGCGACCATGCACGCGTTGCTCGACGTTGGCAACGATCCCGCACCCTCACTGGCTGCCGACACGAACTACCGGGCGGTGGCCACCGCGCTGGACGATCACGGCGTGTACTCGGCACTGATCGTCGGCCCTCAGCTGCTCGCCCCGCTGGTCGGATCGAGCACCTCATCCCCGGAGCAGGCGAAGAAGGTCCTCGCCGAGCTGCGGAAACACGCGCTCAAGCCGTATGTGCTGGCCGGTATCGGCGAGACGATCGTGGACGGGACGCCCCGCACCGTCATCGTGCTGGCCAACTCCGATGACGACGCCGCCCGAGCGAACGCGGATGCGCTCCGCGGACTGGTCACCGGCGGGAAGAGCGCGGTCCGACAACAGCCGTGGTCCGACTTCTACGCGATCGAGTCCATCAGCACCGACGGTGCGGTGACGATCGGGGTGCTCACCCTCACCGACCCGGCCCGGGTCACCGCCTGGTCCAGGGCGGTGTACAACCGGGACACGCTGCTGGCGATGTCGAACTGAACCGAGCCGGTACCGGACAGATACCGAACCGTGCCGCGGCGATACCACGTGCCGAGCCGGTCAGGTCAGCAGCAACCGCTCCAGGCGACGAGCGGTGACCGCCACGCCCACCACGGCCATCACCACGAAGTACGCCGCATGTCCGAGCATGCTCACGTCGACCGCGCCCAGCGTCAGGCCACGGATCAGCTCGATGCCGTGGTAGAGCGGCAGGCATTCCACCAGGATCTGCACCGCCCGGGGGTAGACGTCCAGCGGGTAGAACGTGGTGGAGAACAAGAACATCGGCATCAGCGACATGGTGACCCAGTCCAGGTGCTGGAATGTCCGCAGGAATGTGCAGATCGCCATGCCGACCGCGGCGAATCCGAACGCGATCAGGATGGCGCCCGGCACCGCCAGCGCCGCCCACGGCGAGTACAGCAGCCCCATGGCGGCCATCACGATCTCGAACGTCACCGCATAGGCCGCGCCCCGCCCGAGCGCCCAGCCGATCTCCCCCAGCGCCACATCCATCGGGCCGAGGGACGTGGCCAGCATGGCGTCGTAGGTCTTGGCGTAGCGCAGCTTGAAGAACACGTTCACGGTGGAGTCGAACACCGCGCCGTTCATGGCGGAGGTGGCCAGCAGCCCGGGTGCGATGAAGGCCGCATACGCGACCGGGCCGGTGGGGCCCTGCACCGTGCCGATCAGCGAGCCCATCCCGGCACCCATCGCCAGCAGGTAGAACAGCGGCTCGAAGAACCCTGAGATCAGCGTCCACTTGAACGTCCGGGAGGTGTGCAGCGACCGCTCCATCACCACATGGGACCGGCCGGCGTACATCCGAACCGGAATGATGCGCAGCAACAACTCACCCGATGCCCCGGCACGAGGGTGAGGCGCATCTCGCGGGGCCTGGCCGGTCGACTCCGTCACCGCTACCCGATCGCTTGCCTGCCACGCCATGTCAGGACGCCAACCTGATCCGGAACCGCCGCCGCGCCACCGCGAAACCGCCACCAGCAACGCCACCAGTACCACCAGGTGCATCGTCACCTGCCAGCCGGGCAGCCCACCCAGCGCGGCATCCCGGGCCAGCTCGTTGCCGTGCCACAGCGGCGAGGCGACCGCCAGCCAGCGCACCGCCCATGGCAGCTGGCTGATCGGAAAGAACGACGCGGAGAACAGCGAGGCGGGGATCACCCCGAACCGGAGCACCAGATTGAACGCCGTCGGGGCGTCGTCGTCCAGCACCGCGGACAACGCCAGAATCCATACCCCGACCGACATGGCCGTCAACACGGCGATCGGGATCATCAGCACCCCGGCCGGGCCACCGGCCGCGCCGAAGGCCAGCAGCACCAGGTAGTACAAGACCGCCGACAGTCCGAGCCTGGTGGAGATGTACATCACGTGAGCGTCGGCCGCGACCTCCGGGGTGACGGGAGTCGACGTGATACCCCACAGGGTGCGCTGCCACTTGATCCGGCCGAACGCCCCGAACGAGCACTCGGAGAACGCGATCTGCAGGGCAGCCGCGCACAGCAGCGCGGGCGCGATGTAGTCGACATACCGCACCCCGCCGAGCACCGCGGTGCCCCGCGAGCTGATCAGCGAGCCCAGGCCCAGGCCCAGCGCGAGCAGGTAGAGCAGCGGCCCACCGACCGCCTCGGCGATGCCCGAGACGAAGTACGGCCGCCACTGGCGCATCAGGTACTCCCACACCCGCACCCGGTAGGTCCAGGCGGTGACGGGGTGTGTGGCGCCGTGCGATCTCACCGCCACGGTTCCGGAAAGCTGTTGATCCATCTGGGAACTCACCTACTCGACCAGACTTCGCCCGGTCAGGTGCAAGAACACATCCTCCAGGGTGGACCGACGCACCAGGGTGGCGGCCGGCTCGATCCCGGCGGCCGCGACCGCCTCCAGCGTGGCGTCGCCGTGCGGCGTGTACAGCAGCAGCCGGTCCGGCAGCACCTCCAGCCGGTCCACCAGCGCTTCGGCGACCGGCTGCGCCATCAGCTGCGCGCCCGGCTCGAACCGCAGCTCCACCACCTCCCGGGTCGAATACCGTGCGATCAGCTCGGCCGGCGAGCCTTCGGCGACGATCAGGCCGTGATCCATCACCACCAGCCGGTCGCACAACTGCTCGGCCTCGTCCATGTAGTGCGTGGTCAGCACCAGCGTCACGCCCTGCTGCTTGAGCCGGAACAGCCTGTCCCACACGACGTGCCGCGCCTGCGGGTCCAGCCCGGTGGTGGGCTCGTCCAGCAGCAGCAGATCCGGGTCGTTGACCAGGGCCCGAGCGATGGTCAGGCGGCGCTTCATCCCGCCGGAGAGCGCCGTCACCTTGGCGGTGGCCTTCTCGGTGAGCTGGGCGAATTCCAGCAGCTCGGTGGCCTTGGCCCGGCAATAGGCTCGGGAGAAGCCGAAGTACCGCGCGTAGATGTACAGGTTCTCGGTGACGGTGAGCTCTTCGTCCAGGTTGTCCTGCTGCGGCACCACACCGAGCCGGTCGCGGATGCGGACGCCGTCCCGCTCCGGATCCAGGCCCAGGATGGCCAGGTCTCCGCCGGACCGCGGCGAGGTGCAGGCGACTATGCGCATGGTGGACGACTTGCCGGCGCCGTTGGGGCCGAGAAAGCCGAACGCCTGCCCGCGAGGGACGGTGACGTCGATGCCCTTCACGGCCTCAACCGTGGCGCCACCCTTGACCTGAAAGCTCTTGGTCAGGGTGCGGGCGGCGATCATCGGTGCCGCCGGCGAAGCGGCCGGGCTCGCCATCGGCGTCGACCCGGCTCCGGATGGTCCTGCGGTCCTGGTGTCCCCCACGAGGCGCCACAGTACCTGCGCGGGCCGACAGCGCCGATCGGGTTTTTCCGCCGGCCGTCACACGGTGGGTGCCGGTAGAATGCGACAAAGCCCCGCCGACAAGCGGGGCTGGTCCGGCCGGGTAGGGGGTGCGTGATGCGTCGACTCCGCGGCCGCATGGCACTGGTGGCCGCGGTGATGACCATGCCGTCCGTGCTGCTGGCCCCGGCCGCCTGGGCCGGTGACGGCGCCGGCGCGGCTGGCCCGGTGACGGAAAGCCCGGCCGGCACCGGATCCGACCCCGGGGCGGGGCCGCTGGCGCTGGCACACACCGGCCTGGACGTCACCATGCCGATGATCGTCGGACTGGCGGTGCTGCTGGTCGGAACGCTGCTGGTGGCCTGGGCCGTGCTGCACGGCTCGCGATCGCGCGGTTCACACTCCTGACGCTGCCCGGTCGGTCACGCTGGCACCTGGCCAGCCTGGTTGCGGGGCGGTGCCCGCGTGATCGGTGCCCAGTGGGCGCGCGATCAGGCGAGCGGGCCGAACCAGAGCGCGATCTCGCGGGCGGCGGACTCCGGCGAGTCCGACCCGTGCACCAGATTGAACTGGGTGACCAGGGCAAAGTCGCCGCGGATGCTGCCCGGGGTGGCCTTCTCCACCGGGTCGGTGCCGCCGGCCAGTTGCCGCCAGCCGGCGATGGCCCGCTCCCCCTCGACGACCGCCGCCACCAGCGGGCCTCCGGTGATGAACTCCACCAGCGAGTCGAAGAACGGCTTGCCCACGTGCTCGGCGTAGTGCGCCTTCGCGAGTTCGACGTCGACGGTGCGCAGGTCCATCGCGACCAGGGTCAGGCCCTTGCGCTCGATGCGGGCGATGATCTCGCCTACCAGTCCGCGCCGCACCCCGTCGGGCTTGATGAGCACCAGGGTCCGCTCTGTCACGTCGTGTTACTCCCGTTCTCGCGCTTGCTACCGGCGCACTCGGCCGGGCGGCCCCCCACCGGGGGGCAGTGGGCAGACTATCGGTCCTGACCCGTCGTAGACCCCGGCGCGTCGCCGAAGGAGAGCAGGCCGGCCGCGAGGCGCCGGCGAAACTCACGACGCATCCACAGCACGAGTGCCCACACGATGGCGAACACGATGCCCATCACGCCGAGCGAGGCGTTGATCGCCCAGCAGGCGACCAGGAGCGCCTGCAGCGCCAGGATCACCGCGACGGCGTAGGGCCTGCGCACCAGCGCGCAGGTCAGGAGGTGCGCCAGCGCCAACGCGCAGATCAACACCACACCGACCGGCCCGGTCCCGCCTCCGGTGTTCTCGGCGACCGGGATGCCCAACAGGATGACGATG
The DNA here is from genome assembly GCA_937926105.1 of uncultured Actinomycetes bacterium. Next base: position 57,989 of record CALANS010000127.1, on the reverse strand, counting down.
GCCTCGAGGATCAGGATCGCCGACATCACGCCGCGCAGGCCGCGCTCCGGGTCGGAAGGGCGGCCGGCAGGGGCAGGTGGTGTGCTCACGCGGGGTCCAGGCCGGCCAGCGCGCGGCCGTCGCCGGCCGAGACCACCGATCCGGTGATCAGGACCGCCGCGCCCGGGGCCGCCTCGGGGTCATCCTCGGCCAGGTCCACGGCCAGCGCGATCGCCTCATCCATCCGCGCGGCGGTGTGCACCCGGTGCTCGCCGAACACGTCATTCGCCAGCTCGGCAAGGTCATCCGTCGGCATCGAGCGCGGTGACGAGTTCACCGTCACCACCACCTCGTCGAACGAGTCGGCCAGCGCCTCCAGTACGCCGCGCACGTCCTTGTCGGCCATCACGGCCAGCACGCCAACCAGCCGGGTGAAGGAAAACTCCTCGCCCAGCGCAATCGCCAGGGCCCGGGCACCGTGCGGGTTGTGCGCGGCATCGATGAAGATCATCGGCGAGGTGCGCACCCGCTCCAACCGGCCCGGCGAGGCCGCCTGCGCGAATCCGTCCTGCACCGTGGTCAGGTCCAGCGAGCGGTCCCGGCCGGCACCGAGGAATGCCTCGACGGCGGCGAGGGCCACCGCCGCATTGCCCGCCTGGTGCGCGCCGTGCAGCGGCAGGAACACCTCCGGGTAGACCGCCGAGAGTCCCTGCAACGTCAGCAGTTGGCCGCCGACGGCGACGCTGCGCTCGGCGACGGCGAACTCGGAGCCGAACCGGGCGACGGTGGCATCCTGCTGCACGGCGCGCCGCAGCAGCACCGTCATCGCCTCCGGCTCCTGCGCTCCGATCACCGCGGTGGCACCCTGCTTGATGATGCCGGCCTTGTTGCCGGCGATGGAGACCAGATCCGGCCCCAGGTAATTGATGTGGTCGATGCCGATGGGCGTGACGACGGCAACGGTCGCGTCGACCACGTTGGTGGAGTCCCACGTCCCGCCGATGCCCACCTCGATGATTCCGACGTCCACCGGTGCGTCGGCGAACGCCGCATAGGCCATCGCGGTGAGGATCTCGAATTTGGACAGCGGTACCCCGCCGGAGCGGGCGCTCGCCGCGTCGACCATGTCGACGTAGGGGGCGATATCGCCGAAGGTCTGCACGTACCGCTCGTCGTCGATCGGCATGCCGTCCAGGCTGATCCGCTCGGTGACCTTCTGCAGGTGCGGCGAGGTGAACCGTCCGGTGCGCAGTCCCATGGCGGTCAGCAGCGCGTCGATCATCCGAGCGACGCTGGTCTTGCCGTTCGTGCCGGCAATCTGGATCACCGGGTAGGCGCGCTGCGGGTTGCCCAGCAGGTCGAGCAGCGCCGTGATCCGGGCCAGTGTCGGTTCGATGTGGGTCTCCGGCCAGCGCCGGTTGAGCGCGGCCTCGACGGCGGCGAGCGTCAGCGGCGGGAAATCAGGGACCAGCTCGCTGGTCTGGTCGTCCAGGTCGGCCGTCGCCGAGGTCGCCTCCGGCGTTTCAGCAGCACCTACATCCGGGTCGTCACCGGCAGGCTCCCCCAGGCCCGGGGTGAGGCCGCGCAGGTACTCCGCCAGATCCTCGGGATCACCGGCGCCGTTGCCCGAGGTGGTCACGCCGTGCCGTTCACGGTGCCGCCGAGTTCCGCCAGCCGAGCGGTGAGCCGGTCGATCTCCGCCGCGGCGGCGGCGTGCCGGGCCCGGATCTTCGCCACCACCGGCTCAGGCGCCTTGGCCAGGAACGCCGAGTTGTCCAGCTTGCCGGCAGTTTGCGCGAGTTCCTTGCGGGCGTCGGTGAGATCTCGCTGTGCCCGGGCGGTCTCGGCCGCGACGTCGATGGTCTCGGAAGTGTCGATGTGCACAGTGACGGTGCCGGTGGCGAGGGCGACCTCCAGTGCGGCGGTCGGTGCGAACGCATCGGCCACCGGACCAAAGCGGCCCAGCGTCAACGCGCTGCGGGTGACGAACCCGCCGGCGTCCTGCCCGTCCCGGTCGCCGGACCAGTCAATCCGCGCCGGCACCTTGCGGCCGGGCGGCAGGCCCTGGTCGGCACGGAACCGGCGGATCTCGGTGACCAGCTTGATGGTGTCGGCGATCTGCGCGGCCGCCTGCGGATCGGGGACGGTGCCGGACTGTGTCGGCCAGGAGGTGGTCACCAGGGTCTCGCCGCCGGTGAGCTGGGTCCACAACGACTCGGTGACGAACGGCACGAACGGGTGCAGCAGTCGCAGCAGGGTGTCCAGCACGGTCCCCAGCACCGCCCGGGTGTGGTCGGCGACCGCACCACCGGATTGCAGCGGCGCCTTGGCCAGTTCCACGTACCAGTCGCAGAATTCGTCCCAGGCGAAGTGGTAGAGGCCCTCGGCCGCCTTGGCGAACTGGAAATCGACCAACAGCGTGGTGGTCTCGGCCACCACCGCGTCCAGCCGGTCCAGGATCCACCGGTCGGCAGCGGATCCGGCAGCGGGATCGATCGGCGCATCCGGCACCCGCGCGCCGTTGAGCAACGCGAAGCGGGTGGCGTTGTGCAGCTTGGAGCAGAAGCTCTTCGCGCCGCGCACCCAGTCCTCGGCGATGGCCTGGTCGGTGCCGGGGTTGGCGCCGCGGGCCAGGGTGAAGCGCACCGCATCCGCGCCGTAGGTGTCGATCCAGGCCAGCGGATCGACCACATTGCCGCGGGACTTGCTCATCTTGCGGCCGCGCTCGTCGCGCACCAGGCCGTGCAGCGCCACCACGTCAAAGGGTTGCGCGCCACGCTCGTTGCCGTCCATGGCGTGCAGGCCCATCATCATCATCCGGGCTACCCAGAAGAACAGGATGTCGTAGCCGGTGACCAGCACACTGGTCGGGTAGAACGCCCGCAGCGTGTCGGTGTGCTCCGGCCAACCCATGGTGGAAAACGGCCACAGCGCCGAGGAGAACCAGGTGTCCAGCACGTCCTCGTCCTGCGCCCAGCCCTCGCCCGGCGGTTCCTCGTCCGGTCCCACGCACCGCATCTCGCCGCCGGGCCCATACCACACCGGGATCCGGTGGCCCCACCACAGCTGGCGGGAGATGGTCCAGTCGTGCATGTGGTCGACCCAGTCGAAGTACCGGGCGGCCATCTCCGGTGGGTGAATCCGGGTGCGGCCGTCCCGCACCGCGTCGCCAGCCGCCTGGGCCAGCGGGGCCACCTTGACGAACCACTGCAGGCTCAGCCGGGGCTCCACCACGTCGTCGGAACGCGAGCAGTGCCCCACGGCATGCACGAACGGGCTCTTCTCCGCGACCACACGGCCCTCGCGGGCCAGCGCGGCCTTCACCGCGGCGCGCGCTTCGAACCGGTCCATGCCGTCGAAAGCCGTTCCGGTGCCGGTGATGTGGGCGTCCGGGGTGAGGATGTCGATGGCCGGCAGGTGGTGGCGCTGCGCGATGTCGAAGTCGTTGGGGTCGTGCGCCGGGGTGACCTTCACCGCGCCGGTGCCGAACTCGGGCTCCACGTGATCGTCTGCCACGATGGGGATCTCGCGTCCCACCAGGGGCAGCGTCACGGTCCGGCCGACCAGGTCGGCGTACCGCTCGTCGTCGGGGTGCACGGCGATGGCCGTATCCCCCAGCATGGTCTCGACCCGGGTGGTGGCCACCACGATCGAGAACGCTTCACCGCCGTCACCGTCAGCGCTGTCATAACGAATGCTGACCAGTTCACCGGCGTCGTCGATGTGCTCCACCTCGATGTCGGACAGGGCCGTCTGGCAGCCCGGGCACCAGTTGGTGATCCGCTTGGCGCGGTAGATCAGGCCATCGTCGTAGAGCCGCTTGAAAATGGTCTGCACTGCCGCGGACAGCCCGTCGTCCAGGGTGAACCGCTCGCGCGACCAGTCCACCGAGTCGCCCAGCCGGCGCATCTGGCCGAGGATCGCGCCACCGGACTCGTGCTTCCAGTCCCACACCTTCTGCACGAACAGGTCCCGGCCGAAGTCGTGCCGGGTCTTACCGTCTACCGCCAGCTGGCGTTCCACCAAGGTCTGGGTCGCGATGCCGGCATGGTCCATGCCGGGCAGCCACAGGACCTCGTCACCGCTCATCCGGTGCCAGCGGGACAGGATGTCCATCAACGTGTGATCCAGCGCGTGCCCGACGTGCAGGTTGCCGGTGACGTTCGGCGGCGGCAGCACGATCGAGAACGGCCGCCGCTCGCCGGACAACACCCGCTGCTCGTCGGCGCGAAAGTAGCCCGCGTCCACCCACCGCCGGTAGGTCGATACCTCGACGGCAGCCGGGTCGTACTGGGTCGGCAGCGCCGACAGTGTCGCGGGGCTCGCAGGGGCGGTATCGGTCACGGTGCCAGTTTAGGTGGGCGGGCGAAGCGCTGTGGCCGGGCGGTGACGGTGCCCCGGCGACCGGTGTCGCGGTGCGCCAGGCGACGCCGAACGGCGCGAGCATCCTCCGACGTGCCGGTCCGGTCGATCGCTGGTCCGTCCGGCCAGTTCCGCGTGAGAACTGCGGCTAGATCCGTGTATCTGAAGCGGCTAATTCCTAGGGGAACCGCCGGCTGACTGCGAGGTCAGGTATCGTTGACGGATGGCTGAGTTGATCCCTCGCCGCCTGGTGACGGTGCTCCGACAGCGCGTCGACGAGACGCCGGTCCTCCTGTTGGAGGGTCCGCGGAGAGCTACGACTCCTTGCCCAAGGGGACGCAGGCGCTGACCGGCCGCATACAACGGCTATCGGTCATGCCGTTCACGCAGACCGAAATTGACGGCACCGATAATCACTTCATCGAGCGTGCGTTCGCGTCCGAGATCGCGCATACTGCGACGCCGGCGGCGACGACGCGCGCTGACTACATCGACCGGGTGGTACGAGGCGGTATGCCGCTCGCGCTCGCTGCGAGCACTGTCGACGCCCGCACTCGTTGGCTGCAAGCACATGTGCGGCAGTCGCTGCAGCGAGACGCCGGAGAGATCCGACGCATCCACCGCAAGGCCGACTTGCGGCAGATCTTCACCCGCATCGTCGGTCAGGCGGCCGGACTGCTCAACGTCAGCAAGGTCGCTCAGGGGCTGGAATCATCGCGGGACACCGCAGCCGTTATGTCGAGCTGCTGGAGTCCCTGTTCCTGGTCAGCACGCTGCCGGCATGGGGGACCACAGTGTCGTCGCGGAGCGTATCGGCGCCGAAGGTACACGTCGTGGACTCTGGTGTCGGCCGGTCACTGGCGTACCCGTGATGATGATGAGGTCGACCTCGTCCTGGAGCGCCACGACGGAGCTGTCGTCGGCATCGAAATCAAGGCTGGCGAGCGAGTGGAGAGCAAACAACTCTCGGGGCTGAGGAAGCTGCGGAGTCGGCTTGGGTCCGCCTTTGTCGCAGGGATCGCGTTCCACCTCGGCCAAGTCGGCTATCAGGCAGAGGACCGCATCCACTCGCTCCCCCTTGACCGGCTCTGGATCTGACTCGCCGCCGACCCGAATGCCGTTCCCGACTCGAATGCAGCCCATGGCCTGGACTGTGCACACTCGAAATGAACGGGTGGGGGGCGTGAAAGCAACTGTGCGCGATGCTGATGACACACCAACGCCCAGGCGGTGACGGAGCGACAGCGCCGGGATCAGTAGGAGCGGGGCATGCCCAGGGTGTGCGCGGCGATGTAGTTGAGCACCATCTCCCGGTTGACCGGAGCGATCTGCAGCAGCCGGGCCATGCCATGCAACGGCATCAGGCCGAATTCCGCCGATAGCCCGTTGCCGCCGTGCGCCTGGATGGCCGCGTCGACCGCCGACACGGCCGCCTCGGCGGCGGCGTATTTGGCCATGTTCGACGCCTCGCCCGCCGGCCGGCCGGCGTCGTGCAACCAGGCGGCCTTGCCCAGCATCAGCGCCGCAAGCTCCACGTCGATGGCGGCCTTCGCGAGCGGGTGTGCCACGCCCTGGTGGGTGGCCAGCGGCACTCCCCACACGGACCGGTCGGAGGTATAGCGGGCCGCGGCCTGCACCGCGAACCGGCCGATGCCCACGCACAGCGCCGCGGCGGTGATGCGTTCCGGGTTCAGCCCGTCGAACAGCAGCGCCAGACCCGCTCCGTCGTCACCGACCCGGGCCGTGGCCGGCACCCGGACGTCGTCGTAGAACAGGGTGAACTGCCGGTCCGGGATCTGCGCGGCCACCTCCAGCCGGCTCGCCTGCAGGCCGGGCGCGTCGGTGGGCACGATGAAAAGGCTCAGTCGCGCCTTGCCGGTGGCCTCGTCCCGGCCGGTGGCGGCCACGGTCAGGACCGCCGCGGATTCGTCGACACCGGAGATGTAGTACTTGCTGCCGGAGATCAGGTAGTCGTCGGTGCCGTCGGCGGCCCGGCGGGCCGTGGTGGCGATGCGGTGCGAGTTGGAGCCGGCGTCCGGCTCGGTGATGGCAAAGGCCATCTTGGTCGACCCGTCGGCCATGGCGGTCAGCCAGCGTTGCTGCTGTTCGTCGCTGCCGTGCCGGGCCAGGATCTCCACGCTGATGGCGCTGGAGACCAGCAGCAGCAGCAGCGGGCAGCCGGCCGACGCGGACGCCTCGGCGACCACCGCGAGCTCGCTCATGCCGGCCCCCCCGCCGCCGAATCGTTGCGGCACGTTGATGCCGATAAAGCCGGCCTGGCCCAGCTCGGACCACAGCTCGGTCTGCGGGGTCGAGGTGCGGCCCCGCTCGGCGTACTCGGCCAGGCCGTGCCGGGCGGTGATCTCCCGGACCGCCTGGCGGATCTCGGCGTATTCGGGTGGTTCGGCGAAGTCGCTCACACCACCCAGGATGCCAGAAGTGAACCGCGGTTAACAAGCAGTGAGGCTGGCTGCTACGTCACTCCTCGGCGAGCGGCATGGGTCCGTAGACGGCGCGGCCGCCGTTGAACAACGTCACCGCCTCGACGCCGCCCTCCGCCAGCTCGTCGAAGTGCTCGGCAAGCCATTGCTCGGCCAACTGCTGGGAGGAGAACCGCGCCGACGGTTCGCTAAGGGCGACACCGGCCTCGTCGATTCCCTGCCATCGCCACACCGGCGCATCCCCATCCGGATCGAGCATCGCAGACCACCTTTCGGGACGTCGCACCCTGCCGGGTGCCGCGCGGCCGTACGCGGGCCGCGCGGCACCCGGCGGCGACGGTAGCGTGAGCGCCGGGCTGGGTCGAGCCGCCCTGCCCTACCGGATGGAGGCAGCATGACAGCGTGGACGTCGATCACGGCGCCCGAGCACCACTTCGCCGTCGAGTGCGCCCGGCGTCGCGGGCTGCTGCCGGCCGGTGCCTTGGGCGGGTTCGGCGAGACCGTGGACCGGATGGCCGCCGCCCGTGGCTCGTCTCTCGGACACCTCGCGCCGGAGCGGGTGGTGCTGGTGGCTTTTGCCGCCGACCACGGCATCGCCTACGCCGGCGTCTCGGCCTACCCGCCCACCGCGACCGCCTCGCGGATCACCGATCTCGCGTCCGGGGTGGGGCCGATCGCTGCGCTGGCGTCGGATGCGGGCGTGGTGGTGCGGACCGTGGATGTGGCGGTCCGCGGAGATCTCACCGACTCCGCCGTGGATACCTCGCACCGAGTGCGGTCGGCCTGCGGTCGCATCGACATGCAGGATGCGCTGTCGGCCGAGGAACTCCAGCAGTGCTTCGATGCGGGCATCGCGATGGCGGATGCCGAGGTGGACGGCGGGGCAGACCTGTTGATCGGCGCGGTGTGCGGCGTCGCGGTGAGCACCCCCACCGCGGCGGTGGTCTCGGCGGTGACGGGCATCGAGCCGGTGGACGCCACCACCCGCGGCTCGGGCATCGACGACCAGGGATGGATCGCCAAGTGCGAGGCCGTGCGGGACGCCCGGTTCCGGGCCAGGGACAGCTACGGCGACGCCTCCGATCTGCTGCGCATCGCCGGCGGGCCGGATCTTGCGGCGCTGACCGCGTTCATCGCGCGGGCGGCGGCCCGGCGTACCCCGGTGCTGATCGACGACGTTCCCTCGGCGCTGTGTGCGGTGCTGGCGAACCGGCTGGCGCCCGGCACCGACGGCTATGTTCTGGCCGCCGACACGGTGCCAGAGCGCACCTACGCCAGGCTGCTGCAGCTACTGGGCACCTCGGCGATCTCGACCCATCAGATCGGTCTCGGATCCGGGGCGGGCGCACTGTTGGCGGTGCCGGCGCTGCGATCCGCGGCCCGGTTGGTCGACCGGGTGGACCAGTTCGGCGTGGCCGAGCGCGACGAGCACGCGATCGACGCCTGGGACGCGGAACTGCTGTAGGACTGCACTCGGCGACGCCCGAAGCAGGGCGGGAATGTCCGAAAGGCCGTTCCCGCGGGAACGCTCCGGGCCGTCAGTCCAGGCGCCAGTCGATCGGTTCGCCGCCCTGTCGGACCAGCAGCTCGTTGGCGCGGGAGAACGGGCGGGAGCCGAAGAACCCGCGCGAGGCGGACAGCGGTGACGGGTGCGGCGAGGCGATCGCCGGCACATCGCCGAGCGCCGGCCGCAGCGACTGGGCGTCCCGGCCCCACAGGATCGCCACCAACGGCCCGCCGCGCCGGACCAGGGCCGCGATGGCGGCATCCGTCACCGCCTCCCATCCCTTGCCCCGATGCGAGGCGGGCGCACCCGGTGCGACGGTCAGCACCCGGTTGAGCAGCACCACGCCCTGCCGGCTCCAGGCCGTCAGGTCGCCGTGCTCCGGCGGTTCGACACCCAGGTCGGCGCGCAGCTCGGTGTAGATGTTGGCCAGCGACCGGGGAATCGGGCGCACGGCACGGTCAACGGCGAACGACAGCCCGATCGGATGGCCCGGTGTGGGATAGGGATCCTGGCCGACGATGAGCACCCGGGCCTGGTCCAGCGGGGCGCTGAACGCGCGCAGGATGTTCTGCCCGGCCGGCAGATACCTGCGGCCGGCGGCCACCTCCGCCCTCAGGAACTCCCCCATGGCCGAGATCCGGCCGGCCACCGGCATCAGCGCGTCGGCCCACCCCGGGTCGATGATCTCGGCGAGCGGGCGGGGCACGGTGGGCAACCTACCGCGCCGGGCGGAAGTGGTCCCAGCCCGGCTCGCCCTCGTATGCCGCGCCGTCGACGGTGACGCCCGACCCCGCGCCGACCGCACCGATCACCTGCCACGGGGCCGGCAGATCGGTGCCCGCCGGGAACGTGGCGGCCAGGGCGTGGTCATCGCCTCCGGTCAGCAACCAGCCCAGCGGATCCTTGCCCAGTGCCGATCCGACCTCGACCAGCCGACCCGGCACCGGCAACGCGACCGCGCGAACGTCGATGGCCACCCCGGAGGCGTCCGCGATGTGTCCCAGGTCGGCCAGTAGGCCGTCGGACACGTCGATCATCGCGGTGGCCCCCGCTGCGGCGCCGAGCGGGCCGGCGGCCAGCGGCGGCTCGGGCACCTTGTAGGCGCCGACCACGGCGGCCGGGGAGCGGAATCCGCGAGACAGCACGGCCAGCCCGGCCGCCGCCCAGCCGACCCGGCCGGCCAGCGCGACGATGTCCCCCGGCTGAGCCCCGGATCGCAGCACCGGCGGGGCCCCGCGCAGGTCCCCAAGCACCGTCACCGCCAGGGTCAGCCGGTCGGCACGGGTCAGGTCCCCACCCACCAGGCCGGCGCCCAGTTCGGCGGCGGCGGCGGACAGGCCGGCGCCGACGGCGGTGACGAGATCCGTCGGGGTGTCCGGCGGTGCGGCGAGCGCGACCACCAGCGCGGTCGGCACCGCGCCCATGGCGCAGATGTCGGCCATGGCCGCCAGCGCGGCGCGCCGGCCGATCTGCTGCCCTGTCGCCCAGTCGGTGCGAAAGTGCACCCCATCGACCAGCATGTCGGTGCTGATCACCACCCGACCGTCCGGCGCGGCGAGCACGGCGGCGTCGTCGCCCGGCCCGATCTCGGTCCCCGCGGGAACCGGCAGGTTCGCCGTCAGCGCGTCGATGACGGCGAACTCCCCCGTCCCGGCCAGGGTGCCCGGGGTCCCGCCGGCCGACGCGGCTCCGGGCTGGGCGCCCGTTGCCGGTCCTCGGCGGGGAGGCTGCTGCGCTACCACGTCTGCTCCTTAACCCGGCCAGGTCGGCGAACCGGTCGCAGTGACGGTACCCATGCCCGACGGTCCGGGCGGATCCGGACGCGCCGGGGCCCGCACGCAGATGCCGCCCGAGCCCACGGGATGCGCCGCCGCATCGCGGGCTCAGCGCGGCTCCCGGGCGGCTCCCGGGCGGCGGTGCGCCGACGCGGCCGATAGGCTGCAGGCGTCCGCACCGGCCGCACCCGGCCCGACGGCTTCGCAGAGAGGGGCACCGAAGTGGTCCAGGCCTACATCTTGATTCAGACCGGCGTCGGTCAGGCGGCCGATGTCGCGGGTCGGATCCGGGACATCCCCGGTGTGATCAGCGCCGAGGACGTCACTGGGCCCTACGACGTGGTGGTGCGCGCCGAGGCGAACTCGGTAGACGAGCTCGGCAAGCTGGTGGTCGCGCGGGTGCAGGGCGTGGAGGGCATCACCCGGACCCTGACCTGCCCGGTCGTCAACCTCTAGACAACTCGGAGCACCACTCGGCATGGCCGATTCACCACACCGGCCAGACCCGGCCGGCGAGCACGCGCCGGCGGCGCTGATGACCGCGGGCTCGCGGGCGTCCCGGCTGCCGGTGGCGATCATTGTCGCGGCGCTGCTGCTCACCGTCGCCACCATCGCCACGGTGCTGGTGCTGGCCGGCCGCGCCCGCACCGCGGCGAACGCCCCGGACACCGGCCCGCTGGTGGTGCCCGCCGCGCCCGCGCCCGGCGCCGACGGCCGGTACTGCGACGCGCTGATCCAGGAGCTGCCCGACCGCCTGATCTCCCTGCCCCGCCGCCCGCTGACCGATCCGGGGCCGGGAGTGGCGGCCTGGGGAGATCCCGCGGTGATCCTGCGCTGCGGGCTGCCCGATCCGCGCGAACTGACCTGCGAGGCCGCGCTGACCCAGTTCACCGACGCCCGCGGCGGATCGGTCGCCTGGCTGCGGCTGTCCGACCCCTCGGCGGTGACGTACATCGCCGTGGACCGCCCGGTGCGGATCGCCGTCACCCTGCCGCCCGGCACCGGCATCGGACCCGTGCAGCAGTTGTCCGAGCTGATCGCGGCCGATCTGCCCGCCCGGCCGGTGTGCACCGGCGGCGTCGTCACCCCCGCCGACAACTCCTGACGGCCGGCGATTATCAGCCGGCCGGCCGTTCAGCGCAGCCCGGTGCCGCGCGCCAGCGCCGTCTGTACCAGGGTGCTCAGCAGCTCTGGGTAACTCATCCCGGCGGCCTGCCACATCCGCGGGTACATGGAGATGGGGGTGAACCCGGGCATGGTGTTGATCTCGTTGATCGTCACGGCGGCGTCCTCACCGACGAAGAAGTCCACCCGGGCCAGGCCCTGCGCGCCCAGCGCCTCGAAGGCGCGCACCGCGGCCTCCCGCACCGACCGCTCCACCGGTTCGGGCAGGCCCGCCGGGATGTCGAACGTCGTGACGTCGTCGAGATACTTGGCATCAAAGTCGTAGAACCGGCCGTCGCCGGCGACGTGGATCTCGGCGGTCGGCGACGCCTGCACCCGGCCATCCGGGAACTCCAACACCCCGCACTCGATCTCCCGTCCGGACACCGCGGACTCCACCAGCACCTTGGGATCCTGCCGACGGGCGATGGCCACCGCCTCGTCCAACCCTGCCCAGTCGTCCACCCGGGAAACCCCCAGCGACGACCCGGCGCGAGCCGGCTTGACGAACACCGGCAGGCCCAGCCGACCTCGTTCTGCCTGCGGCAGGGTGTCGGCCGCGGGACGGAGCACCGCGTAGGGCGCCACGGGGAGCCCGGCAACCGTCAGCAGCTTCTTGGTGAACTCCTTGTCCATGGCGGCGGCGGAGGCCAGCACGCCGGGGCCCACGTACGGCAGATTCACCAGCTCCAGCAGGCCCTGCAGGGTGCCGTCCTCGCCGTACGGGCCGTGCAGCAGCGGGAACACCACGTCCACGTCCAGCGCCGATCCGGGAGCAGAGACCGCCGGGCCGGCCGGCACGGTCAGCGCGCCGGGGCCGGATCCCGTGCGCAGCATCACCTCCGTGCCGTCGGTGACCTCCGGCAGCGTTCGGTCGGTGATCGAGGGCACGGCCCCTGGGTCCATCTGCAGCCAGCGCCCGGCCGGCGTGATGCCGATCGCCGTGACGTCGAACAGGTCCCGATCCAGATTGGCCAGCACGCTGGCGGCCGAGGTGCACGACACCGCATGCTCGCCGCTGCGCCCGCCGTAGATCACCGCTACCCGAATTCGCCGTTCCGACATGGGTCACACACTACGGACCCGGGCATCTCACTCCGCGCTATACGGGCCGTCCATCAGCATGCGAATCATCTCCTGGGGCGGCATCTGCTGGTAGCACACCCGGTACACCCCTTCGGTGATCGGCATGTCGACCCCGTGCCGCAGCGCCAGATCGCGCACCGAGCGGCAGCTGGCGACCCCCTCGGCCACCTGCCCGCCGGCGGCACCCAGCGCGGCGTCCAGGGTCATCCCGGTGCCCAGCCGATGGCCCAGCGACCGGTTGCGCGACAGCGGTGACGAGCACGTGGCGACCAGGTCGCCCAGGCCGGCGAGCCCGGCAAAGGTGGCGGCCAGCGCACCCAGCTTCTCGCCCAGCTTGGTCAGTTCCGCCAATCCTCGGGTGATCAGCGAGGCGCTGGTGTTGCCGCCGAGGGCGAGCCCGTCGGCGATGCCACAGGCCAGCGCGATGACATTCTTCCCGGTGCCGGCGATCTCGGCCCCCACCACGTCGGTGATGGTGTACGGCCGGAAGTACCGGTTGCCGCTGGCCCGCTGCACCGCGGTGGCGCCCGCCCGATCCCGGCAGGCCAGCACGGTCGTGGTGGGCTGGCCCAGGGCGATCTCCTTGGCCAGGTTCGGCCCGGTGAGCACCACGATGCGGTCCGGGTTCACCCGCCCGACCTGGGCCACCAGCTCGCTCATCCGCAACCCGGTGCCGACCTCGATGCCCTTGGCCAGCGATATCACCGGGCCGGACTCGGGCAACAGGTCGCGGAACACCGTCAGGTTCTCCCGCAGCGCCTGGCTCGGCACGGCCAGCACGACCGCGTCCACCTGCACCAGGGCCGACTCCAGATCGACGGTGGCATCCAGGCGGCCCGGCAGCCGCACGCCCGGCAGGTAGTCGGGATTGTGCCGCTCCGAGGTAATCGCGTCGGCCACCGTCTCGCGTCGGCACCACAGCACCACGTCCCGGCCAGCGTCGGCCAGCACCTTGGCGTACGCGGTTCCCCATGATCCGGCGCCCAGCACCGCGACGCGCTGGATGTCCCTTGTCGGCGGCCGCGTCACCGGCCAGGCCCCTCCTCGGTGCGCTGCGCCGCCCGCGCCGCCTTCTTCGGGTCGAAGAACTCGGTCGGCGGCGCCTCCCCGCGCAGTTCGGCGACCATGTCCCGGATCCGACCCATGATCAGGTACGAGACGTCGCGAATCGCTCGGGTGTCCACCGGCTTGCCGCGCCAGGCGGACAGGTCGATCGGCTCGCCCGCGACCACGTGCACGTCCTTGCGCGGCAGCGGGCGCAGCCGCATCCCGCTGCCGTAGGAGGTGTACACCAGATGCGATCCCCAGTGCGCCACCGGAATCACCGGAAAGTCTCCGGCCAGGGCCAGTGCCGCCACCCCCGGGCGCGGCCGCATCGGCCACAGCGCCGGATCTTTGGTCACCGTCCCCTCGGGATAGATCAGCACCACCTGCCCGTTACGCAACGCGGCGGTCGCGGCGTCCAGCGCGCCCTGCCCCGCGCCGCCCCCGCGCTCGACCGGTATCTGCTCGGTGCCCGTCATCACCCTGCCGATCACCGGCAGCTTCCACAGCGAGGCCTTGGCCATGACGTGCGGCAGCCGGCCGGAGGTGCGGATGAACACGGTGTCGAATACCGGGTCCAGGTGCGAGATGTGGTTGGCAACCACCAGCGCGGGGCCTGGGATCTGCAGGTGCTGAACGCCGGCGTAGCGGCGCCTGCCCAGGATCCGCGTCAGTGGGAACAGCGCCAGCTCGCACGCGCCGATCCACGCGTTGCCCTTCTCATGGACCGGGCTGTGCCGTCCAAACAGCCGGCCACCGAGCACCACGACACCCTCCTTCCACCGCCTCACCGACCACCCTATTGCCCCCGGGGCCCCGGTCCCGGCGCGCCACGTCGTCCGACCGGCCGGCAGCACGCGGCGACCGCGCCGTGACATCGCCACACCCAGACCGCACAATGGCCGGTGTGACCTCCACCAGCCGCCGACCCGCGCACCATGTCGTCGAACCGTTCCACGCCCCCCGCGAGACGGAGGGGCACCTCGACGCCACCCCCGTCACCGACGGCGGTGACGGGCAGGCGCCGGCGACCGCCGACCCGGAGGTGGCCACGCCGACCATCGCCACCGATCTTCCGCCTGACCGATTCTCCAATCGGGAGCTGTCCTGGCTGGACTTCAACGCGCGGGTGCTGGAGCTGGCCGAGGATCCGGCGCAGCCGTTGCTGGAGCGGGTGAAGTTCCTGGCGATCTTCGCCTCCAACCTGGACGAGTTCTACATGGTGCGCGTGGCGGGGCTCAAGCGGCGCAGCGAGATGGGCCTGGCCGTCACCAGCGCCGATGGGCTGACCGCCTCGGAGCAGCTGGCGCAGATCTCGGCGCGCACGCAGGAATTGGTGGAGCGGCTGGGCCGGTGCTTCACCGACGATGTGCTCCCGACGCTGGCAGCGGTGGGAATCCGGTTGGTGCACTGGGACCAGATCGACGCCACCGATCGGGCCGGCCTGGCTCGGTACTTTCGCGAGCAGATATTCCCGGTGCTCACCCCGCTGGCGGTGGACCCGGCGCACCCGTTCCCGTACATCTCGGGCCTGAGCCTGAACATGGCGATCATCGTGCGGGATCCGCAGACCGGCTCCGAGCGATTCGCCCGGCTCAAGGTGCCCAACAACGTGGACCGGTTCATCCGGGTGCGCCGGGGCACCGACGACTTCCTGCCGCTGGAAGATCTGATCGCCGCGCATCTGGCCGAGTTGTTCCCCGGCATGCAGGTGGCCGAACACCAGACCTTCCGCGTCACCCGCAATGCGGACTTCGAGGTGGAAGAGGACCGCGACGAGGACCTGTTGCAGGCGCTGGAGCGGGAACTCGCCCGACGCCGGTTCGGCCCCCCGGTGCGGCTGGAGATCGCCGACACCACCAGCGAGCGCATCCTCGGGCTGCTGCTGGGCGAGTTGGACGTGGATCCCGGTGACGCGCTGGAGGTTCCGGGACTGCTGGACCTGTCCAGCCTGTGGCAGATCTACGGCCTGGACCGCCCGGCACTCAAGGATCCGCCATTCGTGCCGACTACCCCGCCGGCGTTTGCCGAGGGCGAGACGCCCAAGAGCGTGTTCGCGACCCTGCGCGACGGAGATGTGTTGCTGCACCACCCGTACGAGTCGTTCGCCACCTCGGTGCAGCGATTCATCGAGCAAGCGGCCGAGGATCCGCGGGTGCTGGCGATCAAGCAGACGCTGTACCGCACCTCCGGCGACTCTCCCATCGTGGATGCACTCATCTCCGCCGCTGCGGCCGGCAAGCAGGTAGTGGTCCTGGTGGAGATCAAGGCGCGCTTCGACGAGCAGGCGAACATCAGCTGGGCCAAGGCATTGGAACGGGCCGGGGTGCACGTGGTGTACGGGTTGGTGGGCCTGAAGACGCACGCCAAGCTGTGCCTGGTGGTGCGCCAGGAGGGCCCCACGATCCGCCGGTACTGCCACGTCGGCACCGGGAACTACAACCCCAAGACGGCGCGCATCTACGAGGATCTCGGGCTGCTGACGGCCGACCCGGAGATCGGTGCGGACCTCACGGACCTGTTCAACGTGCTGACCGGCTACTCGCGGCAGACCGAGTACCGCAACCTGCTGGTGGCACCGCATTCCATCCGCGGCGGAATCATCGAGCGCATCGAGCGGGAGATCGCGCACCAGCGGGCCGGTCGGGTCGGGCTGGTCCGGCTGAAGATGAACTCGATGGTGGACGAGCAGGTGATCGACGCGCTCTACCGCGCGTCCCAGGCGGGGGTGACGGTAGACGTGACGGTGCGCGGCATCTGCGCACTGCGCGCCGGTGTTCCCGGCCTGTCGGACAACATCACGGTGCGCTCGGTGGTGGGCCGGTTCCTGGAGCACTCCCGGATCGTGCACTTCGGCGGCGGCGACCCGGGCGGCGGCGGTGAGGAGTACTGGATCGGCAGCGCGGACATGATGCACCGCAACCTCGATCGGCGGGTGGAGGCCATGGTCCGCGTCACCGATCGGGCTGCGGTCGAGCGGATCGCCGGCATCATGGCCATGCTGTCCAGCCCCGACACTCGATGCTGGATCCTCTCGCCCGACGGCTGGCGCCGCTCCCCCGCCGGCGGCGCTGGCCTGGACGTGCAGGCGGAGCTGGTGCGGAAGGCCACCGGTGGCGAGTAGCGCGACGCCTATCGCCGCGGCCGGTGCGGTGCTGTGGCGCCCATCGCGCCGGCACGGCATCAAGGTCGCGGTGGTGCACCGCCCGCGCTACGACGACTGGTCGCTGCCCAAGGGCAAGGCACGCCGCGGCGAATCGCCTCCGGTGACGGCAGTCCGGGAGATCGGCGAGGAGACCGGGTTCGCGGTGCGGCTGGGGCGCCAGGTGACCACGGTGAGCTATCCGGTTTCGGCGGGGCACAAGACGGTGCACTACTTCGCCGGCCGGGTCGGCGCCGGAGCCTTTCGGCCCAATGCCGAGGTGGATGACCTGGAATGGTTGCCGGTGCACAAGGCTCGCAAGCTGCTCAGCTACCGATTCGATCGCAAGGTGCTGGACGCGTTCTGCACCCTGCCGCCCGCGCTCGCCACGTTGCTGCTGGTCCGGCACGCGAGGGCGGGCCAGCGCGACTCGTTCACCGGCCTGGACGAGGATCGACCGCTGGACAGCAAGGGAATTCGCCAGTCGGTGGCATTGACCGCGCAGCTGCTGGCGTTCGGCCCGGTGACCGTGTCGGCCGCACCGCTGGTCCGGTGTCAGCAGACGGTGCAGCGGCTGGCCGGTCGGTTGGCGACGACGATCGGAATCGAACCTGCGCTGTCGGAACGGGAATACCAACAGGACCCGGCCTCGGCGCGCCGGCGAGCCGTCGAGCTAGCGCTGCGGGACACCGGGAACGGACCCGCGGTGGTGTGCAGCCAGGGCGGCGTCATCCCCGGAGTGATCAAGTCCCTGGCGTCGCGAGCCGACCTGGCTTTGCCCACCACCGCGACGCCCAAGGGGGCGTACTGGGTGCTCAGCTTTGAGGGCAAGCAGTTACGTCAGGCCGATCGGTACGTCGTTCCGGACAGCTGAGCCGGCACACGCATCGGGGCCCGACGCGATGGCGCCGGGCCCCGATGTCGTACAGGCAGTCGGCCGGCAGGTGCCGGTCGGCGGGTTACTTCTTCTTCGCCGCGGTCCGGCGGGTTGCCGGCTTGGCAGCGGCCGCCTTCGGGGCAGCCTTGGTGGTGCGCTTGGCAGCAGCCTTCGGGGCGGCAGCCTTCGTAGCAGTGGCCCGCTTCGGAGCGGCAGCCTTCGGAGCAGCCTTCGCGGCGGTCGCCCGCTTCGGAGCGGCAGCCTTCGGAGCAGCCTTCGCAGCAGTGGCCCGCTTCGGAGCGGCAGCCTTCGCGGCGGTCGCCCGCTTCGGGGCGGCAGCCTTCGGAGCAGCCTTGGTGGCGGTGGTCTTTCCGGACCGGGCCGCCGCGGTCAGCGCGCGCGCCGTGGTCACCCCCGCGGAGGCCTTGGGCAGCTTCAACTTGCCGGACACGATGTCCTTGAACGCGGTGCCCGGACGGAACGACGGCACGTTGGTCTTCTTGACCTTCACGGCTTCACCGGTCCGCGGGTTGCGGGCGGTACGGGCGGCACGGGCACGCTTCTCGAAGACCCCGAATCCGGAGATCGACACCTTCTGGCCGCGCTGCACCTCCCGCTGCACCAGGTCGATGACGCCCTCGACGGCCTTCTGCGCCGTCTTCTTGTCCCCGTCGAGTCGCTCGGCGAGCCTGTTGATCAGATCGGTCTTGTTCACGGTCCCTCCCAGGACGTTCCTCCGGCCCACGCGGGCCGACTGCAGGCACACGGTAAACGCCCATCGCCGCATTTCCAACTTGCCACGCGGTGCAAGTCGGTGCCTTCTAAGGGTTCTCACACCCCCGCCCGGCCCGTCCGCGCCCCGACAGGCGGGGGTTCCGGGCCACCCCGGAGGAGCCGGTAGTTGGTCGATACTGGTTGTGCGGCAGCAGGTATGGCCCTGCGGCAGGTGCGCTCCGGAGGATCCCGAAGGCCGCTCAGCCGGCCTGGATCGAGGGCAACAGCGAGGAGCGGCCCTGCTCAAAAAGTGTGACCGAATCGGCGTGGCGCAAGGTCAGTGCGATGTCGTCCAGGCCCTCCAGCAGGCGCCACCGGGTGTAGGGATCGATCTGGAACGGCACCGAAAGCGACCCGCAGGTGATGCGTTGCTCGGCCAAGTCCACCGTCACCGACTGCCCAGGGTGGTTCTCCAGCCACTTCAGCAGGAGTTCGGCGTCGTCGGGGGTGACCTGCGCGGCCAAGAGGCCGCCCTTGCCGGCATTGCCACGGAAGATGTCACCGAACCGGGGCGAGATGACCACCCGGATCCCGTAGTCCATCAACGCCCACACCGCATGCTCGCGGGACGAGCCGGTGCCGAAGTCCGGCCCAGCCACCAGGACCGAGCCGGCGGCATAGGCCTCGTTGTTGAGCACGAACGACGGGTCGGACCGCCAGGCGGCGAACAACCCGTCCTCAAACCCGGTACGGCTGATCCGCTTGAGATACACCGCCGGGATGATCTGGTCGGTGTCCACGTTGCTGCGGCGCAGCGGGATTCCGACTCCGGTGTGGGTGCTGAATGCCTCCATGGCGATGATCTCCTGGGTGCGGTGGTGACTCGGTCGATGATCTGGGCTGGCCGGGATGAGGGGATCAACCGGCCGCGGCGGTGGGGATCGGCTCGAGATCCGCCGGGGAGCTCAACGTTCCACGCACGGCGGTGGCCGCCGCCACCACCGGCGAGACGAGATGGGTCCTGCCCCCCTTGCCCTGTCGCCCCTCGAAGTTGCGATTGGACGTGGAGGCGCTGCGCTCACCGACCGAGAGCTGGTCGGGGTTCATGCCCAGGCACATGGAGCACCCGGCGCTGCGCCACTGCGCGCCGGCCGCGGTGAAAACCGCGTCCAGACCTTCCCGTTCGGCCTGTGCCTTCACTCGCATGGACCCCGGCACCACCAGCATGCGCACGTCGGGGTCGACCCTGCGGCCACGCAGCACGTCCGCCGCGGCTCGCAGATCCTCGATCCGACCGTTGGTGCAGGAGCCGAGGAAGACGGTGTCCACGCGCACCTCTCGCAGCGGCATGCCGGGTTGTAGGCCCATGTACGTCAGCGCCCGCTCGGCGGCCAGTCGCTCGCCGTCGTCCGGAATCGTGGCCGGGTCGGGCACGCTGGCCGACAACGGGAGCCCCTGGCCGGGATTCGTCCCCCAGGTGACAAACGGAGCCAGTTCAGCGGCGTCGATCACGACCTCGGCGTCGAATTCGGCGTCCTCGTCGCTGGCCAACGAGGTCCAGTACGCCACCGCCCGATCCCAGTCCGAACCGGATGGCGCGTGTGCCCGGCCCGCCAGGTACTCGAAGGTGGTCGCGTCGGGCGCAATCATGCCGGCGCGGGCGCCCGCCTCGATCGACATGTTGCACACCGTCATCCGGGCTTCCATGGACAGCGCGCGGATCGCGTCGCCCCGGTACTCCAGGACGTACCCCTGCCCACCGCCGGTGCCGATGCGCGCGATGACGGCCAGGATCAGGTCCTTGGCCGTCACCCCATCCGGCAGCGTCCCGTTGACGGTGATCGCCATCGTGGAGAAGGGCCGCAGCGGCAGCGTCTGCGTGGCCAACACGTGCTCGACCTCGCTGGTGCCGATGCCGAACGCCAGCGCGCCGAACGCGCCGTGAGTGGATGTGTGGGAGTCGCCGCAGACGATCGTCATGCCGGGCTGGGTGAGCCCCAGCTGCGGGCCCACCACATGCACGATGCCCTGCTCGGCATCGCCCATCGGAAACAGCCGGATGCCGAACTCGGCGCAGTTGCTGCGCAGCGTCTCGACCTGGGTGCGAGACACCGGATCCGCGATGGGCAGGTCGATTCCGGTGGTGGGCACGTTGTGGTCCTCGGTGGCCAGCGTCAGGTCGGGCCGGCGCACCGGCCGGCCGGCCTGCCGCAGCCCCTCGAACGCCTGCGGGCTGGTGACCTCGTGCACCAGGTGCATGTCGATGTACAGCAGATCGGGCTCGCCCTCGGCCCGCCGAACCACATGGGCGTCCCAGACCTTCTGCGCCATCGTCCGGCCCATCGTGCCGCTCCTTTGCCAACCACGGGCGGGATCGAGATCGCCCGGCCCCGCATCGGTTCCCGATGAATCCCGGGAATTCACTGAATTTCACTGGACATCTCAATATTTGAGATCATAGTATCGCTGTATGGGACAGTCTAGCGGTATCGGCGTGCTCGACAAAGTGGTGACCGTGTTGCGGGCGACATCGGTTGCGCCCGCGGGGTTGGGCGAGCTGTGCACCGCAACCGGTCTGCCGCGGGCCACCGCGCACCGGCTGGCGGTCGGCCTGGAGACCCACGGCCTGCTGGCGCGGGACGGCCATGGCCGTTGGCGCCCGGGGCCGCTGCTGGCCGTGTTGGCCGCCGGATCGCCCGATCCGCTGGTCGCCGCGGCGGCGGAAGTGCTGCCCCGGCTGCGGGATCGGACCGGCGAGAGCGTTCAGCTGTACCGGGCAGACGGCCTGGCACGGGTCTGCGTGGCGGTCGCGGAGCCTCCGGCCGGGCTGCGGGACACCGTGCCGCTGGGCGCGCGACTGTCGATGGGTGCCGGCTCGGGCGCCAAGGTGCTCACCGCGTGGGCCGACGAGGCGACGCAGCGGGCAGTGCTCGCCGATTCGGTGTTCTCCGAACGGGTCCTGGCCGAGGTGCGGCGGCGCGGCTGGGCGCAGTCACTGGCGGAACGGGAGCCGGGGGTGGCCTCGGTATCCGCGCCGGTGCGGGATCGGTCGGGATCCGTAGTGGCTGCCGTCTCCGTGTCGGGGCCGGTGGACCGGATCGGCCGCCGCCCCGGAATTCGCTGGGCCGACGATCTGCTGCAGGCAGCGGCCGCGCTCACGGCGCGGCTCTGAGCTGCCCGGCCACCCTGCGGTTCACGGTCGAGAAGCGCTGTCCCTCATCGGGAACACGGCGAGCGCCGGATCATTCCGGTCACCCTGACACGACCCACGACGACTGACAGCGCCGGCGGCGCTGCGACTGTGCACTCCTGATGCAGAGCGCCGCAGCGGCGGGCGTCGGCCCGATCTGAGTTCAGCATTCCTTGAATTCACGACAGCTTGTACTATCCCGCCATGCTGCTGATTGCCGACGAACTCGATGCGATGGCTCGATTCGGGCAGGCCCTGTCGGATCCGATCCGATGCCGCATCCTGCTCCGATTGCAGGGCGGCTGTGCCCATCCTGCTGATCTGGCCGACGAACTCGGCATCAGTCGCTCGCGGCTGTCGAACCACTTGGCGTGTCTGCGCGACTGCGGGTTGGTGGTTGCCACGCCCGATGGACGCCGACAACGCTACGCGCTGGCCGATCATCGGCTGGCCCACGCTATTGCCGACGTCCGCAGCGCCGTCTTGGCCGTGGCCACCGACGGATCCTGCCCCGACGCGGCGAGCGGGTGTTGCCCGTGACGCCCCTGGCCGCCGACACCGACCGCCGTCGACTGGCCCTGGTCCGGCGGATCCGGGTGCTGGTGGCGGCCACGATCGGCTACAACGTGGTCGAAGCGGTCGTGGCGATCACCGCGGGCACGGCGGCATCGTCCGGCGCGCTGATCGGGTTCGGGCTGGACTCGGTAATCGAGGTGTCGTCGGCAGCCGCGGTGGCCTGGCAGTTCTCCGCCCGCGACCATGCGGTGCGGCAATCGCGCGAACGCCGGGCGCTGCGGATCATAGCGGTCTCCTTCGTAGCCCTGGCGGCGTACGTGAGCGCGGACGCGATCATCGCGCTGGCGACCGGGTCGCGGGCCGACGAGTCGACCCCCGGAATCGTGATAGCGGCGCTGTCGCTGGTGATCATGCCTGCGCTGTCCTACACGCAGCGGCGCACCGGGCGGCAGTTGGGCTCGGCGTCGGCAGTCGCAGACTCTCAACAGACCTTGATCTGCACTTACCTGTCGGCCGTGCTGCTGCTCGGGCTGGTGCTGAACGCCACACTGGGCTGGTCCTGGGCCGACCCCCTGGTCGCCCTGGTGATAGCCGGGCTGGCGCTGCGCGAGGGCATCCAAGCCTGGCGCGGGGAAGGCTGTTGCGCGCCGTCCGGGCACGCGTTGCGCGCCGAACCCGTTGATAGCTGCCGGGAATGTGCCCCCGGCTGCCACTGCTGTGGCGCCAGCCCGACACCCACTGCCACGGCGGGCCCCTGAAACAACCCCGAAACGCCGGAAGGCCGCCCGTAGGCGACCTTCCGGTGTGATGTAGCCCCGATGGGATTCGAACCCACGCTACCGCCGAGCGTTTTCATGAAGTTTCAGCGTACGTGCCTGACCTGCACCTAGGCGGCAGGGCATAAGCGTTTACCTGCAGTAATGCTCGGATTTGTCTTCACGTTAGGTCACCCCCTTTCATAACCGGACACGTTCAATCCGTGCAGTAAGCGTGCAGTCCTAGCAAGCTAGGACTGAATAAGGCGGCGAGTCGGGGCCGGTTGCTGCCCGGGCCTTGGGAGGATCTTGGTGTGCAGGGTAGCGAGCGACCTGATCGGGAGTTGTTGGACGCGTCGGCGCTGGTGGGTCACCTGATCCCGGCCGGGAGCATGTTCGGGTTCTTGGCCGGGCACCGGCAGGAGCTGTTCCCGGACGAGGACTTTGCTGACTTGTTCCCATCGGTCACGGGTCGGCCGTCGATCCCTGGATCAGTGATGGCCTCGATCATGGTGTTGCAGGCGCTCCAGCCCGGTGTGATCTGCGGTGGAAGGTCGCCTGTGGGATGTCGTTGGACGATGAGGGTTTCCACGCCTCGGCGTTGGTGTACTGGCGGCGGCGGCTGGCCGCGTCGGATCGCCCGCAGCGCATCAACGACGCGGTGCGGCAGGTGGTGGCCCGGACCGGGATCCTTTCCGGGCGCCGCAGGCGGGCGGTGGATTCCACGATCCTGGCCGATGGGTGGCCACCCAGGACACCATGACCAGTTGATCGCGGCGATCCGTCGGGTCGGCAAGCACGGCGACCACGGGCGACGACTTCGACCAAGGCCAGCACAACGGTGCACTCGATGCCCTGACGATCACCCGCGCTCCCGCCGACAGGATCATCCGCTGACTTGGACGCCCGTTGTACGGCCTGGAGGGGGCCGAGTTGTTCGAATCGACGCGGCAGCGAGACTCGGTAGGGTGCGCCGCTGTCTGGTCACCAACTTGCGCGAGGACGTCTGCAAGGTCGACGACCCGCGGGGCCGGTGTTCGAGACCACCGCGGAGGTGCTGGCCGGAGTGGAGAAGGCACCTACGTCGACTTCGAGGCCCGTGACGTGACGAGCCGACGTGGCGGGCGTCCTGCTTGCCGCCGTCGACGTCGATCCCGATCGCCAGATACACCGGCTGGTTGGCCACCACCCCGTCGCGGATCTTCACATCAACGCGTCGATGAACACCACCGGATACACCGGGCCCAACGGCCGGCCCTGCCATTCCGTCAACTCCTCGACTACCGCGTCGGTGAGCCTGGAAACCAGATCCGGGGAAACTTCAACGTCATACATTTCTCGCAGCTCCGGCTGAATGTCGCGGGTTGTCAACCCTCGGGCATACAAGGCGATGATCCGGTCGTTGAAGCGGTCCAGCCGGGCCTGCCCCTTCCGAACGATCCTCGGATCGAAGCTGCCGTTGCGGTCCCGCGGCACTTCCAACTCCACCGGCCGGACCTCGGCCAACAACCGCTTCCCGTGGTGCCGTTACGACTGTTCCCCGCCCGACCGGGTCATGCTTCTCATAGCCCAGATGCGCGGTGAGCTCCTCACCCAGCGCACGTTCCAGCACCGCCTTCGTGACCTACGTCAACAACGCCTCCGGGCCGAGCAGATCCACCCCTGCGCCCCAGCCCTGGCCAGCAACGCGTCCGCGGTCGCCGGATCCGGACGTTTCGGCCGATCCACGGGTCGAGGCATGGTTTCAATGTCAGACATCGAGGTCCCTTCCGAACCGGCCACCCGGTCCAGAATCGGGCCACTACGACTTACACAGACGATCTGACCGCCCGTCGCTGCGAGTCCACCGCAGCAGGATGATGTTCAGACCCCCCTCGCTCAGCCGACTTGTAGTCGCAATGGCCCGTTGGCAGGGCTCGGTCGGACACGCACAGTGGCCGAAGTCGCGTCAGCATCTTTAGGCGTCGGTGAGTGATTGTGGTGGGGGCGACATTCGTAACTGTGCGTCAGTCGCCAGGGTCTCCGCGACGGTTCCCACTGTCGCCGGGCGGTGGGCGGCGCGGATGCCGTTGCTGATGACGATGACTTCGGCAATCTCGTGGACGAGGACGACTCCGGCAAGGCCGAGTAGACCGAACAGGGCGAGCGGGAACAGGGCGGTGATGATCGCCATGGCCAGGCCGATGTTGACGGTCATGATGCGCCGGCCCCGCCGGGCGTGAGCCAGCGCCGCCGGGATCAGCCGCAGGTCATGGCCGGTGAATGCGATGTCGGCGGACTCGACCGCTGCGGCCGAGCCGGCGGCACCCATCGCGATGCCCGCGGTCGCGGTCGCCAGTGCGGGTGCGTCGTTGATGCCGTCACCGACCATGGCAGTCGGCCGAGCGCGGGCCAACTCGGTGATCGCGGCGGCTTTGTCGGCGGGGGATTGTTCGGCGCGCACGTCCCCGATGCCGGCCTGGGCCGCGATCGCGTGCGCGGTGCGGGTGTTGTCGCCGGTAAGCATGACCGTGCCGATGCCCAGGTCGTGCAGCATGCGCACCGTCTCGACGGCCTCGGGGCGTAGCTGGTCGCGCACCCCGATCACACCGGCGACCTGCCCACTGACCTCGACGACCACGACGGTCATGCCCGCCGCGGCCAGCTCATCG
Source organism: uncultured Actinomycetes bacterium (assembly GCA_937926105.1). The sequence continues at coordinate 32,786 of CALANS010000127.1, read as the reverse complement.
GCGTCTGCGCGCAGTGCGTCCGGGTCGATCCAGCGGGGGTTACCGACCCGCACGGTGCGGGCGCCGACGCGACCGGTCACGCCCTGTCCGGCGTCCTCGCGCACGTCCTCGGCGGCGGGGTGTTCGGGTGCGGCGGCGGTGATCGCCGATGCCAGGGGGTGGGTGCTGGTCGCCTCGATGGCTGCGGCCCAGCCCAGCACCTCCTCGCGGCTGACGCCTGGTGCGATGCGGGTCTGGACGACCTGGGGGTGGCCCTGGGTGAGCGTGCCGGTCTTGTCGAACGCCACGGTCCGGATGGTGCCGAACTGCTCGAACGCGGCACCGGACTTGATAACCACCCCGAACTTCGATGCGGACCCGATCGCGCTGATCACGGTGACCGGCACCGCGATTGCCAGCGCACACGGCGAGGCAGCAACAAGCACGACCAAGGCACGCTCGACCCAAGTTCCCGGGTCCCCGATCACGATCCCGAAGACCGCCACCAATGCGGCGGCGATCAACACGGCAGGCACGAGCGGGCGGGCGATCCGGTCAGCCAGCCGGGCACGTTCGCCCTTGCGGGCGTGGGCCTGCTGCACCAGCGCGACGATCTGGGTCAGCGAGTTATCACGCCCGTCGGCGGTGGCCTCGATCAACAGTGATCCGGACCCGTTCACCGCGCCCGCAGGAACCGGATCGCCGGGGCCGACCCCCACCGGGATCGACTCCCCGGTGACAGCGGAGGTGTCGATGCTGGAAGTGCCCTGGGCGATCACCCCGTCGGTGGCGACCCGTTCCCCGGCTCCGACCACCAGCAGATCCAGCTGCCGCAGCTGCGCCACGGGCACGGTGACGTCCCCGCCCATCCGCGACACGCGCGCGGTCTGGGGGATCAGCGACAACAGCGCCCGCAGGCCCTCCCGCGCGCGGTCCATCGCCCGGTCTTCCAGCGATTCGGCGAGCGAGAACAGGAAGGCGAGCGCCGCGGCCTCCCCGACACGACCGAGCAGCACCGCTCCCACCGCGGCAATCGTCATCAACAGGCCCACGCCCAGCCGGCCGCGCACCGACCGTCCCCGCACCAGTCGGCGCACCGCGCTGGGTACGAACGTCCACCCGCCGGCCAGCAACGCGATGCCCTGCGCTACCAGCGCGGCCACGCTCAGGTCGGTCCAATCCAGGACGTAACCGGCGGCGAGGAACGTCCCGGAGACGACCGAAGGCAGCAACGCGATGTCCCGCCACCATGGCGGACGCACCTGCACCCCCTCGCTAGCACTCGGTGTCCGCTCGGTTGGGGCCGACCCGCAGCAGACATCACCGGCGCCGTCGAGGATGGGTGCGGTATCGACCGGGCCGCAGCAGACATCAGTCGAGGCGCGCGGAGCCGTCGTGTTGATCCGGCGCATCATGGGTTGCGGTGCCGTCCCAACCGGGCGGCGGGACTCGTCGGTCCCGCAGCACTCCTCGCTCACCGCATCGCCTGCTCAGCCTCGCAGCAGCCCGGCACCGGGCACTGCGGGTCCATGCACGGCGCGTTCTCATCGACGGCGAGCGTCACATCCACCAACGCGTTCAGCGCCGCGGCGATGTGCGGATCGGCGATCTCATACCGCGTCTGCCGACCTTCCGGTTCGGCGACCACGATGCCGCACCCGCGAAGGCAGGCCAGATGGTTGGACACATTCGTGCGGGTCAGGTCCAGCTCCCGCGCGAGCCGCGCCGGATACCCCGGCCCCTCCACCAGCGACAGCAGAATCCGTGACCGGGTGGCATCAGCCATCGCCCGCCCCAACCGGTTCATCACATCCACCCGCGAAGCAATAGTCAGCATCCACTGACCATACATCAAACACTGACCAATCCAAGGGCCGCCCTCAATCGTCGCGCAGCGGCGGAGGGCGTTGTCGGCGAAACTCGGTGGGCGACATGCCATATGCGATACGAAAGGACCGGCTGGCATATTTGGGCTCCCATCCCACCGACCGGGCGACCGCGGCCAGCACCACCCCCGCGGCGAAATGCTGGACCGCGCTGGTCAGCCGAGGCCCAGGCTTGCGCCACGCAGCCAGCGCGGCGCCCGCTGCCCCGGTGCCGACGGGAAAGCTCACCAACCCTGCCGCCGTCGCGACCGCGCTCACTGTTCGGCCAGCCGAGGGCCGCGTAAGGCCCGGCCGGCTTGGCCGGCAGGTGGCCAGTACTCGGCATAGCGCGCCGCCGCGCCTGTCGTGCACCCGCTTACTCGGATCACTGCGCGACGCCCACTGTCTGCGCGGCTCGGCCATGGGCGCGACCCCAGGCACCAGTAACAAGCCGGCATTGCGCAGGCCGGCACCGTGTCACCCAGCGCCGTGGGGGTCGGTATCGAGCGCCGCCGCATCAGTGCGTGCCGGTTTCGTGCTCCGTATGTCCGGAGGGTTCGAGCTGGAAAGTGGAGTGCTCCATATCGAAGTGGCCGCCCAGGCAGGCTTGCAGTCGGTCGAGTACTTGGGGGGCGAATCCGTTGTGGAAGCACAGCTCGTCGACCACGACGTGGGCCGAGACCGCGGACAGGTTGGAGGTGACCGTCCACACGTGCAGGTCGTGCACCGCGGTGACTTCGGGCAGGTCCAACAGATGCCCGCGGACCTCACCCAGGTCGACATTACGGGGGGCAGCTTCGAGCAGGATGCGGCCGGAGTCCCGCAGTAGCCCCCACGCCGCGTGCAGCATCAGCGCCACCACGACCAGTGAGGCGATCGCATCGGCGCGGGTGTAGCCGGTGACCAGGATCACGATCCCGGCGATCGCGGTACCGATGAACGCGTACAGGTCGGTCAGCACGTGCGCGAACGCACCGGCCACGTTGAGCGAGGATCGGTTGGCCCGCGCTAGCGCCCAGGTGGCGGCGATGTTGACCACGACCCCGACCAGGGCGACCACCAGCACCGGTCCACCGCTGACCGACGGGGGCTCGATCAGCCGGCGGATCGCCTCGAACCCGACCAGTCCGCTGATCACCAACAGGGTGGTGCCGTTGCCGGCCGCGGACAAGATTTCCGCGCGTTTCCACCCGAAGGTCCAGCTGCCCGTCGCCGGGCGCGCCGCTAGCCGCATCGCCCACAGCGCCGCGGCCAGCGCACCCACATCGGAGAGCATGTGTCCGGCGTCGGACAACAGCACCAGCGACCCGGACCAGATCGCCACGACCACCTCGGTGACCATGAAGCCCGCCAGCAGCAGCAACGCCATCCACAGATAGCGGCGATCGGCGTTCGCCCTCACCCCATGCTGATGACCGGCATGACCGCCGTCGTCGGGGTCGCCGCCGCTGCGCCCGGCGACGTCATGCCGGTGGCCGTCGCGGGCCTGATCGTGATCAGCGGCGGCGGAGCGGGCCTCGACCGACTGGTGGTGGCCGGCGGCCACCCCCGGATGCTGTCGTGCCCGATAGCCGAGGCTGTCACCGGGCACGGCGGGGCTGTCGCCGTGGCGGTCGGGTTCCGATGCCGGGCTCAGGGTGTCGTCCCCTCCGGTCGGTCCGGCTCCGGTGCCGTGGCGAACGGGCTGGTGTGCCGGGTGTGGGTCAGGCCGAGGTCGAGCAGCATCCGCACGTGAGAGTCGTCGAGGCGGTAGTAGGCCATCCGGCCGCGTCGTTGGACCGAGACCACCCGCGAGGCGCGTAGCAGCCGCAGCGCGTGGCTGACCGAGGACTCACTCAACCCGGTGGTCGCCGCCAGGTCGCACACGCACAGCTCGCCGGCCTCCAGCAGGCTGGTCAACAGCCGTAGCCGACCTGGCTCGCCGAGCAACACAAACACCCGCGCCAGGTCCTCCACGTCCGCAGGCGGCGGCATGACCGCCCGCACGGCCGCGACCCGGTCCCGATCGACCACCCGCTCCCCACAGGTATCCAGCGCGCTCACTGCGGCCGCCGGGTCCGAACCCCCGGTGTCTCCTGTGCTCACCAAGAACCCCCTACATATGAACAACTGATCAGATGATGCTAGTGTTGTGGATACGGCCCCGCCAGTCAAGGGCGAGGCCAGACGGTGCACGAACTGATTACGTGAGGTGATCACCATGACCCAGCCGGACCGGACGCTGACGTGCCCCAAGTGCACCGGGACTATGCGCCCCTACGAACGCAACGGCGTCACCATCGACCAGTGCAGCGAGTGCCGCGGCATCTACCTCGACCGCGGCGAGCTGGAACGACTCATCGACGCCGAGAGCGGCTTCTACGCCCAAGCCAATCCCCAGCAGGCGCCCTACGCGGACCCCTACCCAGCCCGCGAAGGACACCACGGCGACCGCCGCTCCGGACACGACAGCGGCTACGACTCCAGCGGCTACGGAAGACGCCGCAAGCGCGGCGGATTCCTATCCGAACTGTTCGACTAACACGCCGCGAGGCCAGCCGACGCGCGGCGATACCTGAGCGCCCGCAGACAGTCGGCAAGCGAGACCTTCGGGTCAGTGCCCGCGCTGACCCGAAGGTCTGGTCTAGCCAGGGTGCCCCGCGTTAGCCCCGGTCGAAGGTCAACTGCCGTGCCTACCGCGCCCCGCCCGCTCGCCCCCACCCGCCGGCAGATCGGCGGCCTCCAGCCCTGGGGTTACCCATAACCCCGCACCGGGGCGCACGGCCCGGATGTTGACCCGGGCGGTCGGGTTGTGTCTGCTGCTTGCCCTCCCAGTGCTCACGGTGCGGATCGCCGGCCTCCAACCCAGCCCGGCTGGTGCGCTGCGATCAGAGGCATCAGGCGCAGCCTGGACGGCTCGGCCAGCGCGCACAGCACACTCGCGAGGCGCTCCGCGGAGCCCAGGTCCAGCGCATCGTCGGTGATCGGGCTGCAGGATTGCCTCACCGAGCACTTCGACGTCGAGCACTCGACCTTCCAACTGGAGCCGCGCCGCCATGCCGAGCACGAAAAGGGGTCACACCAGACTCGCTGAGGAGCCCTCAGCAGACGGCGCGGATCTGCTACTTGACGTGACTTCCGGGTTAACCAGTGGTCTCTGGAGGCGCCTGTGGCGCCGTCACCGGCCGGGGCGGTGCACGGTACTCAACGGCCCATCATGTGGCCCATCATCTGACCCATCGGGTTCAGCGCACCTGAATCGGACAGGATGAACAGCGTGACGGCCAGCACCACCAACACCACCGCGAGAACAGCGAACACGCGCAAGAGGTTGGGCCTGACGGCGGCCAGCGCCGGCGCAGGTACGAGCCGAGGAAGATCTCGGATGAGGGTATCGAGTTCGCCGACCGTGCGGGAGCTGTAAGCCGTATCGCAGCGCTGCGAGAACTCGTCCAGCGTCAACCGGCCGGAGCCGACTCCCTCGCGTAGCACTGTCACGACACGCTCCCGATCCGCATCCGACGCGCGCATCTCAGGGTTCATGCTGTCACCGCCTGGGTATCTGACTGTGCTGCTTCATACGCTACCGCGCGCGGTTCGCTTTCGTGCCTCGGGGGTGGGATCCGCCACGTCGTCGCTTCACACCAGCGGTCCGGCCGGCCGGCAGGAATGCAACATGTGGCGATGTGGCCCGTCCGGCACCTCCATTGGTTGACGCCACCGAGAAGACCAGCGGGCGGCACCGCGCGCCAACGCCCCGACGTGCTACTGCCCTCCACCTCGTTTTCCCCTACTGAGAGAGCTGCCAGCCCGGGTTGGAACAATCCGGCGCGTACGCACGAGTGGAGCCGTGCCCTGCTGCCGGCGGCGAGGTTGGAAACCCCGGCTGCGCAGGGCCGGGCTGCATCCCGCACGTAGAGTCGTCGACGTGGCCAGGTCAGGGAGCACCAGGGCGGTCGAAGATTACCTGAAGGTGATCTTCAACCTGGGCGAGTGGGAGGTCGGAGACCGGTCGAACGCGGACCTTGCGGCGCGGCTGGGGGTGTCCACATCGTCGGCGTCGGAGATGGTTCGCAAGTTGACCGAGGCGGGACTGGTCGATCACGAGCCGTACGGCGACATCGAGTTGACCGCCCAGGGCCGTCGCCGTGCGGTGGAAATGGTACGTCGACATCGCTTGATCGAGACCTACTTGGTAGAGGCGCTGGGGTATTCGTGGGACGAGGTCCATTCCGAGGCCGAGGTTCTCGAGCATGCGGTCTCTCCGTTGATGGTTGACCGGATGGATGCCGTGTTGGGTCGACCGTGGCGCGACCCGCATGGTGACCCGATCCCGACCGCCGACGGCACGGTCCATCAACCCGTCGCGCGTCTGCTGTTTCATCTGCAGCCCGGCGAGCTGGGCTATGTTGCGCGGATCGGCGACGAAGATCCACGCTTGTTGCGCTGGTTTACCGACCGTGGGATCCGTCTGGATCAACGCGTTGTCGTGAAGGAGCACAGGCCCTTCGGCGGCCCACTGGTCGCGGAATTCACGATTGAGGGGCAGCCAGTTGCGGTCGAGTCGGGCCTGCAGGCCGCCGCGGCACTGTGGGTTGCCGAGGAGCGACCGTCCGCGGTCAGTGGCGATGGGCGGGACTGCCCCTATCCGCGTTGTCGCCATCTGTCCTGAGCAACCAGAGGGCTTCGGCAGCGGCCATCGCACCGTTCGGCGTACCGAACAGTGATGTTGGGACCATCGCGTTTGATCCTGCTCCCGCCAGACCTAGGTTCGACCAGGATCGATGGAATGGCGGATCGGCGCCGTTTCGGTCGTCGTCGCACAGTGGCTCTACGAGCCGCTGAAAGCGCCGCCGGACCTGGCGGGCCACCACCCACACCTGTTGGCAACTTCCGTCGGTACGAACTCTGAGCACCTGGCGGGAGGGGGCGCGCTCGATGCTGCACGTCGCACTTCTGCTCGGCTGTGCCGTCGTCATCTACTTCGCGTGCGAGTGGTTCGTCAACGCGGTCGAATGGCTCGGAGTCCGGCTCAAGATCGGCCACGTCGCGGTTGGGACGATCCTGGCCGCCGTCGGCACCGCATTGCCGGAAAGCGTGGTCACCTTGGTGGCGGTGCTGTGGGGCGGGGAACACGGCGATGACATCGGCATCGGCGCGGCCCTGGGTGGGCCTCTGGTGGTCGGCACCATCGCCTACGCCGTCACGGGCGGCATGCTGGTCTCCCGGCGTCGGGCCCACGCTGCCGGTTCGGCAAGGCGGGGCGAGTTGGATCGTCCAGGTGGGCCGGTGGGAATCGACACTTCCCGCCTCGCCCGGGACCAGACCTGGTTCCTGGCCATCTTCGTATTCAAGGTGGCGCTCGGGCTGGTTGCGTTCACGTTCAAGCCGTGGCTGGGACTGGTGTTCTTCGCCGCCTACGGCTTGTACTTCTACCGCGAGATGACCGCCGTCGGCGAGCATGCCTCTGACGAGGGGCTGGCGCTGCTGAAGTTTCAGCCCCGTCGGACGAGTCCGACGACTCTGGCGGTGGTCGCTCAGACGGTGGTGACGTTGGCAATCATCTTCGCCGCCTCCCAGCTATTCGTGGCGCAGCTCGAATGGGCCGGTCCGGCGCTCGGCCTGTCGCCCGTAGTGGTTGCGCTGCTGCTCTCACCGATCGCGACCGAATTGCCCGAGATCATGAACGCGATCATCTGGGTGCGCCAGAGCAAGACCCAACTGGCGCTGGCCAACATCTCTGGCGCGATGATGATCCAGGCCACCGTTCCGTCCGGCATCGGGCTGCTGTTCACGCCGTGGCGGTTCGATACCACCCTGATCGTCGCAGGGATCGCAACCATGGCATCGGTCGGCTACCTCCTGTGGCTGCTGCGCACTGGACGTCTTACCCCCGGCCGGCTCATGGCCGCCGCCGGGTTCTACGCTGCATTCGCCGCCGCACTGGCGGTGACGATCTAGCCACCCACGATGCCCGTGGCCGCATCAACGACGCCTCCGATCCATCCCCTATCAGAGCAGCGGCACCTCAGCTGCCAAACCGAGCGGCACAGCGGCTCGGCCTTCCTCGTCGAAACCCGCGGCGGTCCCCGACCGCTGTCGCTCGGGGTCAGACGACGGCATCCCGCGCCACGGCGGCGGCAAGCAGCGCGTCACGTAGCTGATCGACGGTCGGTGCGCCGGCCAGGCCGTCGGGCGTGGAGTAGACACGGCACGTCAGCCCGGCCGGTCCCCCGGGCACCGCGAATGGGTCGGTGCCGTCGAAGAGGAACGTCGGTGAGCCGACGAACCCGCGGCGCTGCGCCTGCGCGTCCGAGTCGATCACCGTCACCGTCATCGGCGGCGCACTGAGACCGGCCAGCTCCGCTGCCTTCTGCAACGCCTGCCGCGCTGGGTGTTCGTTCGGGCAGTCGGGCACCACGAGTAGCTCAATGACCATGACACGATCCTGCCGCAGGAATCGCAATGGCGGCATGCGTCGGGCTGACGGGTGTGGCGGTGAAGTCGTCAAGGTTGCGCAGCTCGCTCCGCGCGTGCGCTGCGGCATGGTCGGCAACGTGGTCGGCTCGGTGGAAATCGGATGTGTCGACCTCGATGACGGCCGAGCCGTGTAGCCGGTGGCCGACCCACCGCAGGCGCACGTCGCGGACGGCAGCGACGCCTTCGGTGTGCTCGACCGCGCGGCGGGCTCGTTCCACGAGGTCGGGGTCGATGGCATCCATCAGCCGGGCGCCGACCGATCTGACGGTGCCCCACAGCAGGAACAGGATCGAAATCGAAATCAACAGGCCGATGATCGGGTCCGCCAGCGGCAGGCCGATCAGGACGCCGATCGCGCCGAGCACGACGGCCAGGGAGGTGAACCCGTCGATGCGGGCGTGTATTCCGTCGGCGATCAGTGCGGCCGAGCCGATCTTCTGTCCGACCCGGATGCGGTAGATGGCGACCGCCTCGTTGCCGGCGAAGCCGATGAACCCGGCGGCAAGCAGCACCCACGGGGCCTCGACGGTGCTGGGGTGGATGAATCGGTCGATGGCCTCCCACCCGGCGACCACGGCCGATAGCGCGACGACGAAGACGATGAACAGGCCGGCCAGGTCCTCGGCTCGGCCGTAGCCGTAGGTATAGCGGCGGGAGGCGACGCGCCGACCCAGGACGAAGGCGATCCACAACGGCACCGCGGTCAACGCATCGGCGAAGTTGTGGATCGTGTCGGCCAGCAGCGCCACCGAGTTGGTCACGATCACCAGCGCGACCTGGAACACGGTGGTGGCCAGCAGCACCAGCATGCTGATCTTCAGCGCGCGCACCCCCGCGGCGGACGCCTCCATCGCGTCGTCGATAGCATCCGCAGGGTCGTGCGAGTGCGGCACGAACAGGCCATGCAGGAATCCCTTGATTCCGTCGTGCGGATGCGAGTGCCCGTGCCCATGGTCCTGGCCGTGCTCGTGGCCGTCCGGATGCCCGGCCACGTGATCGTGCGCCTGCGCGTGACCGCCGGCCCGGTGCGGGCGCGGCCCGCTCATCGCTGTTCCACCGCGGGCGCACGGTGGTGCCGTGGCGGCGTGCCGTTCGCTATCGCGTGCTCGGCCTGCTTGATCGCGTCCGCGACCAGGTCGCAGGCGTGCTCGTCGACCAGCCGGTAGAACACCCTGGTCCCATCCTGCCGGGTGGTCACCATGCGGGCCAGGCGCAGCTTGGCCAGATGCTGCGACACCGCTGCCGGCGACTTGCAGACCACATCGGCCAGGTGATTCACCGACATCTCGCCCGCGTTGCGCATGGCCAGGACCAACCGCACCCGTGTCGCCTCGGCCAGCATGGAGAACACCTCGACCGCCAGTTCTACGTACTCGGCGTCCGAGCCCAAATCGAGAAGTTGCGTATCTGCGTCCATACGCAGATTATTGCACGACCGCGAACGTGGGCGCGCCAGCGATCGGGCGGCCCGGTCTCACGTTCTACATGATCAGACAAGCGTCGATGAACGCAACCGTGATAGCCCGCTGGGTGCCGCAGGATGGACGCGGGCGGGTTAGCCGCTGGTCGTGGTGAACTCGCCGGTGTTCGATAGGGATGTCCACACCGGCCAGCTAACTGCCCAGTCGAAGATGTCTCCGTCCTTGGGGGACAGTTGCACGCTGGTGCCGGATACCTCCACGGGGTCGCCGTAGATGGCCGAGTGATAGTAGGCCTTCGCACTCGCCGGCGAGAGGTTGATGCAGCCGTGTGTCACGTTCAGGAAACCTTGATCCGCGACTGTTGTTGGGTTCTCGTGTATGAATTCGCCGTTGTCCGAGATCCGCACGTCCCAGTATTCGGGTATGTTCGTGTATCCGTACTTGGGTAGGCTCATCAGGACCTTGGGCTTTTTGTCCATGACGATGTGGATGCCGGATCGGGTGACGAGGTCTGGATTGATACCGAATTTGCTATTGGGATCATCGCCCATGCCGTAGGAAGCAGGGTAGGTCGCGGTAGTTTTCCCGTCGCGTTGGACGACGATCTTCTTGGATTTGGCGTTGGCGATGACGACTTGGTTGCGTCCGATGGTGAAGTCGACGGTGACGTTATCGCCGCCGTATGTTCCGTCGGCGAGCTTCACACCGTAGAGGTCGGTCTCGACGTGCACTTTGGTGTGTTCGGGCCAGTATTTCTTGGGTCTGAAGTCCAGGGACGGGTAAGTGTCGCCGTCGTGAGTGACCCACGCCCATGCGCCGGTGACGGGGGTCGAGGTGGTGATGGCGATGTGCTTTTCGATGAGCGCTCGGTCGGGCGGTGGTGCGCTGAATCTGATGATGATCGGGGCGGCGACGCCAACAACGGCGTCGTCACCGGGTGAAATGATTGTCGAAATCTCGCGCTTGGGCGCGACTGTGGAGTAGGTGCCGGTGATGGGAACCGGCATGCCGTCATTCGCCACTGCCATTCCATGCACGGTGTAGGTCTTGCCGTAGCCAAGGGCTTCGGTCAGGGCCCACTTGGCTCGGTCCGAGGACATGGTGCCGTTGACGGTGATTCCCTCGGACGGGTTGCTGAAGGTGAGTTTGCGGATCGTGCCGCTGGTCACGCGGATGGTGAGCGGCTCGGTCGGCGAAATGCCTGTCGACCCGAACGGCGGGGACGCGATCACTTCTAGATCGGGTTCTCGAGTCGGTGTGGGCGAGGGCGCGGTCCGCTTGCTGGGCGTGGTCACGAGTCCGTCGGTGCTCCGGGTGGGCGAGGTCGTTGTCGCTGTATCTGCGCTGCCGGGTGTGTGGGATGACACGGAGGGCGATTCCCCGGAGCGTGACGTCACCGGGTCCGAGGTGGCCGGATGGGACGACGTTCCCGCCACACGCGAATCTGTGACCGGCGGCCGTGCGGTGGCGCTGGCAGACTGCGCTGTGCCGTCTGCCACCCCCCGCGAGGTGCCCGAGCATGCGCCAACCACCGCGAGCAGCGCAAGGAGCGCGACGGCGAATCTCCCCGCGCCTGTCCGCACCTTCACGTCGCGCATGCACACCTCCTGCAGTTTGCTCCGTCCTCGCGTTCCATCGCACCGCACGACGTCGCGCCTGCTACTACATCGTATAGTAGGAGTGATGAACTCGCCGCGCACGCAACAACGACCCTCGATCGCCGAGGCGTTGACGGGACTTCGCCGGTGGCCGGCGCGGCGATGGTTCGCGGTCCTCGGCGCCGCAGCCGTGGTGGCGTTGCTCGTCGGCATCCCGACCGGGGTGATCTCGACGCCGTGGTACACGCGTATGACGCCAGTGCTGTGGTGGAACTATCCCATCTGGGCGGCCACCGCCGCGCTGTCCGGCCTTGCCGTGGCCACCTACGTTCGGACCGGGAATCGCGGCGATTCGCCGCGTGTCGGGATACTTGGCGGCGGCATCTTGTCGACGTTCGCCGTGGGCTGCCCGATTTGCAACAAACTGGTCGTCCTGGCCATCGGGACGTCCGGGGCGTTAAACGTCTGGGCTCCGGTGCAGCCGGTGCTTGGCGCCGGGGCGGTGGCCCTGCTGGCCTATGCGGTGCTACGCCGGCTGCAGGCGGAGTTCAGTTGCCCCGCGGCGCCACGGCAAGCCGCGTAACACGATCGGCGTCCGGTGTATGAACCTCGGGACGGCCGCGGGCAGGCGAAGAACGTGATCACTCGGATCGGCGGGCGATGGTCACCACGGTGCGCGGTGCCGGACGACACCCTCATCTTGCCCGGCGAAGAGAGCACCTACTATGGGCAGTTCGTCACCTACCGTGGGCGGTTCACTCGAATGACCGCCCGTCCGGCCGGTCGCAGGCCAGTGAGGAGTACTGGGTCATGAGGGGGCTGGGTGAACTGGAAGCCGCGGTGATGGATGTCTTGTGGACCTCCGACCAGCCGTTGCTGGTCAGGGAGGTGCTGGAGAAACTGACAGGGCGCAAGCCGTTGGCCTACACCACCGTGATGACGGTGCTGGACAACCTATATCGCAAGGGCTACGTGCAGCGCGCCAAGAGCGGCCGCGCGTTCCTGTACCAGCCAAGCGTGACCCGCGGCCAGGCGGCCGCCGACGCGATCCGGCAGATCCTGGACGAGACCGCAGACAAGGAAACCGCCCTGCTCCTGTTGGCCCGATCAGCCAGCGAGCCGGAATCGCGAGCGCTACGTCACGGACTGGACCGCCGCCGGAGGCGACGGTGACCCTCGCGCTGGTGTTGATCGCCAGTGGGCTGATGCTCTTGGCCTTCGGACACCAGGCGATCCGCTGGATGTCAGGTTCAGGCACCGATCCGCGCGTGACCATCGTCATGTGGCTGATCGCGCTGGCCGCCGGACCGGGCATGTTGATCGCGGGCGTCGCCGTGCTCCTGTTGCCTGATCATGCCGGCCTGGGCGGGTTACTCCGTTCCGCCGGTGGTTGCCTGGTTCACCTGGGTGGCGAGGTCATGCCCACCAGGGAGGAGGCGACCGGCCTGGCCGGCCTGACGGTCATCCTGCTCCTGCTCGCACGGACGGCCGTGGTGGCTGTTCGACTCACCCGCGCACGGCGCCAACGGTTGGACCACCACCGATTCCTAGTGGCTTTGGCGACCGCGCCCGATCACACGCAGGACGCCACGGTGCGCATGCTCCAGCACAGTCGACCGGTCGCGTACAGCGTCGGCGGCAAAGGAGGCATGGTGGTCGTCTCCCGCGGTTTGAAGGAAGGGCTCACGCCGGATGCATTCGCGGCCGCACTCGAGCATGAACGAGCGCATCTGACAGGTCGACACCACTGGATGCTTTCAGCCGTGGACATTCTCGCCGCGGCCCTCCCGATCGCTCCACTACTGCGCGAGGCACCGAAGGACCTACGGATCCTCGTGGAATACGCCGCCGACACCTCGGCTGCGCTGCGCTGGGGCGGACCGGCCGTCCGAAGCGCGCTGTTGGCCGTCGCAGGTTCCAGCGTGCCCGACTGCGCGCTGGGCATGGCCGGCGGAGAGATCGACAATCGTCTGGCGCGACTGGAAACCCCGCTCCGGCACGCCTCACCGATCCGGCGGCACCTGCGCTGCAGCCTGGCCGGCGCCGCCACCGCCCTGACCCCACTGCTGGCATGCGTCACCATCTTCCTCATCGTTGCCTGCCCCACTGCGTGAACGAGGTGTCCGGCGGCCCAAACCGAGCGCACGCGGCGCCGCACGTAGCTGACGAGGTGGGCTCCGTGATCTTTGCCAACCCGCCGGAGCCTAGCGCTTCTGCAGAGTGGCCACGCCCAGGTCGTGGACGGCGATCTGCTCGCGTCGAGCACCAGCTGAGACGCAGCGCCATTCGCAGACAACGGCCGGGGCGCCGCCGCGCGGTACGTGTGCTGGCCGCAGCCGCGGGAGGGCTGCTGGTCGACGCCGGCTTCGCGCCGTCCACAGCGTGGTGGGCGCCCATCCTGGGGTTTGCGCTGCTCGGCCTAGCCGTGCACGGTCGCGGCTGGAAGGCCTCCTCCGGGCTGGGCCTAGTGTTCGGCGCACTGCTATTCTTCCCGCTGCTGAGCTGGACGAACATCTACGTGGGCAACCTACCGTGGATCGCGCTGGCCGCCGCCGAGGCAGTGCTCATGATGCCGGCTGCGGCGCTGATGGGCCCGGTCTCCCGCCGCCTGCCCGCGTGGCCGGTTTGGGCGGCAGCCGCGTGGGTCGCGGGGGAAACACTGCGGGCGGCGTTCCCGTTCGGCGGATTCCCTTGGGGCGGCGTCGCGTTCACCCAGCCCGACGGGCCGCTGCTGCCGGTCGTCGCCGTCACCGGCGAGGCGGGTCTGGCGTTCGCCGTCGCGCTGGCTGGTTTCGCGCTCGGCGAACTGCTGCGTCGGTGCTGGATAAGCGGGCAGGCGTCACTACCGGCCAGGGCGGAGCGTCTCGGCCGCCGGTGGGCGAGCCAGCGGGCCAGCGGCATGGTGCGGCGCTGGCTCGTGCTGCCCCGGTACCTGATCTGGCCGGTGCGGTTCGTGGGTCTGGCCTGGCGGTGCCGTCCCGCGGCGTTGCGTCCGGGAACGGCGGCACACAGAACGTCCGTCACCGGCCGTCCGTGGGTCAGTAGACTGGCCGCCCTCACCCTCCCGGCTGTGCTGCTGGTCTTGCCGTTGCTCGCCGGCGTGGCCTCGCTGCCGGCCGTGCAGACCGGGGCCGGCGCCCCGACCGTCCCGATCGCGCTGATGCAGGGCAACGTGCCCGAACCCGGGCTGGAGTTCAATGCCCGCCGCCGGGCCGTGCTGGACATGCACGCCGCCGAGACCGCCCGGCTGGCCGCCGCCGTGCGGGCCGGGACAGTGCCAGCACCGCGGCTGGTGCTGTGGCCGGAGAACTCCTCGGACATCGACCCCTACCGCAACCCGGATGCCGCAGCGGTGATCGACAAGGCCGCCCGCGAGATCGGGGTGCCCATCCTGGTCGGTGCCGTGGTGGGTTCCGGGCAGCCGAGGCGGGTCTACAACATGGGCATCGTGTGGGACCCCGTCACCGGCCCCGGCACCACGTACACCAAACGCCACCCCGTGCCGTTCGCCGAATACATCCCGTGGCGCAGCTTCTTTCGCCTGTTCTCCGACAAGGTCGACCTGATCCAGGCCGAGTTCCTGCCTGGCCACCGCCCCGGCAACCTGAACATCGCCGGGGTCCCGGTCGGCGACGTGATCTGCTTCGAGATCGTCGAGGACGACCTGGTGCGCGACGTGGTGAACGGCGGCGCCCGGGTGCTGGTGGTGCAGACCAACAACGCCACCTTCGGCTACACCGACGAGACCTACCAGCAGCAGGCCATGAGCCGGGTGCGCGCGGTGGAATACGGCAGGGAAGTGCTGATCGCGGCGACCAGCGGGGAATCCGCGGTGATCCGACCGGACGGCTCGGTGCAGGCGACGGTGCCCCTGTTCACGCCGGGATTCCTGGTGCCGCAGGTTCCGCTGATCTCCACGACCACACCCGGTACCGTGCTGGGAGCGCCGGTGCTGTGGGTGCTGACGGCCGCGTGCCCGCTGACGCTGGCCGGCGCGGTGCTTCGGGTCCGCCGGCAGTCGGCGGCAATCGCGGATGACGTGGGTTCTGCCGCTTCTGACAGCGAGCACGACGATCCGTCGGCGAACGGCATCCGTCCCATGGTTTGAAGCGCCCACCCATCGCTCGACCGACGGGCCAAGCGCTTTGACCTGCGTACTGCCCGGCGCCAGCACCGTAGACCGGCCGACGCGGGGGACGGGAAGTGCGCGCCGACCGATCTACGGCTGCCGCCTAGATCACGCGATCCGGGCGGCACGAACGGGGCCCCGCCCTCACCGCCGGACGCAGCGCCGCAAATCCGAGTCATTGCCGCGCCACGCGCCGCCGTTTGAGCCGAAAAGGATCCCAGATCGCAATCTACTAGGTGCCATAGTTTGACAAGGCCCCGTGTCCGTATCGTAACCTGTTCGAGACCTTCGCTTCGCCCCACCGGGACCCGGGAAGGTCACTGCCGAATCGACTCCGCCGGAGTTGAACCGGGGACCCACGCGCGTGGGGTGAATCCGCGGGGTGCGCGACGATGCACCCGGCGGTAGGGACCTCTTCCCGTCCCGAACCCGTCAGCTAACCCGGTAGGCGGCCCACGGAAGAAGGGTTCACCTCGCGGTGCCGAGACCTGCCTACCGCCGTTCCCGCCCCCTGCTCGTCACCGGAGTGATCGTCGGGCTGATGTTCGGGATGCTCACCCCCGGCGCCGTCCGGGCCGAGCCGCCATCAACGGGCCCCGGCGACACCGCCCAGCCGTCGACGGCGGACGCTGCCAAGCAGGCATGGCTGGACAGTTCAGAACGAGCAGCACTGGTCAACGACGAGGTGCTGCAGGCGCAGGAACGCGAGCAGCGGGCCCGTGCGGACGCGGAGCGGGCGGCTAGAGAGGTCGGGAGCGCGGATTCGGCCGCTGCGGCGGCGAATCTAGCGTCCACGCGGGCGGCCACAGCCTCCGCCGTCCTGCAGCTGGAGGCCCAACAGTTCGCCGGCGCCACCTTCCGGGGCGCGCGACTGAGCAAGATGGCAGCGCTGCTGACCGCCGCGTCCCCGGACGACTTCCTGGATCAGGCCATGATGCTCGACCAGGTCGCCGCCGACGTACGGTCGAAGCTGGATGACGCCACAGCGGCCGAGCAGCGGGCCCGCCGGGCGGCACTGGACGCCTCGAACGCCGTCGCCGACGCCCGTGACGCCAAGACGGCAGCTGACGCCGCGGTCGCGGCCGCCGCCCGCGCAACTGCGCAAGTACGGCAGCAGCAGGCCACGCTGCGCGCGGAGGTCGCCAAATACCGGAAGCTCACCCGCGCACTCACCGAAAAGGAGCGGCAGGAGGCCATGGCCGCTCAACAACTCGCCTTCGAACGCCAAGCCCGACAGCAGGCCGCCGCGGCGGCCGCGGCCCGGGTCGAGGCGGGACGCGACGGCACCAGCGCGCCGTCAAGGCCGGAATCCTCCAGCCCGACACAGGCGACTCCGGCGCCTCCCGTCCCAACCACTGCGAGCGCCGCTGGGCGGGCAGCCGTCCAGGCGGCCCTGTCCAAGCTGGGCTCGCGGTACGTGTGGGGAGCGGCCGGTCCCAACGAATTCGACTGCTCCGGGCTGACCTCGTGGGCCTGGGCCCAGGCCGGCGTGACGATCCCGCGCACCTCGCGGGCGCAGTCCGAGCTGACCCCGGTGCCGTTGGACCAACTCCGCCCCGGTGACCTGGTCACCTACTACTCGCCGGTCAGCCACGTCGCCATGTACATCGGAGACGGAAAGGTCGTGCAGGCATCCACCGAAACCAAGCCCGTCTATGTCGGCAGCCTGTACGGCGCCGGCCCGAACCCGACCGGCCATCGCGTGGATGCCTGACCGCGGCCACCCTCCTGCTGTGTGACGCCTCACCCGAGGGCCCGCACTCCGTCGGCTACTATGGCCGATAGTTGATCGACCGAACACCGGCGGGGAGGCGTGCTCGATGTCGAAGGCCCAGCACCCTGGGCGGTGGATCGCCTGGTGCAGTGTGCTGCTGGTGGCGCTCACCTCGTGTTCCGCGGTCGCAGGTGCCTCCCCTTCGGTGGTTACCGCGACGGTAACGACCGTGGTCCCACCGCCCGCAACCCGGGCCCCAGGCTCGGCCAGCTCAGCGCCTGCCGCCCCGGGCACGGCGAGCGAGACGCCGACGCCAAGTACGTCAACCGAAAGTTCGCCGCCCACGGTTTCCTCGCAGCCGACGACCCCGAGCAGCACAAGATCGCCCGAGCCGGTCATCACCATGAACCCGGCCGACGACTCGACCGGATTCTCACCGATCGAGCCGGTGGTGATCCGAGCGAAGACCGGGACGCTCGATTCGGTCGTGCTGCGCAACCCGGAGGGCGAGGCGGTGGACGGGAAGCTGTCCGCGGATGGAACCACATGGACGACCACCGAGCCGCTGGGCTACAACCGCCGCTACACCGCCACCGCGACCGCCGTCTCGAAAACCGGGGAATCCACGCTGACCACCTCGTTCACCACGCTCAAGCCGGACGTGACCGTCTTCCCGTCGTTCTATCCCCCGCCATCGACCAAGGTCGTAGGCGTCGGCCAACCCATGGTGGTGATCTTCGACAAGGCACCCAAGGACCGCGCGGCCGCAGAGAGGGCACTGTCGGTGACGGCCGAGCCGGCGACCAAGGGTGCCTGGTACTGGTGGGACGACCGCACACTGCATTGGCGCCCCAAGGACTATTGGGAGCCCGGAACGAAGGTCACGGTGACGGCCAAGATCTACGGCGTGAAGCTCGGTCCCGGCATGTACGGCGAAACGGACCGCACGCTGAACGTCACGATCGGCTCATCCAAGATCGCGGTGATCGATGACAAGACCAAGCAGATGAACGTGTTCATCGACGGCAAGAAGGTCCGGACGGTCCCGGTCAGCCTCGGGATGGACAAGACGGTCACCGTCAACGGCAAGGAAATCTCCTTCGTCACGCCCAGCGGAACCTACGTCGCCCAGGAAAAGTACAAGGTCAAGCAGATGAGTTCGGCCAGCTACGGCCTGCCGGTGGACTACGACCTGGGCTACGACTCCAAGATTCCGCTGGCCATCCGGCTGTCCTACAGCGGCATCTTCATCCACTCGGCGCCGTGGTCGGTCAAGGATCAGGGGGTTCGGAACGTCTCGCACGGCTGCATCAACATCAATCCCACCGACGGCAAGTGGTTCTACAACACCTTCGGCTACGGCGATATCGTCACCGTGAAGGGCACCAGCACCAAACTCCGTTCCCACGACGGGTTCGGTGACTGGAACATCCCCTGGGAGCAGTGGCTTCAGGGGAGCGCCCTGACGTGACCAATTACCGGCAGTCCCGCCGGGATCTCCCCGCTCGCCGACGGCCGCGCCGCGCCGCAGCCCGCCCGATCCAACTCCTCGCACTGGCCGCGGCGCTCGCGCTCGCCGTCGGCGCATGTTCCTCCACCGGCGGCTCGGCGGGCTCGTTCCAGTTCTCCTCCCCGGGTAACAACGACGAGATCTCCTACCCGCCGGCCCAACGCGGCACCATCACCGACCTGTCGGGGCCGGACCTGACCGGCACCGGGACGATCCGGCTGTCCGATTACGCCGGCAAGGTGGTGGTGCTGAACTTCTGGGGCTCGTGGTGCCCGCCGTGCCGCGCCGAGGCACCCGAGTTGAACGCCGCAGCCAGAGCGCTCAAGCCGTCGGGTGTGCAGTTCCTGGGCATTGACATTCGGGATTCCCGGCAGGCCGGCAGTGATTTTCACCGGTTGATGGACACGCCGTACCCGTCGATCTTCGACCCGACCATGCGAACCCTGCTGTCGCTGCGCGGGTTTCCGACCGCATCCATCCCGTCAACGATCGTGCTGGACCGGCGCCACCGCGTGGCGCACATCTGGCTGCGGCCGGTGACGAAGGCGCAGCTGCTGGCCGTGATCACTCCGATAGCAGCCGAAGGGAACGCTCAGTGACCTGGCCGGGAGCGGTTGCCGTGTCCGGCATTACCGACACGGTGTTGTCGGGACCTTTCGTGTTGGCCGCCGCGCTGGCCGTCGCCGCGGGCGCGGTGTCGTTCGCCTCTCCCTGTGTGATTCCGCTGGTCCCGGGCTATCTCGCCTACATCACGGGGCTGGTCGGCGGGGAGGGCGCACAAACGGGCGGGGTCCGGACGGCGATCCGCAGCCGCGCTGTCGCCGGCACCGTGCTGTTCGTGGTCGGCTTCACCGTGGTCTTCGTCGCCGAGACCGTGCTGGTGCTCGGCCTGGCGCGAGGCCTGCTGGCCAACCAGGACCTGCTGACACGGATCGGGGGCGGCGTCACGATCCTGATGGGTCTGGTCATGGCCGGTGCCGTGCCGTTGTTGCGTCGGGACTATCGATTTCATGTGCGGCCGCGGGGCCGGGTGCTGGGCGCACCATTGCTGGGTGCGGCCTTCGGCACCGGGTGGGTGGTGTGCGTCGGCCCCACCCTGGCCGGGGTGATCTCGCTGTCCTATGCCACGGACTGGGGCGCGTCGGCCTGGCGCGGCCTGGCATTGGTGTTGTTCTACTGCGCGGGTCTGGGGATCCCGTTCGTCCTCGTCGCGGCCGGTTTCGGCTGGGCCACCTCGGCGCTGGCGTTCCTTCGACGGCACACCAGGGGGATTCAGCTGGCGGGCGCGGCCGGCATGATCGTGGTGGGCCTTTTGATGGTGACCGGCATCTGGGGCCAGTTCATCGCGTACCTGCGGGTCACGGCGCCGACCTCCGGGACGGTGCTGTAGATGCCGCCCCGCGATTCGATCGCCGCACGCAACGACGAGGATCTGCTCGAATCCCACTCCGCCCGCAACGGCCCGCGTGGCACCCTCGCCAGAGGCCTGGCGATGCTGCGGAACGTGTGGCGCCGCCTGACCAGCATGCGCACCGCACTGATACTGCTGTTCCTGCTGGCCCTGGCGTCGCTGCCCGGGGCGCTGCTGCCGCAATGGGCCACCAACCGGGCCAAGACCGCCCAGTACATCCTCGACCACCCCGATTGGGGCCCGTGGTTGAACCGTCTCGGGTTCTTCAACGTGTTCTCCGCCCCCTGGTTCGCAGCCGTCTACCTACTGCTGTTCATCTCGCTGGTCGGATGCCTGACGCCGCGCAGCTGGGAGCTGCTGCGGCAGATCCGCACCGGCCCACCGGCGACAGCCCCCCGCAACCTGTCCCGTCTGCCGCACCACGCCACCGTCACCACCACGGGCGACGCCACGGCTGCCGGGCAGCAGGTGGCGGATCGGCTGCGGCATACCGGTGTTGGCGGGTGGCGCACCGCCACCCGCACCGAACCAGACGGCGCGGTCGTCGTGGCCGCCGAGAAGGGCTACCTGCGCGACGTCGGCAATCTGATCTTCCACTTCTCGCTGGTGGGCCTGCTGCTCTCGGTGGCCGTGGGCGGAATGTTCGGCTACGAGGGCACCGTGCTGGTCACCGAGGGCGACGGATTCTGCGCGTCCTCACCGATCGCGTACGACGATTTCCGGCCCGGTCCACTGGTGAACCCCACCACGATGACACCGTTCTGCGTGGACGTGGACGCCTTCCACGCCGCCTACACGCCGCAGGGGCAGGCAACCACGTTCCGGGCCGACATCCGCTTCCAGGCGGGCGCCGACCTGGGCACGGACACTTGGCAGCGCCGCACCCTGGAGGTCAACGATCCGCTGCGGTTTTCCGGCGACCGGCTGTACCTGCTCGGGCACGGCTACACACCGACCTTCCGCATCAGCTACCCCGACGGGCAGGTCCGCGATTACGCGCAGCCGTTCGCCCCCGAGGATTCGATGTTCACCTCCCAGGGCGCCATCAAGGTCACCGACCCGCCCGGCTACTCGCAGGCCGACCTTCGCAAGAATCAGCTGGCGATCGTCGGGATCTTCGCACCGACCGCGGTCGTGCGCGGTGGCATCATGTCCTCCGGATTTCCCTCGCTGCTCAGTCCGGGGGTCGCGGTCGACGTATACCGAGGAGATCTAGGCATGGCAAGCGGGATACCGCAGTCGGTGTTCGCCATCGACACCGCGCAGGTGGCTAACGGTTCGCTGGTCAAGAAGGCCCACGCCAACCTGTCGCCGGGCCAATCCGTCACCCTCGACGACGGCACCAAAATCACCTTCACCGGCGCTAAACAATTTGTGTCGCTGCAGACCTCCTACGACCCCGCGCAGGATTGGGCATTGATATCGGTGATCTTCCTGATCGCCGGACTGATGGCATCGCTGCTGATCAAGCGGCGGCGCGTCTGGTACCGGATTCGTGCGCAGTCGACATCGACGGGGCCGACCGGAGGCCTCGAAATCGAGGTGGGCGGGCTCGCCCGAACCGACCAAGCGGGCTACGGCCGGGAGTTCGCCTCCCTGGTCGCCCTGGCCAGTAGCAAACAAGCATCCCCGGCCGGCGACAGGCCGGCCACAGCTGTGAAAGGTGCATGACAATGGCCGACGTCGAATCTATCACCGTGGTGTGGCAACTGGCATCTCGGATCTCGGACCTCACCTTCGAGGGGGCGCTGGCCGGTTACGTGACCGCGCTGGCCTGCCACGCCGTCGAGTTCGCCTCGCGGCGCGGCACCAGCACGGCCAACGCGACCGTCGGTGCGCCCGCGGACTCCGTCGCCGCCGGTGGGGCGGTCGCACTGCTCACCAGGGAAGGCGACGATCCGGCCGGCGGGGCAGACGACACGGATGACAGGTCGGCGGCGGCTCGCCCGGGCTGGGGCGAAAGGTTCGGCAGGGCAGCGGTTCTGGTCGCCGGAATCGGATTCACGATGAACGTGCTGTCGCTGATCACACGGGGCATGGCCGCGCACCGGGCACCCTGGGGAAACATGTACGAGATCGTCTCGCTCATCTGCGCCGTCGCCGCCGGCGCGTGGCTCGTGGCGGTGAACCGGACGAAGGTGCGGCGCATCGGACTGTTCGTGATGTTCCCGATCGCGGTGCTGAGCTTCGTCGGCGGCACCGTCCTGTACACCCCGGCGGGAGGTCTGGTCCCCGCGCTGCAGTCCTACTGGCTGGTCATACACGTGCTGGCAGTGGCGATCTCCTCGGGAATGCTGATGCTCTCCGGCGTGGCGTCGGCAATGTACATCGTCCGCACGCGCCACGACCGGCGCCGCGGCAGCGGCGCAGACCCCCGGTCGGTGCTGGACAGGCTCCCAGCGCCGGACATCCTGGATAAGGTTGCCTACCGCACCGCCATTGTCGCGTTTCCACTGTTCACGTTCGCGGTGGTGGCCGGTGCGCTGTGGGCCGAGGCCGCCTGGGGCCGCTACTGGGGCTGGGACCCCAAGGAGACCACAGCGCTGGTCACCTGGATCCTCTATGCCGGCTACCTGCATGCCCGCGCGACCAGCGGCTGGCGCGGCCGGCCGGCGGCGTGGATCTCGATCCTCGGGTTCGCCTCGATCATGTTCAACCTGTTCGTTGTCAATATGGTCGTGTCCGGCCTGCACTCCTATGCAGGCCTGAACTGACCGTCAAGCCCGCTGTCGACGCAACGACACAGCCGAGATCCCTGTCGACGGACCTGTCCGAGAGGAGGTGGTACCCATGCGCTCGGGCCGTGTGATCGGCGAGGGCCTGCGCGGCCTGCGACGCAACGTCACCATGACCGTCGCAATGGTGCTGACCACCGCTATCTCGCTGACCCTACTGGGCGCAGGATTGATCGTGGCCCGGATGACCGACCAGACGCGAGAGCTGTACGGCTCGAAGGTGGAGGTGACCATCTATCTGACGGTGGACCAGTCCAAGCAGGACCCGAACTGCCACAACCAGATCTGCCAGAACCTCGCCGACGCACTGAGCAAGGACGACGATATCGCCAGCTACCGGTACGTCAGCCAGGCGGCCGCATGGCGCCAGTACCAGCAAATGTTCGCGAGCCAGCCGGAGATGCTAGCCATCGGATCGGAAAACGCGCTGAACGCCTCCTGGCAGGTCAAGCTGAAGGATCCCCAGCGGTACAAGGTGATTCAGGCCCGCTACGCCCACGCACCCGGCGTGGAGTCCGTCACCGACCAGAGCCAGGTACTGGACCGGCTGTTCACCGTGCTGAACGGCATCCGCAACGCCACTATCATCGTCGCGCTCATCCAGGCCCTGGCATCGCTGCTGCTGATATCCAACATGGTGCAGGTCGCGGCGTTCACCCGGCGCACCGAGACCTCCATCATGCGGCTGGTCGGGGCGTCGCGATGGCGAACCCAGATGCCCTTCATCATCGAGGCGGTCACGGCCGCCGTTGCCGGCGCGGTGATCGCCATCGGCGGCCTGGTCGCCATGAAGTTCCTATTCGTGGACAAGACACTCGGCTCGGTGATGCGCGCCGGCATCCTGCCGCCGATCGACGGCCAGGCGCTGGTCTGGGTGACCCCATGGCTGGCCGGCGCCGCCGCCGCATTGGCGACGGTGAGCTCCTACGTCACGCTACGGCTGTACGTGCGCCTGTAGAACCTCACCGAACCATCGGACCCATCACCGGCAAACACGGTGTCCCCCACACCAACAATCGCCAAGCCAGCACATACTACGGTGCATAGTAGGTATGCTCTACTAAGTACGGTAGTAGTAATGCTTCAGGCAGAGCGGAGGATGCCTCATGCCGAAGAGCCGAGGGCGCGCCAGCGCCAAACGGCGCTCGAAGTCCTCATCGAGGGCCCGCCCGCACGTAACGACCAAACCATCCGCGCCAGCTGAGGACTCGGCGGCATTGTTGCTCGCTGCTCTCTACGCGCGCACACCCTCCGGCGGCGATCCGTCCGCCGAGAATGCGCCCGTGCCGCCGGTCAAGACAGCGGATCCCGCCCCGGCGCGACGTGACGCCCAGCCGGAACAACCGGCGCATCATGCAACGCCCCCCGGCGGAGGGACGGGAACACTGAGGGTGACCTCGTTCGCGTGTGAGCCACTCAAGGACGCCACACCGCAGAGCCTTGGTGTGACGTACTGGTTCGACCCGACACCCGCCGGTGACCCCTACCCGTTGACGATCCGCTTCATCGGACATCGTCTCAGCGACCGCGAAAATCCAGTTGACGCCTCCACCGCCGGCCAAGAAGGCAGAACCGGTTTCGATGTGGTACGGACCGTCGAGGGCGTGGTGCCGGGAACGGGCCGCACCTGCATCACCACCCGAATACCTGGACTTGCCCCGGGCGAGTGGGAGGTGAGGGCATCAACCGTCGACGACCACTCGAGATCGGTAACGTCACCCCCACGATCCGCTCCTCATGGCGTTGCGACAGCTAGGGCGACGACTGCCTACGGCCCTGTAGTCAACGTGCTCGCCCCGGGGGCCCGCCTCGGCGCGTGGCCGGCACTTGTCGGATCGGGCGCTGTCGTGGCACTGCTCGCGCAATGGTTCCTCGCGGCCAGGATCGGTCTGCCGGCCGGGAAAATCCTGATGATTTCACTGATCGGGTGCTTGTTCGGTCTGGTGGGAGCCAAGGTCTATTACCAGATCACCCACCGCGCCGAGAAGCCCCCGCTGCTCACCGCAGGCATGTGTATCCAGGGCTTCGTGATTGCCGCGATCGGCGTCATGATCATCGGAGTCGCCACGGCTGGGATACCGCTCGGCTCCGCTCTGGATGCCAGCGTGCCCGGCCTGCTGTTCGGAAAGGCCATCGGCCGACTCGGATGCTTTTTCGGCGGTTGCTGCGCCGGTCGGCCATCCGCGTCGCGCTGGGCGATATGGTCCTCGGATCGGACAATGGGAACCCGCCGGATCCCGGTGCAACTGATCGAATCCTGCATGGCCGCCGTCGTTGGCGTCGCCGCGTTCGCCGCGGTCGCGTGGGGGCATCCCGATGTGGGGGGCGCAGTGTTCCTGGCCGGCATCGCCGCCGATACCGTTGCCCGGCAGGTGCTCTTCCCGATGCGCTCGACACCTCGCGCGACGACCCACGGCAGGACTGCAACGCTGGTCATAGCTGGGCTGGCGCTCATCCTCGGTGTTGCATTGACGATCATCTGACTTCTCCGCGGATTGTCCACGAGGAATTCGAATCCGAGCCGCTCGTACCAATGCGCGGACTGGGGTTTGGCTACCCACGGTCATTTGTCACTCGACGCTGAACGCTGACGGCGGATAGTCATCTTCGCGCAGGTTCAACGTCGACTCCGGCAAGCCCTCCGGGGACGGTTCACTCGGTGGGTCAGCCGCAGCCTTGCTGATGGACGGTGCCGCTGATCACGTGCTGGGACGGGTGGCGCCGATGTAGCCGGACCAGCGCATCGGCGAGATCTTGACGTAGGTTCCCGACTGCTGGGCCTCCACCATCTGGCCATCACCCATATAGATGGCCACGTGATGGATCGTGGTCGGATCGGAGGTGTTGTTGGCATAGAACACCAGGTCCCCGGGCTGCAGGTCGGACGACGACACATGCTGGCCGGAGAAGAACTGATAGGCCGAGTAGTGCGGCAGGTACACGCCCACCTGGGCCCAGGCGTACAGCGTCAGGCCGGAACAGTCGAACCCGATCTTGTTGTAATCGCCAAAGGAGTCCGCAACGCCGTAGTCCCGGATGCCCCGTGACGGTCCGTTCGGCGTGCCCCCACCCCACGCGTAGGTCGTGCCCAGCCAGGCCAACGCCGCCTGCACCACCCGCTGCCCACGGCTCAGATTCGAGGCAGGCGGCGAGTAGCCGGGCTGCAGCTCGGAACTCGACGACCGGCCGGACGAATCGGATGAGTCGTTGTCTTGGTGTTGGTGCGCCTGCTCGGCCGCCGCCTTGCGCGCTGCCGCCTCCGCAGCGGCCTTCCGAGCGGCCGCCTCCTGGGCCCGCTTGATGGCCGCCTGGCGCTCCTTCTCCTTGCGGATCTTCTCCGCCAGAATCTCGGCCTGCCGCTTCTGCTCCGCGGTCACCGCCTGTTGCTTCAGCGCCGCCGCCTCGGCCTGCTGCTGCTCGGCCCGTTGCTGCGCCAACTGCGCCTGCCGAGCCTGCTCGGCCTGCAACGCCGCCTGCTGGGCAAGCCGTTCCTGCTCGGCCCGCTGAGCCTTGACCCAGGCGTCGTACTGGGCGCGCTGGCCCTTCAGGTCCGCAACCTTGTTCAGCGCCGCCTGGTAGTCGGCCTGCTGCCGGGCGAGCTGGCCCTGCAGAGCGGCAAGCTGCTGTTGACCCTGCGTGAACGACTTCTCGGCATCGGCCCGGGCGACGTCGGCGGTCTTCTTGGCTTGCACCGCCTTACCCTTTGCGGCCTGCGCAGCTTGCAGCGCCGCCGCCGCCTTGGAGTCCATATTCGCCTTGGACGCACGCGCGGACTCCAAGGTGGCGATCACGCCAAGCTGCGTCTCGGACACCTGATCGATCATCTGCTGTCGCGCCATCAGCTGGCCCATCGAGGCCGAATCCAGCAGCGCGCTCATCGAGCCGAGCACCGAACCCTGCCGGAACGAGGCAGCGGCGAACCTCGCGGCCTCTCGTTTGGCAGTCGCGATGGCCGTGCCGGCCCGGGTGGCCGCGTTCTGCGCGTCCTTGGCGGCCTGCTCGGCGTCGGCGGCATCCGCTCGCGCGACATCCAGGTCCACCCTGGCCTTCATCGCGAGCTCTGCCTTGAGCTCCATCGCGTTCTGCAACTGCAGAATCTTGCCCTGCGTGTTGGAGACCACACCGGACAACCGACCGACCTCGGCGGAACTCTGCGTAACATGAGTCTGGCTCGCCTGAATCTCCTGATCGGACGGATTCGGAGGCGGCGGTGGTATGGCCCCAGCGGGCAGCGCCGCGAAAATCGATACCGCTGCGGCGACCAGCAGCGACGCGCCGAGGGTCAGTGCTCGTCGTCCCCGTCGAGCATGTCCGTTCACGAGCCCTCCTCCCCCGAGCAAGCAGCAGCCGATGGCGCGACGTCGCACCGACAGCTACCATCTACGTAGAAGCATAGTAGATCATCTACGTGGGAGCATAGTAGATCAAGCGTCGAAGATGACAATGCCCTGTGGGCTGTGCGGCCGATGGGGCCCAGGCCTCAGGCGGACCTGTGATGGCACACCTCAATGTCGGAAGCTGTTCCTGGCTGGTCCTAGCCGGTTCATTCGTGCTCGGCGCATTGAATCGCGAGGAGCGCGAGGACTTCGTAGCACATCTGGAAGCATGCGCACGATGCGAAAGGGAAGTCAATATCCTGATCTCCGTCGTACAACGGCTTGACACACTTCGATTGAAATCACTGTGAAAAACACACCTCATGGCTTCGCGGTCGCTAACGCGTATTTCCGCGCAGCCGGTTCGGGGCTGGGTCGCCGCATCTTCTAGGGACTGTCCAGCTACGAGATCTCCCGCCGCCTCGCCGCCGAACAAACGCCGCTGAACCGCACCGGCGTCGCCGAGATCTTCACCCAAGAAGGTTTCGGCCGGCTTTTGCGCCACCCCGAACCCGCCGCCAGCATCAATGCCGCCACCATCGGCCGGGACACCCGACTGCCCCGCACCGGCAGACTCGACTGGGAGGCCTGGCGGGCCCGGATCGACACCGGCAAGGCTGGCCGCTGGATCCTGCTGCTCGCGGCTAGCCTGGCTGGCCAGGGGCCGATCGACCTCGACCGAGCCCTGTGTGGCCTGGGGCGGGCCGACGGATGTCTGGTGGCCGCGGCGGTGGCGCGGGCGGGCGGGTATTCCGGCGTTGCGGCGGGCCGGCTGGACGGAGTCCGCTGATGAGCACCGAGGAGTCGGTGAGGTGACTCGGCGCCGTGACCCGCTGGCCGGGCAGCGGCTGGCCGTGTTGGGGCGCATGCGCCGGCGGGGGCGCCGCGAGCTGCTGGTGGTGCTGCCCGACGGCAGCAAGCGGATGATCCCGGCCGCGTGGACCGACGCCGCGGACGCCGTTGAGACCTCACCCGGCGGCGGGGCCGGCGACGCGTCGGCGACGCTGGGCCGGGTAGCCGATCTGTTGGCCGCGGCCGCGCTGGTCGCGGCGTTGGCCCCCAACGGTTTCAGCGGGCGGGGGCGGGCTGCAGGACAGCCACCGTGCGAGGAGGACGGCCATGCAGCCTGCCCAACCAAGTCTGTTCCAACTCGATCATCTACCGCCGCCGCAGGTGCGGCAGATGCTGCCCAACCTGCCCGAACCGGACGTGGCAGCCGCGGTGCAGGTCCTGGCGAGCCTGATCGCCAAAACGATCGTCGACACCGGCGGGCAGGACGGCGATGAGTGAGAGCGGAAAGATCACCGGATCGCACCGGGCCCGGGCGGCGGTGATCTACATTCGCCAGTCCACCTGGCCCAGTTGGAGCACAGCACCGAGTCCACCGCGCGGCAATACGACCTGGTCAACCGCGCTGTCACGCTGGGCTGGGACCGCAGCCGCGTCTTGGTGGTGGATGCCGATCTGGGCGTGTCCGGGTCGGTCATCGCCCGGCGCGGCGGGTTCGAGCAGTTCGTCGCGGACATCGCGTTGGGCCAGGTCGGGATCATCGTGGCGTTGGAGGTCTCCCGGCTGGCCCGGGACAACACCGCATGGTATCGACCGCTGGATCTGGCCGGCACCTGCGACCAGCTTGCGGATTCCAAGTGCACCCGTGCAGGTCTGCACCACGGCGAGAGGGAACACCGAACAGATCACGTCGGGCAGCCCGGTCAGGCCGTCGCAGCAGCAGATCAGGACGTCCCGCAGCCCGCGGTTGCGCAGGTCGGCGAGCACCTTGGCCCAGAACTTGACTCGCCGTCGCCGATTCACAGCCCGAGGGTGAGCTTGTAGCCCTCGGTGTCCACGCGGATGGCCGGAGGACAAGCTTCCCCACGGTCGCGGTATCAAGAGAGCTGTGCGCCACTCGTGGGAGTTCCCGTCCCGTCGCGTTCAGATCCGATAGTCCAGGCGGGTCATCATGCCGGCGTCCATGTGGTAGCCGTTGTGGCAGTGCAGCATCCAATCGCCGGGATTGTCAGCTTGCAGATCGACGGCGAGGGACTGCATGGGAAGGACGATGACGGTGTCTTTACGGGGGCCGTGCCGCCCGTCGTTGCGGACGATTTGGAAGGTGTGGCCGTGTAGGTGCATGGGGTGCCACATCATGGTGTTGTTGGTGAACGTCAGGCGGGCGCGTTGTCCCTGGGTGATGGATAGCGGTTCGAGCTGGTCGAAGGTGCGGCCATTGATGGTCCACCGGTAGCTTTGCATGTCCCCGCCGAGCGCCGCCGCCAGCTGCAGGTTGGGTTCCTGGGAGGGCAGAGCTGCCCGGTCGGCCGCGGTGAACACCTCGACGGTGCCGACCTGGCCGTCGAGCTCGCCGGGGTGGGCCGACGAGTCGGGGACGCTACCGGGTCCGGTGCGCAGCAAAGCGCGGGCGGCGCTGCTCTTGCCTTCGGCGAGGGCAACGAGCGGGAATACGCCGGACTCCGCAGTGACGATGACGTCGTAGCGCTCCCCCATGCCCAGCAGCAATGCGTCGACCTGCCGTGGCTGCACCGGGTAGCCGTCGGTGTGGGTGACGGTCAACCGGTGACCGGCGAGGGCGACACGGAAGGCGGTGTCGGCGCCGGCGTTGATGATTCGGATACGGATCCGCTGACCGGGTTTGGCCGCGAACGTAGTGGGCGCGGCCGGGATCCGGCCATTGATCAAGTAGTAGGGGTAGCTCACGTCACCGGCGTCGCCGCCGAGCAGGTCGCTGCTACCCGCCCCGCCCATGCCCGACATGCCGCCCATCCCGGTCGCGCCGGCCGTGCCACTCGCGCCGGCGGAACTGGAAGTCCGAACATCCGATCCCATGGAATTCATGCCTGACATGCCGCCGTGGTCCATGCCGCCCATCCCCGACATGCCCGGCATGCCGCCGGCTTCGAGCTTGTCGAGGATCTGTTCGGGGCTGGGGCCGACGCCGTCGGTCCAGTCGTCGAGCACCACGATCCATTCGGTGTCGTAGTCGCCGGGGTCTTTCGGGTCGTCGATGATGATCGGCAGGTACAGGCCGTAGTCGGTGATCGCGATGCCGGTGTGCGGGTGGGCCCAGTAGGTGCCCGGGTCGGGCACGGAGAACCGGTAGGTGAAGGCGTCGCCTGAGGCGATGTCAGGGGTGGCGGGTGCGGCGCCGTCCATGTCGTTGCGCAGGGCGATGCCGTGCCAGTGCACCGAGGTGGCCTGCTCGAGCGCGTTGTGCACTGTGACGGCCAGCTCGTCGCCGACATCGGCGCGGATGAGTTGCCCGGGGATGGTGTCGCCGTAGGCGAGGGTTCGGACTGTCGGACCGCCTAGGTCCACCTCGGTGGTTTGGGGTCGCAGAGTGTAGGAGCGGGTGCGTCCGGTGTGCGGCCGCTGCGCTTCGCGCTGGCGGATGGCCGCGGCCAGATCCTGTCCGGCGGGTGCGGTCCGGGCTGATCCGCTCGGGCTGGGGTTGTTCGGTGTGGGTCCGCTGGGTGTGGTGCGGGTGTTGGGGCCGCTGCAGGCGGCCAGGGTCAGGCCGGCCAGGCCGGCGCCCGTCAGCAGGGTGCGGCGGGTGAAGGTCCGGGGTGGCATGGTGATGTTCGGCCCGGTCGCGCCGGTGGTGGCGATGGTGCGCGGGTTGGAATTGTGATCGGTCATGGCATGAGTCCTTCAAAAGGGGGGAGGTGGCTGGCACGCGCACGTGGGCACGGTGCCGTGACGTGGGCGTGTAACGGGACGAGGGTTGCGTAGGCGTAGGGCGGGTTTAGGTGCGCAGCACGCACAGGCGCAGCTGCAGCGGCGCTGCCGCCGCTGCAGGCCACGGCACATCCGGTGCTGGTGCACCGATGCGGCGTCGACGCAGCAGTAGCGCGGCCGCTTGTGGGCGGCGCAGCACGACGAAGGCGATCAGCGCGAGGCCGGGCAGCATGGCCAGGCACAGCAGGGACATGGTCCCGCCGAATCCTTCGGGGCAGTCGGCCATGCCGCACGACATACCGCCTGGTGGCGTGTTGGCGATGCCGGCGGCGGGCGACGCCGTGGCGACGACCATCGGCCCGTTGTCGACCGTCGTGTCAGTGACGGTGGGATGCATGGCCGTCACATGGCTGGGGGCTGCATGCCTGGTGCCGGATTCGGCGGTGTGTGCGGCGTGCATGGCCAGCATGATCAGGGCGAGGGTGATCAGCAGCAGCGGCGCGACGGTGCGCCGCCACGGCCACGGCGCGTGGGGCTTGCCGACGGGTGCATGAGCGGGCCTATTCACGGCTGTGCCCCCGGTGCCATGGTCATCACGATATCTGCTGCCGGACCTAGCAGAAGCGCCGCGAGCCCGGCGATCACGGCGCCCGCGGTGACCCAGTGGGCCGGGAGCGCCAAGGCGCCCAGGGAGGCCCTCCACGTGCTGCCCTGGCTAACGATCTGTCCAGCAGCGGGATCGGCCGCACCGGCCCCGTCATCTTCGGTGGGGGTGGGAGTGGCCGAGGTGAAGGCGGGGGCGATCCAGCGCAGGTAGTAGTACAGGCTGGCGACGCTGTTGATGGCTGCTATGACGACGAGCCAGGCGAAGCCGCCGTCCCAGGCGGTGCTGAAGACGGTGAGCTTGCCGGTGAACACTCCCGTGGGTGGGGTGCCGACCAGTGCGAGCAGGCAGACCACCAGCACGGCGGCCAGCGCGGGGTGGGCGCGGGCCAGGCCACGGTAGTCGGCCAGGGCGGCCCGGCGGGGTTGGGCGGCCACGACGGCGAAGGCGCCGAGGTTGGCGGCGGCGTAGGCGGCCAAATAGAGCACCAGCGCGGCGAGCGGCGCCGGCCGGGCGGCGGTGCCGGCGACAACGACCGCCATGAGCAGGTAGCCGACCTGGCTGATGGTGGAGTAGGCGAGCAGCCGGGTGGGGCTGTTTTGGCGGAACGCGGCGAGGTTGCCCAGGGTCATGCTGGCGGCGGCGATGATGGCCAGCAGCAGCCGCCAGTTCACGCCGTCGCCGGGCATGGTCAGGACGAGCCGGTGCAGGGCGAGCAGGGCCCCGATCTTAGGGATGGTGGTCATGAACGCGCCGGCGCCGACGGTGGCGCCCTGGACGGCGTCGGGCACCCAGAAGTGCACGGGGACGGCGCCGGCCTTGAACAGCAGTCCGGCCAGCACGGCCACCAGCCCGGCGGCCAGGGCGGCGGGCGGCGCGTGCGGCAGCCCGGCGGCCAGCTCGGTGTAGGCGGTGGATCCGGTCAGCCCGTACAGGATGGCCACGCCCAGCAGCAGGAGGATGCCGGCGAGCACGCCGAGCAGGTAGATCTTCAGGGCGCCTTCGGCGCCGCGGCGGTCGCGTCCCCAGCCGGCCAGCGCATACAGGGGGATGGAGGCGAGCAGGTAGGCCACGGCCAGCAGCAGTAGGTCGCTGCTGCCGGCCAACAGGATCGTGCCGGCGCTGGCCAGCAGCACGAGCACGGCGAACTCGGCCTCCCGGGCGTCGCCGCGAGTGCGGCGGGCGGCCAGGGCCAGCGTGAGCAGCGCTGCGGCGGGGACGATGAGCCGGGCCGCCTGGGTCGCGCCGTCCAGGGTGTAGGAGCCGGCGTAAACCGTGTTGCCCGGGGCTCC
>CALANS010000126.1 GCA_937926105.1 uncultured Actinomycetes bacterium | reverse complement strand
GAGGCCCCAGGACCGGTTGTTTCCGAGCCGGAGGATGCCTGTTGCGGCCCTGTTTCGGTATCGGGCACATCGGTGGGCGAACCCGATGACCGCGCGCCGTGGTGGCGGGACCGTGCGGTCGGACTCCCGGTGGCTTCGGGCCTGCTCTGGCTTGCCGGCCTGATTGTGGGCTGGGCAGGGCTGGGGACGGCCGCAATGATTTCCTACGCGGTAGGGCTTGCGGCCGGCGCATGGACTTTTGTGCCGGGCACACTTCGACGGCTCATCCGGGGAACCGGCCGCGCCAAGCTCGGCGTCGGGCTGCTCATGACGATCGCAGCTGTCGGCGCGGTGCTGTTGGGTCATGTGGGCGAGGCTGCGGCGTTGGCGTTCCTGTTCTCAATTGCCGAGACATTGGAAGACCGGGCGATGGACCGCGCCAAACAGGGGTTGCGGGCGCTGCTCGCGGTGATCCCGGAGACAGCGCGCGTGTCCCGCCTAGGTGGTGAGCGGGTGATCCCGGCAGCGGAGGTCCGGGAGCTGGACATCCTCGTGGTCGGTGCTGGCGAGCGAGTCGCAACCGACGGGGTGGTCGTCATCGGCCAATCGTGGCTGGACACATCGGCGGTCACCGGTGAGTCGATCCCGCTGGAGGTCGGGCCGGGGGATCGCGTGCTCGCCGGTTCGGTCAATGGCTCCGGCACCCTCACCGTCGAGGCCACCGCGGACGGGCGCGACAACTCGATCACGCAGATCGTCAGCCTGGTTGAACAGGCCCATGCTGCCAAGGGGGAGCGGGCTCGACTAGCGGACCGGATCGCCCGACCGCTTGTGCCGCTGGTGCTTCTCGCCGCGGCGGCGATCGCGGCACTGGGGTCGATTCTCGGTGACCCGGGAGTCTGGATCGAGCGGGCGCTGGTGGTACTCGTCGCAGCTTCACCATGCGCTCTGGCGATCGCCGTGCCCGTCACGGTGATCTCCGCGATCGGGTCCGCCAGCAGACTCGGCGTCGTCATCAAATCGGGTATCGCATTTGAACTGCTCGGCACGATCCGCACCGTTGCGTTCGACAAGACCGGCACGCTGACCCGTAATCAGCCCGAGGTCGTTGCGGTGCACACGGCGGTCGACCACGCTCGCGGTGACGTGCTTGACGCGGCGGCGGCAGTGGAGGCGTCGAGTAGTCACCCACTCGCCAGCGCCGTCATCGCCGCCGCAACAACCCGGTTGGTAGCCGACGGGGTCCAGGAGCAGCCCGGCCTAGGCATCATCGGCACAGTCTCCGGGCAGGCTGTGCGGGTCGGCAGCAGCCGCTGGATCGACCCAGGGTCACTTCACGATTCTGCCCAGGCGATGGCGTCCGAGGGAATGAGCGTGATCGTCGTCGAGATCGATGGCCAGCCAGCCGGTGTGATCGGCGTACGAGACGAGTTGCGCCCCGAGGCAGCCGAGACCATTGCTGCTCTGCACCGGCAGGGCGTGTCCACGGTCATACTCACCGGCGACAACGCGATCACCGCCGCCGTCATCGCCGCACAGGCGGGCATCGACCAGGTCCACGCTGAACAGCTACCTGCCGACAAGGCCTACCGGATCCGGAATCTCGCCGCTGCAGCGCCTACGGCCATGATTGGCGACGGCATCAACGACGCCCCGGCGCTAGCCTCGGCCACGGTCGGTATCGCGATGGGCGTCACCGGCAGTGCGGCCGCTGTCGAATCCGCGGATGTCGCCTTCACCGGCACTGATTTGCGCCTCATCCCCGAGGCTCTGGCGCACGCCCACCGGGGCGGCCGGATCATGGTCGGCAATATCGCGCTCGCGCTGGTGATCATCATCGTGCTCTTCCCGCTGGCATTGTTCGGCGTGCTCGGGCTCGCTGCCGTGGTGCTGGTTCACGAGATCGCGGAGATCGTCGTCATCGGAAACGGTCTGCGGGCAGCGCACATCCGCCGCGTCACCCGTGAACCAGCCGCGGACACCAGGTCCCTGGATATTCCCGCGCTATCGGCCTGAAGCTGCGGACCGTCGGCTCGGCGGTCGCGCCCAGCCTGTCGAGCCCAGTGATCTCGGCGGGACTACAGCAGGTTGCAGATGGACTCGGCGGTGCAGGCTTGCGCGACGCTGTCGGTGGCGTTTGCGCGTAGTGCGCGGATGCCTGCCTGCAGAATCTGCAGCTCATCGATGTGCCGTTCGAGGTCGGCGAGTTTTGCGTCGAGGAGGTCGCGGACATGGACGCATGGCGCGGTACCGGAGTCTCGGATCGCCAATACCGCCGCTATTTCTGACAGCGACAGTCCAGCGGTGCGGGCTCTCGCAATGAACTCAAGCCTGGTCGCCGCGACCGGCGGGTAATCCCGGTAGCCGGCGGGCGTTCGCGCGGGCGGCGGGATCAGGCCGCGCTGCTCGTAGTAGCGCAGCGTCGACGGGCGGATCTGCGCCGTGTCCGCGAGTTCGCCGATCCGCATGCGCCGATGCCTCCCTGTTTCACCCTTGACCTTCAAGCCTAGTTGAAGGTTAACGATGGGTGAGAAGGCGCCGGAGTGGTCGGCGCGCGGAAGGGGCAGGTATGACAACGAACACCGAGCTCGACCTGGCTGTGATCGGAACGGGCGGGGCAGCGATGTCCGCCGCGATCCATGCCCGATTGGACGGGGCGACCGTGGCGGTCGTAGAGCGCGCCGAGATCGGCGGCACCTGCGTGAATGTCGGCTGTGTGCCGTCGAAGATGCTGCTGGCCGCAGCCCACAGCCGTCATACCGCGGAAATCCAGCCCTTCGCTGGGGCACCGACCAGCGCAGGCGAAGTCGACCTGGCGGCCCTCATCGCGCAGAAGGACGTTCTGGTGGGCGACCTGCGGCGCACCAAATACGTAGACATCGCTGCCGCCTACGGGTTCGACATTATTCGCGGCGAGGCGCGATTCACCGGGCCGGACACGCTGCTGGCCGGAGGTCGCGAGCTGCGGGCTCGCGCGTACATCGTGGCAACCGGAGCAAAGCCCAAAGTCCCCGACATTCCCGGGCTGGAGCAGGTCGACTACCTCACCTCGACGACCGCCATGGAACTCGACGTGCTGCCGAAGTCGCTGGTGGTGATCGGAGGCGGATTCGTCGGGTTGGAACAGGCACAGATGTTCGCCCAGTTAGGCTCTGCTGTCACCGTGGTGGGCCGCATCGCCCCGCACGCCGAACCGGAGCTGGCCGCCGAACTCGAAAAGGCGCTTACCGATGACGGGATCCGCGTCATCAGCGACCGTGCCGCCCGGGTCGACGATGACGGTGGGTTGGTGCGAGTCACAACCAAGTCGAATATTCAGGCTGTCGGCGAGCATCTGCTGGTCGCCGCTGGACGTGAACCCCGAACAGACGGACTAGGCCTGGCCGTGGCAGGGGTGGCAACCGATGCGCGGGGATTCGTCACCGTGGATGACGAGCAGCGCACCAGCAACCCGGTCGTGTTCGCCGCTGGGGACGTCACCGGGGCGCCGCAATACGTGTACGTGGCCGCAGCGACAGGAAGGGTTGCCGCGCGCAATGCGTTGGGTGCCCGCGACAGAGTCGACTACACCGGCCTGCCATCGGTGCTGTTCACGTCACCGCAACTCGCCTCGGCCGGCATGACCGAGGCAGAGGTGATCGCTGCAGAGCGCCCCTGCTCCTGCCGCTATCTTCCCATCACCGACCTGCCGCGCGCCATCGTCAACCAGCCCAATATTGACCAACAAATCAGGGGCGGCATCAAGATCGTCGCGGACGCCGACAGCGGACAGGTCCTGGGCATCCACGCCCTGGCCGACCACGCCGGCGACATGATTCTCGCCGCCACCTACGCGATCACCGCCGGATTCACTGTCACCCAACTCGCCGACACCTGGGCCCCCTACCTCACGACCGCGGAAGGAATCCGGCTCGCCGCCAACTTATTCCGCAACGAACTCCCCACCTCCTGCTGCGCGTAACCCCGTCCGCATCGGAGTTACGGGGAAGCGTCGACAGCCCTGTCGTCGCCCGGGGGCATGAGCCCGATCGTGGAGTGATGCGGTCAGATGCTGACGATCAGTCCGATGGCGAAGAGGGCGTAGAAGCCGCCGGCGCCGAGGAGTTTGGCGGCGCTGAAGGTGTGGTGCTTCATCGCCCAAAGCAGATAGGTAATGGAGGCGATCGTGGCCAGTCCGGCGAGCACGAGCGGTGTGTCGAATTTCCACGGGGTGAAGCCGATACCGATGGCTGATGGCACGGTGGCTTGGATCATCATGGCCCCGGAAATATTCGCCAGTGCCAGGTTGGTTTTTCCGTGGCGGACCCAGATGATTGCGTTGAGGATCTCGGGGAGTTCGGTAGCAACCGGCGACAAGAGGAGCGCGACGACCACAGCCGGAAGCCCCAGCGCGGGCCCGGCCCATTCCAATTGCTTCACGAACAGTTGCGAGGCGCCGAAAATGACAACGAGCGAGCCAACGGTCTGGGCGATGATTGCCGTCATGCCGGGGTTGGTGCTTCGCGGGCGCAATTTGAGGCGCGCCAGGCCATCAGTTGTAGCGGCGCTGCCGTCGCCGGTCATTTCCCGGTAGAAGTAGACGCCGTAGGCGGTGAGGAAGGCCAGCCCCAGCCATGGCTTGAAGGCGAACGCGATCAGTCCGAGTGCCACTTTGAACACGAAGATGCTGAGGAACCACATCTGATCGTGCGCAAGTCGGCCCGTGTCGACCTCGCTGTCAGCCCGCAGATCCGGGGAAGGTCGCGCGGTGCCTGAGCCGCGCGAGATGGCCGCTTTTTTGCGGTGCCGGACGAGGAGCATGGCGCCGGTGACGGCGTAGGCGATTGTCCCGACGACGAGGGGGCCGCCCATCGCCGCGCCGACTGCAATATCGTCGCCGTGCTCGGGGCTGCCAACGAGCACAGCCATCAGCGTGACCACTGTCTCCGGGAGCGCGGTTCCAGCCGCGGCGAGGATGGTTCCGACCGCCATATGGCCGACGCTCAGGCGTGCACCGAGCCATTCGATGGCGTTGACGAACCATTCACAAGCGAAGTAGATGGCCGCGGCGCAGGCGATGAGAAGCACTATGTGCAGCATCCGAGCGACGTTAGGGGCCGCCCTTCGGTTGACCCAGTCGACGATGGCAACACGGAAGTTCGGGTTTCCGAACTTTCGTTACCTACGGGGTTGGCGTCGCCGCCGATATGTGACGACAGTCGGTGTAGTGGCAGCCCGAAGACGTGGCCCCGTCGGTGAGCGGTGGGCTTTCACCGACCCACAATGACGTGACGGCCTGGATCCCCAAATCGACCACCGTCAGATCTGACCCTTGCCCGAGTCCGACTTCCAAGGCTCCGCCGAACGGCTTGTGCGCGCGTACCGTGACGCTCGCATCTAACGAAATGTCGTGTTGGCTGAACCACTGAAGAAGCCGCGGGTCGTCATCGAAAATTCGCACGATGAAGCCCTGCTCGCCTTCGGCGAGGGCGGCCAACGGGCGCGCCATTGGAAGGTGGAGCACACCGTCGGAAGTCGGGATGGCATCACCGTGAGGATCACGCCACGGATGGCCCAAACGGGTGTCGATGCGATCGACCATGAGGTCCGAAATTGCGTGCTCCAACACTTCGGCTTCGTCGTGCACTTCGTCCCACCGGTACCCCAGTTCACTCACCAGAAAAGTCTCGATGAGGCGATGGCGACGAACCATGGCCAGCGCCCGGGACAATCCGGCATCGGTGAGGGCAACATCGCCGTAAGGCTCGTGTTTAGCCAATCCGGCGTCGGTCAGTCTGCGAACGAGATCCGATACCGCCGGCGTCGACGTCCGCATCGATGCGGCGATTTCTCCGATCGTCCGCCCGCGCTCGTCCCACTCACCCACGGTGAAGATCACCTTGAGACAGTCCTCAACCACGACCTGATTACGCCGATTCACCACGGACCCAGGCTATGACACGTCCGCGCGCATCCCGGAATTTGAGCTCGAGCACGCTCGAGCCGCATATGGC
>CALANS010000125.1 GCA_937926105.1 uncultured Actinomycetes bacterium | reverse complement strand
CGCCAACGGCTCTCCGTCCGGCACCACCGCCACCCAGGCCTCCGGCGTCGCATCACCGTCGGCCGCCCCGACACCCGGCGACTGCCCCTCCACGGAGTCCACCCATGCCACCGACCGCGCCACGCGGTAGCGCACCTCTCCACCGGGATCCTCTGTCACGCGCTACACGATACGGGGCGGCGTGTGCCGGGCCACGTTCCGCGGCTGGATCTCCGCCACCATCGGCGCGAATGCGTCCTCGCGTGCGGAGCGGCGTTCCACCCGTCGGCGACATCCACACCGAACGACCCATCGTGGGTGCCCCGCCCTGCCACGCATGCGTTGAGTCACAATTCCGTGACGTCGCTAACGCATCGACACACTATGCCGTAGTGTCATCTGTGACACCTATTGCAGATATGCCATTTACCCCCGCAACTCTTCCCATCCCGCGAGGTAGATCCGACCATGCCCGTCCATGAACTCACAGCTACCCAGATTCCCCGAGAACAAGTGCACGCGCTCGAACAGTTTGCCGCGACCTTGAACCACTCCGAGTTGCGTGACCTGCTCGACGCACTCGTGAGCGCGCTCCGCCAAGGCACAGACGTGGCTCTGACCGGCGTCGACACCGAGTTCACCCCCACCGAAGCCGCGAAGCACCTGAAGATGAGCCGCACCCACCTGTACAAGCTTCTCGACCGCGGCGACATCGAATTCCACCGCGTCGGTCGGGACCGACGAATTCCAGTTCAGAGCCTCATCACGTTCGAGGCAGCACGCCAGCGCGACCGCCGCGAACTCGCAGAGCGATTCGCACACCGAGACGAGACGCGCCGACTCGCGACGCGCGCAGTCGCCGACGAGCTGTAGGCATCCGGCCAGACGGCAAGGTCTGGAATGGTCTAGTCGCCCTGAATGTCCGATGCCCCCGGCACAATGGTCCTCATGCAGAACCGTCGCGCTCGCCCTACGCTCCGGCTCCTGCGCGATGACCTTGATCACGACTGGGCTGAGCCAACGGCGCTCCGGCACCTGCAATCCGGCGATCTCGAGCAATTGTGCCCGATGGCGAGCCTTCCGCATCCGCTCATCGACAAGGCGCAGTCCCTGTTCGGGAGCGATCCGGACCGGGACGGGGCCCTCGAGCCTATCCGCTGCGCCACGACACTTGGACTGCTAGAGCTTCGAGCTGGACAGTGGCGCGGCGCGGTATGGACCGACCCGGAAACGCACGTGCGATGGCTCGTTGCAGGCGGCTTGGCCAAGGGCGAGCACCAGGACCAAGACGACTTCTACAACCGCCTGGATCGGCTGTTTCGGGCAGGACGCAGCGCCACTCTGCTGCCAACCGACGAAGACCGCGATCTGCTGAAACTGGAAACTGCCTTCGACCTCGTCCACAAATGGGAGATGGACCTGCAAGGAGACGTCCAACGCGTTCTCACATCACTTGCGGCGACGAATGGGGGGACATCTCGCTTGGAGATCCATCACCCGGCCCGAGCGAACAACATTGCCACGGTCAGTATCGCAATGACTTCCGTCGAGGACGATGATTACCTCGCGGAGGAGTTCGTCGTGGAGGTCGATCTGCGTGGTGAGTTCCGCGGCAGCGACCTCGGGTGGACGATGATCACTCGCGTACTCACCTGCATCTGTCCACCCGATCAGAGCTGGGATCGTCACGGCGACACGATGGCCGCCGTTGCGGAGCCGGGGTTCGCTCGGCAGCAAGCGGCCAACCTCGCTCAACTCGACCAGGAGGGGCAACTCTGCCGCTCGAGTCCGGGTGACGTATCGCATTGGACTCACCACCCGAACCTTGCCGAGAACACCATCAATGGACGGAGCGTTCGAGCGCTGTGCGGAGTCTTCTTCGTGCCCACACAGGACCACGAGAGCCTGCCGATCTGTCCCGAGTGCGACTCGAGCTATCGGCTGGTCTTGGCACCGTAGTGGGGGCGCACGGGGGGCAGCGTCATACCTGGGGGCGACGCAGGCGGGCGACAACACCCTGCCAACCGGCGGCGACACGGTGCCGGTACTCGGCCCGCATCTCGGCAGCGGTCGGCGAGTGGCCCAGTTCCATGCCCAGGTGCGTGCGGTTCACCCGCACCATCCGCGAGACGATGAAGGCGCGTTCCCGCAGCGTGCGCGCCGCGCGGAAGCGCACCGCCCATTCGGTCAGCCGGTCGCGGCCGGGCACACCGGACTCCG
>CALANS010000124.1 GCA_937926105.1 uncultured Actinomycetes bacterium | reverse complement strand
GCCACCAACCAGACGAATCACGCGAAACCGACTACACCCTCAAATACGAAGAGCCGCTTACCCGCAGGCAGCCTTCGCCGCGGTGGCATATTGAGGTGCTTCCATCCCGGCGTCCTCAAGGACACGCGGCCGGTCCAGCTCGCTGGCCGGCTCGACGATACGGGCCGCGACCAACGCCCTTGAATACCTCATCGTCACTGGTTGCGCTGCCGAACTGGCCGAGGGTGGCATCGCGGCTCGCGGGTGATACCGGATGAGGATCGGCCCGCGCGTCGAGTGGCGACTCGTGAATTATTCGCCGCCGTCGGAAAACAATGCGTAGTGCCTCCGGGCCCATGCCGCCATGTCACGAGCCCGCTCACTGGCCGCACGGTCCACCGAATAGGTCAGGTCGTCGACGTCGGTTCGGCAATCGACACGGGCGCCCGCCAGATACACCTCGACAACGGCACCGTTATGAACGAAGGCGTCCAGCGTGGCCGACGAGAATCGGACCGGATGCGGGACCCTCAGCACGACGTAATCGGCGGGCGCATGCTCGCGGATTCTGCCGACGTCATCCCGACCGAGCGCCCGGGCCCCATCGCCTGTCGCCATCGTGAGCAGCCGTGCGGCACTGATCCGGCGGTGCTCATGTGTCGCCGACAACGCTGCCGCCAGACGCAGCTCACCCAGAACGTCTTCCATTCCGGAGAGGGCCAGATTGTCCGTGCCGACAGCGACCGCCATCTGCGCGTCGACCATCCGCCCAACCTGGGCGATACCGGATGCCAGGCGAAGATTCGACGACGGGTTCGTCACGACGGCCACGCCCGCGGCCGCTAACGCATCGCGCTCGCCGGCGGTGAGCCACACCCCGTGCGCCACCGACAGGCGATCGTTGAGCAGACCCGCGCTGTCCAGGAAACCAACCGGCCCCGAGGGA
This sequence comes from uncultured Actinomycetes bacterium, assembly GCA_937926105.1. The sequence goes on along the minus strand of CALANS010000124.1, from coordinate 5,695 downwards.
TCATCGATCCACCCGAATCGGACCTCCGATCGAGTCTCGGAAAGATGCGTGTGCACCGGTGTGGCCGTGCGCGCCGAATAGTCGGCGACCTGCCGCATCAGGTCCGGCGAGCACCACGGCTGCCCCGGCGGCGCCAAGCCGATGCGGCAGCCGGGATACACGCCCTCGCTCAGGTGGGCTCGCAGATTGTCGACGACATTCAACACTTCCGTCACCGGAACGGATTCCGATTCTTCCGCGTGACGCGGTACCGACGCCCGCGAGTCCGGATCCAGGCACTCGAGGCCATAGATTGGAACGCCACGATCGCGTACCTCCACCGCAACGGTCGCCCGCACACCGACCTCGGAGTAAGCCCGGAGGATTTCGCGCAGTTCCGCCTCCAGTTCACTGCCGAGGCGAGCCGCACCCCCGTGCACGTGGAGCGTTGCCGTCACACCTCCGGCAAGCAGACGCCGGGCCACCGCGACCGTCTCGCGATACACCGACGAGGGCGCCAATCCCGCCTGCGCCAACAGCCACTCCTCCAGGGCCGCGTCCCGCACGCCGAGGGCGCTGACCTGCGCCGCCCTGCCGTGCTGGTGGGCGTTCACCATGCCGGGCGTGAGCAAGCACTCTTCCGAATACACCCGGCGATCGACCGGGCGCCGACCAGCGGTGGTCGACCCGCCGGTCGTGACGCGAGTGACGCGCCCGTCATCAATCTGGATATCGACGTCTCGGAGCAGTTCCACTCCGTCCCACACATGACGTGCCGAGACGAGATACGAATCAGCCGCCATCTGGTATCACCCAATCCCGCTCGTCGGTCCGCTCGGTGTAGTCGGGCAGCACACTGCCTCGATACAGCCGGAGGACCGGGCGGGCGACGTGGGCAAGGTTCGCCTCGATAGTCGCATGCGGCCACACGTTCAAGGTGGCTTCCTCGCCGACTTGGGGAATACCATCTCCAGGTGGCACTGCACCGCCTTGGCCCGTCAGCATCGACCACAGAGTCCGCATATCGTTGTCCGATCGGAATTGCGCGGCAAAAGCAAATACTTGAGCAGACAGCAGTGGATGCGGGTAACGAAGATTGCTGATGAAGACAGACTTATACGTTTCCTGGCCGAGCGACACATGGATTCCACGGTCTATCAATCGGCGCGCAGGGGGAATAGCCCGCCGATGTGGCAGCCGTTCAGGGCTACCACGGAACATCATGGCAGATGTCGGGTTACATATGACGCGGATCCGGTGTGCACGTAGTCGATCGATGATGCGACTGCGACGCGACTCCGCCATGAGGTCCATGGTGTTGAGGTGGGCGACGCTCACGGATCCGCGCCACGATCTCCGATCGATTTCGTCGAGAACCGATTCAATCCAGAAGTGCCTGGCGCTATCACTCTCGTCACAGTGCATATCGATCGCGACATCGAATGCCTCAGCGAGATCGAACATCCGGACAATATGTTGCTCGGAATCGTGTGCGCTGTCTTCCAGTTGCGGATGGCCTCCGACCGCGTCCGCGCCCAGCGATAGCGCGGTCCGCAGCCGACGCATGGATCCTCGATCGCCGATGATGCCCAGCTGGGGAAACGCTACGATTCTCAGCTGCGCCCGGTCCGCGTAATCGTCGCGGAGCCGTACGAGCGCTTCCATTCCGCTCAATGAAGCAGCACTATCCACGTCGACTTGCGACGTAATGGTCGTGACGCCGTGGTTCAGGAGGATATCCATTACGGCTGAGGCTCGTCGATAAATCTCGTCGGTGGCGCGACGTCGTTTATAAATACTTTCCTGCGCCAGATACGCGCGGAGATCTGTTCGACGCTCGGCGTGAAAATCTACCAGGCATTTGTCGAGATGTATATGCGGCTCGATGAGGGTCCGCGACAGCAAACCACCCTTGCAGTCGAAGGATCGCCGCCCGTCCACGGGCAGTGCGCTCCGGATCGTCACCACGCCGTCATCGACGCCCACGTGAATCTCATGGCCGCCTTCGTCCCGCGCATTGTTGAGTGCTATATCGAATTGCGGCATGATCCACCGAAACCTTCGTGCCCGCGCCGGCGGCCTCCGGCCGGAGTCACTGTCAACCACCGGTTCATCGGGGCCGCCCACCGGCGCCAGGACCGCCCGAGTCGGCGCCGACAGCACCGAGAAGATCCTTCACCACCCTGCCGCCCACGATCACCATGACGACGTTGCTCGCGTCCGACCACCCGTCGGGATCCTGCAGAGGGTCGTGCCGCACTGCGATCAGGTCGGCGATCTGTCCTTCCTCGATCGTGCCGAGCCGTGGCTGACCGATGATCATGGCATTGTTCCGCGTTGCCGCGGTGATGGCAGACATCGGGTCTTGAACGAGCGCGCGGAGAGCCAATTCGATTCCTCGTCCACGCTGGTCGGGGCCTTCCAGGTCGGATCCGAGTCCGAGCAGAACCCCGGCTGAGCATGCGATCGACAGTGATTGCCGGATCCGGCGGCCCCACGAGTCGTGGTGCCGATGAGAGCCCTGCGCCGGGTCGTCGTCCGGCCTGTCACGCAGGTAGGCGTGCCATTCGGGGCTCAGCGTCGGCACGAGGACTGCACCGGCCGCTTTCATCGCCATCGCCGTGGCTTCGTCGTCGACGCCACCGTGCTCGAAACAGGTGATCCCGGCAGCCAACCCGTTCTTGATCCCACCGGGATTGAGCGTGTGCGCGGTGACATATGTTCCTTTGGCCTGCGCCTCCTCCACGGCCGCGCGCATCTCGGCGGTCGTAAGCTCCGTGTCATCGCTATCGCCATCCAACGTCGTTGCCGACACCTTGAGCTGGGTGGCACCTCGCAGCAGGGCGAGCCGCGCGGCCCTGCGCACGTCGTCCTCCCCGCTGCACGGAGCCGAGATAGTGGAAAGACCGGGTACGCCTTGGACCGCGCCGCGGTGAGACTCATGAGCGGGGAGGAGGTCACCGTTGCCTCCGGTCTCGCAGATGATCGGCCCGGACGGCAGAAGCCGCGGGCAGGGAACCGCACAGCTGGCGAACGCACGGCGCATGCCGCCGTCCAGACCGCCGAGATCCCGCACCGTGGTGAAGCCGGCCTCGAGTGCCGACCATCCGTTGGCGAATATCTGACCTGCTACCTCAGCCAGGGACAGGCCCGGGTCGTTCTTGTTCCCCACTATGCCGAGATGGGTATGCGCGTCGATGAGGCCCGGTAACAGTGTGTAGCCTGCGAGATCGATGCGATGGCCGTCATGTCCGCCCGGCCGTTCGGTGCCGTATGGCTTCATGGAAATGAGGCCGTGCGAAATCTCGACCGTCCCACGCTCAGGATCCGTCCCGGTCCCGTCGATGATGTTGGCGCCGACAATCACGGTAGAAGGAACTGGCTGCATGAGAGGCCTTTCGTCGGTCGATGGTCGGACAAGGCGTCACGGATCATCGGGCAGGGTCAAACAGCACGCCGCCGAGGCATCCAGCCGGGCACCGGTATGGAATCCAGCAGCTGTTTGGTGTATTCCATGGCGGGCTCCGACAGAACCTGCTCCGTCGCGCCGTACTCGACCATTTCGCCGTGGCGCATGACGAGCGTCGTATCCGTGACTTGTCGCAAAGTACTGAGATCATGCGAGATGAAAAGGTACGATATCTGGGTTCTTTCGCGAATATCCGCAAGAAGATTGAGAACCTGCGCGCGAATCGACATATCGAGCGCGGCGACAGCCTCGTCCAACACAAGCACTTCCGGCTTTGCCGCCAGAGCCCGAGCGATGGCCACTCGTTGCCGTTGCCCTCCGGACAGTTGACGGGGCAGCGCACTGGCGATGCGCTCGTCCAGGCCCACTTGTTCCAGAAGCGAAGAGCGACGGGCTTGAACTTCGCTTCTCGACAGGCGAAAGAACAAGGTGATCACCTCATCGATGGCGTCCGCTATCCGCTGCCTCGGATCGAGTGAACTGTAGGGATCCTGGAATACCATCTGGACGAGGCTCCCCAGCGATCTTCGTTGTTTCTTCGAGGGGCTCCGATAGGTGCGCTCGTGTCCGCAGATGGCCACGCGGCCCGAGCTGGGTGATTCCAGACCCATCAGGATCCTGGCTATCGTCGTCTTCCCGGAACCGGATTCCCCGACGATAGCCATGGACTCGCCTGCGGCAACGGTGAACGACACATCCTTGACGGCGTACGTCGGCGGATGCCCCCGGAACGTGTACACCTTGGCGAGTTGCTCTGCCACCACTGGAATGGGGGCCACGATCAACCTCCTTGTCCTAGCGGCGATATTTCGTCTCGTCGACGGCACGCCACCGACCCGCCACGGAAGTCGTCGAGCCTCGGCTCCCAGGCGGTGCACTCGGGCTGGGCGAAAGCACATCGCGGCGCGAAGGGGCATCCGCCTGCGCTCTCGAACGCCGCTATCGGCCGTCCTGGGATCGTGGGTAGCCGCTCATTGTGGCTGGCCAGTCGCGGCCGTGCCGACAAGAGCCCATAGGTATACGGATGCAACGGGGCCTCCGCGATCAAGCTCGCCCGTTGCTCCTCGACGGTCCGTCCCGCGTATATCACGGCTATGCGATCGCAGGTCGCGATCGCCAGGTCGAGGTCGTGCGTGATGAACAGCACGGAGAGGTCGTATTCTTTTCGCGCGTCCTCGATCAACGCCATGATCTCCGATTGGGTTGTCACATCGAGGGCGGTCGTCGGCTCATCGGCGATGATCAGTGCCGGTTGAACCAACAGTGCTGCCGCAATCAGGACGCGCTGGAGCATCCCTCCGGACAGCTCGTACGGATACTGGTTGAAGCGCTTCTCCGGCGAATCGAGACCCACTTCTTCCAGCCGGGCGAGCGCATCCCGCCGGGCGGAGACCGCGTCGTACCCGGGCCTCTCCTGGAGGCCTTCGAGCATGAAGGCTCCGACCTTGCGCACCGGGTTGATGAAAGCTCGCGGGTCTTGGAAGATCATCGCGACCCGGTATTGGCGCAGCTTGCGCAGATCCCGCTTCCCCAGCTCAAGAACTCGCTCGGAGCCGATCTCGACGCTGCCGTCGACCACGGCGCGTGGCGGGAGCAGTCGCAGCATCGCTCGGGCGCTGATCGACTTCCCCGATCCCGACTCCCCGACGAGGCCAACCATCTCACCGCGCTCGATGTCGAAGTTCACATCTCGAACGAGCACTTTGTCCTGGCGATCGTCGGGCAGTCGGACAGATAGGTGGCGAACCGCGACGTAAGGATCCGGCGACTCCATCACGCGCTCCTCTCGTAACGCTCGGAGATCTTGTCCCCAATCACCGTGAACGCGACGACGACGGTCACGATTGCTATGCCGGCAAAGACCGCCTCGTGGGGGTGGCCACGAAGAATGCTCTGTTGCCCCGCGGAAACCATGACTCCCCAGTCCGACTGCGGCGCCTGCACACCCAGACCCAGGAAAGAGATAGCAGCCAAATCAACCATCGCGTATCCGAACGTCAGGATCAGCTGCGAGAGGATGAGCGGAGTGAGGTTCGGGACAAGGTGGCGCCATGCAATGGTCCAGGCCGAGAACCCCGTGATGGAGCTCGCCGCAATATACGGTAGGGAGCGTTGCCGTAGTGCCTCGCTCCGAACGATCCGGGCAATATACGGGATATACACGATCGACAGTGCGATCACCGCCGAGTAGATTCCAGCGCCGAAAACTGTCACCGCAACGAGCGCCAGCAAGATACCCGGAAGCCC
>CALANS010000123.1 GCA_937926105.1 uncultured Actinomycetes bacterium | reverse complement strand
GTGAGCGTCGTCTATCTGTTGGCGGACCGCCCCCATTGACTTGGCGAATTGCTCGACGGCAGCTTTGTACTCCCGCCGCTGCGTCACCTTGTTATCGACATAGTTCCCGATCATCAAGAGTGGCGAAAGTCCGACGAACACCACCGACATGAGGCTGCGCGTCACCGCGTAGAGAACTACGCCCATGACGAGCGGCGCCAGCATCGCGACTATCGGCAGCCGATTCGGGCGGGCCAGCTCGGGAGGTTCCGGCGCGACGAACTTCCGGCCTTCGTAGGTGGGATCGAGACGCGGACTGCGAATGAAGTTGAGGTCGGCGCTGCTCCCGTTGTGCGCCGCCGACGCGATGTCGTGCAGGGTGATGGAGACCGTTGTGTCGCCGACTGTGACGGCGTCCTGTGCCCGCAGCACTGCCCGCACGATCCGTTCACCTGCAACGGTCAAGCCATTCGCCGAACCTAGATCGGTGATATCTGCGGTATCGGTGATGGTGATGCGTGCGTGCCGCTTCGACACCAGAGGGTCGGTCAATCGAATATCGGCGTTCGGCCCCCTGCCTAGGTAGCTCGTTCCGGCTGGAAGCGGGAATTCTTTGCCCTTGTCGGGGCCGTCCACCACGGTGAGGTGGGCCGCGGCCGCGTGCATCGGCGTCCCCGCGACATGCCACGCGGTCGTCGCAGATGCCAGGGACACCGTCATACCGGATCGGATTCCGCTGTCGGGCAAGCTCGCTCCCGCATCGACCACCGATGCGTCGTTGGGATTGCCGGCCCGGTGGATGCGCAAAGTGAGCGCAGCCCCGCCGTCGCGTGGGGCAGCGCGCCGGGACGGGTCTCGGCGTTGGATGGCGCCGGCCACGTCACCGACGGTGGCCGTCGAGTCAGCCGTCACCGTGATATCGACGGAGTCCTGCCCGCCACGGAGCAGAGTGAGCCGTAGCTTCATCGGCTGCTCCTCCGCCGCAGGGATCCGGTCGAGATGGAAGCGCGAAGCCGCCGCCACGGCGACACCGACTTGCGCATGGCAGCCCGCGCCGCATCGACCTGATCCCAGTAGGCGGCAACGTCGTCCGCTGCAGGCTCACCCGGGCCAAAGACGCGACGGTCCGCGTCGCGTGCCAGGGTTGCCACGTCACTCCCGAAATGGCTGCTCAACGCCGCTGCCGTTTCGAGGCGGGTCTGCCGCAGACCAACGGGCGCGCGGAGATCGACCGCGCCGTCGAGAAGCCACTCCCACCCCCCGGCGACCTGTCGGGCAGCGGCACCCGATCGCCAGCGCTTGCGCCTGCGTAGTTTGAGCAGCACGATCAGCCCGATCGGAACGACGACGACCAACGTCGGACCGCCTACGCCGGCCGCGAGGACCCACGGGACGCCCCGCCGCTCGGCATCCTTCTTGCTGTCGTCCTTCTTCTGGTTGTCCTTGGCGTCGGATGAGCCGACGTCGGAGGCATCCGCATTCTCGGCAACCCTGGGCGGGGGCGGCGGCTGATGCAGGCGGCGTTGGGGTGCCGTATCGGGCTTCGTCGATGATTTCTGCTCGGACTTGGACTTGTCCGGGGTCGGATCGAAGGCCACCCAGCCGATGCCGGCGAAGTCCACCTCGACCCACGCCGAGACGTCGGCGCCGGTGAGAGTCAGCACACCCTTTCCGTCATTCTTGGTCGGGGCGAAGCCGAGGACGACTCGGGCGGGAATGCCCAGCGACTGAACCATGAGCGCCATGGTCGGCGCGAACTGTTCCTGATCTCCGACCATCTTCTTGTCGCTCAGAAGACGCTGCAGCCGGTCGTAGCCATGGCCGGAGGGCGACCTGAGCGCGCTGTTCCCCCCGTGGCTGAACAGGCCGCGATCCACGAGCGCGGCCCGGATCGCATCGACTTTGTCGAAGGCCGTCTCCTTGCCGTCGGTCAGCGTGGCGGCCGCGGATGCCAACGAGGCCGGGACGCGGCTGGCGCGGCCCAACGGCGCCGACCCGATGCCGGCGGCCTCCAATGCCTTATGATCCGGAACCGCCGTGGTCACCGAGGTGAGCCGGTACTTGTCGCCCTGCTTCAACCCGGCGACCACGACGGCCGTGCCGGTGGCCTTCGAGTACCGCAACGAGGTGGACAGGTCGGACGCTCGGGGGCCGTCGAACGCGATCCCGGTGAGCGACCCGAGGTCGGGCAGCCATACGCCGGTGTAGCCGTCCACCTTCACGGTGAGCGTCGCGGTGGTGCCCTTCTCCTGGGTGCGCACAGTGTCGCCGACGCTCGTGAATTGACCGGAGTCCGTGGACACGTTGTAGAACAATCCGTTGTAAGCGTCCATGGTGGCGATCCGGATGCGACCGCCTGCCGGCAATCCGGTGACGGTGATCATCTTCGTCTTCTCGTCGGTCTTGACGTAACGCCGGAAGGCGGAGAGGGGACTGGGGTAGTCCTGCGGGTCGAATTGCGGCTGGACTATTTGCCGTAACGCCGTGCGTGACGCGGCGGGGGCTGCTTGGGGAGCAAGCACGAGTCCCCCGGCGACGGCGACCACGACAACGGCGCCCAGTACCAGCGGCCTGCGGACGTCCAGCCCACCGGAACCCATGCCGCCGGTGCGCCACGACCCCCAGGCGAGGGCCACCACCGCTACGGCCATGCCGGCGATCTCGGGGTGGTAGGCATGTGATGTGCCGAATGCGGCAGCGGCGACCAGCACGGTGGCAGGTGCCACGAGCGCCCACAGCGGTCGCCGACTCCGGCCGGCGATCACCGCGGCGGCCACGGCCGGGATGAGGCCGATCAGCATCGCCGGGATGAGGAGACCCCCGCCGAATCCGACCGGGTCCGCGACGGTGAGAACCTGCTTCCATCCGCTCACGACACCCAGCGCCAGCAGGCGCAGCGACTCCGGGCCGGGCACGAAACCGGCGACGGCGCTGCGCGGCGTGGCCACCGTCGGCCCGACCAATAGGTAGCCGACGATGCCGATTGCGACTGACGCGATCGCCGGCCACTTCGCCAACACCGGAACGAACCCGGCGGCGAGCCCGATCACCACGCCGGCCACCAGCGCGAGCAGCCACCGCCAGCCCCCGTACGACGGCGCGAGCGCAAGGCCCGCGCAGACGAGCATCACGGCCATCGCCGCCGCGTCGACGGCGACAGTTAGCCGGAGACCGCGCTGGGGCGGCGCGGCAGCTGCCTTCAACAGTGCCGCCATCAGACGTGCACCGCCCGGCGTAGCGCCCGACCGAGATCCTCCAGCACCCCGACGGTCAGCACAGCTGTATCGCCGATCCGTGTCATGGAGGTTGCCGCACCCCCGACGACCCGGACGGCCACGACGCGCACTCCGATCGGGAAAGCGCGTGCCGCGGATCGGATCTCTGACGCGCTGGGGCGCGCCCCGCACACGACGAAGGCAACGGACACGTCCGGCGCGGCGGTCGCGGCGGCGTGGGCGACGGCAACGATTCCATCCGCGTCGGGGCGTGCTTCGACGCCGGAGAATCCGTCGAGCACTCGCTGCACGGTGATCGCCGACAGAAGCGC
>CALANS010000122.1 GCA_937926105.1 uncultured Actinomycetes bacterium | reverse complement strand
GCGGCGGTGACCAATCCCGGCGGAGCAACCGGCGCAGATAGCTGCTCCGAGTCCGGACGAATATCCTCGCCGCGCAGATCCAATAGCCGGCGCAACCTCGCATTCTCAGATCGCAGGCGCTCCAACTCGCGACGCAATTGAGTCCCCGCTCCCGGATCGTTCGACTGCATAGGTGCATGGTCGCACGCCGGCCGGGCGCCAGCTTGCAATCGGAACCACCGTCACTCATTCCCCCGGCGGACTCAGCGCCATGCGCGCAGCGATGCCATGGGCGTTGCCCCGCCTGACCTCTTCGACGGCGCCGACAATGCGCCGGGCGAAGCCGGCATCGAGACCATCACCACCCCGGAACCTGAGCGCTGCGACGCTGACCAGCACCAACCTCACGGCGTGTGGACAGGATGTGGGCACGGCCCGCGCGCCACCGAACGGCCGATCAGCGATGTCAGGCATCACCTGGCTGCGCTCCATCTGATAGCCGCGCCGTCATGCGGATCACCGCGGCGCGCAACTCGACAAGATCGTATTTCGCGGTGTGCTCCACGATCGAGTGCAGGGTGTCGAAGTAGCGGTGTGTCAGCAAATCACGCATCCTCGCCACCTCACTCCACGGGATGTCGGGTTCCGACGCAAGCAGGTCGGCGTCGATGGACTTCACCGCCTCGCCGATCTCGACCAGGCGCATCCGCACGGCATCGAAGACGAGCCCGTCGCTCAAATCCCCACGACCCAGGTGCCCTGCAATCACGTCGCAGGCGTCGATAATGTCGTCGAGCCGCTGACGATCGTCGCGGCTCACAAGGCCTGAACCTCAGCCATCACCTCACGCCGAACACGAGGCTTCAAGCCGGCAACCGGCACCAGGTCGACCGGCGCCTCCACAAGCTCGCGAAGCTCCGATTCGAGTCGGCCTAGCGCGAACAGCCCCACGCCGTCCGGAACATCGATGAGCAGATCAACGTCGCTGTCCGGCCCGTCCTCGCCGCGCGCCGCGCTCCCGAATAGCCCTAGAACCGTCACCCCCGCCGTCGCCGCAGCATGCCGAATCCGATCAGCATTTTCCCGCACACGCCGCGCCAAGACACCGACTTGCCGCCCCGCGGGAATCCGTTCACTTTCGCTGGATAGTTCAACAGTTAGACGTAGACCGGTCGCCTCCACCAGCGACACGAGGGTCGGCAACGACGGCTGCCGTCGACCCGACTCATACACGCTGATCACACTCTGCGTCGTACCCGCGCGCGCCGCCAACTCCGCCTGCGACATGCCGCTCTGTACCCGAGCGCGTCGCAACAACGCCCCCGCAGTACCCGAGCCACTCATGACGCAATTATAGCGGATCGTCAATTGGCCCGCGCGCTACATCGCTAGGATCATGCGAGGGATACAGAGAGGCCCAAAACCGGCTCTTCACATTTGGGGGTGTAGTCGGTTTGGCGTGATTCGTCTGGTTGGTAGCGGTGTGTCGTGGTCGGGGATGGGTGAGGGCCTTGCGAGAGGATCGCACCGCCGTCGCGCCTGCCGCAGCAATACCCCTGCGATATTCGACCTCACCACACGCGCAATATAGCGGATCGTCAATCAACGCGCGGCGCTCAACATTAGGTTCCAATCCGCCGCCACCATCCGGCACACCTCTATCGAAGAGTTGCCACGACCGGCCGAAATCGCGTTGTCGACACGCCGCTACTGAAACCTCTAGCCGTTGCCGCCCGGATGCAAACTTGATGGAACGACCAGTCCGGGCTTCATCACTGAGAGCACCGCCATCCAGTAGTCCCAGTTCGTTTCACTGACAGGGAATGCTCCCTGAACCGTGATCGATCCTCCGCCAGGGAGGGGAATAGGCACCGCAGTGACGCTTTCAACATAAGGCGCATCGTCACGAATCCGTGCAGGGTCGTTGACGCGCCCCTCCGTTACGCGCCCAACTGGAGCGTTGCGGATCAACTGGTCGCCAAATGCCTCAGTGACCTCATCCCCGGCAGCGTCCTCAAGGTCACCCTCCACTTCCGAATGCTCCGGCTCCGGGTCACACAGTTGCGAAAACGCGATCGTCGCTCGGTACTCTTTCACGAAATCTTTCGCACCAACATCCGTGAAGTCACGATCAGTCTTGAGGTTCCAGATGAGAGTTGCGTCAGAGGGCAGATCGTCCTTGTACTTGTCCCACATCTCGCGATGGATACGAGGCAGCAACGCTGCTTTCTGTATGGCGGCACGCCTCTCTTCTTGCTCCGGGTGCTCCAGAATACGTAGCGCGGCGTCTGAAACTTGGATCACGCGGCTCTTACCCGAACCGGAGTCGACAATAAGACCGAACTTCTTGAGCGATGACACCAGAATATTCGTTCGGCCGCTCGGCGCCTTGTATCCCCAATGCCTCACGGCAGTTTCGATAGGAGCGGGGTTGCGCCCTTCAGCTGCATACAGCTCCCGCGCTCGCTTGATCGAAGCCTCAAGGTCGAATGCAGGGTAGGACGGGCTTCGCTTCGGCGGCGCGCTCACAGCGGACATACTAGTCATGACTGCCTCCTCCCCCTGAGGATACCGAACGAGCAGCTAAAGTCAAACCTCGAGACATACTTTGTCTCTAGCCTGTGCTAGAGTCGGACCCGTGCCAAGAAAAAGAAGCGCCTCGGCTGCAACCGAGGCGCTTCTCAAAGCACGGGCCACGATTGGTTCCCTAGGCGGCTTGTCATCCAACTCGGGAGGGGTTCGAATCCCCTGTGGTCCACCTAGATCTTACCAAACCGACCTCGCGCGCTCTACGGGCAGAGTCGGTACGTCCGGAGACACGCTGCGATGGAATCGGTCTCCGCCTTGCTGCAGAAAAACGTGTTCACCCGCGAGACCTGACAGACACGAAAACGAGGGATTCGCTGATTTTGGGTGGCGGCGGGTTCGGGTTTCGGGCGGGGTTGGATCGTGCCGCTGGCCTTGCCGCGTGGTGTGACCAGGTAAAATAGGTGAATGGCCGAGTCGCAGCCTTCGTTTCCGGATGTGGAGTACGACCGGCGCCGGGTGCCGAATCGTCAGGAGTTCCCCGACCAGATGGATCAGGTGATCGCGTGGGGCGAGTGGACGGCTCTGATCGAGCCGCACGATTTCAACAGCAAGCGCGGCCGCAAACCGGTGCCGATCGAGACGATGCTGCGCATGTATCTGCTGCGGGTGTGGTTCAACCTGTCCGATGAGGCCGTGGAAGACCAGATCAACGACTCGTATGCGATGCGGCGGTTCATGCACCTGGACTTCGCGGTCCGGCAGGTCCCCGATGCCAGGACGCTGCTGCATTTCCGGCATATGATCGAAAAATACGACCTGGGCAGGGCGATGTTCGACTCGCTCAATCGCCTATTCGACGCCAATGGCTGGATCATGCGTGGCGGGTCGGTGGTGGATGCGACAATCATCGCCGCGCCGGCGTCGACGAAGAACGTTGCCGGTGAGCGCGATCCGGACATGCATCAGACGAAGAAGGGCAACCAGTGGTACTTCGGCATGAAGGCCCAAATCGGGGCTGATGCCGGCTCGGGCTACGTGCACACCGTGACCGCGACCGCGGCGAACGTCCACGACGTCGATGAGACGCACAAACTGGTGCGGGCCGACGACGAGGTTGTCTACAGCGATTCCGGCTACCGGGGGATCGACAAACGGGCTGAGATCACCGGAGACGAGCACTTGTCGCGGGTCGAGTTCCGGATCGCGGCGCGCAAGGGGCAGTTGGAGACGATGGCCGCACCGGATCGGGCGATCGAGACGGCGAAGGCGTCGATCCGGGCGAGGTCGAGCACCCGTTTTTGATCCCGAAACGGGACCTCGGTTTCGCCAAGACCCGCAACCGCGGCATGGTCGAAAACCTGAACCGGCTACATGTGGCCTTCGCGTCGGCGAACGCGCGGATGCGAGCCCGCGCGGTCGCGATCATGGCCGGGTAACGATGGCGCCAGCCTGCCCGAAACCCGTCCGCGAGCCCCGAAACCAGGTCGAGAAACCAAGTGGCACAACGGGAACACGACAATCACTGCCCGGGCCCGCCCGAATCAAAACCAGCGAGGATCGCCGACCTCGACTACCGCAATCATCAGCGTTAACCTTCCCCTGAAACCATTCCCGCGAAGATGGTTCGTAGGATGGGATGGCCACGCGACTCAGCGGCGTTCGTTTTCGTGATGGCGTGGCTGCTGGCCGGATACGTCGGCCGCGGCCGGAGCCCCGAGCCGAAGGGACAGCCCCAAGGCCGCTCCCGCCACGCAGGCACCCAGCTCCTCGAGCCGGTTCGTCATCCGCGCCTTGGGCGCGCTGACGTTGATCGCGGCAATGATCGACCCAGTGAAATCTCGCACCGGTGCGGACGCGCCCACCACACCGGTCTCCAATTCCTCGTCGAGGATCGCGTAGCCGGCCTGGCGGATATGAGCCATCTCCGCCAGCAGGCTGTGGAAGTCGCGCACCACGGTCTTGTCCCGTGGCGGCGTGGCCAAGACGGAGAATCCGCTGGCAGTCATTTGCGGATCGAGCTGCGAGACAATGGCTTTGTCCCGTCCGTGGATTTCGTACCAGGCTCTCAGCGATTCGTCGTCCCAGTCGCTGAGCAGTGCGCGCCCGGACGGCGTGCGCCACGCGGCGGTGGTCACGCCCTGCCAGCCAGTAGTGCGGACTTCGTGCGGGCTCAGCTCGCTCGCCAGGGTCAGCACATTGCCTTCGCGCAGCACGCACAGGTGGCTTGTCTCCTGCGTCGCCTGTGTCAGCCGGCGGAGGATCGGTCGGGCGGCCGTGACCAGGGCTGTCTCGACGCTTCGCGCAGCTAACGCAAACACTCGTGGCCCGATCCGATACCGCAGCGTGGCGGAATCCCTGCTGACCATGCCCGCGTCGAGCAGCGTGGCCAGTGCCCGGGAAATCACACCCTTGTCGCGACCGGAGGCAGCGGCCAGCTGCGATACGCCCATGCCGTCACCGGAGTGCGCGGTCGCGAGCAGTTCAACGATCTCGATATCCCGCGCGAGTCCGGACGCGTTGCGCCGCTGCGTCACGCTCGTGTCCAGAGAGCTCTCCGCCCGTGCCTGCGAATTCTGCTCGGATCTGGGCCTGGCGCCATGACGCTTCTCATCGATCATCGTCGCAGCGTACGACTGTGTTGTCAGCGTGACAACATCTGTTGTCGTGTCGCAAACCTGGTCTTATTATTCGTCGAAACGCAAGCCGCAGGCGGGAGACGAGCATGGCGGGCGTGCAGAAACACCACTGCACAGCGCCGGCCGTCGGCCCACGGCGCGAACGGTACTGGCGCGGTGACCCCGAGCTGTTCCTCGTTCGTCCCGGCGGTTTCGGCTTTGGACTGGAGCCCTTGATCGCAGTCGTCGGCGTCAGTTCACCGATATCAGTGCCACCCCGTACGGATCGCGCACTCGGCCGTTATCGCGGTCAGCGACGATCCCCTCGTCATCGATCTGGGAGAGACAATGAATGTGCCGCATTTGACGAAATTCGCCCCGTCGTCGCGCCGCTCGCGCGTCGGGCGATTCGCCGCCGCCACCGCGCTCGTCGGCGTGGCGGGTATGATCCTGGCTGCCTGCGGAAGCAGCAGTGGTGCCGCAGCATCGAGTTCCGGTGACAGCGCACCGGCAAGCGAATCATCTCAATCCGCGTCCTCGGCGTCCGCCGACAACTCCACAGACTCCGCCGATTCCGCCAGCTCCAGCGATGAGCCAGCGCCCTCCACGCAGACGATCAAGATCGCGGCGCTCGCCTTCCCGGAGGGCCAGCTCATCGCCAATGTGTACTCGCTGGCCTTGCAGGATGCCGGATTCAAGACCACGTTGGTCCAGACACAGGGGCGTGAGACTGCGGAACCTGCACTGAGCCGCGGCGATGTCGATCTGGACGTCGAATACAGCAGTTCGATGCTCGAGTATTTCAAGCAGGGTGCATCGACGAGCGATACGGATCAGAACCTAGCGACTCTCCGGCCGCTGGCGGCCGCCAAGAACGTGACGGTGCTCGATCCGTCGCCCGCCACGGACAACTACGCGTTCGGTGTCGCGACGAAGTTCGCCCAGGAACACAACCTGAAGACACTGGCGGACCTGGCCGCCTATTCGAAGTCGAACCCGGTGGTGGTGGCCGGCATCCAGGAGTGCGAGACCCGCTCGTACTGCCTCGCCGGGCTCAAATCGGTCTACGGATTGAACGCCAAGGAGTTCAAGGTCACCGTGCTGTCCAGCCAGGACAGCGTCGACAAGCTCCTCGACAACACATTCCAGCTCGTGCAATTCGACTCCAGCGACGGCGTGCTCGCCGACAATCCCGTCACGATCCTGGAGGATCCGAAAGGTTTGAACCATCCGGATCACATCGTTCCCGCCGTCTACACGCCCGCCGCGTCGACGGCTCTGAGGGACGCCCTCAACGCCGTTCAGGCCAAGCTGACGCAGGAGCTGCTCAACGCGGCGAACAAGCAGATTCAGGTCGATCGCGCACCGGTGGCCGCCGTCGCGCAGGACCTCTACAAGCAACTGAAGGGCTGAGGTTGTGGGTCGAATGACCGCTACATCCGACGTGCACGCCGAGCGCGGTGCCGGCACCCCCGACGATGAGGTCGCCATCCGGCTCCGTGGCCTGCACAAGGTGTACGACAACGGCGTGGTCGCGGTTGACAACTTGAATCTCGACATCCGACGAGGCGAGCTCGTCTGCCTCGTCGGACCGTCGGGGTGCGGGAAGACGACGACGATGAAGATGATCAACCGGCTGATCATGCCGACCTCCGGCCGCGTCGAGATCGACGGGGGCGACGTCGGAGACATGAATCCGGTCCAGCTCCGCAGGGGCATCGGCTACGTGATTCAACAGGTCGGCCTGTTCCCGCATGAAAACATCTGGAACAACGTCGGCGAGGTGCCCCGGCTGCTCGGCTGGCCGCGCAAGCGGCGTCGCGATAGGGCCGACGAGCTGTTGCGGCTGGTGGGCTTGAATCCGGCTATCTACGGGGACCGGTACCCGGCACAGCTCTCCGGCGGCCAGCAGCAGCGCGTCGGAGTGGCGCGCGCACTCGCCGCGGATCCGCCGGTGCTGCTGATGGACGAGCCGTTCTCGGCGATCGACCCGATCGCCCGGGCGGGGCTGCAGCGGGAGTTCATCCGGATTCAGGGTGAAGTGCGCAAGACGATCGTCATGGTCACCCACGACATCGAAGAGGCGCTCTTCATGGCGGATCGTATCGCGGTGTTCGGTGCCCACGGAGCCGCGGAGCAATTCGATACGCCCGCAACAATTCTCGCGCGGCCGGCCAACGAGTTCGTCGAGGACTTCGTGGGCGGAGACCGGGGCATACGCCAACTGTCGGTCACGTCGGTGGCCGGCACGGCTCTGGAGGCGACGGTCGTCGTGGATCGCGCCGCGTCGGCGGCCGAAGCCCGCGCGGCGTTGCAACTGCGCTCCCGGGACTGGGCGGTGGTGCTGGACGAGCAGCGCCGCCCCGTCGGCTGGGTCACGGCCAGCGACCTGCCCGATACCGGGCAGGTCGAGGCGGTGATGCGGGGCGCTGACGGCATCTGCGTCAGCACCGCACAAACATTGCGTCACGCGGCGGCGCGAATCCTGGAACGGGACGAGTCTTGGGTTCTCGTCGTCGACGACGCCTCGCGTGAGCTGCTGGGCGCGCTCACGCTCGAACACATCCATTCCGCGGTGCGCACTCCGATCGGCGGGGACGACAGGCACGATAATGACGGCGACGCTTCCGGGCCAGCGGATCGGACGGTGGGAGCCCGGCCATGAGCTACGTCCTTTCGGCCAGCGACAACAACCCGTGGTTCGGGTTGCAGTACTTCCAGTACGAAAGCCAGCGGCAGCAGTATCTGCACAGCGCGATCGAGCAGGTCGAGCTCACGGTCATCAGCGTCGCGATCGGCATCGTCTTGGCCTTCGCCATTTCGCTGGTGATCAGGCGGTTCCCCATCGCGGAGAACTTCACGATCGGCCTGATGGACGGGATCTATTCCTTGCCCAGCATCGCGTTGTTCTCGATCCTGCTGCCGTTCACCGGACTCAGCCTGTTCGGACCGATCATCGGTCTGACGCTCTACACGCAGCTGATCCTCGTCCGCGGGTTCGTCGAGGGCTTCCGGTCGGTTCCCGACTCGGCGATTCTGGCGGCCGACGGCATGGGGTACGGCAAGATCCGGCGGATCGCCCGAGTGGAACTCCGCCTCGCGATGCCGGTCATCATCTCCAGCATCCGCATGGCATCGGTGAGCACCGTCGCCATGGTGCCGGTGGCCTTCATCCTCTCGCACGGCGGCCTGGGTGAGATCATGACGCTGGGATACGCCAACAATTTGTACCGACAGCAGGTCGTCGACGCCGTCATCGGCATGGTGATCCTCGCGATCCTGCTCGACCTCATCATCCTGGCGATCGGCCGCAATGTGACCCGTTGGAATCGTCAGCAAGGGTTGGTGGGCACATGAGCTGGTGGTCGTATCTCACGTCATCGGAGAACTACTGGGGCTCCGACGGAATCCTGAACCTCATCCGCGAACACGTGGCGTTCAGCGGATTCGCGCTCTTGATCGTCGTGGTGATCGCGCTCCCGCTCGGTGTCACGCTGGGGCATTTCCACCGCGGCTCGGTCATCGTGCTGGGGCTGGCGAACCTGGGCCGCGCGGTCCCATCGTTCGGCGTGATCGTCATCTTCGCGGTCAGCGCTTGGGGACTCAATTTCGCGACCCTGACCGCGACGCTCGTCCTGTTCGCGCTGCCGCAAGTGCTCACGAACGCCTACACCGGCGTGGCCGAGGCCGACAGCGCCACGGTGCAGGCGGCACGCGGCATCGGAATGGGGCACTGGGGCGTGCTGTGGCGCGTCGAACTCCGGTCGGCCGTGCCGCTGATCGCGTCCGGCATACGGAGCGCGGCCGTGCAGATCGTGGCAGTCGCGACAATCGCGGGCTATGCCGGCGCGGGCGGGCTAGGCCAGATCGTGTTTCGCGCCTATGCGAGCAACCTGCCCGGCGAGCAGGTGGGCGGCGCGATTCTCGTCGTCGCCTTGGCACTTGCCGTGCAGATTGTGCTCGGCCTGGTGCAGCGCACCGTCACGCCGGCGCCGATGCGCCGAACGGGGCTGATCTTCCGCAACCGCGTGGCGCTCCCCCAGCCGGCTGCGGCATGACGGGCCGGATCACGGAAGGACCGACCCAGCCGCCTTCGCGCCGTACGGCGCCGCCGTCATCGATGACTCCGTCTCGGTTGGTCCAGACGTGCTGCGGCAGTGCGATTTTCTCGAAATAGACAGTGAAAGAAGGATTTGTGAACGAGCAACACCTCCCCACGGTCGGGTTCATCGGCCTCGGCCACATGGGCTCTGGCATGGTCGCCAATTTGCAGAAAGCGGGGTTCCCGCTCGTCGTCTCGGATCGCAGGGACGACGCCGGCCGTGACGCCGTCAATGCCGGCGCACGATGGGCTGCGACCGGCGCCGAGGTGGCGGCGCAGACGGACATCGTCATCACGATGCTGCCGCGGCCCACCGACGTCGACGCTGCATTGTTCGGCGACCACGGTGTCCTGCAAGGGATCCGGTCGGGGGCGACGTGGATCGACATGTCCACCTCTGTCCCCGAGGTGGAGCGCCGGGTCATCGACGCCACGCGCTCGCTCGATCTGCACGTAGTCGATGCGCCCGTCTCCGGTATGGCGGTGGGCGCGGCCAACGGGACGCTCCAGATCTTCGTCGGCGCCGACGCGGAAGACTTCGCTCGGCTGCGCCCCGTCTTCAATGCCATGGGCAATGCCGACCGCGTCATCCACGTCGGAGGCCACGGCGCCGGCTACGCCGTCAAGCTGATGATCAACCAACTCTGGTTCTCACATCTCATCGCGACGGCTGAGGTGCTGGCCACCGGTGTCGCCGCCGGCGTGGACCTCGCCGTGCTGCGCCGGTCGCTCATCGCCAGCCCGGCCAACAGCAACTTCCTGGAGAACGACGTGCTCTCGATCCTCGATCACGGCGACTATGACGAGGGCTTCGCCGTCGCCCTGGCCTGCAAGGATCTGGGCTTATCAATCGACCTGTCGCGGTCGGTGGGTGTCCCGGTGGAACTGTCCGCGATCGTCGAGCAGATCTACCGGCGGGCGCTGGCCCAGTATGGCGAGACGGCCGGCGAGATGACGCCGTTCCAGCTTTATGAGGACCTCACCAGTCGCCCACTTCGGCTTGCTGAGCAGCAGGCGGCGACGGCATGACGCGCCCGTATACACCCACTCAGCTCTACATCGACGGCCGCTGGGTGGACGCCACCGGCGGGGCACTCTTCCCCGTCCACGACCCGGCGACCGAGGAGGTCCTTGCTCAGGTCAGTGACGCCGCCGCCGACGACGGGACGCGAGCGCTGGACGCCGCCGTTCGCGCCCAGGGCGACTGGGGCCGCACTACGGTGCGCGAGCGGGCCGACATTCTGCGGCGGGCCTACGAGATGACGCTGGCCCGCATCGACGAATTCGCCACGCTCATGACGTTGGAGATGGGCAAACCTTTCGCCGAATCCCGGGCCGAGGTCGTGTACGGCGCCGAATTCCTGCGCTGGTTCTCCGAGCTCGCACCGCAGGTCGCCGGCCGCTACCTCCCGGCGCCGGTCGGGTCGAATCGCATCCTCACGGTGAAACGGCCGGTCGGCCCGGCGCTGCTCATCACGCCGTGGAACTTCCCGCTGGCCATGGCGACGCGGAAGATCGGGCCGGCCGTCGCCGCCGGATGCACCATGGTGCTCAAGCCCGCCGAGCTCACGCCGCTCACCGCGCTACTGTTCACGCAGGTCATGGGGGAGGCGGGTCTACCCGCTGGGGTGCTGAACGTCATCCCGACCACCCGGCCCGGCGAGGTGACCGGTCCGATGATCAAGGACCGACGGCTGCGCAAGCTCTCCTTCACCGGTTCCACCCCGGTCGGGAAGCTGCTCATCGCCCAGTCGGCCGACACGGTGCTGCGGGTATCGATGGAGCTCGGCGGCAACGCACCGTTCCTGGTGTTCGCCGACGCCGACCTCGATGCGGCCGTCGCCGGCGCTGTGGTCGCGAAGATGCGCAACGGCGGCGAATCGTGCGTCGCCGCCAACCGCTTCATCGTGCATCGATCGGTCGCCGATGAGTTCGCGGCGCGTCTTGCGGCTGCGCTGGGCGCGATAGAGATGGGCCCCGGCCTGCGGGACGGCGTCGGGCTCGGCGCACTGATAGACGACCGCGCCGTCGCGAAGGTGACCCGACTCGTCGACGCCGCTGTCGCCGACGGCGCCACGGTTCTGACCGGCGGCACCGCCCCTGAGCGCCCCGGATTCTTTTACCCGCCAACGGTTCTCGGGCAGGTACCGGCCGGCTCCGGCATCCTGCGCGAGGAGATCTTCGGCCCGGTCGCCCCGATCGTCACCTTCGACACCGACGCGGAAGCCATCGCGCTGGCGAACGATACCGACTTCGGGCTCGTCGCCTACGTCTTCACGCGGGACATCAACCGCGCGCTGAGCCTCGGCGAGCGCATCGAGGCGGGCATGATCGGCGTGAACACCGGCCTCGTCTCCAACCCGGCGGCGCCGTTTGGCGGCATCAAGCAGTCCGGTCTGGGCCGCGAGGGCAGCGTCGAAGGCATCGAGGAATACCTCGAGACCGTCTATATGGGCATCCATCTCACCGATCCGGACGCGGAGTAGACCATGGAAATCACCGACTTCTCGCTCGACCTGTTCTCGCTCGCAGGCCAGAACGCCATCGTCACGGGAGGCAACACCGGACTCGGGCAGGCCTTCAGCCTCGCGCTCGCGGCCGCCGGCGCCAACGTGTACGCGCCCAGCATCACCAATGACGGCGGGACGACCGCCGCCCTGGTGTCGGCGGGCGGCGGCCGCATTGAGGTCGTCGACGCCGACATCACCGCACCCGGACAGCCGGCAACCATCGTTGCCGGCTGCGTCGAGACCTTCGGCAGCGTTGACATTCTCGTGAACTCCGCCGGCATCTGCCTCATCGATGACGTCGAATCCTTCGATCGCTCGAAATGGGATCCGATGATCGCGATCAACCTGACCGCCGCCTTCGAACTCGGTCACGAGGCGGCGCGCGTCATGATGGCGCAGCGATCCGGCAAGATCATCAACATTGCGTCGCTGTTCTCATTCCTCGGGGGCCAAATGTCGCCCGCCTACTCGGCGACCAAGGCTGGCATCGTCGGGTTCACGAAGGCCTACTGCGACGAGCTGGGGCAGCACAATGTCCAGGTCAACGCAATTGCACCCGGATATATCGAGACCCGACTGACGGAGGGCAGCAGATCCGACGCGGACATCAATCGCCGCATCATCGAGCACATCCCCGCAGGCCGTTGGGGCAAGCCCGCCGATCTGATGGGAGCCCTGGTATTCCTCGCCTCGCGCGCCTCCGACTACGTCAGTGGACATGTCGTCGTCGTAGACGGCGGCTATCTCGTCCGGTGACCGAGAGCCACCGAACGACCAACGCGAGGCAGCAGTGGCGGCGCCGGACTGCCGCCTATGATCGAGACGAAAGAAGACGTCAGTGACTCCGACCGCCCTCCCCGACACGTCGCACGGTGACGATGTCCGCATGCTCGCGTCGATGCTCGGCGCGGACAACGTCCACACCGACCCATCGGAACTGCGCGAGTCGAGCGTCGATCGATTCAAGAAGTACACCGCGGTCCACGACATATATGACGGCCCGCTTCCGATGGCCGTCGTCTACGCCACCAGCACCGCCGACATCAGCCGGGTGCTCGCCTACGCCAACGAGCACCGCATCGCCGTGGTGCCCCGCACCGGGCACACCAGCACCGAGGGCGGACTGGAAATCGTCACGCCGCGCAGCATCGTGCTCGACGGGTCCCGCATGGATCGCATCCTGGTCGTCAACGAGCGCGACATGACAGCCACCGTCCAGTGCGGCGTCCGGCTGGAGGCGCTCGAAGAGCAGCTGCGCGGCGTAGGGCTGACGACCGGCCACTCCCCTCAGTCCAAGCCGCTCGCCCAATACGGAGGCCTCGTCGCGACCCGCTCCATCGGCCAGTTCTCCACGCTCTACGGCGGGATCGAGGACATGGTCGTCGGGCTCGAAGCGGTGCTGCCGGACGGCCACGTCGCCCGGATCAAGAATGTGCCGCGGCGGGCGGCCGGGCCCGATATCCGTCATATCGTCATCGGCAACGAAGGCGCCCTCTGTTTCGTCACCGAGGTGACGGTAAAGGTGTTCCGGTACTACCCCGACAACAATCGCTATTTCGGTTTCCTGGTTGACGATTTCGCCGCCGGGGTGGACGCGTTGCATGACCTGATCACGGCGGGATACCGACCGAGCGTCTGCCGCCTGTACTCCCCGCAGGATGCGCAGCAGCACTTCGCGCATTTCGCCGGGCCCGAGGACAACGTCATAGTTCTCGTCGCCGAGGGGCCGAAGCCGCTCGCAGATGCCACTGCTCAGGCCATCGAGGAGCTGTTCGAAGGTGTGCCGCACCGCCGGGTCGACAACGCCTTGATCGAGCGCTGGTTCGCCGACCTCAATTGGGGCGTCGACAAGATCGAGGCGGAGAAGGAGCAGATGCTCGCAAACTCGCACCTCGGCTACACGACCGAAGTCTCCGTGTCCTGGTCGCACGTCGCCGAGCTCTACCACGCCGTGATGTCCCGGATTCGGTCCGAATTCCCGCGCGCCGCCGACCTGACCATGCTCGGCGGCCACTCGTCACACAGCTATCAGAACGGCACGAATCTCTACTTCGTCTACGACTACGACATCCACTGCGCGCCGCGCGACGAAATCAACGAATACCACATCCCGCTTAACGCGATCATCGTCGAGGAGGCGCTGCGGCTGGGCGGGTCGATGGTGCACCACCACGGCGTCGGCAAATACCGCACGCCGTGGATTCGACAGGAGCACGGCAGCGCCTATCCGCTCCTCGCCGGCCTGAAGCACCACTTCGATCCGAACGGCATCATGAACCCCGGCTCGATCTTCCCGCGGGCCAACGGTGAGTGACCTGTTCCTGGCGATCGACAACGGATCGCAGAGTACGAAGGTCGCGGTGATCGACCGCGACGGCACGGTCGTCGCCTCGGCGCGCGTACCGCTGCGGGCAACCGTGCTCGGCCCCGGTGGACGGGTTCAGCATCCCGGCGATGACGTGTGGGACTCGATCGCTACGGCCTGTCGCGCGGTTGCCCAAGAGCTGGGCGACCGAGTGCGCGACATCGCCGCGATCGGGCTGTGTACCATCCGGTTCTGTCGCGCCTACCTGGACGGGGCCGGCCGGCTCACCGAACCAATGCTCAGCTGGATGGATGCGCGTGTCTCCCGGGGCGTCACCGACCTCGACCCGGCGGTGGAATGGATCACGACGTCCAGCGGATACATCACACACCGGCTGACCGGCCGATTCGTTGACACCGCCGGCAACTATCAGGGTGTGTGGCCCATCGACCAGAGCACCTGGCGATGGTCCGCCGACGACGCCGCCTTCGAGCGGACCGGCATGCCAAGGGACATCTTGTTCGCCCTCGTCGACCCCGGGGCCCTGGCCGGTGATCTGACTGCGAACGCCGCCGCTGCGACCGGGCTGCCGGCCGGGCTACCCGTCTTCACGTCCTCGAATGACAAGGCCGTCGAGGCACTGGGCAGCGGCCTGCTCGGACCGTCGGCGGCGCTGCTGTCGCTGGGTACCTACATCGCAGCGATGATCGTCGCGGATAGGCCACAGGAACTCGGCGACGCCGGCTGGCGGAACTTCGGGGCGATCCCCGGCCAGTACCTCTACGAGAGCCACGGCATCCGCCGCGGCATGTGGACTGCCAGCTGGTTCCGTGAGCTCCTCGGTGACGGGGTGACGGACGAGGAACTCGGCGCCGAAGCCGAACTCGTGCCCGCCGGCAGCGGCGGTCTGGTGGCCATCCTCGACTGGCTGGCACCGACGGACGCTCCCTACCGCCGCGGGGCGCTGCTCGGCTTCGACGGGACACAAGGGCGGGGCGCGATCTACCGCGCGCTCCTGGAGGGCATCGCGTTCACGATGCACGGGCATCTCGCGCGGCTCATCGGTGCGTTGAATGTCGCGCCGGAGTATCTCATCGTCTCGGGCGGCGGATCCAAATCCGAGCTGATGCTGCAGATCGTCGCCAACCTCGCCGGCATCCCGGCGAAACGCCTGGCCGTGCCGGACGCCGCCGGGCTCGGCGCCGCGATCACCGCCGCGGTCGGCGTTGGCGCCTTCCCCGGCTGGCGTGAGGCCGTGGCGCGGATGGTCCATGTCGACACGGTGAAGGTGCCGACCGCGGCGGAATCGGCGCAGTACGCCGCCCTCGCGGAGCGATACGCGCAGGTTACCGCCTATACCGACCCGCTCTTCCGGATGCTGTCCGGGGACAGTCCGGTCCCCACTCCGAACAACTGATCAGAGAAAACTGGAGAATCACCATGACCCGCAGAACCGATATCGACGGGCGCATCGCACAGGGATGGGGCGGCCTGGCCCCGAACGGCGTTCACCTCAACGTGCTCGCCGCTCGACGCGGTTCGGCGACCGCCGCAGCCATCACCACGGCCTTCACCTCCCCGACTGATGGCTACACGCCGGTGCTTGCCTGCGTCGGGGAGGACCAGCCCTCGTACGTGACGCTGAACCCGCCCACGGTGATCCTCACGAAGTCTCGTGCGATGGAGGGGATCCACGAGACCTTGATCTTCGGGGCGGCGCCGGTCGGCATCGCGCAGGGAGTTCTCGACGTGGTGGCGGACGGCCTGACCGAGCCCGACCAGGACACGCTCCTGCTGGTCTCGCTCTGGGTCGACGGGGCCGCCACCAACGAGACGACCGTCAAGAACGCCGCGCGACAAGCCATGAACGCGGCGCTGCGCGAGATCGTCGCCGACGAGCACGCCGAGGCAAGGGCCACCCTCGTCGCCGCGCGTGAGACTCTCCGTCACCCCTTCTACGGCGGCGAGTAGTAGCGGACCGAGGCACTCCACCGCACCTCGGTTCGGCTTTGCAGCAAATCCCGGCCTAGCGCTCACGGGGATCCGAAACATCGTGCCGAGACCGACGGCGCCTCATCCCCCGCACAGGCCGGTCGGGAGACGCGCGCGACGCGGCGTAGCCAGATTGAGTTTGCTACCTCCGTCAGCGACCGCCCGCCGGAAGCAGCCCAGATAGCGGTTCGAGCAAGAACGCGGGGAATTGGGACTCGGCGTCTACACGCGCGTAAACCACGCACTTGCCGCCCTCTTCGAAACACGCGAACGTGTCAGCCGGAAACTCGTCATTTATCCGACAATCGGGCGGCGCGACCTGCGGAAATGTGGCGCCGACCTCGATTCCCGGCCGCGGTCGGCAAACATTTCGTGGGCAAAATGTGGGCACGCGCCCGAGAAACGCGTCTAGAACGCGTTCGAAAAAACCTATTTCCGCAGGTCAAACGTGGTGGAGCTGAGGAGATCCCACCACTCGGCTAACGCCTCGCGGCGTGGGCCCACTCGATTCACAGCGTCAAATGCGGTCATGGAGCCCTACCTCGCTAGCGCTCGGCAGGACCCCATGACCGCAGTGGAGCTGAGGAGAATCGAACTCCCGACCTCTTCGATGCGAACGAAAATCAGGCGGTTCCGTGACCTGAAGTAAACGCAGTGCGTCCCGTTTGACGTGCTCATATAAATTCCCGCGGATCAGCCACGATCACGTGGATCGCCGCAGAGTGTGGGCATTTTGTGGGCACGGCCCAACTGACTGTCTGCAGGCTAGCACTTACCCGCCACCCTCCAGGAAACCGCCCGCCGCCATTCATGACGGCCATCAACATGAGCAGTGAACATGCCCGGCACGGATTAGCTACTGCAACCGATACAACGGCACCGGCCCGTCACTCTGGGTGCGAACCGCGGTGCGGAAACCGCTGAACGCTGTCGAGGGCACCGCAGCCCCGGCGGCAGGCCGCGCCGCATGGTGCTCAATGTCCAAAATGCCGCTGCACGTGCATCGCGACGCGCGCTGCGGCCCGCTCGGCATTCGAGGTCCGCCATGCATGCGCTTGAGGCCCGTCCCGATCGGTGGTCGCGTGCACTGACCTACCTCCAGGTACCTGCGGCATGGGGGACGCGGCAGACCTGCCGCGCCCGTAAAGCCACTCGGGTCTCCACGCCGAGAACCCATTGCCACAGTTCCGTGTCGCTTCGTGAAATCTGCAGGCCGACAGCTGCTCCTGGAAGGTAGTCGGCGAAGGGCGCGTCGAAGCCCACAATTGCGGCGTCACCGCTTCGATACAGCGACACTTGCGCCGCGCCCGGGTGATCGAAAATCACTACCGTGCTGCCACGAGAAGCAGCGGACACCCCATTGGCGCCGGCGTCCGCCCACGCGATCGCGACCGCATCGCGAACTGCCTGATCCGACCCGTCATCGAGATGCCCGTAGACCCTGACCACGAGTGTGCTCGCCCGCGCCTCAGCGCATAAGTAATGCCAGTCCCCTTGCCGCAACCACTCGGCGACACTCGGCGTGATGACCAAGACGTCACTGTGCCGCGGTCGCCACCTACTCACCGGCAGTTCCGCGACGGCGGCAATCGCATTCACCTTGCAGCGGTCAATGTCCAAGCTTGACTTGATGTCGGCAAGCATGCGGGGTTTGAGCATGGAATCGTAAATGACGCCAATCAGGCCAGTCGTAATCAAGGCAGCGCCAACGTTGCTCCACATGGTCTGCGCAAGTGGCGAGGCGGTCGCATACGCAACCAAGAAGCAGACACCACCCGCGAGAATCAGCAGTGCCCCCGCCAGCAGTGCGCCGTACTTCAGGCGCAGCATGGGCAGGGCCTTGGCCATCACGAGCCCTGTTCGCTGAACAGTGTTCGTGCCAGCGTTGCTCCGACGACCGGATTGCGCGCGACGACGAAACGTGGAATCGGGTGCGCTTCGCGGTCCGTGCGCTTGCGGGCGACGCTCGAAAATAGCTGCTCAACATCTCCCATTCCAAGCACAACGCCGCCATCAACCAAGATGGGGATCCCCAGAGCCGCAACGATGGGAAGGAACGCAGCATCGTGCAGCGTCTGCGGCTTGGTCGCGACGAGGACCGCTAACCGACCGGCTATGAGGCCCATCGCTGCTGGCGCGCCCGCAGTCGTGAAGATCGTCAGCGCGTCATCCCGCAAAATTCCTGAAATCAGAGACCGATGGCGCGGCAACGCACCTAACGCAGCGACGCTGTCGATACGGAACTCATCGTCCAAGGGCTCAGTAGTGAGCGTCAATTCGGTTGGCGTACCGATCGAGGCGCCCAAGCCCTGTTCATACAATGCCAGAAAGCCGCTCGAATTGATAACTGCCGCCAATAGGAGTTTGTCACGAGCGAAACCAGGACCTCGCTCGAAGGCCAAGAGATTCACGCTGAAGCCAAAAGTGAGGCTGTCGTATGGCAACGAACCATCAATCGCGTCGATCTGAAAGATGAGGGAGGATTGAGGCGCGTCGACTGCTGCATCCCACTCGTTGTCCGACGCCTCTTCGCCGACGACGTAGCAATGCGGGAAGTGCTGCCGCAGCGAATCGACAATCATCAGGTGCGTACGTCTGTCCGCCGGAATCGGGGCCTCACCGAGATGCCTCGCGACCTCGGCCTCACTGAAGTCTTGCTGGCTGATCAGCAACTGCAGCAGCCGTTCCCGCTCATCGGCAGGCAGGTCGCCCGGAGACCATGAGTCCGCCAGCAACGTCCGGTCTCCGTGAAGAAGGTGCCGCTGCGCGAACTCGAGCCCATCTGCCACAGCGTTGACCACAGCAGTATGCAGCGTCTCCGAATCCATACGTGTGTCTTACCAGATTCAATGGGACCTCGCAGCGCTATTTACTACAGCGAGTTCCAGACCTTCCAGCACGTTCTCCTGGCGCACTCTTGCGGCCTGTGCTTTAGCCGTCAACTCCGCCTTGTCCCTGAAGCGCGCATCCACGTAGTCCCTGACTGCCTCGCGGAGCAGCTGCGCCAGGTTCACGTCGTCAACAACGGCCAGCGCCATCAGCTGGCGCACCTGACTTTCGGGCAGGCGCACGGTAACGGGCTTTTCCATGTTTGTGGGTCTCCTTCCAGGGGCGCCGCTGACAGCGCCTCAAACGTCCAGTGTACGACTCGACGGTAACTCGTGTACAGATTACGAAATTTACTGGTAGGACGCACCAGGCTTGCCGGGGTTGCGCGCGTCGTCCGTCATCGCACAGGCCCGTGAATACCAAGGTGACGGGCGCGCTCGGGTGACAGGTCACGACTGCCATCGTCGGCCCGAGCGATCTGGACGACCTGCTCGCGTACAGGGTTGAGCGTTTGGTACTCGCGCGTCGAGTACGT
Organism: uncultured Actinomycetes bacterium; assembly: GCA_937926105.1. Next base: position 12,493 of record CALANS010000122.1, on the reverse strand, counting down.
AACGGACGACCGTCGGGTGCGGCTCGAACTGCTGCCCCCGCTGCCGCGGCTAGAAGACCGGCTGGCGTGGCTGGGGAACCGTCGAGGCGCCGGAGGAGGCGTGCAAGCGGGTGGCGGCGTGTAGTAGGTCGGTCGGTACGAAGAGCGGCAGACGGGGCAGTTTGCGGCACCGCTCGCCGTGCGATGACCTTCAACTGGAGCTGTGCACTGAGCCATGTGATCAGTACTACGAACGACCACCGACGAACTGTGTTCCCCGCTTGGAACGCGGATGCAAGTCAGCCAGGTTGGCGTCGGCGGAACGCAACACACGGGGTTCCGCCTCACGAACTTCAACCTTGCAAACTTCGCGATTGCGACCAAGGCACGCTCCCCTGAGAAACCGAAAGCTCGGGAGCCTTGCGACGTCCATGTCAGACGGGCCGGCCTGCCTGGAGGGAGGTGCCGATCCGGGTCGGACGAATTCAGAGGTGGAACGCCCTACTCTGGGGGGCGCCCCGGAGCCGACGCACTATCTTTACCCGTCGGTGATCCCAATCCTGTCGGTGCTCCGCGGGACAATCTGAGGATGACCCACGACGCACCGATGGCTCCCGTGGAGCTGCTTCCGCTGCTGGCGTCCGCTGGCTTTGAGTACCGTCGCCATGGCAACTTGCGCGTCGCGTTATGGGATACCGACTTCCTGTTGAACCAAGTTCGCGACAGCCTGAAGACACCCAAACCGCTACTGACGGGCTTCTCCGGCGTCCAACTTCGCCAGTATGCGTCTCAGCACGTCTTTGCTGAGCTGTACCGCGACGACGGACACGGTCATCCGAGCAAATGGCACAAGCTTGCCGAGCAGGCTGCAGCTCAGGGGTCTCCCACGGCTCCGGCCGTCTTCCGCGACCGTTTCGAGACGAAGTTCATGCCTGACATCACGTTCGTCGAGATGGGCGACCTGTTCGCAGATCACCCTCTCGCCGTTGCCGTCGGTGCGGCGCGAAACGGCAAAGGGGCAAGCGACGTACCGACCGCACAGCTCGCCGTGCTGCTCTCTCGACTACGGCCTGTCGCATACTCGCATGACGAGCACTTGTACAAGTTTGGGGTTGCGCCTCGCCCGGAAACTCTGCCCTCAGTACACGGCGCGGAACACCAGGTCTCGACAGGCGAGCACATCCAAGTAGGAGCGTTCGGCCTTGGTGCAGCGTCAGTCGCTGGTGTGGACTATCTCGCGCGAACAATCGGCAATTGCTTCGGCCTTCAAACCTGGTTGACTCGCGCGCTCACAATCGGAGCTGGAGCCGTCTTGCTGTCCAGTCCGCACCGACGCCACGCGATCGGGAAGAGACTTACTCCTGTCGTCGAGTTCGTGTTCGAGCAGATAGCTCGCGCCCAGGACGGGTTGCGGCTGCTCGACACGCACGCTGTCAACGTTGATCCGAGCGAATCGATCGAGGCACGAATTGCCGAAATGCTGGTGGCACGGGCTCAGAGCGGGCCTCTGCTTGCACGAGAGATCCAGGACCAGCTCCGCTCCTGCGATCCGTCTCTCCTAAACGTCCCATCTACCGGCGAACTGCGGGCCGTGCTCCACGCAACACCGTGCTTCGAGGAGGACCCCCGCCGGCGATACTCGCTTGGTCACCGCTGCGCCCGGGAATAATCGATGGGCGCGCAAGGGGCGCGGACCGTCTGCACACAATCGCGCCTTGTGAGGAACTACGCGTCAGTGCCGACCACAGGCATCGGTGCCTTCACTAATATGCGCTCGATCTCTGAACGCGCATCCTCAGAGAGCTCTGCACGGCTCAAGAGGAACGCATGGTCTATTTCACCAAGCTCGCCGTCGGCGGTGAACCTGAGGCTATCGACGTGCTCGGTCAGCAGCTCGGTTGCCACACTGCGGCTGAATCCAATCTCTTGTAGCTCGATCGCTCGTGAATCGGTGGTGCCGTACTCCACGAGAGCCGCCACGTTGATCCCGGCAGCCGCACGGCCAAGTGCGAGCACGCTGATGTCGTAGAAGTTCTGCAAGTAGCCGATGATTCGGAACCGCAGTCCGCCCTCGATGTCACGCAGGGTCCACTCGATCACGAGGTTGATGTGTTTGGCCGAGTTGGCATCGAACGGCTCGTCGACGAGACTCTCCGCGCGCGAGTAGTCCCGATACGTAATAGTGCCGCGGCTGTTGTGGTAGCTGATTGAGCCCACGGCCTCGAGGTTCGCATCCTCGAACCCGCGACGAGCATGACCAGCCCCTCGGTCACTACGCGCGGCAAATCGCCGTGAATGCTCGCGAGGCTGGCCGCCGCGCGATCTCGTCCGACGGCGAGGACCGCCTGCACCGCGTCGCCGACGGCGTACGCGGCGGGCACCGGCCAACGCCAGCCACGATCGACCAGACGGGCTGCGACCTCATCCAGGGCCGAACTGCCGTGGCCACCGGCGCCGGCGGCGGCCATTGGGACCTGCCCCGTCGGGTACCCGCGATCGGCTTCGGCAGCTGCCGAAAGTGGCACAAGCTTGACTGCCCCCGCATCGGGGGGCTGGTTACGCCATCTGCGGGCATCGAGTGACGACGGCGGCACAAGTTGGCTCCTCGCTGTCCGCTCCCAGTACAGGGCGCGCCGTGCCCCGGCGACGGCCGCTGGAACCACCAAGTCCGGGTCGCTCTGCACGGCCGCGACCGCGGTCTCGTAGGCGCCGATCCTCGCTTCGTGAACTGCCGTCGAATCCACCCAGCGGTCGTGGCCCGCGACAGCCTGCGCCACGGAACACGCCGCAGCCCACTGCATCGCCGGATCGCCGCTGAGGAACGCGGCCTCCCAATCCATCGACCGGCGGCCCGCACCCGGACGGCCGGCATCGTTTCCGTTTTCCATGGCGGCAGGGTGCGAAGTAACCGTTGCCAAAACGCTGCCGATGCGCTGCAACAGCGCTACACGAGGACAATTCGAGGCGCTGCAGAAACGCTGCATTCAAGAGTCGCCACCATGTGTGGCCTGCGATGCAACGCGGAAGAAGCGGCCGAGCTGCGGCGAGTTCAAACGAGTTCAGAAGAGACGCCGTTGCCTGCGCGTGGCGCGGATGCAACACTCCGGGTCCACGGTGTGCGCTCGCACCGCACTTCGCAGTCATCGTGCCCGGTTTCCGGCGCTGCACTCCCGTTTATCCTTCGGCGAGGCAGGGATGAGCGGCAGCGAAGTTCGGCCGTGCGCGGCGCATCCCGCCGTGCCCAGCCGAACTTCGGTAGGATCGAGTCCTATCGAACCGAAGGAGTGGCGATGCGTACGACACGTCAGATGAGCATCACGCTTCCGAACGAGATGGCCGACGCCGTCAAGTCGCACGTCGAATCCGGGGCATACGCCAGCGAGAGCGAAGTCATCCGCGACGGCCTACGAGCACTATTCGCGCGCGAGGACGCCGTCGAGTCCTGGCTGCGCACCGAGGTCGCCGCCGCCTACGACGAGATGCACGCCGACCCCTCCGTCGCCGTGAACGGCGACGCCATTCGCACCCGGCTCGCCGAGCGCCACCGCACCCGACTCGCATCGAATCGATGACAATCGCCGTCAGCTTCACGCGGGCCGCCGAGAGCCAACTGCTAGACATCTACGAGTGGATCGCTGACCACGGATCTCCCACAGATGCGCAACAATTCGTCGCCGCGATCATCAACTACTGCGAGAGCCTGGCAGACATGCCCGGAATCGGCACCAATCGCGACGACATACGACCGGGGCTCCGGACCGTCGGATACCGGCGGCGCGTCGTCATCGCGTTCGCGCCGACTAACGACATCCAGCTCACGATTCTCGGGGTGTTCTACGGTGGGCAGGATTACGAGCCGCGACTCGCGGCGGCTCAATAGTCCGGCCGCCGGACGGGATGGGGACATGTGACGGGAAACCCCAGCTCCACGGCGGAATCACTACCAGTCGATCAACCGAACAGGTAGCGATGCATCTCCGGATCGGCGCCGCCACCGGCCGGTGGCGATCGCGCGCCGGCACGGCCAACCCGCGGGCGCCTCAGCCCGGGGCAGTGCCGCCGCTGCAGGCCCTCCGACCACCCCCAAAATCATCGGCACACGACTTGCATTTCGCCACCCCCCCCCCGCGCCCTCGCGCTGCGCAGCCAGCTGGATGAGTGATCCGTAGCGATCAATTCCAGCTTCTCGTCAGTGACGAACGCATGCTCACCGGCTCCGTCGTGCCAATACACGAGAGTCGGCGACGTTCCACTGACGGCAGGCTGAGCAGCATCGAGCGCCTCCCGCGTCGACCTGGCGGACTCGATCACCGATTGGAACTGCGCGACGATATCCCTCTCGCTCTTGAGGATTTCGTTCTGCGCGTCTTTCAGCTGGGCGATGCTGCGCTGCACCGATCCCGGTCCGTAACCGGGCAGCACCGAGTCCGTCCAATTCATCTTCGCCAGCTTGGCCTGTAACTCGGCGATCTTCGCGTCGATGGGGTCGGAGCGGTGTTCGAGCTCCCGCCAGAACGCGATCCGCTCTCCAATGAGCGTTCGCAACTGGACAGCAACCCGCCTGACCGCCAGACCCACGACAATCCGCACCAGGCGAACCCTGCGGCGTCACCAATCTGCCCGGCAGCGCCTTCGAGCCACGGCGAGAACTCCGCTATTTTTGGGCGCCGAAGGAATCGTGGTCTCGTGGGGCGACGATGTCGCGCAGGCCAATGGTTCCGTCTACCCTTCAATCAGTTAACAGCCGGTACCCAGTTTCCGGGCAGGAGGACGCAATCTTAATGACGGAGACAGCGACCGTGCTCGTGACCGTCAAAACCTACCCCAGTCCATCGGACAAGTATGGCGAGACCGTATGCGTCGCCGGGGTCAGACTGGACGATGGAGTGCCCAAGTGGATTCGCCTCTATCCGATGAGGTTTCGGCTAGTCGACTACGAGCAGCAGTTCGCCAAATATGAGATTCTCGAGATCCCGGTGGTTCCACACGGTGGTGCGGATCCACGTCTCGAGTCGATGCGCCCTGACCAGACGCGCATGCGCTCCATCCGGAAAGTCGGCACTGCTCGGAACTGGGCGGAACGGCGCGACCTGATCCGACCGCTGATAGGCGCAACGACCACCTGCGAACTGATCGCTGCCAATCAGGCTGTGGACTACTCGCAATCCGCACCATCCCTCGGTCTCGTGAAGGTTAGCCACGTCGAAGTCAGGATCGCGGACGGCGAACCCTGGGACGCGAGTCAACTGTCCAAGGCGGTCAGGGCTGCCCAACCGGATCTGTTCAACCCGACCGGATTTCGTGAACTTCAGCCCGCGCCGTTCCGTGTAAGCATTAAGTACCATTGCGGCGCGCCAGCCTGCCCGGGGCACCAGCCGTCGTTGCTGGACTGGGAAACGGGACAGGCGGGACGACGATGGTCTCGAGAGAAGGGACCGGCTAGAGCCAAGCAGATGTTGCTGGACAAGTACGAGTCACTGTTCGACGAGAGCGTCGACACGCACCTGTTCGTGGGCAACTTTCACCAACACCGAGCGTCGTTTTCTGCGTTGGGAGTTTGGTCGCCCAAGGTCGAACGCCCCGGCACGATCGAAGCCCCTCTATTCGACTGAGCGCGCCTTACGCGTAGGTGACCTGCAGATCCTCGCATCGTGCGCCCAGCTCATCGACAACCTGGTGCCGGTGACAATCCGCGTGATCGCGTTCGAAGCACAGCAAAGCTACCGCTCCACCATCGAGCAGTTCAGTGACATGTCGTAGTGCAGACTGCCCGCCGGCTGAACTCAGTATCGCGCCGTAAAGATCCAACGCTTCCGACTCACGAGCTCGATACCCAGGACGGTTGGACTTGGGATTACCCAACTCGCGTAAGTGCACATAATCGATGCCCGCTGCCCGAACAGCTGCAGCAAGCGCAGTCTTTGAAAGACCCGGCTTGCGCGAGATCGGTGTCAGCCGAATATCTACCAGGACAGCGACCCGCTGAGCGCGCAATTCTTCTACGAGTTCAGAAGCGCTCCGGCCCTCGTAGCCAATACTGACAACCTGGGGGGCGGAAGCGTGCGTCATTGCCCCAGTATGACCGAGGTTGTTTGAGAACATGTGTGCCGACCCCAGAAGAGCCGCGAGACGCCTACCGCCCGCGTTGGATCACGCTCAACGACGCTGCATCTCGGTCGCCGGTGCCGGAAAATGCAGGCTCGCCTCCCGGCGACCCGCTCCATGTGATCGCTACGACGCCTTCTGGCCCATCCCAGCGGCGCAGTCGGGCTGGGCGCATGGGGGCCGCGGCTTCGATCGACGGCCTTGGCCGTGCGATTTCCAGATTGCATCCATATCCTGCGTGGCGAGCGCTTCACGCATGCGGGTCAACGCGTTGTCTGAGTAGCGCGGGTGGTTCTGTGATCCGAATACGAAAACGTGCAGACAGCTGGCATCTTGGTCAATGCCCAGATGCTCGCGGAGGGCAGTCGCTCGGGGTCGCGTGATGCTCAACCTGTCGGCCAGTTCGAAGGGTGACCAGTGGAACTTCTTCTGGAGATCCACTTCCCGGACTGCTGCTGCGTCGATGACCTCACCGTCTTCGTCGTTACGCACCAGCCGCACCGGCAACGCGTCTGGCTGCTTGACGATCCTCACCTTGACCGTCAGACCCTCCCCACTGATGTCGGCCGCGAGGGGGCTCAGTTTCGGGAAGACCTGCTGGCGAGTCTTGCCCGACTTGATGCCTTGCTCGACGCGATTCACGTCGGCATCGCTGACCTTCGTGTCCTCAGCAACGTGCGCCTCAAGCGCCAAGAGTGTGCGAATCTTGGCACGTGCCTCCCCGCGCGCCCGGCGGCCGGGGTGGAGGAGCCCGGCAATGTTTGCATACTCGCTGTCCACGAGCGTGAGGATGTCTTGAGGAGCCTCAGTCGAGACTGGAAGTACACGGTTGGGAAGGTAGTCGGCCAGTCGCTGGTTAAATGCGCGTAGCAGCAACTCGTCGAATAGGGTCACTGCTGCCCGAGCATGGAGGTAGAGCAAGCCCTCGGAGACATCGTTGAACCAGTGCTGCTCATCGTCTCGAAGGGCGTCAATCGCCCGTAGCGTCCCTGCCTCGTCCTGGGTGACCTTGACGCCCGCAAGCTGACAGGACTGGTTGACCGCTGCCTCGAATCCGATGCTGCGGCCGGACTTCTTGTCGAAGACCTTGACGCTCCCTTGGACTAGTGCCGCCTTGATGAGCATCTCGAACGCATGCTGAAGGTGGAGGAGAACAACCGTGGGTCTGCCGTCGTCGTGAGGACTGTTGAAGGCGGCCATCGCCGTGCGCATGGAAGAAAGCGCCTTCGCGTGCAGCGCCTTCGCAGTGGCCCTCATGCCGACATTATGCGTCACGGGCGGTTCGTGCCTCCTTGAGCTGCATGAACTCGTCGTGCTGGGCGAATGATTCCGGCCTGGATGATCGGGCCCGCAATCTCCCGACATCGGCTAACGGCGCAGGGGCGCCACCACTACTGGGTGTGGTGATGTCTGTGGCGAAGCTGTCGGCCGGCTCGGGGTACGAGTACCTGATGCGGCATACGGCGCGCGGCGACGCCCCGGATGTCGGTCATGACGCGATGACGCGGTACTACACGAACCGGGGCTACCCGGCGGGAGTCTGGCTGGGCAGCGGCATCGAAGGCCTCGACGGCGGCGGCGCGATCCGTGTGGGTGCCACGGTGACAGAGGAGCAGATGGCTCGTCTGTTCGGCGCAGGGCATCATCCTGTGACCGACGTGCCCCTCGGCCGCGAATACGCGAGACCGGCGCCAATCGACGTTCGGATCGCTGCGGAGGTCGCGAAGCTGCCTGCCAATCTGCCCGACGAAGTGCGGGCGGCACGGGTGGCGGCGATCGAGGCGGCTGCGCGGGCGCGGCCCAGCCGTGCTTCGGTTGCCGGATTTGACCTCACGTTTTCGGTGCCCAAGTCGGTGTCGGTTCTGTGGGCGCTGTCGGATGCGACGACGCAGCGCGCGATCGTGGCCGCGCACCACGCCGCGGTCACCGAGACGATCACGTTGTTCGAACGGGACGTGGCACGCACCAGGATCGGTACGGACGGCGCGGCCCGGGCGCCGGTCCACGGGCTGATCGCGGCAGCGTTCGACCACCACGATTCCCGGGCGGGCGACCCGCAGCTGCACACGCACGTGACGGTTGCCAACCGGGTCCAGGCCGTCACCGACGGCCGGTGGCGCACGCTGGACGGGCAACTGCTGTATGCGGCGGCCGTGGCGCATTCGGACACCTACGACCTGCTGCTCGCCGACAACATCACCCGCGTCCTGGGGCTTGCCTGGGAGACGCGGTCACGTGGCCGGGCCCGCAATCCGCGCCGCGAGCTCGCAGCCGTTCCGGATCACCTGATCGGCGAGTTCTCGCATCGGTCGGCCGCGATCACCGCGGCGAAGGACGACGCTATCACCGCGTTCGTCGCCGAACATGGGCGCGAGCCCACTGGCCCGGAGGCGGTCCGTATCCGCCAGCAGGCGACACTGTCGACCAGGCAACCCAAGCAGGCGTCGAGTCTCGCCGAATACACCGAACGGTGGGCGGCGCGCGCCAGGCTCGTGCTCGGTTCCGACGCCGGGGCATGGGCGCGACAGACCGTCACCCGCGCCGCAGCCTCGCCCGAACGCAATCTGGTCGCCGCAGCGGTGGTGGACGGCGCGACGATCGAAAGGCTCGCTGCGGCCGCCATGGATGATGTCGAGGCCAGGCGCGCGACCTGGTCGAGGTGGAATCTCGTTGCCGCGGCCTGCCGCGCAATTGGCGCCGCGAACCTTCAGTTCGATGGCGCCGCAGGCCTTCTCGACGTTCGGGGTCGCGTCGCGAAGTCCGCGATGGACCGGAGCGTGCTCCTCAATCCGTCAATGCAGGCCGCCGGCAGGGCCTTGGCCGGCGTCGGGGTCGACCCGACCACCGGACGGTCGATCTTCGACGCGCCGGAGGTATTCACCTCACCGGAGGTGCTCGCCGCCGAGGACGAGGTCCTGGCCGCGAACGCGAACCGCACCGGGCCGACTGTGCCTGCCGATCTCGCGGAGCAGATCACCGGAGCGCCGCTGCCGATCCGCGGCTACTTGTTGGAACCGGATCAGGCCGATGCGGTCCGGCAGGTGTCGACGTCCGGGCGTGTGTGCGACATCCTGGTCGGTGCCGCGGGCGCCGGTAAAACGACCACGATGGCGGGCCTTCGCGCCGTGTGGGAGGCGCAGCACGGGCCGGGATCGGTCGTCGGCCTCGCCACGTCCGCGGTCGCCGCCGAGGTGCTCGGCACGGAGATCGACATCGCCGCCGAGAACACGGCGCAGTGGCTCGCGCAGCAACAGTTGCAGCCGGGCCGGGCCGTCCGGATCGCCGATCTGCGCCGCCGACGCGACGAACTCCACGTGCAGGGGCGGCCGACAAACGGCATCGACGATGCCATCACCCGAGCGATGGCGCGCTACGACAGTTGGACGCTGCGCTCCGGCCAGCTCCTGGTCCTGGACGAATCCGGAATGGCCGATCTTGCCACGATCAACGCGCTCGCACGTCAGGCACACACTTCCGGCGCAAAGCTGCTCCTGGTCGGTGACCATCGACAATTGCCGGCGATCGGCGCGGGTGGCACGTTCGAGATGCTCACCGCCGCCCGGCCAGAGATTCCACAGCTGACCGAGATTCACCGCTTCCGCAACGGCGATGGCGCCGCCCGCTCCTGGGAGGCGCAGGCATCGCTGCTGTTGCGAGACGGAGACGCGCACGCGATCGGCGCGTATGAAGAGCACGGTCGTCTTACGGACGGCGACCTGGACGCCATGATCGACGCCGCCTACACGGCATGGAGATCCGACCGGGACCGTGGGCTCAACAGTTTGCTGGTCGCCGCGGACAACGCCACCGTCCAGGCGCTGAACCTTCGTGCCCGCGCCGAGCGGATCGCTAACGGGTCGGTCCAGGCTGGCGGCATCGCTTTGCACGACGGGAGCACCGCGGCGGTTGGGGATCGTATTGTCACCCGCCGCGTCGACCGCACTGTGCGCGACGGCACCGAAAGAGACACTAAGCCGGACCGGTTCGGGCGCTACGAACGCGGATTCGTCAAGAACGGCACTGCGTTCACCGTGACCGGCGTGGACCGCCACGGCGGGCTGCGTGTGCACGCCGACGGCGCCGCCACGTCGACAGTGCTTCCAGCGGAATACGTTTCGCAGCATGTGGAGCTCGGCTACGCGGTCACCGCGCATCGCTGCCAGGGCATGACGGTCGACACGACCCACACGATTGCGACCGACCGGATGACGCGGGAGGCGTTCTACGTCGCCATGACGCGCGGCACCCGATCCAACCGCGCCTACATCGCGACCGACAGCCCGAGCGAGGCCGATTCGCACGTCGCCTACGCGGCGCCACCGTCCAGCCGCACGGAAGTGCTGGCGGCTGTGCTCGCCCACGTCGGCGCGGAACAGTCCGCACACCGTATCCGAGCTCGTCTGACGGTCGAGCGACGAAGGCCGGCCGGCATCGCCGCGGCATCGACCCTCGGGCGCTGAACCACGGCAGCGCTGCAGTCCCCGCCGCGCTGGCTCACGCACACCGCAGCACCGCCGTCACCGCCGTCTTGATGTCCCGCCGCTGCCACCACTGCCGCCGGCCACGCAGGCGACCGCCAACGCCAGCCACCATCCCACGCGAACCGCTGGCCGGGCTAACGGCGCAAGGAAGCCACCACTGATGAGTAGAAGCCCATCTTCATCACCGAAGGGTGTGACGTCATGACTGAGCAACTGCTCACCCCCGCACAGGCTGGTGACCTCCTCGCGATGACCAAAGGCGCGCTCGCACAACTTCGGTACCTCGGCAGCGGACCACGGTTCGTCCGGGTCAGCGGGCGATCGATCCGGTATCGGCCGCAGGACCTCGACGAGTGGATCGAAGCGAACCTGTTCACCAAGGCCGCGAGTCACTGATGGCAACCATCGAACGCTACAAATTCTCGACGGGAGAAACGCGCTACCGCGTGCGGTACCGCAACCCGGAAGGCAGGCAGACCGACAAGCGTGGCTTTCGCACCAAGCGTGAAGCCGAGGCATTCGCCGCCAATGTCGAATCGGCGAAAATTCGCGGCGACTACGTGTCGGATACCGCCGGCAGCACGACGGTCGCCGAAATGCACGCCGCCTGGACCAACACCCATGCTCGTCTCAAGTCATCGACGGAGGCGAAACAGGACACGGCGTGGCGAGTCCACGTCGCACCCAGGTGGGGATCCGTGCCCGTTTCCGGGATCACTACGCCTGCGGTACGCGCCTGGGTGGCCACCATGGCCAGCAACGGCACGGGCCCGGCGACCATCGAGGTCGCGCTGCGTGTGCTGCGCGGCATCCTCGAATATGCCATCGAGGACCACAGGCTGGGCCGCGACCCGACCAAGGGCGTGAAGCCCCCACGCCGCGGACACAGCGAGCGCGGATACCTCACTCACGCCCAGGTTGCCGCCCTCGCGGCGGAGATCTCGACCCAGCCGATCACATTTAAGACCGGCTACACGAAATACATGCCGCAACCGACCTACGGCACGATCGTGCGGCTGCTCGCCTACACCGGGCTGCGCTGGGGCGAGATGGCCGCCCTGCGAGTCGGCGACATCCAACCAACGCGCCGGCGAATCGACGTTCGCCGCGCCGTCGCCGAGGTGCGCGGCGAACTGGTCTACTCCACACCGAAAACCCACGAACGCCGATCCGTGCCCTATCCCCAATTCCTCGATGACCAGATCGCCGCCGAATGTGACGGCAAGGGACGCGAGGACCTTGTCTTCACCGGGCCGAAGGGTGGGGAGCTGCGCGTGTCGGACTTCAGGCCCCGTCACTTCGTTCCCGCAGTGAAACGCTGCCAGGGCGCCGATCCGACGTTCCCCCGGGTCAGTCCTCACGATCTCCGCCACACCGCTGCGTCGCTGGCCATCAGCGCCGGAGCGAACGTCAAGGCCGTGCAGACAATGCTCGGCCACAAATCCGCCGCAATGACGCTCGACACCTACGCAGATCTCTTCCCAGACGACCTCGACCAGGTCGCCGCCGCGTTGCAGCGCGCCGCCACGCGACAGCACCGAGACTGATCACCCACCAAACCCGGCCGCATCCGAAGGCAATCGCGCCACCCGAGTACAGCCCGCGCTCGATCACGCACAGTAACGTTGCGCGCGCCCCCAGTTCCTGGCAACAACATGGCCTGGCAGCCCTGATCTGTGCCGCGCGCAGGGCCCGAGTCCATCGCGACGAAGATCAAAATCAGGCCAGATCGTTCGACGCCAACCGGTCAGCCACGGTCACCAAACAGCCCGAATCTCAGTCGCGATCGCTGCGAAGTGTGGGCATATTGTGGGCACGGAAGTGATCATGAACTTCTTGGAATGGCCCTACAAGCCTCTGACCTGCGAAAACTTGGTGGAGCTGAGGGGAATCGAACCCCTGACCTCTTCGATGCGAACGAAGCGCGC
>CALANS010000121.1 GCA_937926105.1 uncultured Actinomycetes bacterium | reverse complement strand
ATGTGGAAACTCATTCGTCGTGAGTGTTGTGTGGTCGAACGAAGTGCGGTCGATCGCGATTCGTCCGCGCGGATTAGGAGTTCCGCCGGCCGCAGTGATGACGACGACGGCATTGTCCTGGTAATAGGTGTGCTCCGAGAACTCGACCGAGTCGAGATCCGGGTGTTGCAATGCGAATGCGGTCGAGGAAATGAGGAAATCGACCCGGCCGGCCCGCAAAGCACGCAGTCTCTCCGTAGCACCTTGGCGGAACAGTAACTGCAAGTCCAGCTGCGCCGATTCCGAGCAGTCGGTGAGTCCCGAAGCAAGACCGGCAAACTCCCTGCTCTGCGGCAGCGGAAGCACGCCCGAGAGCGAGCCGCGCCCCGTGGCTGCCCACGTTCCGGCCACGGAGATCGAGACGAGTTTGCGTCCGTACTTGCCGTGCGCCGTCGTCTTGGCGAGGCCACTGCTTTCCAGCGAGCGGAGCGCCGCCTGAACGGTGCCTGCGCCGGTGCGCGCTCGCGCGGCGAGCTTAGACATCGTCGGAACCTGGCCATCCAGCGGCGTCGCGAGCAGTGCCTCGGCCACGACTTCGCGCGCTAAGTCGACCCTAGCGGTCATGACGGGACCTCCCTCATATTCTAGATTCTGAATACTGAACAGACGAAGAGCAACAGATCCCCTAATAACGATCGAGTAACGATGCCGCAGGGCCTGGGGCTGGCCACCTCACGGTCGCCCATGCCGTGCACCGCGCGATGAACAGCGACTGTGGGCCGCTCGCCCACACCGGCGCCCAGCTGCACCGGACTCGTTTCACCGAACCAACTGAGTAACCCGGTGACCGACACCGCGCCACGGCAGCGTGGATTCACGTGCGGCGTAGCTCCAGAGCCGCCAATGGCGCAACCGCGCCACCAGGTTTGTATGTGGTGATGTCGGTGGCGAAGCTGTCGGCCGGCTCGGGGTACGAGTACCTGATGCGGCACACTGCGCGCGGGGATGCGCCGGATCTTGTCGCCGATGCGCTGACGTGGAACTACTCGAATCCGGATTACCCGGCTGGTGTGTGGTTCGGCGACGGTCTGGTCGGTCGGAGACGGGCACAGCATTCGCTACGGGCTGAAGGTCACCGAGGAGCAGATGGCGCGGTTGTTCGGCACCGGCCATGATCCCGTCACCGACGCCATACTCGGCCGCGAATACGCCAAGACCGCATCGAAGGCAGACACCCTCGCCGCACAGGTTTCAAAGCTTCCGGCAGACCTGCCAGACGCGACTCAGGTCGTCCGCATTGACGCTATCGAAGCGGCCGGGGCCACCGCGTCGAGACGAACACCTGTCGCGAGGTTCGATTTGACATTCTCGGTGCCGAAGTCGGTGTCGGTGCTGTGGGCGCCGTCAGGCGCCGCAACGCAGCGACAGATCGTGCGAGCTCACCATGCCGCGGTCACGGCAACACTGGATCCGATCGCGCGCGATGTCCCGACCCGGATCGGCGCGCATGGCGCTGCCAGAGTCCCTGTGCGAGGTTTGGTCGCGGCGGCGTTCGGCCATCACGATTCGCGGGCGGGCGACCCGCAGCGGCACACCCATGTCACGATCGTGAACCGGGTGCAGGCCGTCACGGACGACCGGTGGCGCACACTCGACGGGCAGTCGCTGTATGCGGCGGCGGTCGCGCGCTCGGACACTTACGATCTCTTCGTCGCGGACAACATCGCGCGAGCATCGGGCTTGACTTGGGAGATGCGGAAGCGTGGCCGGGCCCGCAATCCACCACGCGAACTCGCCGCTGTCCCCCATCATCTGAGCGTCGAGTTTTTGCAGCGGTCTGCGGCGATCACCGCAGCGAAAGACGGGGCCATCGCGGCGTTCGTCGCGGATCATGGCAGGCGGCCAACTGGGCCGCAGGCGGGTCGGAATCGCCACTGTCGGAGTACTCCGAGCGGTGGGCCGACCGGGCCGCGGTGATTTTGGGGGGCGACGCGCACCGGTGGGCGCGGCAGGTCACCGGTCGCGCGGCCGAGTTGATCGGCCACCACGACTACGGGATCGATCGGGCGATCTGCACCAAGCTAAGCGCGTGTTCGGCACCGTCCTTGACATCCTGTAATGACAGGATTACGTTACATCAGTATGACATGGGGCGACGCGGACATCGATGAGGAATCGAAGGTGCCGCTCTGGTTCCAGATCGCTCAGCACCTTCGGAGCGCGATCGAATCCGGCGAGTTTACGACCGGCGACTTGCTGCCGTCGGAGGCCGCTCTCAACGATCGGTTTGGCGTGAGCCGAACGACGTCCCGTGCGGCACTGAATTCCCTCGAACAGCAGGGTTACGTCCGGAGGCGCTCTGGGAAAGGGTCGGTGGTCTTGCCGACCCAAGTTGAGCAACCACTCCGCGCCATTTCTGGCTTCGGCACGGATATGAGGGAGCGCGGCTTGATACCGAGCTACGACACGCGGGAGATTCGGGTCGTCGGCGCAACGCCCGAAGCCGCTGCGTCACTCAATATCGATGCCGGCGGCCAGGTACTGAGGATAAGACGGGTCCTGAAGGCTAATGGCTCGCCAATCGCGACCAGCGTCTCGCATATCACGATGACACACCTCCAGACGTCCGGCATACCGACTCACGATGATCTAAACAGTGGATCGCTGTACGAATGGCTCGATAAGAGAGCTGGTATCCGCCTTGTTCGCGGGCGCGAGACGATTGAGGCTGCATTGGTCTCGGAGATTGACGCGAACTTGCTGGAGATTCCCGCTGGTGCTCCAGCCCTGGTGATTAAACGCATCTCGTGCGATGAGCTATCGACACCAACGGAATACGTGGTGATGAAGTATTCGGCAGCGCGGTATCGCGTCCAAATAGAATTGCCAGGATAGTGTCGGCGATAATTCTCTTCGTCGGTGACGCGAGCTGGGACGAGTCGTACCAGGTTCCCCACATGCCGAAGCCTGATGAAAAGGTATTTGCGGCTCGGTTCGATGAGGGTGCCGGTGGAGTTGCCGCAAATTCCGCTGCCGCCGCGCGTGGGCTCACTCCCGATGTCCTCGCGGTGCTCGCCATCGGGGGCGATGCCGTGGGGTCACAGATCAGCACGGACCTGTCACGAGTCGGGCTCGAACTTCTTCCCACCCACGGCGACCAATCAACGAGAGTCGTGACGCTTACCGACCCATCCGGCGAAAAACGGCTGGTGCTGCGCCCGGGCAGCCCAATGTATCCCACTGCCGAGGCCATTGACTTGGCCTTCGATAAGGATCGGCCCATTGCGTGGATGCACACGGCGGCCTACGACATTCGATCTGCCGCGCACGCCGTTGAACGATGCAGGAACACGGGCGCCCGCTGGTCACTCGATCTGGAGCCAGCCACATTCCCCGACGGCATCGATTCGCTGTCCGAGATTCTGGACGGCGCGGAGCTGACCTTCTGCAACAATGCTGCAGCAAGCCAGATCGGCAATAGCGCCGTCGCTCGTTTATTCGAACTCGGGGTGAAAAACGTTGTCCGGACCCTCGGTAGCAATGGGGCTTCGCTGTACTCGGCAGCGAACCCTAACGCGCATATACATATTAAGACGCCCAGCTTCGACATGAGCATTGTCGATACCACTGGCGCTGGCGATTGCCTAGCGGGCTGGTGCGTTGCCGAACTCCATAACGGATGCGGATTAGTGGAATCGCTACGACGTGCGGTACATGCGGCGACTCTGAGCTGCAGTAAACACGGCGGCTTCCGATCGTATCCCTCGCAGAGAGACGTCGAGGATTTGGAGCAGGAACTCTCCGCGACTCATTTTTCGAAAGGAAATAACAATAATGCCTCAAGTGCGGAAACCGAAGTCGAGCGCGCTCGCTGAGATCTACCTTGCCAGGAAACCGATCATCGGTGTCATCCACCTGCTACCGCTTCCGGGTTCACCGGACTACGACGGAACGAACGTCACAGAGATCTACGACCGGGCAAAAATCGATGCCGATTCACTCGCGCGAGGAGGCGTTGACGGAATCTGTGTCGAGAATGCCAGCGACATGCCCTTCTCACGGCCTGAAGATATCGGGTACGAAACCGTCGCATGCCTCGTCGCAGCCTGCAACGCAATCCGAGAGATTTCAGATCTTCCGTTAAGTATCACGTGTGTCGCGAACGGCGTGATGCCGGCGATCGCGGTGGCAAAAGCGGTCGGCGCCTCATGGGTCCGCGCGAACCAGTGGGTGAATGCGTACATCGCGAACGAGGGCTTCCTGAACGGTCCGGCGCCAGTTGCGCTGCGCTACCGGTCGAATATTCGCGCCGAAGACGTCAAGGTGTTCGCGGATGTACATGTGAAGTTCGGTGCGCACGCGATCACAGCCGACCGGTCGATCACGGAACAAGCAACCGACGCCGAGTGGTTCGGTGCCGACGCGCTGATCGCCACCGGGCTGCGCACGGGGAACCCCACCCGCGTGGAGGAGGTGACCGAAGTCAAGGACGGGACAGCCCTCCCCGTACTGGTCGGCTCTGGATTGCGTCCCGATCAGGTCCCTGTCCTGTTCGAGCATGCCGACGGCGCGATCGTCGGTCAGTCTCTCAAGGAGCAGGAGCGCTGGTGGAACCCCGTAGACGCATCAAAAGTGCAGGCGCTGATGACCGCGGTCAAAGCCTTCCGAACGACACATGAGGGGTAGATCGAGCCATGACCACCGTCGCGACAGCACCGCAGTTCACGCCGAGCGCAGTGCAGACCTGGGCGGCACTCGGCTTCGTCCGGATTCGCCGCCCACGGCCGGCCACAGCCGGACAAACGGCGCCGTGGGATGCGGCCTTCGCGCACCTTGGCGGCGAGCGCTGGGCCCCTTCCCTGTTCGACGGGCCGGGCGGCGCGCCATGGCGGCCGCTGGTATACGACACGTCAGCCTTCAGCGATGTCGACGCAATCGTCTGTGTGGAAACGACGGACTTGGCACGGGCCATTGCCGGCGTCGATCGGCTGGAGGCGACGAGCTGGAGCGAGTGCTTCGAAACGGAGTGGATATTCGGCCGCCGCGAGTTCGAGCCCATCGGCCCTCTGGACCCGGCCGCTCCCGTCGGATTCATCGCGCTGTGGCAATGGACGGACGAGTGGGCCGCTATGTCGCCCGCGGCGCGCAGGGAATACGACGATCAATGCGACATAGCCTTCGCAGAGGATATAAATCTCGGCATCGCAATCTCCGGCCGTCATCGATGTGATCTCAACAGCACGTGGCACCACTTCGCAATATGGCACGCCGCTGACATCGAAAAAGTCAACCTCGCCATGGCCAACCACGAAGCGGTCGCGGACTTCCGGCTGACGCTATCGAGACATTTTATCGGATCTATCACACCGTTCGAAGAATTCTTGCGGAGGCACGATGTCTGACTATCTATGGATTCAATTCAGCAGGCCGCGACCATCGTGGTACCAACTCACAGACGACGAGCGGGAACACGTCTATGCAGCACTTCGTGAGGTCGACTCGAGCGTCGGCAATGTTGACGGCGTCAAACTAGGGCAGTGGTCGGTCCGGGGACAGCACCGATTCTCGACCGCAACAGTATGGGAATTCACTAGTGCCGAAGCCATCGAAAACTACTGGTCGAGCCAACTTGCCATTAGAATTCCAGACTATTTCGAAATTGAAAATACTCTCGGATCACCGATCACTCCGCGATCAATCAGTGTGCCATCGATCACGAATTGGCCACAACAATGACCTATCTGACGGCGCAGGGAATCA
>CALANS010000120.1 GCA_937926105.1 uncultured Actinomycetes bacterium | reverse complement strand
CGCCGTGAGGCGTCCGCGCTGCCGACGGTCGCGGCTGCAGGCCTCACGCTGGCGGCTGCTGGGTCGGCAGTCCTGCCGGGAAGTTCGCCTGCACTGGCGACCGCGAGCGAAGGCAGAGCCGCCAACGGACGACCGCCGATCACGTCGACGTTGCAGAGCCCCACCAATATGTCGCATCAGGCACAGGATGCCGCCGCGCCGCTCACTGAGCAGGTGCGCCAGGTTGCGGCCGCTTCCAGGCTCGACGCGCAGCGGAGGGCCAGCCGAGCAGCGCACCGCCGTAAGCTAACTGAGCAGAAGGAGCGCCGCCTTGCCGAAGCGCGTCGGTGGGTACTGCCAGTGGACCACTACCGCCTCAGCTCCGGCTTCGGCAATCGTTGGGGTCGCCGTCATGCCGGCAGCGACTTCGCGGCACCCATCGGTACTCCGGTCAGGTCCGTGACACAGGGCACGGTTGTCTTCGCCGGCATCGACGCCGGCTACGGCAACAAGGTCGAGGTCCGGCACTGGGACGGCACCATCACCTGGTACGCACATCTGTCACGCATCACCACGCAGGTGGGCGACACCGTCGCAGCCGGCGAGCAGATCGGCGCCGTTGGCAGTACCGGTCGTTCGACCGGACCACATCTGCATCTGGAGGTACACCCGACCATGGGTGAACCCGTCGACCCACGCAGGTGGCTCGCCCTCCGCGGTCTGCACATCTAGGCGAAGTATTCCTGTCACCCAGCCAACGTGACGCGAGAGGCCACCATGCTCCGTCCCGTTCGACATCGTGCCGGATCGGGGCCCAGCGCCAGTGGCCCGAGGCGCCCGGTCGCACCGGACGACCCTTACGACTCGGGACACGTACCAGCAGTCTCATCTGACCTTCAGGAAATGCTGACCCGAACAGATCGCCATGACCGCGACGCGCGGACGACGTTCTCGTGCCCTTCTCGTTTCCGTTGGCGTGGTGTCGACGGCGCTGGGAGCTTTGCGGGCAACTCGCCAACATGCCTTCGCTTCAACACGCGGCACACGAGCAGGCCGCTCTGGGGCAGGCTTGGCTGAGGTAGCCTCGTCCTGTGCTGCAAGCCAAGCGTGGCGAGCGCGCTCGCTCGCGCGGCGCGTCAAGGCCCACCTCTTACAGCGGTCAGTGTCAAGCATCGTTGTGGCTCTCTTCGCGGCCACTCTGTCGCTGATTGGCGCTCCGGGGCAGCCGCTTGCGTTGCATGCGAACAGGGGTCGGCGCCGATGTCGGTCACCGTCGGGATCGCGACGGAGGTCGTCCCGACGGCAGACATCCATCTGGTGAGCTGGCCACTCGAGCAGTTGCCAGACGGGCAGGAACCATCCCAAGACCATCATCACCACGTGGACGTCGAACTGGCGTCCGGCGTCGTCGAGGACGCTGCGTCCGCGTCGCTGCTCTCGTCGGCGGCCGTTCCAGACACTGATCCGCCGGCGCCCGACGAACCGGCCTTGCTTGGCTCTGCCCGCCCCGACTGACCGGCAGCGGCTGGCGCACTACCTCACTCGTCCCGATCCGTATCTCGGTTCATGGAAGCTGAGTTATCCGGGAGTTTGTGCGCCGGCTCGACTTGGGGGCCTTCCGGCACCCCAGTGTCCACCCCTGCCGTCCTTGAGGAGTGCCTTGCTATGGCTGCTTCGACCCCAAATGCGAAGATCGTCATCCGCCGTCCTGAACGCCATGAGCTTGAGCTCATGGCCGATCAGCATGTTCGTCACCTGCCTCACGGCTTGTTCCCACGCCTGGGCCTGCGGTTCATGTCCCGCTGGTACGCAACCTTTGACGACTCGCCGTACGGGGTCGCCTATGTCGCCGAGCTGTCCGCAGAACGCAGCGGACCCGTGGGTTTCCTGGTCGGATCCAGCGACCAAGCCCGGCACGTCGCATGGGTGGTGCAGCACCGACGAGCGTCACTGGGCACCGCGGGCGCGAGTGCTCTCGCCCTGAGACCCGCTCTGCTATTCCACTTTCTTAGGACGCGAGCGGGTCGCTACGCGCGCCGGTTGCTGAGGCCTGCCGGACGGCGGCCTTTGGGCGGGCCCGCCGCGTCGGGTTCCAGGATGCCCTCGTCCATCCGGGTCGCTGTGCTGGCGGCAGTGATCGTGTCTCCTGGGGCACGCGGGAAGGGCGTCGGCGCGGCCCTGCTGTCAGTGTTCGAGGAATCGGGGCTGATGTCGGACGCATGCCGCGCCGAACTCGTGACGCTCACCGGCCCCGGTGGTGCCGGGCGCTTCTATGAGAAGGCTGGCTGGGTCGAGATCGACCGACACCCGTCCTGGGACGGTGAACTTGTATCGACCTTCCGGAAGGATCTCGCCGCGCGACGGCGGGATGGGACCGCGCACGACAACGTGCCGCTGTTCAAGCCTGTTTCCGGGACTGGCCACGCCACTGCGGCCGGCCACTGATTCTGATCACGAAGAAGAGGAAACACATGTCACCAGCCGGACGTTCCGTGCTGCTCATTCTTGCCGCCCTGCTGATGGCAAGTTGCACGGCAAGCGAGAGCCGGACTCCACCTGCTTCTGGCGAGAGCAGCGGCCAGTCGGTGCCGTCGGTGCCGTCGGTGCAGCCGGCGCCGTCGCTGGCGGCTGTCGCCCCATGGTCACCGGGGCCAGGGGAGGTGCGACCGGAGATCAAGCGTGCCGCGACCGAGTACCTGGAGGCGGCGGGAACGTGGGTGGGTGGGGCAGGCGACCCCGCGGCAGTCAAGTCCCGCCTGCGCGCAGCTGGTTTTGGCCCGGCTGCACGGGCCGCCGGGGTGGTGCTCGCGGCCGACGCCCCACAGGCGAGGCTGCGCGTGATCTACCCTCAGTACGGCGGACTCACCGGCACGCTCGCGAGCGTCATGGTGATCGTCGAACAGACGCTGCTCGACCACGGCGGGGGCACGACCACCCAAAGCCTGGTCTTGGACGTCCGGCTCACGCTCGCGAACGGCTCGCCGGTCGTCACCGGGATTGCGGAGCTGAGCGCCAAAGACCGTGGCGAGCGAGAGCCGGCGAGCAGCACCGCCCGTGCAGTCCTGCAGGACCCGAACATCGTGCTGTCCGGAACCGGCAGACAGGACGTCGCGGAGGGCAGGGTGGAGAACTCGGTGCTGCGTATCCTTCGGACTCTCGCCGCCTCACACGAACTCGACGTGACCGTCCTGCGCACGGGTCATCCGCGCAACGTCTTCGAGACCGACCGGATCTCCAACCACACACGCGGCCGAGCGGTCGACATCTGGCGCATCGACGGCGAGCCGGTGGCCGATCCGACCACTCCACGGGCACTGCTGCGTGAGGTCATGGTGCAAGCGGCTCGCTCGGGGGCGACCGAGGTGGGCGGGCCGTTCGACCTGAACGGCGTTCGTCCCGGGTTCTTCACCGATCGGGTCCACCAGGATCACGTGCACATCGGCATCACCCCGGGCCGGAGGCCAGCGCGACCATGAGCACTTCGGCCCAGAGCCTGGGCAGGGCCGTGACGTCGATGGCAGCCGGGACGGTCGTCTCCAGGGCTCTCGGCTTCGTCCGGACGTCGGTTTGGGCCTGGGCGCTGGGACTCCAGATCGTCGGCAGCACGTTCCTGGTCGCCAATACCGTCCCGAACGTCGTCTACACGCTACTGGCCGGCGGTGTCCTCAACACGATGCTCGTACCGTTGCTCGTACGGGCCGTGGGGACGAAAGAGGAAGGAACCTACACCGATGGGCTCCTA
>CALANS010000119.1 GCA_937926105.1 uncultured Actinomycetes bacterium | reverse complement strand
AACGGCCGGTCAGACTACCCACCACAGTGCGAAAGCGAGCGATCCAAGAGCTAGAAGCAACCAGCACCAGGTTTCCTGACCATCTCCTGTTGACGGCTTTTCGTTCTCGGACATGGTGTGCCTCCGTGCCAAACCTAGCCCACCACAACACCATAGTCGGACAGGAACAGGTGGGCAATCACCACGGGCAACGCGCGACGGTCCGATGTAGGCCCTACATCGTGTTACGCATCTTCGTTTGATAGGCGTCGTCAAGTTCGTCGCTTGTGCATGAACGACATTGCCATTTGCCCGGGCGGCGATGGCGCATAATCCAGTCGTCCGTGCTCAAGCTACCGTCAATGATGGGTGATGTCCCGCTGAGTGGGGTAGCTGGCGACGTTGGTCGCCTTTGCCGTCCGGCATGGCCGGACTGACCAGCGCGCCACTGCGGCAGGCTGATGAGGGGATCATCAGTTCAACTGGCCGACGCTTTCCAGCGTCGTGTAGTGAGTTCGCTGGACGGCCCACTCGTCGTTTTGTTCAAGCAGCAACGCGCCGACGAGGCGAACGATGGCGTCGTCGTTGGGGACGATACCGACCACGTCGGTGCCCCGCTTGATCTCGCCGTTGAGCCGCTCGATCGGGTCGGTCGAATGCAGCTTTGCCCAATACTCCTTCGGGAAGGATATGTAGGCGAGTACATCGGGTTCGGCGGCGGTGAGGATGGCGGCGAGCTTCAGGACCTTCGGCCGGGCCTGATCGGCAATGGCGTGTGCCGCCGGGCGCTGGCTGTCTCGGGCATCTCCTAGACGAGCGATGGCGATGAGGGTCGAGATGACGCGACGTCCGCTCTTGCCAGCATTCGCCAGCACGTTCCTCATGAAGTGGACGCGGCAGCACTGCCATGTGGCCGAAAAACGGCCGCTTTCAGTCCTCGTGTGCATCGGAGATAACCAGCTTCGCGCCGCGCAGGCCGCGTCTGGTAAGCTTGCGCAAGTTCATCATATCGTCGGTCATCGGTAGTCCTTCCAGGAACAGGTTGGTGTCGACAACCAGACCCTACCGGAAAGCGCCGACGACCACCGCGCTACCAGCTACACCACGCCCCGGGGACGTCACCTCAATGAGCCTGACTTGCTTACCGCACAGCCCGTACGGATGCCATTGGTTCCAGCCGACGGCATCCCAAAATCTGGATCGAAACTCTGCCAGCAATGCTTCCATGTCACTCCCCGCCCTTGATCGGAGAGTTGAGAAGCCACCTGTTGTGATAGCCGCACGCGCCGTTAGGCTATCGCCCTGAACATACACGTATTCCTCCCCGATCGAAGATCGGTACGGAAACCGCTCCTCGCCCTCAACCGGAGAGCGCTTATCCGGGATTTCCCGACACCTGATGAGGTTCTCACGCCCCAGCCCCGTTAGTCAGCGGCCAATGGCAGAGATAGGCCCAAACCCTGCATCTCGCAACTGCGGGCACAGCGGTTCGGACAAAGCCCCACCTGCCCGGCTTCATGGGTCGGGGCGATCATCGCCGGTCATCTAGGGCTTCGCTTAGGGCACGCCGTCATTTGGACCAAAGATTGTCCAGTACACAAGGAAGAGAACTGCGGCCGTAAGAAATGCAGCTTCGGCATAGACCCTTATTGGGTGCGTCATTGAGTGTGTTTCCGACAGTTTCTAGAGCTTTTTCTTAGTTAGCTGTCGAACCTTGAAATTAGAAATCCCGGCGGCCGTTTTTTGGGGGGTGCCGGGCAGAGGTGCCGGCAAGTGGTTGGGAACCAGAGCGTGCCGGCTGACCGATCATAGCTCGGCAATCACGGGTGGCAATTGAAAAAGCCGGCTGAGGCACGCCACCGGGGCCGCGACTGTACCACTCCCAAAATTCAAAGCTCGATTGACCGTAGGCAGTGCCATATCGCCAGCAGAATGGCACCACCCGTTGCGAAATCAGCTAGTAGCATCA
>CALANS010000118.1 GCA_937926105.1 uncultured Actinomycetes bacterium | reverse complement strand
AATTGCGTCCCCGTTCCCGAATCGTTCGGCTGCACGGGTGCATGGTCGCACACCGGCCGGGCGCCAGCCTGCGATCGGAACCACCGTCACTCATTCCCCCGGCGGACTCAGCGCGTGAATCGTCCTGGGTTTGGTTCCTAGGGGTTTCCGTGGCTGGCGCGCCTGCGCATCCCGGGCACCGTGGCCTTGACGGGCGTTATACGTCGTTCTACACTTCGGTGATGGATGCGGAGATGCTCTACGACGGGATCCCCGTCGCGGAACTCGTCATCTCCGATGTCGACGTCCCTGACCCGAGGCATCTCAAGCGATCACAGCGGTACTCCGGCGCCGAGGACGTCGCCCCAACCGCGGCGATCGAAGCAGGTATGGATCCGCGCGGCCCGATCGCTCGTGACCCGCGCTCGGCCACCGGGGAAGCGGTCCGGGTCATCGGCTACTCACCCACAGCAATGCGCTACTACGTCGTCGTCATGATCCCCGACCCCCCCCCGCCGTCGGGCCTGTGGCACGTTGCAACCGCCTGGCCAGCAAACCGCACCGAACGTGACTTACATCCCGGATCACTTGGTGTGAAAGGAACCGCAATCATGACCCCAACGCACGATCAGACACTGTCTGCCAGGCTCGCGGCCGAAGCCGAGCACGCAGAGGCCACGCCGCAGACACCACTGAACTACCAGCAGCGGCGCCCTACTAGCAATCAGTCGGTCTATGGCCTGCGGTTGCCATCGGATCGCATCCAGCAACTTCGGCGGATCGCCGCGGCACGCGGCGTCGAGCCGAGCGTCCTCGCACGCGCGTGGCTGCTGGAGCAACTGGATAACGCTGAAGCCGGACACGACGCGCCGGCCGTCGACAAGTGGGAGCACGACCTGCGAGAGACCACCGATCGCCTACGGGAGATTTTGGATCGTCGCCCGCATTCGGCCAAGGCCTCCTGACCTCGACCCTGCGCTACCAATGTGCCCGCGTATCGGATGCCTACGGACTCCGGAATCCCAGCCGACAGGCCATCGCGACTCGTGCGTCAGCCCGCCCAGGCTGAGGCGATGCCTCGTCCGAGCAACCAAGTCAGATCGGAGCGACTGCTCGAGAAGTCGGTCAAACGAAAAAGCCTGCGCCGCAAACAAGACAATGAATGGGACTCTCATGCCCATCGGGAATCTTGATCGGTTCCCAGCGGTGGCAAGGCGAGGTGACGATCACCATGTCGTCCGGCTCGGTCAACGGGTCGGAAGGGTCGGGCACATCGTGGTTGCTGATCTTGAAGTTGACAAATTTGTTCAGACGGGTGCTGCGTTCCAAGTCCTTGAACATGTCGCCAAGCTGTTGGCTGAAGAAGCGCTCACTCGCATTATCGATCAGCGCCAACTGGCCTTGCGTCCACCAAGAATCTGACCCCGCAGGTTCCCCGCAGAATGGACAGTAGAATGTCTCAGGCGGAGGCTGTTGCTCGGCATCTTCGTTGGCAGGGCCATTGTGCCATTTGAACTCGCGTTGGCAATGTGGGCATTCACGTCGCAGAAAACCGTCGTTGTCGAGCGGAAACGAAATCTCCATCAGAGTCCGCTCACAAACTCTTCGACAGCGAAGTCAACTCCGTCAACCGTCTTGGCTGTGAGCGTCACCGTTGCGTAGCTGGGACCTTCCTTACCACCAAACGTTCGGATGCTGTCGATCATTACGCTCACCGATCGACCCGCAGGAAGCTTCGGCACCGGCCAGTCGTCATCGCTGTACGCATGAAGCCGGCGTGCGGAATCAATATTGACCTCGTACGCGTCTCCGGGGCCATTGTTCGTAACCTTAATGATTCCAAGCTTGTTCCCGCCCTGATCGATGAACTGGGCAGTTAGCCGAGGACGGCCCGATGCCTGTGTTGACGGCAGCTTGCGACCCATTGGCAGACCACCGCCGGGCGGTGCCGGCGGCGTGAGATCGCCAGCCTCGTGCCAGCTGGTGCCCGTAGTCTTGACGGCACAACCGGCGTCGCGGAGCCTGTTGGCCAGTTCTTGACGATTCTTGATGTCGTTGTCTAGCGGCACGGCGTGCCTGCCGTGGATGTCGCTGAACACCTTGACTTTGCCGAGTTCAACGATGATCACTCGACCTTCGTCTCGCCCCAGAGCCATGCCAGCCTCAAACAAGACGTTCGCGCGGGGCTGCATTTGGGCCTGAGTCTCAGGATCGTCTGGATAGGTGAGGCTCTCGTGCAGATACGCAACGTCATCTGGC
Organism: uncultured Actinomycetes bacterium; assembly: GCA_937926105.1. The sequence goes on along the minus strand of CALANS010000118.1, from coordinate 1,538 downwards.
GTTTGCAACACCACGATGGCCTGGGCGTTGCTGAACGCACTGTCCAGGATCTCGCCGATGTAGGGCGAGCCCTTCTTGGTCATGCTTCGAGCTTCCGACCACTCGATGGGATTCAGGTCGAGGGAACGCAGAAATGCGAACACAGCTTCGTTGGCCTTGGCATTCCGACCATGGATCACAAAGACGTTCCGCGGATCTACCTGGTCGTCGCGGTTCACTGCGTTCTCCTATCTGAGACCCTGCGCGGGGCAACGCCGTACCCTTCGAGACTAGGCCGCACCAGCGACAGATCCATGCCGAGCAAGCGAGTACCCGGCTCCCGGGCGGGTCGCCGTGGGCAATCTCTCTCTACTTAACCATCGACTTTCGCCGACAGACAGACCAAAATCGCCCGGTTCCACTACCCGGGCATGCCGACGAGGCCCCGCACGCCCTGCACCTCGTACTTCCCCTGGACAGGCACCTCGCGGCATCAGCGGGGCTCGTACGGCCCATAAGCCATGCGCGTTCGCCCGGATTTTACTTCCGTAACGCTAGGGCGGTGGCGGGCCGGGTGCCGTGCCTTCAGCGCCAGATGCACCAAATTCCGGGCACTCTCACGTAGCCGTTCGCAAATACTGGCGCGCTCGAAAAATCGCTGCCCTCTTCGAAACACGTGAATCACGAGTATTCCTGACCAGCGGAAACCCGCGCGAACCAGCTTTGACCTGCTCACAGCCCAACGGCGATCAGTGGCGATCACGCCAATCGCCCCAGCGTGTGGGCATATTGTGGGCGGCACCGATTTCGGTAGCCCGAGTTCCACTACTCGTCTCGGAGCTATGTCAAGACTGCGCTCGCCGACGGACATTAGGCACTTCCTGCGCCCTTCCGCGCCACAACGCGACTCCGAACCTGCCGGCCGCCCGCTTCTGTAACCGACCGTCACGGTAAGCGAATAAGTAAGTGCGTCGTGGTGGTCGTCGATCAAATCGAATCGCAGTTGGCTACGGGCAGCGTGCGGGCAGCGACAGCACCTACCGCATGTACGGCGACCCAGACCACGGGGTCACTCGCCGCCTGGCGGTTCCGGGACTCATACGCGCGGATTCACCACTACGAACCCGGACTCACTACCGCTTGCGGATACTCTTCGCCGGTTTCAGCATGAGGGCCTTTGAGCGAGCAGACCCGTCCTCGCCAAGCATCTCTTCGACGGCAGAATTGAGACCGATGTCTTGCCCGTGCCAAACCCGCCGATAAGACCGATGGTTGCTGCACCGGGCGCGTCGGCGTAGTCCTGGACAGCTTGGCGTACAGAATCAGCAAGGACCCCGGCGATAGTCGTGTGGGAAAACGCATCGGCGTCGGCGCTAATGATCGGCCGCGCCGTGATGAACCAATCGTGCCGACTCGATGGCTGGTTGTCCTTGCTCAATGCCCTGCCCTTCGACGATCGGCAACGTCTCTGCATCCTACGATGGCGCTGCGACGCAAAGGTCTGTTGCACTAATGTCACTGCTTTCTGCCAGCCCGATGATCTGGGCTTACGCCCGATC
>CALANS010000117.1 GCA_937926105.1 uncultured Actinomycetes bacterium | reverse complement strand
GAGCGGCGGGCCCGGGTTGCGGAGTGCGCAGCGAGCGGTGGGCACTGAGCGGAGCACGGAGCGAACAACGGGCACCGGCCGATAGGGTGGGCCGGTGCGACTCGTGGTGGCCCGGTGCTCGGTGGACTATTCCGGTCGACTGACCGCCCACCTGCCGTTGGCCACCAGGCTGCTGTTGCTCAAGGCCGACGGCTCGGTCTCCATTCACGCCGACGACCGGGCCTACAAGCCGTTGAACTGGATGAGCCCGCCGTGCTCGCTGAGCGTCGACGGTGACACCTGGACGGTGGCCAACCGCAAGGGCGATCAGCTGGTGATCGTCATCGACGAGGTGCTGCACGACTCGCAGCACGATCTGGGTGTGGACCCCGGGCTGGTCAAGGATGGGGTGGAGGCTCACCTACAGGCGCTGCTGGCCGAGCAGGTGGAGTTGCTGGGCAACGGGTACACGCTGATCCGGCGCGAGTACCCGACCCCGATCGGCCCGGTGGACCTGCTGGTGCGGGACGCTGCCGGTGCAGTGGTGGCCGTGGAGATCAAGCGCCGGGGGGAGATCGACGGCGTGGAGCAGTTGACCCGGTACGTGGAGCTGCTGGGGCGGGATCCGATCCTCGCGCCGGTGACGGGGGTCTTTGCGGCACAGCAGATTCGCCCGCAGGCGCGCACCCTGGCCGAGGACCGGGGGCTGCGCTGCGTGGTGTTGGACTACGACGCGATGCGCGGCGTGGACGACTCGGAGGGTCGGCTGTTCTGACCGGCGACCCGAGCCCCGTGCCACGAGGGCGCCCGGCACGCCCTAGCCTTGATGCGGGCCCCTGCGGGGCTGGTCGCGCAGCGGGTGCGCGGCGGCAGTGACGATGGAGGCCATGGGTGGACGTCAAGATCGGTATCGCGGACAACGGGCGAGAATTGACGGTCGCCGTGGCGTCCTCGCCCGAGGAGGTCGAGCAGCAGGTCACGGCCGCGCTGCAGGGTGAGACGGTGCTGAGCCTGATGGACGACAAGGGCCGGCGAGTAATCGTTCCCACCGCGAGGATCGCCTACGTGGAGGTCGGCCCGGCGGACAGCAGGCGGGTGGGCTTCTCGGTCGGTAGCTGATTGGACGGGGTGCGCGCCGCCGGCGGTGGGGCGTCAGTCGTGCAGCGGGAAGTGCGAGATGCCCCGCCAGGCAAGCGCCGAGAGCAGTTCCACGGCACGGGCCTGATCGATCGCGCCGTGTTGCGCCAGCCAGTACCGGGCTCCCACCTGGGACAGGCCGACCAGCCCGGCGGCCAGCAGCCGGGCGCTCGCCACGTCGGCGCCGGTGTCGACGGTGATCGTGTCGCTAATGGCGGCGATGCAGGCGTCGGTGGCCCGGTCGACCACCGCCACCACGTCCGGCTCGTCGCGCAGATCGGACTCGAAGATCAGTCGAAACGCCTGGCCCTCGTCGGCGACGAACGAGAAGTAGGCCTGCACCGCGCGATGCACCCGGGTGTCGTTGTCCTGGCTGGAATCGATCGCCTCCCGCACCAGGCGCACCAACTCGTCCGCGGAACTCTCCAACAGCGCGCGATAGAGCGCAAGCTTGGACGGAAAGTGCTGGTAGAGCACCGGTTTGCTCACTCCGGCGGACTCGGCGATCTCGTCCATCGCGGCGGCGTGGAAGCCCTGTCCGACGAACACGGTCCGGGCGGCGGCCAGCAGCTGGGCACGACGTGCCGACCGGCTCAACCGGCCGCTGGTCCGGCCGGGTGCCGCGTCCGGCTGTGCCATGGTGCTACCCCTGTGCGTCGTCACGGCCGGCATCCGGCCCGGCCCGGCGCCGTCCGGCCGGGTGCGCGCCCACCCTACGCGGTCGGTGAAACACCGCCCGGTGGAGCGTCCAGCAGGGCGGCGGCCAGGTCACCTCGATCGGCGAGCCGGCCCGGCACGTCGTCGGCCGTCAGCTCGGCCGGCATACCTGCCGCCATGGCGGCAATCTCGTCCAGGTGCAGCGGGATCACAGCGCGGATGGCGGCGGGTCCCGCGGCATCGAACCGCGCAGCCCCCGCGTGGCCGGCGTCCGGTGACGCGGTATCCGGCAACAGCGTGTATGGCACCGGCACCAGGGTCCCGGCAGGCCCGGGGTAGGCCTGCAGCAGGCTGCGACCGTCCGCCTGAGCCGGGTCGGCGGTGGCGAGCTCGGGTGCCCGGTCGGTCAGCAGATGGGCATATCGGCCGGCGGTGACGGCCGTGTCACCACCGACGCGCGCCATCAGCCACAGTCCGTCCCCGCCATCGGTGAGTGCCACCGGGGCCAGCCCGTCGGCGAGGCACTGCTCGGCCAGCTGCAGGGCGGCACTGGCGGCCGTGGCGATGTCGGATCCCTCTCCGGGGATCAGGTGCAGCGCGATCCGGTCGGTGGTTCCGATCAGCAGCTGGCCGAGCCCTCGCGTGAGCAGCGCGAGCAGCTCCTGGGTGGTGGACGGGACGGGCTCCAGGGCCAGGGGCTCGGCCCGGACCGACGGTTCGTCCAGCGTCGCGTGGACCTCCCGGCCGGCCAGATGCGCCACCAGCACGGGGCCTATCCGGCGGTAGTAGCCATGCGGGTCGGTGGGTGCCGTCATGGTGCCCATGGTGCTCGCTGCCGTTACCGGCGATCGCTCGGGCTACTACCCAACACCCGTCACCGCGGGCCGCCGCGCAGACTCGTGAACGCCGGGCCGTCCTCGCCGGGCTCGTCACCGCTGGCTGCGCACCGGCACCTTCGAGTACTGGCCGACCACCACGGCGGCTACGGCCGTCAACGCGGTGGCACCCAGATAGTTGGTCAACGCGTGCTGGTTGATGTCGTTCAGCGGGTCCACCCCCGCGATGCCCAGCGGCACCGCGGCGCCCGCGCTGGCCGCGGTGGTGAGCCAGTTCGGCTCGTGCAGCAGGGTGACCCCGGAGGGCACGTCGATGACCTGTGCGCCGAACCCAGGTGAATCCGGATCTGCCCCGTACGGGCCCCCGGGCGGGGGCGGACTCACCAGCGAGGCGATCGCATCCAGCCCCGAGGATGGCACCGGATCCTGCGGGAAGGCCAGCGCGTACACGTGGTCGGCAGGCACCGCCGAGTAGTCATCGGCGTTGGTCGGCCCTGGGCCGGCGCCAGGGGAGGCCAGCAACACGATGTCGTCCACGCCGGAGTACCGGGGCAATCGCACGGCAGCCTGGGACACCACCGTCGACCCGTACGAGTGCCCGATCAGGGTCAGACCAGCGGAGGTGTCCATCATGTCGCGCAGCTGGCCACAGAAGGTGGCCAACTGCGCTCCGCCGCCGACGGCGTCGATGCCGTTGGCGGCGATGAGCGAATCGGGCACGGCTCGGGCGAGTTCGCCCAGCGACGTGCTGGCCTTGGGATCAGCGGTCCAGCTCAGCGGCGCGTTGTAGCCCAGCCACACCACCGCGGCGGTGCTGGTCCCCGGCGCCGCCGCCGAGGCAGCCGACACCAGTCCGGAAGCGACATCCAGTGTGTCCGACAGGTCCGACGGCGAATTCCCCACGCCCGGGACGAGTACGGCGACCGTGTCGGCGTCGGCGACGGCGCCCAGCGCAATGGCGACGCCGCCTTGGCCGGAGGGGCTGGTGGGGTCGTACTCGAGCAATTGCACCGGGCCGGGATGGGCCGCCGCCGCCTCGGTCAGTTCGCGCTGGATCGCCGCGGCAAATTCGCGACGCTGCCGGGAGGCGGACACCAGGTCGGCGACCAACCTGGCCCGGTTGCGAGCGTCGGTGGCACCGGCACCGGCGGGCACCGACGCTCGCGGCCCATCCACGGCACCGGGCAAACCATCCCGGGGGTCGACGTCGAGCCGGGCGTATAGCCGTAGCGCCGCATCATCGAGTGCCTGGCTCTGCTGTGCCATCGCGACATACAGCCGCTGCACCAGGCCGCGACGCTCCGCCATCTGGGGGAAGACTTGGATTGCCGGGATCTCCGGGAAACTACGCCGCAGGTCGCGGGCGTCGATGAGGGTATCTGCGGAGTCATAGAAGTAGGTGACTTGCTGGCAGCAGCGCTCGACGTCGGCCGCGTAGTCGTCAATGGCGGCGCCGATCGCTGCGCCGACATCGGCGAGCCGACGCGAGAACGTCGCCAGGGACGAGACGGCGGCTCGGGGCGCCTGTGCCGTCCACCCGGCCTGGACGGCCGCAGCCGCCCGGTGCGCCGTCTGACGGCACTCCTCGGCAGTTCCGGCGATCTGGCGGACGCGCGCCGCGATGAGGCGGAGCCCGTCCGGGCGGCCATCCAGCACTGCTGCGGCCGGCACCCCCGGATCGGGCAGTCCGTACAAGTGCGCCCAGTCGGTGGTCGGATGCGCCATCCGTCACCCGCCCATCCGGCATAGCGCTTCGGCTTGGTCGAACAGCGCAGCCGCGTGATCGAGCATGCCGGCCAGCCGGGTGGCGTAACCCACCAGCAAGCCGGCGGCCTGGTCCGCCTGCTGGACTCGAGTGGCGAGGGCGTGCCAGGCCTGCCGGCCCGCCGCCGATCCGCCGGCCGCGTGCTCGCCCGCATCGAGCGGGTCGCCCGCGCCCGGGGGTACCGCGATGGACACGGCGGCCGCGCGCAGCAGCTCGGAGGCCCGCCGCAGCATGTCGGTATCGACGTCCAGATCGCAGCTCATCTCCCTCCTTCCGCCGTCGTGGGTGCTGCTGGTCTGCTGGTGACGCTAGGAGCGACCGAGTCCCCGGCTGGGTGGCCATCGCCTGGATGTGGATGGGATTCGGACAGGGGGACAAGCTCGGCCACAAGCTCAGCCCACGGCTCCACGCGGTGCGACGAGCATCACCGATCGCGCGGGGTGGCGCTCCAAGACGGCACCATGGAGAGCATGTCTGCGATCTCGTCGTCCTTCGGACCCCGCCCGCGCGACGAACTGGCCGCGTGGACGACCGCGCCGCTGGCGGACCGCGAGCTGGCCCCGATCCCCGGGTACGCGGAGCCGTCGCCACCGGGACGGGTGCACCTGGTCGGTGGCGCCGGGGTGTACGTCCGTCGCACCGGCGGCCCCGATCGGCCGCACGCCTGGTACATCCATGGGCTTGAAGGCGCATCCGGGAACTGGGACCGGCTGGCCGCGGCGCTGTCGACGCAGGCGACGGGCTTCGCCCCCGATCTCCCGGGGTCAGGCCGGTCGGATCCGCCGCCCAGTGGCCGCTACTCGCTGACGGCCGAAGCGGACCTGGTCGCGCGACTCATCGAGGACGTCTCCGGTCAGCCGGTACACCTAGTGGGCAATTCCCGGGGCGGCGTGGTCGCGACGTTCCTCGCGGCGCGGCATCCGCAGCTGGTGCGCACCCTGACGCTGATCTCGCCCGCGGTGCCGGACCTACGGCTGGTCGGGGAACGCGGCGCGGACCCACGGCTGGCCTTGGTGATGCTGCCGGGCATGTTGGGCGCGGCGGAACGGCGGCTCGCCGCCGTCGGTTCGGCCGACCGGGCCCGTGGGATGGCGGCGGCCTGCTTCGGTGAGCCGGACATGCTGACCGCCGACGATCTTCTTGCGGCGGAACAGGAATTCGCCCGACGGGCCGGCTTGCCGTGGACCCGAGTGGCGACCATCCGCTCGCTACGCTCCTTGATCAGAGCACAGCTACGGCTCGGGCGGTTCTCGTTCGCCGCCGCCGCTCGTTCGGTGCGGGTGCCCGTGCTGGTGGTGTGGGGTGCCCGCGACCGGTTGGTGGACGTCCGGCTGGCGCCTCGAACCGCCGACCACTTCGCCGACGCCCGATTGCTGGTGCTGGCCCGAACCGGCCACGTGGCGCAGATGGAGCGTCCCGCGGATACCGCGCGCGCCATGGTCGCGATGTGGGGTGGCGAGCCTCCGAGCGCGGGCGCGCCGCTGCCGTCGATGGCTCGACCTGTGGCAACCTGACGGCGTGAGCAGCAACGATCGCGGCCCCGCCGACGGCGGCCGCGTCGGACGGGGCGGTCGCGCCGGCTCTGGCGGCGGGAGGGCCGGGTCGCCGGTCGACCGGGTTCCTGCGAGCACCCGGTCGGTCAGCCCCGCCCGAGCCGCCGGGTCCACCCGAGGCGCTCGGGTCGAGGCTGTCCCGACGAGGTCGAGGGCCCTGTCCCGATCCACGCTGTGGGACGACGAGCAGCAGCCGGACCTCGCGGAAGGGCCGCAGCCGCTGCGTGCTCGATGGGACCCGGTGCCGCAGCCGTCGGCGGCGGACGATCGGCCCCCGCGCAGGTCGCGACCGCAGCGCCGGCGCAGCGCCATCGGCTGGTTCGTGCACCACTACGGGTGGCGTGCCTACGCGTTGCCGGTGCTGGTCGCGCTGACGGTGGTGGCGATCGTCGGGCTGACCGCATCCTCCGGAACGGATGCCGCGACGCCCGGCTCCACCGGCGGTTCGGGCGGATCGGTCACCGTCACCGTCGGACCGTCCTCCGTGCCCACCACGGTGACGGTTCAACAGCCGGCCGTCACCACGACCGTCGAGCGCACCGAGATGTCCGACGCGCGCACCGGCACCACCGTGCCCGCCGTGACCGGCGCCGACCCGAATGGCGTCTTCAAGGGCATTGCGGCTGGTGCGCTGCCGCCGGGGGCAGCCTTCGCCAAGACCGGTGACGGCACTTTCCACGTGGTGCCCGGCACCTCCAAGCCGATCGGCGATGGGTCGGACCATCGCACCTTCACCGTCGAGGTAGAGGACGGCATCGAACCCACCGCGGACGACGCGATGTTCGCGGACGCGGTGGTGGCGGTGCTGTCCGACTCCCGATCCTGGATCGGTGGCGGCACCTTCACCCTGCAGCGGGTGGATTCCGGCGAGCCCGATTTCCGGGTCAGCCTGACCAGCCAGATGACGGTTCGGGCTGCGCAGAACTGTGGCTGGCAGATCCAGCTGGAGGCCAGTTGCTACAACCGGCAGGACGGCCGGGTGTTCATCAACGATGCCCGGTGGGTCCGCGGAGCCGTCTCCTACAACGGGGACCTCGGGTCCTACCGGGTGTATGCCATCAACCACGAGGTGGGCCACGCCTTGGGCTTTCACCACCAGCCATGCCCGGACAACGGCGGGCTCGCCCCGGTGATGATGCAGCAATCCTGGAGCACTTCCGACGATGATCTGGCCAAGCTCAACCCCGGCGGGCCGGTGCACGCCGACGGTAAGGTCTGCAAGTACAACCCGTTCCCGTACCCGCGCGGCCCATCGGTCGATGCGACCGCGACCGGATCGCCGCAGGGCGGGTGACGGAGGCCGGCTGCCGCGCACAGCTTCGGTGATGACCGGCCGAAGCTGTGCCAGACTGGCTGCATGACCGCATCAGTGGTGGACGCGCTGCCGCCGCTGGTCGAGCCCGGTCCGGAGCTCACCAGGTCGGAGGTACAGCGCTATTCGCGGCACCTGATCATCCCGGAGGTCGGGGTGCCGGGCCAGCGCCGTTTGAAGAACGCCAGGGTGCTGGTGATCGGTGCGGGCGGGCTGGGCTCGCCGGCGCTGCTGTACCTGGCGGCGGCCGGTGTCGGAACGCTGGGCATCATCGACGACGACGTGGTCGACGAGTCCAACCTGCAACGCCAGGTGATTCATGGGCAAGCCGACCTGGGCCGGTCCAAGGCGCAGTCCGCGGCCGAGTCGGTGGCCCAGGTGAACCCTCTGGTACGCACCGTGCTGCACGAGCAGCACCTGGACTCCGGCAACGCGCTGGACCTGTTTGCCGACTACGACCTGGTGCTGGACGGCACCGACAACTTCGCGACCCGCTACCTGGTCAACGACGCCTGTGCACTGCTGGGCAAGCCCTACGTGTGGGGTTCGATCTTCCGGTTCGAGGGCCAGGTCAGCGTGTTCTGGTCGGGGCACGGCCCGACCTACCGCGACCTGTACCCCGTGCCGCCGCCCCCGGGTAGCGTGCCCTCCTGCGCGGAGGGCGGCGTGCTGGGTGTGTTGTGCGCCGCCGTCGGCTCGGTGATGAGTACCGAGGCGATCAAGCTGATTACCGGTATCGGGCGCAGCCTGCTGGGCCGGCTGCTGGTCTACGACGCGCTGGAGATGCGCTACCGGACCGTGGCGCTTCGGCCCGATCCGACGGCCGCTCCGGTCACCGAGCTGGTGGACTACCAGGCGTTCTGCGGGGTCAGCACGCCGGCAGCCGCTGCCGCGGCTGCCGGCCACACCATTACTGCGAGCGAGTTGCGGCAACGGCTCAGCGACGGTGACGACGTCCTGGTGGTGGACGTGCGGGAGCCGGCCGAGCGGGCGATCGTCGCGATCCCCGGATCCGTGCTGATCCCGAAGGATCGGATCCTGTCCGGCGAGGCGCTGGCGGAGCTGCCGCAGGACCGGCCGATCGTGCTGTACTGCAAGTCCGGGGGCCGGTCGGCCGAGTGTCTGGCGGCGCTGCACGGGGCAGGGTTCGCGGACGCGGTGCACGTCGGCGGCGGGGTGCTGGCCTGGATCGATCAGGTCGACCCGTCGCTGCCGCGGTACTGATCGGCTGGTCCTGCCCGGTTCCGCCCGGTGCGACCGGTAGCGTGCCAGACGTGACAACAGCTCCCGAGCACGTGCTGGCCGCCTTTGGGTTGGCCGGTACTACGGGTGAACAACTTGCCGGTGCCTCCGGCCGGGCCTGGCGGCACGGCGACTCCGTGCTCAAACCGACGGCCCACCCGGTGGAGGCGGCCTGGGCCGCCGGTGTCTTCGAATCGTTGCGGGTATCGGGAATCCGCGTCGCACGGCCGATCCGGGCCTCGGACGGTCGCTGGGTGGTCGGCGGCTGGTCCGCGCAGCGCTTCGTGTCCGGCCGTCCGGCGGCACGCTACGACGACATCGTGGACGCCTCCTTTGCGTTGCACGAGGCGCTCGCCGGCGTCGCGGCTCCCCGGTTCTTGGCCGAGCGGCAAGACATCTACCGATGGGCCGACCGGCTGGCCTGGGGTGAGATCGACGAGGAAGCCCAGCGACTCGGCGACGGCCACGGCGCCCGGCTGTTCGAGGCGATCGCCGCCGGCCGCGCGCCGGTGGACCTGCCCAGCCAGGTGGTGCACGGCGATCTGTTCGGCAACGTGCTGTTTGCCGGGTCGGCCCCGCCGGCGGTGATCGACTTCACGCCGTACTGGCGGCCCGTCAACTACGCCGCCGCGGTGATCGTGGTCGATGCCGTCTCCTGGGGCGGGGCGCCGATCGAGTTGGTGCAGCGCTGGGAGCACCTTCAGCAGTGGGGACAGGTGCTGCGGCGTGCCCTGCTGTTTCGGCTGGCGCTGAGCCTGGCACACCCCCGGACGACTCCCGAGTCGCTGGTGGGGATGCTCACCGCCGCAGAGGTGATCCGGCCGCTGCTGGGGTGATCGGGCGACGGTGCCCGGCCCGGTCATCGCCGCGTGCGGGGCGCATCGAGGATGTCCGTCATCTCGGCCAGGCTGGAGGGTGGTAACCCGCCGGCCATCACAGCGAGCATCAGGTGCGCCATCCGGTGTGCCGGTTCGACGGACAGCACCCGGTCGACCGCGCAGTGCGCCAGGGCGCCGTCGCCGTATCGGTACGCCGCGACCGCCAGCACGGCGCCGATGCCGGGCACCGCCTCGTCCGGGCACCGGGAGACCACCGCGATCAGCATCGGCACCACCGACGGGTCATCGCCGGCGACCGCCCTGGCCACCAGGCGGTCTCGGCAACCGACATCGCCGGCGAGCACGATCAGCTCGGCCGCGGTAGCCGCCGATATCGGGCCGCATTCGGCCTGCTCGGCCATCGCCGTCGCGAAGGCGGCGTCCACCCTGGCTGCCATCGGTGGAGCCGGGATGAGATCGCAGGCCGGTGACGGGTCAGGAGCACGGATCGCGTCGAGCTCGGCCCGCGCGGCCATCAGTAGAGCTTCCGACGGTCCCGCGACCGAGGCCCGCAGTGCCTGCCGGTCCGGCAGGGCGCGGCGCCCGGCCAGGGCGGCGGCGGCGGCCAGCCGGCCGGCCTGTCGGTCCTCCGGGCCGGGCAGCGGCACCCCGGCGTCCGCATCCTGTGCGGTCGGCGACTCGGCGCGATAGAGGCGGCCCTCCCGCACCGCCACCACCTCCGTCACCGGCACCTCGGCCGCGGCGAGCGCATCCAGCAGCACATCCAGACAGCCGGGGCGAGGGCCGTCGTGGTAGCACAGCACCGCTGCGGCATCCGCATACCGGACCGCGCAACCGACGAGCTGATCGACCGGGCCGTCGTTCCCGGGATCGAACAGGTCGATGCGGGCGACCGGCCCGATCCGGCCGCGCGGCGCCCGCAGGCACAGCACGACCAGACTGTCGGTGGGCTGGAAGCCGAGCAGCTGCGGAACCGCGACCGCCAGGCCTTGCACACCGGACAGCCGCACGACGGACGCGGGGGTGCGGGTATCTCTGCTCATGCCGCTGAGCCTGCGGGATCGGGTCGACGCCGAGCCGTTCGGCGGCGTGGAGTGTGGATGGAAGTCGGACAGGGGGACAACCCGAGGCGGGCCTGGCTGCACGGCCCGGGGCAGTGGCACCAACGGCCGAGTCACCCCCGCCAGCGGTACTGCCGGAGGTTCACCCGGCCCGCGGTCACGGTGACCCCCTCCGCGCGCAGCCGCGCGCACTGCTCTTCGATCAGATGTGCCGCGGGGGTGCCGTTCGCGCGCAGCACCCGGTGCCAGGGGGTGTCGTCGTCGGACAACTCCGCCAGTACCCGGCCCACCAGCCGAGGTGCCGGTGTGCCCGCGAGGGCCGCGATGTCGCCGTAGGTGGTGACACGGCCCGGCGGCACGGCGGCGACCAGGTCCAGGATCCGTTCGGCGAGTTCCATGTTCACCCGTCCATTGTGGTGGCGGCGCCGAGTGGCCACCGGCTGACCCGGTCCGGCAGGTCGACGTGAACCTGGTCCGGGTGCTCGTCGCCAGCGCTGTCGGTGGGGCGTGCTGATATGGACGGGTGCTCACCGCCGACGCTCCCGTCACCGCTCCCCGCCGGGTGGTGTCGACGCCTGCCATTGCGGGTCGTGGGCGACCGGGTGCCGCGCGATATCGCCTGCTGCGCACCGATACCGCCCCCGCTCCGATCGAGCCGTCGGCGGCCCAGCGCGCCGTCATCGACCATCCCGGCGGGCGGATGCGGGTGTTGGCCGGGCCTGGCACCGGCAAGACCGCGACCATCGTGGAGGCGGTGGCCGACCGGATCCTGCACCGCGGTGTCGACCCGTCCTCGCTGCTGGTGCTCACCTTTTCCCGGCGCGCGGCCGCGGAGCTCGCGAGCCGGATCGCCGCTCGGGTGGCCACCACCATCGCCCAGCCACTGGTGCGGACGTTGCACTCCTACGCCTACGCAGTGGTGCGGTCCGCGGCGGTGGCCGCTGGCGACCCGCCGCCGAGGCTGCTGGATGCCGGGCAGGCCGATCTGATGGTGCGCGAAATGCTGGCGGGGCACGCCCAGGACGGCGTCGGTCGTTGGCCCGACGACCTGCGTGCCGCCCTGCGGGTGCCGGCGTTCGCCACCGAGCTGCGGGAATTCCTGCTGCGCACCGGCCAGCGCCAATTAGGTCCGCGACAGATCGCAGCGCTGGCGCGGCGCGCCGGGCGGCCGGAATGGCTGGCCGCGGCGCACTTCGTCACCGAGTACCGCGATATCGGCGACCTACGGCAGGCGTCCGGGCGGATGGGCACCGCGCTGGATCAGGCCGAACTGATCACCGCGGCCCTGGACCGGTTGGCCGTGCCGGAGGTGCTGGCGGCGCAGCAGGCCCGGATCCGGCGCATCTTTGTCGATGAGTACCAGGACGTGGATCCCGCCCAGGCGCGGCTGGTGGACCTGCTCGCCTCCGGCGCCGACGAACTGGTCGTGGTGGGGGACCCGGACCAGTCGATCTACGCCTTTCGAGGGGCCGCCGCGGGCGCGTTGCAGCGGGTGCCGGTGCAGACCACCGTCGCACTGGATGTCTCGCACCGGATGCCGCGGGTGCTGATCGAGGCGAGCCGGCGGGTGGCCGGGCGGCTACCAGGCCCGGCCGCCCATCGGGTGCTGCGTGCAAGCGATCCGTCGGCCACCGGCAGCCTTGCCGTGCGGGTGCTGGCCAGTCCGGCCCAGGAGGCGGCGTTTGTCGCCGATCAACTGCGCAGGGCACACCTCGCCGAGGGAGTGCCCTGGTCTCGGATGGCCGTGGTGCTGCGCTCCCCGGCACAGCAGGCCGACTCGCTGCGCCGGGCGTGCGGTGTCGCGGGCGTTCCGCTGCGGGCGGCCCCCGCCCCTCCGGCGGCCGATCCGTTGGTGGCCGCGGTGCTGGTGGTGCTCAGCGCCGCGGTGCAGCCGGCATCGTTGACCGGGCCTGGTGCGCTGGCGTTGCTGGCGTCGCCGCTGGTCGGGCTGGACCCGATGGCGGTGCGGCGGTTGCGCCGGGCGGTGCGCGCGGTCGGAGCCGGGTCGTCGGATGCGTCCAGCGGCACCCTGTTGGCCGCGATCCTGACCGAGCAGATACCCATCCCGGCGGGCCTTCCAGCGGACCTCGACCGGCCGGTGCGCCAGTTGGTGGAGCTGGTGGCCCTGGCCCGGGCGGGCGCAGGCGAGCCCGCAGCCGAGACGGTGCTCTGGCGGGTGTGGCAGCGCGCCGGCATGGAGCGAGCGCTGCTGGCCGCTAGCGAGCGTGGCGGCCGGGTCGGTGCCGAGGCGGACGGAATGCTGGATGCCGCGGTGTCGCTGTTCGAACGAGCGGCCGAACTGGCCGACCAGCTTCCGGGCGCCGGGGTGCGGGGGCTGCTGGAGGTTCTCGCCGAGGAGCGCATCGTGAGCGGCGATCCGCCGCGCGCCGGTGTGGAGCGGGTCGCCGAGGCGGTGACGATGCTGTCCGCGCATGCCGCCAAGGGTCTGCAGTGGGACGTCGTGCTGGTGCCGGGGGTGCAGCAGGACACCTGGCCGGACCTGCGCCCGCGCACCAGCCTGTTGGACCTGGCCGGGTTGTTGGACGCGGCCGCCGGCATCGACCCAGGCCTGCCGGCCGCCGACGCCCTGGCCGAAGAGCGCCGGCTGTTCTACGTCGCGGTCACCAGGGCGCGGGGTCGCCTGGTGGTGACGGCGGTGCAGGACGACGAACGCGTGCCGTCCCGGTTCGTCGCCGAGATCGCCGGTCCGGGAGCAGTCGCCACGGGGTGGCCGACCGGTCCGGCGGGGGAGCCTCGGCGGGCACTGCAGTTGCCGGCGCTGGTCGCCGACCTGCGCCGGGCGGTCACCGCGGCGGGGGGCGACGGGGCAGCTCGGCACCGGGCCGAACTGGCGGCGCAGGCGCTGGCCCGGCTCGCCGCGGCCGGGGTGCCAGGCGCCCATCCGGACGACTGGCACGGGCTGGCCGAACTGTCCACTGCTGCGCCCGTGACGCCGCCCGGGTCCGAGGTGGTGCTCTCGCCGTCGCAGATCGAGTCGCTGCTGGCCTGCCCGCTGCGCGCAGCGCTGGAGCGGCACGGGGCCCGCGATGCGCCTGGCCAGGCCCAGCTGATCGGCATCGCCGTGCACGCGCTCGCCCAGGGCATCAGCGACGGAGCGAGCGAGGCCGACCTGGATGCCGCCACCGACGAGTTCCTGGCGGCCCAGGACCGGCTGCCCCCGTGGGAGGTGGCACGGATGCGGCGCCTGCTGGAAGCGATGCGCGGCGCGTTGCGGAGCTGGCTGCACCAGGAGGGGGCGCGGCGCACCTTCGTCGCCTCCGAACAGGCGATGCAGGTGCGGCTGCCGGAGGGCTCGGCGGGCCACCCGGAAGACGGGCCGGTCCGGCTGGTCGGGCGGGCGGATCACCTGTCGATGGACGAGGCGGGCCGCATGGTCGTGACGGACTTCAAGAGCGGGTCCACCATCCCGACCCGCGCGGCCGTCGTCGACCATGCGCAGCTTGCTGCGTACCAGGTGGGCGTGGCATTGGGCGGCTTCGATCCGACGGCGGATGCGGCTGTTGACCGGGTTGCCGATGCGGCTGCTGACCAGGGTGCTGGCACGCCTTCCGATCGGCCTGCGGGCGCGCCCGCTCAGCGGGCTCCCGACCCGGCACCGGCGGCAACCGTCGACAGCGGTGCGACCGGTGGGCAGCACGAGTCCGGTGGCGCCGAGCTGGTGTATCTGCGCAGCGGGCGACCCAAGACGTTGCGGCAACCGCCGCTGTCCGCATCGGACCGGGATGCCTGGATCGAGCGGCTGCGCGGCGCCGCCCGATCGGCGGCATCCGCCACGCCGCTAGCACGCGCCGGCGACGGATGCGAACGGTGCCCGGTCCGGTCCAGCTGTCCGCTGCAACCCGAGGGCCGTCAGGTGACGGGATGACGATCGATCCCGCGGAGCTGGCCCACCGGCTGGGCCTGCCGCCACCCACGGACGAGCAGTCGGCGGTCATCGCCGCCGCGCTTGCCCCGGCGCTAGTGGTGGCCGGAGCCGGGTCGGGCAAAACCGAAACGATGGCCGCCCGGGTGGTGTACCTGGTCGCCAACGGGCTGGTCGAACCCGGCCAGGTGCTCGGCCTGACCTTCACCCGCAAGGCCGCCGCCGAACTGGCCTCCCGGATCCGTCGCCGGCTGCAGGCCCTGGCGGCCGCGGGGATCTGCGATCCGACCCGGGCGGCGGCCCTGGCCGACGGTGAGCCGCTGATCGGTACCTACCACTCGTTTGCCGGGCGGTTGATCGGCGAATTCGGACCGCTGGCCGGTATCGAGCCACCGGCCCGGGTACTGTCGCCCACCGGGAGCTGGCAGCTCGCCCGGTCCGTGGTGACCGGCTGGGACCGGGACCTGCACACCGACATCGGCCCGGATCGGGTGACGCAGGATGTGCTGGCCATCGCGGGCGCGCTTGCCGACCACCTGGCCGACCCGGATGCATTGGCAGCCGCGCTGGACGACCTACTGGAGACGTTGTCCTCGGCGCCACCCAGCCCACGCCAGCGGTCCGCCGTGCACTCCGGGCTCGCCGATCCGCTGCGCCTGCTGGCCCATCGCCGGGCGGTGGTGCCGCTGGTCCGGGCCTACGACCAGGCCAAGCGCGCCGCCGGTGCGGTCGACTTCGCCGACCAGATGCAACTCGCCGCACGGGTGGTGACGGTGGGGCCGCAACCGCCGGCGGTGTTGCGGGATCGGCACCGGGTGGTGCTGCTGGACGAATATCAGGACACGGGTCACGCGCAGCGCGTCATCCTGCGGGCCCTGTTCGGCGCGGGCGACGCGGGCACAGCCACACCGCCGCAGGCGTGGCGCGGCCACCCCGTCACCGCCGTCGGAGACCCGGTACAGTCGATCTACGGCTGGCGGGGGGCCTCCGCGTCCAACCTTCCCCGGTTCGCCACCGACTTCCCGGCTTGCGACGGCACTCCCGCACCGACCCTGCCGCTGCTGACCAGCTTCCGCAACGCCGCGGCCGTGTTGGAGCTGGCCAATGCCGTCTCCGAACCGGTCCGCGCGCACCCGGTGGCGGTGGGCGAGTTGCGGGCTCGCCGGGACGCGCCGGCCGGCACCATTCGAGCGGCACTTACCTCCACCGTCGAGCAGGAAAACGACTGGGTGGCCGATGCAATCGCGTCGGTCTGGTCCGCCGCGGCCGATCCGCCCAGTGCCGCGGTGCTGCTGCGCCGCCGGGCGGACATGCCGGCGGTGGCGTCGGCGCTGCGAGCCCGTGGATTGCCGGTCGAGGTGGTGGGTATCGGCGGCCTGGTAGACGAGCCAGAGGTCGCCGATCTGATCGCGATACTGCGGATGGTGGTCGATCACCGGTCGGGTGGGGCGGCGGTGCGGGTCCTGACCGGCGCCCGGTGGCGGTTGGGCCTGGCCGACCTGGCCGCGCTGGCCCGGCGGGGGAGAGCGCTTCAGGCGTTCGGGCCGCGTCTCGGGGGCACCGCGGGTCACGGCGGTGACGGGGCCGGCGACCGGTTGCGCGCGGCGCTGGCCGAAGCGGTCGGCGGCGAGGACATCGACCTGGCGGGTCTGGTCGACGCCATCGCTGACCCTGGCTCTCCGGACGGATATTCGGAGGAGGGCCTTCGTCGCATCACGGCGTTGGGCCGGGAACTGCGCCGGCTGCGCGGTCGGCTGGGGGCACCGCTGGTGGAGCTGATCGCGGAGGTCGAACGCACCACGGGGCTGGACGTACAGGCCCTGCTGACCCCGCATGGCCGCGCCCACCTGGACGCATTCGCGCAGGTGGTCGCGGAGGTGGCTGCCACCGGCGCCGGGTTGGTGGAGCTGCTGGACTATCTGGCCACGGCCGCCGAGCGGGAGGATGGGCTGGCGCCGGGGACCGTGCAACCCACCCGTGGCCGAGTTCAGGTGCTGACGGTGCACGGGGCGAAGGGCCTGGAATGGGACGTGGTGGCCGTGCCGCACCTGTGCGCCGCCGTGTTCCCGGCGGATCGCACCAGCACGTGGCTCGGCGATGCCGGGCGGCTGCCACCGCGGGTGCGCGGCGATCGCGACGATCTGCCCGAGTTGGCGCTGCCGCCCGGCGGGGATCAGGGAGCGATGGTGGAGGCGCTGCGCGAGCACATCGCCGCTCTCGGCCGGGCACAGCTGACCGAGGAGCGTCGACTGTTCTATGTTGCGCTGACCAGAGCCCGTCACCGGCTGCTGCTGTCGGCGCACTGGTGGGGTGCCAGCGGAACGCGACCACGCGGTCCGGGCGCGTTCCTCACCGAATTGCTAGGGCACTCCGCGCTCGGGCAGCCGGAGATCTGGGCCGGCCCGCCGGCGGCCGGCGAGCGGAATCCCGTGCTGGACGACCCGCGCACCGCGCCCTGGCCCGCAGATCCGCTGGGCGACCGGCGGGAGGCGATCCAGGCGGGCGCCGATCGTGTGCGCGCCGCCCTGGCCCGGCTCTCGGGCCCCGGCCGTCCTGTGGACTCGGACGTCGGGGGCGGCCCGGGCACCCGCCCGACCCCGGCGCCCGGTGCTCGTTCAAATGCTGACCCGATCGTTGATTCGGGCACCGGTCCCGGTCCGGACGACCCGTTCGGCTGGCAGCGCGATGTCGAGCTGCTGCTGACCGAGCGTGCCGCCGGTCAGCGCACCGAGACCGAGCTGGATGCCCCGTTGCCGCAGGCGTTGTCGGTCTCCGCGCTGGTCGATCTGGCCGACGATCCGCAGCGGCTGGCGCAGCGGCTGCGCCGTCCGGTTCCGCAGCCCCCGGCGCCGCAGGCCCGTCGCGGCACCGCATTTCACGCGTGGCTGGAGCGCCATTTTGCCGGCGACCCACTGCTGGATCTCGATGATCTTCCCGGCGCCAACGAGCGGGATGCCGCCCCGGACGCCCGGTTGCCGGATCTGATCGAGGCGTTCCGGCGCTCCGCGTGGGCCGACCGTACCCCGACGGCGGTGGAGGTGCCGTTCGTCACCCGTGTGGCGGGGCTGACGGTGCGCGGGCGTATCGACGCGGTCTTCGCCGACTCGGACGGCGGCGCCACGGTAGTGGACTGGAAGACCGGCACGCCGCCCACTGGCGAGCATGCCCGGGCCGCCGCGGTGCAACTGGCCGTGTATCGGTTGGCCTGGGCGCGGTTGGCAGGTCTGGCCGCCTCGCAGGTGCGCGCCGCCTTCCACTATGTCGCAGCCGACCGCACCGTGCGGCCAGTGGATCTGCTCGATGAGGACGGACTGCAGCGGTTGGTCGCCTCGGCGACCGTGGGCGCTACCGCCCAGCCGTAGTGTGGTCGCCATGACCGCCGCCCCCACGCTTCGCCCGCCGGTGGTGCTCCGCGGGAAGGTGCTGCGCGCCGACCGGGCGGCCATCATGGCCATCGTCAACCGCACGCCGGACTCGTTCTTCGACCACGGCGCCACCTTCGCCGCTGGTGCCGCGGTGGTCGCGGCGGATCGCGCCGTGGACGACGGCGCCGACATCGTCGATATCGGCGGGGTCAAGGCCGGGGTGGGACCCGAGGTATCGGTTGCCGAGGAGATCGACCGAGTGGTACCGGTGATCGCCGCCGTCCGCGCCGCTCACCCCGACTTGCCGATCAGCGTCGACACCTGGCGTGCACCGGTCGCCGTCGAGGCTTGTCGCGCCGGTGCCGACCTGATCAACGACACCTGGGCGGGAGCCGACCCCGGCCTGGCCGCGGTGGCGGCACGGTTCGGGGCGGGCATGGTCTGCTCGCACACCGGAGGCGCCGCCCCGCGCACCAACCCGATGCGGGTCAGCTACCCCGACGTGGTCGCCGCCGTCATCGAGGAGACCACCACGGCCGCCGACCGCATGGTCGCCGCCGGAGTTCCGCGAGAGGGCATCCTGATCGACCCCACCCACGACTTCGGCAAGAACACCTGGCACGGGTTGGAGCTGTTGGAACGCACGGCAGAGCTGGTCGCCACCGGCTGGCCTGTGCTGATGGCGCTGTCCAACAAGGACTTCGTCGGCGAGACCCTGGACCTGCCGGTCGACCAGCGACTGGAGGGCACCCTGGCTGCGACCGCGCTGGCGGCGGCGGCAGGTGCGGCCATGTTCCGCGCGCACCAGGTGGTGCCCACCCGACGGGTGCTGGAGATGGTCGCCTCCATCCGCGGTACTCGGCCGCCGGCCGCCGTCCGCCGCGGCATGGTCTGACGGCATCGCTCGCCGGCTCATCGCCCGGTTAGGGCCCCGCGACCGGCGCGGCGCTGGCGTGCTCCGGGCAGTTCACGCGCAGGTCGCCGGGTCGTAGATCTTGGCCGAGCAGCGTGCAGTGATGGGCACCGTCGGCGCGCTGGAGTTGGTGGAATCGGCAGGTCAGGCAGGTGCGCGCGACCTGCAGGGTTCCCGTGTCCACCATGGCCGCCATCAGGGCCAGCAGCGACCCCAGGGTGGACTCCTGCCGTTCGGAGTCCATGGCGGCCACCGCGGTGACGAGTTCCGCTTCGCCGGCCGTCAGCTCCTGAACCTGGCGGCGGCCCTGGTCCGTCAGCGACAGCACCGTGCGCCGAGCGTCCGACCGATCCTCACGTCGGACCAGCAGATCCTTGCGTTCCAGTGCCCGCAACGAGTCGGTCACGGTGGGCTGGCTGACGCCAAGCTCCACCGCGAGCCGGCCGACCGTGGGCACCGGCGGTGGGCCCTCGGAAATGGTGCGCAGCAACTCGGCCTGCAGCGGGGTCAGGCCCAGCCGCGACGCCGTCGCCTGCCGCCGGGACCGCTGTCCCCGTGCGATCCGATCGAGGGCGGCCACCACCTTGGCCGCGAGCTGGTCGGGACGATCATGCGATCCGGTCACCACAATGCGGGACTGTACGGGCGTGTCCAGAGGGCGACCGACAGGGTGACCGCCTTGAACCACGCCTGATACATCGCGTCCACCCGCTCCGGGTCGATCCCGTCGGCGGCCAGGAAGCCCCTGATGGTGACGGTGATCGGCACGATCAACGCGATCAGGTCGCGCAGCGGGATGTGGCTCGACGGTGAGTCGACGCCGTCGGTGGCGTTCTTCTTCGCGGTGTGGTGACGCACAGCGATCTCCTGCTGATACGCCAGCCAGGTGTCGTCGTACTCCCGAGAACACACATCGGAGATCCACCGCCCGAAGCGTTCCCGGACCGCGGCCAGATAGTCGCCGTCGGGCTGGCCGTCCCGGCCAGCGAAGGTAGCGACCAGATGCGGCTGGGAGGCCACGAACCCGTACCAGACGTCCAGGATGGCATCCGTCTGCGGCACCAGGATGGCTCCAGCCTCGCGCAGCGCCGCGGCGTCGGCGTCCGTCCACAGCAGCGACCGCTGCAGGCCGGCGAGATCCTTGATCGAGACTGAGGACGGCAGCAGGCTCGGATCGTCGTAGGTGTAGCCGGGTGGCGGCGTGCTCATGGCGGTCTCCCTCGAGGTCGTGACGGCGGCGGGCGCCGCGTCGGCAGGGTTCGGCCGTCGGCGCGTTCGTGACCGACGTCCGGCGAATAGACAAGAGCATAGGACTCCTATGCAAATAGGTCAACGCCGGGTGGCAGGCGGTCGACCGGCGGATCCGCACGGCCCGGTCGTGCGCCCGGGATGCGCGCTGCATGGCACGATCGACGTGTGATCACCGTCCTGGAGTACCTCGTCATCGCCGCCGTCATCGGGCTGGTGGTGTTCGTGATCGCGGTGTTCGTCTTCGGCCGCGGCGAGCAGATGGCGGCGCTGTCGCCGCGGACCTCGCCCTCCGAACTGCCCGACGACGCCATCGGCGGCGACGACATCCGCCGGCTGCGATTCGGCCTGGCGCTGCGGGGCTATCGGATGAGCGACGTGGACTGGGCGCTGGACCGGATGTCCGACGAGCTGGACAGGCTGCACCGGCGGGTCAGCGAGCTGACCGGCGACCCGCTGCCCGCGGGGGTTCCGGCGCATCTCGACGAGGACAACCTGTTCCGGGCGCCCGGCGACAGCACGGCTGACCAGACCAGCGCCTACGAGGAGACCGGCGCCGACGAACAGACTGGCGCGCACCAGGAGACCGGCGCTGCCGACCCGGCCGCGGGCCAACCCGCACCGAATGAGTCCGCCGAACAGCACGCATCGGTCCAGCACGCATCGGTCCAGCCCGCGCCGGAGGTTCCGCCGGTCGACGAGCAGGAGCCCGACGGGTTCGGGAACCACGCGGCGGATCCCGGCCGGCCGCTCGGCCGCCATGCTGCGGGTCGAAGTGCCGCGCACGGCTCAGGCGCCGCGTCGCGCTAGCTCGGCGGTCATCGGCAGTGTCGACGCTCGACCCCGCTTCTTCGAGCGGGCGCCATCGCCGGCGGCATCGCGCCCGACTGATTCTGGCGCGGCGGATCCCGCTACCGGCCGACACGGTGTTCGAGGCCCTGGTCGACCCGGGCGTGCAGAGCCGCTGGGTCATCGCCACCACCGTTCGCGCCGCGGGGGATCACCCGGTACCGGGTCAGGTCGGGTCCGGCCTGATCGCGCGGACCGCTGTCGGACCCTTCGGCTTCGATGACACCATGCGGGTCACGCAGTATCGGCCGCCGGACCGCTGGCGGGTGCAGCACACCGGGCGGGTGGTTCGTGGCTGGGGCCAGTGGGGCGTGCTGCCCGATCGGGAGGATCCGCGCGGCTGCCGGGTCTACTGGGCGGAGGAGTTCGAGATACCCCTGGGATGGGCGGGCCGGTTCGGCTGGGCCGCCCTCGGATGGCTGGTGCGGGCCGGCATTCGGGGGTCGCTGGTCCGGTTGGATCGCGGGCTGCGCTCCGGGGTGCTGATCGGCCAGCACGTCGGTCGGGCCGCCCAGGTTCGGACAGCCCCGGGCATGGCGGCATCGACGGCAGGAGAACAGCGGTGACGATCGATCGGGACGCGGTGCGGCGCTGCGCATGGGCGGAGTCTGCGGCGGACTACCGCGACTACCACGACCTCGAATGGGGCGTGCCGCTGCACGGCGACGACGCGTTGTTCGAGCGAATGTGCCTGGAGGCATTCCAATCCGGCCTGAGCTGGCTGACGATCCTGCGCAAGCGTCCAGCCTTTCGTACCGCGTTCGCCGGGTTCTCGATCCGCGAGGTGGCCGGTTTCGCCGCGCCGGATCGCGAGCGGCTGCTCGCCGACGCCGGCATCGTGCGGAACCGGGCGAAGATCGACGCCGCGATTCACAACGCGCAGGCGGCGCTCGACCTGCCCGACGGTCTGGACGCGTTGTTGTGGTCGTTCGCCCCCACCGGGCGACGTCGGCGGCCGGCCACCATGGCGGAGGTGCCTGCGACCAGCCCGGAGTCGGTGGCGATGGCCCGGCAACTCAAGCGGTACGGGTTTACGTTCGTGGGCCCCACCACCAGCTATGCGCTGATGCAGGCCACCGGCATGGTGGACGACCATATCCGAGGCTGTTTCCGGGCCGGCTGAGCGACTGAACGCCCGGCTGCCCGATCCACCGGCGCTGGAGCGTAGCCGGCCGGCGGGCGCCGATGGTCGTCAGTGGCCGTGACGAGGCTTGCCGGCCGGCACGGGTGTCGGGGAAGTCGATCCGCCCCGGGTGCGCCGCCCGGCCTTACCGGTGGGAACCGCCCCCGCGGACCGGGTGGCCGGTTGCGGCTGGCCGGCCCGAGGCGCCGCCACTGCGGCGAGCGCATCGCCGCCCGCCTGACCGCCATGCACCTCATCGACGTCCGTTGCGCGCTGGTCATCGTCCGAGGATCGGGCGTTGTCGTATGCCGCGTCTTTCGCTGTGTCGTCACCGGCAACCTCGTCACCATCGGTATCAGCGACCGCCCCGTCACCGGCGTCGTCTGCTACCCCGTCACCGTCGTCACTGCCAGCCGGGCAGTCGCGATCGTCGGCGCCCGCTCCGTGACCGTTCGATGGAATCACCACCACCCCGGATTCCAAGTCGATGCGCAGGTTCCCCTTGCGGCCGGTGCCCTCCTCCTCGCGGAGCATCTGCTTGGCGCGACGCTCCTCCATCTCGTGCCGCATGCCCGGATTGAACAGTGCTCCGAGCTCTCCTAGGGGTCCCACAGAAATCAGGGTACGTCGTGCGGTCCGAACCGCGGCGGCCGCTTGCCGACGAAGGCGTCCAGCGCTTCCCGATGGTCCGCGGAGGTAAAGCAGGCCGCCTGCGCACGGTCCTCGAAGGCGAGTGTGCCGGCGAGGTCCGTGTCGGCGGCGTGCGCCACCGAGGCCTTGATCCAGCCGTAGGCGGCCGTCGGACCGGCAGCCAACTGCGCCGCCAGTCTCGTGACGCGCCCGGAGAACGCCGCGTCCTCGACCACCTCGTCGACCATGCCGATGCGCAGTGCCTCAGCGGCGCCCACCTTCTCGCCGAGCAGCATCATCCGCATCGCTCGGCCCTGGCCGACCAGCCGTGGCAGCGTGTAGGACGCCCCGGTGTCCGCCGACAACGCCACCCCCGCGAACGCCAGCGAGAACGACGCCGACGCCGCGGCGATCCGTAGGTCGCAGGCGAAGGCGAGTGCCGCCCCGGCGCCGGCTGCCACCCCGTTGACGGCGGCCAGCACCGGCTTGCGCATCTCTGTCAGCGCCGTTACCAGGGGGTTGTAGAAGGCCGTGACGGTGTCGGCGACGGCCGGGTCGTTCGCCTGCACCCGGGCCAGGTGTTCCTTGAGGTCCTGACCGGCGCAGAAGGCGCGGCCCGCACCGGTGAGCACCAGGACCCGCACGGCGGGGTCGGCGGCGGCCTCGGCGACCGCTTCCAGCAGGGCCGACTTCATCTGCTGGTTGAAGGAGTTGAACGCGGCCGGCCGGTTCAGGGTGATGGTCCGGACGCCGTCCTCGGCGTGGATCAGGATCGGCGGCTGGGCGGTGTTGTCGGATGGGTCGCCGGTGCGGTCGGTCATGTGCGGGGGGTCCTTCCCAGATCGTTCCCGGCGCCGCTCGGGCCGTCGCGGGTGCCGAGCCGGCGGGCGCCGGTTGGTGATCCGACCCGGCCATGGGGGAGAATAAGACACCCGCACGCGGTGCGGGGGCGGGCGGGTGTGGTCGTGGACCGGCCCGCAGTGCCTGGAGAAAGTGGTGGAGGGAGTCGCAGATGGCGGCCATGAAGCCCCGCACGGGGGATGGTCCTCTCGAGGTGACCAAGGAGGGTCGCGGGATCGTCATGCGCGTTCCTCTGGAGGGCGGCGGTCGTCTCGTCGTGGAAATCTCCGCGGACGAGGCGGCGGCGCTCGGCGATGCCCTGAAGGCAGTCGTCAGCTGACCACCGCTCCGCCCGGGCGGGTGCGCGGTCCTCATCGCGCCCACCCGGGCGGACGTGTCTGCGCCCCCGGGTGCCTGGGCGTGGCTCCCGGTCGCGGTCGGCGACTTCGGTGCCGGCGGCGCGTCGGATTCCCGTCACCGCTCCAGCAGCGTTCGATACAGCGCGACGGTCTGCTCGGCGATGCTGCTCCAGGAGAACTCCGCCACCGCCCGCCGCCGACCCGCCGCGCCCTGCGTCGTGGCGGTCCTCGGATCCAGCGCTACCCGGTTGACGGCCTGTGCGAGCGCATGCTCGAAGCCGGTGACGTCGTTCGGATCGTAGTGCACCAGCGTGCCGGTGACGCCGTCGACCACCACTTCCGGTATCCCACCGACATCGCTGGCCACCACGGCGGTCTCGCAGGCCATCGCCTCCAGGTTCACGATCCCCAGCGGCTCGTACACACTCGGGCAGCAGAACACGATGGCCGCCGATAGCACCTGCAATACCTCGGTCTGGCTGAGCATGCCGTCCAGCCAGAACACGCCGGTGCGCTCCCGTTGCAAGGCGGCCACCGCCTCGGCGGTCTCGGCGGCGATCTCCGGGGTGTCGGGAGCGCCGGCGCACAGCACCAGCTGGATCGCCGGGTCGAAGGCATGCGCCGCGGCCAGCAGATGCCGCACCCCCTTCTGCCGGGTGATGCGCCCCACGAACGCCACGATCGGGGCGTCCAGGTCGACGCCCCGGGCGGTCAGGGCGTCGCGTTCGGGCACCGGGTGGTAGATCTGGGTATCGATGCCGTTGCGGATCACGTGCACCCGCTCCGGGTCGAGATCCGGGTAGCAGGCCAGGATGTCGGCGGCCATACCGTCGGAGACGCCGATGACCGCGTCGGCGCCGTGATAGGCGGTGGACTCCGCCCACGACGAGAGGCGGTAGCCGCCGCCGAGCTGTTCGGCCTTCCACGGCCGCCGAGGCTCCAGCGAGTGCGCCGTGACCACGTGCGGGATGTCGTAGAGCAGCTTTGCCCAGTGCCCGGCCATGTTGGCGTACCAGGTGTGGGAGTGCACCAGGTCGACACCGCCGCACTGCGCCGTCATGTCCAGGTCGACGCCGAGGGTGGCCAGCGCCGCGTTCGCGTCGGCGAGCCCGGTGGGCGGCCGGTGGCCCGTCGCGCCCGGTCGGTCGTCGCCGAAGGCATGCACGTCCACGTCGATCAGCCGGCGCAGTTCCCGGGCGAGGTACTCGACGTGGACCCCTGCGCCGCCGTAGATGTCGGGCGGAAATTCGCGGGTCAGCAGGCCGGTGCGCATGCCCGGGACTGTACGCATCCGACCGGAACCCCGCGCGCCACAGGGGGGTGCCGGGCGACCCGGTCGTGCGGCAACATGAGTCCGGCGGGGTGGCAACGCCGAGTCCGGCCGTGCGGCAACACGGGTCCGGTCGTGCGGCAACACGGGTCCGGCCGTGACGCGCGCGGTGATCGTCTGCGGACTAGGGTCACGTCATGGTGGGTAGGCCCAAGGTGCTGGGGATCGTGCTGGCCGGCGGCGAGGGCAAGCGGCTGTGGCCGCTGACCGCCGACCGGGCCAAACCGGCCGTGCCGTTCGGAGGCAGCTTCCGGCTGATCGACTTCGTGCTCTCGAACCTGGTCAACGCCGGGTACTGGAAGATCTGCGTGCTCACCCAGTACAAGTCGCATTCGTTGGACCGACACATCACCACCACCTGGCGGATGAGCGCCATGCTGGACAACTACGTCACCCCCGTCCCGGCCCAGCAGCGACTGGGCCCCCGCTGGTACACCGGCAGCGCGGATGCGATCTACCAGTCGCTGAACCTGGTGGTCGACGAGGACCCGGACTATCTGGTGGTGTTCGGCGCCGATCACGTGTACCGGATGGACCCGTCCCAGATGGTGGCCGACCACATCGATTCCGGAGCCGAGGCGACGGTGGCGGGTATCCGGGTGCCGCGACAGGAGGCGACGGCCTTCGGGGTGATTCAGACCGCGGACGACGGGCACCGGATCTCGGACTTTCTGGAGAAGCCGTCCGACCCACCGGCGGTGCCCGACAACCCCGACGTCGCCTACGCCTCGATGGGCAACTATGTGTTCACCACGTCGGCGCTGGTGGACATGTTGCGCACCGATGCCGCGGACAGTGCATCGGTGCACGACATGGGCGGGTCGATCGTGCCGATGTTCGTGCAGCGGGGCAGTGCCAACGTCTACGACTTCGCGCGGAATGAGGTGCCCGGCGCCACCGACCGGGACCGGGGCTACTGGCGCGACGTGGGAACGCTGGACTCCTACCACGAGGCGCACATGGACCTGATCTCGGTGCATCCGATTTTCAACCTGTACAACGCCGAGTGGCCGATCATCACCATGCCGCCCGCGCTCCCGCCGGCGAAGTTCGTGGAGAACGGCACCGCCCGGGAGTCCATGATCGATTCCGGCAGCATCGTCTCGGGCGCGGACGTGCTGCGCTCGGTGGTATCCACCGACGTGCGGATCCTGGGCGGCTCACGGGTCGAGGGGTCGGTGATCCTGCCCGGCGTACGGATCGGCCGGAATGCGGTGGTGCGCAACGCAATCCTGGACAAGAACGTCGTGGTGCCGGACGGCGCCCAAGTCGGCGTGGACTCCGCCGCCGACCGTGCCCGGTTCACCGTGACGGCCTCCGGGATCACCGTGGTGGGCAAGGGGGTTCGCGTCGAACCTTAGGTGGCGAAGGCGACCCGGTGCTCGGCCAGCAGCTGCTGTAACTGCGGCGCGACGGGTTCCGGCTCGATCAGCTCGGCGCGCAACCCCTGCGATCGCGCGGCCACGACGTTGGGCGCGCTGTCGTCGACGAACAGCAGCGCGTTGGCCGGCAGGGCCAGGGCGGTGACGACGTGCCGGAAGAACGCGGGATCTGGTTTGGCCACGCCCATCTCACAGGAGTAGAACGAACCGTCGACGAGGTTGTCGTACTCGGAGCGCATCCGGTCGCGCCGGTAGTCCTGTTGATTGGTGGCCAGGTAGCAGCCGGTTCCGCCGGCGCGCACCGCGCGCAGGATCGACAGAGCGTCCCGGTCGAGTTCGTAGTCGTCCCAGACCGACAGGACCTCCGGCACCGGGACGCGCAGACCGAGCCGGTCGATCATCCGGGTGATGGCCGCGCGCAGTGGCTCTTCGCCGCGGAGCGCGGGCTGTTCCTCCGCAAGCAGGGTGGGCAGCATCTCGCGACCAACGAGTGAAGTCAGCTTCTGCAACGCACCGTTGATGCCGTGCTGCAGCACACCGTCGCAGTCCCAGAGCACAGCGGCCACCGGCGGATGGTCTGGCAGGTTCATGGTGCCGATCGTGTCAGCGTTCGGGTTCGGGGAGCCGCGCGGGGCAGCCGGTGGACCGATAGTCGGGGTTGAACTCGAAGTGCCAGGCCTCGTTGTCGTAGATCCGGCAGAATCCGAGCGACCCGTCGGTCGACTGCAGCCAGCGATACCCGTCGGCCGGCTGGACATCGACGGCGATGCCCACCACGTGCGCCGACTTGTTCGGCGGCAGCACCAGTTGGTCGGCGACCTTCTTGCCGTACTGCTCGACGTAGTCGTCGTACTGCGCCTGCTGTTGCGCGCGGCTGCGCTTGCCGTCGTTCAGGCACAGGGTGATGCCCTTCGCAGCGGCTCGGGAGACCGCCCGGTGCCATCCGGCGATGACGTCCGAGCGAAGCCCGGTGGGTTTCTCGTCGACGTAGGCGGGGTCCGCGGGGCAGGCCGGGCCGGTCTCGGGACCAGGGGTGTCCGGGTCGGCGGGTGCCACTCCGGCCGCGGCCGCAGCGCTGGTCGCGGCGGCGATCAGGTCGCCGTCGGTGGACAGGGATCCCGGTGGGGAGTCGCCGCCGGTATCGCCGTCGTCGGTGCGGGATGCCGGGGTCGTGGCGTCGCCGGTGGGTGCGCCATCCTGCCGGTCCGGGTCCTGGGCGGTGGGTCGACCGAAGGTGATCGTGGTCGGCGGTCCGGTCCGGTGTGGCTTGCCGGTGACGCCAGTCGGTGTGGAGGTGTCGTCACCTCGGGTGGCCGGGCCGCCGATCACGGTCGCGCCGGGCGTCGAGTCGCTCGGATCGTGCCGTGGGGGTGCGGCCGGGTGCGTCGCCGGCGCGACGGTGCTGGTGATGGTGACGACGGTGGCTTCCGGGATGGTGCCGGTGCAGCCGGCCATCATCGCGGCGACCGGCAGCACGGCCAGCGCGGCGCGCCACCGTCGGGTGGTGGGGAAGGGGGCGTTCGTTCGCATTGTGATCATGACGCGTGATGCGGTGACGGGGTTGCCCGCGGCGCTCCGGTGCCGATTGGATCGGGCGGCAGGGCGCCGCGCCCCCCTGCGCTCCGCTACCGCTTGACGGCCGCCAGCAGCCCGTCGCCCAGCGGCAGCAGCACGGCCACGAGGCTCTCGTCGTCGCGGACCATCCGGGCGGCCTCCCGGACGGCGACCGTTTCCGGGTCACGTTGGGTGGGGTCGGCGACCCTGTCGTGCCACAGCGCATTGTCGATAGCCAGCACACCGCCGAGACGGAGCAGCCGGATCGCCTCGGTGACGTACTGCGGGTACTCCTGTTTGGCGGCATCCACCAGCACTAGGTCGTAGGCGGCGTCGGTCAGCCGGGGCAGCACATCCAGCGCGCGACCGTTGATCAGCCGGGCCCGGGCGGGGGCGATCCCCGCCTCGGCGAAGGCGGTCTTGGCGGCGCGCTGGTTCTCCGCCTCGACGTCGATGGACGTGAGAATGCCGTCGGGCGCCATGCCTGCGAACAGGTGCAGGCCACTGACGCCGGCGCCGGTGCCGATCTCGACCACGGACTTGGCCGCCAGGGACGCGGCCAGAAAGGTGAGCGCGGCGCCCGCTCCCGTACCGACGGGCACACAACCCAGTTCGGCGGCGCGGTCGCGCGCGGCAATCGCCTGCTCGCTCTCCGGGATGAAGAGTTCGGCGTAGGACCGGCTATTGCTCACGGGCGGGCCTTTCTACCAGGTGCGGTGCGGACCGTCCACCCACTGACGGCGCCGCCTGGGTCCGGGACGCGGGTTAGGTTACCCGGCCGGCGGGACACCGCGGCGGGGGCGCACCGGTGGCTAGGTCTCCGGGCCGGTCCGCCGTCGGACGTGCCGGTATCGATTAGAGCCGCGCCGGTGTCGACTAGAACGGGGGTGGGTCGTCGTCGGGTGGGTCGGTGCTGGTGCCGGTGGGGTGGTCGAGTAGGGGGTGGCCGGGTTCGCTGGGGTAGCGGTGTCCGGTGGGGCTGATCCAGATCAGGCGGCCGTCGAGGCCGGGCTGCGCGCGCCAGGCAGTGAACGTTTTCACCTGGTGATGGAACCTGCACAACCAGTCAAGATTGCACGCGCAGGTACTGCCACCAGCGCCGAAAGCGTGGCGATGATCGGCATCGCAGCGGGTGCCGGGTGCGCGGCACCCCGGCCAGGTGCAGGTGCGATCCCGGGCGGCGACGTAATCCAGCACGGCAACCGGTGGCCGGTAGACCGATCGGCCGGCGTCCAGGATGGTGCCACATACCCGGGACCGGACGGGGTTGGTGGCGTGCACCTCGACCTGCGGTGAGCCGGGTCCGGCCGAGCCGGTCGCAGGGCGGACAGGGGATGTCTCGGCGGTGGCGGCCGCGAACGCCTCCGTCACGCCTGCGGCAGCCGAGGTGCCGATGGGGGTGGTGATAGGGCGCAGGATGAGGGCGCGGATCGTGTCGGCGGACGCGGCCAGGGCGCGGGCGGTGTCGGCGGTGATGACGCCATAGCCGGCTAGTTCGCCGGGTTGCTGGTCCAGTCCGGCGAGGGTGGCCGCGTCCAGGTACACGTTCAGCGCGGTACGCCGCCGGTAGCCGGCGACGGTGCCGGCCCGCCCGTGCGGCGGGGCGACACTGCGGTCGTGGCTGTTGGGGTGGTGTCCGGGGCAGGGCTGCACCCCGCCGAACCGTCGGCCGGAACCGCCGCGGTCGTCGCCGCCGTGGCGAGATTCCCCAACCCCATCGCTACCGCCCTCGCCGCCGCTGGCCGCATCGCCGCCGTTGCGAGCGTCGGTGTGGGGACTGTCGTCGCGGCTGCTGGGACGGGTGGTGAGGTGGGCGTGGCCAGTTTCGGCGAGGGTGCGGAACAGGTCAGTAAAGATGTCGGCGCGCAGCTGGTTGGTGCCGCGACCGTCGGCCAGGCCGGCCGCGGTCAACGATCGGGCGTGCTCATCGAGCACTCCGAAAGCCAACTGTCCGTCTGCGCAGCCGATCGTGGCACGGAAGACGGTCATGTCGTCCAGGTCCTTGTCCAGCTGAACGCCGCGGCCTGACCGGGCCCGCTCGGAGCGCCCCACGGCAGCCTGTGGATCGGCGGAGATCACGGCCCGATCGACCTGATCGCGTAGCACGCCCGGGGTGCGTTCCGCCGCGCGGGACAGCACTCGCTGCTCGACCCGCGCTCGCTGCGAACCGGTAAGCACGGCGGTGCGGTCGGCAATGATCGACACCCGGTATCCGTCCAGGTCTCCGGCACGGTGCGCGGCATAGGTCGCGGGCAGGGTGTCGAGCATGCTCAACGCCCTTTCCACCCTGGCCCGCGCGGTGCACGGTGCGATCCGCAACGCGCAGCCCACCTCCGCAGAGGCCAGCCGCGCCGCGGTGTCTGCCAGCGGTTCCCGCCATGCAGGGTGATCCAGCAGCCGCGTCAGGACCGGCTCACCCTGGTTGTCGACAGGCAGATCCTCGGGAATCTCGTCCGGTGGCCGCAGCGCCCCGGGCACCCGTCCACCGGGATGCTGACACGCATCCACCAGCTGGTCCAGTGGTATCGCCACTCCTGGCCGGGCGAGCGCGGCGATCCACTGCTGCTGTATCGCCTGGTAGTGGTTGATCAGCCGCTGAGTGGTCCGGATCCCGTCCACCAGCCCGGCAGCGCCAACCTCCACGGTCGATGAGGTCCGGGTTGTGGAAGGCCCGGACAGCAGCAGGCTCAACGCTTCGATGACACCGGCGGCATCCCACCCGGCGGGTGCCGTCGCCGCGCTGGCCAGCCGTTCCAGCAGCACCTGCCGGGAGGCGTCCAGGGCCCACTGCGGCTCCGGAGGCTCACCTTCCTTGAAGCCGCCGTCACCGTCCCAGTCGTCGGCGTCCCAGTCGTCGGCGTCCCAGTCGTCGGCGTCCCAGCCGCCGCGATCTTCGTCACCGCTGTTGGGGGTTTTGTCGTTCGGGCTGAACCGATCGGGCCATGCCTCGGGGCATGCTGGGCCGCATGACAGCATCGTCATCGCGGCACCCCCAAACATGTAGTAGCTCATGTGTTCTGTAGTATGAGAGTACTCTCGTACAAGCATTCGTCAAGTGGTTATGTCAGGAAATTCAGCGCCGCACGGCTCGCCGGGGGGCCCCGATGGACCCGTCACAGCCCTAGCGGCCCTATCGGGTGGACAGCCCGAGCGCTCCGTGACGGTCCGGATATTCACACGTCCCTCACACGGGGACCCGGAACAATAGCCGGGTCCGGTTCGTTGACCTGGACGAGACGAGGGAGTGGTTGCGCTGACACTGGACCAGGACCGTCAGGACACCGGGCCGGCCGAGCCGGAACCGGGTTGGACGCCGCCCGCATGGGACGAGGTCGTTCGCGAGCACAGCGACCGTGTGTACCGGCTCGCCTATCGACTGTCGGGCAACCAGCACGACGCCGAGGACATCACGCAGGAGACCTTCATCCGGGTGTTCCGGTCGTTGGCCGCCTACAAGCCCGGATCCTTCGAGGGCTGGCTGCATCGGATCACCACCAATGTCTTCCTGGACCTGGTACGTCGGCGCCAGCGCATTCGCATGGAGGCGCTGGGCGAGGAATCCGATCGCGTGGTCGGCCGGGAGCCGTCCCCGGAGCAGGTGTACGCCGACAGCAACCTCGACCCGGACCTGCACGCCGCGCTGGACGACCTGCTGCCGGAGTTCCGGGCGGCTGTCGTGCTGTGCGACGTGGAGGGCCTGACCTACGAAGAGATCGGGTCGACGCTCGGCATCAAGATCGGCACCGTGCGCTCCCGGATCCACCGCGGCCGGCAGGCATTGCGGGCCGGACTGGAGCGGCGCCGCGCGGAGCGCGCCGCCGGTGAGACGGCCGGCACCACACCGGGCGCGGCCAAGGCGACGGTGTGGCAATGACGTCGCTGTTTGAAGACCACCTCGGTCTGGATGCGGTGGTCGCATTCGCCGACGGTGAGATGAGCCTGACGGCGTTCCAGCGCGCCGCCGCGCACGTCGCACGCTGCCAGTCCTGCGCTGCCGAGGTCGCCGAGCAGACTAGTGCCCGCCAGCAACTACGTGCCGCGGCCTGCCCGAGCATCCCCAGTGGGCTGCTGGATGCGCTGCGGTCCATCCCGATCGCGTTGCCGGCGACGCCCCCGCCGGCCGGCATCACTCGCGACGCGAACGGGCGAATCACCCGGCACCCGGCGGCGGGGCAGGCCACCGGCTACCGGAACCGCGCCGCCGAGGATCGATCGCCGGCCGACGAACAGCTTCACTGGACTGTCCTGCGAGGACGCGGTGGCTCGCTGCGCGGCCGTGGGCTGCGGCTGGGTGCGGGCGCCATTGTGGCCGGGCTGGTGGCCGGTGCGATCGCCGCGACCGCGCTGACCGAGCGGCCGCAGGATGCCGGGACGCCGGCCGGCCACCCGGACACGGCTCAGGTCAGCTACCTTCCCGCGGCGCCGTCGGCTGCTGCGCTGGCCGGCCGATCGCACCGCTGACCGAACGAGCCCGGGTGGACGGGCCGGTGACGTAGCCTTCCGGGTGCGGCAGTTCTGGGGCAGTTCGGCGGCAGTTCGGCGGCAGTTCTGCGGTAGTGGGGCCCACGAGGGTCGATCCTGCATCCAGGGGAGTATCGGTACATGCCACGGCAACCGGGTGAGGACGCCGCGACGCGGCTCGGTCCGCGCCCGGTGCAGCGCCCGTTCGTCGACCCGGCCGAGGCCGCCGCCCTGTCCCGACCGCCGAGCGTGACCGGATCCTTCGCCCCGCCAGCCGGCAATGGTGCCCCGCCGAAACCGGCCGCCCGCCCCGACGTGCCCGGCATCCTCGTCGACGCGTTCGGCCGCCCGCCCGGCATGGCCGGGTCTTTGGAGCGGCCCCCCGCAGCCGAGGATGTCGAGGCCGAGGTGGTGCCGGCAGACCCGTGGCGCGATCCCCGGACCGGGGTGATGCTCGGTGCCCCCGCCGCCGAGGAGCCGGCTCCGGAGCCCACGTCACCGCCGCCGGCGGAGCGATTCACCCTGCGCCAGGCGCTGTTCGAGCACCGGCTGCGTCCGGGAACGCTGATCGTGCTGGCCGTCGGTGCCCTGGTGATCGGGATGGTCGGGGCCACCCTGGGTGTGCTGCTGGGACCCCGCACGGCCGGCAGCGCGCTCGGCCCGTCGGTGACGCTGGCGACGGTGCAGCCGACCGTGCCGCGACCCGCCGGTTCGGTCGCGGCGATCGCCCGCGCCGTGGTGCCCGCCGTGGTGTCCCTGGAGGTGCGCACCGGCAACACGGGGGACACCGGATCCGGGTTCGTCATCGACGGTTCCGGCTACATCCTGACGAACAACCACGTCGTCTCGCTGGCGGCCGGCGACGACAATGCCGTGCTGACGGTGGTCTTCAACGACGGCAAGGGCACTCGGGTACCCGGCACCATCGTGGGTCGGGACCCGGGGTCCGACCTGGCCGTGGTCAGGGTGGACGGGGTGGACAATCTGACGGTCGCCCCGCTCGGCGAGTCGTCGTCCCTGCAGGTCGGTGACCAGGTGATCGCGGTGGGCTCACCCTTGGGCCTGGCGGGCACCGTCACGACCGGCATCGTCTCCTCGCTGCACCGGGCGGTGCGGCTATCGGGCGAGGGGACCGATACCGACGCGGTGATCGACGCCATCCAGACCGACGCCGCCATCAACCCCGGCAACTCCGGCGGACCCCTGGTGAACGCGGCCGGCGCCGTGGTGGGTATCAACACCGCGATCCGCACGCTCGGCGGCAGCGCTGCGGGCGAGACCAACGGCTCCATCGGCCTGGGCTTCGCCATCCCCATCGACTACGCGCGCAGCATCGCTCAGACGCTGATCAACCACGGCACGGTGTCGCACCCGACCATCGGGGTGAACGCGCGGTCGGCCACGGACGGCACCACGGACGGCGCGCAGGTGCAAAACGTCACGGACGGCGGACCGGCCGCGAAGGCCGGCATCTCCGACGGCGACGTGATCGTTAAGGTCGGCGACCGGGCCGTGGGCAGTGCCGACGAGTTGGTCGTCGCGGTGCAGGAGCATCGGGTCGGGGACACGGTCCCGGTGGTGCTGGTGCGCGCCGGGAAGCGGATGACGGTGCAGGTGACACTGGCCGCGCGGTGATACGCGCACCCGCCGGTAGGGTGAAGGCGCTCGAATCGGTCGGCGCGAGGAGGCAGCCGGTGTTCGGTCTGTCCTGGGATCAGCTCATCCTGATCCTGCTCGCTGCGCTGTTCCTGCTGGGACCGGAGCGCATCCCCACGGCCGTCAAGTGGGTGATGGAGTCGCTGCGCAAGGTGCGCACCATGGCGGCCGGCGCCCAGGAGGAGCTGCGCAGCCAGATCGGCCCGGAGCTGGACGAGCTGCGCCGGCAGGTCGCCGAGCTGCAGTCGCTCAAGGAGTTCGGCGAGCTGCGGGCGCTGCGCGAGCTGAACCCGAAGACCATCATCGGCAAGAACATCCTCGGCGAGGAGTTCTCCGGTGGGGTGTCGGGGTTTCTGGGCCTGGGGGCGACCAACGGAGCCGGGGCGGCCGGCACGGACGCCGCTGGTAACGGCACGGCTGGGAGCACCCCTGGCACGACCGCCGCCGGCCCGGGCGCGGCGGCGTCCACCGGCGCGCAGGATGCGGCCGCGGGTTCGGCCGGCACGGTGACCGCCACCCGGCCGCTCCGCACGCTGGCCGCCGGGGAGACCCCACCCTTCGACGACGAGGGCACCTGAGCCCGCGGGCGGAACGGACTCGCTGGACCTCGCCGAGCCTTAGCCCACCGACAGCGGCAGCGCCCGGCCCACCAGCCGGGCCGGCCGCGCCACGATCTGATCGGCGACCGCCCGCAAGGCCGCCGCGGCGGGCGCCTGAGGCTGCGACAGCACCAGTGGAACGCCCGCGTCCCCGGCCAGGCGGAGCGCCGGATCCAGCGGCACCCGACCCAGCAGCGGGACGGCGGTGCCGGTGAGCCGGGACAGCGTTCCCGCCAGCGCGTCGCCGCCGCCGGTCCCGAACAGGTCGAGCACGCTACCGTCCGGCAGGGTCATCGGGCCCATGTTCTCCACCACCCCGACCACCTTCTGCCGGGTCTGCACGGCGATCGAACCGGCCCGCTCGGCCACCTCGGAGGCGGCGGTCTGCGGCGTCGTCACCACCAGCAGCTCCGTGGTGGGCACCAGCTGGGCGGTGGAGATCGCGATATCGCCGGTACCGGGCGGCAGGTCCATCAGCAGCACGTCCAGGTCACCCCAGAACACCTCGCCGAGGAACTGCTCCAGCGCACGGTGCAGCATCGGCCCGCGCCACACCACCGCGGCGTTGCCCTGCACGAACATGCCGACGCTGATCACCTTTACCCCGTGCGCCACCGGCGGCAGGATCATGTCGTCCACCCGAGTCGGCCGGCTCGTCACCCCCATCATGCGGGGCACCGAGAAGCCGTAGACGTCCGCGTCCAGCACACCGACCGACTGACCGGTGGCGGCGATGGCGGCGGCCAGATTCACCGTCACCGAGGACTTGCCCACCCCGCCCTTGCCGGACGCCACCGCGATCACCCGGGTCAGCGAGCCCGGCCTGGCGAACGGAATGTCGATCGTGGCGCCGCCGCGCAGGTGGGTGCGCAGCGCCTTGCGCTGGTCCTCACTCATCACGCCCAGGGTGAGCTTGATGTCGGTGACGCCGGGCACGGAGCGCACCGCGGCCGTCACGTCCTTCTCGATGGTGCCCTTGAGCGGACACCCGGCGATGGTCAGCAGCACCGTCAACTCGACCACGCCGTCGGCGGACACCGCGAGATGCTCGACCATGTCCAGCTCGGTGATCGGCCGGCGGATCTCCGGGTCCTTGACGGTCGCCAACGCCGCCCGCACTGCCTGCTCAAGGACTGCCATTGCCCATCCTTCGTCGAACTCATCGCCCGGCGCCCGGGTCACCAAACCTGTCCGGGCCACCGCTGACCTCCACCCTACGGCCGTCGCACCGGCCCGGACCGTCGCCCGATGAGTGCCGTTCCGCACGTTCGCCCCGGGCGCTCCCGGTCGGTGTGGGACGATGGAGGTGACGGCCGGAGCCTCCGGCCCGAGCGCTGCCGCACTGCACCGTGAAGGAGGCATTGGTCATGTCCTCGCCACTGGGATTCCGGGCGCAGGGTGCCGTCCCGAGCATGCCGACCCCACCGACCGGGTTCGCGGTGGCCGCCTACCCGACCTACGCGCAGGCGACCAGCGCCGTGGAGTACCTGGCCAAGCAGGACTTTCCGCTGCACGACGTGACCATCGTCGGCACCGACCTGCAGCTGGTCGAAAGGGTGACGGGCAAGCTGACCGCCGGCAAGCTGGCCGCCGCCGGCGCCGCGTCCGGCGCGTGGATGGGGTTGTTCGTCGGGCTGGTGATGACGCTGTTCTCGCAGGCGCAGTCGCTGCTGCTGCTGATCATCTTCACCATCGCCATCGGGGCGGTGTTCGGCTCCATCATGGGCGTTCTCGGGTACTCGATGACCAGAGGCCGTCGGGACTTCACCTCGGCCTCCCAAGTGGTGGCCCGGCGGTACGACGTGCTGTGCGAGCCACGCACCGCCGAGCAGGCTCGCGGCCTGCTGGCCAAGATGGAGCT
The DNA here is from genome assembly GCA_937926105.1 of uncultured Actinomycetes bacterium. The sequence goes on along the minus strand of CALANS010000117.1, from coordinate 179,188 downwards.
GGGGCACGCTGCATCGTCCTGAGCCGTTCTGATCGCGCGGTCCGGCAGGATGGCAGGCGATGACCATCGACCTGCACACGCACACCACCTTTTCCGACGGCACCGACAGCCCGGCCACCCTGCTGCAGGCCGCGGTCGCCGCCGGGCTGCGGGCCGTGGCGGTGACGGACCACGACACCACCGGTGGCTGGCAGGCGGCGGCCCTGGCCCGGCCCGAGGGGCTGACCCTGGTGCGCGGCGCGGAGTTCTCCACGCACCTGGTCGGCGAGGGCCGGCGGGTCAGCGTGCACCTGCTGGGGTACCTGTTCGACCCGCGGTTTCCCGCGCTGGCGGCGGAGATGGCCCGGCTGCGGGCCGATCGCCTGGAGCGGGGCATGGCGATCGTCGACCGCATGGTGGCGGCCGGCCTGCCGTTGTCCCGGGAGCAGGTGCTGAACATCGCCGGTGATGCGCCGGTCGGGCGCCCGCACATCGGCCGGGCTCTGGTCGCCGCGGGTCTGGTGGGAAGCGTCACCGAGGCGTTCGCCCAGTACCTGTCGTGGCGGGGGCCCTACTTCGTGCGCAAGGCCGACACCGAGCTGCGCACCGCCATTGAGCTGGTGCGCGGCGCCGGGGGAGTGCCGGTGATCGCCCACCCGCGAGCGCGGGGCGCGGCCGGAATGATGGACGAGGCACGGCTGGCCCGGCTGGCGGAGGCCGGGCTGGCCGGCATCGAGGTCGATCATCCCGATCACGCGGACGCCGACCGGGCCGAGCTGCGGGCCATTGCCGATCGCCTCGGCCTGATCGGCACCGGCTCGTCGGACTACCACGGCACCAACAAGGCCCTGCGGCTCGGGCAGGAGCGATCCACGCCGGAGGCCCTCGCCGCGATCGAGGCCGCGTCCTCGGGTGCCACACCATTGCTCGGACCGGGGGCGTAGCCGATGGATACCGCACCGCTGCCGCCGGCCGGGCACGGCTGGGACCACCCGGACGATGCGGTGGGTCCCGTGAAGCCTGTCGACCCTGACGCGCCGACCGAACGGCTGGTACCAGTCGGCGCCGACCGTCCCCGGGTGGCGCCGACCCGGGCGGGGCCGGTCCTGCGTGCGGTGGAGATCCTCGCCGGGCTGCTGTCCGGTGGGCTGCTGGTGCTCGGCGTGGCTCTGCTGGTGCTGCAGTTCGCCGCGCCCGACCTGGCGCCCGGCACCGGTCTCGGCGCGGCCAGCGGGCCGGGATGGGCCCGGATCGCCGGTCAGCTCGGAGTGGGGGTCCTCGGCGAGTTGACGGTGCTGGCGCGCCGGAGGGTGCCGGCCTCGGTGCGGTGGCCGATGGCCGCCGTGGTGATCATCGCCGCGGCCGGGGTGCTGTGGCTGGCCTGGTGGGCCTGAGCTGCGTCGCGACGGATCTGCCTCGCTGCGGCGTCGCTCACGCGTTTGATTGTTCGCTCCGCGCTTCGCTCGTCGATCCTGCGACTGCGTCGCGACGGATCTGCCTCGCTGCGGCGTCGCTCACGGCGTCACCGGGACAGGCCCACCACCGTGTCGCCGCGCACCTCGACGATCTCGTCACCGATCGCGGTGACGTCGACCCGGCCGGTATAGCCGCCGCGGTCGACCGGGATGGTAGTGGTGACCGAGCCGTCCGCGACCGCCCGCGCCTGCAGCCCGTCGACCGTCGGGATGAGCATGCTGGTGCCGATCCTGGTTGGTAGGCCGGTCGCGTCCGGGGCGATCCAATCCAGCACCGGGTTCTGTTCGCTGGTGGTCTGCGGCTTCGCGGCGCCGCTGCTGGTAGTCGGCGCGGCCTCCCCGGTCGGCGGGGCGGTCGTGGGGGACGGCGTCACCGTGACCGACACGGTCTCGGCGGACATCGACAGCAGGTGGTGACCCACCAGGGTGTACCGCCGGGTCTGGTAGACCACCGACGGGGTGATGCCGGCCGCGGCGGTCTGGACGATCTCGGCCGCCGAGATGTCGACCGGGGTACGGGAGAGCTCCGTACCGGACGAGTCGTACACCACCAGGGCGGGTGCCGGCTCGGAGACCAGCACCGCCGCCCGGTCGGGAGTGATACCCACGATCACGGCGTCGGGGCTGTGCGTGTCGATGGTCGTCTTGGGCGGGGAGTGGTTCGCGTCCCACCCTTGGGTGCCCTTGTCCGGCGCGTCACTCGGGGTGGGCCAGGTGAGCACCAGCGTGGCGGTGTCGGGGTGGTCGGTGCAGTGTTCGATGGTGGCCAGCTGCAGGTCGGTGACGGCGGCGTCGGAGAAGGTGCAGCCGGTATGCGATCCGTCGGAGTTCACCGGGTTGGGCTGATTGCCATATCGGATGGTGACCACCAGGTCCCACCGCCACAGCTCCAGGTAATCCTTGCCGACCCATCCCGCGTAGGGGCTGCCGAAGATCATCTGGCCGCCGAGCTGGTTGGGCGAGGTGCGCTGGTAGACGCGTGCGCCGGTGTTCGGGTCCAGCGTGGTGACCTGTGAGCACCAGCCGTTCTTGGCGAACAGCGTGACGATGCCGTGCAGGCCCGGGGCCGTGGTGAGGTCATCGGCCGGCACGGTGTCTCCGGTGGCGATGCCGCACAGATCCACGTTCGAGCGGGAGTAGCTCCACACCGTGGCGCCGGTGCGGGCATCGTGTCCGACGACGGAGTGACGATCGGCGGTGACCACGGTGCCGTACACCGAGGCGATCGCCCCATAGCCCGGGTCGGTGTGCAGCTGCCAGCGCTGGGTCAGCCGCTCCGGCAGCGCCGTCGGGCTGGTGGGGATTGGCGGGGCCAGCGACGACGGTGCGGTCTCGTCGGCGGTGGCTCGAAAGTCGCTGCCCTGCCAGAGGACGAACGCGACCACGACCACCACGATGGCGATGACGGCCGCGACGGCGGCGTCGATGCGGCGGCGGATCCGGCGGGGCAGCGTCACGTCACGAGACTACTGACCGGTCCGGTGCTGGCGTGCCAGGACCGAGCGGTCAGTCCTGAGTAGTCGTGGGGGTAGTCGTGGGCTGACCGCCCGGCGCTGCGGAGCCCGCCCGGGTGCGGCGGCGACGGCGCCGCCGCGGCGCGGCTGCCGCCCGCTGCCCCTCCGCGGGTGCGGCGCCATCGGAGGCGGAACCCGCGGATCGCTCGTCACCGCTGGGTGCCTGCCCCTGCGCCACACCGCTGCCACGGCGGCGACGGTCACGGCCGGCGCGCTCGCTGGGCGCGCCGCCCCCGGCACGCTCGCCATCCCGATCGCGGTGTGCGCCGTCCCGACGGCCGCCTCGCCCGCCGCCGTCGCGGTGGCCGCCGTGCCCGTGCCGACCGGTCTCGCCGATGTCCTCGACCTGTTCTGCGGCCAGCCCGGCACGGGTGCGCGCCTCCCGCGGCAGCTTTCCGGTGACGTTCTCCGGGATGTCCAGGTCGCTGCGCAGATGCGCCGAGGACGAGTAGGTCTCCACCGGTTCGGCGTGCGCCAGGCCCAGTGTGTCGTTGATCAGCTTCCACCGGGGCACGTCGTCCCAGTCCACGAACGTGACCGCGACACCCGTGCGGCCCGCCCGCCCGGTGCGACCGATGCGGTGGATGTAGGTCTTCTCATCTTCCGGGCACTGGTAGTTGACCACGTGCGTGACACCCTCGACGTCGATGCCCCGCGCCGCGACGTCGGTGGCCACCAGCACGTCCACCTTGCCGGAGCGGAACGCGCGCAGCGCCTGCTCACGCGCGCCCTGACCCAGGTCGCCGTGCACCGACGCCGCAGCGAAACCCCGGGCGGTGAGCTCGTCGGCGACCTTGGCGGCCGTGCGCTTGGTGCGGGTGAACACCATCGCCAGACCGCGGTCCCTGGCCTGCAGGATGCGGGCCAGCATCTCCACCTTGTCCAGCGCGTGCGCCCGATAGACGAACTGCGTGGTGGTCTGGTGGATGACGCTGTCCGCGGGCAGCTCGGCCCGGATGTGTGTGGGCTGCACCATGAAGGTGCGTGCCAGGGTGATGATCGGACCCGGCATGGTCGCCGAGAACAGCATGGTCTGGCGCCGGGTGGGCACCATGCCCAGCACTCGCTCGATGTCGGGAAGGAAGCCCAGATCGAGCATCTCGTCGGCCTCGTCCAGCACCAGCACCCGGATCGCGCCGAGCTGCAAGTGACCGGAGTTGGCCAGGTCCAGCAGCCGACCCGGGGTGCCGACGATCACGTCGACGCCGGCCTGCAGCGCGGCGATCTGCGGCTCGTAGGCGCGCCCGCCATAGACGGCCGTGACGTTCAGTCGCAGGTTCTTGGCGGCGTCCCGGACGTCCCGGGTCACCTGCACGCACAGCTCGCGGGTCGGCACCATCACCAGGGCGCGGGGGGCCCGGCCCGCCGGCAGCGGCCCGGTCGGATCCGACTCGCGGGACTGCTCGGCCAGCCGTTGCAGCAGTGGGACGCCAAAGCCCAGGGTCTTGCCCATGCCGGTGCGGGCCTGCCCGATCAGGTCGTGCCCGTCCAATGCGATCGGCAGGGTGAGCGCCTGGATCGCGAAGGTCCGCACGATGCCGGCGTCGGCCAGAGCGGCAACGATGCGATCGTCGACGCCAAGCGCGGCGAAGGTGGGGGCGGTCTCGGTGACCGGTGCGTCACCGGCCAGCGGGTGCGCGCCGGCCTCGGTCTCGGCGGCTTCTGCGGGGTCGATGGCGGCGTTGGGCTCCGGGGTGGTGGTCTCGGTGAGGCGGGTGTCGTCGGTAGCGAGCGTGTCCGGCTCCGCGGTGGATGGTCCTGCGGTCGATGTGGTCATGCGGGTGTCAATGCCCTTCCTCGGCTCGCGCGCGTTCACGCAGAAACCAGTCAGGGATCCATTCCAACCGACCGATGGCCGTCCGCCGGCTCAATCGCCAACGACGGCAGCAGGCGACGCGCGCACACTGCGGCGGCACCCAGGTGGTGCCGCCTGTCGGAAACCAGTGTACGTGCTCGCGGCGTCCATCACCGATCATCCGCGCGGGACGATCTAGCCGGCGCTGTCCGCTCGGCCGGACCGGGCTGCCGACACTAGGCTCGGAGCGGAACGCGCCGCCGCACCGATGCAGGAGGGACCATGACCGACCCGCAGTCGTCCGTGCCGGTCGGCGCGCAGGCTCCGGCGGCGATACCCGGCTCCGGTTCCGACGCGATCGAGCCGCCCGCGCGCGACTCGGAGGCGGTGGTGGATCTGCTGGGTGTGCTCGCCTACGGTGAGCTGTCGGCCTTCGACCGGATGGCCGCGGACGCCCGGTACGCCCCGACGCTGGCTGGCCGGGTGCAGCTTTCCGCGATGGCGGCGGCCGAGCTGGGGCACTTTCGCCGGCTGGCCGACCACTTGGCCGGGTTGGGGGTGGCCGTCGAGCAGGCCATGATGCCGTTCGTGGCGCCCTTCAACGCCTTCCACGACTCGACGGCGCCGCACTCGTGGCTGGAGTCGTTGGTCAAGGCGCACGTCGGAGACGGGCTGGCGGCCGACTTCTACCGGGAGATCGCCGAGTGGCTGGACCCGGTCACGCGGGATCTGGTGTTTACCGTGCTGGCCGACACCGGGCACTCGGCGTTCGCCGTGCGAGAGGTGCGCCGGGCCTGCCAGGCGGACCCGCGGCTGGCCGGTCCGCTGGCGCTGTGGGGACGCCGGCTGCTCGGCGAGGCGATGACCCAGGCCCAGTACGTGGCCGCCGACCGGGACCGGCTGGCCGAGCTGATCGTGCGCGGATCCGGTGACCTGGCCGGGATCGGCGCGTTGTTCCGCAGGTTGCAGCACGGGCACGCCGAGCGGATGAAGTCCCTGGGCCTGGCCTGAGCCCGCGCAGCCGGGAGTCGATCAGCGCACAGGGTCAGGCGGTGACGAGGTCCAGGTGCGGCACCCCCGGCGTGTCGAACCCCAGGATCTGCCCCAGGAAGCTCAACTCCGCTTGCAGCGTGGCGATTTGCGCGTCGGCCGCGCGAAAGCCGTGACTCTCCTGCGGGAAGACGATCAGCGCGTGTGGCACCCCGCGCTCGGCGGCCGCGCTCCGGAACGCCTCCGCCTGGTCGGGGGTGACGATCGGATCCCGGCCGCCCTGCAACAGCAGCACGGGGATGCGCAGCCGATCGGTGTGTGCCAGTGGTGACGCCTCGAACCAGGAGTCCGGATCCGGGCCGAGCAGGCTGTCGGTGTATCGCGCCTCGAAGTCATGGGTGCCGTCGGCCAATGCCCGGGCGTCGGCCACACCGAACAGCGAAATCCCGGCCGCGAACGGCGATGCACCACCCAGCAGGTCCTCCGCGGCGGTGAGTGCCGACAGCACCGTCCACCCACCGGCCGAACCGCCCTCGATCACCACGGCACCCGGCGCGGCGGTGCCGTCGGCCACCAGCGCCCGGGCGACCGCAGCGGCGTCGGCGACATCGACACGGCCCCAAGCGTGCCGCAGCCGCTCGCGGTAGGCCCGGCCGTACCCGGCAGACCCGCCGTAGTCCAACCCGACCACCCCGACGCCGCGGCTGGTGAAGAAGGCGGTGGTCGCCGACGGCAGCCGGGAGAACTGGCCGGTCGGACCGCCGTGCACCACCATCAGGCACGGCGCGGTACCGGGCTCGGCGGTGTGGTCGGGATGGGTGGGGGGATAGACGATCGCGTGCACGCCGTGCACGACGATCGGATGGGCCGGTGGTCGGAACGCCGCCGGGATATCCGTTTCCGGATCCGCGGCCACTCGCAGATCGGTGACGCGCCAACCGGTCTGGGTGGGCGCCAGGACAGCGACCCGAGCGGTGACGGTGTCACCGCCGACCACCAGCGCCAGCCGGCCGGACGCATCGGCGTGCAGGTCCGAGCAACTCGTCCACGCCGGATCCAGGGCCGCGACCGATCCGTCCTCCTGCAGGATGCCGGGTACCCCGCTCCGGGTGACGACCAGTCGTCCGTCGGGCAACTGCGCCCAGCTGCGCGGGCCGAGAGTCCAAGCGGGGCCGGCGAACTCAGCATCCTGATCCGACAACCATCGCTGCTGACCGCTGTCGGGACCGATCAGCAGAGGTCGCCACCAGCCGTGCTCGTCCGACAGCGTGAGGATGGCGCCGGCATCCGGCCCGGTCGGCAGGAATCCGGGGTCCGTCATGCTGGTCCCGGCGCCCCCGGTGAGCACCGCATGGTGACACGGGCGCCCGGCGGAGTCCAATTCCGCCAGGTGCAGTTCGGTTTCATCCCAAGGCATGTGGGGGTGCTGCCAGCTCAGATAGACCAGTCGCTCGCCATCCGGGGACAGTCGTGGCGCGGCGTAGAAGTCCGCGCCCTGCGCGAGTTCGACGATCGCGGAGGGGTTCTCGGCGGCGGAGCCGTCCAGCGGGATCGCCACCACCGAACGGCGCACGGTCCGGTAGGTGCCGTCGCCGAGATGCTCCTCGCGCACCGCGAGGATCCGGTGTCGCGGGGCGTCCAGGGTGAGATCCGCCCAGCGCAGCCCCGTGGGCCGGTCGGGCTCTGGCACCAGCGGCTGCGGTGCGTGATCGGCGCCGTCACCGCCTCGGCGGCCGGAGCACAAATACAGCCGCTGGTCGGTGAACTCCACGAAGACCAGATCGTGCCCGGCAGCACCGGGCACCGGTAGGAACGACACTCCGCCGTACTCGTGCACCCGGGTGCGCGCGTTGAACGGCGCGGGCAGCACATCCCGGACCTCACCGGACCCGTCCGAGGCCGTGGCGCACACCACCACCCGGCCGGACTCGTCCGGACGACCCTCCGACCACCAGACCTCGTCACCGGCGAAGGCGCACGCGGACAGCGCCCGCCGCCCACGGACGGCGTCGGCGGCGGAGATCGGGGACGGCCAGGAGCCGGGGGCTGGCGACCGGGTCGCACCGGTCGAGGGGAAAGTCATGCCGTCATGGTGTCTCACACCGGCCACGTCGGCGAGCGGGCGCCCCTACTGTGAAGGGATGCCGCCGGTCACTCCCGCGCTTCGCGACCCCGCGCACCGGGTGTCGGTTCGCGCGACGCTGGTCTGGGTCGGGGAGGCGGTCGGCAGGTGCGCGGTGGTGGCCGTCGTCCTGGTGTTCATCACCGGGGTGTGGCACTGGTTCGCGCTGCCGGCCTGGGTCTGGCCGGCGTACGCGGCGGCAGCGGTGTGCTACTGCGTGACGATGCCGGTGTTCCGGTACCGGGTCCACCGGTGGGAGGTGACCTCCGGCGCGGTCTACACCCAGACCGGGTGGCTGACCAGGGAGCGCCGGGTCGCACCGATGTCGCGGGTGCAGACGGTCGACATCACCCAGGGCCCACTGAGCCGCCTGCTGGGTCTGGCCGCGGTGCGGGTGACCACCGCATCGGCGCAGGGACCGCTGCACATCGTGGGCCTGGCCCGCGAGACCGCGGACGATATGGTGGCCGAACTCACTCGACGCACCGCCGGACAGGTTGGCGACGCCACGTGAGGACGGTTCGGGGCGACCCGTTGGTGGGGGATCAGGGCTGGCGGCGCCTGGACCCCCGGATGCTGCTGGTGCACCCGGTGAACGAGGTGGTGCGCTTTCTGCCCGCGCTGATCGGGGTGTTCCTGATCGGCAACTCGCTGGACGGTGACCGTTGGTGGCACCTCGCCGCGGTCGCGGTGCCGGTGGCGCTGGGCCTGCTGCGTTACGTGACCACCAGCTACCGCATCGTCGACGGGCAGCTCCAGTTGCGCCGCGGCCTCGTGGTGCGGACCCGGCTGACGGCCGTCCTGGACCGGATCCGCAGCGTGGAGTTGACGGCCTCGCCGATCCACCGGATGCTCGGGCTGGCCACGGTCGAGATCGGCACCGCCGGCGCCGGGCAGGGCGGCGCCGAGCGCATCAAACTCGACTCGCTGCCGCGTCCGCAGGCACGCACGTTGCGGGCGGCGCTGCTGCACCGGGCGCTACCGGCGGACGACGGCGTGGTGCCGGCAGAGGCGGGTGCACGGGCCCCTGCGGGTGCCGGGGTGAGTACCCCGGCGGCTGCCGGTGCGCACGCCCCGGCGGGTGCTGATCCTGCAGTTCTGGCGGGTGCTGATCCGCAAGCCCCGCTGGCGCGCGCGGGCGCACCGCTGGGTGACGAGGTGCTGCTCCGACTGGATCCGCGCTGGGTTCGCTACGCGCCGCTGACGACGGGCGGTCTGCTGGTTGCCGCGGCCGTCGTCGGCGCGACCAGCCAGTTCATCGGCCCGGTGGTCGGCCGGCTGCTGGATCGGGCGCATCTGGGCAGCGGGCCGCCGCCGGTCGGGCCGATCGTCGTCGCCGCGCTGGTGTTGGTGCTGGTCATCTGCGTGCTCGCGCTGATCGGGTACCTGCTCAACTATTGGGGCTTCACGCTGTCCCGGGACGGTGCGCAGCGCAGCTTCCACGTCAGCCGCGGTGGGGCGACCTCGCGGGAGACCAGCATCGAGATCGCCCGGGTGCGCGGCGTGGAACTGCACGAACCGCTGGGGCTCCGGTCGGTCGGTGCCGCCCGGCTGTCGGCGATCGTCACCGGCATGAGCAGGCGGGAGGCGGGCGCGGTGCCGATGGTGCCGCCGGCACCGCGGGCGGCGTCGCTTGGCGTCGGCGCACTGGTGATCGGCAGCGCCGAGCCACTGGAGATGCCGCTCGTGCCGCACGGGCGCCGGGCGGTGCGCCGCCGGTATGCGCGAGCGTCGACGGTGGCCGCACTGCTCACCGCCGTCTGGTCGGCGTCGGTGGTGGTGGCGGGCTGGAACTCCTGGCTGCCGCTGGCCGGCGTCGTGCCACCGGTGGTCGCCGTGCCGCTGGCCGGCGATCGGGCACGCCGGCTCGGGCACGCGCTCACCCCGGAATACCTGGTCACCCGCGCGCACAGCCTGCGTGGCCGGCGCGCGGTGCTGCAGCGGGACGGGATCATCGGCTGGACCATCCGGCAGACCTACTTCCAGCGCCGCGCCGGACTGGTGACGCTCGTCGCCACCACCGCAGCCGGCAAGCAGGGCTACCGGGTGCACGACGTGCCCGAACCGGTCGCCGTGGAGCTGGCCGACGCCGCGGTGCCCGGTGTGTTGGAGCCCTTCCTGACGCGCACCGATCCCGTGGGTCGACCTGTGGTGCGAGCGCCGCACTGCTGATCCCGCTGGCCCTCGCCGACACCCCGAACCGCCGGCATCGACCGACCGGCCGCCGCGGCGATCGGGGCCGTTTTCGATGGCGCCCCGCCCAGACCCTTCGATGGCGCTCCGCGCAGACATCGAATGGTCGCGCCCCGGTCGATGACCGAGTTCTTCCTCATCAGGAACAAAGGCTCCTGATATGGTGGAAACTGTGGCGCTCAATATCAAGGATGGGCAGACCGATCGCCTGGCCCGCGAACTGGCCAGGGCCACGGGCGAGAGCATCACGGTGGCCGCACGTCGCGCGATCGAAGAGCGACTCGCCCGGGTTCGCGCCCAGGCGGCCATGCCCGCCGAGGCGGGGGGCCTGCACGACATCATCGCCCGGGGGCGTGCGAGGACCATGCTCGACGACCGGCCCGCGGACGAGGTGCTGGGCTACGACGAGCACGGGCTTCCCGCGTGACGATCGTGCTGGACACCTCGGTGCTGGCAGCCGTGGTGTTCGGCGAGCCGGATGCCGAGGCCCTGCTGTCGGTGATGACGACCCACGCCGGCGACCTGCAGATCGGGGCCGCGACGCTGGTCGAGGCATCGATCGTCGTCGAGGCCAAGCAGGGCAGCGAGGCGGCAGCCGACCTGCGCACCCTGCTGACGACGCTCGACGTGTCCGTCGTCGCCGTCGACCCGGGGCAGGCTCAGATTGCGGTCCGGGCATGGCGCCGATTCGGCAAGGGGCGGCATCCCGCCGGGCTGGACCTGGGCGACTGCTTCTCCTACGCGCTGGCAAAGACCGCCGGCGCACCCCTGCTGTTCAAGGGAAACGACTTCCGCAAGACCGATGTCGTCAGCGCGACGTGAGGCCGCCGCTCTGAAAACCTGCCGCCAGATTCCAGGGTCGATGCGGCTGCGGCGGGCTGACCTGCGGAGATGCGCGCCCGGGCCCCAGCGCTGGAAATCCAGAGGCAGATTTTCAGACTCCCCGGCGCCGGCGCCCGGGCTCCGCCCGGGGCAACCGGGTGGGACAATCAGCCAGTCATGACGAAATCCCTGCCCCTCGTGCTCGCCGCCCCGCGCCGCGGCAAGCCTCCCGTCCACCTGGCGGACCTCGCCCTCGACGCACGCAAGAAGGCCGTGCAGGCGGCCGGCCAGCCCGCCTTCCGCGCCGATCAGCTCGCCCGGCACTACTTCGCGGGCCTGACGCGAGACGCCGAGGCGATGACCGACCTGCCCGGCGCCGGCCGGGCCGAGCTTGTCGACGCCCTGCTGCCGGAGCTGCTCACGGAGGTCCGCTCGATCGCTTGCGACGACGGCAGCACCCGCAAGACGCTGTGGCGAGCGCACGACGGCACCCTGATCGAGTCGGTGCTGATGCGCTACCCGGATCGCATCACGTTGTGCGTGTCCAGCCAGGCCGGCTGCGGCATGGCGTGCCCGTTCTGCGCCACCGGCCAGGGCGGGCTGCAGCGCAACCTGTCCACCGGCGAGATCGTCGAGCAGGTCCGGCTGGCCGCCGCCGCGGCCCGAGACGGCGCGCTGGGGGAGCCCGGCCGGCTGTCCAACGTGGTGTTCATGGGGATGGGGGAGCCGCTGGCCAACTACGCCAGGGTGCTGGCGGCAGTGCGGTTGATCACCGGGCCGGCACCACACGGCCTGGGCATCTCGGCCAGGTCGGTGACGGTGTCCACGGTGGGGCTGGTGCCGGCGATCGACCGACTCACCGCGGAGGGGCTGCAGGTGCGCCTGGCTGTGTCGCTGCACACCCCGGACGACGAGTTGCGCGACACCCTGGTGCCGATCAACGACCGGTGGAAGGTCGCCGAGGTGCTGGATGCGGCCCGGCGCTACGCCGGCGCCACCGGCCGGCGAGTGTCCATCGAGTACGCGCTGATCCGGGACATCAACGACCAGCCCTGGCGGGCCGACCTGCTGGGCTCAGTGCTGCACCACAAGCTCGGCCCGCTGGTGCACGTGAACCTGATCCCGCTGAACCCCACGCCCGGCAGCCAGTGGGACGCCTCACCGAAGCGAGTGCAGGACGAGTTCGTGCGCCGGGTGCGGGCGGCAGGGGTGACGTGCACGGTGCGGGACACTCGCGGCCGGGAGATCGCCGCCGCCTGCGGGCAACTGGCCGCCGCGGAACGCTGAGCGGCGCGGCGACAGCGCGGCCGTGTCGCACTACGCGACGTCGGGCCGCCGGCTCAGTGACCGGCGCGCTCGTCCGCCTCGCGCTGCCGGCGGCGCATCTTGCGTCCGGACCGCTCCCGGGCGATCAACCAAATGGCCCCGATCAGTGCGATCCCGTTGAAGTAGTAGTTCTCCACGTGCGACTGGTGCTCGGTGAAGTTGAACATCACCAGGGTGAACACGCCGATCCACATCATCAGCGCGCTGCCCTTGGGCGCGAACTGCCGCCAGGAGCCGTGCCAGCCCCACTCCTCGCTCGGGGCGTCCGGGTTGTACCGGACCACCGGATGCGCGGACGCCTGCGCCGGGGCGTGGTCGGCGCCACCGGACGGAGCCGAGCGCCGTTCGAGCGAGGTATCTGCCACAGCTGCCTCCGGGACGTGCGTGAGGTGGTCTACCGCCATGGTCTCACGCTCGGGCCCGCGCCGTGTGTCGGGCCCGCGGGCCGCTGCCGGGCCGGTACCAGTGAGTGGCTGCCGGGCCGGTACCAGTGAGCCGTTGCCGGCCGGTACCAGTGAGTCGCTGCTGGCCGTCACTGTTTGCGGGTTGCCGTCACCACCACGGTCACCTCGCGCTTGCCGTCCGTCGTGCGCGCGGTCAGCGTCAGCCGGGCGCTGGACTTGCTCACCCAGCCCGTCATCGTCGACCCGACGCCCAGCACCCTGGGCAGCGACACCGTTCCCTCGGTCTCGCAAGGCTGCAGCGAGGTCTCGGCGTCGACCATCAGGTTCGGGTTGGTGCTGTCCACTGCCTCGTCGATCAGGGTGCCGTGCACATCGGTGCGCTGCAGGCCGGGCAGCAACTCCAGCTGCCAGTAGCGATGCAGGACCCCGCTGTCGTCGACGGCGGACGAGTACACCGCCAGGGACGGCAGGGCGCTGGCGTTGACTCCCAAGGTCAGGGTCGGCTCGTCGTCCGGCAGCGCGGTGGTGACGGTCGGCGCGACCGCGTTGGCCTCGTTCTGCGGCAGATCCAGCGCCAGGTCCGCGGGGACGTCGGCATATACCGACGGCGTCGAGGTGGCGCAGTCGCCCAGGACGGTGACGGTGACGGTCGCCGTGCCGGACCATGCGGCGGGTAGCGACACCTCGGATCCGGCGAGCACGCTCGTCACGGTCGGTGGGGCACCGGACGATGCGTCGCTGCCGGCCGTCCCTGCCGCGCTGCTCTGGGTGGGCGCGCTCGTGACGGGCGTGGGGCTCGGCGCGATCGGCGTGGCGCTCGCCGGCGCGGAGGCGAGGGTCGAATCGCCGACCCCGGAGCCGGTGCCGGTGGGCGGGGTTCCGGGCGACGCGCTGGAATCGCCGGCGCTCTTCCGGATGTCGGCCGGGGACACCAGATCGGTACTCACCGAGCCCGAGGTGCTCGGGACGGTGGAGACCGCCTCGTCGCTGCCCGGCCCCGGAGCGGTGACCTTGATCAGCGCGTAGGCGACCACCGCGGACGCCACCAGGGCGAGCCCCAGCAGCAGCGCAATCCAGCGCGCCCCCGCCCGTTTCGCCCTCGCCACCGAGCCAGTATGTCCGCCCCGCCGGGTTTGCGTGAGAGCGCCGGGGAAATTCGTGGCGTCTCGGGTGTGTGTCAGGCGTGGTGAACAATGGTCGGGTGACGCAGTTCGCACTCCGATCCCTCGACTTCGGGCCCGGCTCCCCGCCCCGCCGGGTCATCGTGCTGGGCAGCACCGGCTCGGTCGGCACCCAGGCGCTGGAGGTCATCGAGGCCAATCCGGCGGCCTTTCACGTGGTGGGTCTGGCGGCCGGTGGCTCCCGGCCCGACCTGCTCGCCACCCAGGCCGCCGCGCACCCGGACGCCAGGATCGCCATTCCGAATCCGGGCACGGCCGTCGATGGCATCGCCCCGTCCCGGGTGCTGGCTGGCCCCGAGGCCGCCACGGAATTGGTGCTCGGTACCCCGGCGGACGTGGTGCTCAACGCCATCACCGGCTCCGTGGGCCTGGGTCCCACGCTGGCCGCGCTCGGTGCGGGCGCCACCCTGGCGCTGGCCAACAAGGAGTCCCTGGTGGCCGGTGGCTCGCTGGTGACCAGGGCCGCGGCGCCCGGCCAGATCGTACCGGTGGACTCCGAGCATTCCGCGCTGGCCCAGTGCCTGCGTGCGGGGGATCCCGACGAGGTGGCCGCCCTGGTGCTCACGGCCTCCGGTGGCCCGTTCCGCGGGCGCAAGGCCGCAGACCTGGAGCACGTCACCCTCGCCGACGCGCTGGCGCACCCCACCTGGCAGATGGGCCCGGTGGTCACCATCAACTCAGCCACCCTGGTCAACAAGGGCCTGGAGCTGATCGAGGCGCACCTGCTGTTCGGCGTGCCCTACCGGCGCATCCAGATCGTGGTGCACCCACAGTCGGTGATCCACTCCATGGTGACCTTCGCCGACGGTGCCACGATCGCGCAGGCCAGCCCGCCCGACATGCGACTGCCCATCGCCCTCGGCCTGGCCTGGCCGCGCCGGGTGCCCGGTGCCGCCGCCGCGTGCGACTTCGGCCGCGCCGCCGAATGGACCTTCGAGCCGGTGGACACCGAGACCTTCCCGGCGCTGGAACTGGCCCGCGCGGCGGGCGTGTCCGGCGGCATGGTGCCGGCCGCCTACAACGCCGCCAACGAGCAGGCCGTGGCCGCATTCACATCCGGTTCCCTGCCGTTTCTCGGCATAGCCGAGGTGCTGGAGCGGATCATCGGTGAGTCGGATCGGGTGAAATCCGAGCCCGGCAGCGTGCAGGATGTGCTGGACGCCGAGGCCTGGGCGCGGACCCGCGCCGACGAGGTGATCGCCGCGCTGGGAGGGGGTCGATAGCCGCCGTGAGCACGGTGCTGTTGTATGCCGCGGGAGTGTTGATCTTCGCGGTCGGGCTGATCATCTCCATCGCCTGGCACGAGGCCGGCCACCTGACGTTCGCCAAGCTGTTCGGTGTTCGCGTGACGCAGTACATGGTCGGCTTCGGCAAGACCATCTGGTCCCGCAAGCGCGGCGAAACCGAGTACGGCTTCAAGGCCATCCCGCTCGGCGGCTACATCCGCATGATCGGCATGGTGCCGCCGGGCAAGGACGGCCGCCGCCGGATGGACTCGACGGTCTCCAGCCCGCTGGGGGTCTTCCGGCAGATTGCCGAGCAGTCCCGCCAGGCCGACCGGGCCGAGATCACCCAGGCCGACGAGGGCAGACAGTTTTACCAGCTGCACCCGTTCAAGCGGATTATCGTCATGCTGGCCGGGCCGGCCCAGAACCTGATCTTCGCGGTGGTCCTGTTCGGCATCTCGATGATGGCCATCGGGATCCCGGTCGCCAGCACCACCATCCACGACGTCAGCGCCTGCGTGATCCCGGTGGCCGCCTCCGGCGAACAGCAGCGCAGCACCTGCGAGCCCGGGGATGCCGCGACCCCGGCCGCGCAGGCCGGACTGCAGCCCGGCGACACCGTCACCGCCGTGAACGGCACCCCCATCACCGAGTGGACGCAGTTCCAGCAGATCATCGCCGAATCGGGCGGCAGCACCATCGAGCTGACCTATACCCGCGGCGGTGCCTCGGACACCGTGGCAGTGCCGATCGTGGCCACCCAGCGTCCGGATTACGACGCCAACGGCGCACTGGTCGGCGCGCATCGCATCGGCTTTCTCGGGGTCAGCCCCGATGAGCCCTACGTAGCGCAGGGGCTGGGGTCGGCGTTCGTGCGCACCGGGGACTTCGTGGTGGCGGCCACCCACGCGGTGGCCAGGATCCCGCAGCGCATTCCCGCGGTGTGGGAGGCCATCGTCGACCACTCGCGCAGCGACCCCGACCGGCCGATGGGCATCATCGGCGCCGGCCGGATCGGCGGGGAGATCCTGGCGCAGGACTGGTCCGTGCAAGACAAGGTCGCCTGGGTGCTCAACCTGCTGGCCGGGTTCAACATGAGCCTGTTCCTGCTGAACCTGCTGCCGCTGCTGCCGCTGGACGGCGGGCACATCCTGGGCGCCGTCATCGACTGGGTCCGCCGCGGATGGGCCGGCATGCGGCGTCGCGCGCGGCCCCGGCCGTTCGACGTGGCTACGCTGATGCCGGTGGCCTACGTGGTCGCCCTGCTGTTCATCGGGCTCTCGCTGCTGACCGCGGTGGCCGACATCGTCAACCCGGTGCAGTTGTTCGGATAGGCGGTGACGAACGGTGCCGGACGGCGCCCGGTTCCCGCATGACGGACGATCCGGGCGAGGGCCCAGGGGAGACCAGGAGCAATGACACAGGTCGCAGATTCGCAGACTTCGATGAGCAAACAGCCGAGCAGACAGACGAGTGGGTACGTCGGGTTGGGGATGCCGAGCATGCCCGCCGACCGGCAGGTACCCGTGCTGGCGTCCCGTCGGCCGACCCGGCAACTGATGGTCGGCACGGTCGGGGTCGGCAGCGACTATCCCGTGTCGGTGCAGTCCATGTGCACCACCGTCACCGCTGACGTCAACGCGACCCTGCAGCAGATCGCCGAACTCACCGCCGCCGGCTGCCAGATCGTCCGGGTCGCCGTCCCGTCCTCCGACGACGCCGACGCGCTGCCCGCGATCGCGCACAAGTCGAAGATCCCCGTCATCGCCGACATCCACTTCCAGCCCAAGTACGTATTTGCCGCGATCGAAGCGGGCTGCGCGGCGGTCCGGGTCAACCCCGGCAACATTCGCAAGTTCGACGACCAGGTTCGCCAGATCGCCCAGGCCGCCAAGGATCACGGCACCCCGATCCGGATCGGGGTCAACGCGGGATCGCTGGACCCCCGTTTGCTGGCCAAGTACGGCAAGGCCACCCCGGAGGCGCTGGTGGAGTCGGCGCTGTGGGAGTGCTCGCTGTTCGAGGAGCACGACTTCCGCGACATCAAGATCTCCGTCAAGCACCACGACCCGGTCGTGATGGTGCGCGCGTACGAACTGCTGGCCGAGCAGTGCGACTACCCCCTGCACCTGGGGGTGACCGAGGCCGGCCCGGCCTTCCAGGGCACCATCAAGTCGGCCGTGGCGTTCGGCGCGCTGCTGGGCGAGGGCATCGGGGACACCATTCGGGTGTCGCTGTCCGCACCTCCGGTGGAGGAGGTCAAGGTAGGGCTGCAGATCCTGGAGTCGCTCAACCTGCGCGAGCGCGGCCTGGAGATCGTGTCCTGCCCGTCCTGCGGTCGGGCTCAGGTCGACGTGTACAAGCTGGCCAACGAGGTGACGGCGGGTCTAGAGGGGCTGGATGTGCCGCTGCGGGTGGCCGTGATGGGCTGCGTGGTGAACGGCCCGGGGGAGGCCCGGGAGGCCGACCTGGGTGTGGCCTCCGGCAACGGCAAGGGGCAGATCTTCGTCAAGGGCGAGGTGATCCGGACGGTGCCCGAGTCGCAGATCGTCGAGACGCTCATCGAGGAGGCCATGCGGATCGCCGACGGCATGCGCGCCGACGGGGTGCCCAGCGGCGAACCCACGGTCAGCCTCGGCTGATCGCCAGCAGAGTCCAGATGGCCGCCCCCGGGCTGCGCGCGAGGTTCCGCGCCGCGGGGGCGCGTCCGCTCGGCCGGGGCGCCGCCGACACGGTGGCCGAGGTGCTGGCCGCCGACCCGGTCGGATCCTGCCTGGTGGCGGCCCGCTTCGAGCTGGCCGGGATGGACCGCCAACTGTTGGGCGGCACGTTCTGGGGAGTGGACGGCGGGCGGAGCGCGCTGTGCTTTGCCGGGGTGAACCTGATCCCGCTGACCGGCCGAGGGCCGGCCCTTGCGGCGCTCGCCGACGTGCTCGGCCGGGGAGCGCGCCAGTGCGCCTCGCTGGTGGGGCACGCCGGCCCGACGCTGCCGCTCTGGGACGCGCTGTCCGCCTCGTGGGGCCCGGCGCGGGAGATACGGGCCGACCAGCCGCTGCTGACCTGCCCCGACGTCCCCGCAATACCCGCCGACCACCAGGTGGTCCAGGTCGGGACGGAGCGGCTACGCGACTACTACCCGGCGGCGGTGGCAATGTTCAGCGAGGAGGTCGGGGCGGACCCCACGGCCGGTGACGGCGGTGCCGGATACCGGTCCCGGGTCGCGGGGCTGCTCTCGTCGGGGCGGGCCTTCGCCCGGTTCGACGGGGCACAGGTGGTGTTCAAGGCGGAGATCGGGGCGCTGTCCCGGCGGGTGGCGCTGGTCCAGGGCGTATGGGTGCATCCGGCCTGGCGCGGCCGGGGGATCGCGGCGCCGGCGATGGCGACGGTGGTGGCGGGGGTGCAGCGAATGGGGCGGTTGCCGAGCCTGTACGTGAACGCGCACAACACGGCTGCCCGAGCGGCCTACGCACGGGTGGGGTTCGCTCAGGTCGGGACGTTCGCCTCGGTGCTGTTCTAGGGGCGCCCTGCCGTCCTGACCGGCCCTGCCGTTCTGGCCGGCCCCGCCGTTCTGGCCGTCCCTGCACAGAGGTTCGCGGATCTGCAACACGGTCTTGCGGTCGTTCGGCGCCGAAACCGTGTTGCAGATCCGCGAACATGCATCCTGCGACGGCGCGTCAGGCCCCGACACGGCCAGGTCCCCTTGGGATACTGACGGGCGTGGTGTGGTCGGTCCGTTGCAGTGTGCTCCGGGCGCCGGCGGCCGTCGTGGTCACGGTGGCGGCGTGCCTGCTGGCGCTGCTGGTGGGCTGTACCGGCCCCACCGCGCCGCCGCAGGACACCGATTCCGGCCCGAGCCCGCAGCGCACCATCGACAGCTTCGTCACCGATTGGCGGGCCGGCCGCACCCACGATGCTGCCCAGCTGACCACCGAACCGGACGCTGCCGCGCTGCTGATGCGCACTGTGGCCACCGACCTGAAGGCTACGAAGCTGGCCATCACCACCGGCCGCGTCACCCGCAGTGCCACCGACCAGGCCACCGTCACCGCCACCATGACGTGGTCGCTGCCGGTGGTTGGCACCTGGAGCTACCGGGTGCCCTGGACGTGGCAGCGCACCGATACTGATCAAGGATCGGCCTGGAGGCTGGACTTCACCCCGGCCGTGGTGCACCCGGACCTAGGCCCGCAGCAGACCCTGGTGGTGCGGACCACGCCGACCACGCCCGGCACCATCGTGGATCGCAACGACGTGGAACTGATCGCCCCGGTCCGGGTGTACTCCGTGGTAGTACTGGTCAACAAGGTCAGCGACCTGGGCGATACCGCCAGCCGGATCGCCGCGCAGGTCAAGCGATTCGACAAGACCATTACCGCCGCGTCGATCACGGCCGGGGTGCAGCAGGCCAGGGCCGATGGGCACGACAGCTACACCGTGATCAACCTGCGGGACGCCGACTTCGCCGCCGTGCAGGCGAAACTGGGCGCGGTGCAGGGGGTCAGCCTGCCATCGACGATGCGCGACCTGCCACCCACCCGGAACTTCGCCCGCGAACTGCTGGAGCAGGCAGTGCCGGTGGCCAACACGCTGGCGAAGGGCACACCCGGCTGGCGCATCGCCTCCGTGGACACCGCCGGCGACGAGTTGGAGACCCTGGACGAGAAGCCGCCGAAACCGGGCCCGAAGGTCACCCTGACCCTGGACATTGCAACCCAGGAGGCGGCGGAGGCCGCGCTCGCTCCGATCAAGGAGCCCGCGGTGCTGGTGGCCATCCAGCCGTCCACAGGCGAGATCCTCGCCGTGGCGCAGAATGCCCCCGCCGATTCCCAAGGGCCCATCGCGCTGACCGGCCAGTACCCGCCGGGATCCACCTTCAAGATCATCACCGCGACGGCCGCCGTCGACCACGGACTGGTTCGGCCGGATACCGAGGTGCCCTGTCCGGGTGAGTGGACGCTGGACAACCGCACGATCCACAACGAGGGGTTCGACCTCGGAACTGTAACGGTGACGACGGCGTTCGCGCATTCCTGCAACACCACGTTCGCCCGGCTCGCGTCCGAACTGCCCGATGACGCGCTGCCGAAGGCGGCCACCCAATACGG
This sequence comes from uncultured Actinomycetes bacterium, assembly GCA_937926105.1. The sequence continues at coordinate 159,056 of CALANS010000117.1, read as the reverse complement.
GGTGGGGCTGGACTTCGACATCAAGGGCATCATCACGCTGACCGGCAAGATCCTGGACGCCGGGTCGATCCTGGACCGGGCGGAGAACGGCTTCGGGCAGGGCACGGACCTGGTGACACCGTTCTCCGAGGCGCTGATGGCAGCCACCGCGGCGACCGGGAACATGCCGGTGCCGGTGCTGATCCGGGGGACGAAGACCACCGTCGATCACCCAGCACCGGCCCGATCGACGGCCGCGCGGAGCGACATCCGGGCGTTCATGCGGGCGGTCGTCACCGACGGCACCGCCCGGCAATTACAGGATGCGGGCACCGTGTACGCCAAGACCGGCACCGCGGAGTATGTCAACGACAAGGGCGACATCCAGGCCCACGCCTGGACGGTCGGATTCCGGGGGGATATCGCCTTCGCGGCGCTGATCGTGGGCGGTAACGACTCCAAGCGCACCAACGCGATCCTGGACACGTTCCTCAAGGCACTGCCGCCGAAGTGAGCCGATCTGCTGTTGTTCGACGTCCAGATCGACGGGCCGCGGAGTTTCCGCATGTCGAGATGATCTTGGTCAGATCTGGCCGTCGAAAAACGGCACCGAGCCGGCCCATCGACGGCGGCAGGCGTCCGTGGAGTGCGCTTCCCACGCGGTCGTAGGCTCGGAGCATGGCCACCAGCACGACTCGCGCCCCGCTCGCTCCCGGCACGCCGACCCCGATCCGCACCGTGCCGGCCGGAATCCCCCGCCCGGAATACGTCGGCAAGTCCGGCCCGGCCCGTAACCCCGAGCCGTCCTACGTACAGACGCCCGAAACGATCGAGAAGATGCGCGTCGCGTCCCGGCTGGCCGCTCGTGCGATGGCCGAGGGTGCCAAGATCATCGAGCCGGGAGTGACCACCGACGCGATCGATGCGGTGGTGCACGACTACCTGTGCGACCATGGCGCCTACCCGTCCACGCTGGGCTACCGGGGATTCCCCAAGTCGTGCTGCACCTCGCTGAACGAGGTCATCTGCCACGGCATTCCGGACTCCACGGTGATCCAGGACGGGGACATCGTGAACATCGACGTCACCGCCTTCATCGACGGGGTGCACGGCGATACCTGCGCGACCTATCCGGCCGGCGACGTCGCCGAGGAGAACTGGCTGCTCATCGAACGGACTGCGGAGGCGCTGCGCCGGGGGATCAAGGCCGTCGCGCCGGGGCGCCAGCTCAACGTGATCGGCCGGGTCATCGAGTCCTACGCCAAGCGATTCGGCTACGGGGTAGTGCGCGACTACACCGGTCACGGCATCGGGCACACCTTCCACTCCGGATTGGTGATCGTGCATTACGACGAGCCGAGTGCCACGACCGTCATCGAGCCGGGCATGACCTTCACCATCGAGCCGATGATCACCCTCGGCGGCATCGGGTGGGATCTGTGGGACGACGACTGGACCGTCACCACGCGCGACAAGTCGTGGACGGCACAGTTCGAGCACACCCTCGTGGTGACCGAGACCGGCGCCGAGGTGCTCACGCTGCCGTGAGCGCCGCTGGGTCGTGTTGCCCAGCGCGCTCCACCCGCACGATGGGCCACACAACTCCGGTCGGGGCTCAGAAGTGCCGGGGGAGTTCGGCTGCCAGGGCGTCGCGATACCGGTCCGGGTCGGCGCGCAGGGTCGCGGACACCACGATGCGGCGCGGCTCGGGTGAGTGCAGATAGCTGCCGGTGACGGGGATCTCCAGGATGCGCACCGTCCACCGGCCCGGCTCGCGTCCGGTGGCTGCGGCGAAGCCGGCCAGGGCGGCACGCTCCACCGACCGTGCCGGAATGTCGGCGTCGGGCCGGTGCGCCGGGCGCGCGGCCAGCCAGCGGTCGTAGCCAGGTTCCAGTCTGATCCAGAGCCGGTGCAGTGCAACGGATCCGGCGATGAGGTCGCGTTGTCGTGGGGCAGGCGTGCCCGGCCGGTAGGCCAGCGCTGCGGCCCACCAGGCGGGCCAGTCGGATGCCGCGGCCTCGAGGTCGGTGACGGCGTCGGTGACGGGCACGTCGGGCACGGCCGGCGCCACCCGGCCGGGGCCATCGCCCGGCACGGTGAGCCCGGCGGCGTCCCGCGCGTAGAGCGGGGCGAGCAACCACACCGGGTCGACAGACACGGCCAACGACGCACGGTCGTGCAGGGTGTTGCGGAATCCGGTGGGCGCGTCGGACGGGCGGGGCGCCGGGGCGCTGGATGTGGCCGAGCCGTCGGGTGCTGTAGGGGCACTGGGTGTCCCCGGGTCGCCTGGTTCCGCCGTGGGCTGGGATTCCGGGAGTGGCGGGCGTCGACTGCCGCGCAGCACAGTGCCCGGGGCCATCCGGAACCGCGGGCCGGTCGAGGGGTTCGTCATCGTCACCTCCGGCGGGACTTGTATGGCATCGAGTGTTCCATCTGCGGGGACGGTCAGGGGAAAACTCGCACCTCGTGGGGATCTTGCAGAACGCGACCTGCGCAAACGCGCTCAAGATCCCCACGAGGTGCGAGTCGTGACGCGCCAGGCCCGAGCTGGGGGCAGCCGATCGCCGGCCGCGCCCAACGGACGGGCCTGGCGCAGGGGCTACCGGCCGGTGGGCTCGGGCAGCGCCAGCAGCGCGTTCTCCAGTACCTCGGGCAATGCTGGGTGGATCCAGTACTGACCGCGCGCCACCTGATGCGCGGGAATACCGACGTGCATCGCCATGATGGCCGTTTGGACTACCGTTGCCGCTTCCGGGCCGATGATGTGCACGCCCAGCAGCTGGCCGGTCCCCGGATCGGCGATCACCTTGCAGAAGCCGGTAACGTCCTCCCGGGCCCAGCCGGCCGCGACGCCGCCGTAGGCCCGTTGGGCGGTGACATGGGCGATGCCCCGCTTGCGGGCTTGCTGCTCAGTGAGCCCGACCGTCGCGATCTGCGGGTGCGCGAACACCGCCGAGGGTACGAACCGGTGATCGGCGGCGATCAGGTCGTCCGGGTGGGCGAGATTGTGGGCGACGACCCGCGCCTCGTGGTTGGCCACGTGCTTGAGCTGGTGCTCGGAACTCACGTCACCCAATGCCCAGATGCCCGGCACCGCAGTGCGTTGGTACTCGTCGACGATCACCCGCCCGGACTTGTCCAGCCCGACGCCGGTCTCGGTGACGGCCAGCCGGTCGCCGTTGGGGCGCCGCCCGGTCGCGACCAGCAGCAGGTCGGCCTCGACCACGGCTTTGCCCCCGGCGCCGAGCACGTCCAGTACGACGCCGTCACCTCCAGAGGTCGAAGGACGAGCAGCGGTGACGGTGGTTGCCAGCCGGACGTCGTACCGGGATGCGGCAGCCGCCGTGAAGGCCCGGGAGATATCGACGTCGTGGTGGCGTAGCAAGGCGGGACCGCGGGCAATCTGGGTGACTGCGCTGCCGAAGGAGGAGAAAATGTGGCCGAACTCGGCCGCGATGTAGCCCCCGCCGAGGATCACGACCCTGGCGGGGACGTCCTCGATCCGCATCACGGTGTCGGAGGTGTGGTATCGCACCCGATCCAGGCCGGGGATCTCGGGGATCACGGCGCGGGAACCGGCGGCTATCACAAACCGGTCGGCGGTGATGTCTTCGCTGGCACCACCGGACAGCGCAATGCGCAGGCGCTTGGGCCCGGTGAAGCGGCCGTGGCCGGTGTAGACCGTGATGTTGGGGCACTCGTTGCCCTCGCGATACGCCTTGCCGCCAGCGGCGATTGGGTCGATGCGGCCGAAGATGCGCTCCCGCATGGACTTCCAGTCGATCCGGTCGAGCGTGGCGTGGACTCCGAGCGGCGCCCCCTCGACGGTGCCCTGGGCGATGTCGGCGGGGTAGACGTACATCTTGGTGGGGATGCAGCCGACGTTCAGGCAGGTGCCACCGAAGACGCCGTCCTCGACGATGGCGATGTTCCAGCCGTCGAAGTCCGGCCCGGGGATGGAGTTGCCAGAGCCGGTACCGATGATCACCAGGTCGTAGTGCGTCACTGGGTCAGGGTATGTCCGGACGACGGTGCGACGAGCGTCGGCCTGGCGGGCGAATGATGTCCGTTATGTGGTGCTGTTATCCACAGGGGTGTTCGCGGCGGGCGCGGGGATCGTCGCAGGTGGTTAGGGTGTCTGCACGGTCGGTGGTCGATGGGGTGCCCGATGCGAGCGGTGGGAAGCCGTCGGGGAGGAGCGTGATGCGCGGGTTGCGGGGGGCGGTGCTGGCGGTGGCAGGCCTCGTGGTGGTGACGGGGTGTACGAGCACGACGCCGCCGAAGGTGCTGGGGCCAGGTTCGATGACGAGCAGCGCGGCGCTGACGACGTCGATGACGACCGGCGACGTGCGGGCGTCGAGCGACGCGATTTCGTCGGCGTCCGGGGCAACGGCATCGAATACCGGGGTGAGTGCAAAGCGGAGCTCCCCGTCCGCCGTCCACATTGTGTCAACAGCGAGTAGTGCGATGTCGAAGCACAGCACATTGCAGTCATCGGCGATTGAGACCACTTCCATACCGACGTTGACGCTGCCTCCGTCGGCATCAACGGCAGTCCCCACTGACGGAGGAAATCCATTTGAACGCCCCCCGTCTACTTCGGACTCGTCTGGGTTGAAAGGCGCAGAGTCGTTCGCTGACTGGTATGTCAAATGGTTGCTATTTGCTTACGTCGCAAAGACGACTCAACCTCTTGTTACCTATTCAACTGACTGCGCGCAGTGTGACGAGGTCGTCAACAACGTCAACGATGAACTGAAAGGCCTCTCGAAATTTCAGGGCCAACTATTCAGGACACTGGTAATTCAGTCTCGGCAACTTCAAGCGAACAGGGTTGACGTGACGATTAAGTGGGCGACTGACGGATTCAAATTGGTGGGTGACGACGGCAACAACATACGGAGTTATGACGGCGGCGATGGATTCTATGTACTGACGGTTCTCTGGCGCAGCGGTGGTTGGCTTGTCAATGAAATCCGGACTGTCAAGTGAACGCACCCCGGAGGAGAATGTACGCGCTCATTCTGAGTGTGCTGACCGTGATTGCCACTATTACGTTTGCCAAATCGGCATATGGAACAGTTGATTCGGGGTGCGACGACGATCCTGTTTGCATGACCGATAGTGAGATTGATATGACGACCGAATACTTATCGACACCTAGCTCCCGCGAACCTGGCCCGACGGCGTCCGCGACTGTGCAAAATGCTACCCACCCGGAAGCGCCCGACCCGCAGCCGTACACGGAGTTTGTGGTGGGCCCCGACTGCACGCATCTGCATCAGTCGTGTGCGCCGATTCCGCAAAACACCTGTACGGCGGAGATCGACGACTACCAGCGCCGATTGGCGGCGGACCCGACGATTCCGGTCGAAGACTGGGAGGCGGGGCACCTCGTTCATTTCGACGCGAACGGCGTTCCGGTTGCCGTCGATCCGCCGTCCTGCGAGAACGTCGCCGACCCGGCACCGGCCGACTCCAATCCGCCGCCGCGGGTTGTGACGGACCACGATGCGTTGTCGGCGTTTCGCACCATCCCGCTGCCGGTCCCGGCGGCGCGGATGAGCCCGCCGTTTCCGGCCTGCGTGCACCTGAACGTGGCCAACTACGTCTACGTGGATCCGGTCGACACCGCTCCAGTGACGGTGACCCTGCTCGGCACTCCCGTCACCGTGTTCCCCAGGGTGGTCGACTACACATGGGACTTCGGTGACGGAACTCGCCTGACCACCGAGGATCCCGGCGCCGCCTGGCCGCATGGCACCGTGTCGCACATGTACCGCACGCCGGGGCGCTACCAGGTGACCGTCACCCTGCGGTGGGCCGCCGACTGGGAGTCGCCGAAGCACCCGCGGTCGCCGGTCCCGGGCGAGACGACCACCATCTCGGCACCGGGAATCGCCTGGGTGCACGAGGTGCGGGTGGTGCTGGTCAACGACCCGGACGCCGCGTTACCGACGAAACCGCACGATCCGGCCGACGCCTGTTATCAGCGTTGACGGCCATGATCGGGGGTGATGCCGCGTGTTGATCTTGATGCTCGTTCCGGCGATCTGGGGCGTGCTGCAACTCGCGGTGCTCGGGTCCCTGAGCCGGTCGGTGCGGGTATCGACCGGACTGCTCGGCATCGCCGCCGGGCTCTACGGCTGCGGACTGCTGGCGGTCCTGCTGGAACTGGGCTGGACGTCGTTGTACGCCGGGCTATCCGGAAGCTCACGGTCCGACGTGGTCCAGGTCGCCTCCTACACCGTGGACCCGGTGATCGAAGAGGTCGTCAAGGTTCTGCCGCTGCTGCTGGCGTGGCTGTTGGCCCGCCGGCTGGCGCGGGGGCTCGGGCTGGTGGACCACCTGATCCTCGGCGGGGCGTTCGGCGCCGGGTTCGGGTTGCTGGAGTCCGTCATGCGGTGGGGCTCGGTGCGGACGATGGCGATGTCCATCCCGGACTCCGGCTACATCGTCTCCGCATCGCTGGGCGGCAGCGTCACCGTCCCCAGCATCGGGGAGTCCCTGGGCAGTTGGCTGCCCACCCCGACGCTCAACGCCGGCTTGCTGGGCGATCCGATGCCCGCCACCTCGCACCTCGTGTGGTCCGCGCTGGCCGGAGTGGGCATCGGCTGGCTGTGCACGCACCGCGGGCCGAGTCGGTTCGCCGGGCTGCTGCCGCTGGTCTACGTCTGCTTTGACCATGCCTGGTACAACTACCTCGTCACTGCCGGGGGCGTCGACGACGGCAGCACCTCCCCGCTGGACTGGCTGCACAACCATCTCGGGCTCGCGGCGTTCCTGGCCCTGGTGGCTGCCACCGTGCTGGACCGCATCCGACTCGCCCGCCTGCGTACCGCGCACCCCGAGGCGCTGCTGCCCGGTGAGATGCCGGGCGGCGTGTTCAGTCGGCCGCTGTTCGCGCTGGCCGGGGCGGCCCTGCCCTGGACCGGCGCGGTCGCCTCCCGCTTCGCCCGCGCCCGTCGATCCGCGCTGTACGCCTGGGCCGCGACACCGGGACGCCCACCCGCGCTGGCCGAGGAGGTCGTGCGAGTGCGCAACCAGATCGCGATGGTGCACGGTCCGGCGGCCTGGCGGCGCGCGGTCGCCCGGATGCGCGGACGGCCGACGCTGCGCGCGATGCTGCGCGGCAAGCGTCTGGCGCTGCTGCTGGTGTGGGTCGCCCTGTGCGCCGCATCGTTCATCTACTACGTCATCGGCGGATTCCCCAGTACCCGGGGCATCCAGCGCGCACTGGGCGGCGCAGTCGGGACGGTCATCTTCACCGCGCTGGCCGCAGTGGCCGTGGTCTGGCTGTTCTGGCGCCTCGCCCGGTCGGTCCCCGCCTTGCACGGCACGCTGCGCCGGGGCGGCGGTGAGGGCGCCGTCCGATCCGTGCTGCGCCTGTGGACCAGCGCCGGCGCGGCGGTCGCCGGCGCCATATTCGTCGTCCTGGCGCTGCGGGGCACGCCCGGGCTGACCGCAGTGCACTCCAACTATCACGTCCTGGACGCGCTGAGCTCGCTGCTGATGATCGCCGGCCTGGCGCTGATCATCGGCGGGTTCTTCCTGTTCCCGCCGCTCGGTCTGGTGGTGACGGCAGAGGGGCTCGTCGTCGCAGGCGCCCTGACGGTGAGCACAGAGTTGATCGCCACCACTGCGGGCGGGCTGGTGCTCGGGGGCCTGAGCATCATGCTCAACGAGGCGGCCGGCGACTCCTCGAGTGGCGACGGCGCAGGATCCGGGTCCCGTCAGCAGCGGCTGGACGAGCTGGCGAAGGATCCGGCGCACGGCGGCAAGATCACGCCCGGAACCCGCGAGGAGGCGGAGGCGGCGCTCGGGTTGGAGGAGCAGGGGGCGCTGCGCGGGCCGGTGCGGCGCTCGACCAATCCGGGTGAGGACTTCGTGGACGGTGCCGGACAATCCTGGGACGTCAAGGCGTTCCGGTCGCAGGTGCCGGGTCGGCGCGGCGCGTTCAATCTCGCCGATGCGGTGACGAAGATTCGCCAGGAGCTCCGGCTCGGTGAGAACGTGATCCTGGACACCAGGAACATGACAAGCGGTGACGCGGGGGTGCTCAAGCAGGCGATCGAGGAGCTGGCGGAGGCCGGTGGAAGGGTGCTGTTCTGGCCGTGACGACCCACCACGATGTGACGACCCAGCACGAGGGCCGACCAGCCGCGACGAGGCAACCAGGTACAACGAGGCAACCAGCTACAACGAGGCAACCAGCCGCGACGATCGGCATGGTGACGCCGCGGTGAGCGGCGAAGGAGGCAGCGTGAATGCACCCACGGACCCGCTGGCAGGGCACCGGGCCTGGCTGGACAGCGGCGGGCGGACCGGTCGACGCTGGAGTGTCAGCGGAGCCTCGATGGCCGGCGCGCAGTTGGCCGGTGCGGATCTCAGCGAGGTCGAGTTCGTCGACTGTGACCTCTCGGGCGCGGACCTGAGGGAGGCGGCGCTGCTGCGGGCCGTGCTGAGCGGATGCGTCCTGACCGGCGCTCGCCTGGACGGGGCGCGCCTGGTGAAGGCCGAATTGGACGGGGTGTCGGCGGCGCAGGCATCGCTGGTCGGTGTCGATCTGACCAGGGCCGCGCTGAGCGGGACGACCCTGCAGGGCGCCCGCCTGGACCGCGCGTTCCTGTGCCGCGCCGATCTGACCAGGGCCGACCTGCGCGGCGCCTCGCTCCGCGAGATCGACCTGGAGCGCACCCAATTCGCCGCGGCGCTGCTCGGCGACGGCGACGTAACCGGAGCGATGGGCACCGTGGTTGACGATCCGGCGGTGGTGATGGCCGCCGGAGTCCGTTACGACGTCAGCGGTGCTGGCCTGGTCGACTGGCTACGGCGCAGCGGCGCCACGGAGGTGTCGCTGTTCGATCCCGCGACCGACGACCCGCAGCGCCGTCACCGCTGGCGCTGGGGACCGGCCACGCCACCGGGCTGACGTCGATCGTTACCGGCGCACCCGGCAGCAGCGCGAAAGCCGCTCAGTGGGCGAACGTGCCCACCAGCACCGCACGCGCGAGGGTATGGAACACCAGGTTGAACGACACCACCGCCGGGCTGGCCGACGCGTCCACGCCGAGGGCGGGCACGTCCACCGCATGCACCACGAAGAAGTACCGATGCACCACGTCGCCGGCCGGCGGTGCGCTGCCGTCGTAGCGCAGGTTGCCGAAATCGTTGCGCGCGTGGAAGGCCCCGGCCGGGAGCCCGTCGTCGCCGCGACCGGCGTCCCTCGCCAGCGCCGTCACCGCAGCTGGGATGTCCACGGCCACCCAGTGCCAGAAGCCCGACGGCGTCGGGGCATCCGGGTCGAAGCAGGTCACCGCGAACGATTGCGTGCCGGTCGGAAAGTCCGACCATGCCAGCGCCGGGGATCGGTTGTCGCCACCAGGGTCGCTAGGCCCGAACACGTGCGTCCTGCTCAGCGGCTGCCCGTCGACCACGTCGTCACTGGTCAGCGAGAACGACGCCACCGCGGGCAACAGGTCGTACGGGTCGGGGGCGGTCGGTCGATCCAGGCTCATGGTCCATCCCTTCAATCGGGGCTCGCGAGCAATCACACTCCGTCGTGACCGTACTACCGGGCCGCGAAGCGCCGCCCGAGCCCTGCGGCCGTCCCAGCCCGGTGATCGGCGCAGCCGAGTTGATCCGTAATGTGCGCCAGAACCCTCGGGACCGCGCCGAATCGGCGCATCGCTCCATTAACGTCCTGTTCATCCCGGTAGTCGCCAGCATCGCGTCGCAGGCCGATGGTCGACCGGGCAGTCACCGACAGGCGGGAGCAGTCAGCATGGGCAGGTTCGGAATGAGTGTCGCGGCGATCGCCGCGGTGGCGGTCGCACTGTCGGGATGCTCGGCGATCGGCCGACCGGACCCCGCCGGGCCCGACACCGTCGGAACGAGCGGGACTGTCAGCGCGCCGGCGGCGGGGAGCGCTTCGGCCGGCGCGCCGCGACAGAAACCCTCCGACACCGCCGATCTGCCGGAGTTTGCCCGCCACCTGGTCGAGCAGGTCGACAGCACACCGTGGCCCATCCGCCCGATCGACCCCGCCGCGCCGCTGAGCGCCGTCACCGTCGATACCGACCATTCCGTCACCGAAACGATCGGCCCGGACGGCGGCGACATCTCCGTCACCGCCGGCGATGTCAGCTACACGCTGCACCTGCCGGCCGACGCCCTGGTGTTCGACACGGCGATCACGATGGCGCCCATCGTCACGATCGCCGGTCTCGACCTGCCCCACGGCACGTTGCGCGGAGTCGACCTGCAGCCGCACGGGCTCCAGCTCACCGCGATGGCCGAACTGCGGATCACCGGGGTGGAGGGTGATGTGCTCGGCTTCGCCTACAGCGACGCCGGCTTCGACCTGCGCCCCGCCCCGATCGCGCCAGACCCGGACCGGCTCGCGGTATACGTCTCGCACTTCTCCGGCGCGGGCGTCGGCCCGTTCGCCGCACTCGGCGAGGCGCTGGCCGAGATGCCGTCGAACGACGGCCCGGCAGCGGAACTGGCGCACGCCGCCGCACGGGCGCACAACAAGACGCCTGGCACCAGCCTGGACCAGTTGGCCGAGCTGTACGTGCAGATGCTCGACCAGCTCAATCAGCTAGCGGCCCAGGCGGCCCGCGACTGCGAGAGGGGCATCAACCCCGCCTTCGACGCCTACGTCTGGGTCGAGTCCGAGGTATGGACCCAGTTCGCCGTGGACCGGACGGAGCCACCGGTCAAGGCGGTGATCCGCGGCATCGTCGACGGCCTGGTGAGTTGCTGGGACCTCTCCGACGACGGCGGGTGCTTCACGCTGTCCGCGCAGATGATCCGCCAACTGCAGGGCATCAAGGCACTGCTGATCCGCTGGAAGGCACTGGACGAAGCGGCCGCCCGGACCGGGAAACGTGCGATCGGCGATTGGGCCTACTGCTCCGCCCAGACCTGGATCGACTACACGTACGAGTCCTCCGACGGGCACCACCAGATCGGCGCGACCCTGAAGCTGAAATTCGACGCGTCGGACGGCCGCCTCGACGTGATCACCGAGCGCAGCAGCTACACCATCGGGGAGCGCTCGGTTGGCTACCAGCCCGAGTGCCCGTCCACCATGGTCGGCTACGGCTCGTTCGGCTTCGATGAGCTGCCACCCGGATCCGAGATATCGCCCACGGTCCAGGCGGACTGGTTCGACGACGAGATGGTGACGATCACGGTCGGCCCCGTCTACCACTTCGTGGCCACCGACTGCCACGGCACCACCGACGGCTGGGAGGGCGGCCTGGCGCTGGCCTGCAGCCCCGACGACGGCAGCTCGGATGCGCTGATCGGCACCGTCGTCGAGGGCAGCGACGGAATGATCGTCTCCTTCGACTGCGACAACCCGTCGATGGATGCGAAGACCACCGGCATGCTGATCCTGGGCAACGCGATCGACAAGATCATCCCGCCGGAGCTGTGGGACTGAAACCGGCATTCACCCGGTCGGGGTGGCGATCTGCCGCAGGTGCGCAGCGAGGGTGTCGCCGTCGGCGGAGCCGACCCCGTGCCGGGCGAAGAACTCTGCGATCACCTGGCAATCGCGCGCCAGGTACTCCATGCCCTGTGGATTGCCGATGAGGTCCACCACCTGCGGCAGGTCGATCAGTACGCACCCGTCCTCGTCGACCAGCACGTTGTAGGCCGACAGGTCGCCGTGCGTCATGCCGTCCGCAGCGAGCACCTCCAGGGTGGCGATCAGGTCGTGCCACAGGTCGGTGAAATCGGCGGCCGTGCCGTCGTATCCGGCCAGCCGGGGCGCCGCGGACCCGTCCGGTGCACCGATGAACTGCATCATCAGCTCCGAGCCGATCAGCTGCACCGGGTAGGGGACCCGGGCACCGGAGGTCCACAACGCGGACAGCGCGCCGAACTCGGCGGTTGCCCACCGGCCGGCCAGCAGATCCCGTCCGAACGCCGTGCGCTTGGCCATGGCACGGGTCTCGCGCGACCGACGAACCCGACGGCCCTCGACGTATCCGGCATCCCGGTGGAACATCCGGTGCTCGGCGCTGCGATAGGTCTTCACCGCCAGCAGGCAGGAGGCGCCCCCCGGTACGGCCCGTTCGAGCAGGCTGACGTCGGCCTCCTTGCCGGATTTCAGACTGCCCTGCGGAGTGTCGCGTGCGGACAGGGCGGTGACGAGCCAGTCGGGGACGGGCTCGGGTCCGTGGGTGGCGACGTCGTAGCTGGAGTACGGCGCCTCCGGCGTGACATCCCGCAGCTCGGCGCGCGCATCAGCGCCAGTCGGGTCGTCCTCGTCGTCGGCAAGGCCGTCGACGTCCACCACGCTGCGGCCGGAGCGGCCTTCGGCCACCACCCGCACCGGGGCTGCCGGAACATTGCGCCGACGGGGCCGGCGTGCTCGTCGGTCTTGCTGATGGTCGTACAGGGCGTCCAGGGCGTCGTCGAAGGCGTCATCGGAGGCACTGTCCGATCGAGGGTCGCCGGACGGAAGGATAAAGCGAGGCACGGATGGTCTCCTTGCAAGGGGTACCCACCACGCGCCGGTCGCGGACGGTCGAAGACCGTCAGCGCGGGTCTCGGGCTGTGGTGGGCCGGGGGATGGGTGACGGGGCTGATCCGCTCGGCACAGTCATGAGCTGGCTCCCTTCTCTCCGGGCTTCTCTCTGGGCCAACGGCCCGTCGCATCGAACGGCGCCCGCTGCCGCTGGGACCTGGTCGAAACAGGGTGCCGCCGGCGCTCCCCGCGTGCAACCGGATTTCCCGGTTGATCGAGGCGGGGCCGAGGCAGTGCCGGAGCAGATCGCGTCGGGGCCCGGGCCCTGCACGGCTCGAATTGACGAACTAGGCTGTCGAAATGGCTGACACAGTGGCACTATCGGGATCGAACCCCGGCAACCCACCGGTGGCTCGGGATGCGGAACCGGAAGTCGGCCCACCGAAATCCAGCGCGGTCGGCCTGCCCGGGATCGCGGTGTCGATGCGGTACGCGCTGGCCGAGATGGGTCCGGCCCGCAGTGTGAAAACGCTGCTGTCGATGAACCATGTGGACGGCTTCGACTGCCCGAGCTGCGCCTGGCCGGACCCGGAACCCGGCGACCGGAAGGTGGCCGAGTTTTGCGAGAACGGCGCCAAGGCCGTCGCCTGGGAAGCGACCCGCAAGCGGGTCACGCCGGACTTCTTCGCCCAGCACAGCGTCGAGCAGTTGCGGCAGCTCGACGACTACCACCTGGAACACTTCGGTCGGCTCACCGACCCGATGTACCTGGCACCCGGCGCCTCGCACTACACCCCGATCGCCTGGGACCAAGCGCTGCAACTGGTCGCAGACCGGCTCACGGCACTGCCGGACCCGAACCGGGCGGTGTTCTATACCTCGGGCCGGTGCAGCAACGAGGCGGCGTTCGCCTATCAACTGCTCGCCCGCCGGCTGGGCACCAACAACCTGCCGGACTGTTCCAACATGTGCCACGAGTCCAGCGGGGCGGCGCTGTCCCAGACAATCGGCGTCGGGAAGGGTGTCGTCACGCGGGCCGATATCGCCGAGCACGCCGACCTGATCATCATCGCCGGGCAGAATCCCGGTACCAACCACCCGCGCATGCTCACGGCCCTGGAGGAGGCCAAGAGGCGCGGCGCTCGCATCATCGCGATCAATCCGCTGCCGGAGGCTGGGTTCGGGCGGTTCCACAATCCCCAGACGGTCAAGGGGCTGGCGGGCGGCGGCACACAGCTCGCCGACCGGCTGGTGCCGGTCCGGGTCAATGGCGACCTGGCACTGTTCAATGGACTGAACAAGATCCTCACCGCGCGGGAGGATGCCGCGCCGGGCACGGTGTTCGACCACGACTTCCTGTCCACCTACTGCGACGGGCTGGACGCCGTGATCGCAGCCTGGCGCCAACTGGACTGGGCCACCATCGAGCGACAGTGCGGGCTCACCCGGGGTGAGATCGAGCTGATCGCGGACGATGTGATCGCCGCGGACAGCATCATCGTGTGCTGGGCGATGGGCCTGACCCAGCATCGCAACGCCGTGCCCACCATCCGGGAGATCACCAACTTCCTGTTGCTGCGCGGCAACATCGGTCGGCCCGGTGCCGGGCCGTCGCCGATCCGCGGGCACTCCAACGTGCAGGGCGATCGCACGATGGGGATCTGGGAGAAGATGCCAGACGCCTTCCTGGACAAGCTGCGGGACGAGTTCGGTTTCGACCCGCCGCGCGAGCACGGGTGGGATACCGTCAACGCGATCCGGGCCATGCGGGACGGCAAGGTGGACGTGTTCTTCGCGTTGGGCGGGAACTTCGTCGCCGCCACGCCGGACACCGCCGTCACCGAGGCCGCGATGCGGAACTGCCAGCTGACGGTGCATGTGGCCACCAAGCTCAACCGCTCGCACCTGTGTCACGGTGCCGCGGCGTTGTTGCTGCCGTGCCTGGGTCGCACCGAGCGTGACGTGCAGGCGACCGGCGAGCAGTTCGTCACCGTGGAGGACTCCATGTCGATGGTGCACGCGTCCACCGGCAGGTTGAAGCCCGGGTCGAAGAATCTGCGCAGCGAGGTAGCCATCGTCACCGAGCTGGGCCAGCGGCTATTCGGTGAGGATCTCGGCTGGAAGCGGATGGGGGACGACTACCGCGTCATCCGCAAGCACATCGAGCACGTGGTGCCGGGGTTCCACGCCTACGAGGAGCGGGTGGCCCAGCCCGGCGGGTTCATGCTGCCCCGCGGGCCGCACGACTCCCGCACCTTCCCCACCGACAACGGCAAGGCGCACCTGACCGTCAACCCGCCCACCGCGGTCCAGGTGCCGGCCGGCCACCTGCTGCTGCAGACGGTGCGCTCGCACGACCAGTTCAACACCACCGTCTACGGATTGAACGACCGCTACCGGGGCATCAAGGGCGGCCGGAAGGTGGTGTTCGTGCACCCGGACGATCTTGCCGAGCGGGGCCTGTCCGATGGCGACTGCGTCGACGTGGTCAACGACGAGGGCGGCACCGAGCGGCGCGCCCGGAGCTTCCGCGCGGTGGCCTACCCGACCACCAGGGGATGCGTGGCGGCGTACTTCCCGGAGGCCAACGTACTGGTGCCGCTGGACTCGGTGGCCGAGATCAGCAACACGCCGGCGTCCAAGTCGGTGATCGTCCGGCTGGAACGGGCCGGCTGAGGCTGCGTACCGGGGCTGGTGAAGCACTAGGCCTGCGCAAAGCGCCGCCTGCGCGAAGCGCATCGCCGCGTCGCGCCCGGTCGTGGCGCGCTTGGCGGTCTACGTCACGATCTGCAATGCGCGGTCGCCGACCCGCTCCACGCGCAGACCCGCCCGGCGCGCTACCCGGAGGATGTCGGACGGCCCCTCCAACCCGGCCCGGCTGGCGGCCAGCACCCGGGCCAGCCGACCCTTGGTGTGCTTGCTGAAGTGGCTGACCACCGCCTGGGAACCGTCGGGCCGCTCGGTGACCACCCGCACGCCGATCGCGCCCGGCACGTCGGCGAAGGCCGCGTAGGCGCCGGACCGCAGGTCCACCACCGGTCCGTCCAGCGATGCCAGCAGTGGCGACAACGATGGGCGCCACTGGGCGGCGATGGTGCCCAGGCCCGGTAGCTGCGAACCGGCGGAGAGCCGGTACGCCGGGATCCGGTCGGCGGCGCGAACGACCCCGAATAGCGCCGAGGCGATCAGTAGCCGGCCCTCCGCGCGGGATCGCTCGATGCTCGTCATCCCCGTAACGTCCAGCGCGTCGTACAGCACGCCCGTGTAGCGGGCCACGGCCGGCAGAGTCGGTGCGGTGCACAGCAGGGTGTTGGCGGCGATCTCCGCGTCCTTGGCCGCGCTTACCCCCAGTGCGGACCGTGCCGCGGAGGGATTCCGGGACAGTCTGCCAAGCGCCGAGATCAGCCCGCCCCGCAGCTTCCGGAGCTCAGGGAACAGCAGGGAGTCCAGATCGAGCGCGTCGGGGTCGCCGCCGATCGCCTTGGTCTCCGACGGCGGCAGCAGGATGAACACGAGCCGGCAGCGTATCCGGTCGGCACATCCGCCGGCTCGCCGGCGGGGCGGGGCCGCATGCGCGGCGTTCGCCGACATGGTGACGGTGTTATTGATGGGACGAACTTGATGCATGCCGGGCACAATGATCCATGCGGGAGGGGAACACGCTGACCATTAGGCTGATCGCGCCGCTGCACCCGCATTCCGCGTTGCCGCGGGACGAACCAGAACCGTCACCACCCCGAGGAGTTCTACGGTGATCACCCGACTGTCCACCCTGTTCCTGCGCACCCTGCGCGAGGATCCGGCGGATGCCGAGGTGCCCAGCCACCGGCTCCTGGTGCGCGCCGGCTACATCCGCCGCGCCGCGCCCGGCATCTACTCCTGGCTGCCGCTGGGCTACCGGGTGTACCGCAACATCGAGCAGATCGTCCGCGAGGAGATGGACCGGATCTCCCAGGAGGTCCACTTCCCGGCGCTGCTGCCGCGCGAGCCCTATGAGGCATCCGGTCGGTGGACCGAATACGGCGACAACATCTTCCGGCTCAAGGACCGCCGGGAGGGCGACTATCTGCTCGGCCCCACCCACGAGGAGATGTTCACCCTGCTGGCCAAGGATGTCGTCACCTCCTACAAGCAGCTGCCACTGGCGCTCTATCAGATCCAGACCAAATACCGCGACGAGGCCCGGCCGCGGGCCGGCATCCTGCGCGGCCGCGAGTTCGTGATGAAGGACTCCTACTCCTTCGACATCGACGACGCCGGCCTGGACGCGTCCTACCAGCGGCACCGGGACGCCTACATCCGCATCTTCGACCGGCTCGGGTTCTCCTACGTGATCGTGCATGCCATGGCCGGCGCCATGGGCGGATCCAAATCCGAGGAGTTCCTGGCCGAGGCGGAGGTCGGCGAGGACACCTACGTCCGGTGCACGGCGTGCGACTACGCGGCGAACGTGGAGGCGGTGACGGTGCCGCCGGCGGCGCCCGTCGACGGATCCGCCGCCCCTGCCGCGCATGTGGAGGACACCCCGGACACCCCCACCATCGCCACCCTGGTGGACCGGCTGAACGCCAGCCACCCCCGCACCGACGGCCGGGCCTGGAGCGCCGCCGACACCCTGAAGAACCTGCTGGTGGTGCTGCACCAGCCGGACGGCACGATCGAGCCGCTGGCCATCGGTGTGCCCGGCGACCGCGAGGTGGACTTCAAGCGACTGGAGGCGCAGGTCTCGCCGGCCGAGGTCGTGCCGTTCGGTGCGGCGGACTTCGCCCGCTACCCGCAGCTGGTCAAGGGCTACGTCGGACCGGGGGTGCTGGGCACGGGCTCGGTCACCGACATCCGGTACCTGATCGATCCGCGGGTGGCCGACGGCACCGCGTGGGCGACCGGCGCGGACTCCCAGGGGCATCACGTCCTGGATCTGGTCGCCGGGCGGGACTTCGCCGGTGACGGGACCATCCAGGCCGCCGAGGTGTTGGACGGCGACCCGTGCCCGGTGTGCGGCAGTGCGCTGGAGTCGGCCCGCGGCATCGAGATGGGGCACATCTTCCAGCTGGGCCGCAAGTATGCCGACGCATTGGATCTGCAGGTGCTGGACGAGAACGGCACGCTGGTCACCGTCACCATGGGCTCCTACGGCATCGGGGTGTCCCGGGCGGTCGCTGCCATCGCCGAGAACACCCACGACGAGAAGGGTCTGGTGTGGCCGCGGGAGGTCGCGCCCGCCGATGTGCACGTGGTGATCGCGGGCAAGGGCCCGCAGGCCGCCGACATGATCGCCACGGCGGAGCGGCTCGCCGCGGAACTGGACGCCGCCGGTGTGCAGGTCATCCTGGACGACCGGGAGGCCTCACCGGGGGTCAAGTTCGCCGATGCCGAGCTGATCGGCGTGCCGACCATCGTGGTGGTGGGCCGTGGGCTGGCCGACGGCGTGGTGGAGGTTCGGGACCGGGCGTCCGGAGAGCGTCAGGACGTGTCGGTCGGTGATGTGGTGGCGCACCTGCGGGACCTCGTCACCGCCTGACCGGGGTTAGTGCTTGGACCGGGGTCACTGCGTGACCGGGTCCGGTGGTCAGTCGCCGGCCTGCGGCGCTCCGGGGAACGGCGTGGTGACGACCTTGTCGCCCGCGGTCTGCCGCCAGGTGACCATCCGCATCGCGCAGTCGGTCAGCGCGGACAGCGCGGTGCCGCGCAGCGCCGCGTCGTCGGTGTGCCCGATCACCGAGCGCCACGCCGCCGCGCAGTCGCTCTCGATGGTCAGGGCGAGGCCGAGTGCCGTCTTGACGTTGGTCACCGTCTCAGGGGTGCGATAGGCGGGCGCCGGACCGACCGGCGTCGAGCCGCCCTGCACGATCAGGTTCGCCGTGGTGTCCCGGACGTCCTGGTGACTGCTGACCATGGTGCCGACCGTGGTCGACGCCGACGGGTCGTAGGCGGCCACCAGGCCGTAGGCCCACAGCGCGGCGTGTTCGGCGGCCATCACGGCCTGCAGGGCCGCCAGGGTGTCCTCCTGCAGGGCGCCACCGGCGGGGGCGGAGGTGCTGGGGGCCTGCGTGGCGGGGCCGGGCCCCGAGCCCGCCGGCTGCGTGCCGGATCCGCCCGGGGTCGGTGTGGGGGCGGTCATGCCAGCACCGCCCGATGGGTCGCCATGCACGCGGCGATGGAGGCGAACAGCTCGGCCTGGTACCGGGGGGCGGTAGACATGGCGTCGGTGAACATGTTCTGCGCCTGGCCGGCGTCGCCCCGGATCACGCCCATCACCTCGTCGGGATCGCTGGGCACCGTCACCCCGGTGGTCGGCACCGCGGTGCTCTGCGGCGTGGCCCGGCCGATGCTGCGGGCGTACTCGGTCTGCAGCGCCGCCAGATGGGCCTGGCGATCGCTGAGCAATATGGTCAGCAGCGCACGGTCCCGTTTGTCCACCCGGATCGCGGCCTGCAGGTGCTGCACGTGCAGCTTGGTCTTGAATACCAGTCCCAGCAGCGGGGTGGTGGGCGGCGGCGCCTCCTCGGTCACCGTGAGCGTCTTACCGGCCGACGAGAAGGGGTTGCACCCGGCGACCGCGAGCAGCGCCGCCCCGCCCGCCGCGCCCAGCAGGGCGCGCCGCGTCACGACCGATCCGGCGGGTGGCTGCATCCGACCATCATGTCAGGACCCGCGGCGCGGGTGTGACGCCGTGCGGATGGGCCGGTTAGGCTGCCGGTCAGGCGCGACAACTGCACAGGCGAGGAGTGACGTGAGATGACGCTCGGAGACGAGGGTCTGTTACGGGACGTCGTCTCGTCGGTGGTGGCCGACGCGGGGTACGACCTCGAAGAGACGACGGTGATCCCTGCCGGCCGGCGCCGTCTGGTGCGGGTGGCCATCGACCGTGACGGGGGCCTGGACCTGGACGCCGCGGCCGAGGTCAGCAGGCGAATCGCCGCCCGGCTGGACGAGCACGGCGACCGCATCCTGTCCGGCGCGCCGTACACCCTGGAGGTCACCAGCCCCGGTGTGGGCCGGCCGCTCACCGAGCCACGACACTTCCGCCGCGCCGCCGGACACCTGGTCACCCTCACGCTGACCGATGGCGGCGCCCTGACCGGGCGGATCGCCGCGCTGCGGGACGACACGCTCGTCGTGCTGGTCGGCAGCGACGGCCTGCAGCGCCAGGATGTCCGGCTGGCCGACATCACCCGCGGCAAGGTCGAAATCGAGTTCGCGCCGCCGCCGGCGGCCGTGACGGCGCTGCTGGCCGAACTCGCGGCCGCCTCGCCCACCGCGCACGAACAGCGGCAGGAACGACCGGAGGAAGGGGAGGATGCGCGATGAACGTCGACATCACCGCGCTGCGACTGGTCGAGCACGAGAAGGGAATCGGGTTCGACGAACTGATCGAGACCCTGGAGACGGCGCTGCTGTCGGCCTATCGGCACACCGACGACTTCCATCAGCACGCCCGGGCGGAGGTGGACCGCAAGACCGGCGAGATCAGAATCCTGGCACAGCAGGTCGACCAGGACGGCGCCGTCACCTCCGAGTGGGACGACACCCCCGCCGACTTCGGCCGGATCGCGGCCGCCACCGCACGGCAGGTGATTGCGCAGCGGTTGCGGGACGTGGACAACGAACGGACCTTCGGCGATTTCGCCGGACGCGAGCACGACCTGATCACCGGCACGGTGTCGGCCGATGCCAAGGTCAACGCCCGCGGCGTCGTGGTGGTCAGCCTGGGGGACGTGGAGGGGGTCATCCCCGCCGCGGAACAGGCGCCGGGGGAGAGCTACCTGCACGGGCAGCGGCTGCGCTGCTATGTGGTCTCGGTGGTGCGCGGGCTCCGCGGCCCGCAGATCACCCTGTCCCGTACCCACCCGAACCTGGTGCGCAAGCTGTTCGCGCTGGAGGTCCCGGAGATCGCCGACGGCAGCGTGGAGATCACCGCCGTGGCCCGGGAAGCCGGGCACCGATCCAAGATCGCGGTGCGGGCCGTGGCACCCGGGGTGAACGCCAAGGGTGCGTGTATCGGTCCGATGGGCGCCCGGGTGCGCGCCGTGATGAGCGAACTCGGTGGCGAGAAGATCGACATCATCGACTTCGACGACGACCCGGCCACCTTCGTGGGCAACGCGCTGTCCCCGGCCCGGGCGCTGTCGGTGACGGTGGTCGATGAGCTGGCCAAGGCCGCCAGGGTGGTCGTGCCGGACTTTCAGCTGTCCCTGGCCATCGGCAAGGAGGGGCAGAACGCCCGGCTGGCCGCCCGGCTCACCGGCTGGCGCATCGACATCCGCAGCGATGTCGCACGCCCGGCCGAGTGATGCCGGCCGCCGGGCCGCGCCGGAACCGGGCGCCGGGAGGCGGTAGACTCGATCCGGCGCCCCGCGCCAACGCTCCCGTCACCGATGCAGCCACCGAATCGGCCTCCGGACCGGTCCGCACCTGCATCGGTTGTCGTGTGCGATGCCGGGACGTCGAGTTGCTGCGTGTCGTCGCCGTGTCCGGGGCTGTGCATCCGGATCCACGGCGTAGGCTCCCCGGCCGGGGCGCCTGGCTGCATCCGAGCATCGGATGCTTCACGGCCGCCTGCAAGCGTCGAGCGTTCGGACGGGCCCTCCGGGTCGGGACGGACCTCGACGTCACGCCGGTCCGGCGATTTCTCGGTGCCTGAGCCGGGATCGGGCCGGTCGGTGTCGTTCGCAGCCCGCGGCGGCACCAGGAGCAAGGAAACGAGGTCGACCCGTCGTGAGCACGCTGTGAAGCTCCACCGATGAGCAGGGCACCCAACTAGACGAGGCCGAAGCGGACACGCCCGCCCGGTCTCACCGTGAGGAGAGCAGTGGCAGGCAAGGCCCGCGTTAGCGCGATCGCCAAGGAGCTGGGACAGTCCAGCAAGGACGTGATCGCCAAACTCCAAGAACTTGGCGAGTTCGTCAAGTCCGCGTCCTCGACCATCGAGGCGCCCGTCGTCCGCAAGTTGCGCGACGCATTCCCCGCAGCCGAGTCCAGCGCCGCGACCGGCGGCAACGGTAGGGCCGGCACCGCCACCAAGCCTCGCGCTGAGGCGCCCGCTGCCGGTACCGGCGCGCCCGCCGCGACCCCGCCGGCGCCCGCGGCACCGGCAGCACCGGCAGCGGCACCCGCCCCCGCCGCGCAGGCCGCCCCGGTTGCGCAGGCCGCCCCCGCGGAGGCACCGGCCCGTCCGGCGGCACCGCGTCCCGGTCAGCGTCCGAGCGCACCCGCCCAGCCGGCACCGCCTCCCGCCACCCCCGCGAGCCCGGAGACCAGCGTGCCGAGTGCGCCCGCTGCGCGTCCGAGCACCCCGGGGCGCCCCGGAGCGGACGGCACGCCCCGCCCGTCCGGCGGAGTGCCAGGAGTACCCCGCCCACCGCGGGTCGGCAACAACCCCTACAACGTGGGCGCCGGCGCCCGCCCGGCCCGGCCACGCCCCGGCGTTCCGGGCACCGGCGCCTCCCGCCCCGGCGCACCCGGAACCGGTGGTCCCCGGCCAGGGGCTCCCGGCACCGGAGCCCCACGCCCGGGCCGTCCGGGCACTCCCGGCGGTCGCCCACCCGGCATGGGTCGCCCAGGCGGAGGCGGCGGCGGCCCGTACCGGCCGGCGCAGCCCGGTGGCGGAACCGGCGGCCCCGGTGCCGCCGGGGGTGGCGGCTACCGCGGCCGCCCCGGTGGTGGTGGCGGCGGCCGCGGTCGCGGCGGCGCGGCCGGAGCCTTCGGGCGCCAGGGCGGTCCGGCCCGCAAGGGCCGCAAGTCGCGCAAGCAGCGCCGGCAGGAGTTCGACAACATGCAGGCGCCGTCGATCGGCGGCGTTACCCTGCCCCGCGGCAACGGCGCAGTGGTGCGGTTGCCGCGCGGCTCCTCGCTGAGCGACTTCGCCGACAAGATCGACGCCAACCCGGCCTCCATGGTGCAGGCACTGTTCCACCTGGGCGAGATGGTCACCGCCACCCAGTCGGTGTCCGACGACATCCTGGAGCTGCTCGGCTCCGAGATGGGCTACGAGGTGCAGATCGTGTCCCCGGAGGACGAGGACCGCGAGCTGCTGGAGGCCTTCGACCTGTCCTACGGCGAGGACGCCGGTGACGAGGAGGATCTGCAGGTCCGCCCGCCGGTGGTCACCGTGATGGGCCACGTCGACCACGGAAAGACCAAGCTGCTGGACGCCATCCGGCACACCGACGTGGCGCAGGGCGAGGCCGGCGGCATCACCCAGCACATCGGCGCCTACCAGGTGGCCACCGAGCTGGAGGGTGTGCAGCGGCTGATCACCTTCATCGACACCCCCGGTCATGAGGCGTTCACCGCCATGCGGGCCCGCGGCTCCGCGGCCACCGACATCGTGGTGCTGGTGGTGGCCGCCGACGACGGCGTGATGCCGCAGACGGTGGAGGCCATCAACCACGCCAAGGCCGCCGAGGTGCCGATCGTGGTGGCGATCAACAAGATCGACAAGGAGGGCGCCAACCCCGACAAGATCCGCCAGCAACTCACCGAGTACGGCCTGATCGCCGAGGAGTACGGCGGCGACACCATGTTCGTGGAGGTCTCCGCGCGCAACCGCACCAACATCGACGGGTTGCTGGAGGCGATCCTGCTGACCGCGGACGCGGCACTGGACCTGCGGGCCAACCCCGACATGGAGGCGCAGGGCGTGGCCATCGAAGCCCACCTGGACCGCGGCCGCGGCGCCGTGGCCACCGTGCTGGTGCAGCGCGGCACGCTGCACGTCGGCGACTCGATCGTGGCCGGCAATGCCTACGGTCGGGTGCGCGCCATGCTGGACGAGAACGGCGAGCAGGTGGACTCGGCGCTGCCGTCCCGCCCGGTGCAGGTGCTCGGGTTCACCTCGGTGCCCGGCGCCGGCGACAACTTCCTGGTCGTCGAGGAGGACCGGGTGGCCCGGCAGGTCGCCGAACGCCGGCAGGCCCGCACCCGCAAGGCACAGGTCGCCAGTCGGCGTCGGGTGTCGCTGGACACGCTGAATGCCGCGCTGGCCGAGCGCAAGATCGAACAGCTCACCCTGATCATCAAGGGCGACAACTCCGGCACCGTGGAGGCGCTGGAGGATTCGCTGATGAAGCTGGACGTCGGCGAGGAAGTGGCGATCCGGGTGGTGCACCGCGGCGTCGGTGGCATCACCCAGGACGACATCAACCTGGCGGCCACCACCGACGCCATCGTGCTGGGCTTCAACGTCAAGCCGGTGCGGGGCGTCGCGGAGCTCGCCGACCGCGAGGGCGTGGAGATCCGGTACTACACCGTGATTTACCAGGCCATCGACGATGTCGAGGCGGCCCTCAAGGGGATGCTCAAGCCGGAGTTCGAGGAGGTCGAACTGGGCACCGCGGAGGTCCGCGAGGTGTTCCGGTCGTCCAAATTCGGCAACATCGCGGGCTGCATCGTGCGGTCCGGGGAGATCCGGCGCAACGCCAAGGCCCGGCTGCTGCGCGGCGGTGTCGTCATCAACGACAACCTGGTCATCGACTCGCTACGGCGGTTCAAGGACGACGTCACCGAGGTGCGCGACGGCTTCGAGTGCGGCATCGGCCTGGGCTCGTGGAACAACATCGAGGTGGAAGACACCATCGAGACCTACGAGATCCGCGAGAAGCCGCGGGCCTGAGGCGTTCTCGGCGCCGGGGGCGGTGGCGACCATCGTCACCGCCCGGCCGGGCCGGGGTTACCGGGGCGGGAGCACGCATGTTCGTGGGCATCCTGGAATGCGACCTGCTGCTCGGTGACGTGCACTCGCTCAAGAGCAAGCGGGCAGTGTTGCGCCCATTGCTGGCCCGGCTGCGCCGGTGGGAGGTCAGCGTTGCCGAGGTCGGTGATGCCGACCTGCACCGCCGGGCGCGTGTCGGAGTGGCCGTCGTCTCCGGCGAGGCGGCGGTCGTCGGGCGGGTGCTGGATGCCTGCGAGCGCGCGGTCGCCGATGATGTTGAGGTCCAGCTGCTGTCGGTGCGGCGGCGACTGGTGGGCCCGGACGAATGACGGGCCGGGCGGGGCAGCCCCGGCCGGCAACGGGAGGAGTGGATCAGCATGGCGGATCCGGCGCGTGCACGCCGGCTGGCCAAACGGATCATGGCGATCGTGGCCACCGAACTGGAGCACCAGGTCAAAGACCCGCGGCTGGCGATGGTGACCATCACCGCGGCCACCGTCACCGCCGATCTGCGGGACGCCACCGTGTACTACACCGTCTTCGGTGACGAGGCCGCGGCGTCGGCAAGTGCGGCCGCACTGTCCAGCGCCAGCGGGGTGCTGCGCAGCGCGGTCGGCCGGCAGACCGGTATCAAGTTCACGCCGACGCTCACCTTCGTCCCGGACATCGTGCCGGAACAGTCCCGGCGCATCGAGGAGCTGCTGGTCGCCGCGCGAGCCTCGGATGCGGCGGTAGCCGCGCGGGCCGCGTCCGCCAGCTTCGCCGGCGACGCGGATCCCTACCGGGTGCCCCGGGTGGCGGAGTCCGACGGGGGCGACGGCGAGGCCGGCGACCACGAGGCCGGCGACCACGAGGCCGGCGACCACGAGGCCGGCCATCGCGACGGCCACAGCGGTGACGGCGCCGGGATGCCGGACCGTCACCGGGGGATCGACGAGCGGTGACGAGCACGCCGGCGCCGGGCCCCGACAACCCGGACCGCCCGACCCGGGAGCTGGCCGAAGCGGCTGGGTTGCTGGCGGCGGCGCCGTCGGCGGTGCTGCTGGCCCACGTGAACCCCGACGCGGACGCATTGGGCAGCGCGCTGGCGCTCGGCCTGGCCCTGCAGCGCCGCGGCACCGAGGTGGCCGTCGCTTTCGCCGAACCGGATGCCGTACCGCAATCCCTGGCGGCGCTGCCGGGCCAGCACCTGATCCGGCCGGTCGCGGCGCTGCCGGCGCGGCCCGGGCTGGTCGTCACCCTGGACGTCGGGGCGGCGGGCCGGCTCGGCGCCCTGCAGGCGCTATTGCCGGTGGCCGACATGGTCCTCGTGGTCGACCATCACCGCACCAACACCCGGTTCGGCACGCACCACCTGATCGATCCCGCGGCGGAGGCCACCGGCGTGCTGGTGGCGCGTCTGTTGGAGGTGCTGGGCGAACCGATCGACGCGGATATCGCCGCCAACCTCTACGCGGGGCTGGCCACCGACACGGTCTCGTTCCGGCACGCCACCGGCGATACCCACCGGCTGGCCGCGCGCCTGGTGGACGCCGGGGTGCGTCCGGGCGAGCTGCTGGGCCCGATCACCGATGCGCATCCGTTCGGCTGGCTGGCCATGCTCGCTGCGGTGCTCGGCCGGGCGGTACGGATGCCGCAGGTGGCCGGCGTCGGGATGGTGCACACCTGCGTGCGGCTCGCGGACGCCGCCGGCCTGCGTGCCGAGGAGGTCGACTCCGTGATCGACATCGTGCGCACCACCGCCGGACGGGGCGTGACGGCGGTCGCCAAGCAGACCGGGCCGGAGGGCTGGCAGGTCTCGCTGCGCAGCGGAGGATCCACGGATGTGGCGGCCGTTGCCACAGCGCTGGGTGGCGGCGGACACAGCTGGGCCGCCGGGTTCAGCCACCGAGGCGACTACGCCTCGGCCATCGACCGGCTGCGGCAGACCCTGGAATCGCTGGCCAACCCGGCGGAGGTCGTCACCGAAATCGCACTCGAACCCTGACCGTCGCACGATGATCCTGCTCCGATGACCGAATCCACCGCCCCCGACCCGCAGAGCGTGCCGTCCCGGCCGGACGGTCGTCGTCGCCAGTTGGCAGCGCCGCTGCGCCGACGCCTGGGCTGGATCGTGTGGGGGATCGGGGCCGGCGTGTACGTGCTGGCGGTCTTCCATCGCACGTCCCTGGGGGTGGCCGGACCGCAAGCGGCGGAACGGTTCTCGTTGAACGCCGCGCAGCTGGGCACCTTCGTGATGCTGCAGCTGGGCATCTACGCGCTGATGCAGGTGCCCACTGGGATCCTGGTGGACCGGTTCGGGCCGCGCAAGATGCTGCTGGCCGCCACCACCACCATGGGCCTGGCGCAGCTTGCCTTTGCACTGGTGCACACCTACCCGCTGGCACTGCTGGCCCGGGGCCTGCTGGGCTGCGGCGACGCCATGACCTACATCTCGGTGCTCCGCCTGGTGGCCGGCTGGTTCCCGGCGCGGCGCTACGCCGTGTTGACCTCGTTCACCGGGCTGCTGGGC
This sequence comes from uncultured Actinomycetes bacterium, assembly GCA_937926105.1. Next base: position 132,428 of record CALANS010000117.1, on the reverse strand, counting down.
TCGTTGGGCAACCTGATCGCCACGCTGCCGCTGACGGCGCTGCTGCGGCACTTCGGCTGGACCGCCACGTTCGCCGTGGCCGGATCGCTCTCGCTCGGCTACGCGCTACTGCTGTTGCGCCCGGCCACCCGGGCACCGATCCGGCACGCAGCGCTGCGCGCCGCGGACGGCCCGATCGCCGGGCACCGGGTGTGGAGCGAGGTGCGCCAGGCCTGGCGGCTGCCCGCCGGCCGGCTGGGCTTCTGGGTGCACCTGACCACCATGTCCGGGCCGGTGGTGTTCGGCGTGCTGTGGGGATACCCGTACCTGACCGAGGGCCTGGGCTACCCGGCGTCCACCGCGTCCACGCTGCTGCTCCTGCTGGTGGTCGGCGGATCCGTGGCCAACCTGACGATCGGCGTGGTGGTGACGCGGCGCCCGGTGGTGCGCACCCCGATTGCCGTGCTGGTGGTGGTCGCCTGCCTGATCGGCTGGCTGGTGCTGATCGGCTGGCCGGGCGGGCGGCCCCCGCTGACCGTGGTGGTGATCATTGTGCTGGTGTTCTCGGTGGGTGGGCCGGCCAGTTCGGTGGCGTTCCTGCTGGCCCGGGACTACAACCCGCGGCACCGGATCTCCACCGCAACCGGGATGGTCAACGTCGGCGGGTTCTGCGGGTCGGTGCTCGGCGTCTACCTCGTCGGGCAGATCTTGGACTGGGTGGATCCCTCTCCGACCGAGCGGTCGCTGACGGCCTTCCGGTGGGCGTTCGCCGCGATCGTGGTGTTCACCGCATTCGGGCTGACCAGGATGCTCACCTGGTGGCTGCGCACCCGGGCCGTGGTGCTGCTGGCCGCGGCGCGCGGCGAGGACGTTCCGGTGCGCATCACGGCCCACCGGTGGGAGCTGGTGGACGCGGTGCTGCTGGCGGCCGAGGCGGAGCGGGCGCGGCAGGTGCGAGCGGGGCCGGCCGACGCGGACCCCGTCACCGATGGGCCGAGCCTTGCCGACCCGGTGGCGGAGCGCCCGGTCGCCGAGCGATCGGAGCGCGAGGCGCCCGGTGACCGGCCCGTGGGCGGCGCGTTGTGACGGCGCCGGACGAGGTGCAGGGCCTGCTCCTGGTGGACAAGCCGTCGGGGCCCACGTCGCACGATGTGGTGGGGCGGATCCGGGCGATCCTGCGCACCCGGCGGGTGGGCCACGCCGGCACCCTGGACCCGATGGCCACCGGTCTGCTGGTGGTCGCCGTCGGCCGGGCCACCAAGCTGCTGGGGCACCTGGCGCTGACCGACAAGAGCTACACCGCGACGATCCGGCTGGGCCAGGCGACCAGCACCGACGACGCGCAGGGGGAGTGGATCGGTGGCTCGGACGCCTCCGGTGTCGGCGACGCGGCGCTGGGCGCGGCCATGGCGGCGCTGACCGGATCGCTGATGCAGGTGCCCAGTGCGGTGTCGGCGGTGAAGGTGGACGGCCGGCGCGCCTACGCCCGAGTGCGGGCCGGCGAGCGGGTGGAGTTGGCGGCGCGGCCGGTGACGGTGTCTCGATTTCAGGGGCTGGCCCCGGTGCGGCGGCACGACCAGCTGGCCGACCTGGACGTCGCCGTCGACTGCAGCACCGGCACCTACATTCGAGCGCTGGCCCGGGATCTGGGCGCGGCGCTGCGGGTCGGCGGGCACCTGATCGCGCTGCGCAGGGTGTCGGTCGGCCCGTTCTCGGTGGCGGACGCCGTAGACGTGTATCCGGATGGGATACCCGTCCGGGGCGGTGCGCGGCCGGAGATCCCCGCCGACCTCGCCGATCGGGTGGCGGGCGCGGTGTTGCCGGTGGCCGACGTCGCGCGCCGGGCGTTCCCGGTCCGGGCGCTGGACGAGGCGCAGAGCCGCGAGCTGATGCACGGCCGGCCGATCAAGCCGGCCGGGATCCCAGGGGTGTACGCGGCACTCGCCCCGGACGGGGACCTGGCGGCCTTGCTGACCGAACGGGACGGAGCTGCCCGGCCGGTGCTGGTCTGGCGGGCGGCCTGACGCTGCGCGACCGCGGGGCCCTCGTGCACGATGATCGAGCACTGAACGTCGCATCGAGCACCGGCACCCTGGGCGCCCCGATGCGTCAGGCGGGTGCTCGATCACCCCCCGACTCCGACGTGACAGGCTAAGGATCGGTGTCGGGCGAGGCCCGGGGGCGTGGCGGGAGGAGAGTGCGGTGCAACGCTGGCGCGGGCTGGAGCAGGTCCCCCCGGGGTGGGGCAGGTGCGTGCTGACCATCGGGGTGTTCGACGGGGTGCACCGGGGTCATCAGGCCCTGATTGGCGCGGCGGTGCAGCGCGGCGCCGAGCTGGGGCTGCCGGTGGTCGTGATGACGTTCGACCCGCACCCCGCCGAGGTGGTGCGCGCCGGGGCGCATCCGGGGCTGCTCAGCTCGCTGCCCCGGCGGGCGGAACTGGTGGCCGCGCTGGGTGCCGACGTATTCCTGGTGGTGCCCTTCACGCCGGCCGTCGCGGCGATCGAGGCGGAGTCGTTCATCCACGACGTGATCGTGGACACCCTGCATGCCGCGGCGGTGGTGGTGGGAGAGAACTTCCGGTTCGGGCACAAGGCGGCGGGCAGCCTGGACATGCTCGACGAACTCGGCCGACGGTTCGGGTTCACCGCATCCGGCATCGGCCTCGTCACCGACGATTCGCTGGCCGTCAGCTCCACCTACGTGCGCTCCTGCGTGGCCGCCGGGGACGTGGCCGCCGCGGCCGAGGCACTGGGACGCCCGCACCGTATCGACGGGTTCGTGGTGCACGGGGAGGGCCGCGGCGGCTCCGAGTTGGGCTATCCCACGGCCAATCTCGATGTGATCGCGCACACCGCGGTGCCCGCGGACGGGATCTACGCGGGGTGGTTCCTGCTCGGCAGCCGGCGATCTCCGGCGGCGATCTCCATCGGCTCCAACCCCACCTTCTCCGGCCAGGTGCGCACCATCGAGGCCTTCGTGCTGGACGACGGCGGCAACTTCTACGGGCGGCGGGTGGCGCTGGAGTTCGTGGCCCGGCTGCGGGGCATGGAACGGTTCGACTCGGCCGAGGAACTGGTCGCGCAGATCGGCCGGGACGTGCAGCGCACCCGGGAGATCCTGGGCGTCTGAGCCCTACCCGGCCAGGGATACTCGTCACCGCTGGTAGCATGGTCTGTTGGGTCCGGCCTCAGTCCGTGGCGGCCGGTACCGTCATCCCCCCGGCGATCCGCCCGGTGCGGGCAGCGCACGGACCGTAGCACGCAAGGAGTACCCCCTGTGGCGCTGACCACTGAGGAGAAGAAGTCCATCCTGGCCGAGTACGGCCTGCACGACACCGACACCGGCTCCCCCGAGGCTCAGGTCGCGATGCTGTCCAAGCGCATCTCCGACCTGACCGAGCACCTCAAGGAGCACAAGCACGACCACCACACCCGCCGCGGCCTGATGGGCCTGGTGGGTCGGCGGCGCAGGCTGCTGCGTTACCTGCAGCAGGTCGACATCAACCGCTACCGCTCGCTCATCGAGCGGCTCGGCCTGCGCCGATAGGCCACCACGTCAGGGGAGCGCCCGCAAGCGGCCTCCCCTGACGTGCATCCGGGCCCGTCTCGCCCGCCCCCGTGCCGGCGACGCCCCGGGCCAGCAGGATCACAACTGAACCACCACAATTGAATACGTCACAACCGCCGCCACGGCACCCGACGCCGCAGATCGACAGAGGCGATCACGGCCGGTCCTCGGTAGTGGCCACCGGAACAGCGCGAATCGCAACGGTTCCGGCGGCTTCGATCGATGGCCGGCACTAGAAGCAGCGCCGATCGGGATGCGCCGTGGCTCCTACCAAGGGAGACCCATGTCCGACCCCACCGCCACCAGCGCGACCGCCGTCATCGACAACGGCCGCTTCGGCACCCGCACCATCCGCTTCGAGACCGGCCGGCTCGCCCAGCAGGCCGCCGGTTCCGTCGCCGCCTACCTCGACGAGGACACCATGGTCCTGTCGGCCACCACGGCCGGCAAGCACCCGAAGGAGCAGTTCGACTTCTTCCCGCTGACCGTCGACGTCGAGGAGCGCATGTACTCCGTCGGGCGCATCCCCGGCTCGTTCTTCCGCCGCGAGGGCCGGCCGTCCACCGAGGCGATCCTGACCTGCCGGCTGATCGACCGCCCGCTGCGCCCGTCCTTCGTGGCCGGCCTGCGCAACGAGGTGCAGGTCGTGATCACGGTGCTGGCCGTTAACCCGAACGTCGCCTACGACGTGCTGGCCATCAACGCCGCCTCCGCGTCCACCCAGATCTCCGGGCTGCCCTTCTCGGGCCCAATCGCCGGCACCCGGATGTCGCTGATCTGTGACGACAACGGCGCCAGTCAGTGGGTGGCGTTCCCGACCTTCGAGGAGATGGGCCGCAGCGTCTTCGACATGGTCGTCGCCGGCCGCGTCGTGGGTTCCGGCAGCGACTCCGACGTCGCGATCATGATGGTCGAGGCCGAGGGCACCGAGGCGACCCTGGAACTGGTCGCCGGCGGCGCCACCGCTCCGACCGAGGAGATCGTCGCGCAGGGTCTGGAGGCCGCCAAGCCGTTCCTGCGGGTACTGTGCGAGGCCCAGTCCGAGCTTGCCGGCAACGCTGCGAAGCCGGTCGCTGACTTCCCAACCTTCCCGCCCTACCAGGACGACACCTACCAGGCCGTGTCCGAGGTGGCCGCCGACAAGCTGGCCGCCGCCATGCGGATCGCCGGCAAGCAGGAGCGCGAGCAGGCCACCGACGACGTCAAGGCGGAGGTGCTCACCCGCCTGGGCGAGCGGTTCGCCGGGCGCGAGTCGGAGCTGGCCGGTGCGCTCAAGGCGGTGACGAAGAAGGTGGTGCGCCAGCGCATCCTGCGGGACAAGGTGCGCATCGACGGCCGCGGCCTGACCGACATCCGCACCCTGGCCGCCGAGGTCGGGTACCTGCCGCGGGTGCATGGGTCGGCGCTGTTCGAGCGGGGCGAGACCCAGATCCTGGGGGTGACGACGCTGAACATGCTGCGCATGGAGCAGCAGCTGGACACCCTGAGCCCGATCACCCGCAAGCGCTACATGCACAACTACAACTTCCCGCCGTTCTCCACCGGCGAGACCGGCCGGGTCGGCTCGCCCAAGCGCCGCGAGATCGGGCACGGTGCGCTCGCCGAGCGGGCCCTGGTGCCGGTGCTGCCGTCCCGCGAGGAATTCCCCTACGCGATCCGGCAGGTGTCGGAGGCCATGGGCTCCAACGGGTCCACCTCGATGGGCTCGGTGTGTGCCTCGACGATGAGCCTGCTCAACGCCGGCGTGCCGATCAAGGCGCCGGTGGCCGGCATCGCCATGGGCCTGGTGTCCGATGAGGTGGATGGTCAGATGCACTACGTGGCGCTGACCGACATCCTCGGCGCCGAGGACGCGTACGGCGACATGGATTTCAAGGTGGCCGGCACCAAGGACTTCGTCACCGCCCTGCAGCTGGACACCAAGCTGGACGGCATTCCCTCTGATGTGCTGGGTGCTGCCCTCCTGCAGGCCCGCGATGCGCGGCTGACCATCCTGTCCGTGATGGCCGAGGCGATCGATGCCCCCGATGAGATGAGCCCGTACGCGCCCCGCATCACCACCATCAAGGTGCCGGTGGACAAGATCGGCGAGGTGATCGGGCCCAAGGGCAAGATGATCAACTCGATCACCGAGGACACCGGCGCCGATGTGGCCATCGAGGACGACGGCACTGTGTTCGTCTCCGGTTCGGACGCCCAGGCGGTGAACGCGGCCATCGAGAAGATCAACGCGATCGCGAACCCGCAGCTACCCAAGATCGGTGAGCGGTTCCTGGGAACCGTCGTCAAGACGACGGCGTTCGGCGCGTTCGTGTCGCTGCTGCCGGGCCGGGACGGCCTGGTGCACATCTCCAAGTTGGGCGGCGGCAAGCGGATCGGCAAGGTCGAGGACGTGGTCAACGTCGGCGACAAGCTGCAGGTGGAAATCGCCGACATCGACGGTCGCGGCAAGATCTCGCTGGTGCCGGTGCAGGCGACCGACGCCACCGACGGCACCGACGCCGCGGCGAAGGCCGACGCGCCGGCGGCGCAGGGCTCCTGAGCGAGCCCGGCGCGATGGCCCCACGGATGCCCCGCCCCAGGATCCTGGAGCGGGGCCCCGGCGACTCCTCGGTCGCCGTGTCGGTGCTGCCCGGCGGATTGCGGGTGGTGACGGAGACGGTGCCCGCAGCCCGCAGCGCCTCGGTGGGCATCTGGGTCGGCGTCGGCTCGGCCGACGAGACCGGGCGGCTGGCGGGGGCATCGCACTACCTGGAGCACCTGCTGTTCAAGGGAACTCGTGCCCGTACCGGCCCGGAGATCGCCGCCGCCGCGGACGCCGTCGGCGGGGAGCTGAACGCGTTCACCTCCCACGAGTACACCTGCTTCTACGCCCACATGCTGGCCGATGACGCCGATCTGGCGGTCGATCTGGTCTGCGACGTGGTGCTGGGCGCGCGGGTCGCCTCGGCCGATGTGGAAACCGAGCGGTCGGTGATCCTGGAAGAGATCGCCATGCGGGAGGACGACCCGGAGGACACCCTGTCCGACGCGTTCGCGGCGCAGGTATTCGCCGGTCACCCCGTTGCCGAGCCGGTGATCGGCACCGCGGAGTCGATCGAGGCGATGTCTCGCAGCCAGATTCACGGCTACTACCGGCGCCGCTACGAGCCGCGGTCCATGGTGGTCGCGGTGGCCGGCGGCGTGGCGCACTCCGACGTGGTGCGCTGGGTCCGGGACGCGTTCGCCGGGCGTCTGCTGCCCGGTGTGTCACCGGCGCCGCCACGGCAGGGGCCGACCCTGATGGACCCGGGCCCCGGGATCGGCGTCGTTCCGCGCGATATCGAGCAGGCCCATCTGTGCGTGGGAGTGCCGGCCCTGGACCGGAACCACCCCGACCGGTATGCACTGTCGGTGCTGTCCACGGCGCTCGGCGGGGGCATGAGCTCGCGACTGTTCCGGCTGATCCGCGAGGAGCGCGGTCTGGCCTACTCGTGCTACACCGCGACATCCGCGTACGCGGGCGCCGGCTCGTTCTCGGTGTATGCCGGCTGCCATCCGGAGAACCTGGACACGGTGGCCGAGCTGATCCGTCGTGAGTTGAGCACCGTCGCCGACCGTGGGCTGATCGAGGACGAGGTCGCCAGGGCGCAGGGGCAGCTGTGCGGGTCCATCGTGCTCGGCCTGGAGGACACCGAGTCGCGGATGAGCCGTATCGGTAAGCGACTGTTGGTGCGCGACAATTACACCGCGCTGGAGGAGGAGCTGGCCGCGATCCGGGCGGTGACCGGCGATCAGGTGGCGGCCCTGGCGCGCCGAATGCTAGACCGGCCGCTGTCGGTCGCGGTGGTGGGTCCGTACGAGCACCGCGGTGATCTGCCGGCCGCCGTCACCGGCCTGGCACGGATGCCGGGGCAGCCGGCGCGGCAGGGCCGGCGGGCCGCGCGGGCGGCTCGAATGGCAGGGGATGAACGGTGACGGAGTCACAGGGACACACCGAGGGCACCGGCCCGGCCGCCGGTTCGGCCGCCGGTTCAAGGGGCCACGATCCAGTGCGGGTCGGGGTGATCGGGGCGCGCGGCCGGATGGGGTCGCTGGCGTGCACTGCGGTGCAGGCCGCGCCGGATCTGGAACTGGTAGCCACGGTTGGCAGCGGGGATCCGCTGGCCACCCTGGTGGACGCTGGCAGTCAGGCGATGGTCGACTTCACCCATCCGGCCGCGGTCATGGACCATATCCGGTTCGCCATCGACCACGAGATCCATGCTGTGGTCGGCACCTCCGGCGTGGATGGTGAGCGTCTGGAGGTGGTCCGCGGATGGTTGCACGACCATCCGCAGGTCGGTGTGATCGTGGTTCCCAATTTCGGTATCGGCGCCGTGCTGGCCGCCAAGTACGCCCGCGAGGCGGCGCGGTTCTTCGCCTCCGCGGAGATCGTCGAACTGCACCATCCGGGAAAGATCGATGCACCGTCGGCCACGGCGGTCGCGGCGGCACGCGAGATCGGTGCGGCGCGAACCGCGGCCGGGCTCGGCGCGGTCCCGGATGCCACCACCACCGCGCTGGATGGTGCCAGGGGAGCGGTGCTAGGCGGTGTGCACGTGCACTCGGTGCGGATGCCGGGCCTGCTGGCGCACCTGGAGGTCCTGCTGGGCAATGACGGGGAGACGCTGACCATTCGGCAAGACTCCACCAGCCGAGAATCGTTCGTACCCGGAGTGTTGGCGGCGATTCGCGGAATCGGCGCGCGCCCGGGACTGACGGTGGGCCTGGAAGCGCTGCTGGACTGAGCGGGCCGTGTTACCGTCACCGGGTCAACCGACGAGGGTGGCTAGGGTTCCGGTCCGCGAATGCGGGTGACTGGTCCGAGCGCCACAGATCGCCGGAGCGGGTGCCGGGCAGACAACCGGCGCCGACCACGCCCCGGCCGGCATCTGATACGGGCAAAAGCCGTGAGGAGACAGGTTGGCGAACCGATCCTGCCCGGAGGTTTGCCATGCCCAGTCCCCATCTCGGTCCGGCGCCGCGGTTGCCGGTGGTGGATGGTCGAGCCGCTTCGTCGTCGCGTACCAGTGTGGTTGCCGCGGTGCAGGCGTTGTTCGTGGCGTTCCTGTGGTCCACCTCTTGGGTCTTGATCAAGATCGGGCTGGCAGACATCCCGGCGTTGACGTTCGCCGGGCTTCGGTACCTCGTCGCGTTCGCGGTGCTGGTGCCGTTCGTGGTCGCCCGTCCACGGGTCAGGGCCCAGCTTGCGTCATTGACCGGCGGCGATTGGCTGCGCCTGGCCGTGCTCGGAGTCACCATGTACACCCTGACGCAGGGTGCGCAGTTCCTGGCGCTGTCCTACCTGCCGGCGCAGACCACCAGCCTGGTGCTCAGCTTCTCGCCGATCGCTGTGGCTCTGCTCGGCGCGGCCACGCTGCGTGAGCGCACCACACGGGGTCAGTGGGTAGGCATCCTGATCTATCTGGTCGGTGCGGCGATCTTCCTGGTTCCGTTGCCGTCCGGGGGGATTCGGCTGATCGGCTTGGCGGTCGCGGTGTTCGGTGTGGCGGCCAATGCGGTGGCAGCGGTGATAGGGCGGTCCGTCAACGGCGCGGGTCGGTTGGACCCCGTCACCGTCACCGTCGTCAGTATGGGCATCGGGGCGGTACTGCTGGTCGGAACCGGCGCGGTATCGCAGGGGATTCCGGCGATCGACGGTCGCGGCTGGCTGATCATCGTGGCACTGGCGGTGGTGAACACGGCGTTCGCGTTCACGCTGTGGAACCACACCCTGCGGACCCTGACCGTCGTGGAGTCCAGCGTCATCAACAACACGATGCTGATCCAGATAGCCGTGCTGGCCTGGGTTTTCCTGGCGGAGCCGCTGGGTGTGCGGCAGATCGCGGGTCTGGCGCTGGCCACCGCCGGGATAGTGCTGGTGCAGGTGGCCCGGCGATCGCGGCCGGCTTAGATGGCCACCAGCTCCAGGCTGCCCGCGTATTCGATCTCGCTCAGCTGCCCCTCGCCAGTGTCCAGCACTCGACGCCGCCCCGTGGCAGACCAGCCGATGCCCGCCAGGAATGCGGTGATGGCGGTATCCGACTCCACGGCCCACCAGCTGCCTTGCTCCGCCCCGGTCCGGCGGAGCACCTCGGCGCAGTGCGCGATGAGCCGGCCGCCGTGTCCCCGGTGTGCCCATCGGGGCAGCACCCCGAGCACCTCGATCCGGCCGCGTTGGTGGTCATCGAGATCGGCATTGACGAGCGCGAAACCCACTGGGTGGGTGTTCTCTTCGGCGATCGCGGCCGTCCCGGAGGAGAGCTGGCTGGCCCAGGCCTGGGCGAATGCCTCCGAATCGACGTTCAGGACGTCGGCCGGCAGCAGGTCGGGGTAGGCCTCGCGCCACCATGCCCGTTGCAGGGTGGCGAGCAGCAGTGCGTCGTCGGGCAGAGCGGGGCGCACGCGCGCGTTACCCATGTCGGCGTCCCTGCCGGTGCGTGGTGTCGGTGGGACTCATGCAACCACCACGTCGATCCCGAGCGCTCGGGCGCCCTCCAACAGGGTCGCGTCCGCGTTGGCGTCCGTCACCAGCACCGCGACGGCATCGGCGGTGCACACCCGTGCAAACGAGCTGCGACCGAGCTTGCTGGAGTCTGCAACCACCACCACCGTCGACGCGCGTGCCACCATCTGCGCCGTCACCGCCGCCTCGCCTTCGTGGTCCGCGGTGGCGCCCACCGCCAGGTCGAACCCGTCGACCCCGAGTACCGCGTAGTCCAGGTGCACCCGGACCAGACCGGGCTCGGCCAGCGGTCCGATCAGCTCGTAGGAGCTTGGGCGGGCGACTCCGCCGGTGACGACCAGTTTGATGGTGCGCCGCACCGCCAGGTCATTGGCAATGTTCAGGGCGTTCGTCACCACCGTGTACGCGATGCCCTCGTCTGGCCCGTCGTCCGCCGGCGTCCCCTCCGGGGGCGTGGTGGGCGCCGGCCTGGTGACCAACGCTCGGGCGACCTGAGAGGTGGTGGTGCCGCCGTTCAGGCCGATCACGGCTCCGAACGGAATCAGTGCCGCTGCGGCAGCACCGATGCGTGACTTCTGCTCGGCATTGCGGTCCGACTTGTAGCGCAGCGGCAGGTCGTAGGCCACGCTCGCGGGGGCGGCTCCGCCGCGGGTGCGAGTGAGGAACTGCTGGGCCGACAGGTGACCGAGGTCGCGCCGGATGGTGGCTTGCGACACACCGAGTTCCGCGGATGCCGCGCCGACGTCCAACCGGCCGTCCCGGCCCAGAATGTCCAGTAATGCCGTCCACCGCTCGTGCGGTCCCACCCGTTCACCTCCCGCCGACTCGCGCCGATGACCTGCCTGCCCGAGCGTCCATCATGCCCCGAGCGTGGACTGGGGCAGCTGCCGGTCGCCGGGTCCCCTCGGCGAGTGGTGGTTGTGCCGGTGTGCTGCGGCCGCCTGGACGCGCCGCGGCGGCAGCACCGATGCGCCGCTCCGGCCTCATCCTGGCCACGGGACGGGTGCCTCGCACTGGCACGGACAGGACGGCGGGCAGGGGAGACCGAGCTGGACGCACTCATCCGAGCAGGTACACGCCGCAGGTGGGCCGGTCCGGGGCGGCGCCGCGCGCTGCATGGCCCTCATCCATTCGATGCGGAAGGCGCGACGATCCGCGGTTTCGCGCCGAACCCGGGCGGCATCGTCAGGCCCTGGGTGCTGCAGAGGCAGGTAGGGCGGTAGCGCGGCATCGGCGGGATGCAGCGACCAGCGCACGGGTGCGCTGCGCCGTCGGCTGCCCTTCCACCACCACGGAGTGAACTCGGATTCCGTGGGGATCCAGGCATGTCGGTGGGCGGGAAGCTTGCGGTTGCGTCGGTCTCGCAGTGCATCGGGCCGCATGGTTTCCACCTCGCCGTCGTGGTCGATGGCGATGAGCTCGATGCCGCCGGCGGCCAGCGCGGCCAGCAACACGGGCAGCGTGACGGATCCGCCATCGCGCTCGGCCTGGCCAATGGTGGATTTGCCCACGCCGATCGCCTCCGCCATGGCCCGCTGGCTCATCCGCGCGTTGCGCCGGGCACGCCGCAGCAGGCCGGCCACGTCGAAGCGGGGCAGGGCGCTCGGCCCAGGGCGCCGCGAGTGACCGGGGCCGCTGCGGCGCCCGAGGGGGCGCGGTGGCTGGGGTTGAGGCTCGTCGAGGGTAACCGTCGGCATGATGTGGCGTCCTTGTCGATCGCGGCTGCGCTGTGGGGATACCCTCGCACGCCGTACCGACAATGTGCCGGGATCTGCATAAATGGCTGATCGTGTGGGCGATCCCTTCCCGCCGCCGACCACCTGCTGCCCGACGCTATGTACTTGCCCGGTCCGACCGGGCAAGTACATAGCGTCGGGCAGAGAACGTCGCGGGGGCGGGGCGAACCGGACGGAAATGACGGTATCGGGTCCTTCGCCGGGGGTGCGATGAGCGTCGGTGCCCCGTGTCAGGATGGCGCAGGTGAGCACCCCGACCTCCACGTTGACCGTCGCCCAGGCTCGGCGCATCGCGATCGCAGCCCAGCAGTTGGCGGGTCCGCCGCGCCCCAGCGGCACCCCGGTCAATCGCGGGCATCTGCGCCGCCTGCTGGGCGCCATCGGCCTGCTGCAGATCGACTCGGTCAACGTGTTGGCGCGCGCGCACTACCTCCCGGTGTTCGCCCGGCTCGGGGGCTACCCGCCATCGCTGCTGGACGGCGCGGCGTGGCCGGCCCGGCCTCGGGACCGAATGTTGATGGAGACCTGGGCGCACGTCGCGTCACTGGTGCCGGTCACGGTGGAACCGCTGCTGCGCTGGCGCCGCCGCCGGGGCGAGGTTCCGTGGCTAACAGCCCACCCGACGTTCGCCGAGGATGTGCTGGCGGTGATCCGCGAGCGAGGGCCGTTGTCCGCGGGCCAGATCGAAAAGGTGCTCGCCGCGCCCGGTCGGGGTCGATCCGGCTGGTGGGAGTGGTCGCAGACCAAGCATGCCTGCGAGCTGTTGTTCGCCGAGGGGGTACTGGGCACCGCGCACCGGCGCGGCTTTGAAAGGTGCTACGACCTGCTCGAGCGCATTGTTCCGGCGGCGGTCTTGGAGGAACCGACACCCAGTGAGGCCGATGCGAAGCGGGCGCTGGTCGAACTTTCGGCCCGGCATCACGGTATCGGCACCGCCCGGGACCTCGCCGACTACTACCGGCTTCCGGTCGCGGCCACCAAGACGGCGCTGGCCGAACTGCAGGAATCCGGGGCGGTGACGAAGGTCGTCGTCCGAGGCTGGCGTGAGCCGGCCTATCTGCACCGTGAGGCGCGGATGCCGCGGCGAACGTCCGGTGCGGCGCTGTTGTGCCCGTTCGACCCGCTGATCTGGGAGCGGTCGCGCACGGAGCGGTTGTTCGGGGTGCACTATCGGATCGAGATCTACACCCCGGCGGCCAAGCGGACACACGGCTACTACGTCTTCCTCCTGCTAGTAGGGGAAGCCATCGCGGGCCGCTTCGACCTGAAGGCCGATCGGGCAGCCGGACGGCTACTGGTGCAGGCCTCCTGGAACGAGCCGGGCGCCGACGCGGCGGTGACGGCGCAGGCGGCCGCTCCGCAACTGGTGTCGATGGCGAGCTGGCTGGGCCTGGCGGACATCGAGGTTGCCGAGCGTGGCGATCTCGCCGGGCGGCTCCGCGCCGCCGTGCGATCCGTCTGATCGGGCGGCTCGGTGGCACCGCCGACGAGCCGCCCGCGAGCCGCCGGCGACAGGCCCTATCCGCCTGATTCCCCACGACACCGCCACGTGGTCGGGAGATGCACCGCACCAGTCCGCGGCCCCGGCGGGCCTACAGTCTGCACCATGACGAGGCTTCCCGCCGGTGTTGCCGCGGGTCATCCCGACACCGCGGCGGCCGGCCGGGACGTGTTGCGGTCAGGCGGATCGGCCGTCGACGCTGCCGTCGCCATGGTGCTCACGGGCTGTGCGGCCGAGACGATCTTCTGTGGGCTCGGCGGGGGCGGGTTCGCGACCGTGTACCGCTGCGCCGATCGGTCGGTGCACTGCCTGGACTTCTTCGTCGCGGTGCCCGGGCTGGACGGCACCAGGGCGCGGCCGGCGCGGGACATCTCGGTCGCATTCGGCGACGTGAGCGTTCCGTACGCGGTCGGCGGTGCCACCGTCGCAGTGCCCGGGGTGCCGCGCGGCACCTTCGAGCTGCACCGCCGGTTCGGGCGGCTGCCCTGGGCGGAGGTGGTGGCACCGGCCGTCCGGGTGGCCCACACCGGCGCGGCGCTGCCCGCCGAGCACGCGGCGCTGCTGGTCGACGTCGCGCCAGCCATGGTGCTCTGCGACGGCGTCGCCGCCTACAGCGCGCCCGACCCCACCGCACCCGGCGGACGCCGGGTGCTCGGCCCGGGAGACATCCTGCGGCACTCGGGCCTGGCCGACACCCTGCAGGCGCTGGCCGACGAGGGGCCCGGACCCCTGATGACGGGGGAGATCGGTCGCGACCTGGTGTCCGCGGTCCGCACCGACGGCGGCGCGCTGTCGATGCTGGACATGAGCTCCTACCGAGTCGCGGAACTGCCGGCGGCATCCGCGCGGCTCGGCCCGGGCGTGGTGCGAGTGCGCGGCAACGATCTGGACCACTTCGCGGCAACCGTCGCGGCGCTGGATCAGTCGGCGGCCGCGGCTGGTGGACCCGCGGGCGTGGTGGCGGTCGCACGGGCGCTGGCCGGTGCGGCCGCGCGTACCAGCACGACGAGCGTGGTCGCCGTCGATGCGGACGGGAATGCCTGCGCGGTCACGCATTCGCTGGGGCTGGGCTCTGGGGTATGGGCACATGGTGTGCACGGCAACTCGATGCTGGGGGAGGGCGAGTTGCTCCGCGGGGCCCTGACGCCCGGGCAGCGGATGGGATCGATGATGATTCCCATGGCGGTGACGGGCCCGTCGGGCGATCTGCTCCTCGCCGGGGGCGCCGCCGGCGGCAGCCGCATTCGTCCCGCCTTGCTGCAGGTCCTGCTGAGCGTGCTGTTGCGTGGTGCGGGAATCGAGATGGCGGTGTCGGCACCGCGGCTGTCCGTCGCCGGCGACACCGTGCATCTGGAACCGGGTTTCGCCGCTGCCGAGGTCGCCGCGTTGCGGTCCGCCGGGCTCTCGGTGACGCAGTGGCCGCGGCGGCAGCCGTACTTCGGTGGGGTGTCGATGGCGGGCCGGGACGGCGTGGCGGCCGATCCCCGTCGGGGCGGCGCGGCATTCGGTGCCGATCAGGTCGCGACGCGCTAGTGGTCCCGCGTAATAAATCACAATGTACTTGTGTTTATTCGATGATCGTCGCACGCTAGGGACATGGACCGTGCCACCGCCGAGCGTGCTTCGTTCGACCCGACACCCGGCGTCACCGTCGCACCGCCGGCCGATTCGGCGGGCGGCGGACCGCTGCAATGGATGACCGGCGGCGTCGATACCGGCACCGTGGTGGGTCTGCTGTACGACGTCATCGACCCCGAGATCGGCGTGAACATCGTGGATCTGGGCCTGCTCTACGGGCTGCGCATCGTTGACGGTCAGCTGCTGATCCGGATGACCCTGACCACTCCGGGCTGCCCACTCGGCGGCTACATCGAGGATGAGATCCACCGGGCCCTGTGGGGGCTGCCCGGCATCGCGCAGATCGGCGTCGACCTGGTGTGGGAGCCCGCCTGGGGCCCGGAGCTGATGAGCGACGAGGCCAAGCGGCAGCTCGGCTGGCAGCGGTGACCGCCACCCACCGGGTCGCGCCGACCTCGGCGCCCGCACCGGTCGGGCTGACCCGTCCCCGCCGCCGCCGTCGCGGGGGCTGGGTCCCGCCGCTGATGGCGGGCGCGGTGGTGCTGCTGCTCGGCGGGCTCTGGGAGGGCCTGGTGTACCTGGGCTTCCCGCTGCCGGCTGGTAACGCGGTGCTGCACTCCGAACATGGCCCGCTGATGGTCCTGGGATTCCTGGGCACGCTGATCGCGCTGGAACGAGCGGTCGCCCTGGGTCCGGTGTGGGCCTACCTGGCGCCGGCCGGCGCCGCGCTCGGCGGCGTCCTCGCCGCGGCCGGCCTGCCCGGTGGCGCCGGTCCGGCACTGGTCACCCTCGGGGGGCTGGTGCTGGTGGCCATCTTCGTCGCGGTGCACCGGATCCAGCCCTCGCTGCACAACACGGTGCTCGCCAGCGGGGCGGTGTGCTGGGTGGTCGCCGGTCTGCTGTGGATGATCGGCTGGGACGTGCCGCGGTTCGTCCCCTGGCTGGTTGGATTCCTGGTGCTGACGATCACCGGCGAACGGCTCGAGCTCTCCCGGATGGCTGGCGCCGGACGCGCCGCGCGGGTGTTGTTCACCGCGGCCGCGGTCGTGTTCACGGTGGGGCTCATCGCATCCCTGGCGTCTGCGGACCTCGGCGTTCGCGTCGCCGGTGCGGGTCTGGTGCTGCTGGCCGTGTGGCTGGCTCGCTGGGACATCGCCCGCCGGACGATCCGGGCCGGTGGGCTGCCCCGATTCATGGCGGCGGCGCTGTTGACCGGATACGCCTGGCTGCTGGTGGGTGGGATCCTGTGGGCGGCAGTGGGCCGGCTTGCCTTTGTCGATCTCGGCACGGCCGCACACGGTTCCGTGTACGACGCAATGCTGCATGCCATCTTCCTCGGATTTGTCTTCTCGATGATCTTCGCGCATGCGCCGGTGATCGTGCCGTCGGTGCTGGGCCGGCCGCTGCCATTCCACCGGGGCTTCTACCTGCCCCTGGTGCTGCTGCATGCCACCCTGCTGCTGCGCGTGCTGGGTGGTGATGCCGCGCGCAATGTGGGCCTGTGGCGCTGGTCGGGCGTGCTCAACGAGATCACCCTGCTGCTGTTCATCGCGATGGCCGCGATCGCCGTCATCCGGGGCAAGCGAGGCGCCGAACCAGGCACGCGAGGCGACGCGCGGGGCCGGCCGTGACCGTCGGCACCGATGCGCAAGCCGACGGCGCCGTCACCGCTTCGAATGACGCACATGCCGACGGCGCCGTCACCGCCCTCACCGACCTGCTGGTCCGGGCGTTACGCGACCTCGGGACATCGGGCCGTCCGGTCCGTGCCAGCAGGCTGGCCGCTCGCGCGTGGTGGACGCTGCGCGAGGGCTGGCCGCGGCAGGCCGAACACGTCAACGGAGCCATGCACTACCTCGCCCGGCTGCCCGCCGAGCCCGATCAGGAAGGAACATCCATGAGCACTCCCGACACCGACCGCAGGCTGGACGTGCGATCCGAGCCTCCGGCGCGACGTCATACGTTGATCTTCGAGACCTACCGAGACCTCGCCCCGGGGTCGGCCTTCGAGTTGGTCAACGACCACGACCCGAAGCCGCTGTACTACCAGTTCGAGGCCGAACACACCGGCCAGTTCACCTGGGACTACCTGGAGCAGGGTCCGCAGGTGTGGCGGGTGCGCATCGGTCGGCCCGCCTAAGCGGCCGGGTCAGCCGGCCGCCGCGGCCTGCAGTTCCGTGGTCACGGCGGCCGGGCGGGCACTTCCACGCTGCCACGGCCAGCGACCGGTGATGATCTTCGTCCGCACCATGCCGGAGCACAGGTCGATGAGGATCGTGGCTACCACCACGACGATGAGCAGCACGCCGATGGCGTCCCATCGCCGGTAGCGGATGTTCTGGATGAGCATCTGCCCGATGCCGCCGGCGCCGATCAGACCCAGTACGGCACCGGCGCGCACGTTCACCTCGAATCGATACAGCCAGACCGACAGGATCTCCGGCTGCACCTGGGTCCACATGCCCCATCGCACGACCTGACTGCGGCTGGCTCCGCTGGCGCGGGCCGCCTCCATCGGGCCCGTGTCGACGGATTCGATCGCTTCGAAGCTCAGCTTGCCCAGGGTGCCGATGGAGTGGATGCCGATGGCCAGCGCGCCGGTGAACGGGGTCAACCCGGTGACGGCCAGGATCGCGATGGCCAGGATGAGTTCCGGTACTGCCCGGATGATGTCGAACAGCAGCCGCATCGGGAACCACACCCAGCGGGGCGTGATGTTGGCGGCGGCCAGGAACGAGAGCGGCAACGACAAGATCGCGCCGAGAACGGTGCCGATCCAGGCCATCTGCACCGATGACACGGTCGCCGAGAGCGCGTTGCCGAACTGCGACCAGTCGAGGTGGAAGAACAGCCTGCCGAAATAGTCGACGCCTTCGCTGGGCAGCTTGGCCAGCCGCGACCACGAGATGTCCAGGTGCCAGAACGCCACGACCACCACGGCCGTGGCTATCAGCCACAGGGTGCGGCGCACCATCCGCCCCGGGGGAAGCGGCCGCTGGGTGGTTGTCGCCGTCACGAGAGCCTCTTGCGCAGCGTCGCGGATACGGCCTCGATCACGAGCACCACGATGAGGATCTCCAGGATGATCAGACCGATGTCGTGATACCGGTAGAAGCTCTGCCAGTCCATGATCAGCTGACCGATACCGCCCGCACCGACCAGGCCCAGCACGGTGCCGGTGCGGATGTTGAGCTCCAGGATGTACAGCGAGAAGGCGGTGTAGTTCGGCAGTACCTGCGGCAGGATGGCCGCCCGGTCGGCGCCGAACCGGGTGGCGCCGGCGGACCGGGCCGCCTCGAACGGGCCGGTGTCGACGGCGTCGATGACCTCGGCGAACAGCTTGACCAGGATGCCGATGGAGAACAACACCAGGGCGAGAACGCCGGCCAGCGGCCCGATCCCGACGATCACGGCCAGGATCGAGGCGTAGAGGATGTCCGGGATCGCCCGGATGACCGACAGCACCGCGCGGATCGGGCCGCGCACGATCGCGTTGGGCATGGTGACCCGGGAGGCCAGGAATGCCACCGGCAGCCCGATCGCGCAGCCGACCGCGGAGGAGACCAGCGCCGTCTCGATGGACTGCAGCATCGGCAGGAGTGTCTCGCCGAAGTGCTCGAAGCTGGGAGTGACGATCTGGCCGAGCTTGTCCACGCCGTTGGAGAAGTTGTTGATCAGCGACGCGATGTCGATGTTGATGCCCCACCGCTCGGAACCGGCCCAATAGGTGATGGCGGCCAGCACGGCCACCGTCACCCAGCCCTTCCAGGCCGTGAACGGCTTGCGCGGGCGCACCTGTCGGGCCGGCGCTCCCCGGACGGGCGTCGTCGTCGGGGCTTGGCTCACAGTGCGGCCTGGCCCTCGAGCACATCCTCGGCCGTCAGCGACCGTCCGTAGATGTTCTCGAAGACGGTCTCGTCGGCCTCGGCGCCGGTGCCGTCGAAGACCACCTCGCCCGCCCGCATGCCGATGATCCGGTCGCCGTACCGGCGGGCCAGGTCCAGGAAGTGCAGGTTGACCACCACGGTGATCCCCAGATCCCGGTTGATGCGCTGCAGATCGCGCATCACCACGTGGGAGGTGGGCGGGTCGAGTGAGGCGACCGGCTCATCGGCCAGGATGACCCGGGGCTGCTGCGCGAGCGCCCGCGCGATCGCCACCCGCTGCTGCTGGCCACCGGACAGGTCGGCCGCCTTGTCGTAGGCCTTGTGCACGATCTCCACGCGCTCCAGGGCCTGCATGGCGATTTCGACGTTCTCCGGGCCGTACCAGCCGAGCATGGTGCGCCAGGTGGGGGTGTGGTAGAGCCGGCCCATCAGCACGTTGTTGAGCACCGTGGTGCGCTTGGCCAGGTTGAAGCTCTGGAAGATCATTCCGGTGTCGGCGCGGAGTTCCCGCAGGCCCCGGGCGCTCAGGTGACCGATGGTCCGGTGGCCGACCGTCACCGAGCCGCCGGTGACGGGCACCAGCCCGTTGATGCTGCGGATCAGCGTGGACTTTCCCGCACCGGACAGCCCGACCACGACGACCATCTGGCCGGACTGGATCTCCAGGGTCAGGCCCTTGAGCCCGACCGTGCCGTTCGGGTACACGACCTGGGCGTTGTCGAAGGTGACGTGGCCACGGGGGTCGGTCGTGTCGTCGGCGGTGCTCGTGCCGCCGGCGGCGGAGGAGTCGAAGGTCATGGTCGGGTTCCTGTCCTGTCACAGTCATCATGCCCGGGTCCGGCGGTCTTTCAGCATGTCAGGCCGGCCGCGAGTGCGCGATCCGACAGCGCGGTGTGCCCTGCACGCTGGGAGCGTGCAGGGCACACCGCGTCGTCATCGGTGTGCGGTGCTCAGCCGGTCAGGCCCAGCTTGGCGACGGCCTCTGCGACCTTGCCCAGCGACGCGGGGACGGCCGGGGCCAGCGAGTCGATCTGGTAGATATCGCCCAGCACCTTCTTACCCGCCTCGGTGTTGGAGTAGTCCTCCAGCGTCTTGGTGATCTTGGTCTGCCACTCGCTGTTCAGATTCCCGGAGACGACGACACCGTCGTTGGGGATCTCGTCGGAGTAGGCGAACACCACGACCTTCTGACCGACGTCCTTCTTCTCTTCGGCCACGGCGTCTCGGGCGTCGTCGTAGGACACCCCGACCTCGTCGTCACCGTTGTAGGTGGCCAGCACCGACTGGTCGTGACCCTCCAGCGCGACGATCTCGATGTCCTTCTTCGGGTCGATGCCCTGGTTGATCAGCGCCAGCGACGGGAAGATGTACCCGGAGGTCGAGCCCGGGTCGAGCAGACCGACCTTGGTGCCCGGGGTGATGTTCTTCAGGGCGTCCAGCGCGACCGGACCGGTCTTGGCATCGGCGGTGCCGTTGCAGTTCTGGTAGTCCTTGTTGGCGGCCTTCGGCTCCGGCTTGCTGATCGTGCAGTACTTGTCGGGGTCGTTGGTGAAGAACTGGGTGTGGTAGGTCGACGATCCGAACCGCACCGACTGCAGCACGATCTTGGCGCCGTACTTCTGGCAGGCCTGGATCATCGGCAGCGGGGCGAACATGCCGATCTGCGCCTGGTCGGCGCCCATGGCCTCGACCGCGGCGGCGTAGTTGGTGCTGACCACACCGGTGACCGGGACGCCCAGCGCCTTGGTCAGATAGTCGGTCAGCGGCTTGGCGGTTTCGACGAGTTTCTGCGAGTCGCCCGACGGCACCAGCGCCAGCACCAGCTTGGTTGGAACGGTGTCGCCGCTCTTGCCGTCGCACGCGAAGTTCGAGTCGCTGGCGCCGCTGGAGGCCGTGCTGCCGCCACTGGCCGAGGTGTCGCCACTGGCCGAAGCACCACCGCTGGCGGAGGTGTCGCCGCCGCTCGAGGACGGGCTCTCGTTGGTCGACTCGCCGCCGCCGGAGGGTGTCGAAGCGTTCTGCGAGGTCTGCTGCGACGTCTCGCCGCCGGATCCACCGGAGCCGCCGCCCGAACTCCCACAACCGGCCGCGACCACCATTGCCAGCGCGGCCGCCGCCGCGAACGCCATTCGAGTCTTCTGCACGCGAGTCCTCCTGCTGAGCTGCATCGGCGCGCCGGGCGCGCGTCGTCTGTGGTGCGGAGGAATGCTAACCACCTGCGTGCCGCTGCGATACCCTCCGCCGCCAGGCGGTTGGGTAACAATCGGGTGAACGATCACCCGATCAGCGGTGTGAAGAATCGGTCAGACACTCACCGCACGTCGCAGTCGGATGTCTCCGGAGGTGGTCCGCACCCGGATATCGATGGTGGGTTCGGTCTGACCCGTCTCCGCCGCCAGGTCCCCCTCGCCCGGGACCGGGCCGGCGTCGCTCTCGCCGCTGTGGGCATCGGCCGCCGGCCCATCGGTGACGGTCAGGTCGCTGCGGGTGTCGCCGCTGATGGTGCTCAGCGAGACGGCCGCCAGCGATCCGGGATGCACCCCGACCTCGATGTCCCCGGACACGGCCGTGAGCTGCACCGAACCGGAGGTCAGGTCGCCGATGTGCACGTCACCGGATACCGTGCGCACCTCGGTGTCGCCGGCCGTCGACTGCAGCCGGACGTCGCCGGAGGTGGTGTGCAACGACACTGCGCCAGCCACCGCGGCCGCCTGGACGTCGCCGGATGCGGAGCGACACTCCAGCCGGCCTCCCACCGATTGCAGCCGGATTCCCCCGGAGGCCGTGTGCACCAGTGCGGCATCGGAGATGTCGGCGGCCACCACGTCGCCGGAGGCAGACCGGACGTCGAGCATCCCCGCCGTGCCCGTCACCGTCAGGTCCGCGGACTGCGCGGCGACCCGGATGCCGGACGAGGTGGGCGCGGTGACGCGGATCGCGAACGAGGTGCGCCAGCCGCGGGAGGCCGGGTCGGTGTCCACGATCAGCCTCGCGCCGTCGTCGTGCTCGACCAGCTCCACCCGCACCCGCTCCAGCACGGCGTCCGCCTCGGACCCCGTCGGTGCCTCCCACCAGCGGGATCCTCGGGTGGTGTCGGTGGTGTCGGTGGTATCGGTTGCGTTCTCGCCGCGGCGTCCGCCGAACGCCCGGACGATTTCGTCGACCCAGCCGAGCGCGGCGCCGGTCGTCAGGCTGACGTCGACGGTGGTTCGGTCGGTGTCGATCAGGTCGATGTGGATGGTGCCGGAGGCGTTGCGAATCTCGACGGTGATGGGGGCAGGGGTGAGGTAGGTGTGCATGATGCGCCTTTCTGCTGGGCCCGGTCAGCCGCGCACGTAGCCGGTGACGGTATGGGGGCCACCGTGCCGCTTGCGGCCACGGTCGACCGATGAGCGGACGGCATCCGACACGGCCCGCTGGATGTAGGTGTTCAGGGAGACTCCCTGGGCGGTGGCCGCCTGCTCGGCCTGCGACTTGAGCTCGTTGACCAGCCGCAGCGTGGTGCGGGACAATTCGCCGCCGGCGTCGCGCATCGCCTGGCCCAGTCCGTCGTCGCCGGCAGCGGATCCGGCGGTCTCGCGTGGCCAGTCGGCGCTGGGCGGGGCCTCGTGGTGGGTCACCGAGACGCGCAGTTCGCGGCCGTCCAGGCGCAGGTCGACGGTGGTGCCGTCCAGCGACCCGGTGATCTCGGCCGCCAGGTCGGACAGCGCGTTCATGATGGCCAGCCTGGCCGCAGGTTCCAGCGCGGTGCTCAGCAGTGCGGCGGCGCGGCGCGTGTGCTCATCGCCCACGGATGCCGCCGCCAGCATGTCGTCGCGAAGGCTCTGGGTATAAGGAGTCAAATCCATGGCGCCAGTATGACGTCAAATATGGCGTCACGCAAGTGCTGGGTGGCGTCAGTGCGTCGGGTGTGGGCCTACAGTGAGGTCCATGGCCGATCTCGTGCGACTGGCCCGCGAGGAGCGGGCGCTACTCGCCGACCTTTTCGCGGAGGTTGGGCCCGATCGCCCCACGCTGTGCGAGGGGTGGCGCACCGGCGATCTGCTGGTGCACCTGCTGATACGGGAACGCCGCCCCGACGCGATGCTCGGCGATGTCGTCCCCGCCCTCGGGGGATGGTCGCGCCAGGCACGCCGGCACTATGCGGGCCTGCCCTGGTCCGATCAGGTCGCCGCGCTGCGTGCCGGGCCGCCCGGCTGGAATCCCACCGGTTGGGGCCCGCTGGAGGGGATGAGCAACGGGGCGGAGTTCTTCATCCATCACGAGGACGTCCGCCGCGGCGGGTCCGACTGGCGACCACGGGTCCTGGACGCGCCCACTCGGGACGCGGTGGTGGCGCTGCTGCGCGGGCCCAACCCGTTGACGTGGCGGTTGCGCGCGTTCCGGGCGGGGGTGACGGCGGTGCTGGACGACGGCACCCAGCTGCCGCTACGCCGGGCCGCACCGTCGGTGCTGGTGCACGGTGAGCCGGCCGAGGTGTTGCTGTGGCTGTCCGGGCGGCCGGCGGGTCGGGTGCGGCTGTCCGGTGACCACGCGGCCATGCGCCGGTTTCGTGATGCCGGCCTGGGTGGGCAGGACTGACCCGCACCGGCGCGCGGGCGGGCAACACGGCGGTGACGGAGGCTCGGGCGGGGCCCGCTCTGGGCGACCCGCCCGGTAGCGTTGGCGCAGGACGCCGCGTGTCACCAGCGGACGCGGCGGAAGACGGGAAGGCTGGCAGCAGCTCCATGACACAACTCGCCGCCGGGCCGGCCGGCCGCCCCGGGCGGCCGTTCGGCACCGTGCTCACCGCGATGGTGACCCCCTTCTACGCCTCCGGTGAGGTGGACCTTGGCAAGGTCGGCGCCCTCGCCGAACGACTGGTCGCCGCGGGAAACGATGGGCTGCTGGTCAACGGCACCACCGGGGAATCGCCCACCACCACCGATGCCGAGAAGCAGGCCATCGTCCGTGCCACCGTCGAGGCGGTGGGGGACCGAGCGACCGTGATCACGGGAGTCGGCACCTACGACACCGCGCACTCGATGGAACTCGCCCGGCAGGCCGAACGGGCCGGGGCGCACGGCGCTCTCGTCGTCACCCCGTATTACTCACGCCCGCAGCAGGCCGGCCTGCTGGCCCATTTCACCGCCGTCGCCGACGCCAGCGCGTTGCCGGTGATGCTCTACGACATTCCGCCGCGCGCCGTGGTGGCCATCGACCCGGCCACCCTGATCGAGTTGTCCCGGCACCCCCGGATCACCGCAGTGAAAGACGCCAAGGGAGATCTGCTCGCTGGATCGCAGGTGATCGCCGGATCCGACCTGACCTACTACTCGGGCGACGATCCGCTGACCCTGCCGTGGATGTCGGTCGGGGCGGTCGGGATCGTCAGCATCATCGCGCACGTCGTCGGGCCGCACGTGCGAGCCATGGTGGACGCCGCGCTGGACGGGGACTATGTCACCGCCCGGGCGATCCACCACGCGCTATTGCCGGTGCACCGCGCCATGTCTCGCACCGGCGGCGGCGCCGGCCTGGTGTTCACCAAGGCGGCGCTGCGGCTGGCCGGATTCGACGTCGGCGAGCCCCGGCTGCCGCAAGTCCCGGCCACGGCCGAGCAGATCGCCCTGATCGAAGCCGACCTGGCCGAATTGCCTCCGCTGGCAGAGGTTCTCGCCGGGGTATCGCCGTCCGCCGCCGGGGCGGGCGCGTGACTCCGTCACCGCCCGGGAATGCCGGGAAGCGGCGGAACCGACCCACCGATCTCGCGGTGGCGCCGCCGCCACTGAAGCCGGGCACGCTGCGCCTGGTGGCGCTGGGCGGCATCGGCGAGATCGGCCGCAACATGATGGTGTACGAATACCGCGGCAAGCTGCTGGTGGTCGACTGCGGGGTGCTGTTCCCGGAGGATGCCCAACCCGGGGTCGATTTGATCCTGCCCGACCTGCGGCTGGTGGAGGACCGGGTCGACGACATCCAGGCAATTGTCGTCACCCACGGGCACGAGGACCACATCGGCGCGCTGCCCTTCCTGCTGCGCCTGCGGGCGGACATTCCGCTGTACGGGGCGCGGTTCTCGCTGGCGCTGGTGTCGGCCAAGTGCCGGGAGCACCGGATCAAACCCGACCTGCACGTGATAGCCGAGGGGCAGCGGCACACTGTCGGCGAATTCGACCTGGAGTTCTTCGCCGTCAACCACTCGATCCCGGATGCGCTGGCGGTGGCGATCACCACCGGCGCCGGAACCGTGTTGCACACCGGCGATATCAAGCTCGACCAGTTGCCGCTGGACGGCCGGCTGACCGACCTGGGCGGGTTCGCCCGGCTCGGCTCTGCCGGGATCGACCTGTTCTGCGTGGACTCCACCAATGCGGAGGTGCCGGGATTCGTGGCCTCGGAGTCCGAGCTTGGCCCGGTGCTGGACTCCTACATCCGCTCGGCCCCGCAGCGGGTGATCGTCGCGTCGTTCGCCTCGCATGTGCATCGGGTGCAGCAGATGCTGGACTGTGCGCAGCGGCATCGCCGCAAGGTGGCGTTCGTCGGGCGATCCATGGTGCGCAACATGCAGATCGCCCAGGAGCTCGGGCTTTTGGTGGTGCCGGACGGTCTGGTGCTCGGCCTGGACCAGGTGCTGGACCTGCCCGCCGAGCAGGTGATGCTGATCTCCACCGGGTCGCAGGGGGAGCCGCTCTCGGCGCTCTCGCGGATGTCCCGTGGCGATCACCGGCAGGTTTCCCTGACCGAGGGGGACACGGTGATCCTGGCGTCCTCGATGATCCCGGGCAACGAGACGAGCGTCTTCACCGTGATCAACGAGCTGTCCGCATTGGGTGTGACGGTGGTGCACCAGGGCATCGCGAAGGTGCACGTGTCCGGGCACGCGTCGGCCGGGGAGCTGCTGTTCCTGTACAACGCGGTGCAGCCGCGCAATGTCGTTCCGGTGCACGGGGAATGGCGACACCTGCGGGCACAGGCGCGATTGGCCCAGGCGACCGGGGTACCTTCCGACCGGGTTGTGTTGGCGCCCAACGGGACCGTGGTCGATCTGGTCGACCGGCAGGCCCGGATCGTCGGGCACGTGGACGTGGGCATGGTGTACGTGGACGGCAACGCGGTGGGCGACGTGGGGGAGACCACGCTGTCTGACCGGCTGGTGTTGGGTGAGGACGGGTTCATCGCGATCACCGTGGCAATCGACGCCGACACCGGGCGGGCCGTGGCGTCGCCGACCATTTCCGGCCGGGGCTTTTCCGACGACCCGGCGGCGCTGGACGC
Organism: uncultured Actinomycetes bacterium; assembly: GCA_937926105.1. Next base: position 106,433 of record CALANS010000117.1, on the reverse strand, counting down.
GGTGCTTCCGTTGGTGGAGGCCGAATTAGCGTCCACCGAGGCGGACGGCATCACCGACACACACCGGGTGGCCCAGGCCGTGCGGCGAGTGGTTGGCAAATGGGTGTCGGACACTTACCGTCGCCGGCCGATGATCGTGCCGACCGTGCTGGCGGTGTGAGACGTGCTGATCTACCACGTGGCCCTCGCGTCGGACTGGGAGGCGGCACGGGCGGCAGGGGAGTACCGGGTATCGACCCTGGGCCGGACGCTGGAGAGTGAGGGCTTCATCCACTGCTCGTATCCGGGCCAGGTCGAGCACACCGCGAATGCCTTCTATGGTGCGGTGTCCGGGGCGTTGGTGCTGCTGAGCGTCGATACCGAACGGGTGGGTTCGGAGGTGGTGGCCGAGAACACCGGCGGCGGGATCGAGCTGTTTCCGCACGTATACGGGCCGATCCCGGCGGCGGCCGTGGTAGCGGTGACGGAGCTGTCGCGCGATGCCGACGGCCGGATCGTGGTGCCCGAGTTGGTGCCGCGCGGGGAGTCGACGTCGGTGAGCGAGTCAGATCCGCTGGGGTAGAACCATCCTGTGTCGTGCTGGGTTAGCGGCCTTTGGTCGCGGGCTCCCAGCGGGCCCGCGACGGATGTAAGGTGGGGTTTATCCCCGCGTTCGCGGGGTGCACGCGCCTCAACTGGTGGCGCTTCGTGCGCAAGGGGATCATCCCCGCGTTCGCGGGGAGCACTTCAAGCACGCTGGGGTCGAACCGGGAAACTGAGGATCATCCCCGCGTTCGCGGGGAGCACGCGCAGGGTGTCCGGGGTGACGGGCCGGGACTCGGATCATCCCCGCGTTCGCGGGGAGCACGTGCCCGAGCCGGCGCCCTTGCCGAGCATCGTGGGATCATCCCCGCGTTCGCGGGGAGCACTGAGAGCTCACCTGCACCGCGAACTTATCCGCCGGATCATCCCCGCGTTCGCGGGGAGCACTCGGTCCATTCTCCCAGGTCAGGGTTCGTGCCCGGATCATCCCCGCGTTCGCGGGGAGCACCCGCGGCCAACGGCGGCTCGGTGCAGCTCGGCGGGATCATCCCCGCGTTCGCGGGGAGCACCGATTGCACCGCCGAAGCCTGCTGCGCCGAAGGGGATCATCCCCGCGTTCGCGGGGAGCACGTCGGTGCCGCGATCTGACGGAATATCTTGTTCGGATCATCCCCGCGCTCCCGGGGAGCACCCACGCCGTCGCGATCGCCAGGTGCCGCCGTCGGGATCATCCCCGCGTTCGCGGGGAGCACGCCGACATCACCATGGCCGACGCCTTCGAGTCAGGATCATCCCCGCGTTCGCGGGGAGCACGAGCCAGCGCGGGTCGGTGTGTGATGGCCATCGGGATCATCCCCGCGTTCGCGGGGAGCACCCAGGGTCGAGCGCGATGGTCGTGTCCTCAGGCGGATCATCCCCGCGTTCGCGGGGAGCACTCTGGTGCAGGCCGCCATTGACTTCATGGACGAGGATCATCCCCGCGTTCGCGGGGAGCACGTCAGATAGAGCCCCATCACTCCCCACCGCCCGGATCATCCCCGCGTTCGCGGGGAGCACTCGTCGATGTCCGCGGTCACGAGATCGGCCATCGGATCATCCCCGCGTTCGCGGGGAGCACGGGCAGGTCCGCGCCGACCTTCACCGCGGCCCGGGATCATCCCCGCGTTCGCGGGGAGCACACACTTCAACCCACTAGCTGTGCACGGTAGACGGGATCATCCCCGCGTTCGCGGGGAGCACATCAGCCGCAGTTCGTCGTCGCCCGTGGCCCGGGGATCATCCCCGCGTTCGCGGGGAGCACCCCTTGCATAGCTGCACCTCGTAATCGCCGGACGGATCATCCCCGCGTTCGCGGGGAGCACATCAGCCGCAGTTCGTCGTCGCCCGTGGCCCGGGGATCATCCCCGCGTTCGCGGGGAGCACGACATCACCAACGCCAGGTCCTCGTCCGGCACCGGATCATCCCCGCGTTCGCGGGGAGCACTGCGCGTACCTCGGCTCTATCACAGTCCCGCCCGGATCATCCCCGCGTTCGCGGGGAGCACCGGTGCAAGACGCACGGTGGGCCAGGGATCGCGGGATCATCCCCGCGTTCGCGGGGAGCACGCCCTGCCGCCGTTTACCCGTGACCACAGTCGTGGATCATCCCCGCGTTCGCGGGGAGCACATCCCGCGATACCCCACCGGCCGCAGGAGATCGGGATCATCCCCGCGTTCGCGGGGAGCACCAGCGGGTTCCGGGTGCCCGCGTGCACATTCGCGGATCATCCCCGCGTTCGCGGGGAGCACGTTAGGCCGGATGGGTGAATCTGCCGCCGGGGCGGATCATCCCCGCGTTCGCGGGGAGCACGCCGGCGCAGCGACGCCCTCGCCAGCGGCTCCGGGATCATCCCCGCGTTCGCGGGGAGCACCAACACCGTTTTCGATGAAAACGGAGCCTACAAGGGATCATCCCCGCGTTCGCGGGGAGCACACTTGCTGACCTGCGACGAGTCTACGGCAAACTGCGATCCAGTATGAACTTGGGAGTGATTGTGGCCATCGTTCAGATGCTAGCGACGGCCGCGGAGGCGGCGTTCGGCGAAGCTCCACTTGGAGGGTGAGGGTGACTTTCTGGCGCGTCCGGGAGCCTTAGTGTTGGGGCGGAGCATCAACTGCAGACCGTCAAAGTCGGTCGGAACCCAGTCGTGGCCATGCACACAGAACTGGAGTCTCTGTTCCGAACGGTGGGAGTAGACCATGATGGCGCGACCGCGACCAATGTCCTCAACGACACGCGCCCACAGATAGCTGCGAACCCTGGCGGATGTATGTCCGACGAACACTCCGGCGGCGATTTCCATGAGCCAGCGTGTCAGGACGCCGCGCAGTCCTACCGGAACCGCCGTGGGAACAAGGACAATCACCAGGGCGCCTCTTCGCCGGTCCCTGCATCGTAGTCTGCCGCTGCATAATTGGTGCCGCCAGCGACGACGCGCGTGGATCCATCCCACAGCAACATAAGGTCACGCCACTCATCCTCAATCTCGGATGAGGCTTCCGTATCGCCAAGGAGCAATCGACGGATGTCTTTAACGACGCGATCGAGTAGGTGCATTTCGAAAACACGGTCCCTCATCATGCGACGGCAGTGGGCCGGTACGTCTGTGACAGCCGAGGCAACCACATCGAATGCTACCGGGATCGTGCACTCCGCCTTGTATAAGTCAGCGACATCGTGCACGAACGCTCGATCACCGCCGGTATGGACGAACCCGAGACCTGGCGAGCACCCCATGGCAACCACCACCGAATGGACAACGCCGTAGAGGGCGGTGTTCGCTGCTGAGAGCGCCTTATTGACGTCATCCGATGCGTCGAAGTCGTCGTGCTTGTAGGACCGGCCGAACCACGGAACACCCGTTCGTTTGGACTCTTCCCGGTATAGCGCACGGATTCGCGCCCCCTCTCGGCCACGGAGCTGCTGCATGCTGAGCCTGCTGACATCCTCATTGGGGAAGCGCATCTCGTACATCGTGCGGGCGACTGATAACCGCTTTCGCTCATTTGTCACCAGCGTCGCCTGAGCTTCCAATAGGCGTGAAGAACGAGACAAACCGCGGCCGGACGCATAGAAACGCACACCGTTCTCACCGACCCAGACCGCAGTGGTCCCAGAGTCGGCCAACAACATCATGGCGTGATGGGTCACCCGGCAGCCCGGCCCGAACAGCACACAGGCCAACTGCGCGGATGGTACGTGTACCGTGCCCCGCTCGTCAGTGACCGTAATGGCGTTGTCGGCGCGGTGGATCACAGCGCGTTCGACGTAGAGGAAGGAGATACGGTCGCTGGCCCGAACCAGTTCACTCGGATCGGGTGGTCGCGCGCCGGGTATTTTAGTCATGGTCGCGGTGGCGCCAATGTCAAAAGTCCACATCCGTAGACTTTCGCACCGCCGAAGCCAGTCACCAGCTGGTTCCGGAACGCTTCTGCGTCTATGACCTTCAGCCTGCCTTCGAAAACTGCCGTCGCAACGGTAACCAGATGCTCCTGCCGCTTGAAGCGCCAGAGCCTGCGGTCGATGATTTCCATGGTCGGCGACTCGCCGGTTCCGACGTCAATACCCCAACTGAGCGCGCGCTTGAGGAACCATTGGCGTTGCTGGGCAACAGTCACATGACCCAGTCTCTTGGTCCGCGTACCGGCCTGTTGCCCGGGCAGCGGGACGCTATGCGTCGGATTGCCGCGCAACCGGAACGCGAATTCTCGACCCGATTCCACCGCGCTGAGGACCGCGTCATAATCGCGTGCCTGCCATCCATCCGGGGACCGCACACCATAGCGCTCCATCAGCGCGGATGGATCCGGAGCCAGTCCACTCAACAGGTACACGAACGTGCCGCGGTTCGTCTCGTCAAGTCGCCACAGCACTCGCCCCGGGTCTTTGGTATCGGGAAAGCAGGTGTTGACTGCGCCGTGCATGCGGTGCGGTGAGGCCAGGATGGCATGTGTCTCGCGGAGGCGAGAATCGAGCTCCATTCGGGTGAAGTACATCAGTTCTCGCCCCACATCTGACAGGGATCGTGATCGGTACGCGTTCTGCTGCTGTGGATCGTCGCGGAGCGGTCGTTGGTCACCCAGCAGTGATCGTGCACGACTGCGCGGACGGAGTACTGGCGGTGGTCCGAATCAAAAGACACCGGCAGATCGCGAACCATCTCGTGGGTGGGTTCATCCGGGTTTGCATCCCGCGTGATATCCAGGCGAACCCGTCGTGGCTGCCGTTGCCGCCACCACCGCGCGGCGATCCACGGCGAGCAGTCGGGCCCGGCTAGGGCATCCAGCATTGAACCCGGCAGCGTCGACAGGAAGACTGGACTCGCTGGCGGGCATGATCGGCGGCCGAGATACAGGGGAAACTTCGGATGTGTCAGTGCATCGGCGAGGTTTGCGACGACATCGTCGGGTCCTTCGATGGCCGCAACAAACGCTGCGTCCGAGAGGTAGTAGCGCTGGGTGAGCGGCAGGATACGGCTGCGATCTAGACTCGCCGCAGTCTGGAAGTCACGCAGGATCCGACCGGGTTGATCGTGACGCACACCGAACCGCAATTCAAGAAGGTCTTCCAGGGGGTCCGATCGGCGTCGCCCCAGCGCGGCGGCCAAGAGACCGATCACGCCGCTCTTGGACGGATGCGTTCGCGTGTGCCGGAACGCAAAACGAGAATCAGTACCCCAGGACTGCATGGGCCCAGCAAGCTTGAGGACAAGGGTAGTCACGCGACCGGCTCCGGTCCTAGATTAACAGCAGCGGCGGCAGCAGCGGCGGGCAGGTCGACAAACGCAAGCCTGGTGCCCAAGGATTCGAGGGCTTCACCGGCGGCACCGACTCCGACAGTCCAGACCGCGCGGGCGGGTGTCCCGTAGGCGGAGTCGATGTCGTGTGCCATCGTCACCAGTTGTCGCACGGCCGGTGCAAGATACCCGGAGTCGTTCGCTGCGGTGACGGGCTTCTCGAACGCGCCGACGTAGGAGACGGGCTGATCGTCTCGAAGACAGACGACGACAGCTTCAGGCAGCGTGTGGTTGGCGAAGGTGTTCGCCTTACCGGTAGGCATGGACCGGGCAAATGACCGTACGAATCCCTCGATCGCACGTTGGGCCATGAGGCGGTCGCCGAGATTCGTCGCCAGCAGATCGACATTGATGGTGGCGTATCGGTACAGCGTCGCCGAGGTGAACTCCACCGTGCCGATCATGCCGGCGCCCGCGTCGGCAGGGCCATCGTCAGCGTTTCGTGCCTGCTCCTTGATGTCATCGACTGCGGTGAAATAGTCGAACTCGCTGTCTGCCGGATGAACCGAAATGGCGTGAGCAACCTGGCAGGACGCGTCGACGTTGAGGTCCGTGTCGTCGGCCACCATGCGGCCGAAGAGGGCAAGGTCGATGGAGTTGCCTTGGGCGAGGGCTTCCTTGGCAGCCTTCCTACTTTTGCCGATGTCAGCCTTAGCTGCCGCGACAGCACCACCAGCGGAGATGAGCGCGTCAGTGGCCACACGCGCCAAGGTGGCGGCCTGCTGGCGGGACACCAATACCAAGTACTTGGTCTCTTGGCGGTTCGTCTTCGGGTTCTTCTCCAACTTCAGGCCGGCGGCGAGTACCACCGCTTCGGCCAGCGCGGTGGCGTCCTCGGGCGATGTCTCCTCGCCGATCTCATCGGCAACCATTCTCACGACCTCGAGTGTGCGGACACCGATGTTCGCGTCGATGGGCTCGGCGTTGAAGGCACGTCGGGTGGCTCGCTTCCACGCTTGGCTGGACACCCGCGCACGCCGGACTCCGCCATAGACTGCGGACTTGGGGCTGCCGGTGTCGTCACGGTTGATGCAGCTGGGCGGGACCGACTGCAGGATGTGCACATCGAGATAGCTGGTCATGTCGATCTACTCCTTACGGTGATGGGTGAGTCAAGGGAGACGGTCGAGGGTCAAGGTGTGGGTCGCCACAACCCCTCGGTAATGATCAGGATCGATCGTCTTGTCCGGATGTTCGGTCGGTGGCAGTGTCCGCGGCGGTGGTTCCGTCTTGCAGTGCTGCGCCCTTGTCGCGACGGTATTCACGCGCCCACTTCAGGCGTACCGCGTCTGCTCGCGCTGGTGTCCACAGGTCGATGAGGTCAGCCGCCAACAGACCATAATCGAGCCCGATATCCTCGGATTTGAGTAACCGGACCAGCCCTCGCAGATGATGTGCGCCCTCATCCGGGCTGCTAGCCGTGAGCAGCCCGTCGAAGCGACGACGGACCGACTCGGCTTCGGTCCCGTCGATGCTGCGGTGGCGAGAAAGCCGCCGGATCGCGGTCCCGAACCGAACGTTCGTGACATGCGCGGCACGCGTCGACCCTTGACGATGCAGTGCGAACGCAGTCATGGCGTGGTGCACTGCATTCTCGGCTGGCCGGGGTGGCTCGGCTTGGTGACCAAGCCATTCCGGCGCCAGCAGGCCGATCGTGTCATCCCAGACGTCCGACACAGAACCGGGGGACCGTCCGACGGCGTTCCGCAGTCGGGCGAGCGCGGCTACCGAGCCCGGGAAGCGGCGCTCCTGCGTGCTGGTCTGCTGGAGGAATGCCACGCGGTGCCGAACCGCATGCACGACATCCGAATTTCGGCTGGGCGTGACCTGTTCAGTGGCCTCGTCGGGCGGGTCCGCTCCGTTATTGGGGTCAAGCGGAACAGCAGTCCTTATCATCGCGACACCTCCGATGGCTGGTATTGAGGGTCGGGCGCGGTCTGCTGCGCCCGTTGTTTGGGGAAGGCGGCGTCCAGCCCGCGCTGGAACCACACGAAGATCTGGCCGACATCGGATCGGGGGCCGTTCGCGTCGAACCCGCGCCATGCGATCAACGGAACCTGGTGTACCAAATCCTCACCGAGTCGGTAGAGTTCGGTGCTCGCCCGAGAATGCCAGTGCGCCTCGGAGACCAGGAGGTCGTGCTCCCACAGCGTGAGATCGGTCAGGATCCAGTCCCGGTACAGGGGATCCAGACGCGAGTACGCCAGCGCCTCGGCCTCCTGCCGTGCGCCGTTCACCGAATCTCCGGAGGCACCGGCGGCGCGGGCCAGGTTGTCGGCTAGCTTCCAGACCGCACTGGTGCCGTTCCGCGCGGCGCTGACGGCGTTGATGGCTACCGCTCGCAGGGCGCGTTGTTCCGGGTCGAGCAGTGCGCCGGGCAGGTCCAATCCGTCATCGAAGAAGTCGTCGAGAACCGAGTTGTTACTGCCGTAGGTCACACCGGTCGCGTGCAGGCGCACAATGCCGTCCGGGAGTAGCGAAGAGCCGCGGAGTTGACTGGCGTGTTCAATGACCTGGGCGGGCAGATCATCCGTGGGTGCTCGTTCTGCGCCGGGTCTGATGAGAGTGGACATGCTGCGCCATAGCTGGGAATTTGGATCATGAGTGCGTGGCATGAAGATCGCCTCGTGATACTTGGCGCTCTGTGGCTTGGAGTACCGCCAGCCGGTCATCGGTTCGATGTGCTGAACCCATTGTCGCTTTTGCACGATGAATCGGTCGCCGTAGGTGAGAACTACACCGGTGACGCCGTTCTCGTCACCGACGAGACGTACCAGTCGAGGCTGCCAGGTATACAGGTCGACCGGGCCGTACGGCCGGGATGCGAGTTCGGGTGACTCGTCCGCGGTCGTGGGGGGCCGCTCCCACGGTGGCAGATCATGGTCACGTACCTCGGCCGGTGAGACGGCCGCCCACAGATTCAGCAGCAGAGTATCCAGTAGCGTCCGCCCCACCAAGTGCAGGCTGCCGAGCTGGCCGCACCAGCCGACGCCTTCCGGGTAGACCTTTCCGCCCTTGGCGCGGGGGTGCCCGACCACACCCGTCTTAATGCCCGAGACGTCGTAGGCGTGGACGTGCGTCAGCCATCGCGCGGCGTCTGCTGCCGAGATTCGACGCAGGCCGCGGGTTGATCGCGTGCCCAAATATGGCGGGCGCTCCGCCACCAGCCGGCTCAGTTCGGACACCTCGCCCTTGGGTGAGGCCAGATCGGCGACTTGGTAGAAGGGCATGGTGGGATGAAAGAGAAAGAAGCGCTCTCGATGACGCTCGAGGTAGTCGAGGACGACGGGGAGCCCCGCCTCGTCCCAGCGATTCCGAAGCTCTTCCACAATCGTGCGGGACTCGTCGGCGCTGTCCGGTGTCACCGCCGCCAACGCCCGGTGCAGGATCGCCAGCAGCAGCCGCAGCAATGCCACGTTCATCGTGCCGACCTCTGCGCCGAGGCGGTCGATGCGCGAGGCTATGCGAAAGAGCGTGGTGAGGGGTACATCCCCGCCGGCGGCATTGTCGATAACCACCGGCAGCCAGGGCTCGTCCAGCAGGTTGAACGACGTCGGATGTGCCGCATCAGGCGGCTCGGTCATTCCCGAATTCACGAGTAATCTCCAATCCCAGGGTTGGGTCGTAGTGCACGGTGAAAGGACCCATGGAGCCCACCCCGCGTTCGTCCAGCACCAGCACGAGTTGACCGGCAAGAAGCGGATCGCCCTGCCATGGCCGGTAGTAGTTCGCATTGAGGTCGGCGAAGATAGCGTCCAGATCACGGGGGTAGGTGGTGATCCATCCGGGCATACGCACGATGCACCCGGCGATGGCGTGCGCAGTTGGCCGATCCGGTCGGGTGTCCGTGGGGATCGATCGGTCGTCGTGGCGGTGCCGTGGGATGCGCAGACCGTCGTCTGCGCGTTCGAGCAGGATGACCTCGAAGCCGCCGTCGTCTCGGCGGACCTGGCGTGCCCCGTCGGTTTCACTGTCGGCTTCCCCGGTCTGGCCCTGGAGCCAGTTGACCAGGCTCGGCCGGCCAGGACCCGGCAACCGGTACGTCGATGCGGTGCGCTCGGTGGTGGCCCGATCGGCCGTATCCAGGTCTGCGGCCCGTCGCATATCCTGCTGCCATTCCGCCGGCCCGAGAGGATCGGAACCGTAACCGACGCGGACGAGGCGTGGCACATCGACGGGCAGCCTGATCGGTTCAGCACCGGCATGGCCATCGATCAGCGCCGCCGACCGGAACAGGAGATGTTTGCCGTAAACGTGCACGGCGCCACTATCCAGCACGGGTACGACAGCCCTGTCAATCCCGGTCACCCAGCAACGAGGACGGCGCAGTCCCGCGGGCCGGGTACCGCGGTCGTGTCGGTGGAGGCGACCCATGCGTTGCAGGACGAGGTCGATGGGCGCCAGATCGGTCACCAGCAGGTCGAAGTCCACATCGAGCGATTGCTCTGCTACCTGGGTGGCGACCACGATGCGGCCATCGCGGCGAGGATCCGAGGGGGCGGAGCCGCTGGCGTCGCGAGCCGGTGGGCCGAAGTCTCCGCGGAGACGGCTATCGATGTCCAGTCGGTCGGCCGCAATAAACCGAGAATGAGCAAGCGTGACGGCGTCGCCGAATGACTCGCGGAGCGACTGATATCGCTCGATGGCGCGTCGGACGGTGTTGCACACCACGAGAGCGCAGCCACCATTGGACAGTTTCGTTCTCAGCAGCAACACGAGCGCCTGTTCGGTGTCGGCGAGCCACGCCACCTCGACGGCGAGCACGCGTCCGGGGGCTTGTCCGGCGAGTTGGGTGACGCGGCCGGCGGACAGCGACGTCAGCACGGGGTATGCATCGGTGACGGGCACCTCCACGGGTGAATGGTCGGCAGCAGGCGGTTTGGCGGCGTCGGGGCGCAGCCGGGTCAGTGGATCGTCGGTGGCGCGTTTCGACGGTGCTAGCGCTGCCGTGCGCCCACGTTCATAGGCCTGGGTAAGCCTCGTGCGTTGGGCTGGTGGCAGGGTCGCGGACAGCGCGATCACCGGCACCCGGTACCGGCCCAGCCACTCGAGCGCCCGTTCCAGGTAAGCGCTCATCCAGACGTCGGCGGCGTGCACCTCGTCCAGCACGACGATCTGGCGGGACAGTCCCAGGTGGCGCAGCACGACGTGCCGCGCGGCGAGCGCGGCGAGTAGCTCGTGATCGATGGTTGCCACGGTGAATTCGGCGAGTGCCGCTTTCTTGCGACCGGAGGCCCAGCCGCGGGCGACCGCCCGGATCGTCTGGTGCGGCAGCAAGGAACTCGCCCGGCTGGCTTCCTCATCGATGCCGACACCGTCGATGTGCCACGGGTTGCCGGCCAGCGACCAGTCGTCATTGACATCGTTCGGGGTTCGTCGGTGGGGTAGGCGGAGATACTCCGGGTTCATCGTCGCCAGTCCGTGTCGTAGCACGACAGACTTCTCCGGGTCACCGGAACGGTCCGGGACGTGCGCCAGCCAGTCGGCGATGCGGTGGAACATCGCGTCGGCGGTGGCGCGGGTCGGTAGTCCGTAGAACAGGCCGGAAAGTCCGAACCGTTCTGCGAGGATCTCGGCGGCCAGCAGTGACGCCTCCGTCTTGCCAACCCCCATGACTGCCTCGATGATCAGCAACCCCGGCTCGGGCATCTCACGGGCGGCCCGGACGGCGAGTTCCTGTACTTCGTTCGCGTGCGCGGATGTCATCTTGTCGAAGCGTCCACGGAGGAGATCGGTGGTGCTGGAGTGGGGTGGTGACGAGGCGGGCCGCCACGGTCGGGATAACCCGAGCTGACCCCACGCGCGGTTGACACGTGTGGGGGTGCTCTCGGAGGGCTGCTTGAACCGTGGAACCAAGGGAAGCAATTCGGCGTTCGAGGCGATCCAGTCGGCCATGATGACCAGTCCGGTGACGATGGCCTGGGACGCGTCAGAGAGCGGTGACTCGGCGACCAGGGTGAGCGCGTGCTGCAGGTCGGCCTGTCGCACCACGAAGCCGATGAGTTCGCGGCGAGCCGCGCGCCACTCGGTGCCGCCGAGTAGGTGATCCAGGTCCCGCGCGGCATTCAATTGAGTTCCGGTGGGCGGCACACCATGATGGCCACCGACGACGACGGCGAATGCCTCGGCCGTCCTGGGGCTGGCTCCTTGCTCGACCAAGAGTTCCTGGATGATCACCTGGCCGGCTACGCCGTGCGGGAGAGCCCGAGCGTCTGTGGGGTCGGCGGCGGCGCTGAACCGGAAGCCGACGGCCTCCATATGAGTGCGCATTGCATCGACCTGCCCGGCGAACGCCGGTGTCAGCTTCCCGACGTCATGAAGTGCGGCAGCAAGGCGCACGACCTGCCGGGCGGCATCCGGCCCGCCGACATCGGCGCCGATCACCCGCAGCGGACTCGGGCCGGACCAGTGCTGACATAGCAGGCTCGCGATGCCTGCGCTGTCGGTGAGGTGGGTGTGCAGTGGCAGCCACAGATCCTGGGCCGCTTCGTCCGGTCTTGAGCGGTCCTGTCTGGGCGCCTTCGCCCACGCCTCGCGCCACATCTCCTCCCGGGATGTTGATTGGATTGCCATTGTCTGGTCATACACCCCAGTGCCGACAAACAATAGAAAACCACTCTAATGCCGGTGGCGCTACCCCGATCGTGCGATACATGCCGTCGGTGTGACGAACTGAGTGAGGGCGTTGTAGCCGGAGTCAGTGCGGTGTGGCACCTGGGACAGATGTGGCCAATGGGAATAGGCTGACCGGTATGGCCGGGAAGACCTCCACCTCCGCGCGCCCCCGTGCGTCCAGCGCAGCGCGCGGCCGGAGCGCGCCCGCAGCGTCCCGATCCGGCACCCGCCGGACCTCCACCAGCCAGGGTTCTCGCAGCTCAACGCCTCCCCAGAGGACGTCGAGGGGGGCCCAGCGCCGTCCTGCTGCGGCACGCCGATCGAGCCTGCCGCCCCTGCGCAAGCGCCGGGGGGTACTCGCCACCACCGCGCACGGCATCGGCAGGGGCATCGCCGGAACGTGGCACCTGCTGGCCAGGGGGGTGGGCGGCACCGCTCGGCTGATTGGCAAGGGCGCCGGCGCCGCCAAGGACATCGACGCCCAGCACCGGCGCGACGGTCTGGCCCTGGGCCTGATCGCCATCGCCGTCATCTGCGCCATCGGATCGTGGTTCCACGCCGCCGGCCCCGTCGGCCGGGTCATCGACGACGCTGTTCGGGTCTGGTTCGGCGCCCCGGGCGTCGTCCTCCCGGCCCTGCTGCTGCTTGCCGCGATCGTGCTGATGCGCACCGTCGCCGACCGGCCGCACCGCGCCCGGCGCATCGTCGGCTGGGTTGCCGTCACAATCGCCGTCACCGGCATTTTCCACGTCGCGTCGATTGCCGGATCCCTTCCGGGCGATCCCAACTCAGTCGCCCAGTGGAAGCACGCCGGTGGCACTCTCGGCTATCTCATCGGCCAGCCGCTGTACGTGGGCGTCAGCCCCGCTCCGGCCATTATCCTGCTCGCGCTGCTGGGCATCTTCGGGCTGCTGCTGCTCACCGGGACCCAGCTGCGCGACATCCCGGGACTGCTGGTTCGCGGGTGGCGGGTGGTCTCGCCGACCCACGACTACGACGGGGAAAACTCCGGCGACTACCGGGACGGGGGAGAGCTCGATCTGGATCAGAACGCCGACCTGGCCACCACCCGGCTGCGCCGGCCGTCCCGCCGCCGGCAGGGTGCCGGAGGCGACCCGCTGACCGACAGCGAAGCAGACAGCGAAGCCGGTGAGTCCACCCGGCGAACGGTGGCGCTGCGCCGCCCCGCCGTCGAGCCCGAGCCCGCGTCACCGGCCGAGCCCCCGACCCGCCGACCCCGGGTGATCAAGCCGGCCACCGCGCCAGACGATCCGCCCGTCACCGCTCCCACCCAGCTCACGCTGGACCGGGCGCTGGATGGCACCTATCAACTTCCCCCCGCTGCGCTGCTCAAGGTCGGCCCGCCGCCCAAGACCCGCTCGGCCGCCAACGAGGAGATGATCGACCGGATCGCCGAGGTGCTGGAGCAGTTCTCCATCGACGCCGCCGTCACCGGATTCAACCGCGGACCCACCGTCACGCGATACGAGGTCGAACTCGGGCCGGGCGTCAAGGTGGAGAAGATCACCGCTCTGGCGCGCAACTTCGCCTACGCCGCCGCCACCGACAACGTCCGGCTGCTCACCCCGATCCCGGGCAAGTCCGCCGTCGGTATCGAGGTTCCGAACACCGATCGCGAGATGGTGCGCCTTGGCGATGTGCTGGCCCACCCCGACGCTCGGAAGGACCATCACCCGCTGGTGATCGGCCTGGGCAAGGACGTCGAGGGTCAGTACATCCACGCCAACATCGCCAAGACGCCGCACCTGCTGGTGGCCGGCGCCACCGGATCCGGCAAGTCGAGCTTCATCAACTCGATGCTGGTCTCGCTGCTGGAGCGTGCTACCCCAGCGGACCTTCGGATGATCCTGATCGACCCGAAGATGGTGGAACTGACGCCGTACGAGGGCATTCCGCACCTGATCACGCCAATCATCACCGCGCCGAAGAAGGCGGCGGCGGCGCTCGCGTGGTTGGTGGAGGAGATGGAGCAGCGCTACCAGGACATGCGCGCCCACGAGGTTCGGCACATCGACGATTTCAACCGCAAGCTGCGCGCCGGCAAGATCGTCACCCCGCCGGGCTCGGAGCGGGTGTACAAGCCCTACCCGTACATCCTGTGCATCATCGACGAACTCGCCGACCTGATGATGACGGCTCCTCGGGACGTCGAGGACGCCGTGGTGCGCATCACCCAGAAGGCCCGGGCCGCCGGCATCCACCTGGTGTTGGCCACCCAGCGGCCGAGCGTGGATGTGGTGACGGGCCTGATCAAGACGAATGTGCCGTCCCGCTTGGCCTTTGCCACCTCGTCGCTGACCGATTCACGCGTCATCCTGGATCAGCCGGGCGCGGAGAAGCTGATCGGCATGGGGGATGCGCTGTACCTGCCGATGGGCGCGTCCAAGCCCATCCGCATCCAGGGTGCGTACATCTCCGACGAGGAGATCCATTCGGTCGTCGCATTCACCAAGCAGCAGGCGCAGCCCGAGTACCACGAGGGCGTGACAGTCCCGAAGGCCGAGCCCGGAAAGGACGTGGACCCCGATATCGGGGGCGACCTGGACCTGCTGCTGCAGGCCGTGGAATTGGTGGTGACGAGCCAGCTGGGATCGACATCGATGCTGCAGCGCAAGCTTCGGGTCGGGTTCGCCAAGGCCGGCCGGCTGATGGATCTGATGGAGACTCGGGGGATCGTCGGGCCGAGTGAAGGGTCCAAGGCACGTGAGGTGCTCGTCAAGCCGGACGAGCTGGACGACGTGATGGCCGGCCTGACCGGGGCCGACAATTCCGGCGGCGTGCCGGACGAGATCTGACGAAGCCGATGCGGAGGTTGACCCGACGCGCAGCGAGGGTCGGCCGGAGCGGAGGCGAGGAAGCTCTCAATCGGGCACAGTGATCTGAAGCCGATGCGGAGGTTGACCCGACGCGCAGCGAGGGTCGGCCGGAGCGGAGGCGAGGAAGCTCTCAATTGGCCGCATCTGACGCCGCTGATCAACTCGGCCGGTTTGTGACGGGTGCGACGGGAGTAGCCGACTTCGTCAGCGCATGCAGAGTTGATCAGCGGCGAGTGGACCCGGGCCCCGGCCCCGGGTCGGTGGCTCAGATCAGGCCGAGCTCGGCCACCGCGTCGCGCTCACCGGCCAGCTCGGCCACCGAAGCGTCGATCTTGCCGCGGGAGAACTCGTCGATTTCCAGGCCCTGCACGATCTGCCAGTCGCCTCCGGTAGAGGTGACGGGGAACGACGACACCAGGCCCTCCGGGACGCCATAGGAGCCGTCCGACACGATGCCGGCGCTGGCCCAGTCGTCCGCGGGCGTGCCCAGCACCCAGGAGTGCACGTGGTCGATGGCCGCGTTCGCCGCCGACGCCGCTGACGATGCGCCGCGGGCGTCGATGATCGCCGCGCCGCGCTTGGCCACCGTCGGGATGAACGTCGACTCCAGCCACTCCCGGTCCACCTGGTCGGCGACCGGCTTGCCGCCGACCTCGGCGTGGAACAGGTCCGGGTACTGGGTGGCGGAGTGGTTGCCCCAGATGGTCATCCGCTTCACCTCGGACACCGGCACGCCGAGCTTGGCGGCGACCTGGGACATCGCCCGGTTCTGGTCCAGTCGCGTCATGGCCGAGAACCGGGACTTCGGTACGTCGGGCGCGTAGTGCGCCGCGATGAGCGCGTTGGTGTTGGCGGGGTTGCCGACCACCAGCACCTTGATGTCGTCGGCGGCGCCGGCGTTGATCGCCTCGCCCTGCGGCTTGAAGATGCCGCCGTTGGCCGCCAGCAGATCGCCGCGCTCCATCCCGGCGGTACGTGGCCGTGCTCCGACCAGCAGCGCCACGCTGGTGCCGTCGAAGGCGGCGCGGGCGTCGTCGGTGATGTCGATGCCGGCCAGCAGCGGGAAGGCGCAGTCGTCCAACTCCATCGCCGTGCCCTCGGCAGCCTTGAGCGCCGGGGTGATCTCCAGCAGGCGCAGCCGCACCGGGGTGTCCGGGCCGAGCATGGCGCCGGAGGCAATCCGGAACAGCAGCGCGTAGCCGATCTGGCCGGCGGCTCCGGTGACGGTGACGGTGACGGGCGCTGTGGCAGCAGACATGACGGCTCTTCCTCCTGATGATCGGCGCCGGCGCCGATGCGGTGTCTCACGCAACCTATCGCGGATCAGGCGCCCGGGATCGACCGGTGTGACGTGAAGGTGATCACCGTCGCACCGACCGGGCGCCTCATACCGGCAGCCGGGACAGGCCGGGGGGCAACTTCGAGGCGGCTGCCCGATCCAGCAGCCACAGGGTGCGCGCTGTGCCGACCGCGCCAGCGGCGGGTAGCGCGACCTCGCCCGCCCCGCCCAGCGCCATCGCGACCGCACCCGCCTTGGGCTCGCCGGCGACCAGCAGCCACACCTCGGTGGCGGCTCGGATCGTCGGCAGCGTCAGAGAGACCCGGGTGGGTGGCGGCTTCGGGCAGTTGCGCACCGCCACCACCGGTCGGTCGTCGTAGACCGCCGGCGAGTCCGGGAACACCGAGGCGACATGGCCCTCCGGACCCATGCCCAGCAGTACCAGGTCCAGATGGTCGTGCCGGGCTAGCAGGGCCGTGTAGGCGGCCGCCGCCTCGTCGGGGTCGGCGCCGAATTCGCCATCACTGGGGGCCATCGCGTGCACCCGCTGCGGGTCGACATCCACGTGGTCCAGCAGCGCCTGCCGGGCCTGCCGCTCGTTGCGCTCGGGATCGTCGCGCGGCACGAAACGTTCGTCACCCCAATAGATCTCCACCCGACCCCAGTCGACGGCGCCCCGGGCGGGTGCCGACGCGACCCGGGCCAGCGTGTCGATGCCGACGCCACCGCCGGTCAGCGCGATCGCCGGAATCCGTCCCGCGGACTGCAGGTCCACCAGCCGGGTGACCAGCCGCGCCGCGGTAGTGGCGGCCAGCATGTCGGCGCTCGAGTGCATGACGATCTCGGTCGTCATCGATCGTTTCCCTTCTGTGCGGTGGCCGGCCGGCTGACCAACGGCAGTCCGGCGGCCAGCACATCCGCGTACACCTCGTCGGCGTCCAACCGGCGCAGTTCCTCGGCAATGCAGTCCCGCAGCGACCGGCGGGGGAGCGCCACCCGACGTTCCGGCTGACCGGGCACATGCAGTGTGGCGGTGGATGTTTGGGGTCGAGATAGCACCACGGATCCGGATTCGCGGTGCAACTCGACGGAGTGCATGCCGGTACCCACCCGACCG
The DNA here is from genome assembly GCA_937926105.1 of uncultured Actinomycetes bacterium. The sequence goes on along the minus strand of CALANS010000117.1, from coordinate 89,228 downwards.
GCCTTACGACGGGTGACGGGGCAGTGCAGCCGCAGCGCCAACCAGCCGGCCAGCAGGTCGGTGGATGCCGAGTCCGGAGCGCCCGCGACGGTGGCAGAGCGGACCGGCTCGCTGGGGGGTTGGTCGAGCGCGGCGGCCAGCAGCCCGCGCCAGGTGGTCAGCCTGGTCCAGGTCAGGTCGGTGTCGCCCGGACGGTAGCCGGACAGCCGGCGCTCCAGCGCGACCAGCGGCCGGCGGGCGTGCGCGACGTCGGTGATGCGCCGCTGGGCCAGCGCTCCGATGGCGTCCTCGGCGGGGACATCTGGTGCGTCCCGGGGCCACCAGGCAACGACGGGCGCATCGGGCAGCAGCAGCGGCACGACCACCGCGGCGCCGTGATCCGCCAGCTCGCCGTAGAGGCGCAGCACGATGACCTCGCTGGCACCGGCGTCGCCGCCGACCCGGATCTGCGCGTCCATCCGGGGGGCGCCGCGCCGGAATCCCCGGCCCACCACCAGCACCCGGCAGGGGTGCTCGAAGGAGGCGGCGTTGGCGGCCTCGATCGGCTCCTCGGCGGCGGCCTCGTCGGTGACGATGACCAGGGTGAGCACCCGGCCGAGGGTGACGGTGCCGCCGCGCTCGCGCAGATCCACCAGCGACCGGTTGATCGCCGAGGTGCTGGTGGAGGGCAGGTCGATGATCATGCGGCGGCTCCGGCGGCGGCCCGTGCCCCGGTGATGGCCCGTGCCCCGGTGATGGCGGTTTGCGTGGCGATCTGCGATCTGCGTGCGTGGTAGGGCACGCAGATCGCAAACAGGCACGCGGATCGGGGCTGCGAGTCGCCGCTCATGGCCGCCGCCAGGTCCGGCCGTCGCGGGCCATCATGGCGTCCGCCGACGGTGGCCCCCAGGTGCCCGCGCCGTACGCCTCCGGCGCGGTGTCGCAGCTGGCCCAGTAGTTCTCCACCGGGTCGAGGATCTTCCACGACAGCTCCACCTCCTCGTCCTGCGGGAACAGCGACGGCACACCCAGCAGCACGTCCAGGATCAGCCGCTCGTAGGCCTCCGGTGACGACTCGGTGAACGACTGCCCGTACAGGAAGTCCATCGACACGTCCCGGACCTCCATGGTGGGCCCGGGCACCTTGGAGCCGAACCGGATGGTGGTGCCCTCGTCCGGCTGCACCCGGATGACCAGGGCGTTGGCGCCCAGTTCCTCGGTGTCGGTGCGGGCGAACGGCAGCCGCGGGGCCCGCTTGAAGATCACCGCGATCTCCGTCACCCGCCGGCCCAGCCGCTTGCCGGTACGCAGGTAGAACGGCACTCCGGCCCAGCGCCGGGTATCCACCAAAAGCTTGACGGCAGCGTAGGTTTCGGTGACGGAGTCCGCCGGGATGCCCTCCTCGTCGGTGTAGCCGACCACCTTGGTGCCGCCCTGCCAGCCGGCCGCGTACTGCCCACGCGCGGTGCTGGTCGCCAGGTCGGCCGGGTGCTGCACGGCGGCCAGTACCTTGGCCTTTTCGATGCGCAGGTCACGCGGCTCGAAGGAGACCGGCTCCTCCATCGCGGTGAGGGCCAGCAGCTGCAGCAGGTGGTTTTGGATCACGTCGCGGGCGGCGCCGATGCCGTCGTAGTAGCCGGCCCGTCCGCCGATCCCGATGTCCTCGGCCATGGTGATCTGCACGTGGTCCACGTAGTGCGCGTTCCAGATCGGCTCGAACAGCTGGTTGGCGAACCGCAGGGCCAGCAGGTTCTGCACCGTCTCCTTGCCGAGATAGTGGTCGATGCGGAACACGCTCTCCGGCGGGAACACCTCGCCCACCAGGGAGTTCAACGCGCGGGCGCTGGTCAGGTCGTGGCCGAACGGCTTCTCGATCACCACCCGGCGCCACTCGTGCCCGTTGCCCGCCGAGATCCCGGAACGGGACAGTTGCTTGAGCACCACCGGGAATGCGCCCGGTGGGATGGAGAAGTAGAAGGCGTGGTTGCCGCCGGTGCCCCTGGTCGCGTCCAGTTCGTCCAGCGTGCGGGCCAGCTCGTCGAAGGCGTGATCGTCATCGAAACTGCCCTGTACGAACCGGAAGCCCTCCGCCAGGTGGCGCCAGACCTCCTCGTGGAAGGGGGTGCGGGCGTACTGTCGCACCGCGTCGTGCACCACCTGCCCGAAGTCCTCCCGAGCCCAGTTGCGGCGGGCGAAGCCCACCAGGCCGAAGCCCGGCGGCAGCAGGCCTCGATTGGCCAGGTCATAGATCGCCGGCATCAACTTCTTGCGGGACAGGTCGCCGGTGACGCCGAAGATGACGATGCCGGACGGGCCGGCGATCCGCGGCAGCCGCTTGTCGCGCGGGTCGCGTAACGGGTTGTGCTCGGCCTCGACATCGTCGCCGCCGTACCAGCTCTCCGGCCGCGAGTTCTGGGAAGCTGCCATCGTCGGTGGTCCGCCGTCCTTCCGCTGGGCGCTGGGTGAGCCGGTTGTCGCTGCCGTGCTCTACCGCAACGCCGTGGCGATCGCGTCGAGCCCGGCCGCCCTGTCCCACAGGTACAGGCCCAGCACCGGTCGCCCGTGCTCGCCGAGCACCGAGCCGTCGCCCCGCGCCTGGGCCAACTGCAGGTGGCCGAGCGTGTACGGGCGGTCGGGGACCTGGAGGTCTTGCGTCACCGCGCCCATGATCTGCAGGAAGACGCCGTTCTGGTGACCCCCTTTGTGGTACTGGCCGGTGGAGTGCAGGAACCGCGGCCCCCACCCGAAGGTGGTCTGCACGCCGGTCTTGCGGGCGACCGCAGCGCGAAGCCGGGCTGCGTCGTCGGACAGCCGGTCCAGGTAGGCCTGCACGGCGACGTATCCGCCGTCCGGTGCCTGCGCCAGGAACCTGTCCAGCAGGTCCGCGAGGCTCGTCACCGCAGCGGTCAAGTCGGCCGCACCGTAGACGGTGACGCCATCGAAGGTGGGCACCCCGCGGGCGGCGGCTGCCTCGGGGGAGGCGTCGTCGTCCCCGGCCGGGGCGTCCAGCAGCTTCCGGGCCGCGGCCTTGGCCGACTCCACGTCGGGTTGGTCGAACGGATTGATGCCGATCAGCCGGCCCGCCACCGGAATCGCGTACTCCCACAGCAGCATCTGAGCTCCGATCGGCCCGGCCACTGCGGCGCCGAAACCCGATGCGGGATAGTGCGACTCGTCCAGCTCGCCGATAGTCACCAGAATCGCGTCCTGCTTCGCATCCGCGAAACCCGGCGCCTCGGTGGACTCCACCACCACCGGCAGCAGTCCCTTCCCGAGCTTGCCGGTGGACTCGGCAATGAGCTGCTCCGCCCAGTCTCCGAAACCTACGATGCCGCCGTGGTGATCGGCGAGAACGACCTTCTCGCTACCCGCGTTGTGAGCCAGTCCCAACAAGGCGCCCAACCGCAGTGCGGGGTTCTCCGTCGAGTCGGCGGATAAGCCCGGGGCCGCGGCAGCCGCCTGGTCCAGCAGTGCGCCGATGTCCGCACCGGCCAGCCCGGCGGGTACCAGGCCGAAGGCCGTCAGCGCGGAATATCTGCCACCCACATGCGGATCCGCCTCGAAGGTGGCGCGATACCCCAACTCCGAGGCCAGATCGGCCATCGGCGAACCGGGGTCCGTCACCACCACGATCCGGGAGGCCGGATCGATTCCCGCCTCGGTGAACGCCCTGGTGTAGATCCGGCGATGCGAGTCGGTCTCCACCGTGGTGCCGGACTTGGAAGAGACCACCAGCACGGTGCGGTCCAGCTTCTCGGCCAGCGCCGCGCGGACCTGCTCGGCGTCGGTGGTGTCCAGCGTGACCAGCGGGACACCGGCGGTGGCGGCGATCACCTCCGGCGCCAGCGAGGAGCCGCCCATGCCGGCCAGCACCACGTGGTCGACGCCCTCGGCGGCCAGTTCGGCGCGCAGCGCCTCGATCCGGGCGACCAGCGGGCGGGAGGTCTGCGCCAGTGACACCCAGGAGAGCCGGATCGACGACTCGTGCTCGGCATCCGGGCCCCACAGCGTCGGATCCTGGGCGGTCATCTTGGAGGCGACGTGAGCGGCGACCAGATCGTCGATGGTCGCGGCCAACGCCGACTCGTCCCGATACCCGAGGGTCAGCGAGAGGCCGCCCGGCGCGTCCACGTGGTTCAGGCCCATGATCACTTCCCTGTCCGGGAGGCGTCGAGCGCATCCTGCACGGTCTGGATCAGCTCGGCCCAGGAGGTGTCGAACTTCTCCACCCCCTCGCGCTCCAGCACGTCGAACACGTCGGGCAGGTCCACCCCGAGTCCCGCCAGATCATCGAAGATCTGCTGGGACTGGTCATACGTCCCGTGCACGGTGTCGCCGCGGATCACCCCGTGGTCGACCACCGCGTCGATCGTCTTCTCCGGCGCGGTATTGACCGTGTCGGCCACCACCAGCTCCACCACATACCGGGTGTCGTCGTAGGCCGGGTCCTTGACTCCGGTGGAGGCCCACAACGGCCGCTGCACGGTGGCGCCGGCCTCCCGCAGCGCCTCCCAGCGCGGTCCGGAGAACTTCTGCTCGTACAGCTGGTAGGCGAGCCGGGCGTTGGCGATGGCGGCCTTGCCGCGCAGCGCCGCAGCCTCCGGCGTGCCCAGGGCGTCCAACCGCTTGTCCACCTCGGTGTCCACCCGGGACACGAAGAACGACGCGACCGAGGTCAGGGTGGACAGGTCGTGCCCGTTGTCCCTGGCACGCTCCATTCCTTGGAAGAACGCCTCCATGACCTGGCCGTACCGCTGCAGCGAGAAGATCAACGTGACGTTGACGCTCACCCCCTCGGCCAGCGTGTCGGCAATCGCCTGGATGCCCTCGGCGGTGGCCGGGATCTTCACGTACAGGTTGGGCCGGTCCACGATCTTGGACAGCTCGAGCGCCTGCGCCACCGTGCCGGCGGTGTCGTGCGCCAGCCCGGGTTCCACCTCGATGGACACCCGCCCGTCGATCCCCGCGGTGGCCGCATTCACCGGGGCGAACAGGTCGCAGGCGGCGCGCACATCGTCGGTCATCAGGGTGCGGGCCGTCGCGTCCACATCCGCGCCGCGGGCGGCCAGTTCGGCGACCTGGGCGGCGTACTCCTCACCGTCGGACAGGGCCTTGGCGAAGATCGTCGGGTTGCTGGTCACTCCCGTCACGTGCTTGCTGGCGATCAGCTCGGCCAGGTTCCCGGTACGCAGCCGCTCCCGGGACAGGTCGTCCAGCCACAGCGAGACACCCGCCGCCGTGAGGTCTGCCAGTGCGTCACTCATGATCATCAGCTCCTTGCCTGTCACCTGTCATTGCGGATGCCGGTGCGCCGTCACCCCTCGGTTCAGCGCGCCGCGGCCGCGATCGATTCCTTGGCTGCGGCGACCGTCGCCTCCGGGGTGATACCGAACTCGCGGAACAGCGTGGCGAAGTCGGCCGACGCGCCGAAGTGCTCCAGCGACACGGCTCGCCCGGCCGTGCCGATCCAGCGCCACCAGGGCTGCGCGATGCCCGCCTCGATCGACACCCGGGCGGTCACGGCCGGTGGCAGCACCGAGTCGATGTAGTCCTGCGGCTGCTCGGCGAACCAGTCCAGGCAGGGCATCGACACGACGCGGGCGCGGATGCCCTCGCCCGCTAGCTGATCCCGTGCGGCGACCGCGATCTGCACCTCCGAACCGGAGGCCATCAGGATGACGTCCGGATCCTCGGAGGACTCGTCACCGCTCGACTCGCCGCCCAGCACGTACCCGCCGCGGGCCAGTCCCTCGGCCGAGGTGCCCGACAGCACCGGCACGTTCTGCCGGGTCAGTGCCAGACCCACGGGGCCGCTGCTCCAGTCGTGCTGCCGCTCCAGGACGGCCTTCCAGGCGAAGGAGGTCTCGTTGGCGTCGGCCGGACGCACCATCGACAGGTTGGGGATCGCCCGCAGCGCCGCCAGGTGCTCGACCGGCTGATGGGTGGGCCCGTCCTCGCCCAGGCCGATCGAGTCATGGGTCCAGACGTAGATCACCGGCGCGCGCATCACCGAGGCCAGCCGGACGGCGCCGCGCATGTAGTCGGAGAACACCAGGAAGGTGCCGCCGTACGGTCGGGTGGGACCGTGCAGCGCGATGCCCGTCAGGATGGCGCCCATCGCGTGCTCGCGGATCCCGAAGTGCAGGGTGCGGCCATACGGATGCGCCGTCCACTCCTTGGTGGTCGCGGCGATGGGTGCGAATGAGTCGGCGCCGGCCATGGTGGTGTTGTTCGACTCGGCGAGGTCCGCCGAGCCACCCCACAGCTCCGGCAGCACGTCGGCCAGCGCGGACAGCGCCGCGCCGGACGCCTTGCGGGTCGAGGTGCCCTTGGGGTCGACCTCGTAGGTGGGCAGCCGGTCGGCCCAGCCGTCGGGCAGCGTGCGGGTGGCCAACCGGTCGAACAGCTCGCGCCGCTGCGGTTCCCGCTGGGACCATGCGTCGAAGTCGCCCTGCCACGCCTGGTGCGCGGCCCGGCCCCGGTCGGCCACCCGCCGGGCATGGGCGAGCACGCCCTCCTCGATCTGGAAGCTCTTGTCCGGATCGAAGTCCAGGATGCGCTTGACGGCGGCGACCTCGTCGGCCCCCAGCGCCGAGCCGTGCGCCTTGCCGGTGTTCATCAGGGTCGGCGCCGGGTAGCCGATGATGGTGCGGATCGAGATGAACGACGGGCGGTCGGTGACGGCCTTGGCGTTCTGGATCGCGGCGAGGATGCCGGTCACGTTCTCGCCACCGACGACGCGCTGCACGTGCCAGCCGTAGGCCTCGTAGCGGGCGGCCACGTCCTCGGAGAGCGCGATGTCGGTGTCGTCCTCGATGGAGATCTCGTTGTGGTCGTAGAAGACGATCAGGTTGCCCAGCGCCTGCCGCCCGGCAATGGATGACGCCTCGGAGGTGATGCCCTCCTCGATGTCGCCGTCGGAGGCGATGACGTAGATGTAATGGTCGAACGGGGAGGCGCCCCAGGCCGGGTCGGGGTCGAACAGCCCGCGCTCCCGGCGGGAGGCCATGGCCATGCCAACCGCGGATGCCAGACCCTGGCCGAGCGGCCCGGTGGTGATCTCCACGCCGCGGGTGTGCAGGTGCTCGGGATGCCCGGGGGTGAGCGAGCCCCAGGTGCGCAGGGACTCCAGATCGGACATCTGCAGGCCGTACCCGGACAGGAACAGCTGCAGGTACAGGGTCAGGCTGGAATGGCCGCAGGACAGCACGAACCGGTCCCGGCCCACCCAGTTGGCGTCGGCGGGATCGTGTCGCATCACGCGCTGGAACAGCGTGTACGCCAGCGGTGCCAGGCTCATCGCGGTGCCGGGGTGCCCGTTGCCGACCTTCTGCACGGCGTCGGCGGCCAACACCCGGATGGTGTCCACGGCGCGCCTGTCGAGATCGGTCCAGTCGGCGGGGACGTGGGCCGCCACCAGCGCGGTGAACTCGTCGGCCGGAGCGGACTCCGGGACCGGAAGGTCGGGGGTGTCGGATGTCGATGTCGGCGCTGGTGCCCGGGAATCGGCCACGTCGGCGACCTCCTTCTACTCGTCTGGATCCGGTCGTCCGGCACGGTGCGCACCGTGCTTGCTGCCGCCGCCGTGATTGCCGTGTGGCGGCGCTCACGGCGTGCCCAGCCAGCGGGTCCCGACACCGTGTGGTGCGAGCCGCATCGTGAGCCTAGCCCGCGGATGCCGGGCCGATCTGGGACGCCCGGTGGGTGATCATTCTGACCGCCCCGGGTCGGTCGGGCGGTGCCGGGTCCGGTCCCCATAGGATGGGAGCACCGGGCCACCCTTCCGCCCGAAGTCGTACCCATCATCGGCAGGAGCAACACGGACGTGAGCGTGACATCGCCGGGCGGTCCCGCCGCGTCGGCGCGGACCATTCGCGCCGTGTCTGTCGCCGCGCCCTCCGGTCCTGCTGCTGCCGGTCCTGGTACTGCCGGTCCTGCCGTGCGCCCGGCACCCCGACCGGGCGATGCGGATCCGGTCGGTGGTGCGCCGGTTCGCCGCGAGCGGACGCCGGGGCCGCCGACCCTGCGAGACCGATTCGGCGCCTATCTCGCCCTGACCAAGCCGCGCATCATCGAGCTGCTGTTGATTACCACGATCCCGGCCATGTTCGCCGCGCAGCGCGAGGTGCCGGGGGTCGGCGTGCTGCTGGCCACCCTGGTTGGCGGGACTCTGGCCGCGGGCAGTGCCAATGCGCTGAACTGCGTGGCGGACGCGGACATCGACGCCGTGATGCGCCGCACCCGGACCCGCCCGCTGGCCCGGCACGCGGTGCCCACCCGCCATGCGCTGATCTTCGCGATCGTGCTCGGTATTGCGTCGGTGGCGTTCCTGGCGCTGGTGACCACCTGGCAGGCCGGGGCGCTGACGGCGGCGGCGATCCTGTTCTACGTCTTCGTCTACACGCTCTGGCTCAAGCGGCGCACCAGCCAAAACATCGTCTGGGGCGGCCTGGCCGGCTGCATGCCGGTCATCATCGGCTGGTCCGCGGTGACCGGCGGCATCGGCTGGCCGGCGTGGGTGTTCTTCGGGGTGATCTTCTTCTGGACGCCGCCGCACACCTGGGCGCTGGCCATGCGCTACCGCGAGGACTACGCCGCGGCAGGGGTACCGATGCTGCCGGTGGTGGCCCCCGATCGGGTCGTGGTGCGGCAGATCGTGCTGTACAGCTGGGCGATGGTGGCGTGCTCGTTGCTGCTGATCCCGGCGTCGTCCTGGCTGTACGCGGCCATCGCCGCCCCGACCGGGCTGGTGTTCCTGGCCGCGGCGCACCTGCTGCACGTGCGCGTGCTGCGCGGCGAGGCCGCTCGGCCGATGACGCTGTTCCACCTGTCCAACCTGTACCTGACGGTGATCTCGGTGGCCTGGGCGGTGGACGCGGCGCTCGGATTCGGCGTGGTCGGCTGGTGGCCCTGGTGAACGACGCGGTGAGTGACGGGGTGCGCGAGGGCGAACCGGGCCTGTCCGGCGCGGATGCCGAGGCCGTGGGCCGGCTGCGGGACTTCGTCGCGCGGCACGGCGGTGACGCGGTCGCGGTGATCGAGCATCTCGGGCGGGTCGGGGCCCGGATCGTGGTGGTCGCGTCGGACGGTGAGTTCGGTGATGCGCTGGTGAGCTCGGTCGATGCGGCCGGCGGCGTGTGCCGGCGCGCGGGTATCGACGTCCGGGACTGGGATCGTGACCTGACCGCCCGGATCACTCCGGCGCCGGCGGACCGAGTCCGGATGGGCAACCGGACGCACTGACCCGGCACATCTGCATCACTGCATCAGTGATGCAGATGCGGGGTACCCTGGACTCATGAGGACCACGGTCGACCTGCCGGACGATATCCTGCGCCAGGTGAAGAACATCGCAGCCGACCGGCGGACGTCGGTCAGCCGGGTGATCTCGAAATTCGTGACCGATGCGATCAGTCCCCCCGATGGAATCGACAGCCCGCGGATCGTGACGGACCCGCGGACCGGCCTGAAGTCGGTTGATTTCGGGCGGCCGATCACCATGGAAGAGGTCAGGCAAGCGCTGGACGATGAGTGAGCCGGCAGGCTCGATCGGTGCCATCGCGCTCCTGGACAGCAACGTCCTGATTGCCATGGGTGTCGCGGGCCACACGCATCACCGAGTAGCCCTCGATTGGCTGCGCTCCATTCCCGGCAGGTTCGCCACAACGCCGATCACGCAGGGAAGCCTGCTCCGATTCCTGGTGCGGACCGGCTCGCCCAGCCGACAGGCAGTGGAAGTCCTCGACTCCGTCATGAGTAGCCCGCGACACGATTTCTGGCCGGATTCCTTGCCCTACGACACCGCGATGTTGACTCGGGCTCGGGGCCACGCGGACGTCACCGACGCCTACTTGGCCGCGCTGGCTCGTCGGCACCATGCCAGGCTCGCCACCCTGGACCGCCGTCTGGGCGATCTGCACCCGGACGTCGCGCTGGTCATCCGGACGTGACGGCCGGCGAGGTGGCGTCCTGCGGCGTGCGGGTGCGCGTCGCCATGGCCACCCACGCCGCGGCCGCGACCAGACAGACCGCGCCCAGGACGTGCAGTAGCACCAGCAGTTCGGGCACGCCCAGCGCGTACTGCACCAGGCCGATCGCACCCTGAGCGAGCGTCACCGCCACCAGCACGCAGGTGCGGACCAGCAGCCGGCGCGGCGCCCGCACGGCCAGGAAACCGACGCCCAGCGCGGCCACCAGGCCCAGGTAGAGGAACATCAGGTCCGCGTGCAGCTGTGCCAGGTCCACCACCGGCAGGCCCAGCCGGGGCGTCTTGACGTCGCCGGCGTGTGGTCCGGCAGCGGTGACGAGCGTCCCGGCCACGCACAGCAGCGTCAGCTCGACCACCGTCGCCCAGCACAGCACGGCCAGCGGGCGAGGCACGGCCAGCCGGACCGGGCCGTCGCTCTCACCCAGCCGCACCAGCACCGCCACCGCGGCGAACAGCAACACCAGCGACACCAGCAGGTGCGGCGCCACGGTCCACCACTTGAGCCCGGTGTAGACCACGATGCCGCCCCACACGGCCTGGAACAACACGCCCAGCGGGCCGATCCCCGCCAACAACAGCAGCTGGCGGCGCACCGGCCGCAGCAGCGCGATCAGCACGAAGGTGCCCAGGGACGCCACCAGGACCAGACCCGTGATGGTCCGGTTGCCGAATTCGATGGCCTGGTGGATGGCGGCCAGCCCGGTGCGGTATTCCGGCACCAGCGAACCGGGCTGGCACTGCGGCCAGGTGGCGCAGCCCAGACCGGAGCCGGTCACCCGAACGGTCGCCCCGGTCACCGCGATCAGCCCGTTGGTGATCACCGCGGACCAGGCGAACGCGCGGACCAGGCGGATCGGTGGTCGCCAGCGCGTGATCACCGATGCCATCCGGCGCAGCCACCCGGTGCTGGCGCGCCACACCCGACTCGACCGGCCACCGATCGCGGCGCCCGGCCGCCGGCCGGGTGCCGTGGACGAGGCACCGCGCCGCGAGCCCGGTCGGGTCGGGGCGGAGGCCGGGGGAGTCGTCACTGCCATCGGAACCAGCGTACGGTCGCCGCCCAGCCGGCCAGCGTCCAGACCACCAGCGCCACAAGGCAGCCCAGCCCGGGGGCCTGGCCGTCCGTCAGGACGTCGCGCAACCCGGTGGACAGCGCCCCGGCCGGGGTGAGCTCGCCCACCACCCGCAGCCAGCCGGGGCCCTGGGTCAGCGGGATGAGCACGCCCCCGATGGCCACCAGCAGCAGCCACACCAGGTTCGCCAGCCCGAGCACCGCCTCGGCGCGCAGCGTCCCGCCGAGCAGCAGCGCCAGCCCGACGAAGGCCGCCACCCCGAGCAGCGCCAGCAGCACCACCCAGGCCGCGGAGCCGCGCGGGTGCCAGTCCAGCGCGAGCCAGCTGACCAGGCACAGTGCCGCGAACTGGCCGGCCACCACCGCCGCGGTTGCGGCGCACTTGGCGGCCAGCAGCAGCCACCGCGGGAACCCGGTCGCCGCCAGGCGTTGCAGCACGCCGTAGCGCCGGTCGAACCCGGTGGTGATGGCCTGTGAGGTGAAAGCCGCCGACATCACTGCCAGTGCGAGCACCCCGGGGGTGATGGTGTTCACCCGAGGGTCCGGAAGGTCGCCCACCGCCACCAGGCTCATCCCGATCAGGGCGGCCAACGGGATGACCAGCGCGAGCAGGAGTTGCTCGCCGTTGCGCAGCGTGATGCGCAGTTCCTGAGCGGCCGCGGCCAGCGTCATGGTGCCGGCCGCGGCCCGGCCCGGCCGGGGCGCGAACAGCCCCGGCGGGAACGTCACCGATGTTCGCGGATCTAAGGCGCGGGTTTCATCGTTTTCGCGTCCAGAACCGTGTCTGAGGTCCGCGAACATGGCAGGTTCGCCCGCTCCTGCGTCACTCATGAGCGCACCTCGCGACCGGTGAGTTCCAGGAAGACCTCGTCCAGCGAGCGGGGCCCGACCTGCAGGCTCTGCGGCGGCGCACCGGCGTCGGTGCAGAATGTCGTCACCGTCGTGGCGACCGTGGGCGGCACGTCGCCGCTGACCAGGTAGCGACCCGGCGCGGTTTCGGTCACGACGGTGCCGGGCAGCGCGGCGCGCAGCGGCGCGAGGTCCAGCCCGGGTGCGGTGACGAATCCCACCCGGATCGCCGATCCGGTCAGCTCGGCCGGGGTTCCCTCCGCCACCGCCCGCCCGCCGTCGACGATCAGCACCCGGTCGGCCAGCAACTCCGCCTCGTCCATCAGATGCGTGGTCAGCACGATGGTCACCCCGTCCGCCCGCGCGGCCCGCAGCAGGTCCCACACCAGATGCCGGGCCTGCGGATCCATCCCGGCGGTCGGTTCGTCCAGGAACAGCAGCTCCGGCCGACCTACCAGGGCCATCGCCAGTCCCAGGCGCTGCGCCTGGCCGCCGGACAGCCGCCGCACCGGGATGCGCGCCGCGGCGGAGAGCCCCACCAGCTCCAGCAACTCGCCCGGGTCGTGCGGGTGCGCGGCGCACCGGGCGACCAGCCGCAGCGCCTCACCCGCCCGGGCCGCGCCGTGCGCACCGCCCGCCTGCAGCATCACCCCGACCCTCGGGCGCAGCACCGACTGCTCGCGCCACGGGTCCCGGCCGAGCACTCGCACCGTGCCGGAGTCGGCCCGGATCAGGCCCTCGCAGACTCCTACCGTGGTGGTCTTGCCGGCCCCGTTCGGCCCCAGCAGCGCAAACAACGAGCCGGTCGGCACCGTGAACGACAGACCGTCCACCGCTCGCACGGCACCGAAGCAGCGGACCAGCGAGTCGACCGTGAGCGCATCGGGCGCCGCGGTGGTGCCGTGCCGGGACACTGTCACGCTCGCCAGGATAGGAACTGACCGCCGCCGGCAATCCGCCGGGCGCACTCAGTGATCCTTGCCACCCTGGCGGGGGCGCTGGATCCGGAACGCCAATTAGGTAACATCTATGTTGTGAAAACGCAGGCGCGCTCGACGTCGCCCACTCGGCCGGTGCCGGTGGGCGAGTGGGTGCGCTCGCCGCAGGCACGGCAGACCGGCTCAGGGCCGTCTGCGCATGGCCTGCCGGAGACCGGCGCGGAGGGCGGTCCGGCCGTCATGGAGGCGGCCAGCGAGCGCCGCACCCGCACCGACGTGATCCGCCGACTGCTGGCCGACGGCCCATCCTCCGCGGGCCGCCTGGCGGGTGCCCTGGGCCTATCCGGCACCGCGGTGCGCCGCCACCTGGACGCGTTGACCGCCGAGGGCGCCGTCACCTCCCGGGAGGAGGCGGTGATCGGCCGGCGCGGCCGGGGCCGGCCGGCGCGGGTCTACCTGCTCACGGAGGTCGGCCGGGCCCGGCTGCCGCATGCCTACGACGACCTGGCCGCCGAGGCGCTGGCCTACCTCGCCGAGCACGCCGGGCCGGAGGCCGTATCGGATTTCGCGCGCCGCCGGGCCGAGCGGATCGTGGGCGGGGTCCGTCGCGAGCTGGACGCGGCCGACTCGGTCGCGGATCGGGCCCGGATCCTGGCCGATGCGCTGACCGGATCCGGCTACGCCGCCAACGTGGATCGCATCGGCGTCGGGGAGCAGCTGTGCCAGCACCACTGCCCGGTGGCGCACGTGGCGGCGCAATACCCGCAGCTGTGCGAGGAGGAACTCGCGGTCTTCACCGCCGCCCTGGGCACCTATGCTCAACGGCTGGCGACGATCGCTCGTGGCGACTCGTTTTGCACCACCTTCATTCCCGCGGCACCGCCGAGTCCGGCTCTGTCGGGCCGCTCGGTCGCGGGTGGACCACCGTCGGGCAGCCGGACAGCGGCGCCCGGCGGAGTGACGCAACAATTGGGAAGGACATCTCGATGACCACTGCCCCCGAGAAGGCGCCGGAGATCGGAACGGACACCCTCACTGAGACTCTCTCTGAGGCCAAGCTCGCCCAGGTGCGCACCATCGACTCGATGGGCCAGTACGCGTTCGGCTGGGCGGACTCGGACGTGGCGGGCCTGTCCGCCCGGCGGGGCCTGAACGAGGACGTCGTCCGCGACATCTCCGCCATGAAGGACGAGCCGGACTGGATGCTGAAGCTTCGGCTGAAGGCGCTGGATCTGTTCGACCGCAAGCCGTTGCCGAACTGGGGCTCGGACCTGTCCGGCATCGAGTTCGACAACATCAAGTACTTCGTGCGCTCGACCGAGCGCAAGGCCACCTCCTGGGACGACCTGCCCGAGGAGATCAAGATGACCTACGACCGCATCGGCATTCCCGAGGCGGAAAAGCAGATGATGATCGCCGGCGTCTCGGCGCAGTACGAGTCCGAAGTCGTCTACAACTCCATCCGGGAGGACCTGCAGGAGCAGGGCGTGGTGTTCCTGGACATGGACTCCGGGTTGCGCGAGTACCCCGAGATCGTGGAAAAGTACTTCGCGTCGGTGGTGCCGGCCGGGGACAACAAGTTCTCCGCGTTGAACACCGCGGTGTGGTCCGGTGGCTCGTTCGTGTACGTCCCGCCGGGGGTGCATGTGAAGATCCCGCTGCAGGCGTACTTCCGCATCAACACCGAGAACATGGGCCAGTTCGAGCGGACCCTGATCGTGGTCGACGAGGACGCCTACGTGCACTACGTGGAGGGGTGCACCGCGCCGGTGTACTCCACCGACTCGCTGCATGCCGCGGTGGTCGAGATCGTGGTGCGCAAGGGCGCCCGCTGCCGGTACACCACCATCCAGAACTGGTCGAACAACGTCTACAACCTGACGACCCAGCGGGCCAAGGCCGACGAGGGCGCGATGATGGAGTGGGTCGACGGCAACATCGGCTCCAAGGTCACCATGAAGTACCCGGCCGTGTGGATGATGGGTGAGCACGCCACCGGTTCGGTGCTCTCGGCGGCCTTCGCCGGCCCCGGTCAGCACCAGGACACCGGCGGCAAGATGCTGCACCTGGCGCCGCACACCTCCTCGACGATGATCTCCAAGTCGGTCTCGCGCGGCGGAGGTCGCAGTTCCTACCGCGGGCTGGTGCAGGTCAACCCCGGCGCGCACCATTCGGCGGCCACCGTCAAGTGCGACGCGCTGCTGGTGGACACCATCTCGCGCAGCGACACCTACCCGTACAACGACATCCGCGAGGATGACGTGACGATGGGCCACGAGGCCACCGTGTCCAAGATCAGCGACGATCAGCTCTTCTATCTGATGAGCCGCGGGCTGACCGAGGACGAGGCGATGGCGATGATCGTGCGCGGCTTCATCGAGCCGATCGCCAAGGAGTTGCCGATGGAGTACGCGTTGGAGCTCAACCGGCTGATCGAGCTGCAGATGGAAGGGGCCGTCGGATAGTCGCCGCGTCGGCGCCGTCACCATCGCTTCCAGCAGCTCCCCACTCACAGAAGGGCTCACGGGCCGTCGTGCCCGGACCACATGACGACAATGCAGACCACCCAAGACGTCGCGCCGAACGGGCTCGCCGAGCACTCGCATGTCGGCGGCCGTACGGTGCGCGCCTCCGGCGCCGAGTCGCACCTGCACCCGGTCGGCTCGACCGCCGTCGCCGACCATGCGGTCCCGACCAGCAAGGACGAACCGTGGCGGTTCACCCCGCTGCGCCGGCTCCGCGAGTTGCATGCGGATGCGCCGTTCGCCGGCGGTGGCTCGCTGACTTGCCGCTGGGACGCGCCGGACGGCGTGACGGTGCGCGGAACCACCGGTGAGGAGGCCGGGTCACTCAAGGGAGCGTCCGGATACCTGCCCGCCGACAGGTTCACCGCGCGGATCATGGCTGAGGTTTCGGACGGTCTGCTGGTCGAGGTGCCCGCCGGGCTGGCGGTCAACGAGCCGGTGGTGGTGACGATCGACGGAACCGACGCGAGCGTGCCGGAGGCCGGGCACATCCTGATCCGAATCGGCGAGCAGGCGGATGCCACCGTGGTGCTGGGCCACCAGGGGTCGGCCACCGTCGCGCACCTGGTCGAGGTCGCCGTCGCCGATGGTGCGCGGCTGAAGCTCGTCACGGTCGCCGACTGGGCGGCCGATTCCGTACAGCTGGCGCACCACCACCTCGCGGTCGGTCGCGACGCGACCGTCAGGCACACCGCGCTGACCTTCGGTGGCAACGTGGTGCGCACCTCGGTCGATGTCGACTATCGAGGCCCCGGCGGCGATGTCGAGATGCTCGGGCTGTATTTCGCCGACGCCGGGCAGCACCTGGAACATCGCATCTTCGTCGACCACGACGCACCGCACTGCCGCTCCCGGGTGCTGTACAAGGGAGCCCTGCAGGGCCGTGCCGCCCGCACCGTATGGATCGGGGACGTGCTGATCCAGCAGAGCGCCGAGGGCACCGACACCTACGAGATGAACCGAAACCTGCTGCTGACCGATGGTTGCCGGGCCGACTCGGTGCCCAACCTGGAGATCGAGACCGGCGAAATCGTCGGCGCCGGGCATGCCAGCGCCACCGGCCGGCTCGACGACGAGCACCTGTTCTACCTGCAGTCCCGCGGTATCACCCCGGAGATGGCCAAGCGCCTGGTGGTGCGCGGCTTCTTCGGCGAGGTACTGCACAAGATCGGCGTCCCCGCGGTGGTCGATCGGATCACTGAGACCATCGAGCGCGAACTCGCCATCTCCGGCAACTGAAACCTACATCAGCACAACCACATCGGGAGCGAAAAACCCATGGCAACACTTGAGATCTCCGACCTGCACGTGTCGGTGATCGCCGACGAGGCGCCGAAGGAGATTCTGCGCGGGGTGAACCTCGTCGTGGACTCCGGCAGCACGCACGCGATCATGGGCCCGAATGGGTCCGGCAAGTCCACCCTGGCGTACGCGCTGGCCGGCCACCCCAAGTATCAGGTCACCTCCGGCTCGGTCACCCTGGACGGCGCCGACGTGCTGGCCATGACGGTGGATGAGCGGGCGCGGGCCGGGCTGTTCCTGGCGATGCAATACCCGGTGGAGATCCCGGGCGTGTCCACCTCCAACTTCCTGCGCACCGCCGCCACTGCGGTGCGCGGTGAGGCGCCGCCGGTACGGCAATGGCTCAAGGAGGTCAAGGGGGCCATGGCGGATCTGCAGATGGATCCCGACTTCGCCGAGCGCAATGTGAACGAGGGCTTTTCCGGCGGTGAGAAAAAGCGGCACGAGGTGCTGCAGATGGCGCTGCTCAAGCCGCGCTTCGCCATCCTGGACGAGACAGACTCCGGCCTGGACATCGACGCACTGCGCATCGTGTCCGAGGGCGTCAACCGGTACAAGGCGGCCTCGGCAGCGTCCGATCAGGCGGTCGGCATTCTGCTGATCACGCACTACACGCGGATCCTGCGCTACATCCACCCCGATTTCGTGCACGTCTTCGTCGCCGGCCGGGTCGTCGAGTCCGGGGGAGCGGAGCTGGCCGAGGAACTGGAGTCCGACGGCTATGTGCGCTTCACCGGCGCGGGAGTACCGGCCTGAGATGGCTGCCGGCTCGGGTTCTGCCGCCGCCTCCGTCACCGCCGAGCGGCCAGCGGAGACGCAGCCTGCGGATGCAGGGCCGCGGTTGGCATCCGCACCGATCCGGGCGGACTTCCCGATCCTGGATCGGGAAGTCCGCGACGGAAGGCCTCTGGTGTACCTGGATTCCGGGGCCACCTCGCAGCGCCCGGTGTGCGTGATCGACGCTGAGCAGGAGTTCGTCACCGATCACTACGCGGCCGTCAAACGCGGGGCGCACCAGCTGGCCGACGAGGCCACCTCGCTGTTCGAGGGCGCTCGGGCTCGGCTGGCATCCTTCGTCGGCGCCGCGCGCCCGGAAGAACTGGTGTTCACCGCGGGCGCCACGGCCTCGCTGAACCTGTTGGCCTACTCGCTGGGCAATGCCGCATTCGACGCGGACGCATCCCGCTTCGCGATCGGGCCCGGCGACGAGATTGTCGTCACCGAGATGGAACACCACGCCAACCTGGTGCCGTGGCAGGAGCTGTGCAAACGCACCGGGGCGACACTGCGCTGGTTCGGGTTGACCGACGACTTCCGGCTGGACCTGGCCGACATCGGGTCGCTGATCACCCCACGCACCAAGGTGCTGGCGCTCACGCACCAGTCGAACGTGCTGGGTACCGTCCCGCCGGTCGAGGAGTTGGCGCAGGCCGCGCACCGGGTGGGCGCGCTGGTGGTCCTGGACGCCTGCCAGTCGGTTCCGCACCGGCCGGTCGACTTCCCGTCGCTGGGCGTGGATTTCGCCGCGTTCTCCGGGCACAAGATGCTCGGACCGACCGGGATCGGTGCGCTGTACGGCCGGTACGAGCTGCTGGCGGCGCTGCCCCCGTTCCAGACCGGTGGCTCGATGATCGAGGAGGTCTTCCTGGACCACTCGACCTACGCGCCGCCCCCGGCACGGTTCGAGGCGGGCACCCCGCCGGTGACCCAGGCCGTGGGGCTCGGTGCCGCGGTGGACTATCTGACCGAGCTCGGCATGGACGCCGTGGCCGAGCACGAGCGGGAGCTGACCGGGCAGGCGCTGCAGGGGCTTTCGGCGTTGCCGGGGGTGTGCATCCTGGGGCCGTCGGATCTGACCGACCGGGGCCCGGCGGTGTCGTTCGTGGTGGACGGCGTGCACCCGCACGATGTGGGGCAGTTGCTGGACGACGCCGGGGTCGCCGTGCGCACCGGGCACCATTGCGCCTGGCCGCTGCACCGGCGGTATGGGGTCGCGGCGTCGGCCCGGGCCACTTTCGGGGTGTACAACACGGCCGACGAGGTGGACGCGCTGATCGACGCTGTGGTCTCGGCGCAGCGATTCTTCGCCGGATCGGGGGTGGGCCGGTGAGCCCGTCACCGATGGAGCAGTTGTACGCCGAGATCATCCTGGACCACTCCCGGGCGCCGCACCATGCCGGACTGCGGGAGCCGTTCGACGCCCAGGTGCACCAGGTGAATCCGACCTGCGGGGACGAGGTCACGCTGCGGGTGGCGCTGCTGGACGAGGGCGAGCAGAGGGTCCGGGATGTGTCCTACCAGGCGCTGGGCTGCTCGATCTCGCAGGCGTCCACCTCCGTGCTGACCGACCTGCTGATCGGCCGGCCGCTGCCGGAGGCCATGGGCATGCTGAAGGCGTTCGAGACGATGGTGACCAGCAAGGGCACCGACCCGGGCGACGAGGACGTGCTGGGCGACGCGGTGGCGTTCGCGGGTGTGTCCCAGTACCCGAACCGGGTCAAGTGCGCCCTGCTGGGGTGGATGGCATTCAAGCAGGCGGTCACCGAGGCCGCCGGCGTTCGGGTCCAACAGGGAACATCGGGAGAGTGACGAGATGACCGAGCAGGGCTATGGCCACTCAGTGGGCCAGACGATGACCGACGATCGCACCGGGCGCAGCGCCGCAGACCTGGACCAGGGCTTCGGTGTCCCGCCGGCCGGCGATGGTGCCGAGTCTGCTGCCTCGGCGTCGGTGACCTCGCTGGATGACATCGAGGAGGCGCTGCGCGACGTTGTCGATCCGGAACTGGGCATCAACGTCGTCGATCTGGGCCTGGTGTACGACCTGCAGGTCGGGGCCGACAATGTGGCGACCATCGACATGACGCTGACCAGTGCGGCCTGCCCGTTGCAGGACATGATCGAGGATCAGGTGTCCGCGGCGCTGACCGGCGGTGCGACGCCGTTGGTGGCCGATTTCCGGATCAATTGGGTGTGGCTGCCCCCGTGGGGGCCGGAGAAGATCACCGACGACGGTCGCGACCAGCTCCGTGCGTTGGGCTTCAACATCTGACCGGGCTCATCAACTCGGCCCCGTATTTGTCGGCGCTTATCAACTCGGCTCGTCTGTGACTGGAGTGACGGGAGTAGCCGAGTTGGTCAGCGGCTTAGAGCGTTGGATCACGCGATACGGAGGTGACGGGGAGGCTCGAGCGACCAGCAGGTCGGCAGCGCGCGCCCGGCCTGTGACCGGGCGGCCCGGTCCACCAGCGCGACGATCTGGGCTCTCCGCCCGATCGCCATCGGGTAGTCGTAGCGTTCCACTGCGCAACCCTGCGCGCGCAGCCAACTCTCCCGGCGCACCTGTCGCTGGACCACCCGGTGCGCGTCCGGCCGGTTGTTGACCTTCAGGCCGCCGTCACCTTCCAGAACCACGCCGCTGTCGGGGAAGTAATGATCAACGCGATATGCGGCGACACCGTCCGAGAACCACACGTTCGACAGCGGAGCCACGCGGCTGGCCTCGATGAACGACAGCCGGCCCAGCGACTCCAGGGGCGACTCGGCCCGCTCGTCGCCATGGCCGACCGCCCATTTCGCCTGCTGGATTCCCGGATAGGTGCGCAGGTCCTCCAGCAGCGCCGCCAGTTGTTCCCTGGATGCTCCGGTGTGTAGCGCGTGATCCACCACTGCCAATGCCTCGACTGCGGTGGAGTGCCGAGCGACGTCGATTGCCGCGTAGCCGGCGCTGACCACGCGGACCCGATCCTTGGCCCACCGGTGCCGGGCGGGGAGGAACCCGGTACGCACCCGAGCGTGACCGGACAGGTTGGTGCCGCTGACGGTCGGCGCGAGCCTGATCGCGACCGGAACTGTCGGCGGCTCGGACAGTGTCGGCAGACCCAGCACCGCCTGCGCCGAGGGCCCGTTGAGAAAGACATGGTCGGCGGCTCCGAGACCGAAGGCGACCGACGCCATTCTGAAGCGATCCCACGGGCCGGCTGCGCCCCATGCCTCGGCGCTGGCAAACGCCGCCTTGGCCAACCGGACTAGCTCGCGCGCCGCCTCGGCACGATAGATCGTCCGTACCGGTACTCCAGCGGCGCGGGCGTCGCGCATCGATATGACAGGTCCGAAACGCTGGAATAGTTGGCGAAGCCTTGTGCGATCCTGGTGTGCCCCCATGGGACGGAGCATGCCGCGCCGCAGCGATGCGCCCGAGGCAGCTGATGCGCAAATGTGGACAACTCCGCCCCTGTGGACAACCTGCCAGCCGCTCGCCGTCGGCCCGTCCGGCCGCCCGCCCTCGGCGCTTATCAACTCAGCCAGGATGTGACTGGAGTGACAGGAGTAGCCGAGTTCGGATGCGCGCCGCACGTTGATAAGCGCCGGACCGGACGGGCGGCGGTCGGGCGGCCGGGGTAGGTTGCCCGCGTGGATCCTCGACTGGCGCGGCGCAGCGACGGCGGGGTCGTCCAGGGCAACACCGGCGCAGGGACAGCCGGGGTCGCGGGCGATGATGCGCCCCGGGAGGACCTGGCCACCGCCACCGAGGGGGCGTTCCGGGACGATCTGGAGCGCATCCGGTTCTCGCCGTACTTCTCCCGACTGGCCGCCGTCACGCAGGTCATCAGCCAGGGCGCCGCCGGTCAGGTGGTGCACAACCGGCTGACCCACACCGTCAAGGTCACCGCCGTTGCCCGGGCCATCGCCACCATGCTGCGCGCCGGGCCGCACCGCGCGCTGCTGGACGAACTGGGCGGCTGCGATCCGGTCGTCGTGCAGGCCGCCGCCAGCGCCCACGACCTGGGCCACCCGCCGTTCGGGCACCTGGGCGAGCGCATCCTGGACCGGGTCGCCCGATCCAGATTCGGCCTGGTGGACGGCTTCGAGGGCAATGCCCAGACCTTCCGCATCCTGACCACGCTGGACGTGCACGGCGAGCAGGACCACGGCCTGGATCTGACCGCTGCCGTCCGTGCCGGCGTCCTGAAGTACCCGTGGACCAGGCTCGGCTATCCCGCCGACCACCCGCTGGACGCCCCGATCCGGCCGAAGGGCGCCGGCCCCGCACCGGAGGGACCGGGCTCGCAGAAGTTCTCCGCCTACGTGGTGGACGTCCCGGAGTTGGATGAGGTCCGCCGGGCCTACCCGGAGATCGGGCGATGGCAGCAGACCGTCGAGTGCTCGGTGATGGACATCGCCGACGACATCGCCTACTCGCTGCACGATCTGGACGACTTCCACCGGGCCGGGGTGTTGCAGCATGCCTCGGTCGCCGCGGAGTTCCGCGCCTGGATCCGGCGCCGTGCGGAGTTCGCCGCCGCGTCGCTGCCGGAGTTGCAGGCGTCGGATCGTCACCCGGGGCATTCCCTGGAACTGCTGCGCCGCCGGCTGCATGCCAAGGACGCCTGGGTGGTGGACGACGAGGTGTTCGCCACCGCCGTCGGCCGGGTCGCCTCCGATCTGGTGGACGGGCTGCTGGCGGTCCCGTTCGACTCGTCCATCGCCGCGGAGCGAGCGGTCGGGCTGTTCACCGCGTCGTGGATCACCCACCTGCAGGACTCGGTGACGGTCACCGCAGACCCCCCGGTGCGGGCCGGCTACGTGCTGCTGGACCGGCAGGCCTGGCACGAGGTGACGGTGCTCAAGTTCGTGCACCAACGGTTCGTGCTCGACCGGCCCGATCTGGCGCTGTTCCAACGTGGGCAGGCTCGGCTGCTGGCCGCCCTGGTCAGCGACCTGGAGTCCTGGCTGGCCGACCCCGCCGATGCCGCCCGAGCGCCGCGGCGGCTGCTGGACCTGGTGCGCCTGGCCACCGAGGACTACCACCAGTTGGCCCGCAGCGCGCCGGAGCTGATCGTCGGGCCGACCGGAGAGCCGACCGTCTCCGACGACGACCTGACCCGGCTCGGGCGCGGTCGGGGGATTATCGACTATGTCGCCTCGATGACCGACGATCGGGCGATCGCCACCGCCGCCGCCCTGGGCGGTCACGCGGGCCAGCTCTGGGCCGGCGGCAGCGGGCTGTGAGCCCGGCGGCAGTGGGCGGTGAGCCTGGCGGCAGCGGGCTGCGAGCCTGGCGCGCGTGCATGAACGTGGCGAAAATGGTGACGGTGTGACTGGTGGGACGAACTTCGTGCATGCAGGGGAAGTTGATCCATGCCGGTGCGGGGGCTGGATCGGCGGGCGCCGGTGAGCACGGTGCGACAGGCGGCCGGCGGCGGGCGGGTCGTTGAGGTCGAGCCCGGCCGGGTGCCGGGTTGGGTCAACAGGTTCGCCGTGCGCAACGGGGGCATCACGGCGGTGACGGGGTCGCTGTCCGCGGTCACCGTCACCGGTGGTGACGGCACCGTGGCGACGCTGGCCGTGCCGTTCCCACCCATGCGGATCGGTGACGCGGAACCCGTGCAGGCGCTGCTCGAGCACACCCGCGCGATCGGGCCCACCGCGGCGATCCTGATCAGGGCCGGCGCGCATTCGATCGGGGTCTGCCGCGACGGCGCCGTGCTGGACAGCTCCACCGACACCCGGTACGTGCAGTCCCGCACCGCGGCGGGCGGCTGGTCCCAGCAGCGCTACGCCCGGCGGCGGGGCAACCAGCGACGGGACGCGCACCGGGCCGCCGCCGACACGGCGCAGCGGGTGCTGGCGCCGGTCGCCGAGTCCCTGCGCGCGCTGGTCGTCGGGGGAGAGCCGGGCGCCATCCGGGAGGTGCTCGCCGACCCGCGGCTGTCTTTCCTGGCCGAGCTGCCCCGGCGGGTCTTCGGCGATATTCCCGAGCCCCGCCGCGCGGTGCTGGACGCCATCGCCACGCGATGCCTCGCGGTGCAGATCACCGTACGTCCGGGCGCGCCCGGCACCGGCTGACCCGCCCGTCAGCCGGTGCCGGGCGCCAGGTCTGGAACACGTACATCACGCCGTTCTCCGTCACCGCCTCGGACTGCGTCGCCAGCCGGAACTCGTCCTCGAACGGCGGGAAGAACTTGGTGCAGCGAAAGTCCGCCCGAATCCGGGTCAGCAGCAACTCGTCGGCCAGCGGCAGCGTCGAGCCGAAGAGCCCGGCTCCGCCGATGTTCTGCACCACATCGTCGGCATGGGACGCGACGAAGGCCGGCACATCGTGCACCGCCACGAATCCGGGCTTAAGCGCATCGGCGTGCAGGGTCGCCACATAGTTCGGCCGCCCGTGCATCGGCTTGTCGAACTCCAGATAGGTGCCGTACCCCATCAGGATGATCCCCTCCCGGGTCTGATTGACGAAGAAGCGTTGGTCGGTGGGCAGCGTCCATGGGATGCCATCGTCGGTGGCCAGCCCCCGTGCCTCGTCGATCGCCGCGATCATCCGCATCATGGCCGCAGGGTAATAGCTCGCCGGGCGCCCGGACCCCTCGGCGGGGGAAAACCAGGTACCCGGCCCGGTAGCATGGCTACACGTGATTACCGCAACCGGTCTTGAGCTGCGGGCCGGGACGCGGATCCTGCTGGCCGACGCGACACTGCGCATACAGCACGGCGACCGGATCGGCCTGGTCGGGCGCAACGGCGCCGGCAAGACCACCACCATGCGGGTGCTCGCCGGCGAGGGGCTTCCCTATGCCGGAACTGTCACCCGCTCCGGCGAGATCGGCTACCTTCCGCAGGATCCCCGCGAGGGCGACCTCACCGTCAGCGCCAAGGACAGGGTGCTTTCGGCCCGCGGCCTGGACGTTCTGGTCGCCGATCTGGAGAAGGTGCACATCCAGATGGCCGAGCTGGCCGAGGGTCCGGAGCGGGAAGCGGCCGTGGCCCGGTACGGCCGGATCGAGGAGCGCTTCTCCGCGCTGGGCGGCTACGCCGCGGAGGCCGAGGCCGCCAAGATCTGCCACAACCTGGGTCTGCCCGACCGTGTGCTCGCCCAGCAGATGCACACCCTGTCCGGGGGGCAGCGCCGCCGGGTCGAGCTGGCCCGCATCCTGTTCGCGGCCGCCGACGACATGGCCTCCGGCCACGTGCAGCTGCTGCTGGACGAGCCGACGAATCACCTCGATGCGGACTCCATCGTGTGGCTTCGGGACTTCCTGAAGTCGTTCACCGGCGGGTTGGTGATCATCAGCCACGATGTCGATCTGCTGGCCGCGGTGGTGACGAAGGTCTGGTTCCTGGACGCCGTGCGCGGCGAGCTGGACACCTACAACATGACCTGGCAGCGCTACCTCGATGCCCGCGCCACCGACGAGCAGCGCCGCCGGCGGGAGCGCGCCAACGCCGAGAAGAAGGCGTCCGCGCTGAAGGCCCAGGCTGCCAAGCTGGGCGCGAAGGCCACCAAGGCCGCCGCGGCACACCAGATGGTCCGCCGCGCCGAGCGGATGCTCGGTGCGCTGGATGAGGTCCGGGTCGCCGACAAGGTCGCCCACATCCGGTTCCCGGCGCCCGCCCCGTGCGGCCGCACCCCGTTGACCGCCGCCAACCTGTCCAAGGCCTACGGGTCCCTGGAGGTGTTCGCCGGTGTCGACCTGGCCATCGACCGGGGCAGCCGGGTGGTGGTGCTCGGGCTGAACGGCGCAGGCAAGACCACCCTGCTCAAGCTGCTGGCCGGCATCGAGGAGCCGGATACCGGCAGCGTCGAGCCCGGGCACGGGCTGCGACTGGGCTACTACGCCCAGGAGCACGACACGATTGACCCGGCCGCCACCGTGTGGGAGAACACCCGGCACGCCGCGCCGGACACGGGGGCGCAGGAGCTGCGCAACCTGCTGGGCGCATTCCTGTTCACCGGAGAGCAGTTGGACCAGCGTGCGGGCACGCTCTCCGGCGGGGAGAAGACCCGGCTGGCGCTGGCCGGGCTGGTGTCCTCCGCCGCGAATGTGCTCCTGCTGGACGAGCCCACCAACAACCTCGACCCGGCGAGCCGGGAGCAGGTGCTGGACGCCCTGCGCCGCTACACCGGGGCCGTGGTGCTGGTGACGCACGATCCGGGCGCGGTGTCCGCGCTGGAGCCGGAGCGGGTCATCCTGCTGCCGGACGGCACCGAGGACCACTGGTCGGCCGACTACCTGGACCTGGTCGAACTGGCCTGACCGGGCCTCCTGGTGTGGCCGTTCAACTCGGCCGCCGCCTGGCAGGTCGGCGAGGGCGGGCACCCCAGGCATCCGCCCGCCGAGGTGATCGGTGGCCACGCTTGCCGGATTCGTGCCAGCGGTGGCGCGCCGGGCGGATCGGGTCGATCATGGGGGTACGCCGATGCGAGCACGGCGTGAAGCGCCCACCGAGACCGGCGCCACCGGTCCCATGACGCCTCGCGCTGCCTGCCCGGTCGGACGGCAGGGTCGCCGAACCCTCGATGGGAAGGTGGGAAGCGTGGCGTCACAATCAGCATCGCAGACCCTCACCAAGGGGTCCCGCATCACCGGATCTGCCCGCACGAAGCTGGCTGCGGACCTGAAGAAGAAATACGAGAAGGGGCAGAGCATCCGGGCCCTGGCCGAGTCGACCGGCCGGTCGTACGGGTTCGTGCACCGGCTGCTGGTCGACGCGGAGGTCACGCTGCGCGGACGGGGTGGCGCCACTCGCGGTAAGAAGCGGTGACGGCGCCGGGGGCCGACGCGGCCCTCGACGAGGATCTGCTGACCCGCGGGCGGGTGACGGCCCGAGCGGACGGTGGGGTGCTGACGATCACGTTGTGCGCGCCACAGGTGCGAAACGCGCAGCTACCCGATACCTGGAAGGCCTTGGCGCATATCGGCTCCCGCATCGCCGATGGGGCGGTTGATGCCGGCCCGGCCGGCGTGCGGGCGGTCGTGGTGCGTGGTGCCGGGCCGTCCTTCTCGGCGGGCCTGGACCGGTCTGCATTCGGTGACGGTCCGGACTCGCTGCTGGCCACCCTGGCTCGCCAGCCCCCGGCGGTTTCCGACGAGACCATCGCCGGCTTCCAGTCCGGATTCGGCTGGCTGGCCGATCCGTCGTTCGTCTCGATCGCCGCCGTGCAGGGGCATGCCGTGGGCGCCGGCTTTCAGTTGGCGTTGGCGTGCGACCTGATCGTGGCCGCGGACGACGCCCAGTTCGCCATGGCGGAGGTCACTCTCGGTCTGGTGCCGGATCTTGGCGGCACCGGGCGGCTGGTGCGCGCGGTCGGTACCGCACGCGCACTGGAGATCTGCGCGACCGGCCGTCGGGTGGGCGCGGCGGAGGCGGTGCGGGTGGGCCTGGCGGTGACGGCGGTGCCCGCCGCGCAGCTGGACGGCACGGTGGCGGACCTCGTCGCGGCGCTGACGGCGTCCGACCCGGAGGCGGTGCGCGGGATCACCCGGCTGATCACCCGCTGCCCGGACCGGACCTCGGAGCAGCAACTGGCCCAGGAGCGGTTCGAGCAACTGGCCCGGCTGCGGGCGCTCGCCGCCCGAGCTGCCGGTTCGTGAGCCGGACGCAGCTGCCCGGCGCCGCATGAGACTCACCCTCGGGGACGGGGCGCAGCAGTTCCGCGAGTGCCGGGTGATCGGCGACGACCCCGTCCAGCAACTGCTGGGCGATGCGGGGCGAGCCCACCAGTGGATGGATGGTGAACGCCCGCAGCGCCTGCTCCCGGGAGCCCAGCAACACGGCGTCGATCACCGCGCGCTCGGCCGCCCGTACGGCACTGACCAACCCCAGCTGGTGCAGGTCCAGCGGCGGGGTCGGCAGCGGCCGGGCGCCATGGGAATCCACCGTGCAGGCCAGTTCGACCACCATGTCCGAGGGCAGCTGCGGCAGAGCGGATCCGTTGGCCACGTTGACGATCAGTTGTGCTGAGGCGCCGCCGGTCAGCGCGGCCATTAGATCCAGCGCCACCTCCTGGTATCCGCCGCCGGTCAGGTCCTGCTCGTCGCGGTGTTCGGTGGCATCCCGAGTCTCGGCCAGATAGGTCTGTTCCCGCCGCAGCCGCGCCCGTTCCCAGAGGGCCGCCGCTCGGGCGGGATCGGCCGCGGCCGCCGTGTAGAAGGTGTGCTGCTCGGCCGCCAGCAGCTCGCCACGGGTCGTGCCCGATGCCAACGACGCCGCGAGATCCCGGTGGCCGTAATAGAACGCCAGATACTCGTTCGGCAGACTGCCCAGCACCCGGAGCAGGTCGCCGCCGAAAAGGCGGCCCTCCTCGAAGGATGCCAACGCGGCATCATCGGCGAGCAGCCCCGGCAGCAGGTCGGGGCAAGCCCCGTCATCGCCGCCGTGCCGGTCGGTGGCGCCGCCGGCTTCGCCGCTCGACCGAGCGCCGAGGCCGGCTCGTCGCACGGAGCGCAGCCAGCCCAGGTGATTGATGCCCGCGTAGTCGCAGTGCGCCTCGTCTGGCGACACCCCCAGGGCCCGGCAGGTCCGCCGGATCAGCCCGAGCGGGGAGTCGCAGATGCCGATCACCCGCTCGCCCAGCACGGTGCGCATTGCCTCGGTGATCATCCCGGCCGGGTTGGTGAAGTTGATGGTCCAGGCATTCGGGGCGAGATCGGCCACGAGACGGGCGATCTGCAGCGCCACCGGGACCGTGCGCAACCCGTAGGCCAGCCCACCGGCGCCCACCGTTTCCTGGCCCAGCACCCCGAGCGCGAGCGCCCGGCGCTCGTCCGCCGCGCGGCCCGGAGCACCGCCCACCCGGATCGCCGAGAACACCACGTCCGCGCCGCGCAACGCATCGTCCAGATCGGTCGTCACCGTCACCGACGGCCCGACCGTCGGTTGCCGCCCGTGCCCGCCGGCGCCGGACAGCACGGCGTGCATCGCCGCCAGCCGCGCGCCGTCGACGTCGTGCAGCACCACCCGGTCGATGCCCAACTCCGGCCGACCCGTCACCGCTCGATAGACCAGCGGGACCCGAAACCCGCCACCGCCGAGAATCACCAGACGCACGTCCGCCACGGTAGTTGGTGGCAGGCTGTGCGCATGGCCGAGCCCACCCCTGTGTCCGCCGCTGTGCCCACCGGCGAGCCCACCGCCGTGCCTACCGCCGTGCCCGCGGCTGTGCCCGCCGTCGGGCCCACCGCGGGGCCGGCCCAGCAGTCCGCGCACCCGGGCCCGCCGGACTCCACAGCGCCCGCCGGCGCGGCCGGGTCACATCCGGCACAGACCAGCCTGGACGTGATCATGCAGGGCACTGTGTTCCTGGATATCGTGCTCTCCGGCCTGCCCGGCCTGCCGGTCGGAGGCACCGAGATCTACGCCGAGGGCATGGGTTCCGCGCCGGGCGGGGTGGCGAACATGGCGGTGGCCGCAAGCCGGCTGGGATTGCGTACCGGGCTCGCGGCAGCATTCGGCGACGACCTGTACGGCGACTTCCTCTACCGGACGCTCGCCGAACAGGAGGGGATCGACCTGTCGCTGTCTCGCCGCTACGAGCACTGGCACTCGCCGGTGACGGTGTCACTGGCGGTCAACCGGGACCGGGCGATGGTCACCCACGCGCACCCGTCGCCGGTGCCGGACGACGAGCTGATCGGCGACCCGCCCCGCGCCGCTGCGGCGGTGGTGCACCTGGGTGGCGAGCCAGCCGGCTGGGTGCGGGCGGCTCAGCAGTCCGGCACGTTGCTGTTCGGCGACGTGGGCTGGGACGCCACCGAGCAGTGGACTCCAGAGTCGCTGCGCGGGATGGACGATCTGCACGCCTTCCTGCCCAACTGCGCGGAGGCCATGGCCTACACCCGCACCGATGAGCCCCGCGAGGCGCTGATGGCACTGGCCGACAGCGTGCCGGTGGTGGTGATCACCTGCGGCGGGCAGGGCTCGATCGGACTGGACAGCACCACCGGCGAGGAGGAGTGGGTGCCGTCGCTACCGGTGCACGCCGTGGACCCGACCGGCGCCGGTGACGTGTTCGCCGCCGCCTTCATTCTCGGCGAATTGCGTGGCTGGCCGCTGCGGCACCGGATGAGCTTCGCCAATCTGTGCGCGGGGCTGTCGGTGCAGCAGATGGGCGGCTCGCTATCGGCGCCCGGCTGGGGCGATCTGGCCGACTGGCTGACCTCGGTGCGCGCCAAGTCCGCCGCCGGATCCCGTCCCGCTGCGGTGCTGGAGCACAGCTACGGATTCTTGTCCGAGCTGCTGCCAACCGGCCCCACTCGCGAGGTGCGCCGGGCCACCGCCACCATTGCTCGGTTCTCCGACGCCTGAGCGGACGGACACGGTTTGGTGACGGCGGCGGGGCGGGAGTGCCGACTGCGATCATGGCGTCCTACGCTGATGCAGGGTGCGGGCGCCTCCGCACGATAGGAGATGAAATCGTGGGCAAAGCTGGATGGGCGCGGGGTCGGAAAGCCGCGCTGAGCATCATGAGCGCGTCGTTCGTGGCGGTACTGGTGGCCGCGTGTGGTTCGTCCGGGGGGACAGGCTCCCCGACCGGTAGCTCCGGCGGCAGCGCACCGTCTGCGGGGAACAGCCAGTCGAGTTCGGCGTCCACGGGGAGCAGCCAGCCGAGCTCGCCGGAGACCTCGACCGCGGGGTCGCAGTCGGGGACGCCGTCCGGCTCCGGGCAGTCGGTGAGCATCACCTACTGGTCCTCGTCCAGCCAGGAGCAGATCGACTACCTGGACTCGCACTTCAACGACTCTCACCCCGGCATCACCGTCAAGGGGCAGTACATCGCCAGCGCGGACAACACCACCGCCAAGGTCGTCGCCGCGCTGAAGTCCGATACCGAGCCCAACATCCTGCTCGGCCAGGACCCGTCCAATCTGCCGCTGTACGCGCAGAGCGGGAAGGTCGTCGATCTGACCTCCGCGCTCAAGGCCGAGACCGACGCGTTGTACCCCGGTATCCGGTCGGGCCTGTTCTACCAGGGCAAGCAACTCGGGTTCGCGCTCGGCGGAGTCGGCGACTACCTGCTGTTCTACAACAAGGACGACTTCGCGAAGGCCGGCATCGCCGAGCCGCCGAAGACCTGGGACGAGTTGGTCTCCGACGCCAAGACGCTGACCGAGAAGCTGTCCACGGCGAGCAAGCCGCACTACGGCTTCTACGCGCCGCTGGGCTCCTCGGAGTGGATCAGCTACGTCTGGGAGTCGCTGCTGTGGGGCAACGGCGGGTCGCTGCTCAACAGTGACCAGACCAAGGTGGCGTTCAACGACAAGGCGGGTCTGGACGCGCTCACCGCCTGGTACACCATGGTGCAGAAGGACCACTCGGCGCCGACCACCAGCTATGCGCAGGGTGGCAGCTTCGACGGCGCGCCGGCGTTCGCCAGCGGCGCGGTATCCATGATCGTCAACGGCCAGTGGGCGCTCTCCGAATTCAAGGACGTCAACTACGGAGTCGCGCTGATGCCGGCCGGCAGCTCCGGCAAGTCGTCGGCGGGCATCGGCATCGGTGTGGCGACCGTGTTCGACAAGGGCGACGCGGCCAACAAGGCGGCGCAGGAGTTTGTCAAGTGGCTGGGCCAGCCCGAACAGGGCGCGTACCTGACGGCTCAGTCCGGCGGCCTACCCAGCGCCCCGAACCAGCTCGACCAGGAGGTGCTGAAGAAGGCGATCGCGGGCCAGCCGACCTACGATACGTTCGCCGAGCAGCTCAAGTACGGCCAGGTGCGCCCGACCATCCCGTCCTACGCGGCCATCTCCCAGGCGCTGAGCGACAACATCAACAAGGCCCTGACGGGGAAGTCGACTCCGCAGCAGGCCCTGGATGCGGCGGAGGCGGCAGCGAACGCGGCAATCGCGAACGCCGGTTCATGACCCTCGGGTGAGCACCCCGATCGACGTCGTGGGCGGGCCCGGCAGGCGCTGGGTCCGCCCACGCAGTTCCATCGCCCCGGCGCCGAATCCGCGGTCGTCACGGCGGCCGCGAGCGCGCACCTGGGCGACGGCGTACACCTTCATCCTGCCGACATTGGGTCTGACCGTGCTGTTCTCGGTCATCCCGCTGGTGATGGTGATCCGCCGTAGCCTGTACAAGGGCAACATCTTCGGTACCAACCTGACCTTCGCCGGGCTGGACAACTACCGAGCCATGCTGTCCGGCGGCGGAGGACACGCGCTGCTGGTGACGTTGGAATTCACCGTCGGGTTCGTGCTGGTGTGCATGGTCGCCGGCATCGGGGTGGCACTGCTGTTGGACATGCCGCTGCCCGGGGTATCGGCGATTCGGGCCCTGTTCATCATTCCGCTGGTGGTCCCGCCAGTGGCGACCGCGTTCATCTGGTTCACCCTGTTCCAGCCGCAGACCGGGCTGTTCAACCGGCTGCTGCTCGGGTTACACCTCCCGCAGGTGACGCTGGACAATCCGGTCGTCGCCATGGTCGCGGTGATTTCCTTCGGCGCCTGGCAGTTCTTCGGCGAGGTGGTGATCTTGTACCTGGCGGCGCTGAAGTCGCTGCCCCGGGAGGTCATCGAGGCCGCGGTGGTGGACGGCGCCGGGGCCTGGCAGCGGCTGCGGCACATCCGGCTGCCGCTGCTGCGACCGCAGACCGCGTTGATCACCGTCATCTCCACGCTGACCGGCCTGCAGACCTTCACCCAGATCTACGTACTGACCAATGGCGGCCCCGACGGGGCGACCCAGACCGCGCTGTACTACGTGTACAACCAGGCCTTCGGGTTGGGCGCGGGCGGCTCGGTCGGCAATGCCGATGCGATGGCGGTGCTGCTGTTCGGGATCTCCATCCTGATGACGATCGTGCAGCTCGCGGTGGTCGGTCGGGCCTCGAAGGCGGTCGGCTGATGCGGATCTCGCTGCCGGTGCGCGTGCTGGCGTACCTGATGCTGGCGGTCGCGGCGTTCTGCGTGCTGTTCCCGCTGGTGTGGATGTGCCTGTCGGCGTTGAAGTCCCAGGCGGACATCATCAACCCGAACGCCCCGCTGATCCCGACCGACTGGCACTGGGCGAACATCCCCACGGCCTGGAACGCGGCGCCGTTCGGTCGGTTCTTCGTCAACACCGCGATCTTCTCGGTGGCGACCACCGCCGGGCAGGTCGTCACCGCCATGTTCGCGGGCTACGCCTTCGCGATGTTCA
The DNA here is from genome assembly GCA_937926105.1 of uncultured Actinomycetes bacterium. The sequence goes on along the minus strand of CALANS010000117.1, from coordinate 56,651 downwards.
CCTTTCCCGGCCGCCGGATCATGTTCTACGGGGTGCTGTCCGGGCTGATGATCCCGTTCACCGTGGTGCTCGTTCCGGTGGTGGAACTGCTGGCGGACTTCGGCTGGGTAGACACATTTCAGGGTCTGATCGTGCCCAACATCGCCTCGGCGCTCGGCTGCTTTTTCTACCGGCAGTTCTTCCTGAGCGCACCGGCCGACCTGGCCGAGTCGGCGCGGATCGACGGCGCCTCGGAATGGCGCATCTTCTGGTACATCTACCGGCCGCTGGCACAGCCGATGACCGCGGCGCTGACCACGATCTTGTTCCTCCAGAACTGGAACAACTTCCTGTTCCCGCTGGTGGTCACCAGCAAGCAGAGCCTGATGATGATCTCCCAGGGATTGACCATCTTCCAGGGCCAGCTGCTGGGTACCCAGTACAACCTGCTGATGGCCGGGTCGCTGATCGCGGTGATCCCGGTGCTCATCGTGGCGATGATCGCCCAGCGCCGGGTGGTCGAGGGGCTGATGATCGGCGCCACCCGCTGAACCTTCCGGCATGGATCAACATCGCCTGCATGCATGAACGTTGCCAGAATGTGATCGGCGTGACTGGTGGGACGAACGTCGTGCATGCCAGGGAAGTTGATCCATGCGGCGGTGGGTTCGGCGGTGACGGGGCATCTCTGGTCAGGGCCGGCGGCGGACCGAGGACTCCACCAGGTCCAGCACCCCGGTCAGGTGCTCGGCCGGGAGCCCGGCGGCCAGATGCGCGACCAGCCCCTCCCGAACGAGCTCCAGATAGGTGACGAGCACGTCGATGTCGACGTCGTCGCGCAGCACGCCGGCGTCCCGTTGGCGCTGCAGCCGGGCACGGGTCGCCTCGGTGATCGCCCGGGAGCGCTGCGCCCAGGTCGCGCGGAATTCCGGGTCGGTGCGCACCCGGCGGGAGATCTCCAACGCGGTGCCCAGCCACCCGGCATCCGGCGCGGCCACCATGTCGCGCATGGCCTGCACCAGACCGGACCGGGTCGCGACGTCGGCCATGGCCGCGGCATCCTCGGCGGCCAGCGCGAAGAAGATCGCATCCTTGTCCGGGAAGTGGTGGAAGATCGCGCCCCGGGATACTCCGATCTCCTCTTCCAGCACCCGGACGGTGGCCCCCTCGTAACCGTGCCGCGCGAACGCCGCTCGCGCGCCGTCCAGGATCTGCCGACGGCGCGCGGCCAACACCTCGGGGCTCACCCGGGGCACGATGTCACCCTGTGCTGCCCTGGCCCCGCAGCAGGCTGCGCAGCACGTACTGCATGATCCCGCCGTGCCGGAAGTAGTCGGCCTCGCCGGGCGTGTCGATGCGCACCGTGGCCTCGAAGCTGCCCCGCTCGCGCCCTGGACGGGTCGGCGTGATGTGCACCGTCACCGTCTTCGGGATCGCCCCGTCGTTCAGCGCGGTGATGCCGGTGATGTCGATCCGCTCGGTGCCGTCCAGCCCCATGTCCTCGGCGGTCTTGCCGGCCGGGAACTGCAGCGGGATCACCCCCATGCCGATCAGGTTGGATCGGTGGATGCGCTCATAGGACTGCGCGATCACCGCCTGCACGCCCAACAGCGCGGTACCCTTCGCGGCCCAGTCCCGCGACGATCCGGAGCCATACTCCGCGCCGGCCAGGATCACCAGTGGGACGCCGGCCGCCTGGTACGCCTCGGACGCCTCGAAGATGGTGGCCTGCGGCGCCTGATCGGGGGCATCCTCGGCACCGGCCAGGAAGTTGCGGGTGAAGCCGCCCTCCACACCGGGTACCAGCTGGTTGCGCAGCCGGATGTTGGCGAACGTGCCCCGGATCATCACCTCGTGGTTGCCGCGGCGCGATCCGTAGGAGTTGAAGTCGCGGCGCGCCACCCCGTGCTCGGCCAGGTAGCGGCCGGCAGGTGAGTCGGCCTTGATTGCGCCGGCGGGGGAGATGTGATCGGTGGTGACGGAGTCGCCGAGCTTGGCCAGCACCCGGGCGCCGGTGATGTCCGCAACCGGGTCGGGCTCGGCCGCCATGCCGTCGAAGTACGGCGGCCGGCGCACGTAGGTGGACTCGTCCGCCCAGTCGAACAGCTTGCCGGTCGGGGTAGGCAGGGTCTGCCACCGCTCATCGCCGGCGAACACATCGGCGTAGTCGTGGGTGAACATGTCCTGGTTGATCGCCCGCGCCATCACCTCGGAAACCTCGGCCTCGCTGGGCCAGATGTCCGCCAGGTACACCGGCTGGCCGTCGGTGCCGGTGCCCAGCGGATCGCGGGTCAGGTCGATGTCCATCGATCCGGCGATCGCATAGGCCACCACCAGCGGAGGCGAGGCCAGGTAGTTCATCTTGATGTCCGGGTTGATGCGGCCCTCGAAGTTGCGGTTGCCGCTCAGCACCGACACCACGGCCAGGTCGGACTCGTTGACCGCCGCCGACACCGGCTCCGGCAGCGGGCCGGAGTTGCCGATGCAGGTGGTGCACCCGAAGCCCACCAGGTTGAAGCCGAGCTTTTCCAGGTAGGGCAACAGGCCGGCCCGCTGGTAGTAGTCCATGACCACCTTGCTGCCTGGTGCCAGCGTGGTCTTGACCCACGGTTGTGACGATAGTCCGTGCTCCACCGCCTTTTTCGCCAACAATGCCGCGCCCAACATCACCTCGGGGTTGGAGGTGTTGGTGCAGCTGGTGATGGCGGCGATCACCACATGCCCGTGGTCGATCTCGAAGTGCTGGCCGTCCATCGACACCGGCGTGGGCTTGCTGACCCGGGGAGCCTGCGCCTGGCCGGGCGCGGCGAAGTCCGGGGTGCCGGCATAGGCCTGCAGCGCGGTGCGGAACGCGGGCACCGAGCCGGACAGCTCCACCCGGTCCTGCGGGCGCTTGGGGCCGGCGATGGACGGCACCACGCTTGCCAGGTCCAGCTCAAGATATTCGGAGTAGCGGGCCTCGTGGGCCGGGTCGTGCCACAGTCCCTGGGCCTTGGCGTAGGCCTCGACCAGCGCCAGCTGCTCGGCGGGCCGACCGGTCAGCCGCAGGTAGCGGATCGTCTCGTCGTCGATGGGGAAGATCGCCGCCGTGGACCCGAATTCGGGGCTCATGTTGCCGATGGTGGCGCGGTTGGCCAGCGGGACCGCGGCCACCCCCTCGCCGTAGAACTCAACGAATTTGCCCACCACGCCATGTCGGCGCAGCAGATCGGTAATGGTCAGCACCAGGTCGGTGGCCGTGGTGCCGGCCGGCAGCGACCCGGTCAGCTTGAATCCGACGACCCGGGGGATCAGCATCGACACCGGCTGGCCCAGCATCGCCGCCTCGGCCTCGATGCCGCCGACGCCCCACCCCAGCACGCCCAGACCGTTGACCATCGTGGTGTGCGAGTCGGTGCCCACCAGGGTGTCCGGGTAGGCGACGGAGTCCCCGTCGGCGCCGGTGCGCACCATCACCACGCGCGCCAGGTGTTCGATGTTCACCTGATGCACGATCCCGGTCCCGGGCGGCACCACCTTGAACTCGTCGAAGGCGGTCTGCCCCCAGCGCAGGAACTGGTAGCGCTCTCGGTTGCGTTGGTACTCGAGTTCCACGTTGCGCTCGAACGCATCCGGCCGGCCGAAGATGTCGGCGATCACGGAGTGGTCGATCACCAGCTCGGCCGGAGCCAGCGGGTTGATCGCGTCGGGGTTGCCGCCGAGCGCCGTCATCGCCTCCCGCATGGCTGCCAGGTCGACCACGCACGGCACGCCGGTGAAGTCCTGCATGATCACTCGGGCCGGGGTGAACTGGATCTCGGTGTCGGGCTGGGCGTCCGGATCCCATCCGGCGAGGGCGGCGATGTGCTCGGCCGTCACTACCCGGTCGTCCCGGGTGCGTACCAGGTTCTCCAGCAGGATCTTCAGGCTGTATGGCAGCCGATCCGCACCCGCAATGCCGGTGATCGGGTGAATCCGATAGCTGCGCTCTGCGCCCGGTTCCCCGACGGTGATGCGGTCGGCGGGCCGGTCCGGGGTGGTGGCGGTGGGCACCTGCTGACTCCTTGTCCCGCACGGGATGTGCGCGTGGTAGGGCGACGGATGTGCCCTGCTGATCATGCTCGATTCTAACAGTACGCTTGTCCTGCTAGCGGGGCGGGTCGACAGGGACCATCGAGCACCGGTAGCAGTAGACCCCGGAGTCGCGGGCGACTCCGGGGTCTACTGGCGCAGATACCGCGGTGCGGGAGGTTCTGGGAATCTGCCGCTGGATCGCATCACGATCCGCACGACCTGCGCAAACGCCGGGCCTGTCCGAATCTGGCGGCAGATTTTCAGACCTTAGCTATTTGCAGCTATCTTCCGCCGTCGGCCATCGACAGGAAGTAGTCGATGTCGCCGGCCTCCAGCCCGGACAGCAGCGAGACGAACACGTCGGAGAACGTCCGCAGCGGGCTGACGTACCACTTGCCGTCGCCGCCCTGCACCATCACCACGCCGAGTCCGATGACCTTGGGGAACTCACGCTTGATGATCTCGCGCACTTGCGGCGGGAGCTGCGCCGCGGCGGGGCCCATCATCTGAGACAGCCAGGTGTCGATGTTGTCGGCGTTCACGTTGATCGTGCCCTGGCCGGGGATGCTCACCTTCAGGGATCCGGCGGCTGGGTCCCGCTCGACCGAGAAGTCGCCCTGCTCAGTCTTGACGGTGAGCGTCTTCAGCGAGACCTTCTTGCCGCCGGTCACGTCGGACACGGCCCAGCTGACATTGCTCAACTGCGCGTCGCCCAGGCCGGCGTCGCCGAGAGCGCCGCCGCCCAGGTCCCCGTCCGCCTTGATGATCATGTTGCCGAAGTCGTGCAACACGCCCATCTCGTCGGGGGACAGCACCGAGATCAGTGCCTTCGGGTCCTGCGTCGTCGCCGCGTCGAGGAACTTGTTCATCGCGTCCTCGGGGGAGCTGCCCCCTTCATTGCCGATGGGAGTCAGCTTGTAGTCCGCACCGTGCTCGGTGTAGGCCCAGTTGTCCGCGACGGTGTAGAACAGCGACGGGTACCACTTGCCGTCGCGGTTGACCGTGGCGATGCGGAACGGGTGCCCGAGCTTCTTGACCTGCTGGGCGATGTCGACGGTCTCGGTGCGCGGCTGTGCCACCTGCTTGAGTTCCGGCAGCACCTTGGTGATCTTGTCGCTGTAGGGGACACCGCCGCTGCCGGTTTGCACGGTGACGGTGCCGCCGGTGAGTTCCACGATCTGCAGGTGGTCGTTGATGGTCAGCGGGGAGTCGGCATAGGTGAGGTCCTTGGTGGTGATCGCGATGCCGGTCACCTTGTCGGCCTGCACGTCCTTGTTCACCACGCCGAGCCGCTTGAGCTGGCTCAGGACGTCGCCCGTCATGTCGGCGAACAGGTGCGCCTCGGTCGGATCCAGCTGGTCCGCGATGCCAACCGGATCCTCGTCGGTCACCGAGTTCAGCAGGTTCACCACCGCATCCTTGGGGGTACTCTGCCCGCTCGCGGTGTCCGATCCCTTCTGGGCGACCCAGTAGATCAGGCCGGCGGCGGCCAGCGCGATGACGACGGCGATGACGGTGATGATGACCGGCAGGTTGCTCTTGCGCTTGCCACCCGAAGCCGGCAGCTGCCCGGTCGGACCGCCGCCCTGCGGGGCGCCATATCCCGCCGGGGGGTACTGGCCCGGTTGCTGGCCGTACTGACCCTGCTGGGCCGGATAGCCCTGCGGTGGGTAGCCGCCCGCCGATTGCTGGTAGCCCGGGTACGACTGGTCAGCCTGTGGTTGCTGGTAGGGCTGTTGCTGATAAGGCTGTGGCTGCTGATAAGGCTGGCCCGGCGGGTACTGCTGACCGGCCGCCTGCTGCCAGCCGGAATCCGGGGCGCTGGGCTGCCATCCCGGATAGGCCGGCTGCTGTCCCGAGGCCGGCTGCCCCGGCTGCCCGTACTGGGGTTGCTGTCCGTATGCCGGCGGCTGCCCGTACTGGGGTTGCTGTTCGTACGCTGGCGGCTGCCCATACGGCGGCTGCTGCCCCTCCGGCCCCTGGCCGGATGGGGGCTGACCCGGCCAGCCCTGCTGCGGTCCACCGCTCGTCATCGTCCGACTCCCCTCGTGGTGCGCCATTCGCGCACCGTCATCCGTTCAGTGCTGTCAGCGGGCCGGAGACCCGATGTCGCCTGCCCCGGTCGACGGTACCGACCGTCGACCGTTCTGCGGCCACGTCGACGGCGGATCGCCGTTCGGAACCGCGCGTCGCGGGGCGCCCTTCAGTGTGACGGATCGACGACAGTGCTCGGGGCGTTTTCGGCGAGCGCCATGGCCATCGTCCCCGGGGCCGGCCGCGCCCGCCGCGTACCGGCCAGCAGCACGGTCGCCCCCAGCGCCAGGAGCGCCGCACCGACGAGCACCGTCACCGGCCCCGCCCAGGCCAGCGAAATGCCCAGGGCGGATCGGCTGCCCGCCATCGCCAGGGTCACGCTGGCGCACCCGCCGGCGCCGATCGCGACGACCAGACCGACCACCGCCGCCGACCGGCGCAGTCGCAGCAGCGCCAGCAGCACAGGCGCCACGCAGATCGGGCCGACCAGCGGCAGCCAGGTCGACAGCAAAGATCCGTCGCCGAGCAGTCCCAGCCGCTGCGCCACCGCGGCGGTCTGATAGAGGCTCCGGTCCACGGCACCCGAGTGCAGCCACGGCAGGAAGGTGCCCACCACCAGGGTGGTCACCCCGGCCAGTCCCGCGGCGAAGGCGAGAACGGCGAGGGGTGCTGGGCCCCCGGGTAGGCGATTCGCGCGATCGATCACCCGCCCAGTGTCCCCGGTCGCGGGTCCCGTCGCGTCCATCCGCCGAAATATGTCGGTATATCTGTGGTTATGTCTGGGTTGGGAATGGTGTGGTTGTTGTTGCCACTGGCGCTCACGGTGATGAAGTGGCAAGGTGCTCCTTGGCGTGTCGTCTTGACAGGTGGGAGGCACGCGGTTCGAGTCCCGGTCGGCAGGTGTCGGGTGGGCGTCGAACGGCCCAGCGACGGGCCCGGAGTGGACCGGCGGGACGCCGTCGGGACTCGGGGTGGGAGGAGTTACTGGTGACGGTGTTCATAAGGCGCGGCCGAACTGAGCGGTCGGGCGCCCGCGGGTGGAGCGTTGCGCTGGCACTCGCCGTCGCAGGGGCGCTGTCGGTGTCGACGGCGTTGCCCGCCGGTGCGGTGCCGCCCCCGCCCCCCAACCCGTCGGACCAGCAGATCCAGGCCAGCGAGAACCACGCGCAGTCCTCGGCCGCGCAGGTCGGCAGGCTGTCCGGCCAGGTATCCACCACCCAGGCCAAGATCCGACAGCTGCAGGACGCGATGGAACTCAAGGCCGAGCTGGCGATGAAGGCGCGGGTCGACCTGGAGGTGGCGCAGGCCGACGCGGCCGATGCCAAGGCCGCCGCCAGGCATGCCCAGCAAGAGGCCGAGCATGCGGGCCGGACCATCGTCACCGCTCAGCAGGACGCCGCCCAGTTCGCGGCGGCCTCCTTCCGCCAGGGGTCGGTCCTGGGGTCGATGTCTGCCCTGCTGGACTCGGACTCCATGGACCAGTTGCTGGCCCGCCAGCAGATGATCCAGCAGGTCTCGGACACCCAGTTCAGCGTGATCAGCACGCTGGAGTCGGCGCGGGCGGGCAAAGCAAACCTCGACTCCAAGGCGAAGGCGGCGCTGGAGGCCGCGAAGGTCGCCGAGGCCAAGGCCGTCCAGGCGAAGGAGGCCGCCGACGCCGCGCGGGAGGCGGCGCAGAAGTCCTTCCAGCAGGGCCAGCAGCAATTGCAGAGCCTGAACAAGAAGCTGGCCACCCAGCAGGCGGACTACCAGGCGGCGCTGAACAAGGTCGCCGACCTCAAGGGCCAGCGCCAGCAGTACAACGCCTGGCTCCAGGCCAAGCAAGCCGAGGATCAGCGCCTGGCGCAACAGGCCGAGTTGCAGGCCGCGCAGGCGCGTCAAGCCCTCAAGGAGAAGCAGGAGTCCGACCGGCGGCTTGCCGACCTGGAGGCCGCCAAGTCGCAGGCCGTGGCGAAGGAGAAGACCAAGCAGGCCAAGCTGCTGGCCGAAAAGATCGCTCGAGAGAAGGCGGCCCGGGAGAAGGCCGCGCGGGAGAAGGCCGCGCGGGAGAAGGCCGCGCGCGAACAGGCAGCACGGGAAGCGGCGGCCAGGGAACAGGCCGAGAAGGACGCGCGAAACAGCTCGTCGGGGTCGTCGGGGTCGTCGGGGTCGTCGGGGTCGTCCGGATCTTCAGGGTCATCGGGGTCGTCGGGACACTCCTACTCGCCGCCGTCGAACTCCTCCCGCGGGCAGCAGGTGGTGCAGGCCGCGCTCGCCTGGTTGGGCACCCCGTACGCCTGGGGCGGTGGGACCTCGTCCGGGCCGTCGCAGGGCATCCACGACTGGGGTACGGCCGACTACTACGGGGACTACAACAAGATCGGTTTCGACTGTTCCGGTCTGGCGCTGTACGCCTGGGCGCAGGTGGGTGTGTACCTGCCGCACTACTCGGCCTACCAGTACTTCTCGGGCCAGCATGTGTCCTCGTCGGACCTGCAGCCGGGCGACCTGGTGTTCTACGCCTACAACACGTCGGACCCGAGCACCATCCACCATGTGGCCATCTACATGGGAAATGGCCAGATGATCCAGGCGCCCCAGTCCGGGTCCTATGTGATGGTGTCCCCGATGCGCTGGTCCGGCTACATCGGGGCGACCCGGCCGGGCACTTGATCGGGCCAGGCCGGAGGTTGCCGGCGCCCCCACGAGGATGACAGCGATCCGTGTGGGGCGCACAGCCGAAACCCGCTGTCTGCCACCGAAGGGCCCGGCGGTGACGGAGTGCCGTGCGCGGCGGTGACGAGTCCAGCGGGGCGCAGCCCGATGGGGTGATCCTGCTGGCCGGAGGACAGGGCCGGCGGCTCGGTGGCGTGGACAAGGCCGCCCTGACGGTGGGGTCCCGGACGCTGCTGGGCCATGCCCTGGCCGCGGCCCGCGGCCGCGTGATTGTGCTGGTCGGGCCCCCACGTGAGGTGCCGCGGGGGGTGAGGCAGACCCGGGAGGATCCGCCCGGTGGCGGTCCAGCCGCCGGAGTGGCTGCCGGACTGGCCGCACTGCTGCCGCTGCTACCCGAAGGGCTCCGGCCGGGTGCCGAGCACGGCGCCGGCTCGTCCGCACGCGCCACGCCGGCGGTGGGTGACCGGGCGGGTGTCTGCGCCGTACCGAGCGTCGGACTCCTGGTCGCGGTGCTGGCCGTGGACCAACCGGGGGTGACGGCGGCCACCCTGACCCGGCTGGCCCGGGCGGTACCGGCCGACCGGCGCTCCGGTGCGGTGCTGATCTCCGGCGGCCGGCGGCAGTACGCGACCGGCGTGTTCCCGGCGGGTGTGCTGGCGACGGCGGTCGCGGGCCGCGCATCCTGGCACGGGGCGGCGCTGCGCGCCCTGATCGATCCGCTGGTGGGGGCCGAGGTGCCCGCCGAGGGCGCCGAGGCCCTGGACCTGGACACCCCGGCCGATCTGGATCGCTGGCGTGGCCATCCGCCGGCCGGTGACGTGCCGCCCTGACGACGCTCGGGTCGCCGCCCTTCCGCTGCCCTGCCGCCGGTGGAATGCAGGCTTCGCGCGGCCGTCCCGGCCAACGCGGGTGCGGTGGGCCGGATTCCGACCGTCCGGCCCACCGCACACAGCGTGGCGTGATGGGATGGTGCCGGAGGCCGCATGATGCGGCCCGCACGATTCCGCGCGACGCCGTGCGGACCAGTCCGACCAGGAGGTGCCGGTGACGGCAGTGCCCGACAGTGCGCCGAACAGCGGGCCGAACAGCGCGGCTCCGGGCCCGATCGGGACCCCGCCCGCCGCCCGGTACGGCGGTGAGCCCGCGACGCCACCAGGCGGACGGCCGGCCGTGACCTCGATCCCCGGATCGCCGTCCGCGCCGGGTCAGGGTGCGGTGCCCTCATCACCGGTAGCGCCGCCGCCCGTCGCGAACGGGCCGTACGCCGGGCCGGGGCAGGCCGGCCCAGCGGCCGACGCCGGCTCGCTGGAACGCGCAATTTTCGAGGTCAAGCGCGTGATCGTCGGCCAAGACCGGCTGGTGGAGCGCATGCTGGTTGGCCTGCTCGCCAAGGGACACCTGCTGATCGAGGGCGTGCCCGGCGTGGCCAAGACCCTGGCGGTGGAGACGTTCGCCACCGTCGTCGGCGGCACCTTCGCGCGCATCCAGTTCACCCCCGACCTGGTGCCGTCCGACCTGCTGGGCACCCGCATCTACCGGGCGGGCCGGGAGGAATTCGACATCGAACTCGGCCCGGTGGTGGCCAACTTCGTGCTGGCCGACGAGATCAATCGGGCCCCGGCCAAGGTGCAGTCCGCGCTGCTGGAGGTGATGGCCGAGCGGCAGGTATCCATCGGTGGCAAGACCTTTGCGATGCCGAACCCATTCCTGGTGCTGGCCACCCAGAACCCCATCGAGAACGAGGGCGTCTACCCGCTGCCGGAGGCGCAGCGAGACCGGTTCCTGTTCAAGCTGATGGTCGGCTATCCCGAGCCGGAGGAGGAGCGGGAGATCGTCTACCGGATGGGCGTCACACCACCGGAGCCACGGCAAGTGATGCCGGTCGGTGAGCTGGCCCGGCTGCAGCAGGTCGCCTCGACGGTGTTCGTGCACCACGCCCTGGTCGACTACGTGGTGCGGCTGGTCTACGCCACCCGTACGCCGGCCGAACATGGCCTGCCCGACGTCGCCGGCTGGCTGTCCTACGGTGCCTCCCCCCGGGCCAGTCTGGGGATCGTGGCCGCCGCCCGGGCGCTGGCCCTGGTGCGCGGCCGGGACTTCGTGGTGCCGCAGGACGTGATCGATGTGGCTCCCGACGTGCTCCGTCACCGCCTGGTGCTGTCCTACGACGCACTGGCCGACGGTGTCCCGATCGACACCATTCTGGGCCGGCTGCTGCAGGTGATCCCGCTGCCGCACGTGAGCCCCTACCTTCAGGGGGCGTGAGGGATGGCCGGCCGCCCGGCACATCCGGCGCCGGAGGAGCGCTGGGCGCGCCGCGCCGAGGTGCCCAGCACGGCCGACCCGGCCCGGCTGGACGCGGCGCTGGCCAACCTGGAACTCACGGTGCGGCGTCGGCTGGACGGGCTGCTGCAGGGTAACCACCTGGGCCTGGTGCCCGGGCCGGGCACCGAGCCTGGGGAGGCCCGCGCCTACTACCCCGGTGACGACGTGCGCCGGATGGACTGGGCGGTGACGGCCCGCACCACCGTGCCGCATATCCGGCAGACCGTCGCCGACCGCGAGTTGGAGACCTGGCTGGTGGCCGACCTGTCCGCGTCGCTGGACTTCGGCACCGCCGGGTGCGAGAAGCGGGATCTGGTCGTCGTCGCGGCCGCCGCGATGGTGCACTTGACCCAGGGTGGCGGCAACCGGGTGGGCGCCATCATCGCCACCGGGGGCGAGCGAGGCCGCAGCGAGGCCACGCCGGCGGAGCCACGCAGGGGGCACACCGGCGGGCCCGGTGAGCGGGGTGCCGGGCATGGCCCCGCGCCAGCAAGCGGACGCTCCATCACCCGGATTCCCGCGCGCGGCGGGCGGGCGGCCACCCAGCATCTGCTGCGGGCGATCGCCGGCACCCCACGCAGCGCACCGGGGCACCGCGGGGACCTGTCCGCTGCCATCGAACAGTTGCGCCGGCCGCCCCGGCGACGCGGCCTGGTGGTGGTGATCTCCGACTTCGTCGGGCCGCTGGACTGGGAGCGGTCGCTGCGCGCGCTCGGCGCCCGGCACGACCTGCTGGCGGTGGAGATCACCGATCCGCGGGACCTGCAGTTGCCCCCGGTCGGGCTGGTGACGCTGATCGACCCCGAGTCCGGGCGCACCCGACAGGTGAACACCACCGCGTCGCTGCGTGCGGACTTCGCGGCGGCCGCCGCCGAGCACCGCTCCGAGGTGGCCGCCGCGCTGCGCCGCGCGGGGGCCGCCCGGCTGTCGCTGTCCACCGATCGCGACTGGGTGACCGATGTGCTGCGCTTCGTGATGGGCCGCAAGCGCGGGTGGAGCGGAGCCGCAGTGCCCGGCAGCGTGGTCCGGGAGCTGGTGTGAGCGGCGCCCGGAGGCTGGGTTCGCGGCCGGCGCGGGTCGCGGGCAGTGGCGGTGCACGAAGGGATCGTCACCGATGAAGTTTGCCCACCCGGCCTGGTTTGCGGCCGGCGCGATCGTACTGGCGCTGGCCGCCGGATACCTGCTGGTGCAGCGCCGCACCCGGCGGCACACCCTGCGCTTTGCCAACCTGGAACTGCTGGAGACCGTGGCGCCGCGTCGTCCGGGGGCCTGGCGGCACGTCGGATTCGCGGTGATTCTGGTCGGGCTGATCGTGTTGGTGATCGCCATGGCCGGGCCGACGGCGGACGCCAAGGTGCCCCGCAACCGGGCGACCGTGATGCTCGCGATCGATGTGTCGCTGTCGATGGAGGCCACCGACGTGCCGCCGAACCGGCTGGCGGCGGCCAAGGAGGCGGCCACCGAGTTCGTCAACGACCTGACCCCGGGCGTGAACCTCGGGGTGATCTCGTTCGCCGGTATCGCCACCGTGCTGGTCTCGCCGACCACCGACCGGGCTCCGGCCCGGCAGGCGATCGCCGGGCTGAAGCTGGACGAGCGGACCGCGACCGGCGAGGCGATCATCTCGGCGCTGCAGGCGATCGACATGTTTTCGCGCACGGTTGGCGGATCCAGCGAGCCGATCCCCGCCCGCATCGTGCTGATGACGGACGGCAAGCGCACCGTCGGCCGCACCGAGCAGGACGCGGCGGAGCGGGCCAAGAAAGCGGGCGTGCCGGTGTCGGTGATCGCGTTCGGCACCGACCACGGCACCGTCGACCTGAACGGCACGGTGCAGCCGGTGCCGCTAGATACCGCCGCGATGCAGCAGATCGCCCGGATCTCGGGCGGCGACTTCCACACCGCGCACACCGCCGCGGAGCTGAAGAAGGTCTACTCCCAGTTGGGCGAGCAGATCGGCTACGAGATCAAGCAGCAGGATGTCTCGCGGCCGTGGCTGATCGCCGGGACCATCGTGACCATGATCGGGGCCGGGTTCGCCCTGGCCAGCTCGGGCCGGATCCCGTAGCACCCGGGATGCGTACCGTTCGCGGATCTCAGACGCGGCTTTGCGGCGAATCGGCGGCAGAACCGTGTCTGAGATCCGCGAAGTACACGGTGGTGGCGGTGACGAGGATCGGTGACGGGGGCGGATAGGGTCAGCGCGGAGCAGTCGTGGTCGGGCACCGGGCGGGAGAGCACGTGACGGACGAGCAGGCGAGCGGTCGGTCGGTACTGGTCACCGGCGGCAACCGGGGGATCGGGCTGGCGATCGCGCGCCGGCTGGCCGGCCAGGGCCATCGGGTGACGGTGACGTCGCGGTCCGGCCAGGCACCGGACGGACTGGCCGCCGTCGCCTGCGACGTCACCGACGGCGATTCGGTGGACGCCGCGTTCGGCACCGTCGAGGGGACGCAGGGGCCGGTGGAGGTGCTGGTGTCCAACGCCGGCATCACCGACGACACGCTGCTGCTGCGGATGAGCCAGGCGAGCTTCGACGGCGTGATCGACGCGAACCTGACCGGGGCGTACCGGGTCGCCAAGCGCGCCGCCACCGGCATGCTGCGTCGCCGGTTCGGCCGGATGGTGTTCATCTCCTCGGTGGTCGGGCTCTCCGGCGGGGCCGGGCAGGCCAACTACGCCGCCTCCAAGGCCGGCCTCGTGGGCCTGGCCCGGTCGATCGCGCGGGAGTTGGGATCGCGCAACATCACCGCGAATGTCGTCGCGCCCGGCTTCGTGGACACCGACATGACCCGGGCGCTACCCGAGGCGCGGCGCGAGGAGATCCTGGCCCAGGTACCGCTGCGCCGCTACGCCGACCCCGACGAGGTCGCCGCCGTCGTCGGCTTCCTTGCCTCCGATGCGGCCGCCTACATCACCGGCGCGGTGATACCGGTGGACGGCGGGCTGGGCATGGGCCACTGACGCGCGGCGCGGTCCCTGGCGGCACCCTGCAAATGATTCGTGCAGAACCTACAGCTTCCAGCGCGGGGCGTGCGACGATCTCACCATCGGTCGCGCCGGCCGTCGCTGTTTGACTTGTTACGGCACCAGACGGGCATCACACGAAAGGCACGGCCATGAGCGAGGACACCACGGGCGGGACTCCGGGACAGGGCAACCTGGGCACCGGGCTGCTGGCCGGCAAGAACCTGCTGATCACCGGCGTCATCACCGAGGCCTCGATGGCGTTCCATTCGGCACGGCTGGCGCAGCAGCAGGGCGCCAGGGTCGTGCTGACCGGCTTCGGCCGGATGTCGCTGGTCGAGCGGATCGCGAAGCGGCTGCCCGAGCCGGTGCCGGTGATCGAGTTGGACGTGACCGATTCCGGGCACCTGGAGTCGCTGGCCGACCGGGTGCGCCCGCACGCCGATCGCATCGACGGCGTGCTGCACGCCATCGCCTACGCCCCCGCCACTGCCCTGGGCGACGTATTCCTGCAGACGCCCTGGGCAGACGTCGCCACCGCGCTGCACGCCTCCGCTTACTCGCTCAAGGCGCTGGCGGTGGCGATTCGCCCGCTGATGACGGCCGGCGGCAGCATCGTCGGGCTCGACTTCGACGCCCGTCAGGCCTGGCCCGCCTACGACTGGATGGGCGTGGCGAAGGCGGCCCTGGAGTCCACCTCGCGGTACCTGGCGCGCGATCTGGGGCCTGCAGGGATCCGCGTGAATCTGGTGTCTGCCGGGCCGATTCGCACCATCGCGGCCAAATCGATTCCGGGCTTCGGCGCGCTGGAGAACGCCTGGACCGACCGCGCGCCGCTGGGTTGGGACACCTCCGACCCGACACCGGTGGCCCGCGCCGTGGTGGCCCTGCTGTCGGACCTGTTCCCGGCCACCACCGGGTCGATGATCATGGTGGATGGCGGGTTTTCCGCGCTGGGCTTCTCGGCCAAGGAGATCGCGCAGTAGCTGTCAAAGGCGCCGGGCGCCTTTCGGGCACCCGGGCGACTCTTGCCGTCGCCCCGACCGCGGCGGCCGGGTGGAGCCACCTCGCGTGGGTTCCGACGCGAGGCCAGCCAGCGGAACGCGTTTGTTCACCCACTGCCCGGGTATTCCAGCATCACAGGCCCGGCTCGCACGAGCGGATCGGGCGACGGCGCGCCGGGGTGGCACGTTGGGGGCCACCCCGGCACAGCACAGGCCGTGACCGCGGCCGGATCGGGGAGTGATGGGCATTCAGGACAAGGCGGAGAACGCCATGGAGAAATTGTCTGGCAAGGCGAAGGAGGCCTGGGGCAAGGCCACCGGTGACGAGGACCTGGAGGCTCGCGGGCAGGGCGACCAGGCCGCGGCAGACGTCAAGCAGGCGGCCGAGCACGCCAAGGACGCCGCGAAGGACATCACCGACCGGTAGTCCCAGCGGCTGATCACGTCGAGTGCCCGGGTGGCTTTTTCTACCACCCGGGCACTGTGCTGTCCGCCCCGGGATCGCGCCAGGTCGACAACACCAATGTTCAGTATGTATTTACTGTTCAGTATTACTTGACAGTCTCCGCGGTGTCCGCGATGATCAGCCGACAGGCACGGCGACCGCCCGGGCTGGAACGGCCCGGACATACCGCCGGCGCGACGGACTGCGCCACACCGACGGCATAGCCGACCCACTGCAGGGCCGTTGCCTGCTGCCCGCTGTGGGCACGGATCTGATCGTCAAGGAGGCGACATGTCGGAGAGTCGGGTTCCGGTGCTGGTGGTCGGCGGCAGTCTGGTCGGGCTGACGACTGCCGCGCAACTGGGTGCGCACGGCGTGCGCTCACTGGTGGTCGAGCGACACCCCGGCACCGCCATTCACCCGCGCGCCGCGTCGTTCCACCAACGGACCATGGAGATCTTCCGCGGCCTGGGAATCCAGCAATCGGTGCAGGATGCGGCGGCGCGGGAGTTCGTCCAGAACGGCGCGATCATGGCCGTGGAGTCGCTGGCGGGCAAGGAGTTGGCCTATTTCCAGACCAACTACAACCAGGGCGTGGAGGAGTTGAGCCCCACCCCGCGGCTGTTCCTCACCCAAATCGGGTTGGAACCCCTGCTGCGCGACCGGGCCTGTGAGCTCGGAGCCGACGTTCGGTTCAACACCGAATTGGTGTCCTTCTCCCAGGACGCCGACTCGGTGCGCGCGGTGATCCGAGATCGGACCGACGGTACCGAAAACACCGTGACCGCCGACTATCTGGTGGCAGCCGACGGTGCCCACAGCATGGTGCGTCGACAGCTCGGCATCGGGTTGGCGGGGCGGGGCGACTTCGCTCGCTGCATCACGATCTACTTCCGATCCGACGTGCGGCCGATGATCGGCGACCGCAACCTGAGCGTCATCTATGTCAATCACCCGGAGTTCCTGGGGTTCTTCAGGTTCGCCATCGACGGCGATGCCGGATTCCTGGCAGTGTTCTCCACGCTGTCTGCCGACGGCGGCCGCAACACGGACGTCGCGGCGGACACCAGCACCGAGCGGTGCACCTCCTTTGTCCGGGCGGCGCTGGGTGCACCGGACGACTGGCCGATCGAGATCGACAGCGTGCAACAGTGGGATGCCTCGGCGAGCTGGGCGGAGCAGTTCCGCGGCGGCCGGGTGCTGTTGGCCGGTGACGCGGCGCACGTGATGCCGCCCACCGGCGGGTTCGGCGGGAATACGGGCGTGGCGGACGCGCACAACCTGGCGTGGAAGCTCGCCCTGGTGTTGCAGGGCCATGCCGGTGCCGGACTGCTGGACAGTTACGACGCCGAGCGCCGGCCCGGCAGTGCCATGGTGGTGGAACAGGCCTACGTGCGCTACGTGGCCAGGCTCGATCCCAGCCTGCCGAAGGAGAATCTGGCCGAGGAACTCGACGACGCCGCTGTGGAGCTCGGGGCGGTGTGCCACTCCGACGCCGTCGTCACCGATGGAGATCCGGTGCCGGGCACACACAACCCACGCACCGGCAGCGCGCTCGTCGGAGCGCGCGCGCCACACCTGTGGCTGGATCGGGACGGCGAGCGGATCTCCACCCTGGACCTGGTCCGGGGTGGCTTCGTGCTGTTGGCGGGCCCGGCCGGCGACGCGTGGTGCGCCGCCGCGCACACGGTCGGCAAGGAGCTCGGGCTGGATGTGGCAGCGGCACGCATCGGGGGCGAGATCGCAGACCCCGCCGGCATCTTCGCGCAGAGCTACGGTATCGACGCCGACGGTGCGGTGCTGGTCCGCCCGGACGACGTGGTGGCCTGGCGCAGCGTGAGCACCGCCGCCGATCCGGCGGACGCGCTGCGCGGCGTGCTGGAGCGAATCCTCGCCCTGGCGTAGCGGGCCGCAGCACCGACGACGGCGGGCGGATCGCCGGGATCCGCCCGCCGCCGATGGCGTGGCTCAGCGGGCGGTCGCCTCGCCCTTGCGGTACTGGTAGGGGTTAGTCAGGATTTCGGTCTCCGGGATCTCCGGGTACATGCCGGCGTTCCAGGTCTGTTCACCCAACTCGCCACGCAGGTAGTCCACCGTGTTCTCCACCTTGGTCCGGACGCTGGGCAGGTCGCCCGCGACCAGCGTGCCGTCCAGCTTCATCGGTACGCCGCCGACCAGCACGGTGTGCACGTCGCCGCGACTCGCCTGGTACACCAGATGGCCATAGGGGTTCAGGATCGGCGTCATGGTGGGGGAGTGATCATTGCGGACCAACACCACGTCGGCGAGCTTGCCGGGCTCTAGGCTGCCGATCCGGTCGTAGGCGCCCAGCACCTTGGCCCCGCCCCGGGTGGCCCAGTCCACGACATCCTCCACCCGCAGCTTGACGTGAGTGATGGTCTCGTTCTTCTGGTGCGCGAGGTAGTGTTCGAGCGCCCGGTCTGCGCCGATGGTGGCGCGCATGGCCGAGAACATGTCGGCGCTGAACCAGACGCTGGTGTCAATCGAGAGAGATGCTTGAATCCCGTGCCGCCGCAACGCATGTGCCGGAGGATAGCCCTGGCCGCAGGTGTCCTCGCTCTCGGTGGACAGCGACGCCACTCCACCGGTGCCGGCGATCATCTGGTAGGACTCCTCGGACAGCGAGGCGCAGTGCACATAGGTGATGCCCGGCTCCATGACCCCGGCCTGGTACATCTCCCGGATACCGGCATCGTTGGTGGCACCCCAGACGCCGGCGTGCGTGGTTACCCGGACGCCCAGCTCCTTGGCCGCCTCGAATGCGGGCCGCTCCGGGAAGGAGGCGTCCTCCGGGACGTCGAAGGCGATCTGCGCGCCGAACAGGCGCGAGTCGTCGCGGGCTCGCTCGATCACGGCGCGCACCGCAGGATCGTGCGTCCATCGGGCCGGCGGGGCGGTGATGTTGCCGTAGGCCAACACATATCGCCCGGGGGACGTGGCCAGGGCCTCCAGCGCGGCCTCGCCGTGATCGGGAGTGCGCAGCCCGTGCGACCAGTCCACGCTGGTGGTGACGCCGGACTCGACGGCGTCCAGCGCGGACAACAGATTGCCCGCCGCGACATCCTGCGGACGGAACTTCATGCCGTGTTCGAGGTAGTACCAGACGAAGTACTGGGTGAGGGTCCAGTCGGCGCCGTAGGCGCGCATCGCCGTCTGCCACATGTGCCGGTGGGTATCCACCATGCCCGGCAGCAGAATCCCGCCCTTGGCCGAGATCTCGTACGTGCCATCGGGAACCGCCAGATCCGGGCCGACGGCCGCGATGGTGCCGTCGACGACCAGCAAGTCGCCGTCGGGCAGCACCGTGTGGGCGTCGTCCATCTGCAACACGATCCCGTGGCGGAACACGATGGGTTGGCCGGGACGGATGTCGTGGGTGATGGTCATGGCGCGTGCAACCTCCTGAGGGTGGCGCCGCGGCCGCAGGGCGGGAGGTCGTTGCCGTTCCGCCGGGGCCCGGGCTGATCAACGCGATCCGGGTGGGTCACTGACCCCAAACGTTAATCAATACTGAACACCATGTCCAGACCTCGGTGCCCGCCGCCGTGGGGGCTGGCTGCTGTGCTCAGGGTCTGCTGTCGGGGGCCGTCCCGGGCGCGGCGGTCTGGCGTGCCCCCACCCCACAGGAGTTGCACAGCGCTTGGCTCGTCACCGCTACTGCGGTTCGGCGAGCCTCCCGGACGGCCGACCGCAGCGGGGACAGTGCGTCGTCTACCACCGCGAGCTCTCTGCTAGTCACCGCGCCGGTCTGGTGCTCGGCGGCGACCACGAGCAGCGCCGACAGCGTGGTGGCCTTGGCCAGCAGCGACGATGCCGGTGACGGCGTGCCGGGCGGGCCGTCGACCGCCTCGATCAGGATCGCCCGGCGCACCGCCTCGCGCGGGTTCCCGCGGGAGCTGGCGACGTCCGCGGCCGCCAGCGCCCGAGTGGCGTCGGCGACGGCGCCGTCCACCAGCTGGGTCGCGTCCGGCAGCGGCAGGGCTGGATGGGCCGGCCCGCATGGCAGGGCGCGCCACTGACCGGCCACCGGCAGCAGCCCGACACCCGCCTCGGGCAGTACCACCACCGCCCCCGCATCGAGCGCGGGTAGCACGATCTCGCCGCGGGGCGGCAGCCCCCGCAGATCCCCGGGGACCGGCAGCACCAGCCCCGGCGGCCCCCCGCGACGCAGCAGGGTGAGCAGCTCGACGGGCCCGCCGCTGGGCTCTCCCGGTCCAGGCAGCCCGGAGCGCTCGCTGGCCTCGACCGATCCCGCACGCACCCCGGCGCGGACCTCGGCATCGTCCAGCGCATCGAGCACCCGGTCCGCGCTGGCGCCGGACTGCCACGCGGCGGCCCACAGGGCGAGCGTGACCGCGGCGCGAACCTCACGCGCCGCGCCCAGTGGGTGCCGGTCGCTCATCTCGGACATCACGGGCCACGGTACGGCACCGGGCGCGGCCCTCGCCCGCAGCGCTGGACGCGGCTCGGAACCGCGGCGCCGGGCGCGGCCCCGACTTCGGCGGCGGCCGGCACGGATCGGAGCAAAAGTCGCACCTCGTGGGGATCTTGAAACCGTTCCTGCTGGTCGCGCAGACCAAGATCCCCACGAGGTGCGATTCCCCCTGCCCCGAGCCCCCGGCCCCCGAGCCCCGCCGGTGCGACACCGGTCCGGACCCGGCGATCCCGCCTATGGCGCGCCGGTGCCGGCGTTGGCCCGCCACTGGCGCTAGCGTGATCGTCCGTGCGACGTGCAGACAGCCTGGACTCCCACGACCGCTACGGCCGGGACGTGCTCGCCGGCGGCGGGCAGAAACGTCCGGCGCCGCAGATGGTCCCGGCGACGGGTGACGTCGTCGCAGAGGACCCGCTGTCCGGCTTCTGCGGCGCGGTGGTGGTCTGCACCGCCACTGCGGTCACGCTCGAGGACCGCTTCGGGGCCCGACGCAACTTCCCGCTGACACCGGGCGCGTTCGTGGTGGACGGCCGCCCCACCACCCTGGTGCGTCCGACGCAGCCGCAGGCCGCGCCGCGTCGCTCGGCGTCGGGTTCGACTCGGGTGGCAGGGCTGCGCGCTCGGACCGCCCGGGCCGCGCGCATCTGGGTGGAAGGCATTCACGACGCGGCCCTGGTTGAGCGGGTCTGGGGCCACGACCTGCGGGTCGAGGGGGTGGTGGTGCAGCCGCTGGACGGCCTGGACAACCTGCCGTCTGCCGTGGCGGAGTTCCGGCCGGGCCCGGGTCGACGGGTCGGCGTGCTGGCCGACCACCTGGTGCCGGGCTCGAAGGAGACCAGGATCGCGCAGTCGGTGGCCTCGCCCCACGTACTCGTCACCGGCCACCCTTATATCGACATCTGGCAGGCCGTCCGCCCGGCCGCGGTCGGGATCGCCGCCTGGCCCGAGGTACCCCGCGGCACCGATTGGAAGACGGGGGTGTGCGCGGCCCTAGGGGTGCCGGACGTCGCCACCATGTGGGGCCGCGTCAATGGGGCGGTAGCCAGCTTCCGGGACCTCGACACGCCGCTGATCACCGCCGTGGAAAGCCTCATCGATTTCGTCACCGCCGAGTGAGGTGACCCCGGCCGTGGGGCCGCTCTGGCAGGATGAGGCGCATGGCGGCATGGGTCTGGTTGATCATCGCGGTGGGGTTCGGAGCCGCCGAATTGCTGGGTGGCGAGTTCGTGCTGCTCATGCTCTCCGGCGGCGCCGCGATCTCGGCGGTCGTCTCGCTGTTCGCCGGGCCGCCCTTCGGCGACGCCTTCGGCAGCGAGTGGCTGTGGCTGCAGCTCCTGGTGTTCGCGGTGTCCTCGGTGGCGCTGGTCTTCGGCCTGCGCCCGCACCTAAAGCGACGCTACCTGCGGCCCTCGCGGGTCCGCACGGGAATTGACGCGGTGCTCGGGTCGAAGGCTACTGTCATCTCAACCGTCGATACGACGGGCGGCCAGGTCAAGATCGGCGGGGAGGTCTGGTCGGCGATCGGCGTGGACGGTCACCGGCCGTTGCCGCCGGGTACCCCCGTCACCGTTGTCGAGGTCCGCGGAGCCACCGCGGTCGTGATTTGGGGGCCATGAGTCATGGATCCGGTTCTGATCGTCGTCATCGTGATCGCCGTGTTGGCGATCATCATCGTGCTGCGTTCGGTGAAGGTGATCCCGCAGGCGCAGGCCGCGGTGATCGAGCGGCTGGGCCGCTTCCACAAGGCGAGCGGCGCCGGACTGGTGTGGCTGGCCCCATTCTTAGACCGCATCCGGGCCCGCATCGACCTCCGCGAGCAGGTGGTGTCCTTCCCGCCGCAGCCGGTGATCACCGAGGACAACCTGACGGTGTCCATCGATACGGTGGTGTACTTCCAGGTAACCGACCCGCGCGCGGCGGTCTACGAGATTGCCAACTACATCGTGGCGGTCGAGCAGCTGACCACCACCACGCTGCGCAACGTCGTCGGCTCCATGGATCTGGAGGCGACGCTGACCAGCCGTGACCGCATCAACGGCCAGCTGCGCGGCGTGCTGGACGAGGCGACCGGCAAGTGGGGCATCCGGGTGGCGCGGGTTGAGCTGAAGGCGATCGACCCGCCGCCCTCGATCCAGGACTCCATGGAAAAGCAGATGCGCGCCGACCGGGACAAGCGCGCCATGATCCTGACGGCCGAAGGGCAGCGGGAGTCGGCCATCAAGACGGCCGAGGGCAACAAGCAGGCGGCCGTGCTGTCCGCCGAGGGTGCCAAGCAGTCGGCGATCCTGGCGGCCGAAGGTGAGCGGCAGTCCCGGATCCTGCGTGCGCAGGGTGAGCGGGCGGCCCGGTACCTGCAGGCACAGGGGCAGGCCAAGGCCATCGAGAAGGTGTTCGCGGCGGTGAAGGCCGGCCGGCCCACTCCGGAGCTGCTGGCCTATCAGTACCTGCAGACCCTGCCGCAGATGGCCCAGGGCGACGCCAACAAGGTGTGGATGATCCCGTCCGACTTCTCCAAGGCGCTGGAGGGCTTCGGCCGGATGCTGGGCACCAAGGGCGATGACGGGGTGTTCCGCTACGAGCCCAGCACCGAGGAGGTGCCGGAGTCCAACGCCGGGGTCATCGACGACGACGTGAAGGACTGGTTCGGTGGCACCTCCGCCGAGGAGGTCGCCCGGGCGGTGCGGGCCGCCGAGCAGGAGGCCTCGGTGACCATCGCAGAGAAGGACGCCGCCGCTGCCGCGGCTCGGGCCGCGGCAGCACCCAAGGAGATCCCGGGCGCGGCAGACCCCGCCACCCCGCCGCCGGCCCCGCGAGGTAGCCACGCGGCTCCGTCCGGGTCGCAGCCGGCGCCCGCGCAGATCCCGCCGGTGCCACCGTTCCCGGCGCCACCGGCCACCGGGCCCACCGCGGCACCCGGCCAGGGGCCGGCCGGTCCGAACGGGCCCACCGGGCCGAACCCCCCCGCACCGGGCAGCCATCCATATGGCTACCCCCCAGAGCCGCCACCCGGCTACGGCTACCCCGGCCAGCAAACGCCGCAGGCCCCACCACCTGGGCGGTAACTGCGGCTTCGGCCACCCGTTACTCGCTCCCGTCCGCTGCCTGTGGTCCTCCCGGGCGTCACACCACCGAGGTAGGTCGCACCGATGGCCGCCGACCAGCCGTTCCAGGGCCGCATCGCCCGGACCATCCAATCCTCCGAGCCTTGGTGGGAGGAGCCGACGGGACCACCGCCGGGGACACCGAACGTCGTGTACGTGGTGCTCGACGACGTGGGCTTTGCAGATCTGGGCTGCTACGGGTCGGAGCTGGACACTCCGACGTTCGACCGGCTGGCAGCCGGAGGTCTGCAGTACACGAACTTCCACACCACCACGCTGTGCTCGCCGACCCGGGCCAGCCTGCTGACCGGGCGCAACCACCACTCGGTCGGGATGCGGATGCTCTCCAACCTGGACACCGGCTTTCCCAGCGGCCGGGGACGGATCAGCCACCGCGCGGCGACCGTGGCCGAGATCCTGTTGGACGCCGGCTTTTCCACGATGTGCGTCGGCAAGTGGCACCTGGCGCCGAGCGAGCACACCAGCGCCGCCGGCCCGTTCGACCAGTGGCCGCTGGGCCGTGGGTTCGAGCGCTACTACGGGTTTCTCGGCGCCGAGACCGACAGCTTCTACCCCGAGCTGACCGCCGACAATCACCACATCGACCCACCGGCGAGGCCCGAGGACGGCTACCACCTGAGCACCGACCTGGTCGACCACGCCATCGACTTCGTTCGGGACCAGACCAGCGTCACGCCCGACAAGCCGTTCTTCCTCTACCTGGCGTTCGGTGCCGCGCACGCACCGCACCAGGCGCCGGACGAGTTCCTGCGCCGACAGCGCGGCCGGTTCGACGCCGGGTGGGACGAGATCCGGGACGCCCGGCTGCGCCGGCAGATCGACCTGGGCCTGTTCCCGGCCGGGACCACGCTCGCGCCGCGCAATCCCGGCGTCGCCGCCTGGGCGGACCTGCCGCCCGACGAGCGGCGATTGGCCGCCCGGCTGCAGGAGGCCTACGCGGCGATGGTCGAGCACACCGACCACGAGCTGGGCCGGTTCGTCGCGTTCCTGGACCGGATCGGCCGGCTGCGCAACACCGTCCTGGTGCTGCTGAGCGACAACGGGGCCAGCCAGGAGGGTGGCGCCCAGGGTTCGCTGAACACCACCGCCTACCAGAACGGCATTGCCGAGGATCTGGCCGATAACCTGGACCGGCTGGACGAGATCGGCGGACCGGCAGCCCAGCCGAACTACCCCTGGGGCTGGGCGCAGGTCAGCAACACCCCGCTCAAGCGCTACAAGCAGAACACCCACGAGGGCGGCGTGCGGGACCCGCTGCTGGTGCATTGGCCGGCCGGCATCGGCGCCGCCGGGGGAGTGCGCAACCAGTTCCACCACGTCATCGACATCACCCCGACGGTGCTGAACATGGTGGGCATCACGCCGCCGCCGGTGCATCGGGGCATCGACCAGATGTCGATGCACGGCATCGACATGTCCTACACCTTCACCGATCCGTGCGCCGAAAGCCGCCGGCGCACCCAGCATTTCGAGATGTTCGGGCACCGAGCGATCTATCACGATGGCGACAAGGCCGTGACCTACCACCAGCGCGGCACCGACTACTCCGACGACGTGTGGGAGCTTTACCACCTGCCCACCGACCCGACCGAATGCCACGATCGCGCCAGCGACGAGCCCGGCCGGCTGGCCGAACTCACCGAGCTGTTCTGGGAGCAGGCCGAGCGGTACGGGGTGCTGCCGCTGGACGACGAACGGTTCGCGGTGCGGGCCAAGGTGCCGCGGCCCGGCTCGCCGCGAGCCCGGACCAGGTTCACCTACTACCCGGGGATGAGCCACCTGCCGGTGTCGGCCGCGCCGCCCACCATGAACCGGGACCATGCCATCACCGTGGACATCTATCGCACCAGCGCCGCGGACCAGGGGGTGCTGGTCGCCCTCGGCGGGGTGAGCAGCGGGTATGTGTTGTTCGTCCGGGACGATCATCTGCACTACGACTACAACTTCCTCGGCACGCACTACCGGCTGCGTTCGGATCGTCCGCTGCCGGTGGGCGGGTGCACGGTCGGGTTCCGGTTCACCCTGACCGGCGAGCAGCGGGGCGTGGGTCGGCTGCTCGTCGACGGCGAGCCCGCCGGGCAGACGCCGTTTCCGCGGATCCTGCCGGACTTCCTGGGCTGGGAGGGTCTGGACATCGGCCGAGACGCGCTGTCCCCGGTGTGTGACGACTACGCCGGGGAGTTCGCGTTCACCGGGACGATCGGGACGGTCACCGTCGAGGTGGCCCCGCACGAGGGTCCGGCGCCACTGTTCGACCCGGTGGATTGACGAACATGCCGCGCGCCCGTCGAGCCCACCCTGGTCCTTCCACATCGGGCGGGTGGATGCGATGATCCCTGTCAACCGGCCAGGCGGCGGGGTAACGAAAGGACTGCGGATGAGACTGACTGCTTCGCGAGCCCTGGTCGCCGTGGCGACCGCGGCGGCGCTGGTACTGGCGGGATGCAGCGCAGGAGCGGGGACGACGTCCTCCAACCAGCCGACGTCCCAGCAGCCGGCGACCAGCGGTGGCTCGTCGAGCCCGTCCACCCCGAGCGGGCAGTCGCCGTCCTCCGGTGGCGCGTCGACCGAGTCCGGCGGCACGTCGACCGAGTCCGGCAGCACGCCGTCCTCCGGAACCGGCACCCCCGCCGCCGACAACCCCTGCGCGAAGCCGACCAACGCCGACGCCAAGCCCTCCGACGCCACCCTCAACCTGGGGCTGGTGTTGGAACCGACCAGCCTGGACTTCACCACGCAGAGCGGCGCGCAGGCGCCGCAGCTGCTGCTGGGCAACGTCTACCAGACGCTGGTCGCGCAGAACCCGGACGACGGCTCGCTGCGGCCGTGCCTGGCCAAGAGCTGGACGCTGGCGGCCGACCGCAAGACCTATACCTTCGAGCTTGAGCCGAACGTCACCTTCTCCGACGGCAGCCCGTTCACCGCCGAGGATGCCGCCTTCTCGATCAACTATGTGAAGAACACCTGGACCAACGGCGTCAAGAAGTACATGGACGTGGTCGACAGCGCGACGGCGGTGTCGCCGACCGAGCTGAAGGTGGTCCTCAAGCAGCCGAGCAACCTCTGGCTGTACAAGATGGCCTCGCGGGTGGGCGCCATGATGAGCCCCCAGCATGTGAACAAGCTGGCTACCGAGGCCATCGGCACCGGCCCCTACACGCTGGGCACCTGGCAGCACGGCGACTCGATCACGTTGAACCGCAACGACAAGTACTGGGGTGCCCAGGCCCCGATCAAGACGGTGGTGTTCAAGTACTTCACCGACCCGACCGCCATGAACAACTCCTTCCTGACCGGCGGCATCCAGGTCATCACCACGGTGCCCACACCGCAGGTGCTCGACCAGTTCAAGAACAACCCCAAGTACCAGATCATCGAGGGCACCACCACCGGCAAGGTGATGATGGCGATCAACAACAAGAAGTCGCCGTTGAGCAACATCAAGGTGCGCCAGGCCATCAATTACGCGCTGGACCGGGAGGCCATCCTCAAGGGCGCCTGGGCCGGGTACGGCACCCTGATCGGATCGCACGAGGTGCCGACCGACCCGTGGTATGTGGATCTGGCCAACAAGTACCCGCACGACGTCGCCAAGGCCAAGCAGTTGCTGGCCGAGGCGGGCCAGTCCAACCTCAAGCTCACATTGACCATTGCGTCGTCGCTGCCCTATGCGGTCGCCGCCGCGCCGATCATCAAGTCCCAGCTGGCGCAGGCGGGGATCACGCTGGACGTACAGACCGTGACGTGGGACAACTGGCTGGCACACACCTTCGGCGCTCCCTACAACTACGATCTGACGATCGTCAACCACGTCGAGCAGTTCGACGTCACCAACGTCTTCTCCGGCAAGGACGACTACTACACGCAGTTCGTCGACCCGCAGGTCACCACGCTGGAGCAGGAGGGCGACGCCGGCGACGAGCAGACCTTCGTGTCCGATTTCCAGAAGGTGGTGACGATCCTCGCCGACCAGGCTGCCGCCGTGTGGCTGTGGGCGTTCCCGAATCTGATGGTGGTCGACTCCACCGTGCACGGCCTGCCGAAGAACGCCATTACCGAGGGGCTGAACGTCTACCAGCTGTCGGTCAGCTGAGCCGGGACCCGGTCCTGCGACGGTGTGGTGGCATCTTGCTCGGCGCCTGCTGATCTTTCTGGTCAGCGCGCTGGTCGCGTCGATCATCGTGTTTCTGCTGCTGTCCGCGGTCGGCGATCCGGCCCGCACGGCACTGGGGGTCGACGCGACCAAGGAGGCGTTGGCGGCGCTGCGTCACCAGATGGGGCTGGACCGCTCACTGCTCACCCAGTACCTGTCGTGGGTGGGCGGCATGGCGCACGGCGACTTCGGCACCTCGTACGTGACGCAGCTGCCGATCGGACCCCAGATCGCGGATCGGCTGCAGGTGACCCTGTGGCTGGTGCTCGGCGGCATTGTGGTCGCGTTGGTGGTGGCGGTGCCCATCGGGTCGCTCGCCGCGCTGCGCAATGGCAAGGCGTCCGGCGCGGTACTGTCCGGGCTGAGCCAGCTGGGCATCGCGGTGCCGGCGTTCCTGGCCGGCATTCTGATGGTCGCGCTGTTCGCGGTGGCGTTGGGCTGGCTCCCCGCGAATGGCTACGTTGTACCGGCCCAGGATCCCGGCGGCTTCGTGCAGCACATGATCCTGCCGTGGCTGTCGTTGGGACTGGTGCAGGGCGCCGTGCTGGCTCGCTACGTGCGGTCCGCGCTGCTGGACGAGATGGGGCAGGACTACCTGCGCACCGCCCGCTCCAAGGGTCTGACGGCGGCCGGGGCGGTGGTGCGGCACGGATTCCGCAACGCCTCCATCCCGGTGCTGACGGTGCTCGGGGTTCAATTGGTGACGATCCTGATCGGCGCGGTGGTGGTCGAGCGGGTGTTCGTGATCCCGGGGATCGGATCGTTCCTGGCCGACTCGGTGGCCCGGCAGGACAGGTTGGCCGTGCAGGGAATCGTCGTCACCATCGTGGTGATCTCGTTGGCGATCAGCTTCGTGGTCGACGTGCTGTACACCGTGATCGATCCCCGGCTGCGCAGGCGGTGACGGCATGAGCGAGCAACAGGTGATGGACCCGGCATTGCCCCCGGAAACCTCGGTGGTGACGGGCCGACGGCGGGTCGGCCCGCTGCTGGTGGTGGGCGCCACGATCGTGGTGTTGATCGTGGCCACCGCCCTGGTCTCGTTCCTGTGGACCCCGTTCCCCACCGATTTCACCGACACCAACAACTTCGCCACCCCGCCGGGCGTCGGCGGGCACCTGTTGGGCACCGACCTGCGTGGCCGGGACATCGTCTCCTGGCTGATGGCGGGGTCGCGCACCACGCTGTACGTCGGGATCGTGGCCGTGGGTATCGCCATGGTCGTCGGAACCCCGCTGGGCATCGCGGCGGGCATGCTGCGCCCGCGGTGGAGCGAATTCCTGATGCGCGTCACCGACATCTGGCTCGCCTTCCCCGGATTGCTGATCGCGCTGATCTTCGCGACGGTCTTCGGGGCGTCGCTGACCTCGGCGATGACGGCGATTGGAATTGGCAGCGTGCCCACCTTCATCCGGGTGGTGCGCTCGGGCACCATCCGGGTGATGTCGTCGGACTTCGTGCTGGCCGCGCGGGCATCCGGCATGCGCGGGCCGGCGATCGCCATCAAGCACGTGCTGCCCAACGTTGTCGGCCTGGTGATCGTGCAGTGCTCGGTGGCCTACGCCATTGCGATCCTGGCCGAGGCGGCGCTGAGCTACCTCGGGTTGGGCGCCGGACCCACCACGCCGTCCTGGGGTCGCATGCTCTACGACGGCCAGGCGGTGATCAGCATCCACCCGATGCTCGTTGTCTGGCCCGGTGTGGCCATCGCCCTGGCGGTGCTGGGCTTCAACCTGCTGGGCGACGGGCTGCGGGACCGCTTCGACCCACGACTGGAGGGGCGGTGACGGGCACCGTGCCGGGCACTGGGATGAGTTCGGGCTCCCCGGTGTTGCAGGTGGACGGGCTATCGATCTCGGCCGGCCGGATGCCGCTGGTGCGGGACGTCTCGTTCACCATCGGCCCGCGCCAGCGGGTCGGCATCATCGGGGCCTCCGGTTCCGGAAAGACCTTGACTTGCATGGCGATTGCCGGGCTGCTGCCGGACGGGTTGACCGCCACCGGTTCGGTGCGCCTGGCCGGGTTCGGCCCGGATCTGTTGCGCGCCCCGGAGCGAGTGCTGGCCGGTGCCCGCGGCCGGCTGACCGGCATGGTGTTCCAGGAGCCGATGACGGCGCTCAACCCGACCAGCAGGGTGGACCGGCAGGTGGCCGAGGCCATGCTGGTGCACCGCACCCAGGGATCCCGGGCGGCGGCGCGCCGGGCGGTGCTGGACCTGCTGGAGGCCGTCGGGCTGCCCGACCCGCCGCGGATCGCGCGGTCCTTTCCGCATCAGCTCTCCGGCGGGCAGCGGCAGCGGGTGGTATTGGCCATCGCACTGGCCAACAACCCGGCGCTGCTGATTTGCGACGAGCCCACCACGGCGCTGGATGTCAGCGTGCAGGCGAGGGTGCTGGAGCTGATCGACGAGCGTGCCACCGCGATGGGCTCGGCGTTGCTGTTCATCTCGCACGACCTCGCGGTGGTGGCGTCGGTGTGCGACTACCTGCTGGTGATGTGGCAGGGCCGGGTGGTGGAGCGCGGGCCGGTGACCACCGTGCTCACCGATCCGCGGCACGAGCACACCCGCCGGTTGCTGGCCGACGCGGATCTGACCCTGGACGAGCCGGAAAGCCTCGAATCCGGGGGGCTGTCGTGACGGAACCACGACCCGGCACCGAGTCCGGCGCCGCGGCGGGAGACCGCACCGGGACCGGCGATCCGGGTACCGCTCGGGCCGTCGATGTCCCGGCGGTCGAGCTGACCGGTGTTGGCCGGCAGTTCCAGCGGCGGCGGACGTCGCCGTTCCGGCCGGCCGGCGGGGTGGATGCGCTGGCCGATGTGACCCTGTCCATCCCGCAGCGATCCCGATTTGGTGTGGTCGGCGAGTCCGGCTCGGGCAAGACCACCCTGATGCGCCTGATCGCCGCCCTGGACCGACCGACCACCGGCCGGATCCTGGTGGAGGGCAACGACATCACCGGTCGCCGGGAGAAGGACCTGCGCTTTCTGCGGCGCAACCTGCAGATCGTCTTCCAGGACCCGATGGCCTCCCTGGACCCGCGGATGCGCGTGGGCAACATCGTGGCCGAGCCACTCCAGGTGCTGGGTCGCCCGGACATCCCGGACACGGTGCGCCGGGCGTTGGCCGACGTGGGGCTGGATTCCGATGCCGCGCGCCGGTTCCCGCACCAATTCTCCGGCGGCCAGCGGCAGCGGATCTCCATCGCCCGGGCGATCGCGCCGGGCCCCCGGATCCTGATCGCCGATGAGGCGGTGTCCGCCCTCGACGTCACGATCCGGGCCCAGATCCTTGATTTGATCGAGGATCTCGCCGCCCGGCAGCAGCTGACACTGATCTTCGTCTCGCACGATCTGTCGGTGATTCGTCGGGTTTGCGACCGGGTGGCGGTGCTGCGCGGTGGTCGGCTGGTGGAGTCCGGGCCGACCGAACAGGTCTACCGCAGCCCCCGCGAGCAGTACACCCGCGACCTGCTGGCGGCGGTGCCGACGTTGCAGCGGTCTCTGGCGGCGGCGCGGCAGCGGTCCGGGCAGCTCCCCGAGGACCACCCGGCGCAGCGGCCGGATTCAAGCGATGGCGGAGGAGACCAGCGGTGACGGAGCATCGGGTGATCGGCGAGAATCCTGGCGGCACCGCCGATCCGGCGCCGCCAGTGGCCGCGGATCTGATCGATCCGGAAGCCGTGGTGCAGCTGGCCGCCGATCTGATCCGGCTGCGCACCGTGAACGAACCCGGAGCCGCGGTGGTAGAGCAGCCGGCCGCCGAGGTGGTCGCGCGGACCATGCGCAGGTTCGGATGGGACGTCACCGTTGTCGACGCGGCGCCCGGCCGGCCCAATGTGATCGCCGTGATCGGCGGCGACCGGCCCGGCCGCACGTTGATGTTCGAAGGGCACACCGACGTCGTCACCGAGGGGGATACCTCGTCCTGGTCGTTCGATCCGTACGCCGGCGACGTGGTGGACGGGATGCTGCGCGGACGCGGCTCGGCGGATATGAAATCCGGCGTGGCCGCGATGATCCACGCTGCCCGGGCTGTCGAGCGGGCCGGCTTCGCCGGGCGGATCATCGTCGGGGCGCTCGCCGATGAGGAGGGCATGATGTTGGGCGCCAAGGCGTTCGCGGCGTCCGAGCTGGCCCGCTCCGGCATCGATGGGGTCATCGTGTGCGAGCCAGAGGCCGGCGAGGTATGCGCGAGCGCCAAGGGGGCGCTACGTATGGGCATCGAGCTGACCGGCGTGATGGCGCACGGCGCCATGCCGCAGATTGGCCGCAACCCGATCCCGGCCGTCGGTCCGCTGCTGGTGGGGCTGTCGGAGCTGCAACGGCAGATCGGCCAGACGGTGGGCGAGCACCCCGAGCTGGGCGAGTTCTACCTCACGCCCACGGTGCTGGATGCCGGAACCGCCGAGCAGCAGAACGTCATCCCACGCATCGCTCAGGTGTACCTGGACATTCGCACCATCCCGGCGGTGGATCACCCAGGGCTGATCCACCTGATCACCCGGCTTGCCGAGCAGATTGCCGACGAGTACGGCGTGGCCTGCCAGGTGCACGTCATCGACGACCGGCCGCCGGTGGAGACTCCACGGGACGAACCGGTGGTGGCGGCGCTGGTTGCAGCGCACCGCGAGATCACCGGTGAGGAACCGGCTTTCGGGGGCGTGCCGGGTACCACGGATGGCACCATCCTGACCCGGGACGCCGGTCTGACGACCGTGGTGTACGGGCCGGGCGGCAAGTGGATTGCGCACCAGGCCGACGAGATGTGCGCGGTCGCGGAGAT
Organism: uncultured Actinomycetes bacterium; assembly: GCA_937926105.1. Next base: position 24,672 of record CALANS010000117.1, on the reverse strand, counting down.
CGTCACCGCCGCGCGGGTGTACGCCGAGGCGGCTCAGCGCTTCCTGGCGGACCCCGCGTGACCGGGGCCGCCCTGCGCGCGCCGGCGGCCACCGTCCCCGGCCCGGCCAATGCGCTGGTCGACGTGGCGGGCTTGCGGGTCGGGCATCACGCCCGCACCGACGCCGGCTACCTGACCGGCAGCACCGTGGTGCTGGCCCCCGACGGCGGCATGGTGGCCGGTGTCGACGTGCGCGGCGGCGGGCCCGGGACCCGCGAGACGGATCTGCTGGATCCGACCGCGTCGGTGGAGCGGGTGCACGCCATCGTGCTCACCGGAGGCAGCGCCTATGGCCTGGCTGCGGCATCCGGGGTGGCGGATGCGTTGGGCGAGCGGGGGATCGGCCTACCGGTGGGGCCGCTGCCCGGGCAGGTGGTGCCGATCGTGCCGGCGGCGGTGCTGTTCGACCTGGGCCGTGGCGGCGACTTCGCGGCCCGCCCGGACGAGTCCTTCGGTCGGGCCGCGGTGGCGGCCGCACTGGATGCCGATGCCGCGGCGATGGCGCGCTGCGGCTGCCTGGGGGCCGGCACCGGCGCGGTGGCCGGGGGGCTGAAGGGCGCGGTGGGCGGCGCCTCCACGGTGCTGCCTGATGGCACCACGGTGGCCGCCCTGGTCATTGCGAACGCGGTCGGTTCGGCGGTGGACCCGCGCACCGGCGGGCTGTGGGCGGCACCGCTGATGCTGCCCGGGGACGGGCCCGCGCTGCGATCCCCGTCACCGCTTGATCGCGACGCGCTGGCGGCGGCTGCGGCGCGACGCCCGGCCGGGCCGCAGCACCCCAGTGCCGGGCACATCGTGCGCAACACCACCATCGGGGTGCTGGCCACCGACGCCACGCTCAGCAAGGCGCAGTGCACCAAGCTGGCCGCCGTCGGCCACGACGGGCTGGCCCGGGCGGTCAATCCGATCCACACCCTGTTCGACGGCGACACTCTGTTTGCGGTATCCAGCACCGCGCGCCCGGCCCCCGACATGCTCGGATACCAGGCGATCCTGGCCGCGGCTGCGGACGTGATCACCCGCGCCATGGCCCGGGGGTTGCTCGCGGCGACGGGGGTGCAGACTGCTGGGGGAGCATGGTCGAGCTACGCGGAGCTTGCACCGTCGGCGCTGACCACACGGCCGGACGGGCGCGGTGACGAGGAAGTGAATCGCAGATGACACAACCCTTCTCGATCCTGGCGGGGGTGCCGGACGGCCTACCGATCGGCGACGGATGGGTTCCTGCGCCGAACGCGGCACCGGTGCGCTTCCCGTATGACGGCACGGAGGTGGCGGCGGCTCCGGTGGGCGATGCGGCGCTGGCCCGGCGGGCGCTGGACCACGCGGTGGCGGCCCGCGATGCGGTGGCCGCGCTGGGCGCCGGGGTGCGTCGCCGAGTGTTGGCCGGCGTGGCCGCCGCGATCGCCGGGCACCGCGAACGGCTGATCGAGCTGCTGATCGGCGAGACCGGCAAACCCCGGGTGGACTGCACCGTTGAGGTGGACCGCACCGAGCTGACCTGGTCGCTGGCCGCGGAGGTACCCGCGTCGCTGCACGGCGAGACGGTACCGATCGACCTGCTGCCCTCCGGGGCCGGGCTGACCGGCTACTTCACCCGCCGGCCGGCCGGCGTCGTGGTGGGCATCGCCGGATTCAACTACCCGCTGTTGCTGGCCTCGCACAAGATCTCTCCGGCGCTCGCCGCCGGCTGTCCGGTGATCGTCAAGCCGGCGCCGGCGACCCCGCTGGCCACGCTGTGGCTGGTGCGGGCGGTGCGGGCGGAGTTGGCGGCGGCCGGCGCGCCGCCGGTGGCCGTGCAGATGGTCACCGGCGACGCCGATGTCGGGGTGGCGCTGACCACGGATCCGCGGGTGCCGGTGGTCTCGTTCACCGGGTCGGCGGCGGTCGGGCACGCCATCGCCCGCGCGGTGGCCCCCCGCAAGACGCTGCTGGAGCTGGGCGCGAACTCCGCACTGGTGGTGGCCGCGGACGCCGACCTGGATGCCGCGGCCTCCGCGGTATTGCGCGGCGGCTACTACGCCTCCGGCCAGGCGTGCATCTCGGTGCAGCGGGTGCTGGTGCAGGCCCCGGTGGCCGAGGAGTTCGCGCGGCGGTTGGTGGACCGGCTCGGCGAGGTGGTGATCGGGGATCCGCGGGATCCGGCGACCCGGGTGTCGGCGCTGATCAACCCGGCCTCCACGGCGCGGGTGCTGGCCTGGATCGCGGCGGCGACCGACGCGGGGGCGCGGCTGCTGGCCGGCGGCGGGCAGCGGGGCCCGGTAGTCGAGCCGACCGTGCTCGCCGACGTTCCGGACGGTGCCGACGCGTGGGACGAGGAGGTCTTCGGCCCGGTGGTGGCGCTGCGCACGGTGCCGAGCGTGGACGCCGCGCTGGATGCGGTCAACCACTCCCGCTACGGGCTGCACGCGGCGGTGTTCACCTCGTCGCTGGCTACCGCGTATGCGGCGATCGACCGGCTGGACGTCGGCGGCGTGGTGATCAACGATGTGCCGGGCTTCCGGTCGGACGTGATGCCCTACGGCGGAGTCAAGGATTCCGGGATCGGGCGCGAGGGCCCGCGCTGGGCGGTGGAGGAGATGACCGTCACCCGCATGGCGATCATCCGGCCGCGGCCATGAGGCTCCCCCTCCCGTCCCGGCGCTTATCAATTCGGTGGGCGCTTATCAATTCAGCGGAAATGTGACTGGTGTGACGGAAGTAGCCGAGTTGGCACGCGCATGGGAAGTTGATAAGCGCGGGCGAGAGCGGAAGGAGCGGCAGCGGTGACGGAGCATCCGGAGCGGGCGTCGTCGGGGCCAACGGAGGGGGACGGCGCTGCGAATCCGTTCACCGCGCCGTACCGGGGACTGTTCGATCTGTCCGGCAAGCGCGCCCTGGTGATCGGTGCCGGGGGGATCGGCCGGGAGGTGGCGCTCGCGCTGGCGGCGCACGGAGCAGCGGTGATGGCGGCCGACGTGGATGAGGTCGCGGCGATGGGCACCGGCGGTGCCTGCCAGGGCGACTGGACCACGGTGGACGTCACCGACGCCGGCGCGGTCGCGGCGCTCGCGGGCCGGCTTCACCCCGACATCGTCGTCACCACCGTCGGTATCAACGTTCGCAAGCGGCTGGCCGACTACACCGACGACGAGTTCGACCGGGTGGTGCGGGTGAACCTGCGCGGCGTGTTCACCCTGATCCGGGCATTCGGCCCCGCGATGGCCGCTCGCGGCGGCGGCTCGCTGATCGCGTTCAGCTCGATTAGGGCCAGCGTCATCGAGCCCGGCCAGGGCGTGTACGCGGCGACCAAGGCCGGGCTGCAGCAACTGCTGCGCACCGCCGCCGCCGAGTTCGGCCCGGCCGGGGTGCGCTTCAATGCGATCGCTCCCGGGGTGGTGGAGACCGAGCTGACCAGCCAGATCCGCGCCGACGCTGCCTGGGGCAACGCCTATGCGACCAAGTCGGCGCTGGCCCGCTGGGCGCGCGCGGACGAGATGGCCGGCGCCGCGGTGTTTCTCGCCTCCGACGCGGCCAGCTACGTCACCGGATCGGTGCTGTACGTGGACGGCGGCTGGACGGCAGTGGACGGGCGGTTCGACCCGTTCGCGCCGCGCGACTGAGGGCGTTCGGAGGTGCCGGTCAGTCGTCGGTGACCTCGACCCTGGTGGCGCCGGCCGGCTGCGGCTGCTCGCCGGTGGCGATGGCGTCCGCGACCTCGTCCCGCACCGCCCGGGACTGCTCCCAGCCGACGACCGCCCAGGCCACCACCTCTGGTGCGTCCCGATTCTCGCGTGCTTCCACGATCCACGGGCGCCGGGTGAGCGCGTGCCATGTGATGGTCGCACCCACCAGGGCAACCCACACCAGGAAGATCAGGGCCGGAATCAGCACGAAGATGGTGAACGCGGTCGCGGCCGCGACCGCGATGACGATCAGCGCCACCTGCAGGAATTTGATCAGCACCGCGCCCAGCCCGGCGACCCCGCCGGCCGCCGCCCCGCCACCCTTGCGGGAGGACGAGCCACCGCCGCCACGGGCAGACGACCCGCCTCCGCCGCGCGAGGACGATCCGCCGGCGCTATCCGACGACCAGGAACCGGCCGAGCCGGCCGAACTGGACGAGCCGGGTGAGCCGGATGAGCCACCCCAGTGGCCCCACCCTCGCCCGGACGGGATCGGCACGAAGATCGTGCCGGACGAGTGCCGGTACCGGCCACGGCGACGGGGCGTGCTGGGCGGATCGGTGGTGCCGGGCTCCGGCCGGGGCCCGCGGCGGCGGACGGTGGCGGACGGCGAGGCGGGGGCATGCGAGGTCGGCGGAACGCGCCGCACTCGCGGTGGCTCGAACGCGGTTCTCGGCCTACCGAACCGGAAACCGATGTACCGTGGCGGTCCGAACAGGAACCGTCGTCCCACGATCCACTGCATGCCGTCGGGCGCGGTGATGTAGCGGTCGAGCACGGATGCGACGATCCTTCCAAGTCGGAACCGGAGGTGTGGATCATGATGCCCGATCGGGGGGCGGCGCGGGCGGATTCGGCGGTGCCGCGCCCGACGTCGTCCGTGCTGGTGCGCATCGTCGCCGGAGCGGCCGTGCTGCTGGCACTGCTGGTGGCCGCCGGGACCGCGCAAGCCTCGGCCCCCGACGCGCGCTCGGTCACCGTATCGGGGGCCTCACCGGTGCGAGCGAGCGGAGACGTCGACACCCTCGTCAAGCAGGCGCTGCAGCAGCTGGCGTCGGGCCCGGTGGCGGTGCTGGCCGGATCCGGTGCCGACCGGTCGGCGTTGCAGGCCGTGGTGACCGACGCTGCCAGCCGCGACCTGGCGCTGTGGATCGTGTCGATCGGCCCCGAGGCCGCCCTGACGGAGCAGCAGAACATCGCCGTCGGCGACAGGGTCCTGGCCGAGAAACACGGCACCGTGCTCGCGCTGTCCACCGAGTGGATCGCGGTCCGCAGCGACGGCTACACCAGCGATCAGCTCCAGTCAGCCTCCGATGCGGCGAGCGCCGCCGGCAGCGACGTGTCCGCGGCTCGCGCTGCCGTGGAGTCGTTGACGGCCACGGCGTTTCCGTGGGGCTGGCTGATCCTCGGCGTGATCATCGCGGTGATCGTGCTGGCGCTGGTGGGCGGCTGGTGGGAGCGCCGCCGCCGGCGGCGCGCCGACGCCGAGGAGCTGGCCCGCCTGACCGGCGAACTCGCCGACCGGGTCAACGCGCTCGCCCCGGCGATCATCACGCTGTCCGACCAGGTCACGCTGACCGGCAAGGCGGATCTGGTCGATCGCTTCAATCGGGCCAGTGCCGACTACAACACGCTGCGGGACAAACTGACCACGCCGCTGCGCTCGCGCCGGGCGGCGCGCGCCATGAACCGGCGGGTCACCACGCTGGAGACGGCGATCTCGCAGATCTCCGCGACGATCGGGGACGGTGCGGCGCCGGCAGCCGCCCTCAGCACCGAGACACCGCCCGAGGCCCCGTCACCGTCGTCCTGATCACTCAGCGCCACCGCCGGCGACGATCGGCGTCGGCGACTCCGGCGTTTACTGAATTGTTACAGCGACGCAGGTCACTCGACTTGCGCCCGCGGACTGGAAGCGCTTTCATCGGCAGATGCGCTGCGAAGGCCTTCACAGCGCGGTCGAACATGGAACGGAGGTCTGCCGAGTGTCACGGACGTCGGCTCGAAGAGTGATGGCCGCCCTTGCGGGAATCAGTGCCCTGGCGATGGTCATCACCGCATGCGGAAGCAGTGGCGGTGCAGGTGCGGGGAGCAGTCAAACGTCGTCGGCCGGTGGTGGGTCGACGCCATCCTCGCAGTCCGGCGGTTCCGGCGGTTCCACGTCGGAAGGTGGCTCCGGCAGCGCGTCGGCGGCACCCAGCGGCACATCCGGCTCCGGCGGCGCCGTGGCGGGTGACGACGACACCTGGTGCCCCACCATCAAGAAGGACTGGCCGAACATCTCCGGCAAGACGGTGACGATGTATTCGTCCATCACGGGCGACGAGGCCACCGCGCTGCGCAAGACGATGGAAGATTTCAACAAGTGCACCGGCGCGACCATCAAGTTCAACTCCGACAAGAACTTTGAAAAGCAGGTCGTGGTGCAGGCCCGGTCCGGCAACCCGCCGGACATCGCGGTGGTTCCGCAGCCGGGTCTGCTGGCCACCCTGGTCTCCACCGGTGCGGCGGTCGAAGCCCCCGCGCAGGTCAAGGACAACGTGGCGAAGTACTGGTCCAAGGACTGGGAAGGCTTCGGCACGGTCAACGGCAAGTTCTACGCCGCGCCGCTGGGCGCGAACGTGAAGTCGCTGGTGTGGTACTCGCCGAAGATGTTCAAGGACGCGGGTTACGAGGTGCCCAAGACCTGGGACGACATGATCGCGTTGTCGGACAAGATCGCGGGAGCCGGTGACGTGAAGCCGTGGTGCGCCGGCATCGCCTCCGGTGACGCGACCGGCTGGCCGGCCACCGACTGGCTCGAGGAGGTCGTGCTGCGCTCGGCCGGACCGGACGTCTACGACGACTGGGTCGCGGGCAAGGTGAAGTTCACCGACCCGAAGATCAAGACCGCGCTGGACGAGGTCGGCAGCATCCTGAAGAACCCGAAGTACGTCAACGCGGGCTGGGGCGACGTGAGCTCGATCGCGACCACCGACTTCGACAAGGCCGGCGGGCCGATCCTGTCCGGCAAGTGCTACATGATGCAGATGGCCAACTTCTACACCTGGCCGGCCGGCACCAAGATCGGTGAGGACGGTGACGTCTACGCCTTCTACGAGCCTCCGATGGGCGACCAGTTCGGCGAGCCGGTCGAGGTCGGCGGCGAGTTCATCCTCGGCTTCAACAACAACCCGGCGACGCAGGCGGTGCAGTTCTACCTGTCCACGGCGCACTGGGCGAACCTGCAGTCGATCGACTCGCCGTCCCGCATCTCGGCCAACAAGGGCCTGAAGGTGGACAACATCCAGGGTGCGATCAACAAGCTGAGCTTCGAGATCCTGATGAACCCGAAGTCGATCTCCCGCTTCGATGCCTCCGACATGATGCCGGCGGCGGTGGGGGCCGGGGCCGAATGGACCCAGCTGACCTCGTGGATCACCGGCCAGGACACGGATACCACGCTGCAGGCCATCCAGGCGGCCTGGCCCGCCAGTTGACGGCCGTGATGACGTACTGACAGCGCGCCGTGGGCGGGGCTCGTGGCACACCCCGCCCACGGCGCGTCGCCGGCCGGTATCAGCGATTCACCCGTGTCGATGAGGAGGATGGTGCCTTGACCGACCTGGCAACGGATCAGCGGCGCGCTGGACATTCCGCACGGCCATTGTCCTGGCTCACCCCGGTGGTGTGGCTGGTGATCGCGGCGATCGCGGCACTGATCGTCTACATGAGCATTCGCCCGACGGGCAAGCATCTGCTGTACAACGCCAGCGGCGATCACTGGTGGTTCACGGAGATGATCTTCCAACCGACCAGCGCGGTGCAGAAGCTGGTCGTGATGGTGCTCGCGATCGTGGCCTTCGTGGTCGTGATGAGCATCGTCCTGTGGGCGGTCGATCGGCCGCGGGTGCCCAAGGCCGTGCTGCTGGCCGGATTCCTCGGCCCGGTCGTCCTCGCACTGGTATCCGGCCTGCTGTGGTCGGCGATTCGCACCATCATTCAGTCGTTCCAGAAATTCGATCAGTTCGGCACGCAGATCGGCTGGGCCGGGTGGTCGAATTACCGGCAGATCTTCACCTCGGCCAACACCGAGATGCTCATCAATACCATTGTGTGGATCTTCGTGGTGCCGATCGTCGCCACCGCCTTCGGGCTGGTCTACGCGGTGCTGGTGGACCGCACGCGATTCGAGGCGGCAGCGAAGGCGCTGGTGTTCCTGCCGATGGCGATCTCCATGGTGGCGGCGTCGGTGATCTGGAAGTACGTGTACTTCCAGCCCGCGCCCCAAGGGTCCGGCGAGATCGGTCTGCTCAATGCGATCGTCAGCGCGTTCGGCGGCAGCCCGGTCAACTGGACGACCATCTTTCCGGTGGGCACGTTCGCGCTGATCGTGGTGATGATCTGGATCCAGACCGGGCTGGCGATGACGTTGCTGTCGGCGTCCATCAAGGCCATTCCCGACGAGATCGTGGAGGCCGCGAAGATCGATGGCGCCACCGGGTGGAAGTTGTTCCGGAACATCACCATCCCAAGCATCCGACCCACCATGGTCGTGGTGCTGACCACCGTCGCCATCGCGTCGCTGAAGACCTTCGACATCGTCAACGTGATGGGCAACAACCTGCCCAAGAACAACATCCTGGCCAATGCCTTCTACCAATGGATGTCGGCATTGCAGCCCGGATGGGCCGGTGCCGCCGCCGTGCTGATCTTCGTGATCGTGATCCCGGTGATCGTGTTCAATGTCCGCCAGATGCGCAAGTCAGAGGCGATCCGATGACCACGACGACCCCACCGCTGATGGCGGTCCCCAAGCAGAACTCCCGCAAGCTGCGGGCTCAGCTGCGGGCGCAGGAGGCCAAGACCAAGCTGAGCTCACCGTGGGCGTCGCTGGTGGCGGTTGTCATCGCGGTGCTGTGGACGGTGCCCACCGTCGGGCTGCTGGTCAACTCCACCCGCGGCGAACCCGGACCGACCACCTCCGGGTGGTGGCACTTCTGGGGCACCGGGTCCGGTTTCACGTTGACCAACTACATCAGCGCGTGGAACGGCAATGGCGGCACCCCGTTGTCGGACTACATCCTGAACTCGGTCGTCATCACCCTGCCGGCCGTGGTCATCCCCATCACGCTGGCGCTGCTGGCGGCATACGCCTTCGCCTGGATCGAATTCAAGGGACGCAACATCCTGTTCGTGGCGGTATTCGTGCTGCAGGTGGTGCCCATCCAGGTGGCGCTCATCCCGTTGAACACGGTGTACGTGAACATGGGCCTGTCGTCATCGTTCTGGTCGATCTGGTTCTCGCACACCATCTTCGGGCTTCCGCTGGCGATCTTCCTGCTGCACAACTTCATGAAGGAGATCCCGCCGTCGCTGGTGGAGGCCGCACGCGTCGACGGGGCCGGCCACGTGAAGATCTTCACCAGGGTGCTGCTGCCGCTCCTGGTGCCGGCCATCGCCGCGTTCGGCATCTTCCAGTTCCTGTGGGTGTGGAACGACCTGCTGGTCGCGTTGACCTTCTCGGGCGACACCACCAGGCCGATCACCGCGGGCATCCAGCAGCTGACGACGCAGTTCTCCAGTTCGGGCAATATCTTGCCGGCGGCGGCCATCCTGGCCATGGTCGTGCCGCTGATCGTGTTCCTCTCGCTACAACGGTTCTTCGTGCGCGGCCTGCTCGCCGGGTCGGTGAAGGGCTGATCGAGCGGGTAGGTCGGGGACGGCAGAAGCGGTGACGGTTGAGTACGCCGGAACGGTCGGCATCGTGCAGGTGGCGGCCCGCGCCGGGGTGTCGCAGGCGACGGTGTCGAGGGCGCTGCGCGATCATCCCGGGGTCTCGCCGGCGACCAGGGCCCGGGTCCGACAGGCCGCGGCCGAACTGGGCTATGCCCCATCCGCGTACGCGGCGGCACTGGCCCGGGGTCGGAGCAACGCGATCGGGGTAGTCGCGCCGTGGATCTCCCGCTGGTTCTTCGCGACCGTGCTGGAGGGTGTGCACGAGGTGGTGGCCGACCGGGGCTACGAGATGCTGCTCTACCCCCTGGGGCCGGCCGACGGCACCGCGGCGGCCCGGCTGGACGCCCTGGGGTTGCACAAGCGGGTCGACGGGGTGCTGGGTGTGGCGTTACCGCACGAGCTGCGGGCCGGCTCGCTGCGCCGGGTGCCGATCGTCACCGTCGGGACCGCCACGCCCGGCATGCCCGTGGTGCAGGTGGACGACACCGAGGTGGGTTACCTGGCCACCCGCCACCTGCTGGAACTCGGTCATCGACGAATTGCGTTCCTGGGCCTGGATCCGGACGACGTGTACGGGTTCAAGGTCGCCGCGGACCGGTACGCCGGATACTGCGCCGCGCTGCGCCAGGCGACCCTGGTGCCCGACCCGGCACTGGTGGAGACCACCGGGTTCGAGGTGGAGAGTGGGGAGGCGGCGCTGGAGGAGCTGCTGGGCCGTGCCGGCTGGGACCCGTCGCGGCTGCCCACGGCGGTGGTGGCGGTCAGCGACGAGGTCGCCATGGGGGTGATCTACGCCGCCCGGCACCGTGGCATCCGGGTGCCGGCCGACCTGTCGGTGATCGGTGTGGACAATCACGACATGGCCCGGCTGTTCGACCTGACCACCGTTGCGCAACCGGTCGCCGAGCAGGGCAGGATCGCCGCCGAGATGCTCTTCGAACTCATCCGGACCGGCCTGCCACCGGATCCCGCCGTGGTCAGGATGGCTCCCGGGCTGATCGAGCGCAACAGCACCGCTCCGCCACGGGCCCCGCGCGACTGACCAACGGCACGAGCACGCGAGCCCGCCCGGCGAGTCGGGCCGTCAGCCCAGCAGCGAGTCCACCACGGTGCGAACCAGGGCGACATAGCTCGAGGCGTCTGCGCCCGCGTCCAGCGCGTCGTTGAGCTGGCCATCCGTCAGGGTCGTGCTGGACAGCGCGTACAGGCTCGGGCTGACCACCAGCACCGTTCCGCCGGTTCGGTGCATCACCGCCGAGGACACGTCGTACAGATGGCCCGTGGCGTCCTTGGACAGGATCGCGACATAGAGCTTCAGATCGGCGTTCCAGGCCCTGGTCACCGGACCGGCCAGTTGTTTGGCGGTGACCTCGGTGACGCCCGGGCTGACGGCGATGTGGTCGCCGCCCAGCGCCGCGAGCACCGCGTCGACGTCGATCCCGCCGACGGTGCCGACCTTCGAGCTGCTAGTGGTCGGCGTGGAGCCGGTGCTGACGCCGGTGCTGGTCAGCGCCGAGTCAATGAACAGCGATACCGCGCGCTGGTCGTTCTTCGCCGCCGCCGCGGCCTTGATGGCATCGTTGCGCTGCTTGGTGGTCAGCTGGTCGCTGCGCGCGCTGACCTGCGTCGGGCTGAGCACCAGCATGGTGCCCCCGGTGGTGTCGAACAGTGCCTGCGCGATGGCGGCCGTGTCGGAGTTGCTGATTGATCGGCCGATCGAGACCACCCACAGCGTGAGACCGTGCGAGCGGGCCGTGTCCACCTGATCGGCGAGTGTGCTCAGATCGGCCTGGGACTCCACGCCGGCAACATGTGCCTCGTCCAGGTCGGCGAGCACGGCCGCCAGATCCACACCCGCGATCGTGTCGGCCCCGGTGGTGACATCGGAGGTGGTGACGGCGGTGTCGGATGTGGTCTGGTCGGTGCCAGGGGCCCCCGAGGAATCCAGCGGTGGCATGGGCCGGATTCCGCTGCTGGAGGTGGTGGGGGTGGACACCGAACTGGCGGGTAGCGAGGGGGGCGGTGACGTGGTCATCGTGCCGGTGGTCGGCGTGCTGGTCGACTGTTCCGTCGGCGGCGCCGTGAGTGTCGTCGCGGCCCGTGGACTGCCGGATACGGCGGCGGCACAGCCGGCAACCAGGAGCGCCGCGAGGATCCCCGTCACCGCCCCTCCGGCGGCGTGACGTGCTGCCATCGTGCGGCCCCTCCTGAGCATCCGGCGGGGTAGTCCGACGTCCGCCCGCGTCCCCGCGTCCCCCGACGGGCGGTTACCGACAGATCGTACCGGTCGGCGGCCGGCTGACCGGGACTTTCGGGAATTGGCGGTCCGGCAGGGGAGCGGGCGCTGCCCGGCCGGCAGGCACCTGGGAGAATGGCGTCATGCGCGGCTGGTGGTGTGCCGGAGCCGCGGCCGTGGCGCTGGCCTGGCTGTTGGGCGTGCTGGTGCAGGTGGTGGCGGGCGACGCGTTGCCGCCGGACATCTCCGTGTCCCAGTACGGGGTCGGCCCGCACGGCTGGCTGTTCAGCATGTGGATGCTTGCCACCGCGGCAGGCCCGTGCCTGCTGTACCAGTACCGCCCGGTGCGCGGCCTGGGCGCTGGCTGGTGGCTTGCGATCGGGCTGTTGGGCACCGCCGTGATGGCGGCCGTGCGCACCGATCCCGGGGGACTGCAGGAGTCGGTCAACGCGAAGATCCACATGGTGGGCGCCGTCCTGGCGCTGGGGGGACTGCCGATCGGCATCCTGTGCACCCTGCTTGCCGCGACGCGCCCGTGGCGCTGGTGCGGTGTGGCACTCGTGATAGCGAGTGCGATCTCGCTGGAGTTGCTGCTGATATCGGCGGCGGGCGTGGACACCACGGGCGCCGGCGCGGTGACGTCGTGGTCGCTGTGGCAGTCGGTGGCGCTGGCGGCGGACCTGCTGCTGCTGGTCGCGATGGTGTTCGGGTCGCGGACCATTCCGCCTGTGGCGGGTGATCCGGAGCCGTGGTGGACTGGCCGGGTGGCCGGCGGGCAAGGCGTCGGCAGAGTGCGCGCCGCCGGGCCGGTCCGGATGCCGGCCGGCGGTGGGGCGGCGCGCGATGTGACGGCGGGAGGCTGATCGGGGATGGTCGAGCGTGGCGGGCGGCCGCATGTGGTGATCGTGGGTGGGGGATTTGCCGGGGTATCCGCGGCACGCGCGCTGCGATCGGCGCCGGTGGACGTCACGCTGGTGGATCGGCATACCTACAACGTGTTTCAACCGTTGCTGTATCAGGTCGCCACCGCCGGACTGAATCCCGGGGACGTCACCTATTTCCTGCGGGCGGTGCGGATGCGGCAGCACAACCTGCATGTTCGGCAGGCCGAGGTGACCGAGATCGACCCGGTGGCGCGCAGTGTCAGCTTCGCCGACGGATGGTGCCTGGACTACGACTATCTGGTGCTGGCCAGCGGTGCAACCACCAACTATTTCGGCACGCCGGGTGCCGAGCAGCAAGCGCGGGCCATTTACACCAGGGCGCAGGCATTGTCGGTTCGAGATGCGATCTTCACCAGCCTGGAGCATGCCGCCGAGTCCCGCTCGTCGCCCGACCTGGCCATCGCGGTGGTCGGTGCCGGTCCCACGGGCGTGGAGATGGCCGGCGCCCTCGCCGAGTGGCGCAACGACGCGATGGCGGTCGTGTACCCGGAGCTGGATCCGCACCGCACCAGGATCGTGCTGATCGAGATGGGTCCGGAGGTGCTGTCCGCCTTCGCGCCGTCGCTGCGGCGATACGCCGAGAAGTCGCTGCGGGCCAGGGGCGTGGAGGTGCGGCTACGGACGGCTGTGGCCGAGGTGCGGCCGGATGGCGTGCTGCTGCGATCCGGCGAGGTCGTACCGGCCGGCGTGGTGGTGTGGGCGGCCGGCGTTCGGGTGCCGGAAGTGGTGGGGCAGTGGGGTGTCCCGCAGGGTCAGGCAGGCCGGGTGCAGGTGGATGAAAACCTGCGCGTGCCGGGCTGCGAGAACGTGTTCGCCGCAGGAGATTTGGCAATCGGACCCGCGGAACTGCCGCAGCTGGCGCAACCGGCGATCCAGGCGGGCCGGCACGCCGGCCGGCAGATCGCCGGGCTGGTGGCGGGCGATCGGCTGGCGCCGTTCCACTACCACGACAAGGGCACGCTGGCCACCATCGGCCGGCGTTCGGCGGTGGCCCAGATCGAACTGCCGGTGGGCGGGTCGGTGAAATTGACCGGGACGCTGGCCTGGTTCGTCTGGCTGTACGTGCACATCGTGATGCTGCTAGGCAACCGCAACCGTCTGGCCACGCTGGTGAACCTGACGACGAAATACCTGGCGCCGTCGCGTCGCACCAACCCGATCGTCGGTGACGTTCCGCTCTACCAGCACCGTATCCCGTCGGAGCGCCGAGCGCGGGACTGAGCGATCGGGGTTGCCGGGTCGGCCACGCGCCGCGACGGGACATTCCGGCCATGCGGTGCGCGAGCGGTCGCGCGACCGTAGCATCATGGCGTGACCGACGTCGAGTGGCTGGACGAGCGCGAGGCCGAGGCCTGGCAGGCAGTACGGGACCTGGGCCAGCCGTTGTGGACCGCGCTGGGGCGCGATCTACAGCGCGATTCGGGACTGTCGATGGCCGACTATCAGGTCCTGGTGGTGTTGTCGGCGCAGCCGGGCGGGGCGCTGGCCTATCGGGATCTGGCCGCCGCCACCGACTGGGAGAAGAGCCGCCTCTCGCACCACATCACCCGCATGCAACAGCGAGACCTGGTGCAGCGACGAGAGTCTGACGCGGACGGTCGTTCGGCCACCATCGTGCTGCTGCCGGCCGGGCGGCGCGCGATCGAGCGGGCCGCCCCCGGCCATGTTGCTTCGGTGCGTCGCGTGCTGATCGATCGGCTGACCGACGAGCAGGTCGACGTGCTGGCCGCCATCGGTCGTCAGGTGCGCCGGGGGTTGCAGGAGCAGGGCATCGGAACCGGGGCAGACGTGGATTGCGGGATCGCCCGGGATCGCCGATGAGGGCCGGGCCGGTGGGCCCAGGACGCCGATGAGCCGGGTGCTGGTCCTGGGCGGCACGGCGTGGTTCGGCCGCACCTTGGCGGCTCGTGCACGGTCCGCCGGACACGATGTCACCTGTCTGGCGCGCGGCAACGCGGCAACGCCGCCGGACGGGGTGAGCTTCGTCCGCGCGGACCGTGACCGCCCCGGCGCCTATCTCGAGGTGATCGATCGGGAGTGGGACCTGGTGGTGGAGATCAGCTGGCAACCCGGCATGGTGCGCGAGGCCGCCGAATTGCTGGCCGAGCGGGCGGCAGGCTGGGTGTTGATCTCCTCGGCGTCGGTCTACGCCGAACACGACGAGGCGGGTGTCGACGAGGACGCGGCGCTGTTGCCGCCGGTGGCCGACGAGCACCCCGATCCGGACGACTACGGCGGCGCCAAGGTCGCCTGCGAGCAGCTGACAGCGCGGCTGACCGGCGGGCGTGCGGCGCTGCTGCGGGCCGGGCTGATCGGTGGGCGTGCGGCGCTGCTGCGGGCCGGGCTGATCGGTGGTGACGGCGACGTCTCCGACCGCACCGGGTACTGGCCGGGGCGCTGTCTGCTGGCCGGTGGCGGGCCGGTTCTGGTGCCGGCGGACCAGACCGGCGCCGTGCAGATCATCGACGTGCGCGACCTGGCGGACTTCGCGCTGCACGTGGGGCTGACTGGGCGCAGCGGCCCGGTGAACGCGCTGGGCGAGCAGACCGATCTGGCCACCGCGCTGCGACTATCGGCGGAGTTGGCGGCCCAGGCCGGCGGCGCGCCGGTCGAGCCGGTAGCGGCCGACGACGGGTGGCTGCTTGAGCACGGGGTTGCCCCGTGGTCGGGCCCGGCCTCGCTGCCGCTGTGGTTGCCCGGCGCCGAGCACGCCGGGTTTGCGGCCAGGTCCGACCGGCGGGCGCTGGCGTGGGGGCTGACCCGCCGGCCGCTGGCCGAGACCCTGGCCGGGGCACTGGCGTATGAGCGCCGGCGCGGGCTCGACCGGCCGCGCCGGGCGGGAATGACGCGCGCCCAGGAGCTGGCCCTGGTCGGTGCGCTGCGTTGACCATCTCGGCCAGGCACGGATCGCGTGGTGACCCGAGAGGGTCGGCTTTGCTAGGGTCCGGCGCGGAGGCGAGCCGACGGTCGGCGGCGTCGGCAGGGAGCGGTCATGCGCGTGCTGGTGGTCGGCAAGGCGAAAACAGGTACTACCGCACTGGTGTCGCTGATCCGGCAGTCCCTGCAGCCGTGCGAGTTGGTCATGGAGCCCAAGTCCGTGCTGGGCTTCGGGGCGCGCAGCCGCACCCGCACCGGGAACGAGGCCATCAAGATCCTCTGGGAGCACTTTGCCGGGCGCTGGCGGCACCTGGACGCGATCGTGCACGCCGAGTTCGATTTCCCGATCGACAAGGTGGTCTTCATCTCCCGTGATTTCCGGGACGAGATGGTCTCCAAGTTGCTGTATCACGCGAAGGTCGCGCGGGACATGAGGCTGACGCCGGAGCCGCGCGCCGAGATCACCCAGCGGTGGGTGCAGGCGCTGCAGGCCAAGGAGCGCGACCCGGCCGGCGTCTCGCTGTACAGCCTGGCCCGGACCTTCGAATCGCTCTACGGTATCGACCTGTGGTCCAGGCTGATCGATGTCGAGGGCAAGCGTGCATTCGAGGACTACATCCATCGCGGGGTGCAACGAGACCGGCACGTCGTCACCTACGCCGACCTGGTCGCCGACCGCACCGAGGGGCTGGCTGACTACCTGGGGGTGCCGCTGGCGGCCCCCACCGCCGAGGTCGACCTCGGCAAGTTCGGCTACACGCGGCGCAGTGGCCGGGCCGGGAACTGGCGCAGCTTCTTCACCACGCAGGACGTGCAGCTGCTGCGACCGCTGCTGGAACAGGCGCTGCCCTGGCCGGAGTACCAGGACTGGGACCTGGACCCGCGGCCGCAGCTGGATCCCGAGCGGATCTCCCGGTACGTAGCGGGCATCGCCGCGGTCTGAGGTGCCTCGGGTGAGGTACCACCGACACCCGTGTGGCCTATTGGTGTGGCGGCCCGGGGCGGCGGGCCGCGATAGGGCGGCGTCGATCATGCGGCCGATGCGGGGGTGATCGGCCGCGCGCCGCGCAGGGTCAGCCAGCACGCGACGGCCGCCGCGCCCATCAAGGCCGCACCCGCCCAGGAGGCCACCGTCATGCCGGCGGTGAACGCCTCGCGCGCCGCGTCGACCAGGGTCGAACCGGCGCTCTCGGTCAGCCGGCCGGCGACCGCCAGGGCACCGCCCAGGGTCTGGCCGGCGGCCTCTCGCGCAGCATCCGGCAACCCCGCCGGGAGGGCCGGCACCATCCGGTGCGTGTACACCGCGGCGCCGATGCTGCCCAGCAGCGCGATGCCGAGTGCGCCGCCGAACTCACTGCCGGTCTCCAGCACCGCCGATGCAGCGCCCGCCCGCTCCGGGCGCACCAGCCCGAGCGCGAGGTCGGTCACCAGGGTCATCACCGCGACCAATCCCATGGCCAGCACGCTGGCACCGATCAGCGCCGGCACCAGCGTCGCCCGCTGCGCCATCAGCGCCAGCACCGCGAAACCGGCTGCCGCCACCAGGAATCCGGCGCTCATCACCCGGGCACGGCCGAATCTCGCCGCCAGGACGGGCACCAGTGGCGCGATGCCGGCGATCGCCACGGAGGGCAGCACGCTCCACAGCGCCGCCGCCAGCGGTGGGTAGCCCAGCACCGATTGCAGGAACTGCGTCACGAATACCGCATTGCCCACCACGCCGAAGGTCGCCATCAGGTTCGCACCGACCGATCCACCGAAGCCGGGTCGGGCGAGCAGGGCCAGATCGAGCATGGCGGCGTCGCCCCGCCGACGCTGGCGCGCCACGAAGACCAGCCCCAGCGCGGCGCCCGCGACGATCAGCAGCGGGTACCACGGCGAGAATCCCGCCGCGGCCCACTCCTTGATGCCGTAGATCACCGGCAGCACGGTCGCCAGCGACAACGCCGAACTGACCAGGTCGAACCGCCCGCGCCGCACCGGCCGAAACTCCGGCACCAGCACCGGCCCGAGGATCAACAGCAGCGCCATGGCCGGGATGTTGATCAGGAACACCGAGCCCCACCAGAAGTGCTCCAACAGCATGCCGGAGAGCACCGGGCCTAGCGCGATGCCGCCGGTCATCACGCCGGTCCAGATCGCGATGGCCTTGGCGCGCTGCGCGTCATCGGTGAACATCGAGCGCAGCAGCGCCAGCGTGGACGGCATCAGGGTGGCCCCCGCGATGCCCAGGATGGCACGCGCGGCGATCAGCATGGTGGCGCTGGAGGAATACGCCGCCAGCAGCGAGGCGGCGCTGAACCCGACGGCTCCGATCAGTAGCAGCCGTCGCCGGCCGATCCGGTCGCCGAGTGAGCCCATGGTGAGCAACAGCCCGGCCAGCACGAACCCGTAGATGTCGAAGATCCACAGCTGCTCGGCGGCGGTGGGGTCGAGGTCCGTGCTGATGAACGGAACCGCGAAGTACAGCACTGACACGTCCATCGAGACGAGCAGCAGCGGCAGGGCCAGTACGGCCAGAGCCGTCCATTCCCGGCGGCCGGCGCGCCGGCCGGATGGGGCGGTGATGGTCATGGGATCTCCTTCAAGCACCCGGGCCGACGTGCATCGGCTATCTGTGTATAACGTACGCAGAACAGTATGCGACGTACACTAATTTGTCAAACGCCGGGCGGACCAGTACAAGGAGGGAGTGCGACAACCGGTGACGACGTCCTCCGACACGCCCGCGGCCGAGCCGACGGACGGCCCGGCGCTGCCGCCAGGGCTGGATCTGCTCTGGGGCCGGCGGGAGCGCGGCCGCACCGGGCCAAAGCCGGGCCTGTCCGTGGACGCGATCGTGGACGCGGCGATCCGGGTCGCCGACGCCGAGGGCCTGGACGCGGTGTCCATGAAACGGGTCGCCGCCGAACTCGGCTTCACCACCATGGCCCTGTACCGCTATGTGGACTCCAAGGACGAGCTGCTGGCGATGATGTGGAACGCCAGCGCGCTCGGCCTGCCCACGGTCACCGGCAAGGGATGGCGGGAGTGGCTGGGCAATTGGGCGCAGGTCCAGTTCGTCGGTGTCTGCCGGCGCACCTGGATCCTGCAGATGCCGATGTCCCGACCACCCGCCGGCCCGGCCTCGCTGGCGTGGGTGGAGCAGGCGCTGCAGGCGCTATCGGACAGCGGGCTGTCCGAGGCCGAGAAGATGGGCGTCGTCGGACTGATCAGCGCCTATGCACTGAGCGAGGCCCGGATGCAATACGAGGAGGCGCGGTCACGCACCGATGCCCCGTATGCGGACTACGCGGCCGTGCTGCGAGATGTCGTGGATCAGCGGACCTATCCGGCGCTGCACCGTGCGGCGTGGTCCGGCGAGCTCGACGAGCCGGCCGACGGCGAGCGTCCGGCATTCGATATCGACCAGTTCCGGTTCGGCCTCGAGCGCATCTTGGACGGTGTACAGGTCCTCATCGACGCCAGGAGCAGCGAGTCCTCTGGTGCCCGCCCGGGCCCCGCATCCTGACGTACCGTTCGGCGGCCGGGGGGAGTGCTGGTGATCGTCCCGTCCGCGCCCGGCTAGATTCGACCGGGTGAGCAGGCCGACGCGCATCGAACAGGGTGGGCTGGGCGCCACGGCGCGGCGCATCATGGGCACCGAGGTGGAGTACGGCATCTCGGTCCCGGGCGACCCGTCCGCGAACCCCGTCGTCACCTCCACCCAGGCCGTGCTGGCCTACGCGGCGTCGGTCGCCGCTCCCCGCGCCCGGCGTGCCCGCTGGGACTACGAGGTGGAGTCACCGCTGCGCGACGCCCGGGGTTACGACCTGTCCAGCCTGTTCGGCCCGGCGGTCGAACCGGACGTGGACGACATCGGGGCCGCCAACGTCATCCTGACCGACGGTGCCCGGCTGTACGTCGACCACGCGCACCCGGAGTTCTCCGGGCCGGAAGTCACGAATCCGCTGGATGCGGTGCGCTACGACAAGGCCGGCGAGCGGGTGATGGAGCAGGCCGCCCGGCTGGCCGGCTCCGTCCCCGGCGCCAAACCCCTGCAGCTGTACAAGAACAACGTCGACGGCAAGGGCGCCTCCTACGGCACCCACGAGAACTACCTGTGCCTGCGCGAGACCCCGTTCCCGGCGCTGATCGCCGGGCTGATCCCGTTTTTCGCCTCCCGCCAGGTGATCACCGGCTCCGGCCGGGTGGGCATCGGCCCGTCCGGCCAGACCCCGGGCTTCCAGCTGGCGCAGCGCTCGGACTACATCGAGGTCGAGGTGGGCCTGGAGACCACCCTGAAACGCGGAATCATCAACACCCGGGACGAGCCGCACTCAGATGCAGAGCGTTACCGCCGATTGCACGTGATCATCGGGGACGCGAACCTGGCCGAGTTGTCCATCTATCTCAAGGTGGGCACCACGGCGCTGGTGCTGTCCATGATCGAGCAGGGCTGGCCGCTGCCTGCCGCGCAGCTGGCGCATCCGGTCGCCGCGGTGCATGAGATCTCGCACGACCCGTCGCTGGCCACCACGGTGACGCTGGCCGACGGGCGGGCGTGGCGAGGGATCGACATCCAGCGCGCCTACGCCGAGGCCGCCGCCGCCTACATTGCCGACCGGTTCGGCGACGACGTGGACGCCGACACCACCGACGTCCTGCGCCAGTGGATCGAGGTGCTGGACACGCTGGAGCGCGACCCGATGGAGCTGGCGGACCGGCTGGATTGGCCGGCGAAACTGCGTCTGCTGGAAGGGTTCCGGGCCCGGGACGGGCTCGGATGGGCGGCGCCCCGGCTGGCACTGGTGGACCTGCAGTACTCCGATGTCCGGCTGGACAAGGGCCTGTACAACCGGCTGGTGTCTCGCGGGTCGATGCGGCGCCTGGTGACCGAGGATGCGGTGCGACAGGCGGTGACGGAGCCGCCGGAGGACACCCGCGCCTACTTCCGCGGCCGCTGTGTGCGACAGTACGCCGATCAGCTGGCCGCGGCGTCCTGGGATTCGGTGATCTTCGACGTCGGCCGGGAGTCCCTGGTTCGCATCCCGACGCTGGAGCCGACCCGGGGCACCAAGGAGCACGTCGGCGCGTTGCTGGACAGCGTGGCCGACGCCACCGAACTGGTGGACGCGCTCACCAGGCACTGACGGCCACCTGGGTAAAGTCGAGGCAGACACCGGACGCCCTCGAAAGCGGATCGGAGTTTCGGCGAGAGGATCACGCATGGCACAGGAGCGGACCACCCGCCACGGCGGCGGTGACGAGGACGAGACGGCCGGAACCGACGGCGCCGGCCAGGAGCGCCGGGAGAAGCTGGCGACCGAGACCGACGACATCCTGGACGAGATCGACGACGTGCTGGAGTCCAACGCGGAGGACTTCGTGCGGGCCTACGTGCAGAAGGGCGGGCAGTGAACGCAGGCGAAGCGGCGCAGGGCCGTCGCGCGGAGCGCAGGCCCGCGCTGCGAGGCCGCAGTGAACCGTGGGCGCGGAACGCAGGCGAAGCGGCGCAGGGCCGTCGCGCGGAGCGCAGGCCCGCGCTGCGAGGCCGCAATGAACGAAGGGCACGGTAAGCCGATATGGCGTCCTCTGTCTGGCCCGCGTCTGCGGTGCCCGCTGCCTATCTGACCCCCGGTACCGGCTCGTTCACCGAGTTCTTGGCGACCGCCGAGCCGCGCCTGCTCCCGGCGGCCGCCGGCGCCGGCACCCTGCCCGACCTGCCGCACGGCACCACGATCGTCGCCCTGACCTTCGCGGGCGGCGTGCTGATGGCCGGCGACCGGCGCGCCACGATGGGGAACCTGATCGCGCAGCGGGACATCGAGAAGGTCTTCGTCACCGATGCGCACTCCATGGTGGGCATCGCCGGGACGGCCGGCATCGCCGTCGAACTGGTGCGGCTGTTCCAGCTCGAGCTGGAACACTACGAGAAGATCGAGGGCGTCCGGTTGTCGCTGGACGGCAAGGCCAACCGGCTCTCGTCGATGATCCGCGGCAACCTGGGCGCCGCGATGCAGGGGCTGGCGGTGCTGCCGATCTTCGCCGGGTACGACCTGGATCGCGCCGACACCGCGCCGGGGCGGATCTTCTCCTACGACATCACCGGCGGGCGGTTCGAGGAGCGGCAGTTCCATGCCGTGGGGTCCGGCGCGCTGTTTGCCAAGTCGGCGCTGAAGAAGCGCTATGACCCGGCTGCGGACGCCCCTGCGGCGGTGCGGGCCGCGGTCGAGGCGCTGTACGACGCCGCCGACGACGACACCGCCACCGGTGGCCCGGACCTGACCCGCAAGATCTATCCCGTCGTGGTGGTTGCGGATGCCGACGGAGCGGTGCGGCTGTCCGACGATGCGGTGGGTGAGGTTGCCGAACGCGTCGTGGCGGACCGGCGGGTCCGCCCCGGCGGCTGATACAGCAGCCTGGCCCGCGCCGCCGCACCCGACCACGACCTCCAGCCGCAGGACGAAGGAGACCCCACCGGTGACGATGCCGATCTACGCCTCGCCCGAACAGTTCATGCGGGACCGGTCCGACTACGCCCGCAAGGGAATCGGCCGGGGTCGCAGCGTCGTCGTCACCACCTACTCCGACGGCGTGCTGTTCGTGGCGGAGAACAACTGGCGCACGCTGCACAAGGTCTCGGAGATCTACGACCGCATCGGCTTCGCCGCGGTCGGTCGGTACAACGAGTTCGAGAACCTGCGCACCGCGGGGATCCGGCTGGCCGATGTGCGCGGCTACTCCTACGACCGGCGGGACGTGACGGGACGCTGGCTGGCCAACGCCTACGCGCAGACCCTCGGGTCGATCTTCTCCGAGCATCAGAAGCCCTTCGAGGTGGAGCTCTGCGTGGCGGAAGTGGCCCGGAACGGTGACGGCTCGGGAACCACGAACGGTGCCGGCGACCAGCTGTACCGCATCTCCTACGACGGCTCCATCGTCGACGAGCCGCGATTCGTGGTGATGGGCGGCGTGACAGACCCGGTGACGGCATCACTGGAGCAGTCGTTCTCGGCCGGGTGGGACCTGGCGGCGGCGCTGCGCGCGGCGGTCGTCGCGCTGGGCGCGGCCGGCGAGGGCGCACCGCGCGACCTGGGACCGGAACAGCTGGAAGTCGCGGTGCTGGAGCGCTTCCGAGCCGGCCGAACGTTCCGCCGGCTTGGCGACGACGAGGTCGCCGGGGCGCTGGGCACCGGCACGGTGGGTGCGCCGACCGCCCACGGCGCGACGGACGGCGGCGATGCGCCGGGGCCGGCGGCCGACGGCGAGGGACCTGGCACCGACGGCTCGGGACCGGAAGGTGCCGATGACGACGCGGGTCCGGATGCGGATACCGCCGCCGACGCGGACGACCGCGAAGGTCCCCAGTAGAACGTCACCGCTCGGCGGTATCAGACCGAGTCACGCACCGCTCCTGAAGGTCAGCCGGGTGTAGCGGGACACCCGGGTGTCGACCGGGCCGATCCGCCGGGTCCCGCCCCGGCCCATCGGAGGACAGCGTGTCCGCAGCAGGACCCACCGGGCGACCCACTGCGACCCCCGACGAGCTGCGGAACCTGGACATTCGTGTGCTCGACCCGCAGACAGCGGTCCGCGGACCGGACGGCGCCGTGCCGCGTGCGACCGCCTACCTCGGCGACCGGGTTCTGATCGGCACGCCGGATCTGGAATCCGCGGAACGCGTGGTGCGGGCCGTCGAGGCCCTCGCCAGGGAGGTGGGATGCCGGCGGATCGGGCCGCATCCGCTGCGCGAGGAGTCGGACGACCAGCAGCACCACGCCAGGGCGCGATCACGACGGCAGCGGGCCGATGCCGGACATCCGGTGATCTTCGACCTGCCGATCGGGCCGCAGACCATCGCGGTCGGTCCGCCCGTGGACCCGTGGGATCTGGTGCAACGGGCCCGGGCCTCCGGTGACGGCCTGCTCGCCTCGGCGGTCGGGCTCGATCACGTGATGGTGAGTGCGCCGGCCATCACCGGGAATCCGTTCGTGGCGGGGTTGCCGTTCGTGGCGGGGCTCCCGTTCGTGGCCGGGCTGCCGTTCGTAGCAGGTCTCGGCAGCGGAGTCGACTCCTACGCCGTACCGGGCACCGGGGGCCGGAACCCGGTGTCGCTGGTGTTGCCCGTCCCCGCCGTGCCGACCGGTACCGTCGGCCCCCGCGTCGTCGTGCTGGACAGCGGGATCGGGGAGCATCCGTGGTTCGCCGGGCGGACCGAGCGCTGGGCGCAGACCGCAGACGGCACGATCATCGGCATGGACGTCACCGATCCCGCGGTGATCGCCACCGATCCGGAGGCGGCAGGCGGCGACCCCGATCCGCTGACCGGCGCCATGCCCACCCATGCCGGGCACGGCACGTTTATCGCGGGCCTGATTCGGCAGGCCTGCCCCGCGGCGACGATCAGCGGGCTGCGGGTGATGAACGCCGACGGTGTGGTGCCCGAACATGTGCTGACCGATACGTTGTCGGCGCTGCTGACCCGGCAGACGGAGGAGCCCGGTTGGGCCGATGCGCTGGTGCTGTCGCTGGGCTACTACAGCGAGACCGACGGCGATGTGGCGTACACCTCCGGTCTGTCGTTGGTGCTGCGGGCGCTGGCTGACCGGGGAGTGACAACGTTCTGTGCGGCGGGCAACGGTGCTACCGATCGCCCCAGCTACCCGGCCGCGCTCGCGGTGACGCCGCCGTTCGCGGATGGCGCGCTGGCCTCGGTACGGGCGCTCAACCCGGACGGAACGGTGGCGCTGTTTTCCAACGATGGGGAATGGGTGACGGCGCAGGCGCCGGGCGCGAACGTGGTGAGCACGGCGCCGGTGTCGCTGCGCGGTGCCGTGCAGCCGCGGGTCGATGTGGACTCGACGGCGTTCGCCAATCGGGCCACCCTGGCACCCGAATGGTTCTCCGGAGGCTTCGCCGTGTGGAGCGGCACCTCCTTCGCCGCGCCCGCGCTGGCCGGCCGGTATTTGGCAGCTCTGGTGCAAGCGGGCGGTGCGGTCGACAATCAGTCGCGTCGGGGCCTGCTGTCGTCGTTGCTGGATTCGTCCGGACGACGACCCGAGCGCGCCGGAGGGCACCGTGAGTGAGGCCGTAGTGAGGCAGGACCGTCGGCGCGAAGCGTCAGGTCCGGTGAACGGAGCGCCGAACGAACCATTCGGCACCGTGAGTGAGGCCGTAGTGAGGCAGGACCGTCGGCGCGAAGCGTCAGGTC
>CALANS010000116.1 GCA_937926105.1 uncultured Actinomycetes bacterium | reverse complement strand
GGCGATTAGCTCAGCGGGAGAGCGCTTCCCTGACACGGAAGAGGTCACTGGTTCGATCCCAGTATCGCCCACCACTTTGACCAGCGGAAACGCCGGTTCTCCTCCGGATTGCATCGACTTTGCATCGGATGGACACCCTCCGTGGCGGTTGTGAAATCGCGAGGCAGCTACGACCATGCCCTGCTCGGGCGTCCCAGCCGAAGCCTCCGGCTTCGCGATCACCGTGGATGCGGTACCACCTGTAGTACCATCGAGCGTGTGCCGCCCGTCGCCAGATTCTCGTCGCGATGCGGGCCAATCCGCGCGGCGTGCGGTACGCGGACCTGGTCAAGGTGTGTGAACACTACTTCGGGCCGGCCCGCAATACGGGCGGGTCGCATGCGGTGTTCAGGACGCCCTGGCCCGGTGATCCTCGGGTGAACATCCAAAGCGACCACGGCGAGGCCAAGGCGTATCAGGTGCGACAGGTGCTGGCTGCGATCGCGAAGAACGAGACGGAGGTGGACCGATGACGATCCCTACTGTTGATGCGGCCCATTACGGGTACCGCGTGCTCTGGTCGGCGGAGGATGGCGAGTTTGTGGCTACGTGTGTGGAGTTCCCGTCGCTGTCCTGGCTTGCCGGCTCCCAGGAGGGTGCACTCAAGGGCATCGTGGGCCTGGTCGCGGACGTTGTTGAGGATCTGCGGGCCAGTGGCGAGCCCGTCCCGGAACCGTTGTCGCTACGGTCGTACTCGGGCAGGTTCAACCTGCGCGTCGGGGAACTTTTGCATCGCGAGCTGGCCGTTGAAGCTGCCGAGGCGCATCTGAGCCTGAACCAATACATCGTCCGTCGGCTCGCTGACCGGACGTGAACGGCGCTGTCAGTCGCCAACGGCGACGACGAAATGTCTCAGAGTTCCCCATAGCGAGTGGTCGCGGAAGGGATTTCGCGCAGGGCCGTGTCGATCTCGTTGAGATCGACTCGTAGTAGTCGTTTACCTGGTCGGTAGCCGTGCAGCGTGCCGTCGGCGATGCGGCGCCGGATCGTCTCCCGACAGCACGCCGCGTATGCGGCAAGCGGCGCGTTCGGCGGTGGGATGTGGTCAGCGCTGGTAAAGAACGGTGTCGTCGGGTCCGGGTGGGGCTGGTTCAGTCCGGACTCCGATCAGGCAGGTCTCGCCCGTTGTCGCGTCAACGCTGAGGTCCAGCTCGCGGACCGTGGTGTCCGGGGTTGGCGCGCCGGGGTGGGCAGACGGTCCCGTCGTGACCGTGTTGAAGGCGCCAACCAACCGGACTGAGATGATGTCGCCCGACTCGCACGTGTGCCCGGTGTTGGAGTCGGTCGCGGTCCCGGGCCCGACGACGGCGGTGACGGCGCGGATCCCGGCGGGCCAGCCGGAAGCTTGTTGATCGCCACGTTCGACGGCGATCTTGTCCGCCTCCCGGTGTGCAGCGGCCAGGGCAAGCGCCCGCTGTCCCGTGGAAAGCTGGTGCAGCTCGTTCGCACCCGCTGACTTGGCTGCAGCGTCGGCGATGAAATCGAGTCCGGTGCCGTCGGGTCCGGTGATCGTGAGGCTGCCGGCGGTGATCTGGTAATCGAAGTCGTGGGTCAGCACCGACATATCCACCGAGCAGGTGCGATCGGCCGTGCAGCCCGCGCCGCTGGCGGTGAAGTCGCCGCGGACCTGGGCTGAGCCTGCGCCGACGGTGACGTGGGCGTCCGGCCCGTTCGGGCCGGAGTATGTGTTCAGCCCGTCGAAGAAGTCGATGTGTCCGTCGGCGATGTGCAGGGTCGCGGCGATCCCGGTTCCCGACCATGTGTGGGTATCGAAGAACCCCTGGATGACCCAGCGTGTTCCCTCCAGCGGCTGGTCCGGGTCGACGACCCGGCGGTCGATCATGGTCATCGTCGAGGTTGCGCCCGTCATCGTCAGCGTGTCGCCATCGAGCTCGAGGTCGACCCCGGCCTGCATCAGATTCGCGAACCAGTCCTGCTCGTTGCTCAATGCGGCGGCGCAGCCGGCCTCGGTCCACCCAGAGGTGAGCGACAGATGCGTGCCGGTCCAGTGGGGTTCGCTGCCCATAGTGCTGTTGCATCCCGCGTGCAGACTGACCGCGCCGTCGTCGCCGAATTCGATCGACACCGCGGCGCCGGAAACAAGCTCGTGCCCGGTCGCCGAGGTGGCGATGAATTTCCGGCCCGTCAATTGACTCTCAATCGCGCCCGCATCGGTGGCGGGCGTAACGATGCTCGTAGCGGGGTCACCGTCCGACGCATCACCACCGGCGGTGGCCGCCCGCCCGGCCTGACTCGGCGCCGCGCAAGAGGCCAGAACCAGCGCAGCGATCAGCGCCCCGGCAGCGACCGCGACGCGGCTTCGACGAGGGC
>CALANS010000115.1 GCA_937926105.1 uncultured Actinomycetes bacterium | reverse complement strand
CCACCGGCATCCTTGACGGGCGTGATCGCGGCCTTGAGCTGGGCTGCGCCCAGTGCCACTTCGCCCGACCCCACCGCGGCAACGGTGGGCGCGCCACCCTGGTACAGCTTGAGCTTCTGCTTGCCGAGGTTGGTCAGGAAATCAGGCCCGAACGCGTCCTCCAGGACCACCCATTCCGCGTCGTAGCTCACGAAATTCGATGGGTCGGCGATTCCGATCTTGCCCTGCCACTTCGGGTCCAGCAGGTCCGTCCACTTCTTCGGTACGTCTTGTTCGGACACGAGGTCAGTGTTGTATGCGATGCCGGCCACTTGGATCAGGAGGCCGGCCGCACCCGAGTCCGGGTTGATGAACTTCGCGGGGAAGTCCCATGGGTAGCCGGGGATATCTGCGTCCTTCGGCGCCGTGAGATAGCCCTTCGCGTGCGCGTCTTTGGCGAACTCCGGATCAGCGATGACGACAACATCTGCCGACTGGGCGCCCGCATCCTGTTCCGACAGGAAGCGACTGGACAGCGTGGCCCCCGCCAGGCGAACCACATCGACCTGCACGCCGTACTTGTCGGTGAATGCCTGCGCTTGGGCCTTCGCTGCGTTTTCGACCATGTCCGTGTAGAGCGTCAGCGAGCCTTCCGCCTTTGCGGCTTGCGCAAGGGTTGAGGTCGGGTCCAGCGGGTCGGCTGTGTCCGTGGCCGCATCGCTGGACGACTCCGAGGCCGTGCTTGAGTCCGGGGCCGGTGCCGTCTCCGACCCGCTGGGCGCCGGCTCCGAGGAGCTCCGGGATGACGAGGAGTCGCCGGTCGCGCTGGTGTCGGCGCTAGTAGATGCGCATGCGGTCAGCGCCATGGCGCCGATGACACCGCACACCAGTGCGGGTAGGAACCGTTTGTACATGTGCCACCTCGTGTGTCTGGCCGCCGGCAACCATGCGGGCACCGGCGTGCGTCGTTGAATTGAGCTGAGGTTACGACGGATTATGGCTCTGGCAAATTACAATTGGCAGAGCCAAACAGAAGGTGCATGATGTGATGAATCCGTTATCTCAGGGAGGATGGCGGACATCCGGAGGAGGCGCCGCACCATGACCCGCATCTCGGACAGCGAACAAACCGCGGCGATCAGGCCGGGCGACCAACCGGCGAGCCCGCGGAGCCGTCGAGTCCAGTCGGTTGACCACGCCGTGGACATTCTGCAGATACTCGCCGAGTCGCCGTACGGCGTGAGCCTGAGCGACATCGCGGCGCGGGTCGGACTGTCCAAGGCCACCGTGCATCACCTGCTGGGAACCATGGCGAACCGACGGCTGGTGGCGCGGGCCTCGCATGGTGCTCAGTACCGCTTGAACTGGGGGTTGTACGAACTCGGCGCAGCGGTGCTCCGCGGCATCGACGTGACCCGGATTGCCCGCAACTATCTTGATCAACTTGCCGCGCAGACGGGGGAGTCGGCGCTGCTGGGCATCCTGGACGAGGAATCGGTGCTCTATCTCGATCGAGGCGATCCGCACGGATCGTTTCGCATGCTGGCCAACGCCGGTCGGCGGAGCCCGCTGCATTCGACGGCGTCCGGCAAAGTACTTCTCGCATATGCGCCGGATCGGAGCCTGTTCGATCGGGTAGTGGAGACCGGCCTGGAGAAGCTCACGCCCAGCACGATCGTCGATCCGCGCGAACTCCGGGAGACCCTTGCGGAAGTGCGGCAACGCGGATACGCCACCTGCTGGCAGGAGCGTGAGGTGGGGTTGTCGTCTCTGGCTGTGCCCTTGCGCGACTACACCGGGGCGGTGGTCGCGTCCCTCGCCGTCGCCGGCCCCGCGTCGCGGCTCAACACGCGCACGCTGAAGCAGCACTTGCTGCCGTTGCAGCAGACCGGCAACGCCATCGGTGCCCGGCTGGGCCACGGAGAGTCGGAGATGTACCCGGCCTGACGTCGTTCGACGGCAGTCAACGGCCTCTTCGACAACACTTACGCACCAGCTATTGCTATCAGGAAATCTTCTTGTTAGATCCTCGCCTCAGGTGCAAGTGGGAGGTCGAATGGCGTCGAAGGTCGTGCCCGGAACGCAATCGTGGCCGCGCGAGCGCAACGAACGCACCTCCCTGATGCTGCTGTTCGATCACGGCGACCTGACCCGCAATCGCACCGGCGAACTCACCGGGTTGTCGAAGCCGACCGCGTCACAAATCGTGGGCAGCCTGGAGCGATCGGGCGCGATCGAGCCCACCGGCCTGGTGTCTGGGGGACGCGGACCGAATGCCGTCACCTACGGCGTGCGGGCCGAACGCATCGTGGGCGTCGTGGATGTGGGAGAAACGGCGATTCAGTCGACCGTTGTTGCCGCGCTGCGCACCGAGCATCCTGTAACGGAGAT
>CALANS010000114.1 GCA_937926105.1 uncultured Actinomycetes bacterium | reverse complement strand
CGCAGGCGATGGCGTTGGCCGCCATCCACAGCGGCACCATCGCCGGGAAGTTGAAGGGAGTGATGCCCGCGACCACGCCCAGCGGTTGCCGGATCGAGTACACGTCGATGTTGGTGGAGGCCTGTTCGGAGAATTCGCCCTTGAGCAGTTCCGGTACGCCGCAGGCGTATTCGACGTTCTCCAGGCCGCGCCCCACCTCGGCGGCCGCGTCGGAGAGCACCTTGCCGTGCTCGGCGGTGATGACCTTCGCCAGGTCGTCGGTGGCGTCGTGCAGTAGTTGCCGGAAGGCGAACAGCACGGCGGCACGGTGGGATAGCGAGGCCGCGCGCCACCCGGGGGCGGCGGCCTTGGCGGAGGCCACCGCGGCGTCGACCTCGTCGACCGACGCCAGGTCGAGGAGCGCGCTGGGTAGCCCGGTGGCGGGGTTGTACACCTGGCCGGTGCGGCCCGACGTACCGGCGACGATCGCGCCGTCGATCCAATGGGAGATACGGGTGCTCATGGCTTCACGCTAAATCACACCGGCTACTGTGACAATCCCCGGAATGCTATGTTACAAATCGTGGACGCTCGGTCGATGATCAGCGCGCTCGAGGAGCGCATGGCGGAGCCGAGCGCGCGGGCCTTGGCAACCGCCGTCGGAAAGGCGCTGTCCGACGGCGTGCTGGTCAGCGGCGACACCCTGCCGCCGATCCGTACCGTCGCGGCGGAGCTCGGCCTCTCGCCGACGACGGTCAGTGCCGCATGGACGATGCTCCGCCGGGCGGGCACCGTCACCACCGCAGGTCGCCGGGGCACCCTGATCAATGCACGGTCCGCTGGCCCGGCGCGGTACCGCACCGCGCTGACCGCCCAGGTCGGCCGTGCCGGGCCGGCCGGCCCGGCACGGCCGGTGTTCTCCCTCGACCTGTCCACCGGGACTCCCGACCCGACACTGCTGCCGGACATCGCCGCGACCCTGCGGCGCATCGAGCCGCCGGTGGAGCCCAGCACCTATCTGGACGAGCCGGTGCTGCCCGAGCTGGCCGACCTGCTGCGCGCCGATTGGCCGTTTCCGGCCGAGCGGCTCACCGTGGTCAACGGGGCCATGGATGCCCTGCAGCTCATCACGACGGTGCACCTGCGGTTCGGCGATCGAGTCGCCGTGGAGCAACCGGGATTCCCGCCGCTGCTGGACCTGCTGGAGGCCACCGGCGCGGTCCCGATCCCCGTCCTGGTCGACGACGATGGTCCGCAGCCGGCGTCACTGGCTTCGGCCGTCGATGCCGGCGTCCGGGCCGCCTTCATCCAGCCGCGTGGCCACAATCCGACCGGGGCGTCGCTGACCACCGAGCGCGCCGCAGCGCTGGCGCACGTGCTGCGGCAGCAGGACGTGCTCGTCGTCGAGGACGACTCGCTCGGCGCGATCGCCACCTCGGACCTGGTCAGTCTCGGTGGGCTGCTGCCTCAGCGGACGCTGCACGTGCGCAGCTATTCCAAATCGCACGGCCCGGACCTGCGCCTGGCGGCGGTGGCCGGCCCCGCGCGGTTCGTCGACCCCCTGATCGAGCGGCGTTTTCTCGGTCAGGGCTGGACCAGCCGGCTGCTGCAGCGGGTGCTGGTCGACCTGCTGACGGACCCCAGCAGCGTCCGCACGGTGCGCCGCGCCCGTGCCGACTACGCGCGGCGCCGGCGGCTGATCGTGACGCACCTAACCGGCGCGGGGGTGGCCGTCGGCGGCTCGGACGGGCTGAACATCTGGATTCCGGTGCTTGACGAGAATGCCGCGCTGCTACTGCTCGCGACCCACGGCATCGGGGCGGCGCCCGGGCACCCGTTCACGATCGGGCCCGTGCGCGAACAACACCTGCGGGTGACGGTCAGCCCGCTGCACTCGCAGTTTGCCGCCTTCGCCGCGGTGTTCGCCGAGGCCGCGCGGGCCGGGCGGCTCGCCACGATGCGCTGAGTCGCTCGGCGACTCGATCCCAGCGGGCCCGAGTGGTCCCGGTGAGCCCGGAGTCGCACGCGCCCCCTACAGTGGGCGCATGTCCGACCCCGCGCCCGCACCGGTCCGGCGGCAGTTCGAGTACCTCACCGCCCCGCTGCTGATTCACAACACCAAGGCCATCCTGGACAACTTCGGCGAGGACGGCTGGGAACTCGTGCAGGTCGTCCCGGGCCCGGGCCCGGAACAGCTGGTCGCCTACTTCAAACGGGAGAAGCAATGAGCACCGTCACCGATCGCCTCGCCGAGCTGGGCATCACCGTGCCCACCGTCACCCCCGCCGGCGCCTACGTGCCCGCGGTTCGCACCGGCAACCTGGTGTTCACCGCCGGCCAGGTGCCCTTCGTGGACGGCAAGCTGCCGGCCACCGGCAAGGTGGGTGCCGAAATCTCCGCCGAGGACGCCAAAGGCTATGCCCGGCAGAGCGCGATCAACGTGCTGGGCGCGGTCGCCGGAATCGTCGACCTGAACAGCGTCGTGCGGGTGGTCAAGGTGGTCGGATTCGTTGCCTCCGCGGATGGGTTCACCGGCCAGTCCGGAGTGATCAACGGCGCCTCCGAACTGTTCGCCGAGGTGTTCGGCGACGCCGGTAAGCATGCGCGGTCGGCGGTCGGTATGGCCGAACTGCCGCTGGGCTCGCCGGTCGAGGTGGAGGCCGTCCTCGAGGTGCGGTGACCGGGGCTAGGCGATCTTGCGCCGGTAGATGACCATGGCGACGCCGTAGGCCACCGCCAGGATTCCGACGCACCAGCCCAGGGCGATCCAGATGCCGTTACCGACCGGTTGCCCCGCCAGCAGGTGGCGGATCGTGTTGACGATCCAGGTCACCGGCTGGTACTCGGCGAAAGCGCGCACCGGTCCGGGCATGGATGCCGTGGGTACGAACGCGGAGCTGATGAACGGTAGGAAGATCAGCGGGTAGGCGAACGCGTTCGCGCCGTCCGCGGAGTTCGCGGCGAGCCCGGGGATGACGGCGACCCAGGTCAGCGTAAGGGTGACCAGAATCAGAATGCCGGCCACCGCGAGCCAGGCCATCGGGCCGGCACCGGTGCGAAAGCCCATGCCCAGCGCGACGAGCACCACCACCACGAGGGAGATTGCGTTGGCCGCCAGGGATGTCAGCACGTGCGCCCACAGCACCGAGGAGCGCGCGATCGGCATGGAGGCGAAGCGTTCGAAGATGCCGCCCTGTAGGTCCAGGAACAGCCGGAACGCGGTGTAGGAGATGCCAGAGGCGATGGTGATGATCAGGATGCCGGGCAGCAGGTAGTCGACGTACGAGCCCGTCCCGGTGCGGATCGCACCGCCGAAGACGTAGACGAACAGCAGCAGGAACGCGATCGGCATGATCGTGGTGGTGATGATGGTGTCCATGCTGCGGGTGATGTGGCGCAGGGAACGCCCGGTGAGGGCGGCGGTGTCGCCGATGACGTGGGTGCTCATGTTGGTGTCCCGGGGATGTGTGCCGCCGCGGCGGCCTTGTGGTTGACGTCGCGGCCGGCGTCGGGATTGGCGACGAGGGCGAGAAAGACGTCCTCGAGGGTGGCCTGCTTTTCGACGTATTCGACGGTGGCCGGCGGCAGCAGTGCCCTGAGTTCGGCCAGGGTTCCGTTGACGATGATCCGGCCCTGGTGCAGGATCGCGATGCGGTCGGCGAGCTGTTCGGCCTCGTCGAGATACTGCGTAGTGAGCAGCACGGTGGTGCCATGGGCGGTGAGATCCTTGACGGCGCGCCATACGTCGCTGCGGGCCTGCGGGTCCAGACCGGTGGTGGGCTCGTCGAGGAAGATCACGGGTGGGTTACCGATCAGGCTCATCGCGATATCCAGCCGGCGGCGCATCCCGCCGGAGTAGGTGGACACCTTGCGGTTCCCGGCATCGGTGAGCGCGAACCGGGCCAAGAGCCCGTCGGCGATGGTGGCCGGGTCGGGCAGATGTCGAAGCCGGGCGATGAGCACCAGATTCTCCCGGCCGGTCAGAATCTCATCTACGGCGGCGAACTGCCCGGTCAGGCTGATCGACTCCCGCACGGCGGCGGGCTGGGTGGTGACGTCGAATCCGGCGACGTGCGCCGTCCCGGCGTCGGCACGCAGCAGCGTGGACAGGATCTTCACGGCGGTGGTCTTGCCGACCCCGTTGCTGCCCAGCAGCGCCACGATGCTGCCGCGTCGCACGTCCAGGTCCACCCCATTGAGCACGGCGAGGTCGCCGTAGGACTTTGCCAGGCCGCGCACTCGGATGGCGGTGCCGGCGGCCGATGGCGCCGTCATGGCTGGTTTCCGTTCTCGCCGACCGCCCGGTTGATGGTGGCGGTGAGCCGCTCGCGTTCCTTGTCGATCCAGCGTTTGCCGAGGTAGGCCTGAGCGAAGGTCTCGGCGAACTCGACCGGATCCTCGCCCACGATCGCGGGGACCGGGGTGCCGTCCAGCGCGGCGCGCTCCCACAGGTCGGCGAGCTCGGTGAACATCGTCACCGTCGTCTCGCCGTCGGTGACGCCGCCGTAGTACATCAGGTACCGGTTCAGCGCGTGCGCCGTGGTGCGGTAGGGCTCGGGGAGCGCATCCAGCCGCGTCTTGGCCTGCCGGTACTGTTTTTTCTGTTCGAGCGATCCGGTGACCAGCTCGATCCACTTCGCTGCCATGTCACTTACCACCTTGGTGGAGCTGTTCGAGGCGTTCTGTGAGGAAGCTCCAGGTCCTCCAGAACTCGGTGAGGTACTGCTGCCCTTGCGCGTTGAGCGCGTAGACCTTGCGCGGTGGCCCCTTTTCTGAGGGGACCTTCGTCACGTCGACCAGTCCGCGCTGCTCGATGCGCAGCAGCAGCGCGTAGATGGTGCCTTCGGCGATGTCGGCGAAGCCCTGTTCCCGCAGCCAGGCGGTGATCTCGTATCCGTAGGCACGGCGGGTGGCCAGGATCGCCAGCACGATGCCTTCCAGGACCCCCTTGAGCATCTCCGTGGACTGCTTGCCCATTCGGTGCCACTCCTATCTACTTAGTAACGATGACTACCAGTAGATAGTAACACTGAATAGTCGGGATACAAGCCCGGTCGTTCGGCTGCCCGACGCGGTCGGCTGCCGCGTGTTGCGGTCCGCCTCGGCTCGCTGGGCGGCACCGGGATACCGTGACCCCGGCAGGAAGGGGCATCCGGTGGCACAGGCGCGCGCGACGGGTGGTGACCAGCCGATCCGGCCGGCATCCACCGTGATGCTGCTGCGGGACGCCGCCGCCGGGCTCGAGGTCTTCACCCTGCAGCGGGTGGTGGGGATGGCCTTCGCCGGCGGCATGACAGCCTTTCCCGGTGGCGGGGTGGATCCCACCGACATCGACCCGGAGATCCCATGGACCGGGCCGGATCCGCGGTGGTGGGGCGACCAGTGGCGCATCGGTCCGGACGCGGCTCGCGGCCAAGTGGTCGCCGCAGTGCGGGAACTGTTCGAGGAGACCGGCATCCTGCTGGCCGGCTCCGAGTCGGATCCGGGCCCGGCGGGTGGCACGCCGGCGGACGATCCCGCCGGGCGCGAGGCCGACCGGCAGTCGGTCGCGGCGCATCGGATGAGCCTGGCCCAGGCATTGCGGGGGCTCGGCCAGCGACTGCGAGCGGACCTGTTGCGACCCTGGGCACGCTGGATCACCCCGCCGGGCCAGCCGCGCCGATACGACACCTACTTCTTTGTCGCCGCCGTGCCGGACGGGCAGCACGCGGCGGCGATGACCAGCGAGGCCGTCACCGGCGGCTGGCGGCGCCCGGCGGACGTGCTGCGCGCCGAGCGCATCGGGGAGATCGGCATGATGCCGCCGACCATCGCGATGATGACGGATCTGGCTCGCGCAGCGTCGGTGGCCGAGGTGCTCTCGACGCCGCGCGAGGTGCGGCCGGTGACACCGATCGTGCTGTCCGCCAACGGCGAGGTGCTGCGCGTGCTGGCTGACGGACGGGAGATCGAGGCCCGCCGGCCTCGGAGAACGGAGAACACATGACAGCGTTGCGCCGCGTGACCAGGCAAGCATCGGTCCAGCTGGCCCCCAACCCCGGTCCGATGACCCTGGACGGCACGAATTCCTATGTGCTGCAGGATGGTTCGGGGCCCGCGGTGGTGGTGGACCCGGGCCCGGAGGATGCCGGGCACCTGGCGGCACTGGCATCCGTGCACCCGGCGCTGATCCTGATCACGCACCGACATGTCGACCACACCGAGGGCTCCGAGACCCTGCATCGGCTGACCGGTGCCCCGGTGCGCGCCGCCGATCCGGAGTTCTGCTACGGTGCCGAGCCGCTGCGCGGCGGTGAGCGAATCACGGTGGGGGAGTTGGTGATCGGCGTGGTCGCGACCCCGGGGCACACCGCCGATTCGGTGTGCTTCCACCTGGCCGGAGACGGTCCCAGCGGATCGGTGCTGACCGGCGATTCGGTGCTGGGGCGAGGCACCACGGTGATCGGCATCCCGGACGGCACGCTGGGCGAGTACCTGGCCTCGCTGCGCGCGCTGATCGCGCTGGGGCCGTGCCGCGTGTTGCCGGCGCACGGGCCGGACCTGCCCGATCTGGCGGCGGTGTGCGGGTCGTACCTGACGCACCGCGAGGAGCGGCTGGATCAGGTGCGGGCGGCGCTGTCGACCCTCGGCAGCGATGCGGCCGGCGCCCTGGTGTCAGCGGTGACGGACGCCGTCTATCCAGACGTCGATCCGGGAGTGCGGATCGCGGCGGAGCATTCGGTGGCGGCGCAGCTGGCGTACCTTCGCTCGGCGCGATGATGCGAAAACCAGGGCGGTGACGGGGTTCCCGGTTTGGGCGCTGTCGTGGTTGCGTTGCCCGCACTGCGGTGGCGGGCTGACCGCCTCCGGGTTGTGCGGTCCAGCGGGCGCGCGGCCTCACCACTCGCATGCCGCCACGGTGGTCGGGTGCGAGGCGGGCCATCGGTTTGACGTGGCGCGGCAGGGGTACGTGCCGCTGCTGGGCTCTCGGGCACGCATCGACACCGGTGACGACGCACGGATGGTCGCCGCCCGGGCGGAGTTCCTGTTCGGTGGGTGGTACGCACCGGTTGCGGACGCGGTGGCCGTCGCGGCTGGCGAGGCGGCGGCCGATGCCGGTGGTGGCGCGCCGGTGGTGGAGGTGGGTGCAGGCACCGGCTACTACCTGGCGGCGGCTCGAGGCGATCGGCGCGGCCTGGCGATCGATGCCTCGCGGTATGCGCTGCGCCGGGCGGCGCGGCAGCCGGGCCTGGCGGCGGTGCTGGCCGACGCGTGGGCCCCCCTGCCGGTGGCCGACGGGCTCGCCGCCGCGGTGCTCAGCGTGTTCGCGCCTCGAGATCCTGCCGAACTGGTCCGGATCACCGGTCCCGGTGGGCGGATCGTCGTCGTCACCCCGGAGTCGGACCACCTGGCCGAACTGCGCGGCCCGCTGCCGCTGCTCGCGGTGGATGCCGGCAAGGCCGTGCGGGTGGTGCAGGCGTTCGCCGGGCTTCCCGTCACCCCCCTGCAGACTCGGGCGGTGCGGTATCCGATGGCATTGTCCCGGGCGGCGGTGACGAACCTGGTGGCGATGGGACCCACCGCCCGACACCTGGACGCGGCGGCGTTGGGGCGGGCCGTTTCCGGCCTGGACGAGCCGGTTGTGACCACCGTGTCCGTGACCGTGACGACGCTGGCGCGCCACGGGTAGTGATCTCATCACTGTCGCATGCCCGGCCGCGTGCGGGTGTCGATCCGCGTGCGTGACGTCGATCCGCGTGTGCAAGATCGATCTGCGTGCGCAATGGGGCACGCGGACCGCAGATCGGCACGCGGATCGACGCTCTGCACGCGGACCGCAGATCGGCACGCGGATCGACACCCCGCACGCGGATCGACACCCGGCACGCAGGTCGACGCTCGAAATCGAGTTGCCCCGCGGCGGTGGCGTTGGCACCATGGGGGAGGTCCCGCGGCAACCCGCGCGTGTGAGGGAACGACAGACAAGGACGGGCAGTGACGGGCATTCGGAGCAGTTCGACAACCTCCGCGCGCTGATACCCCGGGTGTCGGCGCACCCGCCGACCTACCGGAGCGATCCTTGTCCACACCTTCCAGTTCTGTTGTGCTCACCGATGTCTCGTTCGACTGGCCGGACGGGAGCCCTGTGCTCGGCCACGTCTCCGGCGCGTTCGGCACCGCCCGCACCGGACTGGTCGGCGCCAACGGCGCCGGCAAGAGCACCCTGCTGCGCCTGATCGCCGGTGAATTGACCCCGACAAGTGGCAGCATCGTCACCGCTGGGACCGTCGATCACCTGCGCCAGGACGTCACTCGCGGCGCCGCCACTGTTGCCGACCTGCTCGGCATCACCGCGGTGCGCGGCGCGTTGCGCGCAGTCGAGTCGGGATCGAGCGACCCCGCCCACTTCGACACCATCGGCGACGGCTGGGATGTCGAAGAGCGAGCCCGCGCCGAGATGGCACTGCTCGGTCTGCCGATCGACCTCGACAGGGCGGTGACGAGGTTGTCGGGCGGTGAGGCGATGCTGGCGGCGATCGCCGGGGTCCGGGTGCGACGAGCCGACATCGCGCTGCTGGACGAGCCGACCAACAACCTGGACGTCGACGCGCGGGCGCGCCTGTACGAGCTTGTCGACGACTGGCGCGGCACGCTCATCGTGGTCAGCCACGACCTCGACCTGCTGGATCGGCTGGACGCGACCGCCGAACTCCGGGCCGGCGGGATCGAGACCTTCGGCGGGCCGTACCACCTGTACCGAGCGTGGCTGGATACCCAGCAGCAGGCCGCCCAGCAGACCCTGCGTGCCGCCGAGCAGGGCCTCAAACGCGAGCGCCAGCAACGGATCAGGGCCGAGGAGCGGATCGCGCACAGCGAGCGGCAGGGACGCATCGACCGGGCTAACCGTCGCTACGTGCCGGCCGTGATCAACGACCGGCGCAACGCGGCGCAGAAGGCGCAGGGCGCGCGGCGCGGCGCCGCCGACGCCAGAGTGCAGGCCGCACGGGAGGCGGTCGATGCGGCCGAGCGGGCGGTGCGAGACGACGCGGCGATCCGTGTCGACCTGCCGGACCCGGCGGTGCCCCGCGGGCGACGCATCGCCGAGTTGCGCGGCGCCGACCGGCGGGGTCACACCAGCGGCTATCTGATCCGAGGCCCGGAGCGGGTCGGGTTGGTCGGACCCAACGGGGTAGGCAAGACGACGATGGTCACCGCGCTGCTGGAGGCGACGGCGGTGCGGACCGGGTATCTGCCGCAGCGGATCGTGCTGGACGAACAGGCCACGGTGCTGGACGTGGTCCGGCGCGCTGCTCCGGGCCTGCCACCTTCCGCGAGCGACGCCGGAGCGAGCCAGGGCCGTCGCCACGAAGTGGCAGGCCCGGTGAGCGGAGTGCGGAGCGAGCAGTCCGACACCGTCCTGCGCAACAGGTTGGCGCGGCTGCTCATCAGGGGCGCCATGGTCGACCGACCGGTCGCATCGCTGTCCGGCGGGGAGCGCTTCCGGGTCGCGTTCGCCCGGCTCGTGCTGGCCGACCCACCGCCGGAGCTGCTGGTGTTGGATGAGCCCACCAACGACCTGGACATGCCCAGTGTGGATCGGTTGGTGGAGGCGCTGGCCGGCTACCGGGGCGCGCTGCTGGTGGTCAGCCACGACCGGCGGTTCCTGTCGCGGCTCCGCCTGGATATGGTGCTGCACCTGGACTCTCGCGGCCTGTTGACCCCGGCCGACTGGACCGGCACCAGCACCACCGGCTGAATCGCCGGCAGCGACTCCACGATCGGGCCCGCCCGGTGCGCCTGCGCCGCTGCCCGTGTGCTGTCAGGATGATCGGCATGTCCTCGCGCACCGAACCGATCAAGTCCCTGCTCATCCTGGGCGCCAGCGGCGACCTGTCCGGCCGGCTGCTGCTGCCCGGCGTCGGCGGTCTGGTCACCGCACACCCCGACAAGCCGCTGCGGTTGGTGGGCAGCGGCGCCGAGGACTGGGACGACACCCGCTGGCGGCAGCGGGTCAGGGACTCGTTCGCGACGGTGCCCGCCTCCGGGCCGCGGGCCGAGCAGATCCTGGCCGAGACGCACTATCTGCCCGCGGACGTCACCGACCCCAACGCCTGGCCCTCGCTGCTGCAGGCCTGCGAGGCTCCGGTGGCGATCTTCTTCGCCCTCCCGCCCCCCGTCACCGCCAAGGCCTGCCAGGCCCTCACGCACCTGGACCTGCCCGCACACACCCGGCTGGTGCTGGAGAAGCCGTTCGGCACCGACGAGGCGACCGCCGCCCAGCTGAACGACCTGCTGACCCGGCTGGTGCCCGAGGACCACATCCACCGGGTGGATCACTTTCTGGGCAAGTCCACGGTGCTGAACCTGCTGGGGCTGCGGTTCGCCAACCGGATCCTGGAGCCGGTGATGACCGCCGAGCACGTCGAGCGGGTGGACCTGGTGTTCGACGAGAACCTCGCGCTGGAGGGCCGGGCGGGCTACTACGACGGGGCCGGCGCGCTGGTCGACATGATCCAATCCCACCTGCTGCAGATCATGTCGCTGCTGGCCATGGAGCCGCCGTCCACGCTGTCCGCCGCCGACCTGCGCGACCACAAGGCCGGAGTGCTGCGCGCCACGCATGTCTGGCGTGGCGACCCGGAGCATTCATCCCGCCGCGCCCAGTACACCGCCGGGCGGCTGGGAGACCGCGACGTGCCCAACTACACCGACGAGCCCGGCATCAACCCGGCCAGCACCACCGAGACCATGGCCGAGGTGACGCTGGCGGTGGACACCTGGCGATGGGCCGGCGTGCCGTTTCGGATCCGCACCGGCAAGGCCATCGGCACCCCGCGCAAGCAGGCTGTGATCACCTTCAAGGACGCGCCGCGACTGCCGCACGGGTTCACCGGCGGCGAACAGCCCAATCGGATCGTCATCGGCTTCGGACCGGACACCATGGCGATCGAGCTCAACGTCAACGGCCCGGGCAATCCGCTGCAGATCGACCAGACGGTGTTGCAGAGCGAGTTCGGCCCCGGAGACCTGCCGGCCTACGGCGAGGTGCTGCTCGGGGTGCTGGATGCCGATCCCAGCCTGTCGGTGCGTGGCGACACCGCCGAGGACTGCTGGCGGATCGTGGCGCCGGTACTTGCGGCATGGAAGGCGAACAAGGTGCCGCTGGAGCGCTACCCGGCGGGCGGCGCCGGACCGGAGGGGTGGCCGCTGTAGGGGGCTCGCCTTCCGATGCGATCCGCGTGTGCGACTGCGCTCCGCGTGTGCGACTGCGATCCGCGTGTGCGACTGCGATCCGCGTGTGCGACTGCGATCCGCGTGTGCGACTGCGATCTGCGGTCGCTATTGCGCACGCATAGCGCAGATCGGCACGCAGATCGCAAGCAGGCACGCGGGCGCGCGCGGCCGGCGGTCGAGCACGTGCCGCTGTGTCGGCTCAGCGGGCCCGACGGTTGAGCCGATCCGGGTCCAGGATGACCACGCTCTTGCCCTCCAGGCGCAACCAGCCGCGCTGACCGAAGTCGGCCAGTGCCTTGTTGACCGTTTCCCGGGACGCGCCGACCAGCTGGGCCAATTCCTCCTGGGTCAGGTCGTGCGTCACCCGCAGCTGACCGTTCTCGTGGCTGCCGAACTGCCGGGCCAGCTGCAACAGCGCCTTCGCCACCCGGCCGGGAACGTCGGTGAAGATCAGATCGGCCAGCGAGTTGTTGGTGCGGCGCAGCCGGCGGGCGATGACCCGCAGCAGCTGCTCGGCGATCTCCGGCCGCTGGGTGATCCAGCTGCGCATCCCGACCCGGTCCATGGTGGACAGCCGAACTTCCGTCACCGCTACGGCCGTCGAGGTACGCGGGCCCGGATCGAACACGGAGAGCTCGCCGAACATGTCCGCCGGGCCCATGATCGCCAGCAGGTTCTCCCGGCCATCGGGCGAGTGCCGGCCAAGCTTCACCTTGCCGTCCAGGATGATGTACAGCCGGTCTCCCAGCTCACCCTCGGAGAAGATCGCGCTGCCTCGCGGATAGGTGACGGTCTCCAGTTGGGCAGCCAATGCGGCGGCTGCCTCCTGCTCCAGGCCCTGGAAGATGCCGGCCCTGGCGAGCGTGTCGTCCACTCGTCCTCCTGATCAGCGGGTCCGCGGTGCGGATGGAGACGCAGAGCACAGTCTAGGTGTCGCGCCGCTTGCTGGTCGGGCGGGCCGAGGTGAACAGCCGGGACCGGGTCGATGGACGCGCCTTGCGGCGGCGCAACCGGAACATCGACATCGCGCGGGTCCAGCCCTCCCGGATGAAGGTATTCACCTCGTCGGGCTCTGCCTTGTCCAGGAACTCCTCGACATCCTGCTCGCTCATCACGGTGGTCTGCAGCCGATGCTCCAGCCGCTCCATGAGCAGCGCGAACACCATCACCAGCAGCGGGACCAGCAGCACCAGGAAGACCATGATCAGTCCATCATGACGCACCGGCAGACCATTCGGAAAGGTCGACACACCCCGGGGCAGGTCAGGGCGGTGACGACGTCGTTGCTGCCACGGTGTCGGCCCTGGTGACGGCATGGTGTGGCAACCTAGCAACGTGGCGCGGAAGGGCTCGGCTCCGACGACGCCGCTGGCCCGAACCCGCCGTGCCCGGCAGATCGGCCGGCGGCTTGCCGACGGCTACCCGCAGGCACCCTGCGAGCTGGACTTCGGCACCCCGCTGGAACTGGCGGTCGCGACCATCCTGTCCGCGCAGTGCACCGACGCGCGGGTCAACCAGGTGACGCCGGCGTTGTTCGCGCGATACCGGTCCGCGGCGGACTACGCCGGCGCGGACCGGCCGACGCTGGAGGAGTTGATCCGGCCGACCGGCTTCTTCCGGAACAAGGCATCGTCGCTGATCAAACTGGGCCAACAGCTGGTCGAACGGTTCGACGGGCAGGTGCCGGCCACCCTCGATGAGCTGGTGACGCTGCCGGGATTCGGGCGCAAGACCGCGAACGTGGTGCTCGGCCATGCGTTCGGCGTGCCGGGTATCACCGTGGACACGCATCTGGGCCGGCTGGTGCGCCGCTGGGGACTGACCGACCAGTCCGATCCGGTGAAGGTGGAGCGGGATCTGGCCGCACAGGTGCCGCGGGCCGACTGGACCGTGTTCTCCGACCGGACGATCTACCACGGCCGGCGGGTGTGCCACGCGCGCCGGCCCGCCTGCGGAGCCTGCTTCCTGGCGGCGCTGTGCGCCGCGTACGGCGCGGGTCCCACGGATCCGGAGACCGCGGCGGCGCTGGTGGTCGGAGCGGAGCGCGAGCACCTACTGGCGCTGGCCGGGCTGGGCGACATGGTGGGCGTGGCGGTCGATCCCGTGGCGGCCAGGGACCTGGCGCCGTGACGGTGAACCTGGACGGAGCGGCCCAGGTCGGGCACCGGCTGGTGCCGGATGATGGTCTGCCCGCCTGGATGCGGCGGGTGGTGGGTCGGGCCGACGGCGCGCGGCTGCCCCGGTGGGTGCGGCATGCCACCGAACTGGCGCCGGACGGGGCTAGGCGCAGCGCGGTGCTGATGCTGCTCGCAGACGGGGAGACCGGGCCCGATCTGCTGCTCACCGGGCGGGCCGCCACGCTGCGCGCGCACGCCGGGCAGCCCGCCTTCCCCGGTGGAGCGCTGGAGCCCGGCGAGGACGACGTGGCCGCGGCGCTGCGCGAGGCGCGCGAGGAGACCGGGCTCGACCCGGACTCCGTCACCCCCGCGGCCGTGCTGCCCCCGCTGTACCTGCGCCCCTCCGGATATCTGGTCAGCCCGGTGCTGGCGCACTGGCGCAGACCGGGCCCGGTGCGGGTGGTCGACCCGGCCGAGACCGCGGTGGTCGCCCGGGTGTCGATCGCCGAGCTGGTCGATCCCGGCAACCGGGGCTCGGTGGTGGTACGGCCGGGCCTGCGCACGCCCGCGTTCACGGTGGCCGGCCTGGTGGTCTGGGGCTTCACCGCGGGCCTGGTCGACCTGCTGCTGGACTGGGGCGGCTGGTCGGTGCCGTGGGATGCGGGCCGGATCATCGCGCTGGAGGTACCGCCGCCGACGGGTCTCGGCCCACGCGCTCAGGTGGCCCGATGAACATCGCCGACCTGGTGATCGTGCTGCTGTTGGTGGGCGCGGCGATCTCCGGCTACCGGCAGGGGCTGGTGACGGCGCTGCTGACGCTGGTCGGTGCGATCGGCGGTGCGTTGCTCGGCATCAAGGTGGCGCCGCTGCTGGCCGACCAGCTCGCCGATTCGGCCGCGAAGGTGGCGATCGCCATCGCGCTGGTGGTGGCCGGGGTCGGGATCGGCGAGCTGGCCGGGCAGGCACTGGGCGCCCTGGTGACCAAGCGGATCACCTGGCGGCCGGCGCTGGCGGTGGACCGCGGGCTGGGGCTGGTGGGGCACACCCTGGCGGTGCTGGTGGTGGCATGGCTGGTCGCGGTGCCGCTGGCCGCCGCGCCACTGCCGTGGCTGTCTTCGCAGATCCGCTCCTCGTCGGTGCTGGCGGGGGTGAACCACGTGATGCCGCCGTCGGCGGTGCGGATCTCCGGCCAGCTGCGGGCGCTGTTCGTCGGGTCGGATTTCCCGCAGATCCTGGCACCGCTGGCGCCCGCGCCGGATGCTCCGGTCGAGCCGCCGGACGCCGCCCTCGGCGACAACGGCGCGGCCACCGCCGAGCAGGATTCGATTCTGAAGATCCGTGCCCTGGCGCCGGCCTGCTCGCAGCAGATGGAGGGCTCCGGATTCGTGGTGGCCGACGACGTGGTCGTCACCAACGCCCATGTGGTCGCCGGGTCGTCCTCGGTGC
This sequence comes from uncultured Actinomycetes bacterium, assembly GCA_937926105.1. The sequence goes on along the minus strand of CALANS010000114.1, from coordinate 5,168 downwards.
AGGTGGAGGCGGCGTCGGGCACCCTGCGCGCCATCGTGGTGCGCTTCGACCCCGAGGTGGACCTGGCGGTGCTGCGGGTCCCGGGGCTCACCGCCGATCCACTGCGATTCGCGCCCGCCGCGGCCCAGTCGGGCGACAGCGCCATCGTCGCCGGGTACCCGCTGGACGGGCCGTTCACCCTCACGCCCAGCCGGGTGCGGGCGCAGATCACGTTGCGCGGCCCGGACATCTACTCGGCGAACACCGTGGTGCGGGAGGTGTACACGCTGCGCGGCACCGTTCGGCCGGGCAATTCGGGCGGCCCGCTGCTGGCCACCGACGGCTCCGTGCTAGGCGTGGTATTCGGAGCGGCGATCGACAATCCGCAGGTTGGCTTCGCGTTGACCCAGGACGAGGTGCGGCCGGTGATCGACGCGGGGCTGCGCGATCGCAGCCCCGCCAACACCGGCGCCTGCACCAGCGGCTGACTGTCAGGCCGCGGTCGTCTCCCCGCCCCGCGCCGCGGCCTGCTTGAGCGAGCTGGCGGTCTGCTGCGCCTCCGAGATGGTCTTCTCCGGCTTGCGGATCTTCTTCAGCCGGCGCCACCCCAGGAACGCCAGACCCCCGGCCGCGACCAGCATCACCCCGAACACGATGGTGAACGCCGCCCATCGGGGCAGCCAGATCGCCAGGATCTCGCCGACCATCAACCAGAAAAACCACAGCGAGAACACCGCGATCGCGGCCGCGGCGGCAAAGAAGATGCTGCCCTGCAACGCCTGCTTGACCGAGGACTTCAGCTCCAGCTTCGCCAGCTCGATCTCCGAGCGCACCAGGGTCGACAGGTGCACCGTCGCGTCCTTGACCAGCGACCCGATCGACGCATCCCGGTCGACCGGCTCCTCGCGGACCAGCGGGATGGCGGCGGGGCCGGTGGGCTGGCGCGAATAGTCGGTCGGCGGGTGTGCCGCACTCGAGGGTGCCACGTCGATCTCCTTCATGTCCGTCCGGAGCGATGGTCGGTCGGCCACCCGGCGGCGCGCCGCCGAGCGGGTTTCATCGTGCCACGACGGGCACCGTCCGGCCGATCCGCCCGCATGGAGCCGCCCGGTCGCAGGCCTGTCGCTGCCCGGGATGCTGCGTGCGACTCATGGCCCCGATCAGGTAACGCCGGTCGCGATCCGGGGATGCTGGTCGGGGTTCAGCCACCGCATGATGGTCAGCAGCGGGTCCCTGTCGATGGCCACGCAGCCGGCGGTGGGCGCGTGGTCGGTGATGTGCAGGAAGAAGGCACTGCCGTCGCCGGGCACGGCCGGCCAGCGGTTGACGTCCATCACCACCGCGTAGTCGTAGTACGGCGTGATGTAGTACAGGTGCTCGGACACCGAGGTGTCGAACGGGCAGTCCACGCAGTTCTGCAGCGTGTTGTACTCGGGCGAGTGGACGTCGGAGACCCACCAGTCGTTGGGTCGTGTCTGGTGGTACGGCAGCGCGGTGCCCGGGTCCGCGTCGCGCCCGAACGCCTCCGTCAGGGTGAAGGTGCCCTGCGGCGTGCGGGTGGATCCTTCGCTCTGCTGACCGATGCCGGCCGAGCCGAGCCACGCCTGGTACGGGCCGTGCACCACGACCCAGCTGCCGTTCGATCGCTGTTGCCAGGCGCGCACGGTGCCGGTGGTCGCCGACGACGACGAGGCGGTCACGGTGACGATCTGCCGTGCGTTGCCGACGGTGACGGGGATGCCGAAGTCCGGCGGCTTCGGCGCGCTGGAGGTCGGCGCGGGCTTCGGGGTGGGTTTCGGGGTGGACTTTGGCGTGGACTGAGACGTCGTCGGCGGTGGGGGTGGCGGCGGGGTGGACGACGGTGGCGGCGCCGGGGTCGTCGAGGCGATCCGGGTCTGTGGGGGGCTGCTGGTGCTGCGCGGGCGAGGCTGTGACGGCGTCGACGTGGCGGGGCTCGGCGTCGGCGTGCGGTGCACGGGCAGCGCGGTGGGGGCCGTTCGGGCCGAGGTCTGCCGCGGGGACGGTCGGGCGGAGCGGGAGCTGGGGATCGGCCGAGTGCGGGGTGGCGAGGACACTGCCGGTCCGGGAGGCTCGTCGCGCTCGGTGGCAGCGGGCACCGTCGGCAGCGCGGGGATCGTCACCTGATGGCGCGTGAGTGGCGGGGTCGTGGCCGCACTGCTGGACCCGCCCTGGCCCGTGGTCTGCACTACGGCGGCCTGCCGCGGCCTGTCGGCCGCCGATCCGTGGTCGCCACCCGGCAGCGCGACCACCGCTGCGACGAGCGCCGCGACGGCGCCGATCGCAACCAGCGCACCCCGACCGGTGGATCCCACGTGGTCACGGTAGCCACTGCGCCGCCCGCCGCCGATGATTCGTCGCGTGTTCACCCGGGCGCCGGTCGGTTCCGGGCGGATGTCCGGTCCGCGGTCACTGTGCGACTTCCCCGCTGATCCGACCGGGGACCCGACGCCGGGACTTCCAGCGAAGCTCCATCGGCGCCGACCCCGCTGATCCGACCGGGGGCGGCGGCGCGGGATGGGCTCGCTACCGTTCGGGGGTGCCCCCTTCCCCCGAACCGGCCGCGGGGCCGAGCCCTGCGCCCGGCGCCTTGGGATGGCCGGACCTGGATGCGTTGCCCGGCGTGGCCGAGGCGGTGGACCGGGCCCGGACGGCGATCGCATCAATCCGGCGGCTGCCCGCGAACCGCCGGGGATGGGCCCGGACGGCGGCGGCAGCGGGGATCCGGGCGGCGCGCGCGTCGGCGATGCTGGATGGTGGATCGGCGATGCTCGATGCCGAGGAACACCCCGACGGAGCCGTCACCGATCCGGTCTTGACCGGTGCGCTCCGCGCGAACGCGGCGATCGGCGAACTCGTCGGGGCGTGGCGGCGTGCCCCGTTGCAGGCGCTGGCCCGGCTGCACGTGCTGGCGGCGGCCGATCTGGTCGCGGACGGCGCCGGGCTGGGCCGGCCGCGCCCCGCACCGGGCGTCGGGCCCCGGCTGGTGGCGCTGGCCGAGCTGGTCACGCGCGCTCCGTGGTCCGGGCCCGTGCTGGTGGCGGTCGTGCACGGTGAACTGCTCGCGCTGCGCCCGTTCGGCAGCGCCGACGGGGTGGTTGCCCGGGCGGCCGGCCGACTGGCGATGGTGTCCACCGGGCTAGATCCGCAGGCGCTGACCGTGCCGGAGGTGGGTCATCTGCGGGCCGGCGGGCAGTATCTCGAGGCCGCCGGCCGCTACGCGTCGGGCGAACCCGGTGGCGTCGCCGACTGGATCGCGCACGTTTGCGGGGCGCTCGAGTCCGGAGCCCGGGAGGCCCGGTCCATCGCCACGGCCGCGGGTCCCGAGGGGCCTCACACATGAAGACGGCGCTCCGCGGATGCGGAGCGCCGTCTGGCGTGGGCTGACCGGCTACCAGTGCTGCACCACTATTCGTCGGTATACGCGGGCGGCGCGAGTCTCGCGAAAACGCCCTGACGACGTCCCTACGCGGTTGGAGCGGTGAGTGGGTACCTGGGGTCCACGCGGAACCCTCCGCGACGGGGTGACCAGTGCTTCTCCACCACACCGGCCCTGGCCATCCAGGGGGTCCGTGCCCCCAGTCTGGCCCGTCTCCGCGATCGGGGCAAGGGGTGGCATTCGCAGCGATGCTCCGGACCGATTCAGATGCCGCCGAACGGGTTGACTTTCATTGACGGGACACGCCACACGGTCCGCCGATTTTTCAAGGGGTGTCGGAAGTCGCAGGTCAGCGTTACAGTTGAAGTTGTCGGTTTCCACCCCCCCGGAACCGACCACTCGGTTCGACTCAACCCCCCGGAGCCGAACCGCGCGGCCCCCGCCCTCCCCCCTGGCGGGGGCCGCCCCTATTTTCGACCCGGGTCGCACCCGCACCCTCGTCACCGCCCGATGACCAGCGGAGATCGCATGCCGGGCGGGCGCACGCGGCGGCGCCGTCACTGATTGATCCCCTGTCCGATTTCCATCCACATTCCTGGCCGACCCGGCTCGTCGCCGGCCGGATTCCGCTGAACTGAGCACGCCCCGCCCCACCGTCGGGGCGTGGGGATGGGAATGCGGGGTGGGGTCGATGGTCAGTGCGCCCCTGGTGATCACCGCGGACCCCGGTGTGCGCGTCGCGGTCGATCGGATCGCCGCCGCCGCGGGGATCGTGGTGGAGCGGGCAACGGCAGTGGGATCCGGTGGTGCCTGGCGCCGGGCGCCGCTGGTGCTGCTGGACGCCGCCCTGCTGCCGGACGTGGTCGCGGCGCGGCTACCGCGGCGCGAGGGCGTGGTGGTACTCGCGGTGCGTGAACTGGACGCCGAGCAGTGGCAGTGCTGCCTGGCGGTGGGAGTGCAGCGGGTCTGCGTCGTCGGCGCATCGGACGAGCAGCTGGTCGGGGTGCTCGGCGACGCCACCGATCCGGCCGAGCGCGGTCCCGGAGGTGGCCGGGTGATCGCGGTGGTCGGGGCTTGCGGTGGCGCCGGGGCGACCGTGCTGGCCGCGGCCACCGCCGTCGCCGCGCATCGGTCGGGCCGGGGGACCCTGCTGGCCGATGCCGATCCATGGGGCCCGGGGGTGGAGGTGCTGCTGGGTCTGGAGGACGCCGGCGGGGCGCGGTGGGCCGACATCGCCGCCCCCAGCGGAAGACTGGCCGCGGAGGCGCTGCATCGAGCGTTGCCATCGCTGCGCCTCGGCCAGGGTCGGCTCTCCGTGCTCGGCCACGGCCGGGAGGCAGCCGACGCCGTCGACCCCTCGCTGCTGGACACCGTGCTGCAGGCCGCCCAGCGCGCCGGCGATGTGTGCGTGGTCGACGTGCCGCATGCCCCCACGGCCGCGGCGGATCGGGCGGTGTCCCGGGCCGATCTGACGGTGCTGGTAGTGCCGGCCGATGTGCGGGGCTGTTACGGCGCGGCCCGGCTGACCGGGCGGCTGGGCGAGTTGGGCGCGCGGCTCGGTCTGGTCGTGCGCGGCCCGTCCCCGGGCGGCCTGGGAGCCGACGATGTGGCCTCTGCGCTGCGCTTGCCATTGGTGGCCGCAATGCGACCCGAGCCGGGCCTGGATCGGCGGCTGGATTCCGGCGGGCCGCCGGGGATCAACCCGAGGGGTCCGCTGGGCCGGGCGGCGGTCGCGGTGCTGGCGGGCGCGGAGCCGGCGGGATGACGGCGGCCGATCCCGGTGCCGGCACCC
>CALANS010000113.1 GCA_937926105.1 uncultured Actinomycetes bacterium | reverse complement strand
CGCGTCGCCGATCACCACGACCTGTGCGTCACCCATGGGGCTGCTCCGCGCCGGGACGGGACGGGACGCGAGGGCGCCCACCGCGCGGGTGTACCAGGGCGGAGAGCGGCCGATTCACCCGGCGAGTCCGGAATGCACACCCGTCGTCGTCTTGCGGTCTTCGTACATCTGCCAGAACAGTAGCCATGGGTCCAGTTGCACCTCAGTATCGTCATCGATCACACGGAACACGAAATGGCTGTGCTCGACCGCATCGATGTACATGCCGCCGGACTCTGCGTAAGCCGTTCCAGCCGCGATGGGCTGATTTGACGGTACAAGGAGCCTGATCAAGTGATGCGACTGGAGCACCCACGTCGCCCCGTTGTCCCAGTAGTGTTCTCCGCGCCATCGATTGTTGTTGTCGCCGCGCTCGACGCTGTCGAACATCTCGTGCTTGTCGATCGAAACCGGCGTCCACAGCAGGGTTCCCGCGGGATGATTGATATCCAGCCCATTGTGGGCTTCGGTGCCGCAGAACGGCCCCATCCAGGTGTCCTCGCCGCGATAACAGTCTCCGATACGCAGGCCGTCCGGCGGGAGCGGACACCAGGGGTGCAGCAGGACGGGGCATATCCGACCGGTGGCGTCCCAGACCGCGAGCCGCAGGTCGTGCCGCGGGAAGCAGGACGCATCAGGGTCGGCGCCACCGTGGGTGTCCGTCAAGAACTGGGCGAGGTCGCCGGCGGTGTCCAGCCAGAGCCGCAGCCCGAAGAGTTCGTAGGGCGCGGCGAAGTTCTGTGTGGAAGGTATCGTTCGGACCAGCTGGATCGCGTGTCCATCGATGTCCAGTTCGCATGAGATGCGATACCGCATTACGCCGTTGTCAGACCCGCTCCACCCAGGGCCACGTGCCTCCACAGTGGCTGACGCCGCGCGCACGTGGATCGTGCGCACCGCGCCACCACGCAACCGGAAGCGGAGCCGGTCGCCGACGTCCAGTTCCACGGCGGACAGCGTGTCCTTGGCATCGATGTCTCTGTCCATGATCTCCCCGATCCACTCTTCCCGCAGCCCGTCCATCCCGGGAGTATGCCGATACGATCGGCCGCAGTCCGGCCGCTCTAGGCCTTGAGTCCGCCGGCAGCAAGTCCCGCCACCACATGCCGCTGGGCGAAGAAGAAAACCAGCAGCACCGGGAGCACCGATACCGTCGTCGCCGCCATCTGAACGTTCCACAGCGGCTGCCCATAGGTGTCTGTGAATCGCGTCAGCGCGACCGGCACGGTCAGGAGGTTGACGTCGCGGATATACACCAACGGCTCCAGGAACTGATTCCAGCTGTACCAACACGAAATGACCACGACAGATGCCAGAGATGGCCTGACCAACGGCGTCGAGATCTGCAACATGGTGCGCATGCGGCCGGCGCCATCGATGGTCGCAGCTTCGTCGAACTCTGGCGGCAGGGTCAGGAACGCCTGACGCATGATGAAGGTCGCGATCGGTGTGGTGGTGAGCACCGCCGTGAAGATGATCAGCGGCCACAGTGTGTTGATCCAGCCGAGCTTCGACGCGAGCAGGAACAACGGAATAATCGTCGCCTCGGGTGGCAGAAAGATCCCTGAGAGCAGAACCACGAAGATGATCGACGAGGCGACGGGCTGCACCCGTGCGAGCGCGTATCCGGCGGGCAGGGACAGGACCACGGTGAGGATGCAGACCGCAGCCATCACTAAGAGCGAGTTCCCGAACTGTCGCCCAAAGGGCTGCAGCTCGAATATCCGCGCATAGTTGTCCCACCGGAACTGGGTCGGGAGGATCGTGGGCGGAAAGACGAGGATCTCGTTGAGCGACTTGAACGAGGCGCTGACCATCCAGAGGACCGGACCGACGAGCAGCAGCGACACGGCGGCCAGTACCAGGTAGCGAATGCCCGTCCTGGCCGCCTGGCCTGGACCGCTGTCAGTCCGATTCATAGTAGACAAACCGCTTTCGAAGTTGCCAGATGATCCCCGTCAGGGCGAGCACCGCCAGGAAGAGGATGACGGCCAGGGAGCTGGCGTAACCGATGTCGTTCAGCTCGAACGCCTCGTGATAGATCGCGAAGGAAAGCACCGAGCTCTGAACGCCGGGCCCGCCGCCGGTCATCAGGAGAACGATCTCGAACACTTTGAAGGAGCCGGTGACCATGAGCATGAAGACCATCAGGATCGCCGGGGAGATCTGCGGTACGACGATGTGCCTGAATCGAGCCCATGCGCCGGCGCCATCGAGACGCGCCGCTTCGAGCAGGTCCTCCGGTACCGATTGCAGAGCTGCGAGCATGATGATGACGTTCACGCCCACGTTCTTGGTCATCTGGACCACGGCGAACACGACCAGGGTGAGCGTTCCACCTCTCAGCCACGGCATCGGGTCGAGCCCGAAAGCGCCAGTTATGCCATCCAGGAGGCCCTTGGGTTGGACGATGAAGTGCCAGACGAGTGCCCAGGCAACCATCGTCACGAGCGCCGGTACGAAGATCGCCGATCGAAAGAAATTGATCCCCGCCAGCTTCTGGTTCAGCAGCACGGCCAGCGCCACCGCGGCCACAGTGCCGAGCACGCTCAGCAGCACGACGAAGAATGCCGTATTCGGAAACACAGTCTTCATGTCCGGGTCGTGGAAGATCCGCACATAGTTGTCGAGCCCAACGAAGGTCTTCTTCTGGGACAGTGCATTCACCGAATGCAAGCTGAGCCAGAAGACCCAGACCAGTGCGGTGCCGCCGACTGCGACGAACCCGAGCACCCCGGGTGCGAGCAGCGAGTACCCGAAGACGTTACGCCCCGCGTCGCGGGGAGGCCGGTTCTTCGACGATGGGCGCACCCGCGGTGGCCGCACCCTGGCGGGTGCGGCCACCGCGGCGTGATCAGTCCTGTTCATCGAGATCTGTCACTTGAGGAGCGGCTGCACGTCGGCACAGACCTGGGTGAGTGCGTCCGGAATGTCGACACCGTCCTTCCAGATGTTCGTGTCGAGCGATCGATTGAGCGCGTCGGCCACCTTCGCGTCGTCCACCGCCACGGGGAAGATCTTCCCGGTTTCCTTCGTCGCGTCCACGATGGGCTGCACCATATCCTCGGTGAGGATTGTTGACCGGCCGACAAGCACCTTGGCGCTCAGCAGGCTCTCGCGCGTCGGCGGGTAAAACTTCGCCATCGTCTCCGCGTTCGCCTTGTTCGTGAGGAAGGCTAGAAACTCGGTGGCCAGGTCCTTGTTTTTGCCAGCTGCGAGAACCACGATCGACGCCTGGCCCAGCGCCTGCGTGTCACCAGCGGGACCCGCAGGTGTCGGGACGATGTCGTACTTGAACGTCGCATCCTTCAGGTTGTTCATGCTGCCCAGGAATGCAGTCGTGGCGCCAGCCTGTCCGCCCCAGAAGTCCACCTTCTGGCCGGGCAGCGGCGCAGATTGATCGGTGTAGACCATGTCGTGATACAGCTGGATGGCTTTCGCGAATTCGGGGCTGTCCGCGGAACACTGGGTCGCGTCGTCATTCCAGGGCGATGCGCCGTACGCGAACAGGATCGGCAGCAGCCGGGTCCAGTTCTTGTAATCGAAGTCGTTCATAACATAGCCGGTCACACCGAGTTTGTCGTGCAGCTGTTTGGAGATTTCGCGGAACGAATCCCACGTCCAGTTGCCCTCGGCTATCAAGTCATCGGGACTCTTGATGCCAGCCTTCTCATAGAGGTCCTTGTTGAACGCCATCACGAGTGCACCGGTCGAGAACGGCACTCCGTAGAGCGCGTCACCCACAGTCCAACGCTCTTGCAGACGAGGAACCAGGTCCTCGAAGTCGTACCCGTTTGTTTCTTTGAGCGCGGGCGCGAGATCCACCAATGCGTCGTTGTGGATGTATTCGAGGCTCTTTTCGACGGGCAGCCACGAGAGATCGGGCGGATTGCCCGACTGAATGCCCGTGGTGATGACGGTGTCCAGCTGGTCCAACGTCAGGCTGTCGAACTTGACGGCTGAGACCGCCGGCTGCTGCTCGACGAACGCTTTGCCGATGGAGTCAAACATGGCGAGCGAATCCGGATCAGATGTCCAGACGGTCATGTGCAGTTCGACTCCCGACCCGTTCGACCCGCTCGGCGCCGCAGTGGAAGCGCTCGCGTCACCACTTGCAGAGGTGGGTGTCTCATCGGAGCCGCTCTCCGACGAGCAGGCAGCGAGAGCGCCCAGCATCGCGACGGCGACGGCGCCCGCGAGCATGCGACTTCTGAGATTGCGCAAGGTCATCCTCCTAGTGTCTTTCAGGCTCAGCGGGAGCTGCGCCAGTGAACTCCGACGTAACAGGACCATAGTGTAGCGTTACACTTACCAACGCAACCCCAAGTTGATTGCGTTTAGGTAACGAGTGAAACATCATGGAAGAACCGGCACTGTTGCCCTAGTGGTCGCTTAGGATCAGTCTTATCATGCTAGTGTCACGTTATACTTCATCAACTTGCTAGGCGGATACATGGACAAGGTCATCGCGTACGAACGGCAGCTGTCGCGGTTCCAACCGTTGG
>CALANS010000112.1 GCA_937926105.1 uncultured Actinomycetes bacterium | reverse complement strand
GCTCAAGGAGCGCAAGCACCGCATCGAGGATGCCGTGCGCAACGCCAAGGCTGCCGTGGAGGAGGGCATCGTCGCCGGTGGCGGCGTGGCTCTGCTGCAGGCCGCCAAGAAGGCGCTCGCGGGTCTGGAGGTCTCCGGCGAGGAGGCCACCGGTGTGGCGATCGTGGCGGCTGCCGTCGAGGCGCCGTTGAAGCAGATCGCCATCAACGCCGGCCTCGAGGGCGGCGTCGTGGCGGAGAAGGTCAAGAACCTTCCGGCCGGGCAGGGCCTGGACGCCGCGACAGGCGAGTACAAGGACCTGCTGGCCGCGGGCATCATCGACCCGGCCAAGGTCACCCGCTCGGCGCTGCAGAACGCCGCGTCGATCGCCGCGCTGTTCCTGACCACGGAGGCCGTGGTCGCGGACAAGCCGGAGAAGGCCGCGCCGGCCGCTCCGGGTGGCGACGGCGGCATGGGCGGCATGGACTTCTGAGTCCCGCCGCCTGACAGGCTGCACACGGCCCGTCACCCCTTCGGGGGTGGCGGGCCGTTCCGCATCTCAGGGCGGGGGCGGCGACTCCGGGGAAGAGCCAGCCCGTGGAGGCAGGGCCCGGGCGACTACGGATCCTGCCGTTTTGTGACGGCCAGACTCGACCAAGATCACCACGACCTGCGCAAACGCTCGGGCGGGCGATCTGGCCGTCGGTTTCCGGCAGAATCCCGATCCGGTCAGCGCCAGCCCAGCGCCGGTGCCACCTCCTGGACCACCGTCTGGAGGATGTGCGCGTTGTAGTCCACGCCCAGCTGGTTGGGCACCGTCAGCAGCAGGGTGTCGGCGGCGTCGATCGCCTCGTCCTCGGCGAGCTGCCGGATCAGCTCGTCCGGCTCCGCGGCGTAGGTCTTGCCGAACCGGGCTCGGCCTCCCTCCAGCATCCCGACCTGGTCCCGGCTGTGCGTCTCCGGCCCGAAGTACGCCCGGTCCATGTCGGTCACCAGCGGAAAGATGCTGCGGCTGACCGACACTCGCGGCATGCGTTGGTGACCGGCGGCCTTCCAGGCATCGCGGAAGCGTCGGATCTGCTCGGCCTGCAGCTGGTGGAACGGCACGCCGGTGTCCTCGGTGAGCAGGGTTGAGCTCATCATGTTCATGCCCTGCTGAGCGGTCCACTCGGCCGTCGCCCGGGTGCCGGCGCCCCACCAGATCCGTTCGCGTAGGCCCTGTGAGTACGGCTCTATCCGCAGCAGTCCGGGCGGGTTCGGGAACATCGGCCGCGGGTTCGGTTGAGCGAAACCCTCCCCGGTTAACGCCTGCAGGAATTCTGCCGTGTGCCGGCGGGCCATGTCGGCGTCGCTCTCTCCGTCCCGGGGGGCATGCCCGAAGTAGCGAAAGCCGTCGACGACCTGTTCCGGTGATCCCCGGCTGATTCCCAGCTGCAGTCGGCCGCCGGCAATCAGGTCGGCGGCCCCGGCGTCCTCGCCCATGTACAGCGGGTTCTCGTAACGCATGTCGATCACGGCCGTGCCGATCTCGATGCGGCTGGTGCGGGCGCCGACCGCGGCCAACAGCGGGAACGGTGAGCCCAACTGGCGGGCGAAGTGATGCACCCGGAAGTACGCCCCGTCCGCACCGACCTCCTCGGCGGCCACGGCCAGGTCGATGGACTGCAGCAGGGCGTCCGAGGCGGTGCGGACGGCAGAGGCCGGGGACGAGGTCCAGTGGCCGAAAGAGAGAAATCCGATGCGCTTCATACCCGGATTCAAGCACCGGGCGGCGAGTCGGTCCGGTACCGGCGCCCGGAGGACGCGCGGGTGCCCCGAAGCGCGTCCAGGGCATGTGGCGCTTCCGGGCTGGCGACCCCCGCGAGATGGCGCACCTCGACGCGCCGGGCTTTATCCGTTGCGGGGGGACGACGGTGTAGCTAGCCTCGGCGGTACACGGGAAGGGAGGTGATCCGAAGTTGCATAGCTATCGGACTCGTGAGGTGGCTGTCCGCTAGGACGCCGCGCATCCAGCTGGAGTCATCCGCGTCGCGGTGGCCTGGCGAAATCCGGACAACCACCCGATCCCCGGGCTGCCGACACTTGTCCAGTCGGCCCCACCTGATGGCAGATCACGATCAGTAGTGACGGGTGCCAGCAGGTCGGAGCAGCCCGGGGATCGTCCGTCTCCGAGATCCCCGATTGCAGATCAGAGTGCGTCCGGTTCTGGATCTCCCGCCGCTGAACCTGCCGGTTACGATACGTAAGTGCGGCATGGAGGGGACGCCGACGACGGTGATCGTGGACCAGGAAAGGGCGGAATTGCCCTCTCACGTCCGGGGCAGATCGACGACTGGTTCTCGGCGGTCTCCTGGGCGAGCTGCCGGGCGCGACGCCGCATAGTGTCGGTGGGGCCGACGGGGTGATGCACCCCGGTCGTCGACACGGCCGCCTGACTTTGAGCCTTTCGCGGGGCCGCCGCGCTCCAGGGCGCGCCGATCCCCGGCCATCTATCGTGGGCGGTTTGCCGGAAAGGACGTTCCCGCGGGAACGCGGCGATCACTCCGGCAGGTCGGGGATCTCCGGCAGGGCCGGGCCTAGCAGGTCGTCGGCGTCCACGATCCGATACGCGTACCCCTGCTCGGCCAGGAACCGTTGCCGGTGCGCGGCGTACTCGGTGTCGATCGTGTCCCGGGCGACTATCGCGTAGAAGTGTGCCTGCCGGCCGTCGTGCTTGGGCCGGGTGATCCGCCCCAGCCGCTGAGCCTCCTCCTGCCGCGACCCGAACGTGCCAGACAGCTGCACCGCGACCGCAGCCTCCGGCAGGTCGATGGCGAAGTTCGCAATCTTGGACACCACCAGCACCGGGACCTCACCGGCCCGGAACGCGTCGAACAGCCGCTCTCGCTCCCGGTTCGTCGTGGAGCCCTGCACCACCGGCGCGTCGAGCGCCTGACCGATCTCGTCCAGTTGGTCCAGGTACGCGCCGATCACCAGGGTTGGCTCCCCGGGGTGACGGTCCAGGATCGCCTTCACCACCGGCAGTTTGGTCCGCGCGGTGGACGCGATCCGATATCGATCCTCCGGCTCGGCCAGCGCGTAGGCCATGCGTTCGGCCTCCGTCATCGTCACCCGCACTTCGGTGCAGTCGGCCGGGGCGATCCAGCCTTGGGTCTCGATGTCCTTCCACGGCGCGTCGTATCGCTTAGGCCCGATCAGCGAGAACACGTCGGTCTCCCGGCCGTCCTCCCGGATCAGGGTGGCCGTCAGCCCGAGCCGCCGACGCGACTGCAGGTCGGCCGTCATCCGGAAGACCGGGGCGGGCAGCAGGTGCACCTCGTCGTAGATGATCAGGCCCCAGTCGTGCGAGTCCAGCAGCGACAGGTGCCGGTACTCGCCGCCGGTCTTGCGGATCAGCACCTGGTAGGTGGCGATCGTCACCGGCCGGATCTCCTTGCGATCCCCGGAGTATTCGCCGATCTCGTCCTCGGTCAGCGTGGTGCGGGCCAACAGCTCGCGTCGCCACTGGTGCCCGGCCACCGTGTTGGTCACCAGGATCAGCGTGGTGGCCTGAGCCTTGGCCATCGCCGCCACCCCGACCAGCGTTTTGCCGGCGCCGCAGGGCAACACCACGACTCCGGAGCCCCCAGCCCAGAAGCCATCCGCCGCCGAAGTCTGGTAATCCCGCAGGTGCCAACCATTCTCGGCCAGCGTGATCTCATGCGCCCGGCCGTCGACGTACCCCGCCTCGTCCTCTGCTGGCCAGCCCACCTTGAGCAGCGCCTGCTTGAGCCGGCCACGCTCGGAAGGGTGCACCAGCACCGTGTCGTCGTCGATGCGCTGGCCGAGCATCGGCGTGACCTTCTTATGGCGCAGCACCTCCTCCAGCACCGCGCGATCCCGGCTGACCATGATCAGCCCGTGCGCCGGATGCGACTGCAGCACCAGCCGGCCGTAGCGCCCCATGGTGTCGACCACATCGACCAGCAGCGCCTGCGGCACCGGGAACCGAGACCAGCGCACCAGCGCGTCCACCACCTGCTCGGCGTCGTGCCCGGCGGCCCGCGCGTTCCACAACGCGAGCGGGGTGATCCGGTAGGTGTGCACGTGCTCGGGGGAGCGCTCCAGTTCGGCAAATGGCGCGATGCCGGCACGGGCGGCGGGCGCATCCGGGTGGGCGACCTCCAACAGCAGCGTCTTGTCGGACTGGACGATCAGCGGTCCGTCTGTCACGTGGGTCCCTTCGGCCGGAGCGCGGCGCAGGCGACATCACGGCGGTGACGATCGTCCCGGCAGCCACACCCATTGTCCAACCGGACCCCGACAGCCGGGATTCCCCCCGAGATGCGGGCGGTGACGATGTCCCCGTTGAGCACCCCGTCGGGGCACATCGCGTCAGGACGGCGAAGGCACCGCCGGCTCCGTCACCGCCCTGTTTGGTGGTGACAGCAGCGCGCGACGTGCCCGGCCGAGTCCCCAGTACAGGTAGCCGAGCGCGGCGAAGGCCACCAGCAGACCCACCACCCAGCCCACGAAGTCGGTGTCGGCCGGATCCAGGAAGCCGTACAGCGAGTGGCCACGCCGGTGCGACTCCCCGACGTACAGCGGCAGATAGGCGGCTACCGGGACCAGCCACAGCAGCGGCACCCAAGCGCGCACCCGGCCCTGGTTATGCCCGACGACGAGCCAGTCGGCGATCGCCATCAGCGGCACGACCAGGTGCTCGATCCGGCTTCCCGCGGTGTCCAGACCACCCTGCATGACGAAGTTGAACACCAGCATCGTGACGGTCGCGTAGGTGACGGCGCCGCCGCGCAGAAACCCGGCGTTGCCCTCGATGCGCCCGCCGTTCCACAGCGGAGAGAAGGTCGCGACGCTGGCCACGACCGCGACGGCGAGCGTGGACAATTGCGAGAAGTACACGATGTTGTCTGGAATGCCGTGCATCGCCTTGGCGAACCCGTACCAAGCGACGGCTGCCAGCGCGACCCGCCACCCGGTCACCGCGACCAGCGCGCCGATGGTGGAGCGTCCCCCGACGGTCGTCATGGTCGCAGATCGTACTGATCGCGCGCCCGAACGAGTGGCCATGGGCACCCGTTCGCAACCGGTACAGTCTCTCCCTGCGCGTGCCACTACCAACGTCGGGGAGGACTAGATGACCACGCCGCAGTATCCAGATCCCAACCAGCCGCCGGATCCGAACGCGTATCAGCCGCCGGACCCGAGTGCGTATCAGCCGCCGGATCCGAGCGCGTATCAGCCGCCGGACCCGAGGGCGTATCAGCCGCCGTCCGGGGCCCACCAGCAGCCGAACGTCGACCCGCCGCCGGGTCAGCCGGGTGCTTACCCGCCTCCCGGGCAGCCGGGTGCTTACCCGCCGCCCGGCCAACCCGGCGGGATGTACCCGCCCCCGGGTGCTCCGGGCATGCCGCCTGCGCCGGGTGAGCAGCCGAAGAAGTCCACGACCCCGCGCATCATCCTGGCCGTCGCCGTGGTCGTCATCGTGGTGCTGGGCATCGTGCTGTATGTGGTGAACCGCAAGTCCGACCCGGACTACGCGAAGGTCGGCGACTGCATCCAGTACAGCAGCGAGACCGACGTCAAAGTGGTGGATTGCACGTCCGATGGGGCGCAGTACAAGGTGCAGAAGCGCATCGATGGCACATCGGATCAGGATGCCTGCGCCAACGTCGAGGATTCGGACGTGAGCCTGTACACGAAGGACGGCGGCAAGAAGCAGTACACGCTCTGCGTAAGTCTGGTTCTGGCCCAGGGCGACTGCCTGTCAACCGACTTCGACAAGGTCGCGTGCTCGGACCCGTCCGCGGGGTACAAGGTGGAGAAGATCATCGAGGGGTCGACCGACGAGAATGCCTGTCCGGAAGGCACCCAGGGCCGCGCGTATCAGGCCGATGACCGAGTGGTCTGCATCGCTCAGGCCTCCTGATCGGATCTGACAGATCTGACCAACACCATGGCCTCCGCCGGGCAGCCGTTGCTGCTGCCCGGCGGAGCGCTGTCCGACGACCCGGATGCCCTGTACACCGCCGTCACTGACTGGGCCGCTGCCGGCGGACGCCCGCTGTACCCGCATCAGGACGATGCCCTGCTGCACCTGGTGACCGGCGACAACGTGGTGCTGGCCACTCCCACCGGCTCCGGCAAGACCATGGTCGCCATCGCTGCGCTGGCCGCCGGACTGGCCACCGGGCGCCGCGCCTGGTACACCGCACCGGTCAAGGCGCTGGTCAGCGAGAAGTTCTTCGAGATGGTCGGCGTTTTCGGCGCCGACAAGGTCGGCATGCTCACCGGTGATTCCGCCGTCAACCCGGACGCCCCGATCATCTGCTGCACGGCGGAGATCCTGGCGGTGACGGCGCTGAGGGGCCAGTCGTCGGGGAGCACGGCCGGCTCCGACGTCGGGGTGGCGGTGCTGGATGAGTTCCACTACTACGGCGACCGGCAGCGCGGCTGGGCCTGGCAGGTGCCCTTGCTGGAGTTGCCCGGGACCCAGTTCCTGCTGATGTCCGGCACGTTGGGCGACGTCACCACCATCGCCGACGATCTGGCCGACCGCACCGGGCGGCACACCGAGGTGATCACCGGGGTGCAGCGACCGGTGCCGCTGCACTTCGAGTACCGGCTGTTCGACGTCCCGGAGGCGGTGCGCAGGATCGTCGAGGCCGAGCGCGCCCCGGTGTACGTGGTGCACTTCACCCAGGCGGCTGCGGCGGAACGCGCCCAGGGTCTGGTGGGACTCGGTCTGGTCAGCCGCGCCCAGCGGGACCAGATCGCCGACGTCATCGGAGATTTTCGATTCTCCAAGGGGTTCGGGCGCATGCTGTCCCGGCTGGTGCGGGCCGGCGTCGGGGTGCACCACGCCGGGATGCTGCCCCGCTACCGCAGGCTGGTGGAACGGCTGGCGCAGGCCGGGCTGCTCGCGGTGATCTGCGGCACCGACACCCTGGGCGTCGGGATCAACGTGCCGATCCGTACCGTGCTGATCACCGCGCTGGCCAAGTACGACGGACACCGATCCCGGGTGCTCACCGCGCGGGAGTTCCATCAGATCGCCGGCCGGGCGGGACGGGCCGGGTTCGACACCGACGGCTACGTCGAGGTACTGGCGCCGGAGTTCGCCGTGGAGAACGCCAAGGCAGCGGCCAAGGCAGAGGCGAAGGCCGCGAAGGATCCGTCCCGCAAACGAAAGACCGTCAAGCGCAAGGCCCCCGAGGGCCAAATCAGTTGGACCGAGCAGACCTACGACAGGCTCGTCACCGCCGAACCCGAGCCCCTCACCCCACACCTGCGCATCTCGCACACCGTGGTGCTGGCCATGCTCGCGCGCCCCACCGACGCCGTCGCCGGACTCCGGCATCTGATCGAGTCCTCGCACGAACCGCGGCGCCGGCAGATCCAGCTGATTCGCCGGGCCATTGGCATCGGCCGGTCGCTACTGGACGCCGGTGTGGTGCGCCGGCTGGACGAGGTCGACGAGCACGGCCGGCGCTTCGTGCTCACGACTGACCTGCAGCTGGATTTCGCACTGGATCAACCCCTCTCGCCGCTGGTGCTGGCCGCAATCGACCTGCTGGACCGGGCGTCGGAGGAGTACGCACTGGACGTGGTCAGCGTGGTCGAGGCGACACTGCCCGGCCCCACCCCGGTGCTGGTGGCGCAGCGCAACCGGGCGCGCGGCGAGGCGATCGCCGCGATGAAGGCCGAGGGGCTGGAGTACGAGGAGCGGATGGCCCGACTGGAGGAGATCGACTACCCCAAGCCGCTGGCCGACGAGATCGACTTCGCCTACGCCTCCTACCGGCGCGGGCACCCGTGGGTTGCCGAGTTCGAGGTGGAGCCGAAATCTGTGGTGCGGGAGATGTTCTCCCGTGCCATGACGTTCTCCGAGTACATCTCCGAGTACCAGCTGGCCCGCTCGGAGGGAGTGGTGCTGCGCTACCTGGCGCAGGGTTACCGAGCGCTGCGCCGCACCGTGCCGCTCGCTGCGCGGACGGACGAGCTGGTCGACGTGATCTCCTGGCTCGGCGAGTTGGTGCGCGGCGTGGACTCCAGCCTGCTGGCCGAGTGGGAGGCGCTGGCGCACCCGGATGAGGCTGAAGCCGGTACGTCGCAGGAGGTTCGGCCCGGAACGGCCGCTCGGGGGATCACCGCGAACGTCCGAGGGTTCACCGTCATGGTGCGCAACGCGCTGTTCCGGCGGGTCGAGCTGGCCGCCCACCGGCGGTACGCGGCGCTGGGCGAACTGGACGGCGAGCACGGCTTCGATGTCGAGGCCTGGCGGCAGGCGATGGAGGGGTACTTCGCCGAGTACGACGAGGTGGGCATCGGCGCGGACGCCCGGGCAGCGGGGATGGTGAGGATCGCCCGGGGGCCGGAGGTGTGGCGGGTGCGGCAGGCGTTCGACGATCCGGCGGGGGATCGGGACTGGGGCATCACCGCCGACGTCGATCTGGCCGCTTCCGACGAGGCCGGCGAGCCCGACATCCGCGTCACCGCCGTTGGTCCGTTGCCCTGAACCCCGGCGCTGATCCATTCGGTAGCCGCGTCCGAAGTCGGCACCTCCCGTCACCCCAGTCACATTCCGGCCGAGTTGATCAGCGCGAGCCGAGTTGATCAGCGCCGGAAGGGGTTCAGGGGGCGATGAGCCTGACGGTGGGGAAGTAGGTGCGGTACCGCGCGCCGTCCCGGGTGAGCAGCCTGAGCCCGTCGATCGCCGCGTGCGCGCCGATGTAGAAGTCGGGCAATGGCCTGGAGCGCGCGCCGCCGTGTCGCCGGTACACCAGGAACGCCTTGCCTGCCAGGAATCCCGCCGAGTAGGGCAGCGCGGTCCGGCGATACATCGAGGGCGGCAGTGCGTCGTCCAGGTCTTCCACCCGAGTGAAACCCACCGAGACCTCGGCGTAGACGATGGGATTGATCAGCAGCGGACCACTGCGTGCCGCATCGATCAACGCGCCCGACGACCAGCTCGACCACTCGGAATCATCGGTGGCAATGTCCAGCAGGACGTTCGAGTCGACGAGCGTGCCCGGCTGATGCTGTGGATCAGTCACGGGTCAGCGCCATGATCTCCTCCGTGCTCAGGCCGGAGTCGGCGCGCCCCCGCAGCGCGCGGACGGCGCGGGCACCGCGGTCGTCGTCCGTTGCCCTCGCGACGATCTTCACCTCGTCGCCGTCCTCGACGAAGTCGACCTCGCAGTCGGGCAGGAGTCCGTGTCGCTGCCGGATGTGCAGGGGAATGGTGACCTGTCCCTTGGAGGTGATGCGCATGGCGCCAGCGTACTCTTACTGCTCCGAGTAAGAGCCTCCTTCCGGGTGCGCCGAGGTGATCCGGTGCACCGCGAAGGTGCGCGGCGTGTGGCGCAGCCGGTCGTAGGCGAGCAGCGACCCGCCGGACACCGTCACCGGTTCCACGATCCGGCGGCTGGTGCCGCCCTCGGCGTCCGCGTAGCCGATCCACACCGGTGACCTGGACCGGGCAGCCTGACGCAGCACGGACAGCACCTCGCGCGGATCCTGCGGCTGGTCCGCTGCCGTGTCGCCGGCCCGCATCCGCCGCACGACGGCGGCGATCTGCTCGGCGGTCGGCGTCGACGGCTCGGTGTGCTCCGGCCGGGCGGGCAGCGTGATCCGGGTACGGCGGGGTCGCGGGCGCAGGTCCAGCACGGACCCGGCGGCATCCTCGGCCGTCGCCGCGATTCCCGCGCCGCGCAACACCTCCACCAGGGTGGCGAGTTCCATGGGGGTGACGGCGACCGTCGGCGCGAGCGCGCGGATGGCCAGCCCGGCCGCCGATGCCGCGGCGATCGCCTGGCTGATCAACGTCGGGTCCTCGCTACGCAGGTAGGCGCCCGCGCCGCCGGCGCGCAACACGCCGTGTCGGCGCGCCACGTCGTCGATCAGGTACCCAACCGATTGCGGAACCGGTGTGGCGGAGTGCTTTTCGAACAGATCATGTAGCTCGGCGGCGGTGGCGCCGGCGTCCAGCGCGCGGCGCAGGCTGGCCTCGCCGACCCGGTACACGGTGGCCCCACCGGCCGACTCCACATCCGCGGCGCGGGCCAACGCCGCCGCCAGCTCTGGCGTCAACCGGCCCGGCGCCACCACCGTCATGTCGGCCTGCACCAGCACGGTGTCCACTGGGTCGGGCAGCGCGGCGTCCAGGGCGGCGACTGCATTCTCCGTATCGTCCGTCAGCACGGCCCGGCCGGCAGCGGAGAGCGCATCGAACGCGACCAGGCCGAGTTCGGTGGCCTCGGCCAGCACCGTCGTCACCAGGTCGGTGATCGCCGCCGGCGCCGCCCGCGGTGCGCGAAACACCATGCGGGCAGCGAGGTCGGCCGGCGGCGCGCCCGTGCCGGGGGCGAGTTCGACCAGGTCGGCGAGCACCCGTCGGCGATCGATGGGGCCGGCGCGCCAGTCCAGCTCCGTGGCCAACACGTTGCACAGCTTGCCGTTTCGGTCCCGGGCGCCGACCCGCGCCGGCTCGCGACGCATGTTCAGCCAGCAGGTCGCCAGCAGCGCCCAGCCCGCGGCCTCCGTCCCGGCCAGGAAGGTGTCGGCTGCCTGGGTGGGCAGCCAATGACCGGTGGTGCCGGATCGGGTCAGCGAGGGCGCGATGAGCCCTGCGGCGCCGAGCATCTCGACGTGCAGCGCCGTCAGGTGTTCGTCCAGATCCAGGCCCTTGGCCAGCCGGCGCAGCGCCAGGATCCCGATGCCGCCGGACTTGAGCGCCGGCACCGGATTCAGACCAAACCGGTCCAGCAGGTGCACGGCGCGAGAGTGCGCGGCCAGCGCCTGGCCGGCGGCCGCACCGTCGACTGTCGCTACCCCCGGGGCGGTTTTGTGCAGCTCGGGCGGTGCGGGCAGCGCCGGCGCGAAGGGCTGGTTTCCGCGCAGCGCCAGCGCGACCTCCCGGGGCAGCAGCACGGTGCGCGCATCGACGGTGCGCAGCAGGCCTGCCTCGATCAGCGTGGTGAGGGCGGCCAGGTGTGGCGAGCCGGGCTCCACCGTGCCGACCGGGGGGCCCGGCACCAGCCGGTCCAGCAGGGCACGATCGGTGTCGTTCGTCGCGGCGAGTGCTGCTGCCACCTGGTCGGGCGACAGCCCGGAAGGCGGGCCGAGCCCGGCCGGGTAGAGGTCCATCCCGTCCCGGGTGGTAGCGGGTAGCCCGTATCGGCCGTCGGATTCGCGGACGAACCCCGCCGTGTGCAGGTGTTGCAGGGCGGCGGTGACGTCGTCGACGGTGGCCGGGCCTCCGAGCAGGTGGGTCAGGGCGTCCGGGAGCTGCGGATGATGGGCGGCGTCGAGCACCAGCATGGCGTGCAGCACCTGCATCTGGAACGCGTTGAGCCGGGCCATCCCGCGTCGTGCCGTGTGCGGGGACTCCAACCGGCGCGCCAGCGACGACAGGTCGCCGGGAGCGGGCAGCAGCAGGTCCGGCCGGGCGGCCAGCAGCGCCGCGAGGTCGGCGTCGCTGCGGCCGCGCAGCCAATCCAGGGTGGAGGTGGGCATCTCCTCCACCGTAGTGGCGATTCGAACAGCGGTGACGGGGCCGGCGCATGACGAGCAGCGGCGGTCGGCCTCGTGGTCGGGGGCTCAGATCTGAAGCCTTGCCGGTGGATCGGCGCGGCCGGTGTTGAGACCGGCGGGAGCATCGGTCAGGATGGTCACAGGCGCGGCGCCGTCGCGTCGGCGGTGCGTGGCGCCGCGAGGTCATCGTGGGATGCCGGGGTGGCCCGGCCCAGCAGGAGGAGCTCATGGCCCGCGCTGAGAGATCCAAGGGCGTTGAGAGGACCAAGGGCACCGACCCGACTTGGCCCGAGCATGGCCCGGACGATCACCCGGTGACCGAACTGGTCTCCGACCGACAGGGGTCGCTGTCCCCGTTCGGCGACACCACGTTCCCGCTGGAGCAGACGCCGTACCGCCATCCGGTGACGGTGATCAGCCGGTGACCCGACGCTGAGCCAGGTTCCCGACAACACCGGCCGACGCGCTCCCCGAATCGCCGGGGTGCTGCTCGCGGCCGGCTCCGGCCGGCGGTTCGGCGGTCCGAAGGCGCTGGTGGACACCGGCGACGGGCCCTGGGTGCTGCGGGCGCTAGCCACCCTGGACGGTCTGGACTCCCGCGTCGTGGTCACCGGGGCCGCCGCCGCTGAGGTCGCGGCGCTGCTACCCGGCGACGTCACCGCCGTCCACAACCCCGACCACGCCGGGGGCATGGGTTCTAGCCTCGTCGCCGGGCTGCGGGCGCTGGATCCGGGCGTCGATGCCGCGGTCGTGATGCTGGTCGACCTGCCGGACGTGCCGGCCGCTGCTGTGCACAGGGTGCTGCGGGCCGCTGGGTTGTCGGCAGGGCAGTCGTGGGCCGGGAGCAACGCTCTGGCGTTGCGTGAGGCTCACGACCCGGAAATTCGCGCGGCGCTGGCCCGGGCCACCTACCACGGCCGGCCCGGCCACCCGGTGCTGATCGGCGCCGACCACCTTCCCGGCGTGCTGGCCTCGGCCACCGGCGATCGCGGCGCACGCGACTATCTGGCCGACCACCCCGTCACCGCCGTGGAGTGCGGCGACCTCGCCGGCGGCGTCGACATCGACGAACCTCCGGGGCGCTGACCCCTGACGCGTCGCCAGCCCCGCCGGCGACCGGCCCCCGAAGCTCTCGTCACCGCTGAACTACCATCCGAGGAGCAGCCGCAGCGTCGCACTGCGCCGCCCGGCTTAGCGAGAGGAGCCCTGCCAGGATGCCCGTACCCGGACCCGGCTATTCGATCACCATGCGCATCTCCGCGCCGCCGGCCGCCTCCACCGCGGGCGAGCTGACCGGGGCCGTTGGCCGAGCCGGCGGAGTCATCATCGCCTTCGACATCGTGGAGTCCACCGCGAGCAACATGATCGTCGACCTGTCGGCGAACGCGCTGTCCTCCACGCACGTCGAGCAGATCACTGCCGCCGTGGACGCGCTCGACGGGGTGCACGTGCACAAGGTGTCCGACCGGACCTTCCTGATGCACCTGGGCGGCAAGATCGAGGTCGCCAGCAAGGTCGCGCTGCGCAACCGCGATGACCTGTCCCGCGCCTACACGCCCGGGGTCGCGCGGGTCAGCCAGGCCATCGAGGCCAACCCCGGCGACGCCCGCCGGCTGACCATCAAGCGCAATACCGTGGCCGTCGTCACCGACGGGACGGCGGTTCTCGGGCTGGGCAATATCGGGCCGAAGGCGGCGCTACCGGTCATGGAGGGCAAGGCCGCGCTGTTCAAGCGGTTCGCCGGCGTCGATGCCTGGCCGGTCTGCTTGGATACCACCGACACCGAGGAGATCATCCGAACGGTGGAGATCATCGCCCCGGTGTACGGCGGCATCAACCTGGAGGACATCTCCGCCCCCCGGTGCTTCGAGATCGAGACCAGATTGCGGGAACGACTGGACATCCCGGTGTTCCACGACGATCAGCACGGCACCGCGATCGTGGTGATCGCCGCACTGCGCAACGCCTTACGGGCCGTCGGCAAGAAGATCGGCGACTGCCGGATCGTGGTGTGCGGGGTGGGGGCGGCCGGCAACGCGATCATCCGGCTGCTGCAGTTGCAGGGTCCTGCCGACATCGTGGCGGTGGACATTCAGGGCATCGTGCACACCGGCCGGAACGGCATGGACCCCAACCTGGCCCAGGTGGCGGCCAGCACCAACAACGGTCATCTGACCGGCTCGGTGCACGACGCGATCGTGGACGCCGACGTCTTCATCGGAGTGAGCGCGCCGAACCTGATCACCGGCTCCGACGTGGCGCGGATGCGGCCGGGCGCAGTGGTTTTCGCGCTGGCCAACCCGGATCCGGAGATCGATCCGGTAGAGGCGCAGGCGCACGCGGCGGTGGTGGCGACCGGCCGGTCGGACTTCCCGAACCAGATCAACAACGTGCTGGCCTTCCCGGGGGTGTTCCGAGGCTTGCTGGATGCGGCGGCGACGCAGATCACCGACAAGATGCTGCTGGCGGCGGCGGAGGCGATCGCCGACGTGGTGTCCGAGGATCAGCTGAACCCGTCGTTCATCGTGCCCAGCGTGTTCGACGAGAAGGTGGCGCCCGCGGTGGCGAAGGCGATCGTGGCGGCGGTACATCCGGAGCCGCTGCCCGGCGGCGCGAAGACAACGCTCTGACGCGGGCATGCACGAAGGTGGCGATTTTGTGGCGGATGTGGCCGGTGGGGCGACCTTCATGCATGCGGGCGGCGGACCGGCGGGCGGCGGACATGCACGCGGGCGGGCCGGTGCGGGCGGTGACGAGGTGAGCGAACCGACCGGTGGCCTGACCCACGTGGACGAGCACGGCGCCGCGCACATGGTGGACGTCTCCGGCAAGCGGCCGTCTGCCCGGACGGCCGTCGCAACCGGGGTGGTGCGCACCACCGCCGAGGTGATCGGCTTGCTGCGCGCCAACGCGCTGGCCAAGGGTGACGCGCTGGCGGTGGCCAGAATCGCGGGCATCATGGGCGCCAAGCGCACCCCGGACCTGGTGCCGCTGTGCCACCCGATCGCGATATCCCGTGCCGCGGTGGAGTTCTCGGTGTCCGATGAGTCGGTGACCATCACGGCGACGGTGTCCACCACGGACCGCACCGGGGTGGAGATGGAGGCGCTGACCGCGGTGACTGTGGCCGGGCTAACGCTGCACGACATGATCAAGGCGGTCGATCCGGCCGCGGTGCTGGACGCGGTGCGGGTGCAGCGCAAGGACGGCGGCAAGACGGGCAGCTGGGTGCGGCCCGAGGGGCGGTGACGGGGATGCCGGACAAGATGCCGGGTGGGTCGGCGGGGCGGCCGATCGGTGAGACGCACGCGCGCACCGCCGCGGTGGTGATCGCCTCCACCCGAGCGGCCGCCGGTGTGTACTCGGACACCGCGGGTCCGGCGATCGCAGACTGGTTGTCCGGCCATGGGTTTGCCGTCACGGGGCCGGTGGTGGCTGCCGACGGCGACGATTTCGCGACGGCGCTGAGCGCCGCGATCGGAGCGGATGTGGTGATCACCTCGGGCGGCACCGGCATCTCGCCGACCGACCGCACCCCGCAGGCGACGGCGGCGCTGCTGGACTACGAGATCCCCGGCTTGGCCGAGGCTTTGCGCCGTCGAGGCGCCGATGGAGGCGTCCCGACTGCGGTGCTGTCTCGCGGCCTGGCCGGGGTGGCCGGGCGGTCGCTGGTGGTCAATCTGCCTGGATCCAGCGGTGGCGTGCGGGATGGGCTCGCCGTGCTGGACGGAGTCTTGGACCATGCGCTGGACCAGCTGGCCGGCGGTGACCACGTGCGATCCGATTCGGCCGGAGGCTCGTGATGACCGGGCGGGTGGCGCTGACGGCCGTGGGTGACGCGGTTCTCGAGATGGCGGCGCACGAGCGGGCGGTGGCCGATCGTGCTGCCGGCGCCGTGGTGTCGTTCGCCGGGGTGGTGCGCAACCACGACGACGGCCGATCGGTGACGGAGCTGGAGTATCACGCGCACCCGTCGGCGCCGGACGTGGTGGCCGAGGTGGCGGCCGAGATTGCCGCCCGGGACGGGGTGATCGCGGTCGCGGTCAGCCACCGGATCGGCATGCTCGCCATTGGCGACATCGCGCTGGCTGCAGCGGTGTCGGCGGCGCATCGGGGTGAGGCGTTCGTGGCGTGCAGCGACCTGGTGAACGAGGTCAAGCACCGGCTGCCGGTGTGGAAGCGCCAGGTGTTCGACGACGGCACCGACGAGTGGGTGGGCAGCGCGTAGTCAGCTCGCTGATCTGCCACCTTGGTGCTAGCATTCTGCAACATGAAGACCTTGTATCTGCGCAACGTTCCCGATGAAGTCGTGCAGCGACTGCAGCGGCTCGCCGAGGCGGATGCGACGTCGGTCGGTGCCGTTGCCGTCCGTGAGCTGACCGAGATCTCCCGCCGGGCAGACAATCCTGCTCTTCTGGGGAGCTTGGCCAACCTCACGGTCGACGCCGCTGCGATTGTTGACGATCTGGACAGTGAGCGCGCCAGTCGATGATCGTCGTGGATGCCTCAGCGGCGGTGTCGGGCCTGCTCAACGATGGGCAAGCCCGCCGCGCACTGGGTGCCGAGCAAATTCACATGCCCCATCTCATCGATTCGGAGGTTGCCAGCGCGCTGCGGCGGCGAGTTCTTGCGGGCCAGGTCAGCGAACGTGACGGATGGGCTGCCCTGGATGTCTGGCGTCGACTGGCCGCCATCCGGTACCCGGCGCATGGCCTTCTCGAGCGCGTATGGCAGTTGCGGACGAACCTCTCCGCGTACGACGCCGGCTATGTCGCTCTTGCCGAGGCGCTGGATTGCTCGCTACTTACGGCGGACGCCCGCCTGAGCCGCGCCCCCGGCATCCGCTGCGCAGTCACCGTGGTGCCCCGGTAGTCGAGCGGCGATCGCTCTCGGCCCAGCGGTGACCGACCGCGCGGCCCGGACCCGTGCGAACCTGGACGCCCCTGCATGCCAACCTTTCGGGTGCTCCAGTGGTCCTTGGTATGTGCACGCAGAGGCAACGATGAACGCCGACCGGCCGTCGGTCGATGATCCGCCGCCGGATCGGCATCTCCGGCACCATGACCAGCTGTGCGCCGACCTGTTCGCCGAGCACTTCCGCGGCCTGGTGGTGCTGGCAGACCTGCTCGGGGCGGACGATGCCGAGAACGTCGCGCAGGAGGCGTTCCTGCGGCTGCACACCGCGCGCTCCCGGCTGCGCGATCCGGTGGCCGCGCACGCCTACCTGCGCCGCATCGTGATCAACCTGACCCGCACTCGCGTGCGCCACCTGCAGATGGCGCGCACCAAACGACCGCTGCCGGACCCGATCGGTGACGGGCCGGAGGAGATCGCCGTCGCCCGGTCCGATGGGCCGGCCGTGCTCGCCGCGCTTTGCGGGCTCGCGCCCCGCTATCGGGAGGCGCTGGTGTTGCGCTACTGGATGTTGTTGCCGGACAAGGAGATCGCCCGCGTCATGGGCGTGTCCACCGGCACCGTGAAGTCGCACCTGTCGCGCGGGCTCGCTGCCCTGCGGGATCTGTTGGGGGAGGGAGTGGGATGACGGAGTTCGAGAAGCGCCTGTCGGACGCGATGTCCGACCGCGAGCAGCAGATCGAGATCGGCCCGGACGCCTGGCAGACCCATCTGGACCTGGTGCGGGCCCACGATAGCGGCGCCGGCGGAGGGTCGGTGGGCCTCGCTCGGTGGCGGGCTCCCGCGCTGGTTGCCGCGTCGGTGGTCGCGGTGGGACTGATAGGCGGCATCGTCGCCCAATCCGGGCTGCTCGGCGGTTCCCCGATCAGGCCTGCCGGCGACGTCCCGGCCGTGACGGCGTCGACCGTCCTGAGCACAACGCAGGCTGGCGACGGCCCGGACACCGGGGGAGAACACGTGTCGAGGCCGTCCGACGGGCCGGCCGGGCCGACGTATTCCCGCCCGCCATCGGCCACCGGCAAGACCTCGGCATCGGCCCCGGAGCGCGCCACCACCAGGCACGCCCCCGACGAAGCTCCCGGCGTGCTCACCACCCAGCGTCCGATATCGAGTTCTGGCGCCCGCGAGATGCCACCGTCGGCGACCACGGCGCAGGTCGACGGGATCGACCCGCCGACCATCGGCGACGCGGCCGGGTCCGGCCCGCAGGCGACGTTGATCGACTTGGGCGCGCTGATCCCGTGCGGCAAGTCGCTGCCGGACCTGGACACCGTCGCCCCGACGATCACCGTCGAGTCCGGACCGAACGGTGAGATCGTCAACACCGACAAGGTCCTCGGCGCCGTGCTGGGGCTCGGCTACGCACTGGTGGACGCCGACGGTCGGGTCGCTTCGACGGTCGGCGGAGATCCGTTGCTGCAGAAGGCTCCGATGGCGTCCCTGCCGACGGGCAGATCGGCCGGAACTGGGTTCCCGACGATCCAGCCGACAGGGCTGTGTGGTGTGGCCTTGACGTCAGGCCACGACAAGCCCGATAACGGTGCGTCGATGTCGGAGCCCGGCAAGGATGTTGCGAGTGCGTCGACCGACAAGTCTTTGAGCACAGCCGGTCTGCCGCTGTACCGGGTCAACATTGCGATGACACCGGGGACCTATTCGGCCGTCAACGTGGTGTTGGTCGGTGCCGATCTGGCGCACGCCGTTGCCTACCGCATCGGCGAGCCTTGGCTGCTCGCGGTCGGTTAGGGGTCCTGAATCCGCGGACGCCGCGAGCTGCCAGGCGTGCGTGGCGGAACTGAGATGAGTGGAGTGGATGATGCGCGCCCTGAAGACGGTCGCGGTGACGCTGTTCGCGGTGGCCGTGGTCTGCGCGGTGGCGCTGATCGCGGCCTGGCCATTGGGCGCGACGCCCAGCGGGGCACCCTCGGTCGCAACACCATCGGGCGCCGGCGGGCAAGTCGACACGGTGGCCCCGCGCGGGCAAGTCGACACGGTCGCCCCCGGCGGACCGCCCGCGGCGCCCGCGCCGAGCGCTGCGCAGGCCGGCGGCGGACTGACGGAGCCGTTGGCCAGCGTCGGACCGGAGGGGGCTGCGCCGTCGGATGATGCGCCGGCCGCCGTCCCCGTCACCGCTACGACGCCCACGGCGGTCGGCGACCACTCCGACACCCGCGGGCCTGCCGACGCCGGAGAACGCATCGCGGCGCCGACCCCCACGGCGCCTTCGTCCGGCCTGGGAGGCAGGGTGGCCGAAGCCGCCCGCAGCGGCATCCGGCAATCGGTAGTGGTGCTGGACCGCTCCAGTGGCGCCGTCGTCGCGCAGGTCGATCCGGATCGGCCGCTGCCGTCCATGAGCCTGGCCAAACTGTTCATCGCCGTCGACCTGCTCGACCGCTCCGGCGGCCCAGCTGGCCTCGACCCGAACACCGCCGACACCCTGTGGCGGATGATCACCGTCTCGGACGACAACGCCGCGAGCACGCTGTGGATCGGTGGCGGTGACGGAGCCATCGTCACCCGCATCGCGGCTCGGTTCCATCTCGCCGCGGTTCGGCCTCCCACCAACCCGGGCATGTGGGGCGACACCACCGTCACCGCCCGCGATGTCGCGCAATTCCTGCGCCAGGCGCTCGCAGACCCGCTGGCCGGGCCATGGCTGGCGCACGCCATGGAGTCGGCCGCGGACACCGGCGCGGACGGGTTCGACCAGAACTTCGGCATGAACGCGATCGCCGGCGCCGGCTCCAAACAGGGTTGGGGCTGCTGTCTGCGCGGGGTGCGGTCGCTGGGCTCCGCCGGATTCACCGCCGACCGGATCGTGGTCGCCCTGTCGACGGCGGCGCCGGATACCGCCGAGCAAACCATGCGATCCGCGCTGACCGTCACCGCGCGGGCCGCGCTGCGAGTCCGATCGGCAAAGGCTCGATGAACATTCGTTTCACGAGAGTATTAACTATGGACAGAACGTTCATGACGCGCTAGCGTGAGCGTTCGTGCGTACCATCCCGGCGTCCGAACTCGACCACGTCCGCACCGGGCGAGACGACGGATTACCTGTGCTGGTACTGGATTTCGACGGCACGGTCTGTCTGGGCGACGGTCCCATCTGGGCCTATGCGCGCGCGCTGACCCCGGCCCTGGACGAGGGCGACGCGCGGCGCGTTGTGGACGGTCTGGCGGACTTCCTGGCCGGCCGCACCGAGCCGGGGGACTTCTCCGACGGCTACTCCGCGGTGGTCCGGTTGGCCGGGCCAGGCATCACCCGGGCCACTCTCGATGCCGCGTATCTGGCCAGCCGGGAATCGTTGGCCGCCGGCACGGTTGACGTGCACAGCCCGGACAGGCTGCCCGACCTGCTGGCCGCGCTGGCCGGCACCGTGCGCCGCGTGCTGCTGACCAATGCGCCGGACATCGGCATGCCCGGACTGCTGGAGCGGCTGGGTCTGGCCAGCACGATCGACGAGGTGATCACCTCGGCCGGCAAACCAGACGGGTTCGCCACCCTGCTGCCGCAGCTGCTGGACGGTGCGGCACCGGCCCGGCTGCTATCGGTCGGCGACCTGTGGTTCAACGACATCGCGCGGCCGTTGGCCTTCGGATGTGCGACCGCGTACGTGGATCGCACCGGCCGGGACCGGCGCCCCGCGCACGCCAGCGCGACCACCTTGCCTGAGCTGTATCCCGCGATCCGCGCGTGGGCGGCCGACCCCGCTGCCTTCGTCACCGAGCATTGCCCCGACGTCGCCGAGCCCGGCACGCCGACCCCGTCACCGAGGAGTTAGCCATGCGAACATCACACCGCCTCCGCCGGTTCGCCGGCACTCTGTCCACCACCCGGCTGGTCGCCAGCACCGCGGCCGTCGCGCTGGCCGTCTCCGTGCTGGCCGGATGCGGCGCTAAGGACGAGCCCTCCGGCGGCCAGTCCTCCGGCGGTGGGTCGTCGTCCGTCTCGTCCGCGTCGGGCTCGACCGGCAGCGTCGGGGCATCCACCGAGTCGGCATCCGCCAGCGCCGGGTCGACCGGTTCCGGGTCGGCCGACTCAGGTATGTCGAGTGGGTCCGGCGCCGCGCCGGCGACCAACGTCTGCACCGGCAAGAGCGGCGATCGCGTTCCGACGAAACTGGTCCTGGCACTGGTGCCGTCGGGTGACGCCAAGAAGTTGGTGGACAGCGTCAAGCCATTGACCGACGCCCTGACCAAGTCCCTGGGCATCCCCGTCTCGGGTGTCGTCACGCAGGACTACCAGGCGGCGGTGGAGGCGATCGGCGCCAACCAGGCCGACATCGGCTTCCTCCCGTCGCTGCAGATGAGCCAGGCGTGCGACAAGTACGGTGCTGTCCCGGAACTGCAGACCAAGCGGGGTGATGCCAGCAGCTACGCCGCGCAGTTCTTCACCAACGATCCCGACAAGTACTGCGCCGACAAGCCGATCGACGTCAAGGGCCTGCTGTACTGCAACAACACCCAGTCCGGCCAAGGGCCGGCGGGGCTGGACGAGTTGCCCAAGATCAAGGGCGCCACCTTCTCATTCCTGCAGGCCGCGTCTCCGGCCGGCTACATCTTCCCGGCCGCGGCGCTGAAGAAGGCGGGCGTCGACCCGGCGACCGGCGTCTCCCCCACCACGGTGACCTCCAATGATGCGTCGGTGCTGGCCGTGTACAACGGCGATGCCGAGGTCGGCGCCTCCTACTGGGATGCCCGCACCGTCGTGCAGCCCGACACGCCCGACGTGGGCAAGAAGGTCGTCGTCTTCGCGCTGACCGAGATGATCCCCAACGACGGCGTCTCGCTGAACGGCACGCTGACCACGGCATGGCAGGACAAGATCACCCAGGCGCTGCTGGACTACGCGAGCACCAAGGCCGGGGTGGCCACGCTCGAATCGATCTACCAGATCAGTGGGCTGACCAAGGCGGATCCGGCCGCGCTGCAGAAGACCGCTGACGTCGCAGCCACTCTGGGCCTGGGCTGACCGCGCGAGCGACGACGGCCGTGACGGTGCTTACGTCATGACAGCAACCGTGGGCCGGGCCGGCACCGATGTGCCGGCCCGGCCGCGCAAGCCCCGCACCGCCTGGAAGGGCTGGCTGATCGCCGCCATCGTGCTGACGATCACCTACGTCACCGGGGCTGCGATCGGTGTGAACCTCAGCGATCTGATCGACAACTGGCGGCACGGGGCGTCCAACTTCGTCAAGCTATTGCAGCCGGACTACACGTTCTTCCCGCAGACCCTTCGGTCGCTGGCCGAGACCGTCGAGATGGCCGTCATTGCCACCTTCATCTCCTCGGTGGTCTCGTTGCCACTGTCTTTCCTGGCATCTCGGGTCACCAATCCCCGCACCGGTTTCATGCTGACCGTGCGCGCGATCATGAACATGGTTCGTGCGGTACCCGACCTGCTGTATGCGGCGATCCTGGTCGCCGTGGTAGGCACCGGGGCGCTGTCCGGGATGATGGCGCTGTTCTTCTTCGACCTGGGTATCCTGGTCAAGCTGGTGTCCGAGGCGCTGGATGCCGTGGACCGCGGGCCGCAGGAGGCCGCGCTGGCCACCGGTGCCAGCTGGGCGAAGGCGGACCGCGCCGGAGTGCTGCCGGAAGCGTTGCCCGCCTACGCGTCTCATGTCCTGTACACCCTGGAGCTGAATATTCGGGTGTCCACCGTGCTCGGGCTGGTGGGCGCCGGCGGCCTGGGGTTGCTGATCGACAAGGTCCGCACCTTCTACCACTACCATGCGTTGAGTCTGATCATCCTGGAGATCCTGGTGATCATCCTGGTGCTGGAGACGGTCTCGTCCTGGGTGCGCCGGCGGTTGATCGCATGACCAGCACCTCGCTGGCTCCGTCACCGCCGACTCTGGCTCGCCCGCCCCGCCCGCGGCACGCCCGTCGGATGCTGTCGGTGGCGCTCACCGCGATCGTCGTCATCGTCTGTTTCGTTGACACCGATATGCGCTGGTCGCAGCTGGTGCGCTTTCCCGGCCGGATGGTGCACTACCTGGGCCTGATGTTCGGACCGCCGGACCTCTCGACACTGGGGCATGCGTTGTCGGCTACCCTGCTATCGGTCGATATGGCTTGGTTTGGAACGGTTCTCGGTATCCTAGTGTCGTGGCCGCTGAGTTTTCTGGCCACCCGTGGGGTCGCCCCGCTGCCGGTTCGGATGGCCGTGCGCGGCATCTTCGCGGTGTTGCGGGCCGTCCCCGAGGTGGTGATCGCCATCCTGATCCTGTCGGTGACTGGTCTGACCTCCTACACCGGGGCGCTGGCCATCGCGGTGGGATCCATGGGCACGCTGGGCAAGTGGGGCTACGAGTCGATGGAGGCGGTGGCGCGCGGGCCCATCGAGGCGGTGCGGTCGGCCGGCGGCAACCTGCGGCAGATCGTGCGCTGGGGGATCTGGCCGCAGGCCCAGCCCGAGGTGCTGGCGTTCTGGCTGTACCGGTTCGAGATCAGCGTCCGCGCCTCGGTCGTGCTGGGGCTGATCGGTGCCGGCGGGATCGGCAAGGTGCTGTCCGACAACGTCCAATTCCGAATCTGGGATGCGGTGGGCACGTTGGTCATCGTGGTCATCGTGGTGACGGTGATCATCGACCTGGCCTCCGGAATGCTGCGCCGCAGGCTGATCACCGGCCGTTGGTCCGCCCCCCGGCTGCCCCGGTTGCGGTCCCGGAGCGCGGCATGAGCATCATGGTCCGGGGTCGGCGCTCCTGGGCGCCGCATGAGCCCGAACATCGGTAGGGGGCGGTGACGATGGATCCGGTGGCCGGAGCCCCGGTGCCCGGCGAGGTGATGGCGCGCATCCGGTCGCTGGTGCCGTCGTTGCTGCCGGCCGAGCGGGCGGTCGCCGAAATCCTGCTGGACCGACCGACCGAAGTCATCGAGATGTCCTCCCAGCAGGTGGCCGACGCGGCCGGAGCCTCGCGCGCGACCGTGGTGCGAGCATGCCAGCGGCTGGGCTACTCCGGCTATCAGCAGCTGCGTGTCATGCTGGCGCGCGACCTGGGCGCTACCGGGGCCGGCCCACATCGCACGCACGGTGCCGACCCGCAGACCCCGGCGGAGGTGGTGCTCGCCTCGTTCGCGACGGTGGGCGAGTCGGTGTCGGCGATGACGGCGCTGCTGGACACCGCCGAACTGTCGGCCGCGGTAGGCGTGCTGGCCCAGGCGGACCGAATCGTGGTGGTGGGCAACGGATTGTCGGCGTCCCTTGCCCAGCACGCGGCGCAGCGGCTGGTGGCGATCGGCCGGTCGGCCGTGGCACCTACCGACCCGCTGTACCAGCAGATCGCCGCCGGCCAGCTCGATGGCGCGGGAGTGCTGTTGGTGATCAGCGGATCGGGGGCCAATGAGACCACCGTTCGGGCGGCCGCGGCTGCCCGGGATGCCGGCGCACCGGTGGTTCTCGTCACCGCCTTTGCCCGCTCCGCGCTGACCGCGCAGGCCGATCACATCCTGGTGGTCGGCATGCGGGAGGCCAGCTTCCGCGAGGAGCTCACCGTCACCACGCGCATTCCGCAGTTCATCCTGGCCGAGGCGCTGGTGGCGGCCGTGGCGCACGCCCTGGGCCCGGCAGCCGCCGATGCGCATGCCCGGACCATGGCGGTGATCGCGCAGAACCTGGCCGAGTGACCCCGTACCCTAGGTGACCGGCCGGTCCGCCGTGCGGGGGCGGGGCCGATTTGGACACCGTCGGACCGTCGGGAGGACACCACATGGCCGAGACCAGCCTGCAGATCGACCACCTGAGCAAGCGGTACGGCTCGGTGGTCGCACTGGACGATATGACCTTCGATGTGCGGGCCGGCGAGGTGTTCGGCTTCGTCGGCAGCAATGGCGCCGGCAAGACCACCACCATGCGCATCATCTTGGGCGTGCTCTCGGCCGATGCCGGCGAGGTGCGCTGGGCCGGCCAGCGGATCGACCTGGCCAGCCGCCGGCACATCGGCTACATGCCAGAGGAGCGGGGCCTGTACCCGAAGATGAAGGTCGGCGAGCAGCTGATCTACCTGGCCCGGCTGCACGGCATGGCCGCGGGTGCGGCGCGGTCGGCGGCCGAGCAGTGGGCCGAGCGGTTGGGCGTGCACGGCCGGTGGGGTGACGAGCTGCAAAAGCTGAGCCTGGGCAACCAACAACGGGTGCAGTTGGCGGCCGCGCTGGTGCATTCTCCGGAAATTCTCGTGCTGGACGAGCCGTTCTCCGGGCTGGACCCGGTCGCGGTGGACGTGATGAGCCAGGTGCTGGCCGAGCGCGCCGCCGCGGGCGTCCCGGTGATCTTCTCCAGCCACCAGCTGGATCTGGTGCAGCGGCTGTGCCATCGAGTGGGCATCGTGAAGGCCGGCCGGATGGTGGCGCTGGGCGGGGTGGACGAGCTGCGCGCCGGCGCCGAGGGACGGCTGGTGGTGACTGCGCCGCAGGGACCGCCCGGCTGGGCGGCTGCGATTCCGGGGGTAACGGTGACGGCGCAGCAGAATACAACGGTGACGTTGCAGTTGGCGCCAGGCACCGACGACCAGGCCGTGCTCGCGGCGGCGTTGGCGACCGGGCCGGTGGCGGAGTTCTCCTGGCGCAGGCCCGATCTGACCGAACTGTTCCGGCACGTCGTCACCGAGGAGGTGGCCGCATGAGCGCGCCGTTGTCGCCGGGTTCCGCGCCCGCCGCGCTGAGCTCCCTGTCCGCCATCCGCCTGGTGGCCGGACGTGAGCTGACGACCCGCCTGCACAGCAAGGCATTCCGCGTGATGACGCTCGTCGTGTTGTTGATGATTGTCGCGATGGTGGTGATCTTCAAGCTGCTGGCGGGGTCCGGGCCGTCGACGGTCACGGTCGGGGTGTTGCAGGGCGATGCGCAGCAACTGGCCCAGGTTGAGGCCACCGGGACCGCGGTGGGGCAGCACCTGTCGGCGGAGACCGTGCCGAACGAGGCGGCCGGCCAGAAACGGGTCGCCGACGGTGAGTTGGCGGCGCTGCTGGTGCCGTCGGCATCCGGTGCCCTGCACGTCGTGGTGGAGTCCAAGCTGGACGCCGGATTGCAGGGAGCGCTCACCGTGCTGGCCCGGAATATGGCCCTGGACCACCAGATTCGCATGCTGGGCGGGGATCCGGCCACCGTGAACGCGGCGGTGTCGAATGCCGGGCTGGACCTGCAGGTGCTCTCCCCGCCGCACCACTACGACGTGGCGCAGATCGTGCTGGGTAGCGTGGCCGGGATCCTGATCTACCTGTCGTTGATGACCGGTGGTCAATTGGTCGCGCAGGGCGTGGTGGAGGAGAAGTCCAGCCGAGTCGTCGAATTGCTGCTGGCGACGATCCGGCCGTGGGAACTGATGTCCGGCAAGGTGCTCGGTATCGGGCTGCTGGGCCTGATCCAGGTGGCCGCCTACGGCATCGTCGGCGTCGGGTTGGCGTCGGCGCTGGGGGTGCTGACGCTGTCGATCTCGGCGGCGGCCAGCACGGTGGTCTGGCTGGTGGTGTGGTACCTGATCGGGTTTGTGATGTACGCGTTCGCATTCGCCGCCGCCGGCGCACTGGTGTCCCGGCAGGAGGACGCCGCCGGGGTGATCATGCCGGTGTTGATCTTCGTTATCGCCGGCTACGTGCTGGGCATCTCGATCCTGCCGGGAGACCCGTCCAACAGCCTGGTCTCGGTACTGAGCGTGATCCCGCTGTTCGCGCCGACGCTGATGCCGATGCGGCTGGCAATGGGCGGGGTGCCCGCCTGGGAGGCGGCGCTGGCGCTGGTGCTGGCTCTGGCGATGATCCCGGCGCTGGCCGCGCTGGCCGGGCGGATCTACCGCAATGCCGTGATCCACATCGGCGCCCGCGTCTCGCTGCGCAAGGCCCTGGCTCGCTGATTCTCGCCTTGGGAGTCTGAGGTTGCGCCATAGCGCCACGTGGGGCACACGAGGCGGAGGGGGGCGCCGAGCGGATTGTGCACAACCTCGGCCTGGTTGGCTCGGATGTGGATAGCTCACGGGCCCACCCTTGAGTTCGGGGCACCATCTGATGGATGGAAACGACCTGGGGATCCGTTGCTGAGGCGCAGCAGCACATGATTGCCCGTCGGCAACTGAACAAGCTCGGCATCGACGCTCATGTTGTGCGCAACCAGATCGCTGCTCGGCGGTGGGCTGCGCGCAGCAGCACGGTTATCAGCACCGTCACCGGGTCGCTGACCTGGACCCAGCAGTGCTGGCTGGGCGTGCTGCACGCGGGTCCTGGTTCGTTGGTGGGTGGTTTGACCGCTGCAGCCGAACAGGGACTGCAGCGGTGGGATCGAGCGGAGGTGACGATTCTCGTGGGCCATCAGCGGGTGCTGGACCCGGTGGCCGGCATTCGCTTCGTTCGCACCCGCCGCCCCTTGGGCACGCTGGGCGCGGTCAGGCCCGGCCTACCGGTATGCCGGTTGGAACCTGCCGTGCTGCTGGCTGCTGCCTACGAACTCTCGCCGCGGGTCGGGCAGGGATTGTTGGCCGCGGTGGTCCAGCAGCGGCTGACGACCGCCAGCCAGTTGCTGTGGTGGTTGCGCAGCATGGCACCCTTGCACCGCGCACCGCTGTTCCGCGAGATGCTCGGTGAGATCTCCGGCGGTGCACAGTCAATGGGCGAATTGGACGTGGGTCGGATCTGCCGAGAGCGGGGGCTGCCTGCCCCGACAAGACAAGTTGCTCGCCGGGATGCCGCCGGTGCGCGCCGATTCAGGGACTGCGAATGGCAGTTGCCGGACGGCCGGGTCATCGTGTTGGAGATCGACGGGGGATTCCACATGGAGGTCGAGCATTGGCAGGACGACATCGCCCGGCAGCGACGGTTGACCGATCCACGTCGGCTGGTGATTCGATGCACCACGCGCGAACTCCGCGACGATCCGGACTCGGTGGTCGTCGACCTGATCCGGCTGGGCATTCGCTCGGCTTGTGTGCCTGACGTGGCGGTATAGCGCCACCTGGGACACACAAGCGCAGAATCAGCGGGGCGGGGGAGGGGGAGGAACGGGCTTGGCGCGGGTGATCTTTGCCAGCGGCACCGTCACCGGCCCGCGGCGGGTCTGCACCGTACAGGCGTCCTCGTCGATCGCGACCAGATCGCCGAGCGCGTCGTGGAATCCGTCGTCCTCGCGGCGCCGCACCACCACGCGGGTGCCGAGGGGCAGCGCCCGCAACATCTCCACTGCCGCCTCGCCCACTGGCACCACCCGACACTATCGCCCGGCTTGTGTGTCTCTCGTGGCGGCATAGCGCCACCTCAGACACACAAGCCGGAAGAGGAGGGCTCAGCCGCGGATCGCCGCCAGGGCGGCCTGCACGTCCTCCTCGGTGTTGTACAGGTGGAACGCCAACCGGGCGCGGCCGTCCATTTCGGAAAACCGCGCCCCGGCGCTCCGCAAGCGTTCGATCGCCTCGTCCGGC
Organism: uncultured Actinomycetes bacterium; assembly: GCA_937926105.1. The sequence continues at coordinate 78,495 of CALANS010000112.1, read as the reverse complement.
ACAGCCACGGACGCGATCGCCGAATCCGACGGCGGCAGGCCCAGCCCCGACCGGAACGCGTTGGCCAGCGCGATGTTGTGTGCGCCGATCGTCGCGACGCCCACCGACAAGAGCACGTCCAGCGCCGGCGCGGTGCCGACCCAGCTGTGCCAGGCAGGGGAGATGTCGAACGCCCCGGCGTCGTCGCGCAGTCGCAGTGGCATGCCGTAATAGGCGCCCGGCTGAGCCGCGTACCAGCCGGCCGCCAGCGGTCGGAGCCGCGCTGCGAACTCGGGGTGCCGCTCGACCAGACCCGGGTGCAGGGTGGCGAACGCCGTGCCGCGGGGGGCGCACAGCCACTTGTAGGCGCCCGCCGACAGCACGTCGACGGCCAGCGCGTCCAGCGGCAGCCACCCCGCGGCCTGGGTGGCATCCAGCACGGTCACGGCGCCCACTTCGCGCGCCCGGGCGGTGACGGCGGCGATATCAGCGACCTCGCCGGTGGCCGACTGCACCGCCGAGAAGCTCACCAGCGATGTGCTCGCCTCAATGGCATCGGCCAGGTCCGCGAGCGGCGCCGTGCGCACCCGTATGCCGCGGTCGGCGTGCACGGCGAACGGGAACACGCCGGAGGTGAACTCGATGTCCGGCACCAGCACCGAGGCGCCGTCCGGCAGGGCGGCGCCGACGGGTGCCAGTAACTGGGACACGGCGGCGCCGGTGGCGACCCGGTCCGGTGAGATGCCGACCATCGCGGCGAACGACTCCCGCGAGGCCTGCACCGAGGCGGCCCAGGGCGCCCAGGGGCCGGCCCCGGCACGCCAGTCGTCCAGCGAGCGCTGCAGCGCCTGCCAGGCCGGCCGGGGCGGCGGCCCGTAGGAGGAGCTGTCCAAAAAGCCCGGCCGCACATCCCACAGGGCGGCGGCGTCGGTGAGGCTGAGCGGGTCGGTCATGCCCCCGATTCCACCACCCGACGGTGACGGGCCTGCGAGCGACGCCTGGGATCGGTGACGGGCTGGGCGTCGGACGGGCTGGATGACGGCCGGGCTGGGATCGGTGACGGGGGTTCCGGGGAGCAGGCTCAGCCGAGCGGCCGGTCGCGGTGACACGGGGGGCACCCGGTTGTCCGGAACGCCACTGGCCGCCCGGAAACGGCCGGTGGCCGCGACCCCGGATCGGGTCGCGGCCACCGCCGCTGTGAGAGCGTGAGGTTAGAAGTTGGCAGGGCCGGGGATCTTGAACGGGAGCCTGGCGCCCGCGGACTGCGCAGCCAATGCAGCGAAATACGTCAGCGCAAGCGTCGTGATCAACGCGAACCACACGCCGAAACCGGGGCCCGCCGATACTCCGCCGGACACGCCGAAGTACGAGCCGCCGTAGGCGAATGTGTGGATCAGGACAAAGATCATCAAGACGAACGATGCTGCCGCCGCATAGAACAGCCACAGGGGCTGGACCTGACCCGGCTTCAACACACCGAAGATGTTCAGGGCGTAGATGACGCCGACCGCCAATGCGATCAGGACCGGGATCCACCACCATAGCGACCAGCCGTTGACACCACCGCCACCAAACCCGGAGACGCTGACCGACCAGAAGTTGAAGAAGCTCGCAATCAAGGTCAGCAGAGACGCACCCATCAGGCACCAGCCGAGGACTGAGATCTTCGAGAAGTCGATTGGGTTGGCACCGGCGGGCGGCCCCTGCTGGTAGCCGCCGGGCGGCGGGTACCCGGGCTGGCCCTGGGGCGGCGGCGGGTAGCCCTGCGCGCCCGCGGGGGGCGGTGGGTACCCTCCGGCCGGCGGTGCGTAACCCGGGGGCGGCCCGGCCGGAGCGCCAGGCGGTGGGCCCGGGGGAACCGCACCCGGCGGGGGCCCGGCCGGCATGGCACCGGGAGGTGGATACCCGCCCGCGGGTGGCGGGCCCGCCGGGGTGGGTCCGGGTTGTCCGCCGGGCGGGGTCGGTGCCGGGGGCGGATAGCCGCCGGGTGGTGGCTGAGTCACGGGTACCTCCTGTCAGGCGCCAGGCGCCGGTTGCGCCCATACGACGGGCAGCACGGCTGCCGACCAGACCGTAACGTGTGACCGATGCCGGGGGAAGGTGAAACGCAGATAAACCCCGAACCGTTCACCCACCGACCCGGGCGAGGCCAGCCATGTTCACCGCGAGGGGCAGTCACGGCACACATGAGGCGTCGGCCGCGCTCCTGATACATCCGCGCTCTTGATGCATCCGCCTGGGGCCGCGCCCGGCTCTGCGGCATCATCCCCCGGCGAACGGCGGCAGCACGTCCAGCTCGTCACCGGCATGCACCGCCGCAGACGGATCGCGGACTGCCACCGAGCCCAGCAGGTAACTGCACCGGGTGAGCACCCGGGTCAGTGCCTGACCGTGCCGCGCGCCGATGGCATCGATCACCGACGCGACCGTTCCCGGGGCATCGATCGTCACCGATTCCTCGTCGACATCGGCGGCGGCTCGGGCCGCCGCGAAGTACCGCACCGTCAGGGTGATCGTGGGCGCGTCGTCCGACCTGCTGGCCAGAAACGTGGACCCCGTCACCGCTCGCTGCGTATCAGACTGGGAAACCGGCACATCAGACACCGGTCCAGCGTAGCCCGGCGCGCTGCATTGCCGCGTGCCGCCGGCGGTGCGAAGATCGCCACCGGCGACAGTGCACCGGAACGGGCAGGCACGGCCATCGACACCATGGGATCGGTGACGGGGATGCGGAGAACCGGCAGAGCGATCGTGACCATGGCGGCGGCGGCCGCCCTTGGCCTGGCGGGCTGTGGTTCCGGGTCGGGCGGCGGGGCGGGTTCCTCGGTCCCGAACACTCCCTCGGCGCCGGGCAGCACGGGATCGGGCCAGACCGGCTCGTCCGGGAGCGTCAGTCCCGGCAGCGGGGGCGCCGGCAGCATGAGTGTGGGTGGCGGGAGCGGCAGTACCTCGGCCCCCGGCACCGGCCCGGTCACCGTCAACGTCGGCGGCTTCACCGGCACCTTCGACCCGCCGGCCACCGACTGCAAGCCCGGCCAGTACTCCGACTCGAACCCGATCAAGGCCGCCTGGATCTACGTCGGCTCGCCCAGCGACGCCGGCTGGACGCAGGCACATGACCAGGGCCGTCAGGCCGCCGCCAACCACTTCGGCAAGTCGCTGGTCACGATCACCAAGGAAAACGTCCCGGAGGGACCGCAGACCGCACAGGTACTCCAGCAGGTGGTCAGCCAGGGCGCCAACATCGTCTTCGCTACCTCCTACGGGTTCCAGCCCTCCGTGCTGGCCGCCGCCAAGGCCAATCCGTCGGTGTTGTTCGAGCAGGCCACCGGCGACACCATGCTGCCGAACGTGGCGCAGTACTACGGGGCCGGTGAGGACGGCGATTACCTGTCCGGCATGGCCATCGGGTACGCCTCCAAGACCGGCAAGATCGGCTTCGTCGCGCCGTTCCCGATCCCCGAGGTGATTCGAGAGATCAACGCCTACACGATGGGCGCCCGGTTCGCGCATCCGGGCGCGACTGTCAAGGTGGTGTGGACCAACACCTGGTTCGATCCGGCCAAGGAGCGACAGGCGGCGCAGAGCCTGGTGTCGGCGGGGGTCGACGCGCTCGGCGATGGGCAGGACAGCCCCACCACTGGGCAGGTCGCCAAGTCCAGCAACCTGCCGTGGACCGGGTACGACTCCGACCAGACCAGTTTCGCGCCGGAGAACTTCCTGACCGCCACCACCTACCACTGGGGCGACTACTACACCCAGGAGATCCAGGCGGCAATGGACTGCTCCTGGCGTACGCACTTCTACTACGGCGGTCTGGGCGACGGTTTCGTCAAGATGGCGCCGTACGGCAAGAGCATGTCCGAGGATGCGAAGACCGCCATCGACAAGCGCAAGCAGGAGATCATCGACGGCAGCTTCGATCCCTTCGCCGGTCCGCTGACCGATCAGGCCGGGAAGGTCAAGATCGCCGAAGGCACCACGATGTCGATCAAGGACAAGTACCAGATGAACTGGTTCGTCCAGGGCGTCGACGGCACCATCCCGGCGGGCTGACGCCGCCGGTGGGTGCGGACGGATCGGTGGGCGCCGCTGGCCAGGACGGCGGTGACGGGGTCGCGGGGACCGGCGCGCCCGAGGCCGCGGCCCCCGGCGGGCCCGGGCCGGCCGAGCCCCCGGCCATCGAGGCCGTGGATATCACCAAGCGCTTCCCGGGAGTCGTGGCCAACTCGGGGGTCTCGTTTGCAGCCGCGGCCGGCGAGGTGCATGCGCTGCTCGGCGAGAACGGCGCCGGCAAGAGCACGTTGTGCGCCGTCCTGACCGGCAGCTACCGGCCGGACGAGGGCCAGCTTCGGGTGCGTGGCGCCGAGGTCCGGTTCCGCTCGCCCCGCGATGCGCACCGGGCCGGGATAGGCATGGTGCACCAGCACTTCCGGCTGGTTCCGTCGATGAGCGTCGCGGAGAACGTGGTGCTGGGAGACGCCGGCGCGCCATTCCGATTCCGGCGCAAGACGATCGAGGAGCAGGTGGCGCGGGTCGCGGAGCGCTACCGGATCGATGTGAGCCCAAGAGCGACGGTGGGCCGGCTCTCGCTCGGGGAACAGCAGCGGGTGGAGATTCTCAAATCGCTGCACCGCGGGGCCAGGATCCTGCTGCTGGACGAACCGACCGCGGTGCTGGCCACGGGCGAGGTGGACGCGCTGTTCGAGAGCGTGCGTCAGCTGGTCGCCGATGGCGGCACGGTGGTGTTTGTCTCACACAAGCTGCCCGAGGTGATGGCGATCGCCGACCGGGTGACGGTGCTGCGCCGCGGCCGCACCGTCGGCAGCGTCGCCGTCGTCGACACCTCGCCCCGGGGCCTGGCCGCACTGATGGTGGGCCGGGAGATCGAGATGGCGGCCCGCGTCCCGGACGCCGTCGACGAGACGGCCCCGGTGGCGCTGGAACTGCGCGGGGTGGGCGCTGCCGGCGATCGCGGCCGGCCCGCGCTGCGCGACGTGACACTGACGCTGCGGGCCGGCGAGATCCTCGGGGTCGCTGGTGTGGCCGGCAACGGGCAGCGCGAACTCGCCGAGGTGGTGGCCGGGCTGCGACCGCGCACCGCCGGCACCGTGGTGGTGGCCGGCACGGCGCTGCCCGGCGACCCGCGGTCGGCGATCGACGCCGGGGTCGCGTTCGTGCCCGAGGATCGGATGGGCGTCGGGGTCGCGGGCGCGCTGCCGATCGCCGACAACGCCGTGCTCAAGACCCACCGGCGGCGGCCCTTTCGCACCGGCCCGTTGCTGCGCCGTCGCCGGATCGTCGGCCACGCCCGTACCCTGATGGCCGACTTCGACATCCGCGCCCCCGGGCCGCGCACCCTGGTGCGGCAGCTGTCCGGCGGCAACGTGCAGAAGGTGGTACTGGCCCACGAGTTGGACTCCGATCCACGGGTGCTGGTTGCCCAATCACCCACCCACGGGCTGGATGTCGGGGCCATCGACGCGGTGCGCCGCATCATGCTCGACGCGGCCGGCCGCGGCGTTGCGATCCTGCTGATCAGCGAGGATCTGGACGAGGTGCTGGACATGTCGGACCGGGTGGCGGTGATGTATGAGGGCCGCGTGGTCGACGAATTCCCCGCCGGCGACGCCGATGTCGAGCGGATCGGTGAGTTGATGGCCGGGGGCGAGCGGTGATGCCCGGTGGCATCCGCGTCGAGCGCCGGTTGGGCAACCCGCGCTGGGTCGCGTTCGTGGTGCCGGTGGTGGCGCTGATCGTCGCGGCCATCGTCACCGCCGCCGTGCTGGCCGCGTCCGGCCACCAGCCGCTGCAGGTGTACCAGCAGATCTACCAGGCCGGATTCACCGCGAACGGCGCGCTCAGCCGCACCTTCGTCTACGCGACGCCGCTGCTGTTCACCGGGCTGGCGGCTGCGGTCGCGTTCCGCATGAAGGTGTGGAACATCGGCGGCGAGGGTCAGCTGTACGCGGGCGCGATCGGGGCGGCCGGTGTCGGTCTGGCGCTGCACACCTGGCCGGGGCCGCTGGTGATCATCGCGATGGTGATCGGCGGCGCGCTCGCCGGGGCGCTGTGGGCGGCGATCCCCGGCCTGCTGCGGGCCTACCTGCGCACCAACGAGATCCTCACCTCGTTGATGCTCAACTACGTCGCCGGGCTGCTGCTGTATTACCTGATCTACGATTCCACCTCCTACTGGCGGGACATGACCTCGGCATCGGCCAAGGTGTTCCCCACCGGCAAGAGCATCGAGGCGAGCGCGTTCTGGCCCCAGCTGTCGTTCGGTGCCGCGCTGGTGGTGCCGATGGGATTCGGACTGGGAATCGTGGTGGCGCTGGGCATCTGGACCGTCACTCGCACCAGCCCGACCGGCTTCGCGATGTCCGTGATCGGCGAATCGCCCGGCGCGGCCACCTACGCCGGCATGCGCACCAAGCGCACCATCGCCGGCGTGATGCTGGCCTCCGGCGCCTTTGCCGGGATCGGCGGTGCCAGCCAGATCGGCGACTTCGGGCACACCCTGGACCCGCGAGGGCTGCAGCAGGCCGGCTACGGCTACACGGGCATCGTGGTGGCGGCCCTGGGCCGGTACAACCCGCTGGCCGTGGTGATCGTCTCGTTCCTGATCGGGGCGCTGACCAACGCCGGATTCGCCTTGCAGGGGCCGGACTTCCCGTCCGGGCTGGTGGGAGTGATCGAGGGCATCATCCTGTTCTCGGTGCTGGCCGGGGAGGCGCTATCCCGCTACCGGATCTCGCTGCGACGCTCGCCGCGCACCGCGGACACGGCGCCCGGCACCCCGGTGGGGGAGGTGGTCGCCCCGTGAACGCGTCGCTGGCCGTCACCCTCGTCACCTCCGCGATCATGTTCGGCACCCCGCTGCTGCTGGCCGGCCTGGGCGAGCTGTTGGCGGAACGCTCCGGCGTTCTCAATCTGGGCGTCGAGGGCATGATGTTGGCCGGCGCGGTGACGGCGTTCTGGGCGGTGCAGGCCGTGCCCGGGCCGGCGTGGTTGGCGTTGATCGTGGCGGTGCTGCTGGCCGCGGCCGCGGGCGGGGCGATGGCGCTGATCCACGCGTTCGTGTCGGTGACGTTGCGCGCCAACCAGATCGTGTCCGGCCTGGCGCTGACGATCTTCGCCGGTGCCGCCGGGCTGTCCTCGTATCTCGGCGTGGTGTGGGGCCTGGCCGGCAAGCCGGGCGCGCACCAGATGAGCGCCATCGACATGGGTGCGCTGTCGGATCTGCCCGTGGCGGGACCGATCCTGTTCCATCAGGACCCGCTGGTCTACGCCTCCTGGCTACTGGTGATCGTGGCCGCCTGGTATCTGTACCGCACCAGGCCGGGGCTGAACCTGCGCTCGGTGGGGGAGGCGCCGGCGGCCGCCGACGCGATGGGCATACCGGTGACGGCGTATCGGTACGTGCACACCGTGATCGGCGGCGCGCTGGCCGGAGTCGGGGGCTCGTACTTCACCCTGGTGCTGTCCAGCCAGTGGACCGACGGGCTGACCGCCGGGGCGGGCTGGATCGCCATCGCTCTGGTGATCTTCGCGTTCTGGCGGCCCGGCTACCTGCTGATCGGCGCGTACTTCTTCGGGCTGCTGTCCGGGCTCGGATTCGATCTGCAGGCCCGCGGGGTGGCCTGGCCCAGCGAGTTCTTCTCCGCACTGCCCTACGTGATGACGGTGATCGCCCTGGTGATCATGTCCACCGGCTGGGCACGCCGGCAGCTGGGCACCCCAGCAGCGCTGGGCACGCCGTACGCCCGAGAGGAGGGCGGCTGAGAGCGGCCGCTCACCGGTGTCGTGATCCCCATGGACATCGGGCTCGATCGCCTTCGGCGGGAGCAAAATCTGCACCTCGCGGGGATCTTGGAATGCACGACCTGCGGGAATGCCGACCTTGATCCCCTCGAGGTGCGATTCGTGCCGCGCACCCGGGAGGAGAGTGGCCGGGTGGGGCCGCCCGGGCCACCGCGGTAGAACCTGAGCATCAGGCGTGTGCCGCGCGCCGCCGGCCTCGGCACCGCTTGTGACCTGCTGCATTGGTGCGACACGGCCACACGGTGCAGCATCCAGGCATGGACGACTCTCGTCCTGCTCCGCGCACCGGGCGCCGCCGCGCCCGGTATCTGCGGCTGCGGATGTCCATCGGCCGGCACCCCGCCGACCTGGCCCGCCTGACGGTGGCCGCCGGCGTGGTCGTCGCCTGCCTGTTCGCCGCCCGCGCCCCGGGGGTCAACCCGGTGGAGCAGTCCATCTTCACCGAACTGCAGCGGCTGCCACGGGGCGCCGACCGGCTGCTGCAGGTGCTCACCTGGGCCGGCTGGTGGCCCGGGATCGTGCTGGCCGCGGCGGCCGCCGCCTACCTGGGCCGGGCCCGGCTGGCCCTGACGCTGGCCTGGGCCGGGGCGATCGCCTGGCCGCTCACTCTGCTGATGCACGCGCTGATCGGCCACCGCACGGTCCCCGCCGAGCTAATCGCCGACGCGACGCATCAGATGGCCGCGAGCTTCTTCGATTTCCCCTCCACCCACGTGGCGATCGTGGCCGCGCTGGCCACCGCGGCCGGCCCCTACCTGATCCGCACCATGCGCGCGGCGTGCTGGGTGCTGGTGGTGGCCGTCGCGGTCGCCGACGTCGTGCTGGGCTACCACCTGCCGCTCGGCGTGTTCGGCGGGGGCTTTCTGGGCTGGGGCACCGGGACGCTGCTGCACCTGACGCTGGGCGCGCCGGGACGCCGCACCACCGATCGAGCGGTGCGCTCGGCGCTGACCCAGGCTGGCCTAGGCCCCGTCACCGTCACCCCCGCGCGACGGCGGTGGCGGGGCCCCCTGACCTACGACATCACCGACACCGCAGGCGATCTGCTGCAGATGAAGGTGGTCCGGCGGCTGCACCGGCTGGCCGGCCCCGGCTATCGGGTACGGCGCATGCTGGCCTCGGTGGAAACCGGGCAGGACGCCCGGCTGTCCACCCCGCGGCACGAGGTGGAGCACGAGGCCTACGTCACCCTGCTGGCCGAACGCGCCGGCGTGGGAACCCTGCCGGTGCTGCTGGCCGGGGAGATTGATTACGGTCCGCCGTTTCTGATCCGGCGGGTGGTACCGGGCCGGCTGCTGTCCGAGATGCCCGCGGACGAGGTGGACGACGCCCTGCTGGCCCGGCTGTGGCAGGACGCGGCGGCGCTGGGCGCGGTCCGCATCGCCCACCACGACCTGCGCGCGGAGAACATCCTGGTGGACACCGACGGGCGCCCCCGGATCGTGGATTTCACCTTCAGCCGGGTCGGGAGCCCCGCCGGGCAGACCGCACAGGACGCCGCCGAGTTGTTGGTCTCGGTGGCCAGCGTGGTCGGCATCCACCGGGCGGTGACGAGTGCGGCGCGGGCGCTGCCCGCCGACACCCTGCGGGAGGCATTGCCGCATCTGCAGACTCTGGCCCTGCATCACCGGTTCCGCCGGCAGATCGCCCGTGAGGTCTCGCTGTCGGCGCTGCGCGAGGCGTTGGCGCATGCCACCGAGAGCCCGGTGCCGTCGTTCCACTCGCCGGTCCGCCCCACCACGCTGGCGTTGTTGATCGCCGGCGGGCTGGCCGTGTACCTGCTGCTGCCGGAGCTGTCCAGCATCGGCGAGGTGCGGGCCGCCGTGCTGCGGGCCGACTGGGGTTTTTTGCTGCTGGCGGTGGCGGCCGGGCTGGGCGCGGTGCTGGTCTCGGCGCTGACCATCCTCGGCGCATGCGTCGAGCCTCTGCCGGTCGGCCGGACGATCGCGGTGCAGGTGGCGGCCGCGTTCACCGGGCGGACCACCGCCGGCGCGCTGGGCTTCTATGGCATCAACATGTCGTTCCTGGAGCGGCAGGGCCTGCGGCGCTCGCACGCCGTGGGCGTGCTGGTGCTCAACCGGGCGGCGACGTTCGTGGTGGCCGGTCTGCTGACCGTGGTCGGAGTGCTGATCATCGGCAACGCGGTGCCGGTGGGCACCGTGCACGTCGGCTGGCAGTGGTGGGTGGCGGCCGCGGGAGTGGCGGCGGTGCTGGCGGGTGTGCTCGTTTCCCGGGTCGGGCGTGTCCGGCTGCTGCGTCCCGGCCTGGGGCTGGCCCGGGAAATGTGGCACAGCATGATTCCGGTGCTGCGCAACCCGTGGCGATTCGGCCAGCTGCTGGTGGGGGAGGTCGGCTTTCTGCTGCTGTCGGCGGGTGGGCTGGCGGCGACCCTGGCCGCCTTCACGCCGCACTTCGACGTGCTGGCGGTGCTGGCGGTGTTCGTGGTCGGCTCCACGCTGGGGCAGCTGGTGCCGACCCCGGGCGGGTTGGGCGCTGTTGAGGGCGCGCTGATCGGAGGGCTGACGGCACTGGGTATTGGCCCGGCGGATGCCATCGCCGCAGCGCTGGTCAACCGGGCGCTCACGTTCTGGCTGCCGGTGCTGCCCGGAGTTGCGGCGTTCCGCGTGCTGCAACATCGCGGTGTGGTGTGACAGCGCAGTGGCGTCGGAGGGCAGTGGCGTGACGGCACGGTGCGGTCGCCGGCCCCTGTCGCGGGAGGGGAGACTGGGATCAGCGACTCTTGATCTTCGGAGGTGACGATGGGCCGGATCACCGCGCGCCGCCGGGTCGTCCGGGCACGCATCGGCGAGCCGCCGGTGCGCGCCGAGGACGCCGTCACCGTCGAGGAACCGCTGGAGATCCGGGTCGGCGGCCGGCCGCTGACCGTCACCATGCGCACCCCCGGCCACGACGTCGAGCTCGCGATCGGATTTCTGATCGCCGAGGGAATCGTCACCGCCGGAGATCAGGTATCCACCGCCCGGTACTGCGCCGGGGCCACCGAGGACGGCGTGAACACCTACAACGTGCTGGATATCGCGCTGGCGCCCGGCGTTCCGGCCCCGGACCCCTCGCTGACCCGCGCGTTCTACACCACCAGCTCGTGCGGGCTGTGCGGTAAGGCGTCGATCGACGCGGTGCGCACCTCGTCGGCCTACGTCGTCGGTGACGATCCGCTCACCCTCACGCCCGAGGCGGTGACGGGGTTCCCGGCGTTGCTGCGCGCCGGGCAGGCGGTGTTCGACAAGACGGGCGGGCTGCACGCGGCGGCGCTGCTGCACGGCGGCACCGGCGAGATGCTGGTGGTCCGGGAGGACATCGGCCGGCACAACGCGGTGGACAAGGTGATCGGATGGGCCGCGCAGGCCGGTCGGGTGCCACTGCGTGGCACGGTGCTGATGGTGTCCGGGCGGGCCAGCTTCGAGCTCACCCAGAAGGCGCTGATGGCCGGTATTCCGATGCTGGCGGCGGTGTCGGCCCCGTCGTCGCTGGCGGTCGAGCTGGCCGAGCAGGCGGGCATGACGCTGGTCGGATTCCTGCGTGGCGAGTCCATGGTGATCTATGCCGGCGAACACCGCATTTGCGGATCAGGTGGTGCGTGAGATCCGCAGGTGAGAAGTCGCATCCCCATCTGTTGCGAGATCCTCGGACCCGGTGCAGGGTCGTGATCAGCGGGTCGTCCGATGTCGCGCGGTTCCGCGCGACCCGGGCACCCGGAATCGTTCGTCCGGGCACAAGGGAGCGCACATGACGTCGGTGTCGGTGAAGGTGGACGGGGCCACCTATCGCGATGACGTGGAGCCGAGGATGCTGCTGGTGCAGTACCTGCGGGAGAAGGTCGGCAAGACCGGCACGCTGATCGGCTGCGATACCAGCAACTGCGGTGCCTGCACCGTGTTGCTGGACGGCCGGAGCGTCAAGTCCTGTTCGGTGCTGGCGGTGCAGGCCGACGGCCACGAGGTGACGACCATCGAGGGACTGGCCGGCATGAACGGCCAGTTGCACCCGGTGCAGAAGGCCTTCCACGACAATCATGCGCTCCAGTGCGGCTACTGCACGCCGGGGATGATCATGCGCTCGGTGTCGCTGCTGACCGAGAATCCGCATCCGAGCGAACGGGAGATCCGGGAGGGGCTGGAGGGGAACCTCTGCCGCTGCACCGGATATCAGAACATCGTGGCGGCCGTCGAGCAGGCCGCCGGCGAGCTGGCCGGCGCGAGCGCGGGGGGTGCTCGGTGACCGCCGCCGTGGATTCGGCTCCGACTCGGGAGATCGGCAGCCCGCGCACCCGCAAGGAGGATGCGCACCTGATCACCGGGCGCAGCACCTTCGTGGACGGCATGTCGCTGCCCGGCATGGTGCACCTGGCCATGGTGCGCTCGCCGATGGCGCACGCCAGGATCACCTCGATCTCCACCGACGCCGCCAAGGCCGCGCCCGGCGTGGTCGGGGTCTGGACCGGCGCCGACCTGCCCGAGCAGGGCGGGCTGGCGTGCGCGTGGCCCATCACCCCGGACATGAAATCGCCCGTGCACCTGCCGGTGGTGGTGGACACCGTCAACCACGTCGGCGAGATCGTCGCGGTGATCGCCGCGCGCAGCAAGGCCGAGGCGGTCGACGCGGTCGAACTGGTCGACGTCACCTACTCCGAGCTGCCGGTCGTCACCGATCTGGCCGCCGCCCGCGACGGCCGCGCGCCGGTGATCTATGGCGATCTCGGCAGCAACGTCAGCGCCACCTGGGTGTTCGACTCCGGCGAGGCCGGCACCGGCGGCAACGCCACCGAGGCCATCGCCGCCGCCCGCCATGACCCCGACCAGGTCGTGGTCGAGCGCACCTTCCGCCAGCAGCGATTGGTCCCGGCCTACATGGAGCCACGGTCGACCGTGGTGGATCCGCGCGGCGCCGGCGACCAGATCACCATGTGGACGACCACCCAGATCCCACACGTGCTGCGCACCATGTTGACGCTCTCGCAGGGGATTCCGGAGGAGCAGCTGCGGATCATCGCGCCGGACGTCGGTGGTGGCTTCGGCGGGAAGCTTGAGGTCACCCCGGAGGAGGTCGCCACGCTGATGGTGGCCCGCCAGCTCGGCAAGCCGGCCAAGTTCACCGAGACCCGCTCGGAGACGATGATGGCCGCCCACCACGGCCGGGACCAGATCCAGCACCTGACGCTGTCGGCCCGCAGAGACGGCACCGTCACCGGGTTCGACGTCGACCTCACCGCGAACATGGGCGCCTATCTGGCGCTGGTCGGGCCGGGGGTGCCCATCCTGGGTGCCTTCATGTTCAACGCCATCTACAAGATCCCCGCCTACCGGTTCTCCTGCACCAACGTGTTCACCAACGAGGTGATGACCGACGCCTACCGGGGTGCCGGCCGGCCGGAGGCCACCTTCGCCGTCGAGCGGATGATGGACGAACTGGCGACCGAGCTGGGCATGGACCCGATCGAGGTGCGGCGGCGCAACTGGATCGGCCACGAGGAGTTCCCGTTCACCACGGTCGCCGGGCTCACCTACGACTCGGGCAATTACGAGGCCGCCACCGCGAAGGCGTTGGAGCTGTTCGGCTACGACGAGTTGCGCGCCGAGCAGCAGCGCCGGCGGGAGTCCGGCGATCCGGTCCAGCTGGGCATCGGCACCTCCACCTTCACCGAGATGTGCGGACTGGCGCCGTCGCGGATCCTGGGGTCGCTGTCCTACGGGGCGGGCGGCTGGGAGGCGGCGTCGATCCGGATGCTGCCCACCGGTGCCGTCGAGGTGGTGACGGGCATCTCGCCGCACGGGCAGGGCCACGTCACCGGCTTCTCGCAGATCGTCGCCGATCGGCTGGGGGTGCCGTTCGAGAAGGTCAAGATCCTGCACGGCGACACCAACGTCTCTGCCAAGGGCCTGGACACCTACGGGTCCCGGTCCCTGACGGTGGGTGGTATCGCGGTGGTCAAGGCGGCCGACAAGGTGATCGCCAAGGCGCGCACCATCGCCGCGTACCTGATGGAGGCGTCCGAGGACGACGTCGAGTTCGATCACGGCACCTTCACCGTCCGAGGCACCGAGACCTCGCTGGGCATCGGCGATATCGCGCTGGCGGTGTTCACCGGGCACAACCTGCCCGAGGGTGTGGAATCGTCCCTGGACTCGGAGGCGACCTTCGACCCGGAGAACTTCTCCTTCCCGCACGGCACGCACCTGTGCGCCGCCGAGGTAGACACCGAGACCGGCCGGGTGACGCTGCGCAAGTACGTGGCCGTGGACGACATCGGCACCATCATCAACCCGCTGCTGGTGGACGGCCAGGTGCACGGCGGCCTGGCCCAGGGCATCGCCCAGGCGCTGTACGAGGAGGCGGTCTACTCCGAGGACGGCCAGCTCATCTCGGGCACCTTCGTGGACTACCTGGTGCCCAGCGCGGCCGATCTGCCGGGCTACGTCACCGATCGCACCGTCACCCCGTCGACCACGAACCCGTTGGGGGTCAAGGGGGTCGGCGAGGCCGGCACCATCGCCTCCACGCCCGCGGTGGTGAACGCGGTGCTGGACGCGGTGCGGCAGTTCGGCGTGGCCGACATCCACATGCCGCTGACCCCGGCGCGGGTCTGGCGGGCCCTACAGGATGCGCATACCGGCGCAGCGAGTGCCACTGGAGGTGCGGCATGATCCCCGCGTCGTTCGACTACACCGCCCCGACCACGCTCTCCGATGCGCTGGCTGCGTTATCCGAGGGTGGCGAGGACGCGAAGATCCTGGCCGGCGGGCAGTCGCTGCTGCCGGTGCTCAAGCTGCGCATGGCGGCGCCGTCGCTGTTGATCGACCTGGGTCGCATTCCCGAACTGCAGGGCGTGCGGATGGACGGCGATCAGGTACTGGTCGGGTCCATGACCACGCACCACGACGTGATGGCGGATCGGCTGGTGAACGAGCACCTGGCGCTGCTGGCCAGGACCACGGCGACGGTGGCCGACCCGCAGGTGCGCTACCGGGGCACGCTGGGCGGCGCGCTATCGCACGCCGACCCGGCCGGGGATCTCGGCGCGGTCGCGGTGGCGCTGGACGCGACGATGCGGATTGCCGGTCCGAACGGGGAGCGCGCCGTGCCGGCGGCGGAGTTCTTCACCGACTTCTTCACCACCGCGCTGGCGGAAAACGAGATTCTCACCGGGATCGCGTTCCCCTCGTACGCGGGCTGGGGCGCGCACTACGAGAAGTTCAACACCGTGGCGCAGGCCTGGTCGATCGTGGCGGTCGCGGCGGCCCTGCAGGTCTCCGGCGGATCGGTGACGGCGGCCCGGGTGGCGTTGACCAACATGGGGCCCACGCCGGTCCGGGCGACGGCAGTGGAGCGGGCCCTGGTTGGTGGCCCGGCCACGGCGGAGGCGGTGCGCGCGGCGGCCCGGTCGGCCACCGAGGGCACGTCACCGGTGGACGACGCATCGGCCCCCGCCGCCTACCGGTCGCACCTGGCGCAGGTGCTCACCTCCCGGGCGGTGCTCGCCGCCGCCGGCTGAAAGACCGCGCTTGTGAGTCTGAGGGGGCGCCATAGCGCCCCCTCAGACTCACAAGCGGTCAACGAGCGGAGCTACCGGGTGAGTGTCAGGCTCAGCGCCAGCCGGCCGAAGGCGCGCTCTCGGGCGGCGGTCGGCTCGGCCGGGTCGGCGAGCACGTCCACCAGCACCGGGCACAGGCCCAGCCGGGATGCGGCGGTGACGATCGTCCGGGCCAGGTCCTCGTGCGCCTCGATCCCGTCGGCGTCGATGCGCGCCGCCCAGGCAGACAGCGTGCGCTCGTCGAGGGCGGTGCCGGAGGTCGGGGCAGCCACGAGACCGGTAGCGGTGACGGAAATCTCGGCGACGGCGCGTGTCGAGTGCCGTGGGGCCAGCGTGGGGGCGGTGGTCATGGTGTGCTCCTTGTCGTGATCTCATCCTCGACGGTAGGCAGCCGGGAGCATCACGTCCAACGATAGTTAGTGCTGGATGCGATAAGCTGTGCTGATGATGTCCTCGCCCCGATCGGCGTCGTCGGGCGCCACGACGATGCCCGGGCCGGCCCCGGTGCCCGAACCGGTCCGAGTACAAGACCTGGACACCCGACTGCTGCTGGCCTTCCGGGCCGTCGCGACCGAGGGCACGTTCGGCCGCGCAGCGCTCCGGCTGGGCTACACGCAATCCGCGGTGAGTCAGCAGATTGCCTCGCTGGAGCGCATTCTCGGCTCCGATGTGTTCGATCGTCCGGGTGGGCCGCGCCCGGTCGAGCTCACCCCGCTCGGGCGGCTGCTGTTCGAGCGCACCGGGGAACTGGTCGGGGTGCTGGAGTCCATCTCCGCGGACGTGCAGCGCTACCGGCTGGGCGGCATCGGGCGGGTCGACGTCGGCACCATTCAGAGCACCTCGACGGCGCTGGTGCCGACCATCCTGCGCCGGCTGCTGGCCGAGCAGCCGGGGCTGCAGACCCGGCTGGAGGAGCGTTACGAGGAGGCCGACCTGCTGGATCTGTTGTTGCACGGCGATCTGGACGTGACCTTCGTCGTGAACGGCAATCCGCCCGGCATCGATAGCGTGGACGTACTGGTCGACCCGTTCGTGGTGCTGGCCCGCGCACAGGACGTCGACGACGGGCCCGTCACCATCGACCGGCTCGCCGCCGGCCCGCTGATCGGTCAGGTGGGCAGCACCTGCCAGAGCGTCATCGACACCGGGCTGCGTGAGGCCGGGTGCGAGCCCGACTACGTGTTCCGCAGCGCGGACAACGGTGCCGTGGTGTCCATGGTGCGCGCGGGCCTCGGGCTGGCGCTGCTGCCCCGGCTGGCGGTGCTCGACGAGCTGGACGACCCGCGGCTGGCGATCCGGCCGCTGGCACCGGCTATCCCAGACCGGGTGATCCGGCTGGCCTGGCGCGCGGGTCGCACCCTGTCCCCAGCGGCGCAACGGTTCTGCGCGATTGCCGTCGAGGTGGCCGCGGAACTCGGCCGCGCGCATCCGATGCTGGCGCCCACGCGCTGACCCGGGTTCACAGGGCGTGACAGAGTGCTCGCGGTCTGTCATCATGGGCGCGGCTCGGGGACGTGGTCGCACACCAGCACGTGGGGAGAGGCGAGCCTGGTGGACGTGAGTCACCCGCCGTTAACGCGTTGGACGGCAGAGCTGCTGGACCGC
Organism: uncultured Actinomycetes bacterium; assembly: GCA_937926105.1. Next base: position 61,538 of record CALANS010000112.1, on the reverse strand, counting down.
GGCTCCGAGCGCCGGTTCCGGCGCTACAACCTGCCCCAACAACGGCGCACGGCACTGGCTGCGCTGCTGCTGATCCTGATCGCGAACCTGGGCAGTTTCGCCTGGTCCGCGGCGGTCGGCGGGCTGCGAGTATCTCCGACGCTGTGGTGGGCGCAGGCGGCGACGAACATCACCGGCCTGGCGTTGGTGCTGGCCCTGCTGCGAACCCGGCGGCCACGGCGGATCTTCCAGGTGGTGGTCGTGGCCGTGCTGTTCATGACGATCGCGGTCGCCGCGCTGATCGCCACCGGGCAGGCGATGGCGTTCCGCGGCGCCCTGCTGGTGGTCGGCGGCGTGGTCGTCATCTACGTCTCGGCGCCACTCACGCTGGTGGGCGTCACCGCACTGGGGCTGTTGTACTCAGCGATCACGATCCCGGTGTGGTTGCTCGCCACGGACCTTTCGGCGGCCATCGACGTGCCGTACGTCCTGGTCGCCACCGTCCTGGCGCACGGGCTGAGCTTCGTCGAGGCGCGGCGGGCGCAGCGCGAGCGTCGGGTGCTGTTCGCGCAGCGTGAGTGGCTGCATGGCCTGTCGAATGTGGACGCGCTGACCGGTTTGGTCAACCGGCGGGCCTTCGACGTTCGGTTGCAACAGGCCTGGGACCGGTGGCAGGCGACCGGTGGCTCGCTATCGGTGCTGATGGTCGACATCGACCACTTCAAGCTGCTCAACGACACCGAGGGCCACGCCGCCGGCGACCGGGCGCTGCGGGCTGTCGGCGGCATCGTCCAGCAGGCGCTGCCGTCGCCGCACTGCGACGCGGCACGCTATGGCGGGGAGGAGTTCGCCTGCCTGCTGCCGGGGCTGGACGCGGCGAGCGCGTACCTCGTCGCGGAGGATCTGGTGGGGCGCATCCGGTCGGCGGCGATCCCGGTGCGTGGACCCGGAGAACGCCGACGGCTCACGGTCAGCGTCGGCGTGGCGGTGGCCGGCCCCGGCGTGTTGTCGGCCATGGACCTGCTGGATGCCGCGGACCGTCAGCTGTACTCCGCCAAACAGTCCGGGCGCGACCGGGTGGCGATCGAGAACGGCGTCCCCGGTGCGCGGCCCAGGAGTCATCCGGCCAGCGCCGGAATCACCTGGCCCTCCAGCAGATCCAGCGACCTGGCGTCGTAGGCCGCGTCCGGGACGTAGAAGATCGCGTACGTCATCCCGGCGTCGCGCATGGCCGACAGGTTCGTCACCACCTCATCGACGGTGCCCACCGCCGGCATTCCGTCGAAGCCGGACAGCTGCCGCGCGGCCTGCTGCTCCCCGACCAGCCGGGTCAGCCGGTCCACCAGCCAGGCGCGCTTGTCGTCCACCTCGGCCCGGCTCTCGCCGATCAGCACGTTGTAGTTCGACGAGCGGGTGATGGCGCCGAAGTCAGTACCCACCTCGCGGCAGTGTTGCTCCAGCAGCTCCGACTTGCGGGCGAAGCCCTCCGGTGTCCCGTCGAAGTTGGTGTACTGCGCGTATTGCGCGGCGATCCGCAGTGTGACCTTCTCGCCGCCGCCGGCGATCCACAGCGGGATCCCGCCGTCCTGCAGTGGCAGCGGCCGGACGATGGCGCCGTCCACCTGGTAGTGCCGGCCGGCCAGGGTCGCGCTGCCGGTGCGCCAGGCCTGCAGCATGATCTGCACGCCCTCGTCCAGCATCCGCAGGCGCTCGCCCGCTCGCGGGAAGCCGTAGCCGTAGGCGCGCCACTCGTGCTCGTACCAGCCCCCGCCGATCGACATGTCGATCCGGCCGCCCGAGATGTGGTCGATGGTGGCGGCAACCTTGGCCAGGTAGGCGGGGTTGCGGTAGCCCATGCAGGTGCACATCTGACCGAGCCGGACCCGACTGGTGCACGCGGCGTAGGCGGCCATGAGCGTCCATGCCTCGTGGGTGGCCTCCTCGGTGGGGACGGGGGTGGTGTGGAAGTGGTCGTAGACCCAAATGGAGTCCCACGGGCCGGCGTCCGCGCGCCGCGCCAGGCCGGACATCACCTCCCAGTGCCGGGCCGGGTCGATGCCGACCAGGTCCATCCGCCAGCCCTGTGGGATGAAGTATCCGAATCGCATGCTCGTCATGGCGAGCAACTTACGGCACCCGCCGCCGCGCCCCCGCGCCCGAGGTGGCGCCCTGCGTCGCGTGCCTGCATGTCGGGTGTGACTCCGGGGCACTCGGAGGGCGGGATAGCCGGAATAGGTCCGTAGATGCGGCGTGTATTGTTCGATCGTGACGCAATTTCGGATAAGCCAGGCGGCCCAGTTGTTGGGTGTCAGCGACGATACGGTGCGGCGGTGGATCGACGCGCGGGCGCTGACGGCCGGCACCGACGAGGCCGGCCGGATGGTGGTGGACGGCGCGCAGCTGGCGGAGTTCGCGCGCAGTCACGCCGACGCTGCGCCCGATCCGTCGGGGGTCGGGCGCAGCGCCCGGAACCGATTCGTCGGCCTGGTCACGGCCGTGACCACCGACACGGTGATGGCTCAGGTGGAGTTGCAGTGTGGTCCGCACCGGGTGGTCTCGTTGATCAGCTCCGAGGCGGTGCGGGAATTGGGCCTGCAGGTCGGATCGCTCGCCGTTGCGGTGGTCAAGGCGACCACCGTCATCGTGGAAACCCCGGGGGAGAAGTAGATGCGCAGATCCTGGCGGACCGGTGCGCGGCTGGGCCTCGGTGCGGTGGCGCTGGCGCTCGTGCTGGCCGGATGCTCCAGCGGCTCGGGGGGTGCTGGAGCATCCGGCTCCGCTGCGGCCGGGCCGACCGGGGTCTACTCCACCCAGCAGACCTCGTCACCGCAGGTTTCGTCACCCGATGCTTCGAGTGCGTCACCGTCCGGCGGTGGCGCACTCTCCGGCTCCCTCACCGTCTTCGCGGCCGCCTCGCTCAAGGTGACCTTCGATCAGCTGCGCACCACGTTCCTGGCGGAGCACCCGACGGTGGACTTCCCCGAGATCACCTACGACGGTTCGTCCACGTTGGTGACGCAGCTTCAGAACGGCGCCCCGGCCGATGTTTTCGCTTCGGCGGACGAGGCGAACATGGACAAGGTCGCCGACCTGGTGACCGGCCGGGCCGACTTCGCCACCAACACCCTGCAGATCGCCGTAGCCCCGGGCAACCCGAAGCACATCGCGTCGCTGGCCGACCTGGCCAAGCCCGGCATCGTCACGGTGATCTGCCAGGCCGAGGTGCCCTGCGGCGCCGCGTCACACCAGGCGCTGGGCGCGGCAGGGGTGACGCTGACTCCGGCCAGCGAGGAGCAGAACGTCACCGCCGTGCTGACCAAGGTCGCCACCGGTGACGCCGACGCGGGGCTGGTGTACCGGACCGACGTCGCCTCGTCCGGTGGCAAGGTCGAGGGGGTGGACTTTCCACAGGCGTCCAAGGCCGTGAACACCTATCCCATCGCGGTGCTGAAGGCGTCCAGGAACGCGGACGCCGCACAGGCCTTCGTCGACCTGGTGACCTCCGCCGAGGGTCAGCAGGTGCTCGCGAGCGTCGGTTTCGGCAAGCCGTAGAGCTGCACCCCATGCTCGCGGATCTCATGCACGGATTCCGGGGTGATATGCCCGGGTTGGCGTACACGAGATCCGCGAATGTTGGGGGAGCGGGGCTCGGTGTGCCGCTGGCGATACCGTTCGTCCGGTGAGGTCTCGGGTCCCGGCAGCCATGCCGCGCTGGCTGTACCTGCCGGCGCTGGTCGGATTCGCGTTCCTGGTCCTGCCGGCAGTGTCGCTGATGATCCGCGCCGACTGGCCGTCGGTGCCGCGGGCCATTGTGTCGCCGGCGGCGGTCAGCGCGTTGTGGTTGTCCATCGAGTGCGGCGTGGCGGCTACCGTGCTGTGCCTGCTGGTGGGGGTGCCGCTGGCGTTGCTGCTGGCCCGGCACGAGTCCGGGCTGGTCCGGGTGGTGCGGGCATTCGTGACGTTACCGCTGGTGATTCCCCCGCTGGTCGGAGGTATCGCGTTGCTGTATCTGCTCGGGCGGCTCGGCCTGATCGGCCAGTACCTCTACCTGTGGTTCGGCATCACCATCCCGTTCCACACGGTGGCGGTGGTGCTGGCCGAGGCATTCGTGGCGATGCCGTTTTTGGTGATCTCGGTGGAGGGGGCGTTGCGTACCGCGGGCACCCGGTACGAAGTGGTCGCGGCGACGTTGGGTGCTCGGCGCTGGACGGTGTTCCGGCGGATCACGGTGCCGCTGGTGCTGCCCGGGCTGGCATCCGGAACGGTGCTCTGCCTGGCTCGCGCGCTGGGCGAGTTCGGTGCCACCGCGCTGTTCGCCGGGAACTCCCCTGGCGTGACCCGAACCATGCCGCTGGCGATCTACACGCTGTTCAACAGCACGGGTGAGCAGCAGGATGCGGCGATCGCGCTGTCCCTGCTGCTGGTGGTGGTGGCCATCGTGTTCCTGCTGCTGATCCGCGGCTGGCGACCGGAGCGGGTGGCGTGAGCGACACCGGAGCGGGGGAAGCCCGTCGCCGCGGAGCTTGCGGAGCGGCAGGGCGGGGGAGCGGAGGGCGGAGCGAACCGCGGGCACCGAGCGCAGGGCGGAGCGAACCGTGGGTGCCGAGCGACGTGACTGCGTCAGGTGGTGACGGTGCTCTCGATGAGCGGGCTGGCCGGTTGGATGCGCGCGTGACGGTGCGCCGCACGGCATTCACGCTGGACGTCGCGGTGGCGGTCGACCCCGGCGAGGTGCTCGCCGTGCTCGGGCCCAACGGCGCCGGCAAGTCCACCCTGCTGGCGGCGCTGGCGGGCCTGCTGGTGCTTGACGACGGCGCCGTGTGGCTGGGCGGCAGGTTGCTCGCCGGTCACGGGGTCTTCGTGCCGGCCGAGCACCGCCGGGTCGGGCTGATGGGGCAGGATCCGCTGCTGTTCCCGCACCTGTCGGCGATCGAGAACGTTGCGTTCGGGCCGCGCTCGCAAGGGATTCCACGGATCCGGGCGCGGGAGTCGGCGCACGGCTGGCTGGACCGGTTGGGGTTGGCGGAGTTCGGTCGTCGGCGGCCGGCGCAACTCTCGGGCGGCCAGCGGCAGCGGGTGGCACTGGCCCGGGCGCTCGCCGCCGAGCCGGAACTGCTGCTGCTGGACGAGCCGCTGGGGGCGCTGGATGCGCAGTCCGTGCCGGAGGTGCGGCAGGTGCTGCGAACCCATCTGCGGGCGTCCGGCACGACGACCATCCTGGTGACGCACGATGTGCTGGATGCGGCGATGCTGGCCGATCGGGTGCTGGTGCTGGCCGATGGGGTCGTTACCGACTCCGGTGCCACCGCAGGGATTCTCGCCGCCCCTCGATCGGAGTTCTCCGCGGCGCTGGCCGGGCTCAACCTGCTGACCGGAGTCGTCGATGCGACGGCTGGCGTCGGAACGGCGGTGACGGTGTCGGCCCCCGGTACCTCGATCAGCGGGCTGGCCGCCGAGCCCGTCGCGGCCGGCGACCCGGCGACCGTGGTGTTCCCGCCGTCGGCGGTGGCGGTGTATCCGGGGCCGGTCGCCGGCAGCCCGCGCAACTCCTGGCCGGCGGTCGTCACGGCGCTGGAGCCGGGGCCTTCCGCGATCCGGGTGCGAGCCGCGCTGGACGTCGGGGTGCGCCACGATGGTGTCGTCACCGATCGATCGGTTCCTGCCGAGCCGGCTGACCCCGCTGGTCCCGTCACCGGGCCCGCCGTCTCCGCCGACCTCACCGCCGCCGCCGTCGCCGAACTCGGCCTGCAGCCCGGATCGCCGGTATTCCTGTCGGTCAAGGCGACCGAGGTGCGGGTGCATCGCAGCTGAGCCGACGGGGTCGTGTGGTCCAGCGTGCGCCCGGCCGCGCGGTGGACCACACAACCCGAGGTGGGAAGGGTCAGCCCCCGATGTAGCTCATCTCGATGTGCTTGCCGGAGCTGCGCAGATCCTCGGTCAGTGAGCTGCGGATCTCGGAGTACCGGTCGGTGCGCCGCCGCCAGATCGAGGCCATCGCCTCGGCCAGTTCCTGGTCGGTGCAGCCGGAGCGCAACAGGGCCCGCAGATCGTGGCCCCGGTCGGCGAACAGGCAGGTGAAGAGCTTGCCCTCGGTGGAGATCCGCACTCGGGTGCAGGTGCCGCAGAACGGCGCCGTCACCGACGAGATCACTCCGATCTCGCCGCCGCCGTCGCGATAGCGCCACCGAGTGGCGACCTCGCCCGAGTAGCGGGGCGCGATCGGCTCCAGCGGCAGTGCCGCGCCGATGCGCTCGATCACTTCCGCCGAGGGCACCACATCGTCCATCCGCCAGCCGTTGGTGGTGCCCACGTCCATGAATTCGATGAACCGCGGGATATACGGCGTGCCGTGGAAATGCCGTGCGAGAGCAACCATGTCGTGGTCGTTCACGCCTCGCTTGACGACCACGTTGACCTTGATCGGGCCTAGCCCCACCTGGTGCGCGACGTCGATCGCATGCAGCACCTTGGACACCGGGAAGTGCACGTCGTTCATCGCCTGGAAGGTGGCGTCGTCCAGCGAGTCCAGCGAGACGGTGACCCGGCGCAACCCGGCATCACGCAGCGCCTGCGCCTTGACGGCCAGTGCCGATCCGTTGGTGGTCAATGCGATGTCAACGCTCTCGCCGTCCGGGGTGCGCAGCGCCGCCAGGTCGGCGATCAGCTCCTCCAGGTTCTTGCGCAGCAACGGTTCGCCGCCGGTCAGCCGGACCTTGCGGATGCCGTGCTCGACGCCGATGCGCACCAGCCGGGTGATCTCCTCGAAGGTGAGGATCTGCTCGCGGGGCAGGAACGCGAAGTCGCGCCCGAAGATCTCCTTGGGCATGCAGTACACGCAGCGAAAGTTGCACCGATCGGTGACGGAGATCCGCATATCCCGCAACCCTCGACCGAGGGTGTCGATCACCGGATCCGCCATGGTCGCCAGAGTAGGCGTGCGCTCGGTGGCCGTCGATCACGCGGTGGGATCGATCCGCATCTGCGGACATAAGGTGAGCGATGCTTCCGGATTCTCGGAGAATGACCGCAGTGAGTCTGGAGGGAATCAGAACGGGGCGCGGTGTTGTTAGCCCGAGTATGAGCGACGACCTGGATCCGGCGAGAAGCACGGCAGTGATAGCGACCGCGTACGGCGGGCCGGAGGTGCTGGCCGTCATCGAGGTGGAGCAGCCGCCGCCCGGACCGGGCCAGGTGGCGCTCGCGGTCCGGGCGGCCGGCATCAACCCGATCGACTGGAAGCGGTACTCGGGTGTCTACGGCACGGACCCGGCGGGGCTCCCGATGCGGTTGGGATTCGAGGTTGCCGGCGTCGTCACCGCGGTGGGCGACGGCGTCGCCGACTGGCAGGCGGGCGACGAGGTGCTGGCCCGGGTGCAGGGCGGGTATGCGGACACCGTGTTGGCCGATGCCGACGCGCTGATCCGCAAGCCGGATGTCGTGGACTTCGCGCAGGCGTCCGGGCTGCTGCTGGCCGGTGGAACCGCGGTGCACACTCTGGTGGCGACCGGCGTCGGATCGGGCGACACCGTGCTGATTCATGGCGCCGCAGGCGGTGTCGGGCATCTGGCGGTGCAGGTGGCGGTGGCGCGCGGTGCTCGGGTGATCGGGACGGCCAGCGAGCGCAACCACGACCTGATCCGCCGGCTGGGCGGTGAGCCGGTCACCTACGGGGCCAGCCTGGCCGACCGGGTGCGGGCGCTCGCGCCGGACGGCGTCACTGCGGCGGTGGACACCGTCGGTACCGAGGAGGCCCTGGATGTCTCCGAGGAGCTGGTGGCCGATCGCGGGCGCATCGCCACCATCGTCAACTTCGTGCGCGGCACCCGGGACGGCGTGAAGGTATTGGGCGGCGGTCCCGGCGCCGATCCGGGTGAAGACATTCGGCGGGCCGCCGGCGACGAACTGGCGGGGCTGGCGGCGGACGGGCGACTGACGGTGGTGGTGCGAGCCACGTATCCGTTGGCGGAGGTCGCCGACGCGCATCGCGCGGGCATGACGGATCACGGCGCCGGCAAGATCGTGCTGACCGTCTGATCGGTTGCCTCAGCGAGGCCTGATCACGCGACCCCGACCGGCCGGAATTGGATGCTGATCCGCGGACCCACCGGGTGCGCCGTCTTGGGAATCGCGTGCTCCCAGGTCCGCTGGCAGGATCCGCCCATCACCAGCAGGTCGCCGTGACCGGACGGGATCCGCACCGACCGGCGGGCAGCGGCGCGCGGCGATTCGGTGCCGGGCACCACGGCCGGGTCCCGACGGGGCCGCAGCACCAGGTGGCGTTCGGACCCGACGGACAGGATGGCCACCATGGTGTCCTCGGTGGCGCCCCGGCCGATCCGGTCGCCGTGCCAGGCGACGCTGTCCCGGCCGTCCCGATACAGGCACAGTCCCGCGGTGACGAACGGCTCGCGCAGTTCTCCGGCGTAGTGGGTGGTCAACCGGTCCCGAGCCTCGGTGAGCACCGGATGCGGGAATCCGTCCTCGCCGGAGTACCAACACAGCAGGCGGGGAGTGTCCAGCACGCGCTCATACATCTGGCGCCGCTCGGCCCGCCACGGCACGTCGCGCAGCAGGCAGCTCAACAGGGCGTCGGATCCACGGAGCCAGCCGGGCAGCACGTCGACCCAGGCGCCATCGGACAGTTCGATGCGCCGGATCTGCTCCAGGCCGCTCAGGGACGGATCGCTCGCCTGATCGAAGAATGTCAGCTGGTGCGCGGCTGTCATGGCACCAGTGTAACGGCGATCCGACGTATGTTCTAGAGGCTGCCGGTGTGGACGTCGCAGCGACGGCCCAGACCCAGCTGCGGTCAACCGGGCAAACGTGGGCATGAAGCTACGGAATGTCCGAAAGGACGTTCCCGCGGGAACGTCGATCCGGACATCCCGCCCGGGATGTGGCCGCGATGGCGCGTGCGCCGTTACCGCCCGGCTCAGCGCGTCGATCGCTAAGCTCGCCCCGTGGGGAGATCACGACTGACCGTCGAGACCCCGTCAGGGCCGGCGCTGATCGACATCGATCGGCCCGAGGAGTTGCCCCGCGCGTTGCTGGTGCTCGGTCATGGCGCCGGCGGCGGCATCGATGCCGTTGACCTGGTCGCCGCCCGCGATGCGGCACTGGCACTGGGTATGGCCGTCGCACGCATCACCCAGCCCTACCGGGTGGCCGGGCGCCGCGCACCCGCCCCCGCGGCCCGGCTGGACGAAGCCTTCGTCGCCGCCGTGACCGCCGCCCGGGCAACCCGCGGATTGCGCTCGGTTCCGCTGATCACCGGGGGCCGCTCCAGCGGCGCCCGCGTCGCATGCCGAACGGCCACACAGCTTGGGACGGATGCCGTTGTCGCGCTGGCCTTTCCGGTGCACCCACCGGGCAAGCCGGAGAAGTCCCGACTGGGCGAACTGGCCGCCGTCACCGTCCCGGTCCTCGTCGTGCAGGGCGACCGCGACCCGTTCGGCATGCCGCCGCGGCGCCGCGGACGCCGCATCGTCACCGTCCACGGTGACCACTCGTTGAAGGATCCCGCCGCGGTCCATCGCGCCGTCACCCGCTTCCTCACAGAGCACCTACCCGAGCGCGCCTGACGGTCTGGCGTACCGGTGGCTCCGGGTTCAGGATGGGTGCACCACCGACACCGTTCCAGGAGGCCGCCCGCCATGACAGCCAGCGCCGTACCTGCCCAGCCCAGCTACACGAGTGCCATCGCGGACAAGCCGCTGCTCGGCGACACCATCGGCGGCAACCTGGCCCGGACGGTGGCCGCCCACCCGGACCGCACGGTACTGGTCGACCTCGCCCAGGGTAAGCGCTACACCTACGCCGAGTTCGATGCCGAGACAGACGCTCTCGCGCTCGCGCTGCGCGATGACGGGGTGCAGATCGGCGACCGGGTCGGCATCTGGGCGCCCAACTGCGCCGAGTGGATGATCACCCAGTACGCCACCGCCAAGATCGGCGCGATTCTCGTCACCATCAACCCCGCCTACCGCACCCACGAGCTGGAGTTCGTGCTGCAGCAGGCGTCGATCAGCGTCCTCGTCACCGCTCGGCAGTTCAAGACCAGCGACTACGCCGAGATGGTCGCCGAGGTCGCGCCACGCTGTACCACGCTGCGCAGGGTCGTGCATATCGGAGCGGAGTTCGACGCCCTGGTCGACGCCGGCCGCGACCAGGACAACGCCGTGCTGGCGCAGCTGCCGCTGCACGCCGACCAGCCGATCAACATCCAGTACACCTCGGGCACCACCGGTTTTCCCAAGGGCGCCACGCTGAGCCACCACAACATCCTGAACAACGGCTACTTCGTCGGCGAGGCCTGCGGGTACACCGAACGCGACATCATCGCCACTCCGGTGCCGCTGTACCACTGCTTCGGCATGGTGATGGCCAACCTGGCCGCCACGTCGCACGGCGCCAGCGTCGTCTACCCGTCACCCGGCTTCGAGCCCGCCAAGACCCTGCAGGCGGTGCAGGACGAGAGGTGCACCTCGCTGTACGGGGTGCCGACCATGTTCATCGCGGAACTGGGTCTGGACACCTTCGCCGACTACGACGTCAGCTCCTTGCGCACCGGGATCATGGCCGGTTCGCCGTGCCCGGTGGAGGTGATGAAGCAGGTCATCGACCGGATGGGGATGACGGAGGTGACGATCGCCTACGGCATGACCGAGACCTCGCCGGTGTCCACCCAGACCGGCGCGGACGACGACCTGGACCGGCGCACGTCCACCGTCGGGCGCACCTTGCCCCATCTGGAGTCCAAGATCATCGATCCGGTGAGCGGTCTGACCGTGCCCCGCGGCGTTCCTGGTGAGCTGTGCACCCGCGGCTACTCGGTGATGCTCGGCTACTGGGACCAGCCGGACAAGACCGCCGAGGTGATCGACGAGGCCCGCTGGATGCACTCCGGCGACATCGGGATCATGGACGAGGCCGGCTACATCAACATCACCGGCCGGATCAAGGACATGGTGATTCGCGGCGGCGAGAACATCTACCCCCGCGAGGTCGAGGAGTTCCTCTACACCCACCCAGCCGTACTGGACGCCCAGGTGATCGGCGTGCCCGACGTCCGCTTCGGCGAGGAGCTGATGGCCTGGCTGCGCCTCAAACCGGGCGCCGCCGCCCCGACCGCCGAGGACGTCGCCGAGTTCGCCGCCGGCAAGCTGGCTCGCTACAAGATCCCGCGTTACGTGCACGTGGTCGACGAGTTTCCGATGACGGTGACGGGCAAGGTCCGCAAGGCCCAGATGCGCGAGGAGGCCATCGAGATCCTCGGTCTGCAGGCGGCCGCCGCCGCCAAGCACGCCTGAGCCCGCGACTCCCGCCGGTTGGTGAGTCCGCGGCGCTCCGCGCGTGCGTTGTCGCGCCACGACAGGCTCATAGGGGCTGACGGAGGGCGAGCCGGCGCAGCAGGGCGAGCGCCAGCAGGCAACCGATCAGCGCGCCGAGGGAGTTGGCAGCGATGTCCTGCCAGGAGCCCTCGCGCTCCGGCAGCACCAGCGACTGCACCACCTCGATCGCGCTGGATAGGGCCGCGCACGCCGGAACCGTCACCCACCGCCGGCCGGTCATGGCCAGCGCGCCCAGCAGCCCGAGTGGCAGGAACATCACCGCGTTGGAGGCGAACTCGATCAGGTCGAAGGTGATCCACCCGGGCATCCAGGTCGTGTGCACCCGATCCAGCCAGGCCGCCAGTGCCCGCTGGCCCGACTCGTCCGGCGGTCCCGGAGTGAACACGATGACGGCGACCACGATGGCGGTCGCGGCCAGCAGCGCCCGCGCCGTTATCACCACCCGGGGCGAGGTGGCACGCCAGCGCGTCACGACCACGGTCAGATGCTACGACCCGCGGCATCCGCGCCCGCCCTGTCAACCAGACGTGACCGCGCTCACGCCCTGCATAACCATTCGGTCACCGTAGGGACTCAGCCTGACTCCTGGGGCCGGAATCGGGGTCGGTCCGGCCGTACTCTCGAGCGGTGAGCTTTACCGTCGGCTTTGACCTCGACATGACCCTGATCGACCCCCGTCCGGGCATGGTCGAACTTTTCGGCATCCTGGCATCCGAGACGAGCGTCCCGCTGGACGGGAACGCCTTCGTGACCCGACTGGGTCCGCCGCTCACCGATGAGTTCGCTCGGTACGGCGTCGTCGGGGAGGCCGCGGAGGACCTTATCGCCCGGTACCGGGAGCTCTACGCCGATGTCGTCATTCCCGCCACCACGGCCATGCCCGGCGCCCACGACGCCGTGCGCAGCGTGGTCGACCGCGGGGGATCGGTGATCGTGGTCAGCGCCAAGCATGCCCGGCACGTGCAGGCGCATCTGGACGAATTGGGGATCCAGGTTGCGGCCGTGGTCGGCGAGCTGTGGTCCACCGGAAAGGCGCAGGCCCTGATCGCCCACGGCGCCGAGGTCTACGTCGGCGATCATGTGGGCGACGTGGCCGGGGCGCGCGCCGCGGACGCGCTGGCCGTCGGGGTGGCCAGCGGGCCGATGACGGTGGACGACCTGACGACCGCCGGTGCCGACGCGGTGCTGGACGACCTCACGCAGTTCCCCGCCTGGTTGGATTCCTACCTGCTGGCGACCGTGCACTGACCGGGCACGCGCCGCGCTGCCGTCCGCCGCTTAATCCCGCGGGTCGCGACGGGCCTCCAGCACGGTGCCGATCAGACCGACGCCCAATCCGACCGGGGCCAGCACGGTGATCAGGTGCAGCCACCACGGGATGTCCCGCGAGCCGGCCACGAACAGCACCGCGTCCACGCAGATCGCCAGCAGCCCGACGGTGAATACCAGCATCGCCGCCTTGTACAGCGGCCCCGCCTTACGCCGGTTCTTGATCCGGCTCAGTGGCCGGGCACCGGTGGGCGCCGATCCGGCGGCCGGGGCCGATCCGCCGGCCGAGCCGCTCGCAGCCGAACGTCCGGGGCGGGCGGGGGAGGCGGAGTCCGTCACGGCCCCAGCGTATCGGTGACGGGGCTATCGGTGACGGGGCGACCCAGTACGCTGAACCCCTGAGGTCGCGTGCCCGGGCGGTGTAGTCCGCCTGCAGCGCGCACCGCAGGCGCTATCGGGACGATCAAGGAGACCTCAGGTGCCGACCGGCAGGGTGAAGTGGTTCGACGCGGACAAGGGCTTCGGCTTTATCGCGCAGGAGGGCGGCGGTGACGACGTCCATGTGCGCAGTTCCGCGCTGCCTGCGGGTGTGGCCGCCCTCAAGCCCGGCCAGAAGGTCGAGTTCGGCGTCGCCGATGGCCGGCGCGGCCCGCAGGCCCTGCAGGTGCGGCTGATCGAGGCGCCGCCGACGATCGCGTCGGTCAACCGGCGCCCCGCCGAGGAATTGCACGGCCTGGTGGACGACATGATCAAGCTGCTGGAGTCCAAGGCGCTGCCCGACCTGCGCCGCGGGCGGTATCCGGATCGAGCGGTGGCCGGGCGGATCGCCGACGTGCTGCACGCGGTGGCGCGGGAGTTCGAGACCTGAGCCGTGCCGACGCCGCTGCGGGACGGGTCAGTCCGTACTCGGCACCGGTTGTGGCGCACCGGTCTGCGCCGATCGATAGGCCGCCTCCACCAGGGCCAGGGTGCGTAGCCCGGCCGACCCGTCCGGGTGCCCTTGCCGGCCGGTGCGCACCGCCTCGACGAACTCTTCCAGCAGCAGCGCGTTCAGATTGGTCCCGTAGTCGGGCCAGCGGGGCGACCCGGCGGAGTCATCGAACAGTTCCAGCCGCTCGCTGAAGGCGTCGAAGCCGGCGGCGCCGCGCTCACCCTGCAAGGACAGCGTCAGGCCGCCCCACGCCGGATAGCTGGCCGGGGCGCTCCACGAGCAGTCGATGGTGGCGACCGTGCCGTCGGCGTAGTCGATCACCACCAGCCCGCCGGTCTCGATGTCGCCGCCGGACACCAGGGGATGCTGGCCCTGCAGGATCCGATTGGTCTGCGCGTACACCCGGGTCGGCGGTGCGTCCAGCAGCAGGCCGAGCAGGTCGGCCAGGTGCACCGTGTGGTCGGCGAGCGCGCCACCCCCGGCCAGCACGCGGTCGGCGAACCAGGCCCGGTCGGTGAACGGCGCCCGCCCGTTGTTGGTGCCCTGCGCCGACAGCACCCGGCCGATCCGGCCGGCCCGGACCTGCTCGTGCAGCGCCAGGAAATCCGGGTGTAGGCGCACCGGATAGGCTGTCATCAGTATCACGCCCGCCTCCGCGCAGGCGTCCAGCATCGCGCGTGCGTCCGCGACCGACGTGGCCAGTGGTTTCTCGCACAGCACGGACACTCCGGCCGCTGCGGCCTGCTGCACCACGCCGCGGTGCCAGGCGGTTTCGGCGCACACCACCGCCGCCGAGCACCAGTCGAATAGTTCGGCGTAGCTGTCGACCAGCTGAACGCCGAGCCGATTGGCCAGCTCCGCGCCGCGGGGGTGCACGCCGGCGTCGGTGGCGCGGCCGGCGTCCGGGTCGGCCACCCGCAGCTCGACATCCGGCCGATCCCGCAGCAGGGCCGCATAACCAGCCGCGTGCACGTGCGCGAATGAGGCCAGCCCCACCCGCAGCGGCCGGGGGCCGGCCGCCTGGAACGGGGGCCTCGCCGGTCCGCCCGTCGCCACCGTGTCGTCGGCCGGGCTGGACGCCGGGTCATCCCCAAGGGCTCTCGTCACCGCTGGACCTCCTCGATGGCGATCGCGCGTCCCCCGGCCGCCGACATCACGGCCGCCAGGGCGATATCGAGCGCGGCCAGGCTGTCCGCGGCCGTGACCCGCGGCGCCGGGCCGCCGGCGATCGCCCGGGCGAACTCGGCCAGCTCGTCGTCGAACGGGGAGCGTCGTGCCGTTCCGCCGGGGATTACCGCGCCGGCTCGGGTGTCGTGCACACCGGCCCACGTCACCGCCGAGGTCGCCGCGCTGGAATGCCGCAGCAGGCCCGCCGACCCGGCCAGTGAGAACGAGGTGCGGAATACCTCGTCCGGCCCGGCCCACGCTCCCACCAAGTGCGAGAGCGCCCCCGAGATGTGCCGCAGCACGGCATAGGCGGTGACGGTGCGGCCGGGGCCGGGCACCACCCGGGCGTACACGGTCGCCACGTCGCCGGCGATCCAGCGGGCGTAGTCGAAGTCATGGATCATCTGATCAACCATGATCCCGCCGGACAGGGTCTCGTCGGCGAACCATTCGGGGCCGGGCGCCGACCCGCGGCGGGACAGCCGCAACACCGCGGGGGTGCCGATCCGCCCGGCCCGCACCGCCGCATGTGCCGTGGCGTACTCGCCGAAGAACCGCACGACCTGCCCGGGCCAGAGCTGCACCCCGGCGGCGGCGCAGTACTCGATCATCTGCGCGGCGTCGGTATGGGTGCGCGCCAACGGCTTCTCGCAGATCACCTGCCGGCCCGCCGCGGCCGCCGCCCGCACGATATCCGGGTGCGTGTAGGTCGGGGTGCACACGTCGATCACGTCGCTGTCGGCCAGCAGCGCGGCCAGGTCGGGCGCCGCGGTCGCGCCGTAGCGGCCGCCGACCTCCGAGGCCCGGCCGTCCGACGAGAACACCCGCACCCGAGAACCCAGGCGTTGCCAGGCGGCCAGATGTGAGTGGGCGATCCCCCCGGCCCCCACCACCCCGATGCGCAGCGCGGCGGCGTCGCCGGTCAACCGGGTCACGTCAACGCTCCGGACGGCATGCCGGAGATAAACGTGCGCCGAAAGGTCAGGTGCACCACGAAGATCGGGAAGATGACGGTGAGTGTACCGGCCCACCGGGTGGATCGATCACTCGCGTGCCGACCGACGAACGGGCCCAACCCGGCCGGGTTCAGCCGGTCGCGGGGTCGATCACCAGCACCCAGGTGCGCACTGCCGGGAACTCCACGCCGCCGTCCCGGGTGGGGGCGGCGATCAGGCTCTGCACCTCCAGGCGGGTCAACTGCGCGCCCTTGGGCGGTTTCAGGTCGTACGAGTAACGCTGCTTGGCCGGGAAAACGGGGGTTCGGTCCCCCTGCTGCTGGCGGCCCTGTGCGTCGCGGTAGGAGAACACGATGACCCAGGGCGTGTCTCCCACGTCGCTCGGCACGCTGATCGCCAGCGGTGTGCCGGGCGCCAGGGCCAGATGTGGTGCGCCGGCGTCGTTCTCGTCACCGCGGCAGGTCAACTCGGTCGCGCCGCTCGGTGCGGCGCAGGAGGCCGACACCGGCAGCGCCACCGACACCGGGCCGGCGGACACCGTCACCGCCGTCACCGCCGTGTCCCGGGAGCACCCCGCCAGCGCCAGCGCCAGCACCAGGACCGCGAGCGCCCATCTCCGCCATGCCGCGCGAATCACCGGGGCCGGCCGGCCTTGCGAGTGCTGCGCCGGGCGCCGGGCGAGCCGGTCTGGGGCGTGGAACCGGACCGCGGCGACCGCGCACCCGGCGCCGGCTGGGAGCCGGTCTGCGATCGCGCCGATCCATGATCACCCGCCGGCAGGTAGGGCGCAGGGCCGGCGGGCCGAGGCAGCGGCGCCGTCGGGTTCTTGCGCCCCAGGTGCAGCAGCTCCCGCAGGCTCACCCGGGGCAGCAGGCTGCGCCCCACCCGCAGCGCAAGGCACTGCGCCAGACCGGCCAGCAGCAGCAGTCCGATCACGCCGAATCCCACCAGGTACACCGCGTTGCCGTTCAGCACCCACACGCCGCCGATCAGCAGCCCGATCACCCCGCCGAACACCCAGGTCAACTGGAGCACCGACTCGCTGCGGCCGAACGCCGAGGCGCGGCTGACCTCGGGCAGCTCGTGCTGGATCGTCGAGTCCAGGCATACCTTGGCCAGCGACGAGGCGGTGGATCCCACGAACGCGACCACCCCCGCCGTCACCAGCCCGGGCACCAGGAACGCCAGCAGCACCGACGCGATGACGGTGCCCAGGCACGCCAAGGCAACGGTCTGCGGCGCGCGGAGCGGCAGCCGGGCGCCGAGCGCATTGCCCACGAAGCCGCCCAGCCCCGCGGCCGCCCCGACCGCGCCGAGCAGCAGCAACTGCATGAAGCCCTCGTTGTCGGTCGGCGGGGGCGCCGTCACTCCCGGCACCGCGACCACCGAGCTGGGCTGGTACCGGCTCTTGATCACGAACGCGATGAACAAGGCCAGAAAACCGGTCTCCACCCGGATCGTGGCCGCCGTCCACAGCGTGCCCGAGACCGGCCGGGGCAGCACACGGCGCCGGGTACCGCGCGGGCCCTGCTCCCGTCCGCGCTGCTCGACCGGCACCTCCCCCTCGGTGGACTCCACCCAGGCCGGGATGCGCAGACACAGCCACCCGCCGACCACCCCGCATGCCGCGGTGAATCCCAGCGCCCCGGCGGAACTGGTCAGCCCCGCGATGCCGGCCGCGATGCCGCCGGACACGCCGCCCGCGATCAGGCCGAACACGGTCAGCCGGGAGTTGGTCTTGACCAGGGTGATCTGCTCCGGCAGCACCCGGGGCGTCAGCGCGGCCTTGAGCACCCCGAACGATTTGGACAGCACCAGCATGCCCAGCGCGCACGGGTAGATCACCCACGAGTCGAATTTGACGGCCATCACCACGGCCAGCGCGGCCCGGCCGAAGCTGGAGGCGGCCAGCGCGATGCGCCGCCCGTTCTGCAGCCGGTCCAGCAGCGGGCCGATCAGCGGCGCGATGATGGCGAACGGCGCGACGGTCAGCAGCAGGTAGAGCAGCACCTTGCCGGTGGAGTCGGCCTTGGCGGCGGCGAAGAACAGCGTGTTGGCCAGGGCCACGGCCAGCGCCGCGTCCACCGCGTAGTTGGCCATCACGGCGTAGGTCAAATGGCCGAGCCCGGACCGGTCCGCGCCATCGGCGGTGACGGCGCCGTGGAACTTTTCCATGCCGCGATGGGTGAGCTCGCGGCTGCGCAGCGCGGCGACCCGGGTCACCGTCAGCTTGCGCGGGGCGCGGGGCAGGCCGCGAGGCGTCGGTGGCCCCCGGTCCTCGGGGTCCTCGGGCAGATCCGGTTCCTGGTAGGGAGGCAGCCGGGACGAGGGGGAGGGGGATCGCCGGTCGCGGGGGCCGTCGGGGTGTGCATCGGGACGGTGACGGGGCTCGTCGGGGTAGGGCCCGTGCCGGTGGTGGTCGTACTCGTCGTCGGTGCGCTGCCAGGCCGAGGAGGGCGGCTCCTCCCGCGGGTATTCGGCGGTCGGGTAGTCCCGGCGCGCCCGAGGATCGGTGGCGGGCGGTGGTCGGTAGCCGTGCTGTGCGGATGAGGGGCCCGGGCGTCCGGCGGTGTACGGCGGCGTCCCGGAGGTGTACGGCGGCGGGCCGGTGCCGGGGTATCCGGTGGGCGGCGTGGCCGGCCACTGCCGCTGCGGGGGCTGGTATGCGGGGGGCTGATGCGGCTGGGGGCGGTGCGCGCCAGGCAGGTTCGACGACCCGGCGGGCGGCGGGCTGTCCGGGCGGCGCAGCACGGTCGTCTCATACGAGGGCGTCTCGTCCGGCGGTGGCGGATCCGGTGGCTGGGGCGGGCGTGCTCCCGTGGGGGTCTGTGGCGGGCGAGCCGGCCGCGGCAGCGCGGTGGTGCGCTGCTCGTCCGCGGGGCTGTGGGGGCCCGGCCGCTCGTCGGTCACAGCATTATCCTGCCCCACCGGACGGCCCCGTGGCGGTGGGTGCGGGGGCAGCGCGGCGCGCCGAGCGCGCTCGGTGCGGCATCATGAACGCGTGATGTCCCGCATCGAGGCGCCGGGCGCCCTACCGCATGACCCCGCGGATCCCGCCGACGTCGACCAGGATCTGCCCGTCGCCGCCGACGGCCCCGTCACCGTCGACGACCAGGACATCCCCGGCGGCCCCCTCACCCCCGACGACGCCACGCCGGCGGCCGCCGTCGACCTGGACGAGGTCGCGCTGGCCGTGGCGCGGGAGGCCGCCGTCGCCGAGGCCGGCGGTCCGGACTCGGTGGGCGAGGTCGTCGATGTGTACGCCGAGGACACCATCGCCGTCACCGCCCGGTTCCCGTCCCTGCTGCCCGGCTATCGCGGCTGGCTGTGGTCGGTGACCATCGCGCTGCTGGATGCCGCGCACCCCACGGTCAGCGAGGTCGTGCTGCTGCCCGGCCCCGACGCGCTGCTCGCGCCCGCCTGGGTGCCCTGGGAGCAGCGGATCCGGTCCGGCGACCTGGGCGTCGGCGATCTGCTGCCACCTGCGCCGGATGACCCCCGGCTGGTGCCCGGCTACCTGGCCTCCGACGACCCGGCGGTCGAGGAGGTGGCGCACGAACTCGGCATCGGCCGAGTCCGGGTGCTGTCTCGGGACGGCCGGTCGGATGCCGCGGACCGGTGGCACGACGGGGCGTTCGGGCCCACCGACGACATGGCCGTGCACGCCCCGGCGCACTGCGCGACCTGCGGGTTCTACCTGCCGCTGGCCGGATCGCTGAGTGCCGGATTCGGGGCCTGCGGGAACGAATTCTCGCCGGCCGATGGGCGGGTGGTGGACGCCGGGTACGGGTGCGGGGCGCACTCGGAGGCGATCGGCAGCGCGCGGGCGAAATCCGCGCCGGCGGACACGGTCCTGGACGAGTTGCAGTTGGAGGTGCACACGCGGGTCTCGGGGCAGCCGACCGGTGAGGAATCCGGCACCGAACCGGAGGCGTCCGCTGTGCCGGGTGACGCTGTGCTCGTTGATACTGCCGAGCCGGTTGATACTGCCGAGCCGGTTCGAGAAGCGGTCGACCCCGTCCCGCCCGAAGGGTGAGTCCGCCGCCCACCGTCGCGCCGGACCGTGACCTGGATCCGTTCGGCACCACCGGCCTGCGAGAGACGGTGCTGCGCACCTGGGCGGCCTCACCCGCGCGGTTCCGGGAGGACGCCAACGCCGAGGAATTGCTGTCGCTGGGCTACGGCGGCCGAGTGCTCGGCGAACTCGCCGCCAACGGTGCCGACGCCGCGCGAGCCGCCGGAGTGCCCGGCCAGGTCGCGATCGCGGTGGTGGGTCGTGAGCTGCGAGTGGCCAACACTGGCGCCCCGCTGTCCGCCGCCGGGGTGGCCGCGCTGGCCGCCCTGCGCGCCTCCGCCAAACGTGACGACGCGGGCGTCGGACACTTCGGGGTCGGCTTCACCGCGGTGCGCGCGTTGACCGACGACCCCGTCATCGTCTCGACCACCGGGGCCGTCCGGTTCTCCGCGGCCGACACGGCCCGGGCCATCGCCGAGCTGCAGGTGCCCGCGCTGGACGAGGAGGTCGCCCGCCGGCACGGCCAGTTGCCGGCGCTGCGGCTGCCCTGGCCGGTGCCGGGTGGCGATCGCGGCCATTCCGGCTCCGATACGGCACCACCGGCCGGCTTCGTCACCGAGGTACGGCTGCCGTTGCGGCCCGGGGTCGATGCCGAGATGCTGACCGCCGAACTGAGCATCGAGACCGCGCTGGATTTGCTGTGGGCGCTGCCCGACCTCGCGGCGGTGCTGATGCCCCGCCTCCGGGTGGCCCGGGCCGCGGGGCCCGACGACGACGGCATCGTCACCGTGTCGATCAGTGCCGGAGATGTCCCGGCCGGTGCCGTGCCAGGAACTTCAAAGACCGAGGTGCGACGGTTCCGGACCGCCGAATCATCCGGCACCGTGCCCGCCGAGCTGCTCGCGGACCGACCGGTCGAGGAGCGTGGGCGGGACCGATGGCGGTTGCGCTGGGTCGTGCCTGTCGACGACGCCGGACGTCCGAAGCCCGTGCCGCGCAGCATGATCGGCGCGCCCACCCCGACCGAGGAGCCCCTCGGCCTGCCGGCCCGGCTGATCGGCACGCTGCCGGTGGATGAGAGCCGCAGCCGGATCGCGCCCGGACCGCTGACCGACTTCCTGCTGGCGGCGGCCGCGGAGGCCTACCTGGAGCTGGTGCTGGCGGCGCCCGCCGGGGATCGCGTGGCGCTGATCCCGCCCGGTGGGTTCCCGCTGGGTGATCTGGACGCGGCGCTGCGGGCTCGGGTGACCGACGTCCTGCTGAGGACTGCGTTCCTGCCGGACGCCGGTGGCGCCGTGGTCCGTCCCGAGCAGGCCTGCCTGGTGCGCGGTCTCGCCGGACCACCCGCCGCGGCGATCTCCGAGGCGCTGCCTGGATTGCTGGGCTGGCCCGACGACCCGGCCCGGCTGGACCTGCTGCGCGCGGTAGGGGTTCGCGAGGTCGGGGTGTCGACGGTCACCGCCGCGCTGGCCGGTGTTGACCGTCCGGCGACGTTCTGGCGGCGGGTCTACGACGGACTGGCGAGTGCACCGGTCGACGACCTGGCCGACCTACCGGTGCCGCGCCGGGGCGGTGGCACCATGGTCGGCCCCCGAGGCGTGCTGCTGCCCGGGTTGTGGGGCGACTCGGGTAGCGGTGACGAGGTTGTCGGCGACCACGCGGTCGGTGATGGGCCGGTCGGTGATGGGCCGGGCCGTGACGGGTCGGGCGGTGACGGGGAGGCTGCCGAATCGCTCGTCGATCGGGTGGCGCGCATGCTGCCCAGGCTGCGGATGGCGGCGCTGGACCACCCGCTGTTGCGTCGGCTCGGGGCCGAGCCCGCGGACCCGCTCGCCATCCTCGGCGCGCCGGCCCTGACCGACGAGATCCGGCGCCGGCTGGACGATCTCGACTCCGGCGCCGACCCCGACCCGGACGACCTGCATGATTTCGCCGGTCTGGTCCTGGATCTGCTGGCCGCCGCCGGCGGCGCCGGCGGCGGGGTGCTGGCCGACGTGCTGCTCACCGACGCCGACGGGGAACCCTGGCCGGCCGGCGGCCTGCTGCTGCCGGACGCCCCGCTGGCCGGCGTCCTCGCGTCGGACGCGGACCTGCCGGTCGTGCATCGATCCTGGCTGGCCAGTCACGGTGCCGATGCGCTGCAGCGACTGGGCGTGCGTGCGGGGTTCGGGGTACGCCGATACCCGGCCCCGCCCGGCGAGGCCACCGACCTTCCGGACGTCGATGCCTGGTGGGACGAGATCGGTGCGGCGGCCGCGGCGAGCGGCCACTCCACCCAGATCGTGGCCGACTCCGAAAGCTTCGTAGCGGTCGCCGATCTCGACCTGGTCGACGACGATGCCTGGCCCGCCGCGCTGGCAATGCTCGCCGCCGACCGGGACGTGCGAGATGCGCTGCGCCCCACCGAATTCGGACCTTCCTACACGGCGTGGTGGCTGCGCGAGCATGCTCTCCTGCGGGGCCTGCCACCGGCCGGTTGGCGCACCGCGGAGGCCACCGACCTGGTCGGGCTGTACGACGAGGTGCCGGTGGACCTGCCGGCCGACCTCGCCCGGGCCATCGGAGTGCTCGACTCGCTGGCGCGTGCCGCGGAGCGTCCCGCCGAGCTGCTGCGGCGCTGGGCCGACCCGGCTCGGGCGGTACCGGCGGCGCGGGTGCCGGCGATCACCCGGGCCCTGGTCGCGGCGTTGGCCGACCACCCCGAGCTCGACCTGCCCGACGGGGTGCGGGTTCTGGATGGCACCGTCACCGATGCCGGCGCGGCCGTCGTGTTGGACGAGCCGTGGCTGGCGCAGGTGCTGGATCCGGCGCGACTGGTGCCCGGCGGAGCCGACCCGGGCGCGGTGGCCGACGTGCTGGACCTGCCGCTGGCGTCGGCGACCTGCGGGTTGTTGGCGGTGACGGGGACCGCTGACCCGTGGCCCGATCCGGTGGCGCTGGGCACCCTGGCGCCCGCGGCGCGATGCCTGGCGGGCGCGGGTCTCGGCGCGCTGGGTGATCGGCTGGTGACGGTGCTGCCCCGGCTCGCGGTGATCGCCGAATCGCGTGATGATCCGGATTCGCTGCCCGGCAACGGATCCCGGTCGGAGCCGGGCGACGGGCAGCGGGTGGCTTGGTGGGTGCAGGACGATCGGTTGCTGCTGGACGGTTCTCCGGAGGGCATCGGCCGGGCGGTGGCGCACCTGGCCGGGGTCTGGGCCGATCGGCACGCGCTGGTGGCCGCGGCCCGCGGGGATCGGATCGACCTCGCCGAGTCCGGGCTGGGATAACGGCGTCACGCGGGTGGCCGTCTGCCGGGTGCGGGTGACGGTCGCTTCCGGCACCGGGCATGCTGAACGGCATGAACACCGCCCTGACCCGCCTGCTCCAGATCCAGCTCCCGGTGATCGCCGCCCCGATGGCCGGGGTCGCCGATGCCGGCCTTGCCGTGGCGGTGAGCCGCGCCGGAGCGCTCGGCTGCATCGGCGTCGGATCCAACCGAGACGAGGCGTGGGTGGCCGCGCAGCTTCGGACCGTCGGCGACGTCGGCGTGCCGTTCGGCATCGGCTTCATGGCGTGGTCACTGCCCGCCGACCCGGCCGGGTTCGAGCTGGCGGTGCGGGCGCGCCCCGCGCTGCTGTCCATCTCCTTCGGCGACGTCGCGCCGTGGGTGCAGCGCGCCCGGTCGGCAGGCATCACCGTGGCGGTGCAGGCCGGCACCGTGGCCGAGGCCGTCGCCGCCGAGCGGGCCGGCGCCTCGATCGTGGTGGCACGCGGGTCGGAGGGCGGCGGACACGGCGAGAACGCTGTCGCGACATTGCCGCTGCTGCAACAGGTCCTGGATGCGGTGAGCATTCCGGTGCTGGCCGCCGGCGGCATCGCCACCGCTCGTGGGCTGGCCGCCGTGCTGGCGGCCGGGGCTGCCGGTGCCTGGGTCGGGACGGCCTTCGCCGGCTGCACCGAGTCCACCAGCTCCGCCGCCGCGCGCCGGGCGATGGCGGACGCCGACGCCTCCGGCACCACCTACGGCCGGACATTCGACATTGCCCAGCGGCTGGCCTGGCCGGCGCAGTTCGGGGGCCGGGCGCTGGCCAACGACTTCACCCGCGAGTGGGCCGGGCGCGAGGCAGAGCTGGCGTTCCTGGTGGGGGGCACGGGCGATGACCCGGCTATCACCATTACCGCCGACATGGCGCGTGCCCGGGCCGCGGGAGACGTCAGCATGGCGCCGGTGTACTGCGGCCAGGGCGTCGGTCAGGTCCGGGTCGACGTGCCGGCGGCGGAGGTGGTGGCCGAGTTCGCCAGGGCCGGGGAGCTCTTGCGATCGGCGGGCAGCCTCGGCTGACTCGTCACCGCTAGTCCCGCCCGCCCATCCGCAAACCCTCGGCGCTTATCAACTCGGCCTGTTTGTGACGAGGGTGACGGGAGTTGCCGAGTTCGGACGCGCTGCCGACGTTGAATGGCGACGTCACCCGGTGGCGTCGCGGCCCGGGCGGATCGTCTCCTGCAGCGCCATGGAGCTGGCACCGCGGGAGCCCCGCCGGGCGGCCGCGCGTTGCCAGCCGTAGATGGCCAGCCCGACGAAGCCGAGCAGCCAGCCCGCCAGGGCCGTCCACAACCACACCATCGCGTCGTGCGCGCGCAGCGTCGGGACCAAGATCAACAGGACGACGAAGGCCACGAACCAGAGCGCCGTTCCGGGGATGATCACGTGGGCCAGGCCGGCGCCGCGCACGGGTGGCAACGGGCGCAGCTCCGGGCCGGAGGGCGACGGTTCGTCGGGCACCCGACCAGCCTAGGCGAGCCGGTCGGTGCGCTCCGATCCGCATGTGCGCGCATCAAATCAGCGCCCGGCGCCGGCGCTAGCCTGATCGGGTGCCCGGGCTCCTCGTCACCGATACCACCACGCTGACGGTCGCCGATCTCGTTGCCCGGGCCGGCGCCGTGCTGGCGACATTCGACCACCGGACTCAGGACTCGGGGAACGTGTCCTGGTTGGTCGAGACGCCCGCCGGCAGGTTCTTCTGCAAGAGCGCGGGCGCCGGGACGATGGCGAGACGTCGTGGTGCCACCATGCCGTCTCGACTGTGCAACTGGCATGCTCGCCGCTGTGGCGATTCGCCGGAGTTGACCTGGTCGCGGTGACGGTGGTCGCCTACGATCCGGCCATGGCGGAGGTGGGCGTGGTGTTTGTCCACGGGTCCGGGCGTTCGGGTCGTTCCGCGTGGCCGCAGCAGGTCTCGTTGGGGGCGCGACGGGACTGCTATTTCTTGGAGCGGGTGGCACCCGGTGATCCACCCGCCTCGGTGATCGAGCACGTCGTCGGCCTGGGGCTGGGCAGATGCGACATTGTCGGGCACTCCTACGGAGTGATCACCGCGCTGATGCTCGCGCAACGGCACCCGGAGTTGGTGCGATCTCTTGCCCTGGTCGAGCCTGCAGCGTTGGCCTTGTCACAAGGAATGCCCGCAACCGATGCTCATGTGGCTGCCATGGCTCCGGTTTTCGCGCAAGCTGGCGATACCAGCACATCGGACGAGGAGTTCAGCACGCTGTTCGCCGCTGCGAGTGGAATGCTTGCGCCCAAGGTTCCTGCCGATGTCCTGAGTCGCCTGGTCGCCCAATTGCGTGCCCTCACGCCGCCTTGGACCTTGCCCGTCGATCCCGCTGTTGTGGCACGTGTTCCGACGCTAGTGGTCGCCAGCGCCCCCGATTCGATGTATGGAGAGGTCGCGGCGGTGCTGGGCGAACATGGAGCCCGCGTGGGGTACGTCCCCGGCAGCGGGCACCGGCCGCATGACGGTGAGGCATTCAACCGTCAATTGGAGGAGTTCTGGCAGTCGCTGCGCTGACAATCCGCCGATACCTGCTATCTCACGTGCGGATGATGGTGGACGGCGATGCAGGCGTGTACTGCCACGCCTGTGTGGTGTGCTGTGTGCCCACAAGCCGCCCGGAGCCAGATCGGCCCGGGCCGTTTCGCATTCCCAGACCCCGGCAGACCGCGTCGCCGGTCACCGGTGTGCGTATCGCTTGAGCGCCCCCTGACGGGTCATGCCGAGCAGTCCGCCGATCGTCTCCCACGTAGCGCCCTGCCCCCGGGCATGATCCACCGCGTCAGCCACTGCCACCTCGGCGTTGGCGCGGGCCTCGATAGCTGCGGCCAGCTCGGCCAGCCCCGGCCCGCTGAACGTCTCGATCGGGTCGGGACCCTCACCGTCGTTGGCGTTCTCGATCTCATCGAGCATCTCGTCGTAGGTTCGCATGGTCATCACCTCTCAGCGTGGTAGGTACTTCTTTCGGGCGATCATGGCGTGGAAGATCTCGTCCCAGTCGCTGACCGCGACCTCCATGGTGGTAATTTCAGTTACCACCATGGATCCTGTCAACTACCGTTACCAAGATTCCGGACGACCGCGACCGGGCGTGTGCCCATCGTCGAGCGCCGTCACCGCTGGTCGTGAGATAGAGTAAGAAATCATGACCGATCCGGCGCCCCTGGCCAGCGAACTACGACTTGCCGTCCACCGGCTCACCCGCCGACTCCGCGCCCAGCGACCCGCCGACGGCCTTTCCCTGACGCAGCTCTCCGCGCTGGTGACGATCTGGCGGGACGGTCCGCTCAGCGCCGGCGAACTCGCCTCCCGGGAGGGTGTCAAGCCGCCGTCGGCGACCAGGGTGCTGGCCTCATTGGAGTCGCAGTCCTTCGTGGAGCGCACGGCCGACCCCGCCGACGGGCGGCAGATTCTGGTCACGGCGACCGCGGCCGGCATCGAGCGCATCGAGTCCGACCTGCGTGCCCGGGACGCTTGGCTTGCCCAACAGATCGACGCGCTCGGCGCCCGCGACCGGGCGTTGCTGCACCGCGCCGCCGCGCTGCTCGAGCAACTGGCTGCCGGGTGACCTCGCGCGCCCCGGCCGGCGGGGCGCGCCGACCGGACGACAACGGGGCAAGCCGCACGCCCGACGGCCTGGTGGACGTGGCGGTCGCCTCCGGACACCCGCAACACGACGCCGAGCGGCTGCGCCTCGCTGTCACCCCGGTCGCCGCCTCCTCGACCGCGAGCGCGGCGACTGTGCTGTCCGGACAGGCGGAGTCGGAGGCGATCCGGCACGAGGCGATTCGCCGCGACGAGATCGCCCGCACCGGTGAGATTCCCGTCGTCGACTCGTCCAGCGGCGGCGGGGTGTTTCGATCGCTGCGGGTGCGCAACTACCGGCTGTACTTCACCGGCAACGTCATCTCCCAGGTGGGCACCTGGATGAACCGGGTTGCGCAGGACTGGCTGGTGCTGCAGCTGACCAACGACGACGCCGTGGCGCTTGGCGTGGCGACCGCGCTGCAGTTCGGGCCGGTGCTGCTGTTGAGCCTGTTCGCCGGGACGGTCGCGGACCGCTACGACAAGCGGAAGCTGTTGGTGGGCCTGCAAATCATCCTCGGCACGGCCGGGGTGACGCTCGGCCTGCTGGCTACCCTGCAGGTGGCCACCGTGTGGTACGTGTACGTGACCTGCCTGGTGGTGGGCATTGCCGCCACCTTCGACGGTCCGACCCGGCAGGCCTTCGTGATGGAGCTTGTCGGCCGGGCCGAGGTGACCAACGCGGTCGCACTGAACTCCATGGGGTTCAACGGGGCTCGCATCGTCGGGCCGGCGGTGGCCGGGGTGCTGATCGCCGTCACCGACTCCGGCCCGGTGATGGTGATGGCCGGCCTGGGCTACATCGCGGTGATCGTCAGCCTGCTGCGCATGCGTCCCGCCGAGCTGTACTTGATCGACAAACTGCCGCGCTCCAAGGGCCAGATCCGGGCGGGGCTGCGCTACGTCAGCAAGCGCCGGGATCTGCGCATGATCATGCTGCTGATCTTCATGGTCTCTACCTTCGGCATGAACTTCCAGCTCACCCTGGCGATCATGGCCAAGATCGTCTTCGGCCGGGACGCCTCCTCCTACGGTTTGCTGACCACCATGGTGGCGGTTGGATCGTTGCTGGGGGCGCTGGTCTCGGCGCGACGGCAGAATGCCCCGCGGCTGCGGCTGCTGGTCGGCGCGGCGCTGCTGTTTGGCGTCTCGGAGATCGCCATGGGGCTGACCGGCTCCTACGCGTTGCTCGCGGTGCTGCTGGTGCCCGGCGGGATCTTCATGCTGGTCTTCTCCAACGCCGCCAACGCCTCCCTGCAGCTGAGCACCAGCCCGGTCATGCGGGGGCGGGTGATGAGCATCTACGTGCTGGCGTTCCTGGGCGGCACGCCGTTCATCGCGCCGGTACTCGGGGTGGTGGCCGAGCAATTCGGCGGCGGGGCGCCGCTGCTGTACGGGGGGATCATCTCCGCGGCCTCCGCGATCGTGTTGGGGGCCTGGATCGGCCGGGCCTCGAAGATGCACGTGGAGATACGGGTGCACCCGGTGCCGCACGTGCATCTGGTCAACCCGCTGGCCGCCGACGAGGAGAACGTGTCGGCGAGCGTGGCCCGAACGGCGGCGGCGATCGCCGGATCGGCGCGGCGGACGGTGCGCCCGGCGGCGGCGAGCGTGCGCCGGGCGGGGCGGATGGTGCAGCGTGGCGTCGGGCGTCCGGGTCGGGGGGCGCGGCGCGGCTCGCGGAGGTGAGCATGGGGCACGACATCCTGGTATTCGCGCAGTCGATCATGGGCTCGCCCTGGGTATATCTGGTCGCGGCGGGCATCGCCGCGCTGGACTCGTTCTTCCCGGTGGTGCCCAGCGAGACGATCATGATCACCGGCGGGGTGTTCGCCGCCACTCAGGGCGCGCCGAACCTGTTGCTGCTCATCGCCGCCGGCGCCACCGGGGCGCTGCTGGGCGACCACGTCACTTACGGCATCGGCCGGGTTGCGCGCGGCCCGGTGACCCGCTGGTTCCAGCGCGGGCGCCGTCGTCGGGAGTCGATGGCCTGGGCTCGGCATGCCATCGATACCCGGGGCGGGCTGATCCTGCTGGTCGCCCGGTACATCCCGGCCGGTCGGACCGCGACCACGCTGACCATGGGTGTGGTGGCGTTTCGGCTGCATCGCTTCACTTCCTGGGACGCCCTGGCGGCCGCGTCCTGGGCCGCCTACAGCTCGCTGATCGGGTACTTCGGCGGGCACATTTTCGAGCGCAATCCGCTGTACGGACTGCTGCTTGGTCTGGGGGTGGCCGCCGCGATCACCGTCACCGTTGAAATCGTCCGGCGCATCCGCGGGCGCGCGCCGGGGTCCTCCCGCCCCGGTCGGGGCGCGTTGTGAGCGATCCCGTCACCCCCACCGGCGCGGATGACGTGCGGCTGGCGGACTTTCGTGACCTCAAGCGGGCCGACCGGAGACCGGATCGGCCCGGCGGGCGTGGACTGGTGATCGCTGAGGGCACCGTCGTGGTGCGCCGCATGATCGACTCGGCCTACCCGATCCGGGCGCTGCTGGGTGTGCCCCGGCGCTTCGCGGAACTGGCGAAGGATTTAACGGCGGTGACGGCGCCGTTCTACGTCACCGATGCCGACACGATGGCCGCCGTGGTGGGATTCCATCTCAACCGCGGAGTGCTGGCCACCGCCGACCGGGTCGCCTTTCCGTCCGCGACCGACCTGCTCGCCGCCTCCCGCCGGGTGGTGGTGCTGGAGGGGGTGGGCGATCACGAGAACATCGGGTCGATCTTCCGCAATGCCGCCGCCCTGGGTATCGATGCCGTGCTGCTGGCGCCCGGCTGCGCCGACCCGTTGTATCGGCGCAGCGTGCGGGTATCGATGGGCAACGTGCTGCAGGTGCCGTTCGCGACCCTGCCCCCACTGGCCGGTGGCGGAGCGGACCTGATGCGCGGAGCGGGGTTTCGCGTCCTGGCCCTGACTCCGCGCCCGGATGCGACCGCCCTGGGTGCTGTCTGCTTTCGGCCCTGCGACCGGCTGGCGATCGTGCTCGGCTCCGAGGGGCCGGGGCTCGGCGACGACGCGCTGGCGGCCGCCGACCAGCGGGTGCGGATTCCGATGGCGCCCGGGGTGGACTCGCTGAATGTAGCGACGGCGGGGGCGGTCGCGTTCGCCGCCCTGCAGCCCGACGGCGGCTGGATACTACGGTCGTGAGCATGCACCCGACCCAACCCGCGGACTCCGGCGTGCCCGGCCCGGAGGCACCCCAGGGCAGCGTCGCCGTCGACCCGGGCGGCGCCGATCCCGCCGACCGGAACCTCGACCCGATACGCGACGACACCGCCGATAGCGGTGACGGTGATAGCGGTGACGATGCGGTGGCGCGGGACTGGGCGTGGGTGGAGCAGTGGCGCGAATCGGACGAGCCGCCCGCCTGGGCCCCCGGCGTCACGCTGGCGGTCTTCACCGGCCTGATCGTCGGGCTGGCGGTGCTGGTGCTATCCACCGGGCTGTCCTCCATGCCGTGGCTGGCGGTGTCGGCCAACGTGTTGGTCGCCGCCGGGCTGGCGCCGGCGCTGTGGCTGTCCCGGCACCTACCGGTGCTGCGCTGGATCTCCGCGGGCGCGGCGGCCGGCGTCCTCATCGGGTGGATCGGTGCGCTGATCAGCTGACCGACCGGACCGGCCTGCCCGTCGCCGTCCCTGCTGCCCCTGGCGGCACACCCGTCACCGATAGGGCCGGACGCGCAGGTCCTCTCGGCCTGCCTGCGGCGCATTGTCGGACGGTGTCCCTACGGTGGCGGCATGCAGGGATTCGACGCAAGCGTCATCCGGGAGACCGTGGGGCCCGCCGCGTTCTACCGGGGGCTGGAATATGCCCACGCCGGCGCCGTCCTGGAGCTCTCCACGATCGGCGGTGGTGAGTCGGAGGCCACCCTGATCGGCTCGGTACAGGGCAGCGCGCCGGATCCGTACTCCGTCGTCGTCACCGCGATCCCGGCCGTGCACGGGCTCCGGGGCGTGGTCTTCGGATCCTGCACCTGCCCCGTCGGCGACAACTGCAAGCACGTCGCCGCCGTGATGTATGCCGCCGGCCGGATGGACGAGAGCGAGCGCCTGGTCGGCGACGCCACGGTGCCGGCGGCCGCCCGCTGGGAGCGCGAGCTGCGGCTGGGTGGCGAGGGACTGTCGGGCGATCGGCTGGGCGCGCTGCTGCCCGGGCTGGTCGACGCCGCCCCCGAGGAACCGATCGGCCTGCTGATCGAACCCAAGGGCGACCCGCAGGGGCGGTTAACGCTGTCCATGCGGCCGGTGATCCGCAATGACCGGGGCCGCTGGGTGCGAGGCGGCATCTCCTGGTCCGACATCGGCTACGGCTACGTCCAGCACCGGACGCCCGCCGCGCAGCTGCGGCTGCTCCAGGAGATCCAGGCGCTGCAGCTCGCCGGCGATCACCCGTACTCCTTCGGAAGTCGGTCCGCCGGGGTGGAGTTGACGATCTTCCCCAGCCGGAGGATCTGGGATGTGCTCGACGAGGCGCGGTCGGTCGGGCTGGCGGTGATCAGCGCCGCGGACGGCACCCCCGTGGCGGTGACGGAGCAGCCGGTCGTCGCCGGCCTGGACCTGGCGGACCGCGACGGCGACTGGGTGTTGACCGCGAGCCTGAGCCAGGGCGGCGAGCCGCTGCCGGGCCCGGTCACGCTGCTGGGCGACCCGGCACACGGGGTGGCATGGTGGGGCGGGCGTGTCGACGGTGCCGCGGCGGGGCCGTGGGACCTGTCCGGCCGGGTGCTGCACCTGACCCGCCTGGCGCGCTCGGTGGATGCCGACACCCGGCGGCTGGTCGAGGTCACCGAGCCGATCGTGATCCCGGCGGCCGACCGGCAGCGGTTCCTGCGCGACTTCCTGCCCGTGCTGCGCAGTCGACTGGAGCTCACCTCCCGGGACGGGTCGGTGGACATCCCGGTTCGCCGGCCCGGCCGGCTGACCCTGGCCATGACGCACGACGAGCGCCACCGGGTGGGGGTGTCGTGGCGGTGGCGGTATCCGGTCGGTGACGACGTGATCGACGTCCCGGTCGGCGACCGGAGCCGCCCCGAGCTGCACGACCCGGAGGCCGAATCGGCGGTGCTGGCAGCCGTGCTGCCCGCCCTGGCGCCGCTGCCGACGCTGCGGACCTGGGGTCCGCTCGGCCCCGAGCTGGCGCCGCGAACGGGGCTGACCGGCCGGGACGCGCTGCGCTTCGAGCGCGAGGTGTTGCCGGCATTGCGGGCCTCCGGCGAGGTGGACGTCGAGGTCGCCGAGGGCGCCGTGGAGTTCCGAGAGGCGGCGGATGCGCCCATCGTGGTGCTGGGCGGCTCGGCCGAGACCGGCACCGACTGGTTCGACCTGACGGTCACCGTCACCGTGGACGGTGAGGACGTCCCGTTCGTCGAGCTGTTCCGCGCGCTGGCCACCGGTCAGGAGTTCCTGATCCTGTCCTCCGGCACCTACTTCCCGCTGGACCGGCCGGAGCTGCACCAGCTGCGGGCGCTGATCCAGGAGTCCTGGTCGCTGGCCGACACCGACGGGGACGTGCTGCGGATCAGCCGGTACCAGGCCAGCTTTTGGGCGGAGCTGGCGGCGCTGGGCATCCTGGACGAGCAGGCCGCCGAGTGGAGCCGGTCCGTCCGCGAGCTGGCACGCTGCGCGGAGATCCCGGAGCCGGTGCTGCCGGCCGACCTGCGCGCCACCTTGCGGCCCTATCAGCGCGCCGGGTACACGTGGCTGTCGTTCCTGTACGACAACGGCCTGGGCGGGGTGCTGGCCGACGACATGGGCCTGGGCAAGACGGTGCAGGCGCTCGCGCTGATCTGCAAGGCCCGGGAGGACAAGCCCGGCGGCCCGCCGTTTCTGGTGGTGGCCCCGACCAGCGTGGTGGGCAACTGGGCGGCGGAGGCGCGTCGGTTCGCGCCGGAGCTGAACACCCTGATGATCACCGAAACCGAGTCCCGGCGTGGCATTCCGCTGGACGAGGCGTGCGCCGGCACGGCCATCGTGGTCACCTCCTACGCGCTATTTCGGATGGAGTTCGACCAGTACGAGCGGATCGGTTGGTCCGGGCTGCTGATCGACGAGGCGCAGCAGATCAAAAACCACCAGTCCAAGGGGTACCAGTGCGCGCGGCGGCTGCCGGCACCGTTCAAGCTCGTGATCACCGGCACGCCCATGGAGAACAACCTGATGGAGCTGTGGGCCATGTTCTCCATCGTGGCGCCGGGGCTGTTGGGTTCCCCGAAGCGGTTCACCGAGTACTACCGCAAGCCCATCGAGCGGGACGGGGATGCGGAGTTGCTGGCGCAGCTGCGGAGTCGGATCCGGCCGCTGCTGATGCGCCGCACCAAGCAGCAGGTGGTCGCCGACCTGCCGCCCAAAACGGAGCAGGTCGTCGAACTCGAGCTGGAGCCGAAACACCGGCGGGTGTACCAGCGGTACCTGCAGCGGGAGCGGCGCAAGGTGCTGGGGTTGCTGGGCGACATGGACCGGCACCGGTTCGAGATCTTCCGATCGCTGATGCTGCTGCGGCAGGCGGCGCTGGACACGGGGTTGGTGGATGCCGAGCACGCGGCCGTGCCATCCACCAAGCTGGACGCGCTGATGGAGATCCTGGCAGGCGCCGCGGGGGATGGTCACCGGGTGCTGGTGTTCAGCCAGTTCACCCGGTTCCTGGACCGTGCCCGCCGGCGGCTGATCGCCGCCGGGATCGAGCACTGCTACCTCGACGGCAGAACCCGCCATCGGGGCGCGGTGCTGGATGAGTTCAAGAACGGGAATGCGCCGGTGTTCCTGATCAGCCTGAAGGCGGGCGGCGTCGGGCTGAACCTGACCGAGGCCGACTACTGCATCTTGCTGGACCCATGGTGGAATCCGGCGACCGAGGCGCAGGCCGTGGACCGCGTGCACCGCATCGGGCAGGACAGGCCCGTCATGGTGTACCGGCTCGTCGCCAAGGACACCATCGAGGACAAGGTGATGGCCCTCAAGGCGCGCAAGGCGGCGCTGTTCTCCTCGATCATGGCCGACGGCGGGGTCGGGGCCGGCGGGCTCAGCGCCGGGGACATCCGCGGCCTGCTGGAGTAGCGGGCCGCTGCACTGACGCGTCCGTGGATGCGGCAGCTCGGTGCGTGCTGGTCCGCGATCCGCGCGTTGTTTGCCGATCCGCGTACTGATTGTCGGTGTGCGTGCTGGTTGTCGGTGTGCGTGCTGGTTGTCGATCCGCGTACCGATCCGCGATCTGCGTGCGCGATTGAGTACGCGGATCGCGGATCGGCACGCGGATTCCAGGTCGGTACGCGGATCGCGCGTGAGCACGCGGATTTCAGGTCGGCACGCGGCTCGCGCGTGAGCACGCGGCTCGGGTGAGTTACGCGAGCGACTCGCGCCAGGCGGCGTGCAGCCCGGCGAAGGCCCCGTCACCGCCGATCAGCTCCTCCGGCTGCCCGTCCTCGATGATGCGGCCGTCTGCCATCACCAGCACCCGGTCGGCGATCGCCACCGTGGACAGCCGGTGCGCAATGATCACCGCGGTCCGGCCGTGCAGCACCCGCTGCAGCGCCGCCTGCACGGCGCGCTCGGACGGGATGTCCAATGATGCCGTTGCCTCGTCCAAGATCAGCACCGCGGGGTCGGCCAGGAACGCGCGGGCGAACGCCACCAACTGCCGTTGTCCCGCCGACAGCCGCCCGCCGCGCTTGCGCACGTCGGTGTCGAAGCCCTCCGGCAGTGCCCGGATGAACTCCCCGGCCCCCAACGCGTCGGCGGCCTCCTCGATCTCGGCGCGGCTCGCCGACGGCCGGCCCAACGCGATGTTCTGCGCTACTGATCCGGAGAACAGGAACGACTCCTGCGTCACCATCACCACGCCCCGCCGCAGGTCGTCGATGGACAGCCGGGAGATGTCCACGCCGTCCACCGTCACGGCCCCTGCGGTCGGGTCGTAGAACCGGGCCAGCAGCTTGGCCAGCGTCGACTTGCCCGCCCCGGTGGCGCCGACCACCGCGATCGTCTGCCCGGCCGGGATGTCCAGATCCATCCGATGTAGCACCGGAACGCCCGGCGTGTAGCTGAACTCCACGTCGGTGAAGCGCACCGAGCCGTGGATCTCGCCGATCGGCTGCGGATCGGTCGGCTCGGGCACGCTCGGCCGCTCCTCCAGCAGCCCGGAGAGCTTCTCCAGCGCCGCCGACGCCGCCTGGAATGCGTTGTAGAACATCGCCAGCTCGTCCAGCGGGTCGTACATCCGACGCACGTACAGGAGGAACGCTGCGAGGGTCCCGATCAGGATGTCGCCGTCGATCACCCGGATCGCACCCACGACCATGACGACCGTCAGCGTCAGATTGCCGATCAGCCGGATCGACGGCGAGTACCGGGCAATCGCCACGTACCCGTCGCCGTTGGCGACCGCGTAATCCGCGGTCAGCTTGCCGAAGATCGCGGCGTTGCGCGGCTCCCGGCGGAATGCCAGCACCGCGCGCAACCCGTTCATCGTCTCGGTGAACTGGACGATCAGCGCCGCCACGATCCGTCGGGTGCGCCGATAGATCACCCGGGACACCCGCTGGAACGAGCGGGTGCGCCAGGCGATCGGCAGGAACGCCACCAGCGCGATCAGGCCCAGCGGCGGGTCCAGCACCACCAGCGTCACGCTGATCACCCCGACCGAGAGCAGCCCGGACACCAACCCGTCCAGGCCCTCCTCGGCCAGATCCTGCAGGGTGTCCAGGTCGCTGGTCATCCGGGAGATGACCCGACCCGAGGTGTACTGCTCGTGGAAGGACAGGCTCAGTGACTGGGCATGGTCGAATACCCGGCCCCGCACGTCCAGCAGCGCCGCCTGCGAGATCGACGCCGCCATCCGCACGAATCCAGCACGGGCTGCCGCGTTGAGCAGCCCGGCGGCCAGGTACCCGCCGACCGTCAGGGTCAGCGGCCAGCCGTCGCCGCGCGCCAGGGCGGGCACCGCGGAGTCGATGCCGTAGGCGACCAGCAGCGGCCCGATCAGGTACGAACCCTGCTCGACGATGATGATCGCCAGCACCACCAGCAGCTTGCGCCGGTGCGGGCGCAGCAGGGAGCCCAGCAGTCGCCGGGACCGGGCGGCCAGCCGCACGCCAGCCTGGCTGGAAACCTCATCCAGGTCCTCGGCCGCGACTCCGCGCCACTCGTCTTCGGAGGTGTAACCCCCGTTCGGGGCCTGGGTTGTCGCCGTGTCACTCATCGGTGCCTTCTGCTCTTCGCGCAAGCGCTCATCGGGCGGCCGCCTCTCGCTCGGCCTTGCTGGACAGCAGGTCTGCGTACTCCGGCACCGCAGCCATCAGCTCGCTGTGCGTGCCGGTCGCCGCGATCCGGCCGTCGGCCAGCAGCGCCACCCGATCGGCCAGCAACACGGTGGACGCCCGGTGCGCGATGATCAGCGCCGTGGTGTCGGCCAGCACCGAGCGCAGCGCCTGCTCGACCTGCGCCTCGGTGTGGATGTCCAACGCCGACAGTGGGTCGTCCAGCACCAGCACCTCCGGGTCGCCCACCACGGCCCGGGCCAGCGCCAGCCGCTGCCGCTGGCCGCCGGACAGCGACAGACCCTGCTCACCGATCCGGGTGTCCAGCCCCCAGGGCAGCTGGTACACGAACTCGGCCTGCGCGATCCGCAGCGCGCGGGCGATGACCTCGTCGGCCTCGTCATCGCCCAGCTCGGGCTGACCCAGCAGCACATTCTCCCGCACAGACATGGAAAACAGCGTCGGATCCTCGAAGGCCACCGCCACCCGGCGGCGCAACACGGCCAGCTCGAGATCTCGGATGTCGACCCCGTCCAGCGTGATGGAGCCTGCGGTGACGTCGTGCAGCCGGTTGACCAGGCTGGTGAGCGTGGTCTTGCCGGAGCCGGTGGCCCCGACAATGGCGACGGTCTCGCCGGGGCGCAGGTCCAGATTCACCCCGCGCAGCACGTCGGGCCGGTCCGGGCGGGCGTCGGCGAATGCGAAGTGCACGTCGTGCAGCGCCAGCCGGCCGTGCCGGGTGGTGGGTGCGATCGGCTGCTGCGGGGAGCGCAGCGTCTCCGGCGCGTCCATCACCTCGAAGAAGCGCTCGGTCGCGGCGGCGGTCTCGTTGGCCTGCGCCAGCAGCCAGCCGATGGACTCCACTGGCCAGCGCAGCGTCATGGCGACGCCGAAGAAGGACACCAGCAGCCCCGCGGTAAGCGTGCCGTCGGCGACCTGCCAGATGCCCAGCAGCAGGATCACGCCCAGCGCGATCTCCGGCAGTGCGATGATCGCCGCCCAGAGCAGCGCCAGCACCCGCGCCTTGGTCAACTCAGTGGTGCGCAGCTCGGCGGCCTGCTTGATGAACTCCCGTCCGAGGAACCGGCTGCGACCGAACGCCTTGAGGATCCGGATGCCCAGCACCGATTCCTCGACCACCGTGGCCAGATCGCCGACCTGATCCTGGGAACGGCGGGACAGCACCCGATAGCGGGATTCGAAGACGAACGAGACACCGACCAGCGGCACCGCCAGCAGCGCGATGATTAGTCCGAGCTGCCAGTCCAGCACCAGCAGGATCGCGGTGCCGATGACGAACGTGGCGAAGTTGACGAACAGGAAGATCATCGCGAACGACAGGAAGCGCCGGATGGTCGACAGGTCGGAGACGGCGCGGGACAGCAGCTGCCCGGCCGGCCACCGATCGTGGAAGGACACCGGCAGCCGCTGCAGCTTGGCGTACAGGTCGTCGCGCATCTGTGCCTCGACCCGCATGGCGGGCCGGGCGATGAGCATCCGCCGGATGAAAAACAGCGCGGCCTCGCCGACACCCAGCGCGAGCAGCCCGATGCCCGGCCACAGCAGCGCGCCCATGTTCCGGTGTGCGATGGGGCCATCGATGATGCCGCCGATCACCATCGGGAACACCAGGCCGCAGGCGGTAGCGACCGCAGCGGTGACGGCCGATGCGGCGATGGCGGGCATGGCCGGGCGGGCGTACGGGATCAGTCGTGCGAGCGACCGTACGGTGGACAGCCTGGCGCCGGATTGCGGTGCGGCGCCGGGAGACTCGTCGTGATCCTGCGGGCGGTCCGAGTCGGTGGGGGTGGGTCGCGGGTTCTCCGCGGTACTGATCGTCATGACGGTGCCCAGGGTACGTGTCGGGTGCGACCCGGTTCGACGGATTTTCGCGAGGGGGGACGGACGTCGCGTTTCGATGTTCGCGGATCTGCGACACGGTTTTGCGCGGATTCGGGCCCACAACCGCGCCTGAGACGCGAACATCGACGGGTGAGCGGTGACGGGTGAGCGGTGACGGGGCGGCCGGCCGGGCGCGTCCCGGGAGGTCAGCGCCCGGAGGCGCGAGTTCCCAGCAGGACGTCCTCCCAGGACGGCATCGGCGGGCGATGCCCGCGCCGCGCGGTCCGCGAGCCGCCGGCTGCCGAATCCGATGCGACGCCTCCCGGGGCGGCGTCGGTGGTGCCAGTGGCCCGGTCACGGTGATCGTCGGTGCCGGACAGCAGAGCTCCGGCTCGGTCGTCCGTCACGGTGCGCTCCACGATGGAGTCGTCTGCTGGAGTTGCCTGCTCCGGGGCGGGCGAGTGGGGTGTTGCTCCGCCCCTCGGGGCACCTGCCGATGAGGCAATCGCTCGTCGGGTCGGTTCGTTCGCAGCGCTCGAGCGGGCCTGCGGGCCAGTGGCGGCCGCTCCCCGACGGTTCTCGTCACCGCTGGCCCCTCGGTCACCGTCGTGGGTGGTTCGCCGGGCCTCGTCACCGCTCGTCCGGCGGACCTCCGGCGCGCCGGCTCGCGGGGTCTCGCTGCTGCTGGTGTCGCCGCGGCGCGATCCGTCGCCCACGGTGCGCAGCGCACGGGGCGCCGGCTCCACCAGATCCGCGGCCGCCTGGTTGCGGGCCGTCACCCCGCCGCCGTCCGGGCCGCCGTGGTAGGCCCATTCGGCCCGGTTCTGGCTGCGGCCCGCGCGCCAGGACGCCGTCACCGTCCAACCTCGCTCATCGCGGAAGGCGTCCCAGCTGATGTCTTGCTGCTGCCCACGATCGGCCAGCGTGGCGGTGACGATCTCCTGCAGGGTGCGGTCCGCCCGGGCGGCGCCCGCCGAGCCGATCGCCGCGCCGGCCAGCGGTCGCACCCGCCGGGCCCGGTCGGCGATGGTGGTGCGCTCCATCAGCACCGGGTAGGCGTAGCGCTCGATGCGTTCCGGCGTGCATCCGGCCGCCGCCGCGACCTGGGCCACGCTCGCGCCCGCACGGATCCGACTCTGGATTTCCTTGGGCCGAAGCTGGGGCTGCATCTCGATCTCGAGCTGCCCGAACCGGCTCAGATCGCCGCGCACGGCGGCGCGCAGCCGCTCGTCCAACGGCAGCGCGAAGGTCTCCTGCGTGCCCTCGGGGTCGTCGGTGTCGGCACACACCAGATGGCCGCCGTTCTCGGCGATGCCGAGAACACGCAGTGCCCGCATGGCGGTCTCCTCCCGATCGGCTGCCGGTCCGTGGCGTTCACGCTAGTGGCCGCTCGCGGCTCGACGGTCCAGGCGCGCCGACGGTTACTCGCCTGGGGCTGCGTCGAAGCGATATACCCGGCGTGCGGTGCCGGCCAGGACTTGAGCTCGCTCGACTTCGATGAGCTCGTCGAACGAGCTCAGCAGCATCTGCATGGTCTCCGTATAGGTACGCCCGAACGCGCGCATGGTGGGCCAGTTCGTGCCCAGCATCAGCCGTTCCGGGCCGAACAGGTTGACGGCGGTGCTCACATAGGGTCGCCAGGCGTCCGGATCGGGATGGTCGCCGGAGAGCCGAAACAGCCCACCAACCTTGATGTGTACCCCCGGCTCGGCGGCGGCCTCGGCCAGGTGATCGGTCCAGGGCTGCATGCGTCGCTCGCCGACCGCGGGCCAGCCCAGCATGTCGATCACGATCGTCAGATCGGGGTGTCGCCGGGCGATCTGCGGAACCTGCTCCAACACCCCCGCCGGCCAGGGCATCACGTCCAGACTCAGGCCCGCCTGAGCGATGAGCGCCAGGCTCTCCGAGACACGAGGCCGCACCAGCAGATGGGGGTCGTCGCCGTCCCGGATCCGATGCCGCACCCCGGTCAGGTCGCGTCGTGTGTGGTAGCGCCGCAGCGCAGCCCTGGTCCCGTCCGGATCGGCCAGCGGCACCCAGGCCACCACCCTGGCGGCACGGGTGGAGGAGTCGGCGGCGGCGAACAGTTCGTCGTTGTGGCGCAGTTCGTTGGCCGTCTGGACCAGGACGATTCCGTCCACGCCGGCCTGCGCCATCTCGGTGTCGACCTGGTCGAGGGTGATCGTCCGGTAGGTGTGCTGCGCCTGTTCGGACAACCAGGGCAGCGGATCGTGCCGGGGGTCGGTGGCCTCGCTCCACACGTGGACGTGGGAGTCGATGATCATTTGGTCGGCTCCTTCACCCAGTTCCGGCCATCGCACGGGCGGTCGACCCGGCGTGTGCTGCGACACCATGATCCACTATCGCCTCATCATCGGTCACGCAGCGCCAGCGCGCACGCCGCCGGTCAGGTGATCTTCCGGCAGTCGCACGGGCAGCAGGCTACAAAACGTCGGATCTGAGCGGGTGGGGCGGGTGCTCGTCGCCTGCTTGCTGAGTGCGGGCAGGCAGGCTGCAGGCGAGGGAGCGGCCGTGTGCGTCCCGATGTGAGGCTCGGCCTGCCGCCGGGGCTTCGCGCGGGCGGATCAGAGCCGGCCGACGATGTGGTCCACGCAGGCGGTCAGGGCGGTGACGTCGTCGGGCTCCACGGCCGGGAACATGCCGATGCGCAGCTGGTTGCGGCCCAGCTTGCGATAGGGCTCGGTATCCACGATCCCGTTGGCGCGCAACACCT
Organism: uncultured Actinomycetes bacterium; assembly: GCA_937926105.1. The sequence goes on along the minus strand of CALANS010000112.1, from coordinate 21,141 downwards.
TCGCGACAGTCGCGGCGTCGACACCGGCGGCGAAGTCGATGGTGCCCACCACCGGTGAGCGTAGCTCGGGCCTGGCCACGAAGGGCGTCGCGAACGCGCTGGACTCGGCCCATCGGTACAGCCGGCTCGACGAGTCGGCGGTACGGGCGGTGGACCATTCGAGCCCCCCGCTGGCGAGCAGGTGGTCGATCTGGTCGGCCAGCAGGAACAGCGTCGCCACGGCGGGCGTATTGAGGGTCTGGTCCTTGACCGAGTTCTCCAGCGCGGTAGCGATGGACAGGAACTGCGGGATCCACCGGCCGGATCCGGCAATCTCAGCGATCCGGCCGAGGGCACGGGGCGAGGCGAGAGCGACCCACAGCCCTCCGTCGGAGGCGAACACCTTCTGCGGGGCGAAGTAGTACACATCGGTCTGGGCGATGTCGACAGGCAGTCCGCCGGCGGCGCTGGTGGCGTCGACCAGCACGAGCTGGTCGTCGGTGGCGTGATCCGGTCGCCGCACGGGGACTGCGACGCCGGTGGAGGTCTCGTTGTGCGCCCAGGCGTAGGCGTCCACATCCGCGCTCGCCCGTGCAGTGGCGGCGTCGCCGACGGGCGCCTCGATGACCTCCGGCTCGGCCAGGAACGGTGCCCCAGCGGCGACGGCGGCGAACTTGGCGGAGAACTCCCCGAAGGTCAGGTGCTGGGACCTGGACCGGATCAGGCCGAACGCGGCGGCGTCCCAGAACGCCGTGCTGCCCCCGTTGCCCAAGATCACCTGGTACCCGTCCGGGGTCCGGAACAGCGCGCCGAGCCCCTCGCGGATCCGGTGGACCAGCTGCTTGACCGGTGCCTGTCGGTGCGAGGTGCCCATGAGGGTGGTGCCGGTGGCGGCGAGCGCCTGTAGGGCTTGTGGACGCACCTTGGAGGGGCCGCAGCCGAACCGCCCGTCGGAGGGCTTGATGCTCCCGGGCAGCACGATGTCGGGGACGGTGCCGGTGTCGGCCATGGGGCTCCTTAGCGAGGACAGTGCTGGTCGCGGGCCCGATTCTCCCATCGCGCGCCCTGGCGACCATGTCCGCCCGCCCTCCTGACCATCGGAAGGGGCGCTCCATTAGGGGCCGCTGCCGCCGCCGGTGATCAGCCATTCGCCGCCGGGCTGCCGCTGCAGCACGTAGAACCACGTCAGCGTCCCGGGCGGGATGGATCCGTCGCTGCTGCCGCCGGTGGTCAACGTGATAGCGAATTCTCGCTGGTCCGGGCTGGGCGCGGCCGGATCGGTCGGAACCGTATGGGTCGAGACGTGCACCGAGCCGCACAGCTCACCGTTCCCCGTCACGAACGTGGCAGCGACCAGCGCATGGGCTGCAGTGCAGTCACCGGCCGTCAGGGCGTCCAGGTACTTGGCCAACACCGCGGCAGCATTCGCACCGTCCAGCTCTGCCGCTGAACTCGCGGACCCGGTGGCCGAGCGCGCCTCAGACGCGAGGGAATCCTCCGCCGACTTCTCCTGGCCGAGAGCCGAGGAGAGACCGTTGCCCGGTCGGTTGGTAGCGGCGGTGACGGGAGCCGTGGCCGCCTGCGAGGAGGAGAGGGGTTGCGCGGTCGGCGCCGCTGACGAGGACAGGATTCCGGCGGTCGCACCGGCGGAGCCCTCGATCCGCTGCGGGGTCTGCGGCGGCAGCACCGTCACCGCCGGGGACAGTCGCACCGAGGCGACCAGCGCCGCGAGATCGTCCTTCGACAGGTGCGCGGACTTCGGCGCGCCAGCCACCGCGGTGAGCCCGCCTCCCAGGTCGGCCCAGGCGGCGCCCTGGTCGACGTCGACGTGCGCGACCGTGTCGCCGACGGTGACGGTGCTGGTCGGGCCGGACCCCGAGTTGAATCGCTCGCCTGGGTACTGCATGACCGCCGCGCCGATGCACGCGCTTGTCGGTTCGTTCTCGGTCGCGGTCTCGGCGGTCGTCGGACCGTTGGACACACGGGGTGCGATCGATGCGGGCGCGTCAGCCGACCCGGACGAAGACCCGGACGAGGATCCGGAACTGGACGTCAGCGGGTCGACCCCCGGCGGGCACAGATACACCTGCGCTCCCAGCACCGACACAATCACCGAGGAGTTGATCGACGAGTCGATCGTCAACCCGGGCAGCGTGAGCCCGATGCCGATGGTCCGGTTCAGGGTCTGCGGGGTCTCGGTGATCCCATCGGCAAAGTTCCGTAGCGCGGTGCTGGGGGAGGAGTCCCGCGTCGGGCCGGTCGACCAGACATGGATCCACCGGCCGTCGGCCAGTTGCCACGAGATCCGCTCGGAGGCAGGGAATCCGAACCCGTCGACCGTGCCCTCGGGCGCGATGCCCAGGGTGGCGTGGTGCCCCGCGATCGTGATGTCCGAGCGCGACACCGTCGGTGTTACAGGGCCGCCGGCCCCGAACGACTGAAGCACCTCGTCCCGGGAGTCGGTGATCGTGTACCCGGCGCTGGCCGTTCCGGCGCCGCTGCCATCGGCCGAGAGCCATTCGGACGAGGCCGATCCGACCGCGGCACCCCCGGTGCTCGCTCGCAGGTTGAAAAACGACACCGCCAGCCGACCCGGCGCCGAGAACCACGCTTGGCCCGGCAGTCCCTTCGGCGGCGTTGCCGTCACCGGCGTCGTCACCGCTTGCAGGTGGTGACGGATCAGCTTCGAATCCGGCGGCAGCGCAACCTCCGGAACCTGCACCACCGGTGTGGGGCCCGCCGGGCCCGCAGACCGGTGCGACAGCACTGCTCCGGCGAGTCCCGCCCCGCCGGCGACCACCACGACGGCCGCCGCGGCCGCGACCAGGGCCGTGGTTCGGCGGTGCTTGGCGTGCCTGGCGATCCGCTCGGTCAGGGTCCGTCGGATCTCGGTGTCGGTCGGGGCGGCGTCGGCCAGCCGGTCGAGCTCGGCGCCCAGGTCGGTGATGGTGATCATGAGCCCTCCTGCTGTCGGGTGCGCGGATCTCGGACACGGGCAGCACGCAGCTGGTAAACCGTGCGGGGGATCCGCGCGCCGCCCGGCGGTGCGGTTGTGCTGGACGGGTCGGCGGGCGTCTCGTCGCCGATGGCGATGCGCAGCGTGGCCAGGGCGCGGGAGACGGTGGTGCGCACCCCGCCCTCGCTGATGCGTAGTTCGGTGGCGATCTCGGCATACGACAGCTCGAGGTAGAAGTGCAGCACGACGGCCGCGCGTTGCCGGGGCGGCAGTGCGGCCAGCAGATGCTGCAGGTGTTCCCGGTCGTCGACGGCGCTGGCCGGGTCGGGCAGCGCCACATCCGGCAGGTCACCGGTTCTGGTGGGTCGGATCGTGCGCACCGACCAGCGGCGCTTCTCGGACAGGAACGTGGAGGTGACCATGCGGCGCACGTACGCCAGCGGGAACTCCATCGCGCCGATCCGGCCCCAGCCGGTGTGCGCCCGCAGCAGCACATCGGCCAGCACGTCGTGGGCGCGCTGCCGGTCCCCGGTGAGGGCGGCGGCGTACCGGCGCAGGCCGGTCAGCTCGGCGTCCAGGAACTCGTCAAACGTCACCGGAGTTCGTCACCGCCCTTCGCGCCGCAGTCTCACCTACCCAACGCGGCCCGGCCGGTGTTTGCACCATCCGGCGAGTCTGAGAATCTGCCCCCAGATAGGACCAAGATCACCGCCACCTGCGCGAATGCATCGGGGCCCGAATCTGGCGGCAGGTTTTCAGACCTCCGGCGCCGGGAGCGAACCCGCACCTGCCGGGCGGTACGGTCATCACGCCGCGTTCGACGAGCCGCCAGGAGGACCAGTGAGCACCGCCGAGAGCATGGCGCAGATGCGGCAGAACTACGCCGACGCCGGCCTGTCGGAAGCCGATCTGGCCCCCGACTGGCTCACCCAGTTCCGCCGCTGGTTCGATGACGCCGTCGCCGCGGGGATCACCGAGCCCAACGGGATGGTGTTGGCCACCGCGGCCGCCGACGGCACCGTCGCCGCGCGCAGCGTGCTGGCCAAGTCCGTTGACGAACAGGGCCTGGTCTTCTACACCAACTACACCTCCGCCAAGAGTCACGACCTCGCCGAGAACCCGCACGCCGCCGTCACCTTCCCCTGGTACGACCTGCACCGGCAGATCCACCTGCGGGGCACCGTCACCCAGGTCGACCGCGAAACCACCGAGGCCTACTGGGCCACCAGACCGCGCGGCTCGCAGATCGGCGCCTGGTCCAGCCCGCAGTCCACCGTCCTGGCAGGCCGGGAAGCGCTCGACGCGCTGCAGGCCCAGGTCGAACGGCGCTTCGGCGGACTGGACGGCACCGACCCGATCCCGGCGCCGCCGCACTGGGGTGGCTGGCGCATCACCCCCGTGACCGTCGAGTTCTGGCAGGGCCGCACCGGCCGGCTGCACGATCGGCTGCGGTACCGCCGTGACGGCCATCGCTGGGTCACCGAGCGTCTCGCACCGTAGCCACTGCCAGCCAGCGACACCGGCGCGGGAGGGTGCTGCGCCGGCTGGGCGACCTGGTGTGCGGCGTGGTCGCGGACGCCACCCGCGGCCAGACGTCGATCGGCGGCGGTGGTGCGCTCGGTGTGGCGCTTGCACTCGTGGCAGGCTGGATCGACCGGTCCCTGCGTCGCGCTGACGCGATGGCAGCGGCCAGCGGAGCGAAGGCGAGGTAGCGGTGACGGATCCTTCGGGCTGGAGTCGCGGCGCAGACCAGTATTCCGATCCGCCCAGCATTCCCGGAATGCTGGGCGGCGCCGCCCCGGTCTCGGGAGGCTTCCCGGTGGCGGCCCAACCCCCGCTGGCGGGCTACCCGGCGCCGGGATCCGGGTCGTCCGCATCGGCCGGCGGGGTGGATCCGGCTGCCACGGCCTACCCCTATGCCGGCCCCGACCCGGGAGCGCCATACGCGGGGGCGCCATACCCGGCCCAGCCCTATCCGGCGCCGTTTCCGACCCAGCCCTATCCGGGGACGTATCTGGCTCAGCCCTATCCGGGGACGCCGTACCCGGCGCCGCCCCATCCCGGCGGTTTCCCGGTGCCGCCGTACTCCGGTGGCTATCCCGGGCTGAGCTATCCGGCCGGCCCGGCACGGCCGGGCACCATCACCGCTGCCGCCGTGCTGGCCTTCGTCACCGCCGGACTGGACCTGGTCGGTGGTCTCGGCGCGTTCGGTGCCACCGACGAGGGAACCGGGATGGGGGACTGGCGCAGCCAGTACTTGTGGCTGGCTGGAGTGGCGGCGCTGGTGGCCGGCGGGCTGCTGATCGCCGGTGGCGTGCAGATGTTCCGGAGCCGCGTCGGCCTGCTGCTGGCCGGAGCGATCGCCACCGCCGCCGACGCCCTGTACTGGCTGGTCGCGTTCGGTTTCTACGGTTCGAGCGGCCTCGACGGCGAGGTGCTTGGCACCTACGCGGTGATCTTTCTGGCGCTGGCGGTGCTGATGGTGGCGCTGGCCTACAGCACCAGCGCGCAGCGCTGGCGATCGGCGGGGGCGTGGTACGGCGCGGGACCGGGGCGTGCAGCCGCGCCGGCGCACCGATAGGGCAGGATCGAATCGTCGTCGGCGCAGCACCGCCGGCCTCGTCACCGCACCTCGGAAGGAATTCGATGAGCTCGCACGAACCCCAGGATTGGGCCCCGTACCAGAGCCTGACGGACGCGGTGCGTGCCTACATCCGGGACTCCGATGCGGCGCTGGAGGCACTGTCCGGCGTGCTGGACCTGGCCGGGGTGCAGGCGTTCACCCTGGAGCGGGTGGCGAGCTCGCAGCCCTGGGGGGAGGCGCTGTGGCAGGAGGTCGCCGTCACCGACGGGCGACGGTTGATCCTGTGGCACGGCGACGACGAGGTCGACGACGACCAGCCCGATGTGCGGATGTTCTCCTCCTCGGTGCGCACCATCCCGCTGTCGGCCATCGTCGATCAGGGACTGCGCAACAGGTTCCGCATCGAAGCGAGCGGCCAACGCGTGATGCATGCGGTGCTGCTGTACCTGTCCACCCAGACCCCGGAGCGCTCCATGACGGAGCTGACCGAGGCAAACGAGACCCGCACCGTGCAGTACGTGGAGACCTACCGGTTTTCCAAGTCGGTCACCGATGGGGGCCTGGCGCAGATGCAGCGGCTGCTGCAGTTCGGCCGGGCGCTGTCGCGCTACGTTGCGCTGGCCCGCGGGTGACGACACACCCCCAGTGGCACAGTGGATCGACCGCCGGCCGGGTTCGCTCCGATGCTGCAGACCCGCGGCCGGCCAGTGGGGAACAGTTCGTGCTGCGTCGAGGATCCTCGGTGGCCCGGATCGGGCAGGTCGCGGCGGTGTTGCGGGAGTTCAGCGTCGACGGGGTGCACTACACCGAGACCTGGCCGGACGATCAGACCCCGCCGATGGGCTGTGGCATCGTGCTGGCACCCTGGCCCAACCGGGTCGCCGGGTCGCGCTGGCGACACCGGGGCGCCGAGCAGCAGTTGGATGTCACCGAACCCGCCCGGGGCAACGCGATCCACGGGCTGCTGCGCAACACCGCCTACCAGCGAATATCCGGCGGTGACGACGCATCTGGGAGCGACTCCGTCACCCTTGCCGCCGCCGTCTACCCGCAGCACGGCTGGCCGTTCAGCCTGGACACCGCAGTCAGCTACACGCTGACCGGCGACGGGCTGCGCGTGAGGCACACCGTCAGCAACGTCGGTGCGCAGCCTGCCCCGTTCGGCTGCGGCGCGCACCCGTACCTGCGGATCGGCGGGGTGCCCACCGAGGACCTCACCCTGACCATCCGGGCTGGCCGGCGCATCGTCACCGATGACCGCATGATTCCCACGGCAACACGGGAGCTCGACGGTGCGCTGGTGGGGCTGCCGACCGGCGTCCGGGTCGGGGACCTGGACGTGGACACCGGCCTGGCGGGTCTGCAGACGGTGAGCGGCCGGTACGAGCACACGCTGACCGGGCCGCAGGGCAGGGGCCTGACCCTGTGGGCCGATGCGGCGTTCGCCTGGGTCCAGCTGTTCACCCCCCGCGAGTTCCCGGCACCGGAGGGGCCCCGTCAGGCGGTGGCCATCGAGCCCATGACGTGCCCCGCCGACGCGCTCAACTCCGGAGAGGGCCTGATCGTGCTGCAGCCCGGCGAGACGTGGAGTGCCTCCTGGGGGCTGAGCCCGTTCGGGTAGGAGCTCCGCAGGTTTGTGGCGGGCCGTTTTGTGACGGCCAGATCTGACCAAGATCATCGCGACCTGGGAAAATGCAGATCGATCCGAATCTGGCCGTCGAAAAGCAGCGGATCTCAGGCCGGCAGCAGGTGTCCGACCAGATCCTGCGGCCGCACCGGAGCGTGCGTCAGGTCGAGCCCGGTCGCATCCCGGATCGCGGCGATGATCGCCGGGGTGGAGGAGATCGTCGGCGGCTCGCCCACCCCGCGCAGCCCGTACGGGGCGTTCGGGTCCGGGTACTCCAGCACCTGGATCTGCATCGGCGGCATGTCCAGGATGGTGGGGATCAGGTAGTCGGTGAACGACGGGTTGCGCACCAGCCCATCCGCGACCTGGATCTCCTCCATCACGGCCAGGCCCAGGCCCTGCGCCGACCCGCCGTGGATCTGGCCCAGGATGGCATCCGGGTTCATCGCCTTGCCGACGTCCTGCGCGCAGTCCAGCGCCACCACCTTCACCAGGCCCAGCTCGACGTCCACGTCCACCACGGCCCGGTGCGCGGCGAACGCGAACTGCACGTGCGGATCGCCCTGCCCGGTCTCCGGGTCCAGCGTGGTGGTCGGCCGGTGTCGGTAGACCACGGTGTCCTCCACGAACGAGGTGCCCAGCAGCTCTCCGAGCGAGAGCGGTGACGCGGCACCGATAATGGCGCCCCCGGGCTCCAGGCGCAGCACCACCGGGTCCACGCCCAGGTGCTCGCCGGCCAGCTGAAGGATCTTGTCCCGCACCGAGATGCTCGCCGCCCGGACCGCCCCGCCGGTTACATACGACTGCCGGGACGCCGACGAAGACCCTGCGGAGCCGACCGAGGTGTCGGCCGGATGCAGCAATACGGTGTCGATGCCCAGCTCGGTGCGGCAGATCTGCTGCTGCACCGTCACCAGCCCCTGCCCAACCTCGGCGGCGGCGGTGTGCACGGTGGCCATGGGCTCGCCGCCGACGACCTCCACCCGGACCCGGGCGGTGGAGTAGTCGTCGAAGTCCTCGGAGAAGCAGATGTTCTTGATGCCAATCCCGTAGCCGACCCCGCGCCGCACTCCCTCGCCATGCGTGGAGTTGGCGACACCGCCTGGTAGCGCCCGGATATCGGCCGCCGTACTGGCGTCGGCCGTGCCGTCACCGGCGCCGTCGGACCGGGCACCCGGCACGCCCGCCGGCAGCGGCATGTCGCGTACCCGCTGCACCAGCTCGGCGACCGGCGCGGGGGAGTCCAGCAGCTGCCCGGTCGGGGTGGTATCGCCCTGTGCGAGCCCGTTGATCATCCGGATCTCGGCCGGCCCGATCCCGCAGGCGGCGGCCAGCTTGTCCATCTGTGACTCGTAGCCGAAGGTAGCCTGCACGGCGCCGAATCCGCGCATCGCCCCACACGGCGGGTTGTTGGTGTAGACGCCGTAGCCGTCGATCTCGACGTTGTCCACCCTGTACGGCCCGGCGCCGAGCGTCGTGGCGTTGGCGACCACGGCGGAGGTGGATGAGGCGTAGGCGCCGCCGTCCAGCACGATCCGGGCCCTGACGTAGACCAGGCGGCCGTCCGGGGTGGCGGCGTGCTCGAAGTGCATCCGGGCCGGATGCCGGTGCACGTGCCCGAAGAATGACTCCTCCCGGGAGTACACCATTTTCACCGGCCGGCCGGTGTGCATCGCGAGCAGGCAGGCATGGATCTGCATGGACAGGTCCTCCCGGGCGCCGAACGCGCCGCCCACCCCGGCCAGCGTGATGCGCACCTGCTCCGGCGCGAGCCCGAGTGCGTCGGCGATCTGGTCCCGGTCCACGTGCAGCCACTGGGTGGCCACGAACAGGTCGACACCGTCCTCGGCGGGGATGGCCAGACCGGACTCCGGGCCCAGGAACGCCTGGTCCTGCATGCCGACGGTGTAGTCGCCGGTCACCACCACCAGGCCGGGCGTCGAGGCGGCGCGGGCGACGTCACCCTTGCGAATCGGTACGTGCCGCACCACGTTCCCGCCGGGATGCAGCGCGGGCGCCGAGCCGTTGATGGCGGACTCGGGATCGGTGACGGGGTCGAGGGTCTCGTACTCGACGACGATGGCGGCGGCCGCACGGCGGGCGGTCTCCGGTTGGTCGGCGGCCACGATGGCGATCGCCTCGCCCTGGTAGCGCACCCGGTCGATGGCCAGCACCGGCTGGTCCCGATGCTCCAGGCCGAAGGTGTTCCGGCCGGGGACGTCCTGATGGGTGAGCACGGCGGAGACGCCGGGCAGCGCCAGCGCGGGGCCGATGTCCAGCCGGGTGATGCGCGCGTGCGGGTGCGGGCTGCGCAGGGTGGAGCCCCACAGCATGCCGTCGGCCCACATGTCCGAGGAGTAGGCGAACGAGCCCTGCACCTTGCCGGTGCCGTCCGGGCGGGCCGGGCTCTGGCCGACCCCGCCGGCCACCGTGGTGTGCTCGCGGGTCGGCGTGGCGGTCCGGGCTGTAACGGGGGTGTGTCGCACCGGTGAGGTGACGGCGGTGCCGGCCGCCTCGGTGCCGGCGCTCATGACCCGCTCCCCGCCAGCTCGACGGCCGCCGCGTGCACCGCCTGGATGATCTTCTCGTACCCAGTGCAGCGACATAGGTTGCCCGCCAGTGCCTCTCGGATCTGCAAGTCGCTGGGATCGGGATGGCGGCGCAGCAAGTCGGTGGCGGCGACCAGCAGCCCGGGGGTGCAGAACCCGCACTGCACCGCGCCCGCGGCGAGGAACGCCCTCTGAATCGGAGTCAGCATAGGGGTCAGCACAGGGGTCAGCACCGGCTCCAGCGTCGCCGCCGGGCCCGCCCCGGAGCCTCCGTCACCGGCATGACCCGACGGATCGCCGGCCTCGCCCCGGCCGGCCGTGCCGTGCGCGCCGCCGACCAGCCCGCCCAGCCCTTCGACCGTCGTCACCGATCTGCCCTCGGCCTGCCCGGCCGCCACCAGGCAGGAGCACACCGGCACCCCGTCCAGCAGCACCGTGCAGGATCCGCACTCGCCCTGCTCACAGGCGTTCTTGGATCCGGGCAGGCCGAGGCGCTCGCGCAGCACGTACAGCAGGCTCTCGCCGGGCCACACGTCGTCGGCGATGCGCTCGGCGCCGTTGATCGTCATCGGCACCCGCATGGTGCCCTCGCTGGTCCGCATCAGCTCGCCTCCTCGGATGTCCGCATCAACTCGCTCGCCTGGCCTGCCAGCCGGACCGATAGTCCGCCCACGCCCACCCCAGTGTGCGCGCCGCCAGCACCGCGAGGGCGTGTCGCCGGTAGGCCGCGCTGCCGCGGACGTCGTCCACCGGGGACGCCGCAGCCGCCACCAGCTCCCCGAAGCGCCGCCGCACCGCCTCGGGCAGTTCGGCCCTGGACTCCCACCGGTCCGCCAGCTCGTCGCCCGCGTAGTCTTCGGCCTCGGCGGCGACCCGGGGAGTCGGGGCCGCCGACCCGATCGCCGCGCCCACCCGCCGGCCCGCCACATCGAGTTCCAGGCCGAACGAGCACACCGCGATCACCATGGCGTTGCGGGTGCCGATCTTGGCGAACTGCTGCGGACCCGGCGCCACCGGGACCAGCACCGCGGCCACCAGCTCGTCGGGGGCCAGCACGTTGCGCTTGACCCCGGTGTAGAACTCCGTCACCGGCACCGTGCGAGTGCCCCGCACCGACGCGATCTCCACCGCCGCGCGGCCGGCCAACAGCGGGGGATGGGCGTCGCCGGCCGGAGAGGCGGTACCCAGGTTGCCGCCCACCGTGCCGGCGTGACGGATCTGCGGGGAACCCACCGTGCGCGACGCCATTGCCAGGCCGGGCAGCAGATCGCCGAGCTCGTCGATGATCCGGGCGTACGGGACCCCGGCGCCCAGCCTGATGGTGTCGCCCGGCTGGATCGACCAGTCGGTGAGACCCGGCAACAGCCGCAGGTCCAGCAGCCCCGGCGGGCGCAGCCTGTCGAAGTTGACGCCCACCATCACGTCTGTGCCGCCGGCGACCGGCAGCAATTCGGGGCGGTCGGCCTTGGCCTGCAGGGCCTCGGCCAGGGTCGCCGGTCGCACCATGTCCACTGTTCGCGCTACCTCCACGGGGCGGATCCGCCCGGGCCGGGCGGGGTGGAAGCACTATGGCACAGCACGGGGGTCGGATGGCGACCGTCAACGCAACGACCGGCGGGCTGCGGATCTGCCGCCGGCGTCGTGGCCGCGAGCTGGTGTGCGGCGTAGCCGCAGAGCGGGCGGGGTGCCGTCGAGTCGGCCGGTTCTTTAGACCCGACCGCCGGTACTCAGCGGGCGTCGAGCGGCACGTAGTCGCGGGCGCGCTGACCGACGTACACCTGCCGGGGGCGGCCGATCTTGCTGGCCGGGTCGCTGATCATCTCCTGCCACTGGGCTATCCAGCCCGGCAGTCGGCCGATGGCGAACAGCACGGTGAACATCTTGGTCGGGAAGCCCATGGCCTTGTAGATCAGCCCGGTGTAGAAGTCCACGTTCGGGTACAGCTTGCGTTCCACGAAGTAGTCGTCGGACAGCGCGACCTCTTCCAACTGCTTGGCCAGGTCCAGCAACTCGTCGGAGACGCCCATCTTCTCCAGGATGCCGTCGGCGGTCTTCTTGACGATCTTCGCGCGCGGGTCGTAGTTCTTGTACACCCGGTGCCCGAAGCCCATCAGCTTGACGCCCGGTTCCTTGTTCTTGACCCGCCTGACGAACGAGTCGATGTCGCCGCCGTCGTCCCGGATGTCCTCCAGCATCTCCAGCACCGCCTGGTTGGCGCCGCCGTGCAGGGGACCGAACAGCGCGTTGATCCCGGCCGAGATCGAGGCGAACAGGTTGGCGTGCGAGGAACCGACCAGCCGCACCGTGGAGGCCGAGCAGTTCTGTTCGTGGTCGGCGTGCAGCACCAGCAGCTGGTCGACAGCGCTGGCCAGCGTCGGGTCGACCTCGTAGGGCTCGGCCGGGTAACCGAAGCTCATCCGCAGGAAGTTCTCCACCAGGCCCAGGGAGTTGTCCGGGTACAGCAGCGACTGCCCGATGGAGCTCTTGTAGGCGTAGGCGGCGATGGTCGGCAGCTTGGCCAGCAGCCGGACCGTGGACAGCTGCACCTGCTCGGGGTCGAACGGATCGAGCGCGTCCTGATAGAAGGTCGACAACGCCGATACCGCCGAGCTGAGCACTGGCATCGGGTGGGCATCGCGCGGGAACGAGGCGAAGAACTGCTTGAACTTCTCATCCAGCAATGTGTGCCGGCTGATCTGCGCGGTGAACTCGTCCAGCTGCGCCTTACTGGGCAATTCCCCGTTGATGAGCAGGTAGCTGGTCTCCAGGTAGCTCGACTTCTCGGCCAGCTGCTCGATCGGGTAGCCGCGGTAGCGCAGGATCCCGGCACCGCCGTCGATATAGGTAATCGCCGACGTGGTGGACCCCGTGTTGGTGTAGCCGGGGTCCAGGGTGACCATGCCGGTCGTGGACAGCAGCTTGGAGATGTCGAACCCGGACGCGCCCTCCGTCGCCTGCGTGATGCCCATCTGGAGCGTGGCGTCCCCGTGGGTGAGGGTTACCTGGTCGGTCGCGTCTGTCATCGCCTGTCTCGCCTTCTTCCCGTCGGGGGCGTGGATGCGCCCTCCCGGTTAGGTTAGTGGCCGTTTGCGGACCTCGGTGGCCGGGTGCAGTGGCGCTGGCCACACCCGGCCGGATGGTGCCCCACCGGCTCGCCGTGCCGCCGCTCCCCGCGGCCGATGTGCACCGCGGGGGACCGGTCGGCCGCATCCCTCGCCGCTGGGCGATCCGGACATTAGGCTCGGCACAGCGTGCCGCACCGGCGCGGCGCCGCAGGGCATCGGGCACCGACCCGGTACCGGGAAAGGGGCGTACCCCATGAGCCTCACGCTCGCATCGATCCTGGCCGAGTCCGCCGAGCGCTACCCGGACCGGGACGCGGTGGTGCTGGGCTCGCAACGCATCAGCTATGCCGACTTGTGGGACCAGACCCGCCGGTACGCCGCGGTGCTGGCCGAGCGTGGGGTCGGGCCGGGCGACACCGTGGCGCTGCTGATGCCCAACGTGCCGGACTTCCCGCGGGTGTACTACGCCGCGCTGTCGCTGGGGGCCGTGGTGGTCCCGGTGCACGCGCTGCTGGTGGGCCGGGAGATCGCCTACGTGCTGCGCGACTCCCGGGCGACGGTGCTGGTGGTGGCGGCGCCGCTGCTGGAGCAGGGCGCGGCGGGGGCGGCCGAGGCCGGTGTGCCGGTGCTCGCGACCATGGGAGACGGTGGCAGCGACATCGAAAGGCTGGATGTCCTGGCCGAGCAGGTCACTCCGATCCGGGCCTACGTGCAGCGCGACCCCTCCGACCCGGCGGTCATCCTGTACACCTCGGGCACCACCGGGGCGCCGAAGGGGGCGGTGCTCACCCACCTGAACATGACGATGAACGCCATCGTCACCGCTACCTCGGTGATCAACATGCGCACCGACGATGTGCTGCTCGGCACGCTGCCGTTGTTCCACTCGTTCGGGCAGACCGTGGTGATGAACGCCGGATTCTTCGTCGGGGCCACCATGGTGCTGATGCCTCGCTTCGACCCGGCCGGAGCGCTGGGCCTGCTGGTGGACGAGAAGGTGACGGTGTTCGCCGGCGTGCCCACCATGTACATCGCGCTGCTCGCGGCGGCGCGAGCCGACGAGCGTCGGCCCGCCCTGCGCATCTGCGCGTCGGGCGGCTCCAGCATCCCGGTGGCGGTGATCGACAAGTTCCGGGACGTGTTCGGCGTGGAGATCTACGAGGGCTACGGCCTGTCCGAGACCTCGCCGGTCGCGACCTTCAACCAGGAGGTGTTCGGGCGCAAGCCCGGCACCGTCGGTCGGGGCATCTGGGGGTGCGACGCGGCGATTGCCGCCGCCGAGGTGGAGAGCCGGATCGAGTTGCTCGGGGTCGGCGAGATCGGCGAGGTGGTGTTGCGCGGGCACAACATCTTCTCCGGCTACCTGAACAACCCGGAGGCGACCGAGGCGGTGCTGGTGGATGGCTGGTTCCGCACCGGCGACCTGGGCACCGTCGATTCCGACGGGTTCATCTCGATCGTGGACCGCAAGAAGGACATGATCCTGCGCGGCGGGTTCAACGTGTACCCGCGGGAGGTCGAGGAGGTGCTGGCCGGGCATCCGGGGGTGGCACAGGTGGCCGTGGTGGGTTTCCCGGACGAGGTGCACGGGGAGGAGATCTGCGCGGTGGTGGTGCGCTCCCCGGAGGGCGCCGACCTGGACGGGCCGACGCTGATCGAATGGTCCAAGGAGCGGCTGGGCCGGTACAAGTACCCCCGTCGGGTGGAGTTCGCCGACACGCTGCCGCTGGGCCCGTCCGGCAAGGTGCTCAAGCGGGAGATCGTCACGACCTTGTAGATCCCGGGCGCCCCGTCCGGCGCGGGGGCAACCCTCGCGGGCCCTGGCACGTCAGGATGGCATGATCGCCGCGCCGTTAGGGTGGCGAGCGGGCAACCGACCTGCCAGACGAAGCGAGGGGCTTGATGCAGGCCAGATACCTGATCATCGGCGTGGTGATCGTGATCGCCGCCGTCACCGGTGTGCTGATCTACCAGGGCAACCGCGGGGAAAACGACGGCGCTTCGGGCGTCGTGACCGTGACCGAGACCAGCTACCTGCCGGACACCAGGACCGGGCAGCCCAGCGGTGACGGGGCCACCGGCGACGACGGCAGCCCCACGGCCGGCGGTGGGACGTCCGGAGCCGACGGCGCCGACACCTCGACCTCACCGGCGAAGCCGACCCGGTCGACCCCCCGCACCAGCGGATCTACCACGGCGTCCAGTGCCCCCGGCGACGGCCGGCCGGCGTCCAACATTCCGATGCGCAAGCTCAAGCCCGGGGAGCGCGCGCCGCAGTTCGTCATCTTCTCCTTCGACGGGGCCGGCTCACACGAGAAGTGGCACCTGTTCATGGATGCCGCCAAGCCCACCGACTCTCGGTTCACCGGGTTCCTGTCCGGCATCTACCTGGTGGAGTCGGCGAACGCCGACGCCTACACCGGACCCGGACACTCGCCGGGCAAGGCGTCCATCGGATTCGGCGGCACCAAGGAAGAGATCCTCACGGAGGTACGCGATCTCAACCTGGCGTACTCGCGCGGGCACGAGATCGGCACGCATTACAACGGGCACTTCTGCGTCGGCGCCGACCCGTCCGGCGACGCTTGGTCGACGGCGGACTGGAATGACGAGCTGGATCAGTTCTTCGGCTTCATGCGCGATTGGAAGAAGATCAACGATTACGGATCGGCCGAACCGGCGCTGAAGGTGCCGCCCAGCGCGATCAAGGGTGGCCGAACCCCGTGCCTGGAGGGCGATCTGGACAAAATGATCCCGGCATGGCGCAAGCACGGGATGACCTACGACAGTTCCAAGAACCTCTACACCGGTATCGCCTGGCCGAAGCAGATCCAGGGCATCTGGGAGTTCCCGATGCCGTATGTGTACTCGCCTGGGTTCAAGGACATGGTGATGGCCATGGACTACAACTTCTGGGTCAAGTTCAACGGCGGGGCGGATGAGCCGGAGACCGCGCCGGAGCTGCGCTCCATCGTGCGGCAGACCTACGACTACATGTTCGACCAGGCCTACCACGGCAACCGGGCACCGGTGCTGATCGCCAACCACTTCAACAACTGGAACGGCGACTCGTTCAACCAGCCGGCGCTGGCATTCATGAAGGACACCTGCGGCCGCAAGGACGTGTACTGCGCGACCTACTCCGATGTGATCGCCTGGATGCAGTTGCAGGATCCGCAGGTGCTGGCCGCCCTGCAGGATCAGGCCCCCGTCGCCACCGGCGCCTGAGCTCCCTCTCTCTGCGCTTGTGTGTCTGAGGTGGCGCTCTGGCGCCACCTCAGACACACAAGCGCGCGCAGAGAGAGAGTTCAGCGGCGGTAGCGGGGCGTGATCAATGTGGTGTACCAGCGCCAGGAGATCAGCGCGCATCCGGTGAGCAGCAACACGGCGGCGGTGACGAAGATCCACGGATTGAGCAGCTCCGCGCAGGTCGCCGGAACGGTGGGATCGGTGCAATAGCGCCCCGGTCCGTGCCGGTGCAGGAACGCCAGGTAGCACCCGACCAGGCCCAGCCCGCCCAGCAGACCGGGCCAGGCCTCCGGCCGGGTGTAGCCCAGGCACAGCCATACCGTTCCGATCAGCGCCAGCGGCATCAGGAACAGCCCGACCGACTGCGCCGAGGCGAGCGATAGGCCCCACAGGATGCCCGTCACCACCCACGCGGCGTATGCCCACGGCCGAAACCGCCGACGCTGCAACACCGGTTCCCGCCCGTCCGACTCGGTGCGTGCGCCCTCGGGCGGGCGATCGGCGGACATGCCCGTCACCGTACCGCCGGCCGCCCCGCCCACCGCCCCGCGTGGATCAACTTCCCCGGCATGCCCGAACATCGTCCCACCAGCACCATGAGTCACATTTGGGCGAACTTCGCGCATGCGACCCACCCGGCGGCCCTGGCTGCGACCCACCCGGCGGCCCTGGCTGCGACCCACCCGGCGGCACCGGCTATGTCCAACCCTTGCCCTGCTCCGGGTGCCGGTCGGCGTTGGCGTGGATGGCGTCGTGCACCCACTGCGCCAGACCGGGCGCAAGGTCCTCGTAGGTCCGGGTGAAGCGCTCGTCGGCCAGGTACATGTCCGCCAGGCCGCGCTGCATCGCGTATGAGCAGTCGTAGTACTGCTCGATCATGCCGCGGTGTCGCTCGGCCAACGCCATGGCCTGCTCGGAGTCCGGCGCTGCGCCGGAGGTGAACGCCGATACCAGGTCGGCGTTGAACGCGTCACCTTCGGCCTTGACCCGGCGCCAGTCGTCCTTGCTGAACTTGTTGGTGCGCGCCTGGGACTGCCGCCAGGCGTCGGTCCCGCCCCACCGCTGCTCGGCCTCGGACTCCCAGCCAGGGTCGTAGTCCGCGCCGAAGATCTCCAGCTTCTCCTCGGGGGTGAGCTGATGGCCCGTCATCGTTGCCTCCATTTCCTTTTCGATGGACGCGACCATGGCCTGCAGCCGGTGCAGCCGCTCGGTGAGCAGCTTGTGCTGGCGCTCCAGGTGCTCGCCGACGCCGACCTTCGTGTCCGTGTCGTCGAGCAGGGTCGCGATGTCCTGCAGGGAGAATCCGAGCTCGCGGTAGTACAGGACCCGGGTGAGCCGATCCAGATCGCACTCGGAGTACAGCCGGTATCCGGTACTGCTGCGGTCGGACGGGACCAGCAGGCCGATGTGCTCGTAGTGGTGCAACGTCCGGATCGTCACCCCACCCAGCCGGGCCGCCCGGCCCACCGTGTACGGCATCTGCGTCCCCTCCCGTGAGGACATCCGGGCCGGCCCTCGGCCCGGATGGCAACCAGCCTGGGCCCTGACGTTACGTGAGGGTCAAGGAGAATTTCTGCGTTCGTGTTCTGACCTGCCGGCCGCGGCGAGGAAGATCGGGCGGGCAGCACGGCGGTGACGGGGATCGGAGGGGCCGGTGACGGAGCATCAGGAGCACGCGTTCCCGGGGCAGCGGGCTGCCGGTTCGGGGACGGAGGATCCGGAGCAGCGCGCCAGCTGGCTGGAGTTGTTCTTCGACCTGGTCGTGGTGGTGGCCGTCGCGATGGTCGCCGAGCGCACCCACGAGCACGACACGCTGGCCGGCGTCGCGGAGTCCGCCGTGATGTACGGCGCGCTGTGGATCGTCTGGACGGCATACATGCTCTACGCCAACGTGGAGGGCGAGCGGGCGCACCGCAGGGCGATACTGTTCGGCATGGCCTGCATCGCCGTGATGGCGGCGGCGATCCCGCAGGTCGGGCACGGCAGGGACGTCGCGTTCGCGGTCGCCTATCTCGTCGGCCGGACCTTGGCGATGCGCAGCCTGGCCGGCTCCGGCAAGGCGGTGCTGGACTGGCCGTTGGCGCAGCAGGGCGGCGGCCTGATCCCCTTCATCGTCGGGTTCTGGATCGACCCACCGGCCCGGTACTACCTGTGGGCGGCCGGAATTCTCGTCGACCTGGTTTTCTCGGCTCTGGCGTCCCGCGAGCCCGAGGTGATGCAGCGTCGCTTCGAGCAGGGCCAGCGGATTCGCCAGGAGCGGTTGCGGCAGCAGGCGTCTCGCGGCCGGGGAGGAGCGGACAGCCGCCGCACGCAGAGCGGCTCGGCGGGTCCGAGCAAGCAGGGCAGCACAGCGGATTCGGGCAAGCAGGGCGGGCGCCGCGCCCGGCGACGAGACCGGTTCCAGGCGTTGAAGGTCGCCCGGGTGAACCGGCCACACCTGGCGGAGCGGCTGGGCCTGTTCACGATCATCGTGCTGGGCGAGGCGGTGACGCAAATCGTCACGGCCACCACCCGGGTCGACTGGTCGTGGACGGTCTCGCTGGGGGCAGCAGCCGGGTTCCTAGCGCTGATCGGCCTGTGGTGGCTCACGTTCTCCTATGGCTTCACCGGATCACCGCAGGAGCAGGCGGCGCGGCTGCGGGCGGGCGTCGCGCTGCCGGTGCACCTGGCCAGCACCGCGGGCATCGTCGGGCTGTCCGTTGGGCTGGGAGCGGCAGTGGCGCACAGCGGTGACGGGGTTCCGGCAGGCCTGCGCTGGGTGGGATGTGTGGCACTGGCGCTGTATTTCCTGGCCTCGGCGGTCGGCGGTGCGCTGTCCGGGGCGCCGCGTAGCTGGCTGTGGGGCTGGGCGCTGCCGGCCGGCCTGGTGGCGCTGCTGGCTGGTGCAGTGTGGGGGCCGGGCTGGCCGGGTTGGGTCCTGGCGGCGGTGCTTGCCGCCGTGATCGGCTGGATGGTCTGCTACGGGCCGGTCCACCGTCGATGGGCTGCGAGGGACGGCCAGGCTCCAGCAGAAGTCGCGACCTAGCAACGGTTTCGTCGTCCTAGCAACGGTTGGGCGCGTTGCGAGGACGAGGAAACCGTTGCCAGGACGAGCGATTCCGGATCGATCGGTACGGTGGCAAGCATGGTCGCAACATGGATCAGCCCGAAGGCACGCAAGGGTGTGGACAGCCTGATCGCCGGGCGCGGCCTGGTCGCCGTGCAGCCGATCAACGCCGGTGACGTGGTTGCCGTGAAGGGCGGGCACATCGTCACCACCGCGCGGCTCGCCGCCTTGCCGGAAAAGCTGCGCAACTCCGACGTGCAAATCACCGACGAGCTGCACCTGGTCGCGCTGACCGACGACGAGTACGAGCCGGTCATGCTGTTCCTGAACCACTCCTGCGAGCCCAGCGTCGGTTTCGCCGGCAACATCGTGCTGGTCGCCATGCGGGACGTCGCCGCGGGGGAGGAACTGACCACCGACTACGCGCTGTTCGACGACTACGACGGGCAGATGGCCTGCCACTGCGGCACGCCGTCCTGCCGGGGTGTGATCGACGGCCACGACTGGCGCCGTCCCGACCTGCAGCGCCGATATGCCGGCTACTTCTCGGCGTACCTGCAACGCAAGATCGACGCGGCCGACTGACCCCGCGCCGGGCATGTCACCCGGTCGGGGGGACCGGGTCGGAGCTGGCAGCCCCCGGCTCGGACAGGAACATGATCTGCGGGCCATAGGCGTGCCGATACCCCGAGAAGTCCAGCCCGGTCGCAATACTGGCTGCTTGGGCCGCGGCGACACCGCGCGGCGTGGAGATCACCAGCGATCCATCGGTGACGAACCAGTCCGAGGACTGTGGGCTGCCCGAGGCGCACAGTCCGATCGATAGGTGCACAGCGGGACGGCGGCCGAGCGGGGCGGTGTCCACGATGATGGGACAGGTCGCTGTCCGCGGGTCCCAGGTTGGCGCCGTGCTGATGGGGCCCGCGCTACCGGCCGTAGCGGCGTCCGCGGCAGTGCTGCCTCCGCTGGGAACGAGCGATCCCGGTTCGCCGGCGGTCGGCGCGGCCGGCGGGTCGTCCGCCGGCGTCGCGGCCGGAGGGTCGAGCAGCGACGTGGACAACGGGTCTCGCAACGGCGTGATGCTGCCGTCGCCCGCGGGCACCGCGATGCGCACCGTCACACCGTCGCAGTCGGGGGCCGGATGCGCCGCGACGCATACCCTGACCGACGTGTCGGTGTGCGCGACGGTCTGTGCGGTCCAGCCGTCCGGCAGTGGGAAGCTGACACCCGCCACGGTGGCGCGGCCGCCCGACACCGTCACCGCCGATGCGGCCTGGATGTCCGGGCCGGCGGCGCCGCGTAGCAGGGCGAAGGCCAGCAGCGGCAACCCGATCGCCGCGACGACGGCGGCGGCGACCGCCGGCACCAGCCAGCGCCGGGTCCTCGTGCGGTGTTCTGGGATCACCGAGCCCGCGGTGCCGGGCGGCCGGCGGACACCGGGATGCACCGCCGCCGCCGCCGCGTGGAACGCCTCGCGCAGGTCCTGCTCGATCTGGGCGGTCATCGGTGCTCACTTCCCGTCGCGCAAGCGCTCATCGGTGCTTGTTTGCTCTTCGCGCAAGCGCTCATCGGTGTTTGTTTGCTCTTCGCGCAAGCGCTCATCGGTGTTTGTTTGCTCTTCGCGCAAGCGCTCATCGGAACTCCTCGCGGTGCCGGGCCAGGGATGCCACGGCGCGGTGCGTCGCGGCGGTGACGGCGGTGCCGGACAGGCCGAGCGCGGCCGCGGTCTCGGCGATGGACAGCTCCGCGAAGTAGCGCAGCACCAACACCTGTCGCTGCCGGACCGGAAGCCGCGACACGGCGCCCAGCAGCGCGTCGTGCCCGGTGGCGCGCAGCACCGCGGCGTCCGCGCCCGGCTCGTCGGGAGCAGGGTCCGGCCGGTGCGTGCGCACGGTTCGCCGGCGGCGCAGTGCCGACTTCGCACCGTTCGCCACGGATCGGTATAGGTACCCCAACGCCCGCTCCGGGTCCAGCCGATCCCAGCGGGACACCAGTTCGGCGAACGCGTCCTGCACGATCTCCTCGGCGAGGTGAACCGCCCCGGGTTTGTTGGAGGCTCATGACCTTGGAAACGAGGATGGAGTCA
>CALANS010000111.1 GCA_937926105.1 uncultured Actinomycetes bacterium | reverse complement strand
GCATACGAGATTACAAGGTGACTGGAGTTCAGACGTGTGCTCTTCCGATCTCGTCTGCCTGGGGCAAGCAGCTGCGACTGACTGGAGCCGACGATCCCCGGCTCGAGGAGTTCATCCGCGAGTACCGCCAAGGGCCGCAGACGCCTGAGCGAGGTGCGACCTGCGCTGGCGGCCTGGATCCCTCCGCGGCCGGCAAGTGACCATCTGCGGCTGGGACACGGTGTGATGATCGAGAACCAGACGCCAGCGATGCCGAGGTAGAGGACCCCGACTCGACGCCCGCTCCGCTCAGCCTGAAGCCCGGCCACTTCGTGGTTGCAGTCGCGGTGTTGGCAGCGGTGCTGCGTTGCTGGTGTTCTGGCCGCGCGAGGGCAGCGCACCGGGCGACCTGAGCCCCGAGGCGGGGTTCGCCCGGGACATGCAGATCCATCACGCCCAAGCGGTGGAGATGGCGTTCATCATCCGGGAGACGACGTCTGATCCGATCTTGCGCACGATCGGTTACGACATCATCACCACGCAGGAGCAGCAGTCAGGACAGATGGCGGCCTGGCTGCAGGCCTGGGGGTTGCCGGCGACCGGGACGCGACCCTCCATGACGTGGATGACCGGCCACGGCACACACGGTTCTGTCACACAAACCCTCAACGCCGCGGGTCTCATGCCGGGCATGGCAACCCCGGCCCAGCTCGACGAGCTGCGGCACGCCTCTGGCGCCGCCGCCGACCGGCTGTTCCTCACCTTGATGATCGCCCACCATCGCGGCGGCGTCGCCATGGCTGACGCCGTCCTCGCTGTCACCGAGCAACGCCAGGTCCGGCAGCTCGCACAGGCGATCGCCACCTCTCAGCAGGCCGAGATCGAGCAGATGACCCAGATGCTGCACCGTGAGCCAGCGGCATAAGTCTGCAGCCGACCGGCTCGGTGAACTCGGGTGCCGCCGCCGGCGAGGAAGTGGTGCCGCTGCCGACCCGCATGATGAGGCCGTGACCTGGTCCCGATGATCATCGGGGCCCCAGCGACGTTTCGCTGAGCTCGTGACGTCCTGCCATGCAGGCTCGGTCGGTCTTGCACGCCGATCAGGTCTGGATGAGCTCGCTGTTAGAGGGTAGCGCTTGTGGCCGGGTACGAGAGTGGCGTTATAGCTGCGGCGCTTAGATTCCGGCGTAGGAGTGCAGGCCCGTGATCCACATGTTGACGCCGAAGAAGTTGAACAGGAATGCCACGTAGCCGGCGATGGCGAACCAGCTCGCCTTGCGGCCTCGCCAGCCGGCGGTGGACTGGGCATGCAGGTAGGCCGCGTACAGCACCCAGGTGATGAATGCCCAAGTTTCCTTGGGATCCCACCCCCAGTACCGGCCCCACGAGTCTTCGGCCCAGATGGCGCCAGCGATCACGGCGAATGTCCAGATAGGGAAGGCGAAGACGATGGCGGCGTGCGCGATCTTCTCCAATGACGTCGCGGCGGGCAAGTGCGCGGCGTACCCCTGGCCGGTGAGGAGGTCAGCGCTGCGCCTGTCGGCGCGCTGGCGTAGCAGATGCAGCCCGGTCGCCACCGCACCGACGGTGAAGATGCCGCCCGAGGTGATCGCGGCCGCGACGTGGATGACCAGCCAGTAGGAGTTCAACGCTGGCACCAGGGCACCGGCCGGGGTGTACAGCACGGTCACCGCCAGGCCGAGGGTCAAGGTGACAACGGCAATGATCCACACGCCGAGGTCGCGGACCGGCTGGCGGCGTAGCAGCACCAGGTACGCGGCGGTTGCCGCCAGGGAGCCGGCGGTGGCGAACTCGTACATGTTGCCCCACGGCGCCCGGCCGGCGGCCAGTCCCCGGGCGGTGACCGCGCCCAGGTGCAGGGCGAACGCCAGGATCGTCAGCGCCACCGCGACCCGGCCAACCCGACCGGGGGCCGGCGGGACCGGCGGGACCGGCGGGACCGGCGAGTGCGTTTCAGAGCCGGCGCCTGCTACAGATCCGATCATCGCCGGTGCCAGGGATGCTGTCGTCGCGGGTGCGGGGGTGCGCGCTCGCAGCGCCGCCTCGGCAGCGTAGGAGAGCATCGTCAGGGCATACACGACGATCGCTGAGTACGCCAGGTTGTCGCTGAGCTGGGCTAGTGTCTGGGTGCTCGGCAAGGTCACTCCTTGGTTGCCGGGATGGGAGTGTGCTCGGTCCGGATTCGGTCTACCGGCTCGGGTGAGGTCGCCTTGTCAGCTGGTGCTCGAAGAACCTCGACCAGGCTGGTCATCTCACCCTCCGGGACGCCGCGGCGGGTCAGTGGGTAAGTGGCCACCTGGACGACGCAACCAGCACCGCGATCGTCGGGGCTGATACGGACCCACACCCGTCGCTGGCGGATCGTCAACGAGGCGGTGAGCCCGATCAGGAGCAGGATTGCGGCAAGCAGGGCGGTCTGCCTTCCCGGGTCGTTGGCGACTTGGAAGTTGGCGAAGCGAGAAACGCCGTCGAACGTGACGCTGCCCTTCCCGTCAGGCAGCGTCATCGTGTTGCCAACCCGCAAGGCCTGAGCGAACGGCGTGCCATCGACGTTCACCTGGGTCAGGTTGGTCTTGTCCAGCCGGAAAACCGACTGCGGGACGCCATTGCCCAGGCCCAGGTCGCCGGTGTACGCGGTCAGTACAAGTCGCGGGTCGAGGGGTGCTGGGAAGGCCGAGCGCGGCCCGGCCTTGGCATCGAACGTCGCCGTCGGCAGGAACAGTCCCTCGAAGGCGAGCTGGGTGGGTTGAGCGTCTGGCGCCTTCAGGACCCCGTCGGAGGTCATGTTGCCGTCCAGGGGCAGAAACACCGCAGGCCCGCTGAACACCGTCCGACCGCGGCCGTCGCGGATGGTGACCCGAGGGGCGTAGCCATTGCCGGTCAGGAACACCTTCGTTCCGTTGAACTGCAGCGGGTGGTTGACCTCTATCGCCCTTGGCTCGGTCTTCCCGTCCGGGCCGGTCACCGTGATCTCGGCCCGGAAGGCCCTGGGCGTACCTCGCTGCGGCCCGGCCGGCTCAAATGCGGCGGTGAACTTCTCGAGGGTGAACGAGAACGGTGTCAGCCGGTCGTTCTTTACCAGCGGGCCCGGGGTGAACTCGTCGTACTGCGGCCGGGTGTTGGAAAAGGCCCCACCCTCGACCACGATCACGCGGCCTTCGAATCCGAACAGGGCGCCGGCGGCGATCCCGAACAAGAGCACGAGCAACGACAGGTGGAACACCAGGTTCCCCGCTTCTCGCAAGTACCCCTTCTGTGCTCGCACCGTGTTTCCGTCCACCCGCACGCGGAAGCGCCGACGACGCAGCTCGACGGCCGCGGCGGCCAGGACCTTCACGGCGGGCTGGGTGGTGTGCCAATGCTGGTGGTCGGGCAACCGGGACAAGTCCCTGGGTGCTCGAGGGGGGTCGGCGCGGGTGGCGCGCCAGAGCCGCAGGCAGCGGGGCAAGACGCACCCGGTCATCGAGGTCAGCAGCAGCAGGTAGATCGCGGCGAACCATGGCGAGGAGAACACCTCGAAGAACCCGAGCCGGTCCAGCCACGGCGCGAGTGTGGGATGGTCTCGGCTAAAGTTGACGACCGCACCCGGGTCACTAGCGACTCCGCGTTGCGGTAGCACCGATCCGGGGACGGCGGCTACGGCGAGCAGGGCCAGCAGGATGATCGCTGTCCGCATCGAAGTCAGGGATCGCCATCCCCACCGTGCCCATCCCAGGGGCCCCAGCCCCACCGGTCGTGGGGGGACGGCGAGCGGGCTGGGGCGGTCGGTTGCGGCGTCAGGGACCGACTCTGGCTCGACTGAGTGATCGGGGGTGGGGCTCACGGTGCCCCCAACCGACCGCGGCGAGGGCAACGACCAGCACCGGCTGGGGCCGTCGCCAGCATCGGGCCGGCACCGAGCATTCCACCGGCCCGTGACGATCGACGTGCGAGAAGCCGGGTCGCATCCACTGCGTCGTCGACACCTGTCCTGGACGCAAACACGCCGATCACAGCGAGACCTGCCATCCAACGATTGCACCTTGCAGCCGCGACATCAACATGGTCCACACGCCGCTGACTTGCATCAGCCCGAGGACGATGAGCATGGCCCCACCGGCTCTCATGATGGTTTGACTGTGGCGCCGAGCCCACCGGAACGACCGCATCGCCCGTTGCGCCGACGTGGCCGCGAGCAGGAGCGGAGCTCCCAGTCCCAAGCTGTAGGCGAGCGACAGAATCGCGCCCCGGCCGGCGCCGCCTGAGCTTGTGGCCAGGGCGAGCACCGCCGCCAAGGTCGGCCCGATGCAGGGCGTCCATCCCAGGCCGAACAGAGCGCCGACCAAGGGGGCACCGGCGAGGCCCGTCCGCGGTCGATACCGGAGCCTGACGGTGCGGTTCAACGGCCGCACGCGCCAGAGCAGCCCGGTGAACAGCAATCCAAGGACGATCGTTACGGCTCCCAGGATGCGGGTCAGGGTGCCCTGGTAGGCCAGCAGGAACGACCCCATCGAGCCGAAAAGCGCACCGTAGCTGGTGAAGACTGCGGCGAAGCCCAGGATGAAGAACGCTGCACCAAGTGTGGTTCTGGAGCGCTGGCGAGGGATCGGTTTCGGCCGCGCCGCAACAGGTGCGATCACGATCGGAGTCGTGGACGTTGCACCTGCGGTCGCCTCCGCACCTGCCAGGCCGGCGACGTACGACAGGTATCCGGGGACCAGCGGCAGGCAGCACGGGGAGAAGAACGACACGGATCCGGCCATGGCCGCGATCAGGATGGCAAGCAGCAGCGGACCCGAGAGCACGACACCGGAGACGTTCTCCCCGATCGACGCAAGCATCACGGCCAGCCAGCCTTCTCCTCGCGCAGCCACGCTCCTCGCGGCTACGAGTCGCCATAGTAGTCTTTGCCCGGATGCGCCACCGTACGGTCTAAGATCGGGCCGAGGTTCCTCCGGAGCCCGCGATGCTTCCAGGAAGGTGAGCCCCATGAAGGAGTGCGGCGAG
>CALANS010000110.1 GCA_937926105.1 uncultured Actinomycetes bacterium | reverse complement strand
TCACCACGGCATTTAAGACTGGCCCCGGAGAAATCCTCCGGGGCCTTTTACGATTCCAGGAGGGATCAAACATGGAAACAGCAACAACGGAGCGCACCGGTACGGCCTACGTGCCGACCCTGCGCAACGCGGACTACGAGGACCTGCTGGGCGTGCTGCAGCACAACCAGGCGCACAAGATCGACCTGATCGTGCCCGCCGAGAAGCTGCGCTTCACGGAGGGGATGCTCGTCCTCGAGGGCCAGGAGATGATCCTGGAGGAGGACGGGTTCACCGATCCGAACGCCTCCTACTGGCCGACGCAGATCTTCGACGACCAAATCGCCGAGCGGCTCGACATCAACACCGCCTACCTGCGGCGGCTTCGGCACGGCCGGATCGTGAAGGGCAAGCTCGCCTACCCGGCCCGGCTGGACCTGTGGGACGCCAACGTGAACGGGCTGCTGCGCGGCCGCAAGCCGCTGTTCAGCCGCCCGCCCGTCCAAAGTGAGGAGCCGCTGGTGAAGCGGTCGGGCGTCCCGGCCGATCCGCGGTCGTTCTTCGTCCGGCTGATCCGCCCCGAGAACGGGGTCGGCATCGCCCGGGCACTGCTCTCCAACCGGTTCGCCCGGCTGGACAACATCGACGGGCTCCTCGCGATGCTCAAGGGCATCCAGGACGCCGGCGTCGACCCGGCATCGCTGAGGATCTACGGCGACCTGTCGGAGACGAAGATGTACGTCCACGTCGCCGCGCCGGAGATCCTCACGGCCGCGCCGGAGCTGCTGGCCGGCTACCGCAGCCCGTTCGACACGAGCGCCGAGGCCAACCGGCGGGCCAGCCGCGGCATCAGCGACGCCGAGCGTCTTCGGCTCGGTCAGCTGTGGCGGGAGCAGGGTCGCCGGGGGCTGGGCGATCAGCAGACGCACGGCATGTTCGAGCCGGGCACCGAGCCAATCGTGCACGCCGGGTTCCTGCTGACCAACTCCGAGGTCGGGGCCGGCCGCTGGCAGATCACGCCCGAGATCACGGTGCTGCGCTGCTCTAACGGCCTGACCATGACCAAGGACGCGTTCGCCCGCACGCACGTCGGGGCGAAGCAGGACGACGGTCACATTGCCTGGTCCGAGGACACCCAGTCCAAGGAACTCGCCTACGTCACGGCGCAGACCCGCGACGTGGTCAAGGCGGTGCTCTCGGCCGACTACCTCGACGCGAAGGTCGCCGAGCTGACCGAGCAGTCCGGCAAGGAGATCTCCGAGCCGGAGAAGACGATCGAGGTCGTCGGCAAGAAGCTCGCGTTCTCCAAGGAGGAGGCCGAGGGCATCCTGCGGCACTTCCTGATCGGCGGGCAGATCACCACCGGCGGCGTGATGAACGCGGTCACCTCGTTCGCGCAGACGGTCGCCGACCCGGACGCCGCGCACGACCTCGGCGGCCGCGCCGTCGACGCCATGCACCTCGCCTACCAGCTGGCGTGACGGGCCAGGAGTACGAGTGCTGCGCGTCCGGCTCGTGCGAGGTGTGCAGGCGCCCCCAGGGCTACTCGCACACCGAGCGGGAGCGCATGACCCGCGAGCTTCGCGACTACGACCCGCCGTGGGTGCGCGAGCGTTTGAGAGATGACCTGGGCAGCGTCCGCTGACCCAGCCGAGCATGACCGAAGGCGCCGTCCGTCCCGAGACCAAGTCGGGGCGGGCGGCGCCTTTTCTATCACCGTAAAGGAACAAGCACATGACCACAACCGCACCAACCGAAACGACCGACACCGAGGCCAGCCCGGCCTGGCTGAAGGTCGGCTTTCCGGAGCGGTTCCACTCGATCAGCATCGACCGGGTGCACGAGCTGCTCGATCCCATCGACGGGGCGACCCCCGAGCGGGTAACAGACGCACTCGGCGCCGTCCTCGGCAACCGCTACTGGGTCTACCGCGACGACTTCGACAAGATCCAGGAGAAGCTGTTCGCTACGCTGTCCGCTCCGGTCCGAATCGGCGTCGGGGCGTCCGTGCTGCGTCGCCAGCTGATCGCCGAGGGCTTCACGCAGGACGACGTCGCCGGTCACATCCGATGGGCACTGGAGTCGTCCGGGCAGACCGCCTCCGCGGACCCCGTCATCACGGCCGCCGAGGAGTCCGTGATCCGCATACGACTGCGCGCGGCGACGAACATCCCCGACGACGCGGGCGCCGCAGCGACGGCGCGAATCCTGGCCCAGCGGAGCACGATCCGGCGGCTGGAGAACGTGGAGCACGAGCTCGCGGCGTTCAAGGAGCGCGTCGCGGACGTTGCTTCCGAGTACGCCGTCAGGCACGGCTGGTGCTCGGTCGTCGACCAGGCCCTCGGCGAGCTCGGTCTCGAGCGCCGGGCGGAGAAGTACACCGCGACCGCGATGATCAAGGTGACGTTCACGGCGACGCTGGCCCAGCGGCGCGGACTGCCAAGCGAGGAGTGGGTCAGGAATTCCATCCGCGAGGACGCGCTGCTGGATGCGATTCGCGAGGACTTCGCGTTGGACGACGACCACTCGGGCGTCGAGATCGACGACGTCGAGATCGACGAGATCACCGACGTCGAGCACTACGAGGAGTAGTACCCGCAGCCCCGGCGAGCATCCCGCTCGCCGGGGCCTTTCGGTTTCTCATGAAAGGAGTATCCCGATGGGATACACGCACTACTGGACGCCGAGCAAAGCCGAATCGCTCGGCCTCGTCGTCAACGACACCACGAAGATCCTCGCCGCGACGACGGTACCGTTGGCCGGTCCGGACAGTACCGGGGAGCCGGAGATCTCGTCGACCGGGATCCGGCTGAACGGCGTCGCGCCGGACGACTATGAGTCGTTCCAGATCGTGCCGAATGGCGCGTGGGATTTCTGCAAGACAGGGTACCGGCCGTACGACGAGGTCGTGACGGCGATCCTCATTTCGGCCTTCCTCCGCGGCGCGCTCGAGGGCCTGAGCAGTGACGGATTCGTCGAGGACTGGGCCGCCGGTATCGCGCTGTACGAGAAGGCGGTCAGCGCGCTGGGTCCGCACGAGCGCAGCGCCCTCACCGACAAGATCGGCACCAATCACGTCCCGGTGGCGTCGTGACGGCCACCGCGGCGCGCCGGGAGGTGACGCTGCCTGAGCCGGTGATGCGCTGTCTGGATGCGATTGCCGGCGATGAGACGCTCACGGCGTCGGACCGGCTCACCGGGACGCTCATGCTGATCTACGGCTACGCCTGGTACGACGAGCAGGAGAAGATCGAACCGACGCAGCTTGCGATCCCCACGGCGCAGTGGCAGCACATCTGCACCGCCCTCGCGCACGCACCGGGCGATCTCAATGCGGGGCTGGACTTCATGAACGTCGGCCCCAGCGCATTCGACTAACAGCGAAAAGCGTTGCAGCACTTGGCGTTTCGTGATATAGTTAAGGCGTTGCCAGAACCGGAGTAACGGGCACGACGATGTGAACACCGCCGGCAGCAACGACAGCGACACCAGGCCCTGCACCCAGACGGCCTGTTCGGCTTTTAGTGTGGGTTCACGGTGCGGAAATGGCGCACAGAATGCGCGCCCTCGGTTCATCGAACCGGGGGCGCGCTTCTTCGTGCGCGCCTCCTGCGAGCGGCCCAAGAGTGCCCGCCCGTGATGGTGTTCAGTGCGCAGGGACGGTCGTCGGCGTGTCGGGCATCGCTGGTGCGGCCGCCTGCGCCATCAGGTAGCGAGGGTGAGCTGTCTGCGGTGGTGGGCATGGTGAAGCGCCGGGTAGGGGTACACCGCTGCCAAGGTCATGTGTGGTTCGAAGTACGGGTCCCAGGTGGTCGGGAACGGCATCCCTGCGCGCAATCGCTCATCGGGTTCTCGCCGAAGGCTGGAGAGCAGGTGGTCGATGGTGTGGTCGCACAGGCGGGCCCATGCGGGCGTGGTTGAACACCAGGGCGCCGACGCAGGACCCTGCGTAGTTCACCCAGTGGAATGGCGCCCGTGCGCTGTCGAGGCACCAGGCGAAGGCTCGCCCGACCCAGGCCGGAAATGCGGACATGACCTGCACGAGCGGGAGCAGGCGGCGCACGATGAGGAACCCGAACACCATGTGGAACAGGAGCTGCTCGTTGGTCCACTTGGTGCCGTCGCTTCGCGCACGCAGCTGTTCTGGTGTCGCCGTGTCCAGGAGTGCGCGCAGGTCCTCGCGGCACGAGTTCAGGCTGTCGGCGTTGGTGTCGCGGCCAATCGCGTGACCAGGCTCATCCTGCGGGCTCGCCCGATCTCGCCCAGCCATCAGGGCAGGTGCTGGTCCAGGCGACGCAGAAGCGGCCGAGGACGGGCCAGCCCTGCAGCCGGGCCCGCATCACCCCACGCCGGGCGGCGGCCAACCCGCGGCGGACCAGGACACCCGGGGTACGCGAACCAGACTCGGCGTTGGCTCGGGCACGCCGGTACAGCCACTGCGCGCATCGCCCGCACACCGCTACCTCAGGGTGCGACCCGAGCCGGGACAGGTCGTGTTCGTCGAACGCATTCCCGCAGCACCAGCAGGTGGGGCTGTCCGCTTGGTCGTGCATCACCGCTGCTGCTTCCATGTGCCCATCGTGGCGTGGCGGCGCACCGGTGACCAGCGTCAGCCCAGCACCGTCACAGGCATGGCGACCTGCGGTCGAGGGCTACACGTACCGGCAAACGCTGGCCGCGTCGCAACTGGCTGGTTCGACGGTCGCGGCCCCGGCCCACAGGTCGGCGACGGCGGCGCGCAGCACGGTCAGCTCGGCAATCTGGGCGTCGAGGTCCTCCAGCCGCCGGGTCAGCACCCCCTGGACGTGCTCGCAGGGAGCTGCGCCCCCGTCGCGCAGGTCGAGGATCTCGCGGATCTCGCCCAGGGTCAGCCCGGCCGTCCGGCTGCGGCGGATGAAGTCGAGCCGGCCCAGCACGTCGCCGTCGTAGTCGCGGTACCCGCCCGGCGTACGGCCCGGCTCGGGCAGAAGACCCTCCTGCTCGTAGAACCGCAGCGTCTTGGCGGTGGTGCCTCCCGCTGTCGCCACCTCGCCAATGAGCACGACTGCCTCCTGTTTCCGGGTTCGGGCTTGACCTTCCCCTGCACTGGAACGTCCATTGTGGACCCTGAACATCCGTGGACGTGAACTGGAGGCAGACCATGCACGAGTACGACGTCGAGCTGGCAGTGGTGGGAAGCGGCGGTGCGGCGATGTCCGCGGCAATCGCCGCGAGCCTGGCCGGGCGCGGCGTGGTCCTGGTCGAACGCGGCCTGCTGGGGGGCACGTGCGTGAACATCGGCTGCGTCCCCTCCAAGACGCTCCTCGCCGCCGCCGGGGCCCGGCACGGCGCGCTGACCCACCCGTACGACGGCGTCCCGACCAGTGCCGGCCCGGTGGACCTGGGCGCGCTGGTGGCGCAGAAGGACGAGCTCGTCGAGCGACTGCGCGGGGCCAAGTACGCCGACGTCGCCGACGCGTACGGATTCGAAATCCGCACCGGTCAGGCCACGTTCACCGACATGGACACCCTGGCCGTGGACGGGCGCCCCCTGCGGGCCCGGGCCTACCTGGTCGCGACCGGCGCGCAACCGGCCGTCCCCGACCTGCCCGGCCTGGACGGGGTGGACTGGCTGACCTCGACCACGGCGATGGAGCTGCCCGAGCTGCCCGAGTCCCTGGTCGTTATCGGCGGCGGGTACGTCGGCATGGAACAGGCCCAGCTGTTCGCCCACCTCGGCGCCCAGGTGAGCCTGGTGGGGCACCTGGCCCCCCGCGCCGAGCCCGAGCTCGCCGCCGCCCTGGCCGCGGTCTTCGCCGACGACGGCATCACCGTCACTCCCGAACACGCGACTCGGGTCTCCCAGGACGGCGACGGTGTAGTCGTGACCACCGCCTCAGGCGCCCAGCTGCGCGGGCAGCGGCTGCTGGTCGCGACCGGGCGCAGCCCGCGCACCGACGGCCTGGACCTGCCCGCTGCCGGGGTGAACGTCGACGCGGCCGGTTTCGTGATGGTTGACGAGCGGCAGGCCACCAGCAACCCGCGGGTGTACGCCGCCGGCGACGTCACCGGCGGCCCGCAGTACGTGTACGTCGCCGCGGCCGGCGGACGGGTCGCCGCGCGCAACGCGGCCGCCGTCATGGACGCCGCCGACGCCGGGAAGGACGTGGACGACTGCTGCGCCCCTTCCACCGCCCGGGTGGACTACACGGGGCTGCCGGCGGTGGTCTTCACCCGCCCGCAGCTCGCGTCGGCCGGGATGACCGAGAGCGAGGTGCTGGCGGCAGGCATCGCGTGCGACTGCCGAATCCTGGACCTGGCCGACGTGCCCCGCGCCCTGGCTAATCGGGACACCCGCGGCGCGGTCAAGGTGGTCGCCGACGCGACCACCGGGCAGGTGCTGGGTGTGCACGCCCTGGCCGACGGCGCCGGGGAGATGATGCTCGCGGCCACCTACGCCATCCGGTCCGGGATGACCGTCGACGACGTCGCCGACACGTGGGCGCCGTACCTGACCATGGCCGAAAGCCTGCGCCTGACCGCCGGCCTGTTCCGCTACCAGCTCCCCACCTCCTGCTGTGCCTGACACCCCAACACCCGAGCAACACCGCGAGTCGCAGCCGCAGCCGCCGCCGCAGGGCCGCGACCGCACCGGCCGCCTCGTTTGGGGCGCCGCCGCCGTCATGCTGGTCTGCTGCGCCGGGCAGAGCCTGCTGCTCGCTGCTGGGCTGGGCGGACTGGGCGCGGTGACCGGCGCCGTCACCGGCAATGCGCGCCTCCTTGCCGCGGCGGTCATCGTGGTCGCTGTCGCCGCGACCCTGATGGCTCTGCGGCTCCGGCGCCGCAACGCCCACGCCTGCGCGCGCGCATCATCAGCGCCATCGCCGCCACCGTCCTGGCCGACCTTCCGCTGTTGGTGACCCCGGTGAGCTGGCACAAGGTCACGAGGCTGATGACGCCACGGTTGCCCAGACCGGGTAGTTGAAGCAGCCGAGGCAGTGTGCTGGTGTCAATGATGGGCAACAGCGGAAGGTCGGCCAGGCCCACAGCGACCGTGGCGTCGCCGCTGGCTTTGGCCTCGTCGAGGCGCTCGAGCTCGCGGCGCAGGACCCGGACGTCGCTGCCGGTGTGGCACACCAGTACGGCGTCGGGGACGTTCAGCGCGGCGAGCACCGTGGGGGCGTAGAAGGCGAAGCGGCGCTTGCGGGCGACGTCCTGGGTGGTGAACCCGTGCACGGCAGTGGAGTGTGGGTCGATGGGAACGCCGGGGTGCATCTCGACGTACGGCTCGCCCTGGCGGATCCGTTTGCCGCGCACGACCGGCGTGATGGCCAGTGCGGCGACCAGCAGCGGGTTGAGCAGCGAGGCGTACACCGGTGCGCGTTCACCTTCGGCCCGCGAGGGTGGCTGAGCGTCAGTCAGGTGCGTGGCGCTGGGGCCCAGCCGCCGGCTTGTTTCGTTGTCCTCCCGGAGCAGCCGGGTGACCTCGTCGAGGTCGGTGAACGCACCCTGCGCGCGAGCGACCGCGAGATCGAACAGGAAGTTGGTTCGGGCCAGGTTGCGGTACAGCTGCTTGCGGTTGTCCAAGAACGGCTCGAGGGCGGGCCGGATCCGGTTCTCGACTGCGGCGTTCGATGCGGGCAGCTGCGGCTGGCGCGCCAGGATGGGCAGCGCCTGCGCGAGCGACGCCTCGTAGACGCGGCGCTGTTCCAGGACTCCAACGACCGGGGCGGGCAGTGCCGCGACGGCCTCGAGGAGGTCGTCCCACCACTTCGACGAGTCGGTCGGGCCGAGGTTGAGCAGTTCATCGCGGGCCCAGATGTCCAGGTGCTTGGCGAGCCGGGCGATGAGGACTGTGCGCCCTTCGAGAGTCGTCGTCGCACCGGGCAGCTCCTTCAGCGCTTTGCGGAGGTTCCGCTGGATGTGGAACAGGCTCGGGATGAGACCGACCGCTCCGACACCGAACTGGGAGCTGACTGCCTTGGCGATAGCCGGCGCGTTATCTGCGATGACGAAGTCCGGGCGGACACCGAGTTCGTCCAGGACCAGCCGCCAAGCCTGTTCGTTGGCTCGCGGGTACGCCCTGGCGAGCCGGAGCCGGTACTCGCGATCTGGGACGCTCTTCGGGTCGTCTCCCCAGTGCCAGCGGACCTCGACGACGACCAGTACGTTCCACTGGTTGCGCTCCAGCCGCCGCTCTGCCCCGCGGCGCCGCCCGGAAAGGATGACGGGCTGCTCGTCCAGCAACCAGGTGACGGGGGCCGCCAAGGCTGCGCCGGGGGAGGCGGCCAGTAGTTCGTCGTTCGCGGCGCGCTGGGCCAGGTCGCGGTCGCGCATCTGCTTGTCGACGTCGCGCCACAGCAGTGGGGCGTACTGCTCGACGAGATCCGCGGCCAGGTGCCAGGCGGACTTTCCACGTGCGGCCGTGTACGACCGGGCCGACCCGCTCGCGCGAGTATCGAGCCGAGCATCGCCGCCGTGGTGTTCGGCCAGGTGACGGCTGGCGCGGTCCCGATGCTCGGGCATCATCAGCGACACCGACGCGTAGCTCGCGCCCATCGACAGGTCGTCCAGGGC
Organism: uncultured Actinomycetes bacterium; assembly: GCA_937926105.1. Next base: position 19,755 of record CALANS010000110.1, on the reverse strand, counting down.
GCGGGCATACAGCGCCAAGGTCCACGGCGTGTGCCTGGCCCCGGTCAGCCTGCCGCGGTGTGGGGAGAGCAGCTCATCGCAGGTGGCGCACTTGTCGGTGCCGACTTCGACGACTTCGCGCGTGAGGGGTGGTGTGAACGTGTGGGGAGTGTGGCCATCGGTTGGGACGCAGCGATAGCGCTGACGCTTGCGGGCGCCGTTGCCGTACATGCACTGGCGGGTGACCTTCGAGGAAGAGTGCTCCGGGCACGGCGGGGGCGGTCAAGTGAGGTCAGCTGTGTGCCTGCGGCTGGAACGGGGAAGAAGTGTCTGTCGTCATCCTGAGCGAGGCATTCGAGGCGCTGCCGGGTTCCTGCGGAGGTCGTGCGCAGCCCGCTTCGGCGTATCCGGCTACCGTCGTGCAGCGGGTCCGGGCACTTCGTTGCGTCGGTGGAAGTGGTCAGTTGCCCTCCTGGTGAGACTTGCTGGCCGAGCATCGTGCCGGTGGCCGCGCCGCGGGCAGCAGGGCCGCTCCGGCAACCGAGTCAGACACCGGTCCCCCCTTCAAGACACGAAGCCGGCCTTCCCGGCTCTCAACCAACAAGGTCAAGAGTACGAGAGGGCCGGTCGAGGCACACCCAAAACAACACTAAAAGCCGAACAGGCCCAGACGGTGCGGGGCCTTTGATGTTTTTCGACACTGGGCGCCCCGCACCGACACTCGTTGGTGCGGGGCGCCCTTTCGTGTATTGAGAGGAGTTCCCATGGGCTTGGAAGTGGTCGACACGATCGACTACCGCGGCTACACGATCGCAATCCATTACGACAGTGACGCCGGCAACCCGCTCAAGGAGTGGGACTGCGAACCCACCCTGGTGCTGCACCGCAAGGCGGAGCGGCACTTGGGCTGGACCAACGACACCGACTGGGCCGAGCGCCTGAACGACGCGCTGGAGGAGCTGAACGAGCGGCACTCGCGCTCGCGATGCCTGGCCATCATCGCCCGCTGGATGAGGGTCTTCCACAGCGTGCCGGTGGTGCTGCCGATCGGCGCTATCGATCACAGCGGGGTCGAGGTCTACCTCGGCGACCAGCATCACTGGATGGATCCGGGCGGCTGGGATTCCGGCTGGGTCGGCTGGATGTTCGCCACGCCCGAGCAGCTCGCCAGGTGGGGCACGCCGCCCGACCGGATCACGGAGGCGATCACCGGATCGTTCGAGCAGTTCGCCGCCTGGGTCGCCGGCGACGTCTACGGCTACATCATCACCGGGCCGGATGGCGAGCAGCTCGACTCCTGCTGGGGCTTCTACGGCTCCGAGACGTTCGAGGAGCCGGACGGCTACGCGCTCGCCGAATGCAAGTCGATCATCGACGCGCACATCGACGCGCACATCGACGAGCATGCCGACGACCCCGCGGATCCGCCGAAATACCCGTCGTGGCACCCCTGCAAGTGGCAGACGCACGCCGGGGTGATCGCGCCGATGTGGGACACCGACCCGACCGGGCCGACCGGCTGGGAGGGCTGGTGCGGGATCCCCACGGACGACGCCACCGGGCTGTGCACCGAACACCGGGAGCAGCTGGCGGCGGCGAGATGAGCCAGCCGGCCTCCGGGCGGGGCTATCACCCGTCCAGCTACGCCTGCGGCTGCGGGATTCCCTGGCGGGCGGCGTACTACCTCGCTCTGGTGATCCAGCGCGAGGTGCCCGGCGGCACCGAGACCAGCTCCGTCGACTGGTACGCGTGCGCCGAGCACATCGACGACGCGCATCCCGAACGGATGCTCAACCCGGATCTCGCGGCCGAGGGCTGGCAGGTCCTCGAGACCGAGGTCCACGAAATCAACAAGGAAGGCAGGAAGATATGACGACACCACTCATCGATGACGCCGTACGTCAGTTGGTCGACGGAGCGAGACAGGTCTCCGCCGGCGCCCGCACGATGACCAACACCGACCGCACTCTGGTCGTCGCGGTGCTCATCGCCGCGGCCGTCGCGGTCGGTTGGCCGCTCGCGCGCAAGCCGGCGGGCCGCATACACGTCATCGACGCCGCCAGTCAGTAGTACCCCGCAGATCACCCAGCCCGCCCCACCGGCGCGTTCCGTCACCGTGACGAGATGCGCCGGTGGGGCGGGCTTTTTCGTGCCCGAAAGGAGCACCGATGCCAACGAAACGTTCCTTCTACCTCGTCATGCCGGTTCTGCGTCGGGGCAACGGCTTTCTCGCCGAAGCGATGTCGCCGTACCTGATCTTCGCGTCCAGCCCGCGCGGCGCCGCGTTCCTCGTCGAAAACATGGCCGAGGCCACCCGGAAGGGATTCCTCGGCTGCTGCGATCGCCGCGGTCGGTACTGGCCGGACGACGAGCGGGTGCCCACCACCGGAGACCGGATGATCGTCACCCCGGTGCGTCACGATGGCCGGGCGCATTTCCGCTCGATTGCCCTGTTGCGGAACGACGACAGCTGGGCGATCACCGGGACCGTGCCGCACACCGGACGGAGGGCCTCATGATCACGCTCATCTACCTCACGGGCATCGCGTTGGCGTTCACCATCGCTCGCGGACTACCTGCCGTGGGGCCGCGACGAGTGGGTCGCGGTCCACAACAAGTTGGCCCTGAACGCGTCGTGGCTGCGCCTGACGATCCTTCGTCACCGCGGCGAGCGGCAGCTCCTGCGCCGCCTGCAATACCGGCTGCTGATCGCGGCAGCCGCCCCTCTTGGCCGAACCCTTTTCGGCCGCACCCCCATCGAAAGGACACACCACCATGACCACCGCCGAACCCGAAACCGTCCGACTGCACGGCAGCGACGGCATCCTGTCCGCCATCCCCGCGGTGCTCGGCTTCCATCCCGCGGACTCGGTCGTCGTCGCCGGGCTGATTCCGGTCCCACGGCGCAGCGGAACGCTCCGCGTCGGCCCGGTATCGCGCACGGATCTCGACGAGTTCGAGACGTCCCCATTGGAGGTCGCCGCCGCCACCACGGTGGCTCTCCTCTTCGGCGGCGTCGCTCAGACGTACATCGTCACGTACGGACGTACCACCGACACGGAGCAGCTCGTCGGGGCGCTCGGCGCGGCCGGGATCGGCGTCATCGGCATCCTGCACGTCGGCAACAGTGCCCAGCCGATCGACACGCAGCTGCACGCCGCCGCGGTGGCTACCGGCATGGTCATCGAGGACGACCGGGCGGCGCTGGTGGCCCGCGTCGAGCATTTCAAGGGCGCGCCGCCCATGCCCGAGGTGTTGAACCGGCTGCGCACCCCGGAGGAGCGAGATCGGTACGTGGGCGAGTGCATGCGGGACCGCGACAACGCGCTGCCCGTCCTGCTGGCGGCCTGCCGCGGCGCGATGGACGACTGCCTCGGCGACGAGACGCAGCCGGCGGAAGCCCGGCTGGTCGTCGCGAACCTCGCGATCGTGACGGCGATCATCGCCTACCGGCAGGGCAACGGCGCGCTGGCCGGCGCGGCGCTCGACCGGACGCTGCGCGTCGATCCCGGCCACCGGCTCGCGATCCTGCTCCGGGCAGCCCTGACCGCGGGCATGTCGCCGGAGTACCTCGACACGCTCGCGGAACTTCACTAGCCATGCCGACGCGCACGAGGCTCCGCGAGGCCGTTCGCGTCGACCCGCTGGCCGGAATCCAGGTCATCGACAACCCGTACGCCGCGCTGGCCGCCGACAACCCGTACGCCGCGCGGTCGAACCCGTACGCCGCGAGGTCGAATCCGTACGCGATCGACAACCCCTATGCCGCAGCCGCCGGCCCGCGCGAGCCGGTGGCTGCGGCGATGGCGGTAGCGGCGGGCAGAGCGGAACGCCGGCGGCGGCCGGCGCCGCGGCGGGTGGTCAAGCGCACCGTCGTTATCCTGCCGGGATCGTCGCGCCCGACAATGTTGTGGACGCCGGTGGGCGAGTACTTCCGCTGTTTCGAGGAGTGGTATCCCGACTGTGCCCTTTGGCAGTGCGGTGATTGGGTCGACTTCACGGAGGCGGCCGAATCCGCGCATCTGGAATGGGACGACGGCGGCTACTCCGGGTTGTCGCTTGAGGATCGGCATTGCCTCGGCGCGGTCCCGGTCGCCTCGGAGACCGAGACGTTCGACGTCGACTACATGTACACCGGTTTCGACTCGCCGCTGTGGCCGGATCTCATCGGCGCGATCGCCGCACTGCGGGCCGAGCTCGTCGAGGATCCGACCCCGATCGCGAGCCTGTGGGACAACGTCATGGCCAACACAATCCGTGAGTGGGTGGGCGGCCACGCGCCGTCCGAGGACGGCGTCCTCGCAGCGATCGCCACCGACTCGATGAACGGTGCCGGGGGAGCGGCGCTGGACTATTGCACCTGGTGTCGCCCGGAGGCGTTCGGTCGAAGCGGTGCGGAAATCAGGGAGTACGTCAGCGCCATCGAGCAGGACGAGTACGTGTGCACGGAGCCGGTCGAGAACTTCATCTTCGACCCGGCCAGCCTGCATCCGGAGACGCGCGCGGAGAAGTACTTCAACCTCTACGGTGAGTACGAGGTCGACCGTGTCGCCTACCACTCTGATCCGAAAGGGCAAGGGGCGGTCGGCTTCCGGTCGCTGTTCATGCGGCCGCGGGGCGTGCCCGTCCGGCCCGATTTCAGTGGGTGATCGCGACTAGCCACACCTCGACCCCTCCTGGCGCCCTTCGGGGCGCCGGGAGGGGTATTTTTTTGTGCCCAAGATCAGTGCCAGGTCGGCCGGACCAGCCGCGCCAGCTTCGCTTCCTGCTGCAGCGACTTGGCCATCTTGTTGGAATCCTGCGCGACGACGTTGATCTCCGCGCCGGCGAACGAGATCGAGTGGTCCGAACTCATCACCTGCGGCGCCGCTGCGGACGCCGAGCTGGCCGTCGCCGCGATCACCAGCGCTGCCGCCCGCCGCGGTGACGTCGCCGGCTGCGTGGTCCACTCGGACCGCGGGAGCCAATTTCGTTCGCGAAATTCCTGCGCGCCTTGCGATATCACGACCTAGTCGGATCCATGGGATGGGTCGGCGCGGCCGGGGACAACGCCGCCATGGAATCGTTCTTCGCCCTCCTGCAGAAGAACGTCCTCAACCGGCGCTCCTGGACGACCCGGGAACGGCTGCGCATCGCGATCGTCACCTGGATCGAACGCACCTACCACCGCCGACGACAAGCCCGGCTCGGCTGCTCGACCCCCATCGAATTCGAAGCAATCATGATCACGCCAGCCACTTAGGCTGCATGACTAACCACTGTCACCTGACCGTGCAGCAGTCCCTTTGGCCATCGGTCAGTCCAGAGTATCAGCCAAGTGACATATCTATGTGCGAAAGAAACAATGCCATAGCACCAGCGATAATCTGAATCGACTCGCAAAGCTGCCCATCGGTTGCTCCGTCGAAACCAAACGGAACTGTGACGTCACATCCAATGTGGAAAATACCTGCTTTTGCACTGGGGAACACGAATCCACGCGGCCAAATCTTCTGAGAATTCCAGGCATTACACAATCTGACCGCCACGTCGAATCTGTCCTTCTTTACATCTCCTTCCCAGAACCCCTGAAGGCTCAGAAGTACACTTTGCCCTTCATCGATTCCGACGGACACTGTTCCAACGCCCATGGAAATCGTTAGATTTCCGTCAGTTCCGACGTGGTACCCGAATCCTTCGTGCTCTAAGGCGTCTTGTAGCCGGCGCCGCGAGATCGGTGAGGTTATATCGGCGGATTTGCGGCGCTCGCTCCCCATATTGGGTCTCCAATCGGTCTATCGAATCTTCAAAGCAAACATTGATTTGTGCAGTCAGTTGTAATTCTGCCGAGTTCTCTCGTCAAACATGACGGTGCTGGATCTCGCTGCTGGTGTTCTTCCAGCGCGGTCCTCTCGAACTGGGCATAGACTGCGTTCGCTTACGGCGACCCACCGATGTCCTGACTTTTATCAGGCTAGTGTCCATTCGTGGCGGCGGCGGTGATGGCGGTGAGCGCGGTGGCGAGGTCGTCGGGTGGCTTTTGATCGAGAGGCATTGTGTGGCCTGCGATCTCGATGTCGATGGTGCGGTAGCGGCGGGCGGCACGGACGAATTTCTTGATGCTCCAGCCGGTTTCGGTCTCGATGAAGTGCGCGACGGCCATGGCTGCGATCACGACGGTCAGGTGCGCGTCGATCGATTCCTTCGTGCGGTGATAGATCGGCCTGGCCCGCAGATCATGCTTGGACATGCGAAACGCCTTCTCGACATGCCAGAGCTGGTGGTAGGCGGCGATGGTCTGCTCGGCCGTGAGGTCGAGCCGGTTGGTGATATAGCCCTTGATGCCGGCGATCGCCCGTGCTTTGGCCTCCAACTCGGTGTTTAAGGAGCGTTTGCCGCCGGTGATCGTCACGAACCGGTTCCGTTTGATCGCCGCCTTGCCGCCTATCGCGGCCTGGGCTTTCTTGATCTGCTCGTCGATGCCGCGCAGGGTGCGGCGGGCCCGATCGGCGCGGTATTGGTAGTAGATCGCGTGATCCCGGCGGCCGTCTGTGGGCCCTGCCGGCCAGGGCTGGGTGAAAACCTGCCCGTCGGCGAACTCTTCGCCGGGGTGGGCGTCTTTCCACGACTGGACCGCGTAGGGCATCTTCGGGACCCGCTCACCGATGATGAACGACAAGCCTTCGGCCTCGAGTGCTTTCTTGTTCGCATCCGAGACCATGCCTGCATCGGCCACGACCGTCACATCCGTCAGCCGGTGGGCCTTCATGAACCGGCGGATCACCGGCAGCATCGTGAGAGTCTCCGCCTTATTTCCCTCGAAAGCGGTCACCTCCAGCGGGAAGCCGGAGGCGTCCGCGAGCAGGCCCACCACGATCTGCGGCTCCAAGCGGCGTTCCTTGCTGAAGCCGGGAACACGCAGATCATCGGCCTTGTCGGTCTCGAAATACAAGGTCGTCACGTCATACAAAACCAGAGACGCAGGGCCGATCTTCGCGCTTTTCGACAGCGCCGCCGAGATTCCACCGCGGAACTCGTCGGTGGCGTAGACCGGAAGCCTGCGGTTGATCGTCGGATACGACGGCGGCTTGATGCCGACCTCTTCGATCACACGCAGCGAGTCCAACTTCGAGGTCGGCTCGATGATCCGGGCGGCAACCAGGCCGAAGAACACGTCATCACCGCCGCAAGCGTCGGCCAGGCCCAACGCGGCATACGCCCGCGAGATCGCACCCCACAACAGCGCGGCACGCGAGCCGACGATCTGCGGCTTCGGACCCACTGGCGTGGTATCCAGCCCCAGATCGAACTCGCCTTGGCCTGCCGAGAGCCGCTGCCGAGCAACCACTTTGAGCAACTCGACCTCGGCAGGGGTATGCGCCGAGCCGATGTGCTCGATATCCCGCTTACCGTAATGATTCGAGTGCACGATCTGCACCGCCGTCGCCCCCGACGACGTCCGCACCGTGCGCACATGCACCATGAACCAGACCCTACAAACCGACCGGCTAGTGCCCAAATCCCGCGAGAAGCACACACAGAACCGCAGCTCAAGGCGCTAACGTGGCCCCGATCACACCCCCGTGATAAAAGTCAGGTTCCAGCGCGGTCCTCTCGAACTGGGCATAGACTGCGTTCGCTTACGGCGACCCACCGATGTGCGCTGGGCGACGGTCCGCGCCTTCACTCGGAAGGCTCCTCCAAGGCTCGGAAACCCAGTCTGCGCGCTTCCTCAAGGATCCGTGCTCCTTGGACGATCTGCTTCCTCGAGGGAACCTTTCCTGCGCCGATTATGCGTCCAATACTGAATGCGATGCTTCGTTGCCAGCCTTGGAGTGAGTTGGTCTCTTTGGCCCATCCGCTCAGCGCCTTCCACGTATTCCCTGCCACCGCTAGGACGTCCCTGGTTGCGGCGACTTCCTCGTCGTTCATCTGTTCGCCGATGCTCTCAGCCGATGTCGTGCGAGTTCGCACCCGTGACGAGACGAGTTCTGGGCGTAGGTCGGTGGGTATCTGCCAGGCGATGTCGAGTACTGACTTCCAGCATTCCTCCTTCTTCGCCCACTCACTTATGTTTCGGGATCCGGCGGTATCGAAGAGAGCAGCGTGGACCCTCGGTCCGAGATCTGCGATGGCGTGGGCGAATGCCGGGGTAATCGTTTGCGTACGCCAGATGGCGGCAAGGTTTATGGTCTGCCCCGTCTCATGGAACAGCTTTGCAAGCGTGTATGTGACGGTTTGGGCCCTGTAGCCACCGAGCTGTAGCGAGCCGATGATCTTCTCGGCCTGACGGAAGATCGTGGCTTTCGCGATGAGTCGTTCGAAGTAGTGTTGGTCCGGTTTGAATGAGGCGCCGCGCTTTGCTAGCTGCAGTGTGAACTCGCGGAAGTTCTTTTCCGCGCCCCACGCGACAAGCCATGGGAGCTGGTCCCAGGTGTTCTCGAACTTCGCAAGATCTGTCTTCGTGAATTTCTGGCTTTGCGGATGTGTGGCTCTGAATTGTCGTTGTCTGGCCGGTGTTCGTTCTCGCGCGTAGGCGTCCGCGTACTGGCCACGTGCCCGTTCGTAGAACCACCTAGTCATATCCCCGGTTCCAGACTTGCCTGGTGCCCAAATTGTCCGCGACAGGCGCTCGACCTCCACGTGGAACGGATCGTTGGCTCTGAAGTCGGCCAGGTTAACCTTGTTTTGACTGTTAGCGAACTCGCTGATCTTCGGGACTAGGTCGTCGAGCCGGTCCGGATCAACGACGGATAGTTTGGCCTGGATGAAGACCCGCGAGAGGTCAGCCTTGTTCTTCACCTTCGCGTAGTGGAGTGAGGCCGTTGTCTGTCCGCCATTGACGATCTGTAGGTCCGATATCGCGGCGACCGCTCGACCGCCGGATGGGAGGTCGCACACTTCCACGGAGGACGCCGTCATTGAGATTCCGTTGTTGTATGCTAGGAACCGGTCGGGCTCATTGCTGATCGTGCGCTGGATGCCTTGATTGACTTTTCCGCGCGCTTGGAGGAAGGACCGGACGTTGAGCTCGAGCAGTCTTGGCCCGTGGATCTCATAGATCTTTGCGAGCAGTTCCCCGGGCAGCATGAGAAGGTATGTATCGTAAATACCGGGCGCACCCTCGGGTCCCAAAGATGCGACGGGCTCTCCCCAAAGCTCCATCAGGTTAATCGATATTGGCTCCTGAGCACGGCCGCTTGACGCGAGCTTGTGGAGGCGGTCAAGGTCCCAGACCGAGTGAATGACCGTGCGTCCATTGAGGTCCACGGCGTCGCCGATTGGCGCTCTGAGCGCGCTGTTCGTGAGCAGTACCATCCGGATCTCGCCCACCTGATCCCACGCATTCGAGATCCGGTGCGCCATATCCCAGCTCGGCGCCGATTCCTCAAGCTGACGCCAAAGACCGTCCCTGGCTCGCTCGAGGAAGGCGGTCATTCTCCGGAAGTGGATATCGAGATCAGTCCTGGTCAGGCTCTGGACGTCGATATCGCTGCGGTAGTCCGCCAGCAACAGCCATAGGGTGCTCTCGTCCTCGCTGAGGCTGAAGCCCGACGCCCGCGCCCCCACGGATTGGTAGGTCGCGACATCCGCGTCTTCGAGCTCACCCGCATCGGTGAGAATATCGACCATGTAGTAGGTGAAGGCTTCGGTGAGCCCTTGCTCACTGCCCTCGACCGACGCCGCGAGTGTGACCTGCTGCTGAAGGTCGTGGAGGTAGTCCACAAGCTGGTCTGTCATGGTCAGTTCCTGAGCGCTCGGGTAAGATCCTGTGGAGAGGCGAGGAATCGTTCGATCGCCGCTCTGTCGATACTGTAAGAAACGGCTCCGACACCGAGTGGCAGCATGTCGACGATTATGCGTGGGAACCCGTCGGCGACATGGAAATACTCGCTTGATCGCACCTCGAATCGCTCGGTGCGGTATTCGGCGATAGCATCGGTCCAACCATAAGCGACTATTCGGTCCCCGAACGCGTATACCGCGGCTTGATCTTTCATGATGGTCGTTCGAATGCGGTTGATCGCATCAGGGATCGATGCGCCAGGACCGTCGGATCGCTGGTCGATACGAATGTATGCCACGTACAGGTCAGCCGAGCCTGCTGTGTCGAGCTGTTGCTCGGAGCTGATCGTCAGGCGTCCAGAGCCCGTGCCGCGGAACGATTTCACCTCGATGGTGGCGCGCTCAGTTTGAAAGTCTTGTATTGCCGGATCGGCACCCGTCCATGCCGCGATTGCGCGGCTTGGACCGATCGCGGGTATGAGGAGCGATTCAAGTACGTGCAGCTCGGTGAAAAGCCCGGCTGCTTGCTCGGCGCTGAACTCGTGAGGGCGCGTCGCGAAGAAGCGCTGCCAAGCCGCTATCCGATTCAAAACACGCGCCGCCAAGCCGGCCGTGGGGTTGGACGCGATCACGCCAATGACATCCGCTGTTAGTTCCATGAAGAGCGAGTCATTGTCGTACGTGGTTGACGCAAGCCGAATGTCGACGCCGTCAGGGCGAGACGCATCAACGTCGATGACAACCCCACGTGATGACGGCCGTCGCCTCTGCGACACATCATGGCGCTCGTGGATCTGCAGCATAAGCACACGTTGACGATCAGGGCGGTTCTCGCCGATGAACACGTCATGCGCGAGCCCCGGTAACACTCGTCTTCGCACCGATCCATGGCCGCCAGTATCGCGCGCAAGTTCTCTCCAGATCTTGGCTAGCTCAGTCCTCGTCGTCATCGTCCCAACCGAACTCGCGGAGTGTGACCGCATTTACTTGGTACGCCTTAGGCTGCGCGCGCCCGGAAACTGGGAATGATGCAGCGAAACCGACGAATGGTGTTTTGCCACGTTCATCCTCGCGCCATTGCGCTGGATCAAGCATATAGAGCAGCAGAAGCCCGACGCGGTTGTCGCGAACCCTTCGTTCCCAAAGGCCGGACGGTTCTTCGGGTCTCTTACTACTGCGCGTTCGGCTCGTGTTGTTCTCCCACGAGCCGATTGTGCCGCGCAGTGCTTCGTCCCAAGCGGCAGATCCGCGAGGCAGTTCGAGCAGCTGGTGGCTGGTGCTCACGACGCGTCGGATGGTGTAGCGATCGGATTGCGGGGTTGAATTGTGGCTGGTCCGTTCCGTGAGCCCGACGTCGACCCCATCCACCGGCCAGGTAGCTCGGCCGTCGACGCTTGCCAGCATCACCGTCCAATTCGTCAACTCGTCATCCGCGACACGCGCCGCGATGTAGTCCAATAGTGCCTTTGGTTGCGCCTTGTACGCGGCGCGATCCGCGTGGTAATGCTCGAAGAACGTCATCACGCGGGAGGGATTAACGTGTCTGAATAGAATCATTCCCTTGCGGGCTCGTTCTTCGCGCCGGAGGCCTGAGACCAAGTCGCTGAGAGCTGACAGGTTCCGCTGCCGATCCGCGCCGCGGAAGGTCACAGTCTCGGAGATCGAGCCGCTGAAGGAGATACTGATCTTCTGAGCCGCCTTCAGCTTCGTCGGCGAGGTGACGAGCAGCCCGTCGGGGTGTTGTCTCACCCTCAGCCCGAAGTCCTCCGGCGTCCTGCCGACGGCAGCCATGGCGTCGAACTCGCTTTGTAGCTCCGCGGCCGCAGCTGTGATGCGCTCATACCAACTGATTAGCGTCTTTGTCGTGAAAAGGCGACAGACATCAAGGTATCCTGGTCGATAGCCGAACCACCTGCCCATCTGCATCAATGTGTCGTACATGCGGCTGGCGCGCAGGTAGTACGAGACGCTGAGGCCCTCAAGGGTCAGCCCCCGTGACAGCTTGTCGCCGCCGATCGCGATCACACTCGTCCCATCGGCATGATCGACATATTCGAGGGCATCAGCCGAGTTGCCATTGATGAGGTGAACGTGGGTCTTCACCGCCGCTGCGTGCATGTCGCGCCACATCTCGTCGAGGGCTGGTACCGGTCCAATCAGCCCTTCGAGATCCTGAGCGAGGTGCATGTCTTCGGTCGTCTGGATTAGGTCCGTGTACAGCCTCTCAACACGGAGCCTCAAGCGGGTCTCTGAGCCCTCCCCGTAGGCGAGTCGTTGCGTCACTTCGCGGAGGAATTCCTGCACCTGGTCTTTCACCTGCTTTTGCAGATTCGTGAACCTGGTGACGTGGACGAGCATTGAGTGGTGTTTGGATCCCTGACCTCGAAGCCGCCGCACTGCGCCTGCCATGAGGAAAAAGACGATCGCATCCCTCAAGGACTCTGGTAGTTCCCCGCCAACGTTGTCACCTGATTTGTGCTTGTCCGGGAGCCACGCCTCGTAGTCAGTGATCGGACGGGTGATGGGGAGGGCGCCGACCTCATCGATTGCGTTCTCCACATCCTCGCGCAGCCCGAAAACCCTCTCCGGGCCCGTGTACGTACTCGGGGTTGGCAGATTAACGATGAAGCTACGCGGGAACAGATCCTCACCGCTGCCCTGATGGCTCGCATCAGGGTCGATGAATATATTCGCGAACGGCGTCGCTGTGTAGGCGACATAGGCCGTTCGGTCAAATGTGTTGAGGAACTGCCTGATGAGTCCGTTGATTACAGAGGGATCCGATTCTGGGTCGTCTGCTTGCACCTTCGTATTTACCGACGCGTGGTCCGCTTCGTCGTCGATCATCAGTACGGGGACACCCCTGACGCGGAGTTCACCGGTGGTCAGGTCCTCTTCCTTTTTGAGTCTTGTTGCCCACTTGAAAAGGTTAGTCAGGATTGATTTGTTCTTCTTCACCACTAGGACGATCGGTGTCGCCCCTCCTGGAGCGATCGCCATCTGCTTGGCGATGTTCAGCTTGAAGTCGCCGTTCTGATCGGATGAGGTAAACGAGACGACATCAAGCACCGCCGCGCCGCGCTTCCCTACTCCGATAAGACTCGATTCATGCACTTGGTCCCAGCGACGGGAGCTCCTCGTGTCGAAGCCCAGGATTCCCTCGTCTATCCGTGCCTGGGTCTGGCTTCGGAGGCTATTGTGGATGCCGGCGAGAACCACGATGAGCTTGTAGCCCGTGTCGATCGCCTTTGCGATCAGCCCAATATAGTTTGCCGTCTTGCCTGACTGGACTTGGCCGGCGACAAGGCCACGCCGGTCCCAGGGCCCCTCACGCTTCGGGTCCTCAAGCCGGCCGAGCACGTCATCAGTGATCTCGTCGAGCCTGCGGACTGCGGGTATGGGCAGCCCGTGGGCACCCTTCAGGAATCGTGAGTATCGATCCCAGAACTTCCAATCCTGCTTCGCCGCGATATGCCCATCAAGCCACGGCACATGATTGGTGTCGTCCACAAGCGAATTCCACGCACCCACGTGCACGTTGTACTCGGCCTCGAGCGCCCGCACCAGCCGCTCGACATCCAACCGGTCATCGGGATTCTCACCTTTGATGATGGTGGCGCATAGCGTGACCTTCTCGCGTATCAGGTCAGTTGTGACAGCCGTGCGGAGTTCGATCGCAAGGTCGATCAGAGGCATGGCCATCTGCCGTGTGGTGTCGTAAATGCTCATGACTCCTCTTCCCTGAGCGCTTGCAGCAGCGCCGGGTAGTTCGCGAAAGGTTCGATATTCGCGATCGTGTCCAACGCGCGGAGACGGGACATACCCCCTCTGGTGTAGATGCCCATTGCTTGCTCGATGAGGGGCCTGAGGTCCTTCTGGGCCTCATCAAACGGGACCAGCTGGTTGTCAATCGATTGGGCTATGGAAAGTCCGATCAGCGACGTCGGCACGGTCTCTTCGATGAGTCGAATCGCGCGATCAAACACGTGCCGGTTGCTGCCTGCTGCATCCAGCGCGGCGACGATAATCGGATGATTCCGATTCACTTCGTAGCGAACCGCGCCATTGCGGCCCATCCGCTCGTTCCATGCGAAGACGAACGGTTGACTGTTCCGACGAGCTGTGATCCGCCCCTTGTGGCGGTAGATCTTCTCAGCACTGGTTCGAGTGGCCCGAGCGATGCGCCTGAGGGAATCCTTTAAGAGAGCCGGTGGACGAGCGGTTGATTTCTTGACATCCACCTGCCATTCATGGTCGAGCGCGGAGGGGAAGCCGACGGAGATGCGCGCCAGCTTGGTGTGCTCATCCTTCGTCAGCCCCAAACCCAGCCAACTGCCCTGCATAAGCAGACGATCGGACCGGAACACGTAGAAACCCTGTTGCTGCGTCCAGCCAGATGTGCCCTGCCCCGTGGCGATCTCCGCATCGCTCAATTTGCTACGGTGCGGTAGCACGTATGGTCTCACGGTGATGACATATCCCTTATAGGGAATTTCCTCAACATCCAGCTGCTGCGTCGCCGGATGCTTAGTCATGAATGGGTCCCACGGTTCAATCTCGCACCCGTTGATCGAGATCCGAACTCGATCCTGCCCGCTCAGGAAGCGTTGGAACGTCGCCTCTAAGTGACCTTGAACCCGCGAGATCATATCTAAGAACGTCTTGTGGGCGTGTATGTCTGATGCATCGACCGCGCCGACGAGCCGGTCCATCTTCGACCAGACGACCGTGGTGCCGCCCGTTGAGGGCGGCTCTACAACGGCAACGCCGCGCGCGCCGGCCCTGAGCAGCCGCCATTCGCCCGACTCGACCACCGTATCGAGATCCCACCGCCGCGTCGCCGCGTGGCCGCCTCTGATAACGGAGACAACCGTGACTTCACGGGCCTGCGAGAACGACGCTGTCTTCAGCCCGAGGCCGAACCTGCCAAGGTCGGACGCGTCTCGGTCTGCGGTCGGGCTCATACTGCCGAGGGTCATTGCCGAGACGAGCACTGCCTCGGACATCCCACAGCCATCGTCGGAGACTGTGACCGTCGATTGCGCACCTTTCCACTCAAACCTTAGTTGGATGCTTCTTGCTCCAGCGGAGATGCTGTTATCGACAAGGTCGGCGATCGCCGACTCGGGGGAGTATCCGAACGCGCGCAGAGACTCGATCAGCGACTGCGGGCGAGGATCGGCGATGTCCCAGGCTTGCTGCATCCGATCCACGTCACGTCCTCAGCGTCGACCAAGGGTCGAGGCCGGAGCGGTCGCCCCCAGGGTCCTTCCCTTTTCACGTACCTTAGCTGGCCGTCTACTCAGATTGTCGATCCCTACCCGAGGCAATTGGGATAAAACGTTGCCAGCCCCTGGGTCAGAGAGCAAGGATGTCGTAATCGCTGAATAGACTCGAGTCATGTCTTCAAATGTGCGTGTGCCCGCTTTCAGACAGGTTCGAGGCCCGTACATCAGGCTAGAGCCGCACCCGGATCATTGCGAGACTGAGGCTGAGCTGTCACGTCTGTGCCAGCGAATCAGGCGGGTGGATCCGGATGCGGTGCTAGCTGCTGACCTATTTTGCGGTGCCGGTGGGCTGAGCTTGGGCCTAGAACAGGCTGGTATGCACGTGGTTCTCGGCGCCGATCACGACCGCGAGGCGTTGGAGACGCATCGTCATCACGTGCGAGGGATGGCGATCGACTGGGATCTGGGTAATGCCGATGTCGTCGAGCGGGTAGCCCGAATCCTCAAGGCGAACCGCATCGATGTCCTCGCGGGCGGTCCGCCGTGTCAGCCGTTCTCGAAAGCCGGTCGGTCAGGGATGCGGCACTTGGTGCGCGAGGGCATGCGTGATCCCCATGACAAGCGGCGGGATCTTTGGCGGTCGTACCTCGAGGTCGCGCGGCTGGCGCGCCCGAGCGCCGTGATCATGGAGAACGTGCCGGATATGGCGCTGGACCGGGAGATGTTCATCCTGCGCAGCATGGTTTTCGAATTGGAGCGCCTCGGCTACAGCGTGCAGCAGCGAGTGGTGGACGCGTGGCGCTATGGGGTACCGCAGTTCCGTCAGCGACTGATCTTTGTCGCCGTCCGTGACGGGTCGCCGTTCGTGTGGCCGCAGGAAGATCCGCGCAAGGTTACGGTGGAGATCGCGATCTCGGATCTGCCCGAGGTCGAGGGTGGTTGGCGGCCGAAGGGCGGATCCGACGGGTTCGCCGCCTATCGCGGGCCGCGAACGTCGTTTCAGCGGGCGATGCGGGAAGGCGTTTCCGAAGAGGACCGAGCGAAGGTCTTCGACCACATCACCCGTCCGGTTCGGCCGGATGACGAGCGGGCATTCGAGCTGCTCGATGCGGAGAGTCGTTACTCGGACCTGCCCGACGAGCTCAAGCGCTACCGCGACGACATCTTCGACGACAAGTACAAGCGCCTGTCGGATAATGATGTGTCACGCACAATCACCGCGCACATCGCGAAGGATGGCTACTGGTACATCCATCCGAAGCAGAACCGCACCCTGACGGTGCGTGAGGCGGCGCGTCTGCAGACGTTCCCGGATTGGTTCCGGTTCGCTGGGCCGCCGAGTGCCGCGTTCCGCCAGATCGGCAATGCGGTGCCGCCACGGCTTGGCGCCGCAATCGGACGCGGGGTGTTAGCGGCGCTGAGCGGGGAGGGTGACTGGCCGCCGTCGAGCGAGCGACTGAGCTCGGCGCTCGCGAACTGGTTCCGCGTGAGGGTTCGATCGTCGACGCCGTGGCTGCATGGCAGCTCACCGTGGCACGTGGTTCTGGGCGAACTCGTCTTGGATCGCCTGTCGATGACGACGGTGGCATCTATCTGGCCGCTGCTTGCGGGCTACGCGACTCCGCGCGATGCTCTGATTGATACAGAGCGGCTGACCGAGATCCTGTCGTGGGTGGACCGTGCCGATCGAGTTCGGGCCCTCGTGGAGGTTGCCCGTGCCATGTGCGACAGGCCGTTTGCGACGGTCGAGGATCTGGATGCTCTGGTGGCCGACCACATCCTGCCGCAGGCGGTCGCTGTGTTGGCCCAGCTTGTGATCACCGCCTCGGAGGAACCGGTGGTCGCGACCGCCGGAGCGCTGCGAGTCGTCAGCAGGTTCCAAGCCAACCCGCTGGGCAGGAAGAACCGCAACAGCGACGGCCGATTGGCTGTCGCCAAGGTGATCGGCTTCGGGATCAATGCACGCGTCGCACAACTAGCACTGATCGAGTTGGGCAATGACGTTTGCACACCAATGGATCCCCGGTGCGATGAATGCCCTTTGGCGGCGTGGTGCGCGGCCGCGCGGCGTCATTGAGTCAGATGCCGAGCCGGGCGGCAAGGTCCGGATTGCGGTCACGTAAGACGGCGAGAGCGGTGCGGAACGCCGGCAGGTCGTTGGCGCCCTCCATCAGCGCCGCCTTGATGGCGACACCGATCTCCCTGAGCCCCACACCATCGGCCGTGCCGGATTTCGTGGACGGCTTCCGCTCAGCGGTCGTCGAATTCGCCTGCCGGTAGGCCGAATCCGCGCGCATGCAGAGCTCGTGGACCGGTCGCTCGACCATGTGCTTGAGCGCCGCGGGCAGCACGACGCTCATCTTGGCCACGTTGATCTGGAACGCCTCGTCCAGGTCGGTGTCGAAGTCGATCGATGCGCGGGCGAGCTTCGTGTGTTCGTCGATGCCACGCATCCCGTTCCAACCGCCGTACTGGACCAAGCGGTCCGCTCGGTAGATGTAGAGGCCCTGCTGCCGATTCCACTTCAGCGGGCCGGACATGCGCTCGAATTGTTCCGCCGTCGAGAACCGGTCCCTCGGTGGCAGGACGTAGCCACGAAACAGCACGTCCGACGAACTCCCGCCGACTTCTACCTCGAAGATCTCAGGCTCGAGCGCTACCGTCGCCGCCTCCGCTGTAGCGAACGGATCCCACGGTTCAAGCTTCTCGTCGTTCACCGAGATCGTCACCGGGGACACACCGTGGCTGCCGGAGATGAACCGGTGGAAGACCATGCCCAGGTGCTCCGCAGTTCTGCGAGCCAGCGAATCGAGACGTCGGCGACCCCACCCGGACTCGGCGAACCTATTCGGCAGCACCCGGTCAAGCTTCTCCCAAGCCACCACCGTGCCTGGTCCGTCCCGCAGGATCTCCCTTGCCCTATCGACGGCCCTACCCGACTCGTCGGCGAGGACCGCCCACGCATCACACCGCTCGATGAAATCGAGATCGATCGTACGAACGGTGCCAGTCGACCTCGTTGGAGTGTGCCGGCTGACGACCGTCAGACGGCGGCACTGCGAGAACGACGCCGTCTTCAGCCCGAGGCCGAACCGGCCCAACTCGTTGCGCGCATACCCGCGTCGGCTGCCGAACCGGAGCGCCTCTAGGACGTCAGCCGGCCGCATGCCGCAGCCGTCGTCCGAGATCAGGACGAAGGACGCGTTCGGCTCGAAGCGGAGGCCCACATCCACGCGTGTCGCGCCGGCGGCGATCGAGTTGTCCACGATATCCGCGACCGCGGTCTGGAAGTCATAGCCGATGTCGCGTAGTGACCCAGTCAGGCGCGCAGCGGACGGTGCAACATCGAAGTACTGCCACTCATCCGCCAAGACACACCTCCGCAGAACATAATGACACCGTGGCGCCCAACAATCCGGCGGACACTCCGCACATGACGGTAGACGCCGCCACCGACATCGCTTCACCATCGCGCGTCATGCGACCTGACGCCGTCCGCAACGTCATGCGCGCCAACCGGCGGCGGGACACCAAAGCAGAACTAGCCATACGTACATTGCTTCACCGCCGCGGCCTCCGCTTCCGCGTCGACCAACCATTGCCGTTCGACCGAAGGCGCCGCGCCGACATTACCTTCACCCGCGTCGGACTATACGTGTTCGTAGACGGGTGCTTCTGGCACGGCTGCCCAGACCACTTCGTGATGCCCAAGACCAACTCCGAATTCTGGCGGACCAAGATCGCACAAAACCGCTCGCGCGACCTTGAGACCAACGTTCAGCTGGCAGCGGCAGAGGCGACCGTCCTGCGCATCTGGGAGCACGAACCAGCGGGCGTCGCTTCCGACCTGATATCCAGGACATATGAATCCCTACGCCAACACAGGCTGAGCAGCTGAGGGCGACCGAACCTCTACGCGGCCTGCGTACGGCAGGATCATTCCCATGGCTCAGCTAAATTGGATTTACGACGAGCTCGTGCTGGCGACTGACCTTGTCGCGAGGCATGGATGGAACGGCCTTCGCGTCCACAATGCGGAAGTGATCGAGCTGTCTCAGCTTCTTCGATCGGCGTCGTTCCATGAGTTCGATGGTCGACCGGGAAGCTTCCGGAGCCCAAACAGCGTGCAACGCAAGACGTTTGATATCGCGACCCAGCACCCAGACTACAAAGGGGTACCGACACGCGGTGGACATCTTGACTCTCAGGTCCTGCGCCAGTTCATCGCTGCACCTCGCCGAATGGCCGACTTGGCCGCATCGATCCGGGAACAGATCACCGCAGAGGTGGCATCAGACCTCGACCTCGCTGAGCTCGCAGCACACGAGGGCAGGGTCCTAGCCGCGCTACACCTGAGACGTGAGCGGAGCGCAGCGCTTCGTGCACAGAAGATCGCCGCGGCGCGGGCGGCTGGCGCCGCCATAGCATGCGAGGTTTGTTGGTTTGATTTCGCCCGGCACTACGGCGACCTTGGCCAAGATTACATCGAGGTGCACCACATTCTTCCGCTGCATGCGTCGGGGCCTGTGATGACCCGACTTGAGGATCTCGCGCTACTCTGCTCGAACTGCCACAGGATGATTCATCGGGCGCGCCCCTGGCTCACGCCAAAAGAACTTGGGCGCAGGTACGCCGCAAGCTGACTCCACTGTCTCTGCCGAGACCTCCGATATGCCGGCCCCGAGGCGGCCTGCCATTTTCGCATTGAAGCGGCTGCACACCGGTCAGCAACCGGCTGCTCGCCATTCACGCGAACGACCCGCGTGCCGATAGGCATGTTCCT
>CALANS010000109.1 GCA_937926105.1 uncultured Actinomycetes bacterium | reverse complement strand
AGGACGACGGCGAAGACGAGGACGACGGCGAAGACGAGGACGACGGCGAAGACGAGGACGACGACGATGGCGGTGACGATGGCGGTCGCGGAACGGCCTCGTCGCCGGTGGAGCGCTGACGTCGACGGTGTATGAGGGTCCCGTCCAGGATGTGATCGACGAGTTCGGCCGGTTGCCGGGCATCGGGCCGAAGTCGGCGCAGCGCATCGCCTTTCACCTGCTGTCCACCGATCGGGCGGACATCGAGCGGCTGCGCGCCGCGCTACTGCGGGTTGCCGAGGAGGTGCGGTTCTGCGAGCGCTGCGGCAACGTCAGCGAGGGCGAGCTGTGCCGGATCTGTGCCGACCCACGACGGGAGGCGGCGGTGATCTGCGTGGTGGAGGAGCCCAAGGATGTTGCTGCGGTGGAGCGCACCCGGGAGTTCCGCGGCACCTACCACGTGTTGGGCGGGGCGATCTCGCCGATCGACGGCATCGGCCCGGACCAGCTGCGCATCGCGCCGCTGCTGCAACGCATCGCCCAGCCGGGGGTGCGCGAGGTCATCCTGGCCACCGACCCGAACCTGGAGGGCGAGGCGACCGCCACCTACCTGATCCGGCTGCTGGCCAGCTTCCCCGACCTGTCGGTGACTCGATTGGCCAGCGGGCTGCCGGTGGGTGGTGATCTGGAGTACGCCGACGAGGTCACCCTCGGCCGGGCGCTGTCCGGTCGGCGCACCGTCGACGCGTGACGGTGCACCGCCCGGGCGCCGAGCCGCCGGGTCGGGCCGGTGTACCGCCGCCGGCCGCATCGGGTTCACCGGGTGACCCGGGATCGACGCTTGACACCGGATTTTCGTCACCTCTGGATCTCGAGGCAGGGATCGCCGCCGCAGCCAGGCTGGCGGTCGCCCGCCCGGCCCGGCTGGGAGGCACCCGGTTGGTGGCGGTGGACGGGCCCAGCGGCTCGGGTAAGACCAGCCTGGCGGCGCCGCTGGCCGCGGCTGTCTCCGCCGTGCTGGGCGGTGACGTGATCCGACCGGGGCGACTGCGAGACGGGGACTCCTCGGCGCCGGACGAGAGGGATCGGTCGGACTCGTCATCGACGCTGCGCACGTGCTCCGCAGGGCGGGTCAAGGCCATAGCGGGTGACCGTTCAAAGGTCACGGTGGTGTCCACCGACCTGCTGGCCACCTGGGAGCATCCGCTGGACTGGTGGCCGCTGCTGGAGCAGCACCTGCTGGCGCCGCTGGCCGCCGGGATCGCGGCGGAACTGCCGGTGGTGCAATGGGTCTTAGGACACCCGCGGCCCGGTGGCTCGGTGCACGTGCCGGCGGTGGACGTGCTGGTGCTGGAGGGTGTGTCGTCGGGGCGCCGCGCCGTCGCCGATCGGCTCTCGGCGCTGATCTGGGTGGAGGTGCCCGACTCGGCCCGGCGCCTGGAACGAGCAGTCGAGCGCGACGGGGAGGCCATGCGGCCGTTCCTGGCTCGTTGGCAGCGGGACGAGCAGCTGCACTTTCGTGATGATCGCACCCGGGATCGCGCGGACATCGCCATCACCCCGCCGTGACACGCAGCGTGCGACCGCGCTGACACATGTGCAGCGGCTAAACTGACGTGCTAACAGCGGCTAGACTGATATAGATCAAGCGGCTAGGCTGATGCCACGATAGCGGCTGGACTGACATATCCGGTCGGTGCGCCTGGTGGCTCTTCCGCCGCCGAAGGAGGTCACGTGGTCGCAATTCCCCCCTCTCCCATGGGCCGAATCGTTCAGCGTCACGCTACGGCCGTCGTCCATGAGGCACTGTCCGATACCCGGGTCGTGCTCGTCAATGGCGCCCGGCAGGCAGGCAAGAGCACGATGGTCGCGACCATCGGCTCCGCCATCGGTGCCGACTGGCAGACCTTGGACCGCGTTGCCGTTCGCGATGCGGCACGTCACGATCCGACGGAATTCGTACGCGCCGACCGGCCCATGGTCATCGACGAGATCCAGCGGGTGCCGGAGCTCTTGCTCGCCATCAAGGAGACCGTCGACGCCGACCCCCGGCCGGGCCGGTTCCTGTTGACAGGGTCGGCGCGAGTCCTCGGCCTGCGTCGGCTCCCCGATGCGCTGCCGGGGCGCATGGAGACCGTCGAACTCTGGCCGTTGTCACAGGGCGAGATCGACGGGCGACCGGACGGATTCATCGATGCGCTGTTCGCGCGAGGACCTGACCTCCGGCCGGTAGGCACCGATGATCGTGACGGCTACATCGCGAGGGTAGTGCGCGGAGGATTCCCCGACGCGGTGGCCAGGTCGGAGCGGCGGCGCGAGCGTTTCCTGGACTCCTACGTCGCCGATCTGATCAATCGAGACGTCATGCGCCTGAGCGAGATAGAGCGCAGCTCGGAGATGCGCACTCTGGTGCGGCTTGTCGCGAGCCGCTCAGGACAACTGCTGATGCCCGGCACGTTGGCATCGCATCTGGGGTTGCCGCAAGTCACCGTGAAGCGCTATCTCAGCTTGCTGGAAGAGGTCTTTCTGATCAAGCGAATCCCGGCATGGTCGCGGAACGTCAGTGCACGTGCCGTTCGTGCCGGAAAGGTTGCCATGGTTGACTCCGGTGTTGCCGCCAACCTGCTCGATGCCGACGAACGGACGTTGAAACGGCTGGATGGACCGCTCGGTCCGTTGTTAGAAGGTTTTGTCGCCATGGAGATCGCACGCCAGTTGACCTGGTGCGACGAACGCGCCGAGCTCTACCACTACCGCACCAGAGACGGTATGGAGGTCGACCTGGTGCTGGAGAATCGGCGCGGTCAGGTCGTGGCCATCGAGGTCAAGGCTTCGGCCACCGTGCGTGGCGAGGACTTCGCTGGGTTGCGGCACCTTGCCGGCCGGCTCGGCGGCGACTTGCTGGCGGGCATCGTGCTCTACACGGGCCGCGACACGCTACCCTTCGGCGAACGGATGCGGGCGATGCCGGTCAGTGCGTTGTGGACCGCCTCTCCGCCCACCGAACACTGATCCGGAGCCAGCCGGGATGGGGTGACCAGGGCGCCGACAACGCGTGAGCCGCCGGCATTCTCGCGTCATGATGTCGGCAGGCACGCGGCCCGGCGGGTCAGCGCGGCGATGGCCTGCTCCTGCGTCAACCCCAGGGCGCGGGCCGTGGAGGCATAGGCGTCGGCGGCCCGGTCGAGCCGCTGCTGCACCTGCGCCGCGGTGGGTTTCGGACGCGCCGTCACCGTCGTCCCGGTGCGGGCCCGTCCGGTGACCAGACCGGCGGCGTCCAGCTCGCGATAGGCCCGTGCGACCGTCCCCGGTGCCAGGTCGAGATCGGCGGCGAGCTGCCGGATCGGCGGCAGCCTGGTCCCCGCGGGTACGGCGCCGGACTCGATCAGCCCAGCGAGCTGGGCACGGATCTGCTCGTACGGCGGCACCGGCGAGGTGGTATCCACATCGATGATCAACTCACCCGCGGTGCCCTCAGCCGGCGGGCCCGAAGCGGAGTCGTCGCGCGGGGCCGGCCGGTCTCGGCTCATCACGCCGGCTCCGGCCCCCGCCGCCGGACCGGGCCGCTGATCGTCGTCGCCGTGAGATACCCGAAGAGCGGCAGCACCAACCCGCACACCACCCCGAGTACTCCGGCGACGCCGTCGGCGAGCACGGTCGACGAGGGCGCCAGGGCGTACACCGTCGCGGTGAGCAGGTACCCGCCGACGGTCAGCGCGGATCCGGCCAGCACGTGCAGCGAGCGGCTGCGGATGGCGTCGTCGGCCTGCACGACATCCGCGCTCGCGATGCGCTGCGATCGAACCAGCACCCGCCGGCCGGCCGTGAGAAGCACGGCGGCCACTGCGATGTCGGCAACGGTCCACAGGATCAGCGGCGCCAGTCCGCCCGGGTGCACCGCCGCCAGGAAGGCCACCCCACCGAGGTCGGCCAGGCCGAGCAGCAGCCACATCGCCGCAGGCAGCACCCATGCGCCGCGAGGCAGGTACTCCGCCAGCCGGCGCGGTCGCAGCGAGGCGCTCCGGTGTGACCCGCAGACGACCACGTTGATGCGCCACTCGGCGACGACGGCGCCGGCGAACCAGCCCGCAAACAGCGCGATAAAGCTGACGGTGAAGCCATTCCCGCGGATCAGACCCGGCGGACCGAGCACCTGAACGAGCACCGGAAGGGCCACCGATCCCACCGCGCTGAGCAGCAAACCGCCCCCGCGCCAGCGTCGTCTGGTGGCCAGGTAGTCGATCAGCAGCTGGCCGCCGGCCACTGTCACCGCCAGCGATTGTCGGCGGGCGAACCGCTCGAGTCGCCGGCGGGCGACGGGCTGCCAGATCCCCACCCGGAAGTAGCGCGCGCACAGCAGGGTGACGAGCACGGCGGCGACGGTGACGGCGGCTGCTCCCCACATGTGGCCTAATGTATCAAGCACATGTTACATTCGTCGCATGGCGGCACCCATCGGCGTGAGCGATGAGGTGTGGGCGCAGCTGGATCCCGGCACCGGGCATCCTTCTCGCAGGACGAGGCGCGCCGCCGCCGTCGCGGCCTCGGTGGTGGTGGCGCTGCTGGCCGGGTGGCTCCTGGCCGGCATCTCCGGTGTGGTGTGGCCCCGGTTGCGAGCCGACGCGTCCTGGTCGGCCAGTGCCTCGGCAGTGGATCTCGCCGTGAGCCAGAGCATCTCGGTTCACAACGCCGGGTGGGCGAGCGTGTCGGTGGCGGGGGTGACAAGCCCGTCGGCAGCGCTGCCCGTGGTGGGCGTCGACGATCTGCCAGTGACGGTGCCCAGCGGCCAGACGGTCACCATCGTGGTGCACTACCGCGTGACCGACTGCTCGGCATTCGCCGGCCTGCCGCGTGCGGGTATGTATTCGGCGCCGTCGCCGCCGGCGATGCACGTGCAGGTGATGCGTTGGTGGGGAGCGGTATCGGTTCCGGTGGGTGAGATCCCGCAGGACCTGGCCGCGGAGGTGTGCGACCAGGTGGCGGGGCACCGATAGCGCGCGGAGGCCGGCTCTCGCCGAGCCGGAGACTGCGTGGCGCAGATTCCTGATTTCGGCGAGCGCTTGACGGCCTATCGTGATGGTCGCCGTCGGATCGGGCGGCCCCGTTGGATGCGCCGCACCGCAGGAGTCACCCATGCGTCTTCGTCGCCGACCGCTCACCCTGGCGCTCGCCGTGGTGCTGGTCGCGGGCCTGGAACTCGCCGGTCCCGTGTCGGGCGCCAGCGCCCGGCCACTGGCCCGCCCCGGCGGCACCGTCACCGCCGTGCCCGCAGCCGCTTCCAACCCCGCCGCAGCGCCGGCGGCCAGCCCACTGGACCCGCTGATCCCCACCGCCGCATCGCTGGCGGCCGCCGCACGCGGCCTGCCCGCTGACCCGGTCGACGCCGCTGAATCGTTGGTGGGCACCATTTTCGGCGCTGACGATGCCGCCGCGGTGGCCGCCACCGGGGAGCTGCTGCGCCGCGCCGGCCTGCCGCTGGTCAGTGCCGCCGGGCCGGTGGTGGCGCTGCCGGACGAGCTGACCATCATCAGCGATCCGATCGACGTCGAGCTGCTGCCCACCCTGACCCGGTCCGTCCGCGACGGCACCGAGTTCTCCCCGGCGCAGCTTGCCGACACTCTGACCTACCTCGGCGTCACGACCACTCCACTGCCGAGCGACACCCTCGTCGGAACCCTCGCCGCGTGGGGCAAGGACGCGAGTGCGCCCGCCGAATCCGTCGTCGCCGGAGCCGCTGTGCGAGCGCTGGCCCGGGCCCGTGGACAGCTCCTGGTGCCTTCCGCGCTGCCCGATGCCGCCACCCTGTCCACCTTGGCCAAGGACCCGGGTTTGCTGACCGCGCAACAGCTCTCGCTGCTGGCCGCCCCGGGCCGACTGTCCGGGTTGGACCCGCTGCAGTTCCTGCTGTTCGTCGCGCACGCCTCCGGCGAGGTGGTCGAAAAGGCCGTCGCCGCCCCGGGACCGGCCGCCGCCGTCCCGTCCACCGCGCCCGGGCTGCGCCGGTCCCAGGCGGCCGGCACCCCCTGCCAGAGCCTGCAGGAGTCACCCGACACCGGCAAGGGGGTGACCAAGAAGATCCTGCGGGAGGACATCAAGGCCGGCGTGGAAATGACGAAGAATGGCAAGGCCAGGGGCAAGGCCCTCGACGACGATTTCAAGGCCTACGACCGGGGCACCGACGTCATCTCCACCACCATGCTGTTGCTCGGCGCGACCATCGACCTGGTCGCCTCGCCGCCCGCCACGCACTTCCGGCATGAGAGCGGCGACCCCTCCAAGGACGTGCTGTTCGTGGCCAACGCCGCATTCAACGGGCCGCTGGCCGCGAAGTGGTTGGCGTGCTGGGGCCTGGCCGGCATCGACGTGCCACCCGACGGACCGTTGAACGACTTCCGGGTCCGGTGGGAGGTCTTCGGCAGCCTGCCGGTGCTGCAGACCAAGACTGACGACAGCGACAAGCTGCTGCACGGCGAGCCGACGCACGACGGCGTGTCCACGCTGTGGATGTACCCCCGCACCGAGACGCATCCGCCGAAACCGGGGGAGTCGATACCCGAGCAGACGGTCAGCGAGATCGTCGTCGCCTCGTTGGACAAGGACGACTTCCCGTTTAAGCTCACCGATCTGCTGGGGATGACGCATCCCGAGGACGCGGCGCTGGACAAGGCCTGGGACATCGCGATCGCGTGGCTGCAGAAGGTCGGCCTGCCCAGCAAGCGAATGCGCTACCCGGTGAGCTTCCACGCGAACAGTCCCTACGTGATCCAGGCGCAGACCGACATGCAGATCCCCGGTTTCGCCAGCGTGCGGATGGACGCCGACCTGTACTCCTGCCAAGGACCGGCAGGCCCCTGGAAGGGGTCGGTAACGCTGACCGGCGCCGCCGAGGCGATCCTGGTGATGGCCGGCAATCTGGTCGGCGCCGACACCAGCCATACCTCCGGTTCGGTGACATTCCCGATGAGCTTCACGTTGAACGACGAGAACGCTTCCGAGCAGCGGATCCCGTTCGGCGAGAAGCTGGCCATGGTGATCGATCTGGACCCGGATGCGGTCGCCGCCCAGGAGCATCCGCAGAGCCTGAACGACACCTGGGATCGCCTCGGCAACCGCGCCGTGGTGGGCGACGGTTCCTACATCTTCGGCGGTACGGACCTGCGCGACGTGGCGGGGACCAGCGCGGGCGGGCTGTTCCAGGGCGCCGAGTACCAGGTGGTCGGGGTGATGCGGGATGCCCGCTGCCCGGGTGCCTCGTATTGGGACGATCGGTTCGACAGCGAGTGAGCACAGCCATGAACGCACCAACTAGTCGCCTCGGGTCACGGCGGATCCGGCGCACCGCAACGGAGTTCGCCCTCGTGCTGGCGGTGGCCGGTGCGCTGCTGGCCGGCTGCACGCACGGCAACGGCGGTGACGGGGTGGCCGCGAGCGGACCTCATCCGGCGGAGGCCGCAGGCTCCGCCGCCGCTGGTTCCCCGGGCTCGGCCCCGACGACCGGCGCCGCGACCGGGACCGTGCCACAGACCGAGAATCCCGATGCGCCAGCAGGTCCGAGCATCGTCACCGCGACGGTCGGCGGCACCGCCACCACCGTCACCGTCCCGCCGGCCGCCGATCCGCTGGGCGCCGTCGCCACCCATCCCACCGGCGCCGTTGACGCCGCCGTCGCCGAGATCCTGCCCGGCGCCTACGGCCTTGCCAACCTGGGCGCCCGGGTGCAGGGGGCTACGATCGAGCTGGCCGCGCAAGGCGGCTGCGAGTTCGCGCTGGATGTGATCCGGTCCGGGCAGTGGGCCCTGACTCCGGTGCTGGCACCGCATGACGGCGGCACGGTCAACCTGGACGTGCTGAACCGCGGCGACCGCAGCGCCCTGCTCTCGCTCACCGAATCGACCGGGCTGTGCACCGGAAGGATCGTCACCGAAACCCAGCAGCCGCTGACCCTGACCGGCACCATCTCCGCGACCGGCCCCGCGCACGCCGTCACCGTCGTGTGCGTGGCGCAGGCCGACGGGCCGCCCGCGCACTCCATCATGGTGTCCTACGCCACCTCGACCGCCGCGTTGATGGCCATGGCGACCGTCCCCGACAGTTCCGGCACACACCGGCTCGACGCGGACAATCCGGCGGGCGTGATCGAGTACGACCCGCATCGCTCGGCGCTGGCCCAGGCCGCCAGCACGGCTCGGGCCTTCTTCGACCCGAGCTCGATCACCGCCGAGGCGACGCTGCCCGGGGTGGACGAGCGCAACGCCTGGTTCCAAGAGACGGGGGCCACGGTGACCGTCACCTCCACCGACCCGCTGGCCGGCACGCTGAACGCGCCTCACCTGCGGCGGGAGTCCGGCGGCGGGTCGGCGGCGTTCTCCGCCGGATTCAGCTGCTGACTGGCGCGTCCACCGGTTCGTCCACCGGGGCCAGCAACCGGTCGAACACCGCCGCCAGCAACGCCGGATCCGGCTGCGGCAGTCCGGCGATCGCCGACAGGTACAGCCCGTTGCCCACCAGCCGGATGATCTCCGCCTGCACCGGATCGGCCACCGCGTCGCGCAGCGGCTGCTCCCACGCGGAGAACGACTCGGCCAGCACCGCCAGCGCCTGCGGGTCGGCGTCCTCCCCGGTGCGTACCGCCGCCATCAGCGAGGTGAAGAAGCCACCCTCGTCCGCTGCGTCCGGGCCGGTCTCCGGTTGTGCGTACTCCAGGAACGCCCGGGCGGCATCCCCGGCTGCCGCCCGGCGGCTCATCTCCGCGGCGACGGTGTCCCGCACCTGTTCCAGCAGCCCCAGGTACAGCGCCGTCTTGGACGGGAAGTGATACAGCAGGCCGCCCTTGGACACTCCGGCCCGGTCGGCGACCGCCTCCAGGGTCACCCCACCGGGGCCGCGGGCGGCGAGCAGGTCGCGCACCGCGGCCAGAATTCGCTCGCGAGTACCGGCCGCCACGACGTACACTGTACCGGCCGGACGGTATAGCAGTGGCGCCGTGAGGACTGGTCATCCGGCCACCAGCGCGGCCCAACAGGAGTACGGGCAATCATGTTCGGCAAGTACGTGTCGGTCCTTCGGGTGCCGGGCGCGGCGCGGTTCTCCGCCGCCGGGTTCGTCGGCCGCATCCAGATGTCCATGATCGGGCTGGGCGCGGTGTTGTTGCTGCAGCACGAGCGCGGCTCCTACGCGATTGCCGGTGCGGTGTCGGCGATCTACGCGCTATCCATGGCGATCATCAGCCCCCAGGTGTCCCGACTGATCGACAGCCTGGGCCAGCGCCGGGTGGTGCGGGTGCAGCTCGCCGTGCACCTGCCGTCCATGGTCGCGCTGATCGTACTGGCGATGAGCCACACCCCCGACTGGATGCTGTACCTGGTGGCGTTCGTCACCGGCGCATCGCAACCCAATATCGGGCCGCTGGTGCGCGCCCGCTGGTCCACGATGCTGACCGGCACCGGATCGCTGCGCACCGCGTTCGCCTGGGAGTCCCTGCTGGATGAGGTGATCTTCATCGGCGGGCCGCCGCTGGCGACCGTGCTGGCGCTGTCGTTGTTCCCGAGCGCCTCGCTGGTCGCGGCGACGGTGCTGCTGGCGGTCGGGACCGTGCTGTTCCTGGCCCAGCGGGGCACCGAGCCGCCGACCACATCGCACGCCCGGCAGCGTCGTCAGCGGCCGGCGATCGCGTTGCCCGGGGTGGCGGCGGTCTCGATGGTGTACGTGTTGATCGGCGGCATCTTCGGCGCCTGGGAGGTCACGACGGTGGCGTTCTCGCAGCAGCACGGCCACCCCGGAGTTGCCGGGCTGCTGCTGGCGATCTACTCGGTGGGCTCTCTGGGGGGCGGGCTGGTGTTCGGCGCGCTGAACCTGCGGGCATCCCTGCTGCGGCAATTCCTGTTCATGTTGGCGGTGATGGCGGTGGTGACACTGCCACTTCCGATGCTGGGCAGCGTGTGGCTGCTGGGGCTCGGTGCCCTGGTAGCCGGGATCGCGGTGGCGCCCGTGCTGATCTCAGGGATGAGCCTGATCGAGCGGATCGTGCCGATGTCTCGGTTGACCGAGTCGATGTCCTGGCCCAGTGCCGGGCTGGCCGTCGGGCTGGCGGTGGCATCGCCGCTGGCCGGGATCATCGTGGATGCGCACGATGCCTCGACCGCGTACTGGATCACCTCCGGGTGTGCGGTCGGCGCGGCGGTGGTGGCGTTCGCGCTGCTGGGCTCGCTGCGCCGGGCGAATGTCGCGGCGACCGCCCGGATCGCGGCCGGCACCCAGGTCGCGGCGCGCGTCTGAGCGGTCAGCTGCGGTTCAGCCAGGCCAGCAGCCGGTCGAGCGGCCACGCGGTGACGATGCGATCGACCGGCACACCGCACTCGGCGGCGCGGGCGCAGCCTCGGTACTGCCAGTCCAGCTGCCCCGGGGCGTGCGCGTCGGTGTTGATCGCAAACAGGCAGCCGGCCTGCATCGCCTGTGCCAGCAGCGCCTTCGGCGGGTCCAGACGCTCGGGGCGGCTGTTGATCTCGACCGCCACACCGTGCTCGGCGCAGGCAGCGAACACCGCCGCGGCATCGAATGTGCTGGGCGGTCGATTGCCTCGGGGGCCGATCAGCCGCCGCCCGGTGCAGTGCCCCAGGATGGCCGTCGCAGGGTGGGCGATCGCGGCGAGCATGCGCCGGGTCATGGTGCGCGAGTCGGCCCGCAGGTCCGAATGCACCGAGGCGACCACGACGTCCAGCTGCGCCAGCAGCTCCGGGGACTGGTCCAGGGTGCCGTCGGCCAGGATGTCGCACTCGATGCCGGTCAGCAGGTGCGCCCCCGCTCCGGTGGCATTGAGCGACTCGATCACGGAAAGCTGGTCGCGCAACCGCTGGGCGGTCAGCCCGTTGGCTACCGTCAAGCGTGGCGAGTGATCGGTGATCGCCAGGTATTCGTGGCCCAGTTCCGTTGCGGCCACAGCCATATCCTCGATGGGGCTGCCGCCGTCGGACCACGCGGTGTGTGCGTGCAGATCGCCGCGCTGCGCCGCCACCAGGTCGGCACCGGCCACCGGGCGCTCCGGCGCCTGTGCCTGCAATCGGGCCAGATACTCCGGCACCTCGCCGCTGGCGGCCTGGGCGATGACGGCCGCGGTGGTGTCGCCGATGCCTTTCAGCGCGGTCAGTGTCCCGGTGCCGACCCGCCGATCCAGTTCGCCTGGATCGAGCCCAGCGACAACATCTGCCGCACGCCGGAACGCCGTCACCCGGTAGGTCGGGGCGAGGTCTGCCTCCAGCAGGTAGGCGATGCGCCGCAGCGCCGTCACCGCCTGTGCACTGGCGCCGCCGGATGATCGACTCATGACCATCAGTGTGACGGTCGGGCGGCGGTACTGCCCGGCCGGTCGCGGGGCGTCGCCCGCCGGGGAATCCAGTAGCCCATGGCGGCGGCGGCCAGGACCCCGACGCCGCCCATGGTCAGCACCCCGGCGCCCAGTGACGCCACCGCGGTCATGCCGGCCAGCAGGAACGGGCCGCTACCGGTGCCGGTATCGGAGATCACCCGCCAGATGCCGAAGAACACCGGGCGCTGGCCGGGCGGGGCCAGGTCGGCGCCGATCGTCATGATCAGTCCGGACCCCATCCCATTGCCCAGTCCCATCAGCATGGCGATCAAGGTCAATGTCGCCGGCGAACCGGTCAGTGGCAGCAGCAGGTGCGAAACCGCCAGCCCCAGCATGGATATCACCGCCACCACGCCCCTGCCCCGCAGATCCATCAGGCGGCCGGCCGGATAGAACAGCAGCATGTCCACCGCGCCGGACAGGCCATAGATCAGCGAGATGAGGGCCGGTGCCAGCGTGAGATGCTCTCCCCACAGCGGCAGCACCACCTGCCGCGACGCCCGCACCACGCTGACCAGCAGCACGGCCAGGCCCAGGGTCGCGAAGGTGCCCCGCTCCGAACGCAGCATCGCCCGGTAGGTCACGGGTGCCGCGGCCGACGCGATCTGGGCGGTCGCCGGCGGCTCCGTCACCGCCATCAGCACCCCCGTCGCCACCATGGTCGCCACCAGGCCGACTCCGTAGGCAGCCGCGGTGCCGAAAAAGTGCACGGCCGCCGCGCCCAGGAACGGCCCGAGAAACAGCCCGATCCGTTGCACGCCACCGAGGGTCGACATCGCGCGGGCCCGCAACGCGAACGGCACCAGGTCGGCCACGAAGGTCAGCCGGGCCAGCATCCACACCGCCGTCCCCATGCCGACCACGAAGATCGCCGTGGCGAACAGCAGCAGCGACGGCGCCACTGTCGCGCCCGCCAGGGCCACCGCGCACAGCACCCCCGCGCCGACCATGACCGGTCGCTCGCCGAACCGCGCGGTGAGTGCCCCGGCGGGTGCGTCGGCGAGCAGCTGGCCCAGACCGAGCAGCGCGACCACCACCGCCGCCATCGCCGGCGAGGCGCCCAGGGCGGTGGCCGTCAGCGGCACCACCGGGGTGATCGCCCCGGCGCTGATCGAGAACAGCGCGGGTGGCAGGAAGGCTGCGGCTGCGATGGAGCGCAGCGTCACCGTCTGTCCCTCGCCCGCCATGACGTCGCTCCCTTGGCCCGGCCGCGCTGTCGCGCGCGTTCCACGCTAGAGGCACGCGCGGGGGCGATCTCACTGAGGCGGCAAGGCTCCCACCTGCTGGGAATGCTGCCGGCGCCGGCCGGGTCGGACGGCGGTGATCCGGGGGTGTGCTGAGCGCGGCACGGTGCGGGGGCGTGCCCAGCGCGGCACGGTGCGGGGGCGTGCCCA
>CALANS010000108.1 GCA_937926105.1 uncultured Actinomycetes bacterium | reverse complement strand
GGCGAAGACGAGGACGACGGCGAAGACGAGGACGACGGCGAAGACGAGGACGACGACGATGGCGGTGACGATGGCGGTCGCGGAACGGCCTCGTCGCCGGTGGAGCGCTGACGTCGACGGTGTATGAGGGTCCCGTCCAGGATGTGATCGACGAGTTCGGCCGGTTGCCGGGCATCGGGCCGAAGTCGGCGCAGCGCATCGCCTTTCACCTGCTGTCCACCGATCGGGCGGACATCGAGCGGCTGCGCGCCGCGCTACTGCGGGTTGCCGAGGAGGTGCGGTTCTGCGAGCGCTGCGGCAACGTCAGCGAGGGCGAGCTGTGCCGGATCTGTGCCGACCCACGACGGGAGGCGGCGGTGATCTGCGTGGTGGAGGAGCCCAAGGATGTTGCTGCGGTGGAGCGCACCCGGGAGTTCCGCGGCACCTACCACGTGTTGGGCGGGGCGATCTCGCCGATCGACGGCATCGGCCCGGACCAGCTGCGCATCGCGCCGCTGCTGCAACGCATCGCCCAGCCGGGGGTGCGCGAGGTCATCCTGGCCACCGACCCGAACCTGGAGGGCGAGGCGACCGCCACCTACCTGATCCGGCTGCTGGCCAGCTTCCCCGACCTGTCGGTGACTCGATTGGCCAGCGGGCTGCCGGTGGGTGGTGATCTGGAGTACGCCGACGAGGTCACCCTCGGCCGGGCGCTGTCCGGTCGGCGCACCGTCGACGCGTGACGGTGCACCGCCCGGGCGCCGAGCCGCCGGGTCGGGCCGGTGTACCGCCGCCGGCCGCATCGGGTTCACCGGGTGACCCGGGATCGACGCTTGACACCGGATTTTCGTCACCTCTGGATCTCGAGGCAGGGATCGCCGCCGCAGCCAGGCTGGCGGTCGCCCGCCCGGCCCGGCTGGGAGGCACCCGGTTGGTGGCGGTGGACGGGCCCAGCGGCTCGGGTAAGACCAGCCTGGCGGCGCCGCTGGCCGCGGCTGTCTCCGCCGTGCTGGGCGGTGACGTGATCCGACCGGGGCGACTGCGAGACGGGGACTCCTCGGCGCCGGACGAGAGGGATCGGTCGGACTCGTCATCGACGCTGCGCACGTGCTCCGCAGGGCGGGTCAAGGCCATAGCGGGTGACCGTTCAAAGGTCACGGTGGTGTCCACCGACCTGCTGGCCACCTGGGAGCATCCGCTGGACTGGTGGCCGCTGCTGGAGCAGCACCTGCTGGCGCCGCTGGCCGCCGGGATCGCGGCGGAACTGCCGGTGGTGCAATGGGTCTTAGGACACCCGCGGCCCGGTGGCTCGGTGCACGTGCCGGCGGTGGACGTGCTGGTGCTGGAGGGTGTGTCGTCGGGGCGCCGCGCCGTCGCCGATCGGCTCTCGGCGCTGATCTGGGTGGAGGTGCCCGACTCGGCCCGGCGCCTGGAACGAGCAGTCGAGCGCGACGGGGAGGCCATGCGGCCGTTCCTGGCTCGTTGGCAGCGGGACGAGCAGCTGCACTTTCGTGATGATCGCACCCGGGATCGCGCGGACATCGCCATCACCCCGCCGTGACACGCAGCGTGCGACCGCGCTGACACATGTGCAGCGGCTAAACTGACGTGCTAACAGCGGCTAGACTGATATAGATCAAGCGGCTAGGCTGATGCCACGATAGCGGCTGGACTGACATATCCGGTCGGTGCGCCTGGTGGCTCTTCCGCCGCCGAAGGAGGTCACGTGGTCGCAATTCCCCCCTCTCCCATGGGCCGAATCGTTCAGCGTCACGCTACGGCCGTCGTCCATGAGGCACTGTCCGATACCCGGGTCGTGCTCGTCAATGGCGCCCGGCAGGCAGGCAAGAGCACGATGGTCGCGACCATCGGCTCCGCCATCGGTGCCGACTGGCAGACCTTGGACCGCGTTGCCGTTCGCGATGCGGCACGTCACGATCCGACGGAATTCGTACGCGCCGACCGGCCCATGGTCATCGACGAGATCCAGCGGGTGCCGGAGCTCTTGCTCGCCATCAAGGAGACCGTCGACGCCGACCCCCGGCCGGGCCGGTTCCTGTTGACAGGGTCGGCGCGAGTCCTCGGCCTGCGTCGGCTCCCCGATGCGCTGCCGGGGCGCATGGAGACCGTCGAACTCTGGCCGTTGTCACAGGGCGAGATCGACGGGCGACCGGACGGATTCATCGATGCGCTGTTCGCGCGAGGACCTGACCTCCGGCCGGTAGGCACCGATGATCGTGACGGCTACATCGCGAGGGTAGTGCGCGGAGGATTCCCCGACGCGGTGGCCAGGTCGGAGCGGCGGCGCGAGCGTTTCCTGGACTCCTACGTCGCCGATCTGATCAATCGAGACGTCATGCGCCTGAGCGAGATAGAGCGCAGCTCGGAGATGCGCACTCTGGTGCGGCTTGTCGCGAGCCGCTCAGGACAACTGCTGATGCCCGGCACGTTGGCATCGCATCTGGGGTTGCCGCAAGTCACCGTGAAGCGCTATCTCAGCTTGCTGGAAGAGGTCTTTCTGATCAAGCGAATCCCGGCATGGTCGCGGAACGTCAGTGCACGTGCCGTTCGTGCCGGAAAGGTTGCCATGGTTGACTCCGGTGTTGCCGCCAACCTGCTCGATGCCGACGAACGGACGTTGAAACGGCTGGATGGACCGCTCGGTCCGTTGTTAGAAGGTTTTGTCGCCATGGAGATCGCACGCCAGTTGACCTGGTGCGACGAACGCGCCGAGCTCTACCACTACCGCACCAGAGACGGTATGGAGGTCGACCTGGTGCTGGAGAATCGGCGCGGTCAGGTCGTGGCCATCGAGGTCAAGGCTTCGGCCACCGTGCGTGGCGAGGACTTCGCTGGGTTGCGGCACCTTGCCGGCCGGCTCGGCGGCGACTTGCTGGCGGGCATCGTGCTCTACACGGGCCGCGACACGCTACCCTTCGGCGAACGGATGCGGGCGATGCCGGTCAGTGCGTTGTGGACCGCCTCTCCGCCCACCGAACACTGATCCGGAGCCAGCCGGGATGGGGTGACCAGGGCGCCGACAACGCGTGAGCCGCCGGCATTCTCGCGTCATGATGTCGGCAGGCACGCGGCCCGGCGGGTCAGCGCGGCGATGGCCTGCTCCTGCGTCAACCCCAGGGCGCGGGCCGTGGAGGCATAGGCGTCGGCGGCCCGGTCGAGCCGCTGCTGCACCTGCGCCGCGGTGGGTTTCGGACGCGCCGTCACCGTCGTCCCGGTGCGGGCCCGTCCGGTGACCAGACCGGCGGCGTCCAGCTCGCGATAGGCCCGTGCGACCGTCCCCGGTGCCAGGTCGAGATCGGCGGCGAGCTGCCGGATCGGCGGCAGCCTGGTCCCCGCGGGTACGGCGCCGGACTCGATCAGCCCAGCGAGCTGGGCACGGATCTGCTCGTACGGCGGCACCGGCGAGGTGGTATCCACATCGATGATCAACTCACCCGCGGTGCCCTCAGCCGGCGGGCCCGAAGCGGAGTCGTCGCGCGGGGCCGGCCGGTCTCGGCTCATCACGCCGGCTCCGGCCCCCGCCGCCGGACCGGGCCGCTGATCGTCGTCGCCGTGAGATACCCGAAGAGCGGCAGCACCAACCCGCACACCACCCCGAGTACTCCGGCGACGCCGTCGGCGAGCACGGTCGACGAGGGCGCCAGGGCGTACACCGTCGCGGTGAGCAGGTACCCGCCGACGGTCAGCGCGGATCCGGCCAGCACGTGCAGCGAGCGGCTGCGGATGGCGTCGTCGGCCTGCACGACATCCGCGCTCGCGATGCGCTGCGATCGAACCAGCACCCGCCGGCCGGCCGTGAGAAGCACGGCGGCCACTGCGATGTCGGCAACGGTCCACAGGATCAGCGGCGCCAGTCCGCCCGGGTGCACCGCCGCCAGGAAGGCCACCCCACCGAGGTCGGCCAGGCCGAGCAGCAGCCACATCGCCGCAGGCAGCACCCATGCGCCGCGAGGCAGGTACTCCGCCAGCCGGCGCGGTCGCAGCGAGGCGCTCCGGTGTGACCCGCAGACGACCACGTTGATGCGCCACTCGGCGACGACGGCGCCGGCGAACCAGCCCGCAAACAGCGCGATAAAGCTGACGGTGAAGCCATTCCCGCGGATCAGACCCGGCGGACCGAGCACCTGAACGAGCACCGGAAGGGCCACCGATCCCACCGCGCTGAGCAGCAAACCGCCCCCGCGCCAGCGTCGTCTGGTGGCCAGGTAGTCGATCAGCAGCTGGCCGCCGGCCACTGTCACCGCCAGCGATTGTCGGCGGGCGAACCGCTCGAGTCGCCGGCGGGCGACGGGCTGCCAGATCCCCACCCGGAAGTAGCGCGCGCACAGCAGGGTGACGAGCACGGCGGCGACGGTGACGGCGGCTGCTCCCCACATGTGGCCTAATGTATCAAGCACATGTTACATTCGTCGCATGGCGGCACCCATCGGCGTGAGCGATGAGGTGTGGGCGCAGCTGGATCCCGGCACCGGGCATCCTTCTCGCAGGACGAGGCGCGCCGCCGCCGTCGCGGCCTCGGTGGTGGTGGCGCTGCTGGCCGGGTGGCTCCTGGCCGGCATCTCCGGTGTGGTGTGGCCCCGGTTGCGAGCCGACGCGTCCTGGTCGGCCAGTGCCTCGGCAGTGGATCTCGCCGTGAGCCAGAGCATCTCGGTTCACAACGCCGGGTGGGCGAGCGTGTCGGTGGCGGGGGTGACAAGCCCGTCGGCAGCGCTGCCCGTGGTGGGCGTCGACGATCTGCCAGTGACGGTGCCCAGCGGCCAGACGGTCACCATCGTGGTGCACTACCGCGTGACCGACTGCTCGGCATTCGCCGGCCTGCCGCGTGCGGGTATGTATTCGGCGCCGTCGCCGCCGGCGATGCACGTGCAGGTGATGCGTTGGTGGGGAGCGGTATCGGTTCCGGTGGGTGAGATCCCGCAGGACCTGGCCGCGGAGGTGTGCGACCAGGTGGCGGGGCACCGATAGCGCGCGGAGGCCGGCTCTCGCCGAGCCGGAGACTGCGTGGCGCAGATTCCTGATTTCGGCGAGCGCTTGACGGCCTATCGTGATGGTCGCCGTCGGATCGGGCGGCCCCGTTGGATGCGCCGCACCGCAGGAGTCACCCATGCGTCTTCGTCGCCGACCGCTCACCCTGGCGCTCGCCGTGGTGCTGGTCGCGGGCCTGGAACTCGCCGGTCCCGTGTCGGGCGCCAGCGCCCGGCCACTGGCCCGCCCCGGCGGCACCGTCACCGCCGTGCCCGCAGCCGCTTCCAACCCCGCCGCAGCGCCGGCGGCCAGCCCACTGGACCCGCTGATCCCCACCGCCGCATCGCTGGCGGCCGCCGCACGCGGCCTGCCCGCTGACCCGGTCGACGCCGCTGAATCGTTGGTGGGCACCATTTTCGGCGCTGACGATGCCGCCGCGGTGGCCGCCACCGGGGAGCTGCTGCGCCGCGCCGGCCTGCCGCTGGTCAGTGCCGCCGGGCCGGTGGTGGCGCTGCCGGACGAGCTGACCATCATCAGCGATCCGATCGACGTCGAGCTGCTGCCCACCCTGACCCGGTCCGTCCGCGACGGCACCGAGTTCTCCCCGGCGCAGCTTGCCGACACTCTGACCTACCTCGGCGTCACGACCACTCCACTGCCGAGCGACACCCTCGTCGGAACCCTCGCCGCGTGGGGCAAGGACGCGAGTGCGCCCGCCGAATCCGTCGTCGCCGGAGCCGCTGTGCGAGCGCTGGCCCGGGCCCGTGGACAGCTCCTGGTGCCTTCCGCGCTGCCCGATGCCGCCACCCTGTCCACCTTGGCCAAGGACCCGGGTTTGCTGACCGCGCAACAGCTCTCGCTGCTGGCCGCCCCGGGCCGACTGTCCGGGTTGGACCCGCTGCAGTTCCTGCTGTTCGTCGCGCACGCCTCCGGCGAGGTGGTCGAAAAGGCCGTCGCCGCCCCGGGACCGGCCGCCGCCGTCCCGTCCACCGCGCCCGGGCTGCGCCGGTCCCAGGCGGCCGGCACCCCCTGCCAGAGCCTGCAGGAGTCACCCGACACCGGCAAGGGGGTGACCAAGAAGATCCTGCGGGAGGACATCAAGGCCGGCGTGGAAATGACGAAGAATGGCAAGGCCAGGGGCAAGGCCCTCGACGACGATTTCAAGGCCTACGACCGGGGCACCGACGTCATCTCCACCACCATGCTGTTGCTCGGCGCGACCATCGACCTGGTCGCCTCGCCGCCCGCCACGCACTTCCGGCATGAGAGCGGCGACCCCTCCAAGGACGTGCTGTTCGTGGCCAACGCCGCATTCAACGGGCCGCTGGCCGCGAAGTGGTTGGCGTGCTGGGGCCTGGCCGGCATCGACGTGCCACCCGACGGACCGTTGAACGACTTCCGGGTCCGGTGGGAGGTCTTCGGCAGCCTGCCGGTGCTGCAGACCAAGACTGACGACAGCGACAAGCTGCTGCACGGCGAGCCGACGCACGACGGCGTGTCCACGCTGTGGATGTACCCCCGCACCGAGACGCATCCGCCGAAACCGGGGGAGTCGATACCCGAGCAGACGGTCAGCGAGATCGTCGTCGCCTCGTTGGACAAGGACGACTTCCCGTTTAAGCTCACCGATCTGCTGGGGATGACGCATCCCGAGGACGCGGCGCTGGACAAGGCCTGGGACATCGCGATCGCGTGGCTGCAGAAGGTCGGCCTGCCCAGCAAGCGAATGCGCTACCCGGTGAGCTTCCACGCGAACAGTCCCTACGTGATCCAGGCGCAGACCGACATGCAGATCCCCGGTTTCGCCAGCGTGCGGATGGACGCCGACCTGTACTCCTGCCAAGGACCGGCAGGCCCCTGGAAGGGGTCGGTAACGCTGACCGGCGCCGCCGAGGCGATCCTGGTGATGGCCGGCAATCTGGTCGGCGCCGACACCAGCCATACCTCCGGTTCGGTGACATTCCCGATGAGCTTCACGTTGAACGACGAGAACGCTTCCGAGCAGCGGATCCCGTTCGGCGAGAAGCTGGCCATGGTGATCGATCTGGACCCGGATGCGGTCGCCGCCCAGGAGCATCCGCAGAGCCTGAACGACACCTGGGATCGCCTCGGCAACCGCGCCGTGGTGGGCGACGGTTCCTACATCTTCGGCGGTACGGACCTGCGCGACGTGGCGGGGACCAGCGCGGGCGGGCTGTTCCAGGGCGCCGAGTACCAGGTGGTCGGGGTGATGCGGGATGCCCGCTGCCCGGGTGCCTCGTATTGGGACGATCGGTTCGACAGCGAGTGAGCACAGCCATGAACGCACCAACTAGTCGCCTCGGGTCACGGCGGATCCGGCGCACCGCAACGGAGTTCGCCCTCGTGCTGGCGGTGGCCGGTGCGCTGCTGGCCGGCTGCACGCACGGCAACGGCGGTGACGGGGTGGCCGCGAGCGGACCTCATCCGGCGGAGGCCGCAGGCTCCGCCGCCGCTGGTTCCCCGGGCTCGGCCCCGACGACCGGCGCCGCGACCGGGACCGTGCCACAGACCGAGAATCCCGATGCGCCAGCAGGTCCGAGCATCGTCACCGCGACGGTCGGCGGCACCGCCACCACCGTCACCGTCCCGCCGGCCGCCGATCCGCTGGGCGCCGTCGCCACCCATCCCACCGGCGCCGTTGACGCCGCCGTCGCCGAGATCCTGCCCGGCGCCTACGGCCTTGCCAACCTGGGCGCCCGGGTGCAGGGGGCTACGATCGAGCTGGCCGCGCAAGGCGGCTGCGAGTTCGCGCTGGATGTGATCCGGTCCGGGCAGTGGGCCCTGACTCCGGTGCTGGCACCGCATGACGGCGGCACGGTCAACCTGGACGTGCTGAACCGCGGCGACCGCAGCGCCCTGCTCTCGCTCACCGAATCGACCGGGCTGTGCACCGGAAGGATCGTCACCGAAACCCAGCAGCCGCTGACCCTGACCGGCACCATCTCCGCGACCGGCCCCGCGCACGCCGTCACCGTCGTGTGCGTGGCGCAGGCCGACGGGCCGCCCGCGCACTCCATCATGGTGTCCTACGCCACCTCGACCGCCGCGTTGATGGCCATGGCGACCGTCCCCGACAGTTCCGGCACACACCGGCTCGACGCGGACAATCCGGCGGGCGTGATCGAGTACGACCCGCATCGCTCGGCGCTGGCCCAGGCCGCCAGCACGGCTCGGGCCTTCTTCGACCCGAGCTCGATCACCGCCGAGGCGACGCTGCCCGGGGTGGACGAGCGCAACGCCTGGTTCCAAGAGACGGGGGCCACGGTGACCGTCACCTCCACCGACCCGCTGGCCGGCACGCTGAACGCGCCTCACCTGCGGCGGGAGTCCGGCGGCGGGTCGGCGGCGTTCTCCGCCGGATTCAGCTGCTGACTGGCGCGTCCACCGGTTCGTCCACCGGGGCCAGCAACCGGTCGAACACCGCCGCCAGCAACGCCGGATCCGGCTGCGGCAGTCCGGCGATCGCCGACAGGTACAGCCCGTTGCCCACCAGCCGGATGATCTCCGCCTGCACCGGATCGGCCACCGCGTCGCGCAGCGGCTGCTCCCACGCGGAGAACGACTCGGCCAGCACCGCCAGCGCCTGCGGGTCGGCGTCCTCCCCGGTGCGTACCGCCGCCATCAGCGAGGTGAAGAAGCCACCCTCGTCCGCTGCGTCCGGGCCGGTCTCCGGTTGTGCGTACTCCAGGAACGCCCGGGCGGCATCCCCGGCTGCCGCCCGGCGGCTCATCTCCGCGGCGACGGTGTCCCGCACCTGTTCCAGCAGCCCCAGGTACAGCGCCGTCTTGGACGGGAAGTGATACAGCAGGCCGCCCTTGGACACTCCGGCCCGGTCGGCGACCGCCTCCAGGGTCACCCCACCGGGGCCGCGGGCGGCGAGCAGGTCGCGCACCGCGGCCAGAATTCGCTCGCGAGTACCGGCCGCCACGACGTACACTGTACCGGCCGGACGGTATAGCAGTGGCGCCGTGAGGACTGGTCATCCGGCCACCAGCGCGGCCCAACAGGAGTACGGGCAATCATGTTCGGCAAGTACGTGTCGGTCCTTCGGGTGCCGGGCGCGGCGCGGTTCTCCGCCGCCGGGTTCGTCGGCCGCATCCAGATGTCCATGATCGGGCTGGGCGCGGTGTTGTTGCTGCAGCACGAGCGCGGCTCCTACGCGATTGCCGGTGCGGTGTCGGCGATCTACGCGCTATCCATGGCGATCATCAGCCCCCAGGTGTCCCGACTGATCGACAGCCTGGGCCAGCGCCGGGTGGTGCGGGTGCAGCTCGCCGTGCACCTGCCGTCCATGGTCGCGCTGATCGTACTGGCGATGAGCCACACCCCCGACTGGATGCTGTACCTGGTGGCGTTCGTCACCGGCGCATCGCAACCCAATATCGGGCCGCTGGTGCGCGCCCGCTGGTCCACGATGCTGACCGGCACCGGATCGCTGCGCACCGCGTTCGCCTGGGAGTCCCTGCTGGATGAGGTGATCTTCATCGGCGGGCCGCCGCTGGCGACCGTGCTGGCGCTGTCGTTGTTCCCGAGCGCCTCGCTGGTCGCGGCGACGGTGCTGCTGGCGGTCGGGACCGTGCTGTTCCTGGCCCAGCGGGGCACCGAGCCGCCGACCACATCGCACGCCCGGCAGCGTCGTCAGCGGCCGGCGATCGCGTTGCCCGGGGTGGCGGCGGTCTCGATGGTGTACGTGTTGATCGGCGGCATCTTCGGCGCCTGGGAGGTCACGACGGTGGCGTTCTCGCAGCAGCACGGCCACCCCGGAGTTGCCGGGCTGCTGCTGGCGATCTACTCGGTGGGCTCTCTGGGGGGCGGGCTGGTGTTCGGCGCGCTGAACCTGCGGGCATCCCTGCTGCGGCAATTCCTGTTCATGTTGGCGGTGATGGCGGTGGTGACACTGCCACTTCCGATGCTGGGCAGCGTGTGGCTGCTGGGGCTCGGTGCCCTGGTAGCCGGGATCGCGGTGGCGCCCGTGCTGATCTCAGGGATGAGCCTGATCGAGCGGATCGTGCCGATGTCTCGGTTGACCGAGTCGATGTCCTGGCCCAGTGCCGGGCTGGCCGTCGGGCTGGCGGTGGCATCGCCGCTGGCCGGGATCATCGTGGATGCGCACGATGCCTCGACCGCGTACTGGATCACCTCCGGGTGTGCGGTCGGCGCGGCGGTGGTGGCGTTCGCGCTGCTGGGCTCGCTGCGCCGGGCGAATGTCGCGGCGACCGCCCGGATCGCGGCCGGCACCCAGGTCGCGGCGCGCGTCTGAGCGGTCAGCTGCGGTTCAGCCAGGCCAGCAGCCGGTCGAGCGGCCACGCGGTGACGATGCGATCGACCGGCACACCGCACTCGGCGGCGCGGGCGCAGCCTCGGTACTGCCAGTCCAGCT
Organism: uncultured Actinomycetes bacterium; assembly: GCA_937926105.1. The sequence continues at coordinate 2,368 of CALANS010000108.1, read as the reverse complement.
GCCCCGGGGCGTGCGCGTCGGTGTTGATCGCAAACAGGCAGCCGGCCTGCATCGCCTGTGCCAGCAGCGCCTTCGGCGGGTCCAGACGCTCGGGGCGGCTGTTGATCTCGACCGCCACACCGTGCTCGGCGCAGGCAGCGAACACCGCCGCGGCATCGAATGTGCTGGGCGGTCGATTGCCTCGGGGGCCGATCAGCCGCCGCCCGGTGCAGTGCCCCAGGATGGCCGTCGCAGGGTGGGCGATCGCGGCGAGCATGCGCCGGGTCATGGTGCGCGAGTCGGCCCGCAGGTCCGAATGCACCGAGGCGACCACGACGTCCAGCTGCGCCAGCAGCTCCGGGGACTGGTCCAGGGTGCCGTCGGCCAGGATGTCGCACTCGATGCCGGTCAGCAGGTGCGCCCCCGCTCCGGTGGCATTGAGCGACTCGATCACGGAAAGCTGGTCGCGCAACCGCTGGGCGGTCAGCCCGTTGGCTACCGTCAAGCGTGGCGAGTGATCGGTGATCGCCAGGTATTCGTGGCCCAGTTCCGTTGCGGCCACAGCCATATCCTCGATGGGGCTGCCGCCGTCGGACCACGCGGTGTGTGCGTGCAGATCGCCGCGCTGCGCCGCCACCAGGTCGGCACCGGCCACCGGGCGCTCCGGCGCCTGTGCCTGCAATCGGGCCAGATACTCCGGCACCTCGCCGCTGGCGGCCTGGGCGATGACGGCCGCGGTGGTGTCGCCGATGCCTTTCAGCGCGGTCAGTGTCCCGGTGCCGACCCGCCGATCCAGTTCGCCTGGATCGAGCCCAGCGACAACATCTGCCGCACGCCGGAACGCCGTCACCCGGTAGGTCGGGGCGAGGTCTGCCTCCAGCAGGTAGGCGATGCGCCGCAGCGCCGTCACCGCCTGTGCACTGGCGCCGCCGGATGATCGACTCATGACCATCAGTGTGACGGTCGGGCGGCGGTACTGCCCGGCCGGTCGCGGGGCGTCGCCCGCCGGGGAATCCAGTAGCCCATGGCGGCGGCGGCCAGGACCCCGACGCCGCCCATGGTCAGCACCCCGGCGCCCAGTGACGCCACCGCGGTCATGCCGGCCAGCAGGAACGGGCCGCTACCGGTGCCGGTATCGGAGATCACCCGCCAGATGCCGAAGAACACCGGGCGCTGGCCGGGCGGGGCCAGGTCGGCGCCGATCGTCATGATCAGTCCGGACCCCATCCCATTGCCCAGTCCCATCAGCATGGCGATCAAGGTCAATGTCGCCGGCGAACCGGTCAGTGGCAGCAGCAGGTGCGAAACCGCCAGCCCCAGCATGGATATCACCGCCACCACGCCCCTGCCCCGCAGATCCATCAGGCGGCCGGCCGGATAGAACAGCAGCATGTCCACCGCGCCGGACAGGCCATAGATCAGCGAGATGAGGGCCGGTGCCAGCGTGAGATGCTCTCCCCACAGCGGCAGCACCACCTGCCGCGACGCCCGCACCACGCTGACCAGCAGCACGGCCAGGCCCAGGGTCGCGAAGGTGCCCCGCTCCGAACGCAGCATCGCCCGGTAGGTCACGGGTGCCGCGGCCGACGCGATCTGGGCGGTCGCCGGCGGCTCCGTCACCGCCATCAGCACCCCCGTCGCCACCATGGTCGCCACCAGGCCGACTCCGTAGGCAGCCGCGGTGCCGAAAAAGTGCACGGCCGCCGCGCCCAGGAACGGCCCGAGAAACAGCCCGATCCGTTGCACGCCACCGAGGGTCGACATCGCGCGGGCCCGCAACGCGAACGGCACCAGGTCGGCCACGAAGGTCAGCCGGGCCAGCATCCACACCGCCGTCCCCATGCCGACCACGAAGATCGCCGTGGCGAACAGCAGCAGCGACGGCGCCACTGTCGCGCCCGCCAGGGCCACCGCGCACAGCACCCCCGCGCCGACCATGACCGGTCGCTCGCCGAACCGCGCGGTGAGTGCCCCGGCGGGTGCGTCGGCGAGCAGCTGGCCCAGACCGAGCAGCGCGACCACCACCGCCGCCATCGCCGGCGAGGCGCCCAGGGCGGTGGCCGTCAGCGGCACCACCGGGGTGATCGCCCCGGCGCTGATCGAGAACAGCGCGGGTGGCAGGAAGGCTGCGGCTGCGATGGAGCGCAGCGTCACCGTCTGTCCCTCGCCCGCCATGACGTCGCTCCCTTGGCCCGGCCGCGCTGTCGCGCGCGTTCCACGCTAGAGGCACGCGCGGGGGCGATCTCACTGAGGCGGCAAGGCTCCCACCTGCTGGGAATGCTGCCGGCGCCGGCCGGGTCGGACGGCGGTGATCCGGGGGTGTGCTGAGCGCGGCACGGTGCGGGGGCGTGCCCAGCGCGGCACGGTGCGGGGGCGTGCCCAGCGCGGC
>CALANS010000107.1 GCA_937926105.1 uncultured Actinomycetes bacterium | reverse complement strand
GACGAGAGCGAGCATCGCACCCCACACAGCGATGGACTTCGGACTGGTGAGCGCTGGATATGCGATCGCCACCACGCCGGCTAGTCCGAGCGTGAGCGCCGCCAATTTGCTTCGAGTGATCCGCTCACCCAGGAACGCTCCTCCGAGCGCTACGGCGACGAGCGGCTGAAGGTTTCCCAACACGGAGGCGATCCCAGCGTCAGTAAACTTAGGACTGAGAAACATCGCGGCGTAGGTGGCCGTGCCACCCGATAGGGCCAGTGTCACCAACCAGGGCAAGACTCGGCGTGGTGGCAGCATGGGTTCGCGGCGCGCCCAAACCAGACCAAGCAAGGCGACACCGGCGATCAGCAATCGCAGCGCACCGAATCGGAGCGGCGGTGCGTAGGGTATTCCGGCCTTGATCGCGACGAAGCAGGTGGCGTAGATCGCGCTGAGGCCGAAGGCAATCGCAATGCGGGCTTTCGGGGAGGTGCAACGTTTGAGCCGTGGCTCGGCGAACCTGGGGGGCATGTTGGGGGGCGGTGCGTCGACATCTGACGAGCCTGCGGGGTGACCGATCTCACCTGACGCAGAGGCTGCGGTTACGGGAGTCGCGTTGAGTTGGCGCTCTTTAGACGCCAGTATGGGCCTATACAGCGGCACCATCGTCAATGACCCGGGTGCCCTGCGGGCACCGGCGGCGTGTTCTCCGTGGGCCCCGCGCTAGCCTCATCCCGCCTGATGCCCGGCAGGCGAGCCCGCTTGAGCAACAGCGCATTCGTCGCCACCAGCAGGGAACTGCCGGCCATCGTCACCGCGGCGATCTCCGGCCGCAGCAGGAGCCCGAAGGTAGGATAGAAGGCCCCGGCAGCGATCGGGAAAGCGACCGTGTTGTAGCCGACCGCCCAGAACAGGTTCTGCTTCATCTTGCCAACGGTGGCTCGACTAAGAGCGATCGCGCCGACGACATCGAACGGGTCGCTCTTCATCAGGACGACATCGGCCGTCTCCATCGCGACGTCGGTACCGGCGCCAATGGCGACGCCGACGTCCGCCTGGGCGAGGGCCGGCGCGTCATTGATCCCGTCGCCGACCATGCCTACGAGGTTGCCCTGCTGCTGCAGCGCCTTGACCGTATCGGCTTTCTGTCCCGGCAGCACCTCGGCGAAGACGGTGGAGATCCCCAACTCGCCGGCAATGCGTTCGGCGGTTGCCCGGTTGTCACCGGTGAGCATCGCCACCTGGACTCCAAGCTGGGTCAGCGCCTCGACCACCTTGCGTGAGGTAGGTCGGATAGCATCGGCGATGGCAAGGATGCCGGCCGACTGGCCGTCGACCGCGGCGTAGATCACTGTGCGGCCTGCGCCCTCGAGGCTGGCAGCCCGCTCGCCGAGACCGTTCAGGGCAATGCTGTTGTCTCCCATGAGCTTCCGGTTGCCAACGAGTACGGTCCGGTCATTCACGGTGGCCCGCAAGCCGTGGCCGGGGATCGCCTCAAACGCGCTCGGATCGGTTAGTTCCAGTCTGCGTTCCCGCGCGTATTCAATCACAGCTTGCGCGAGCGGGTGCTCGCTTGATTGCTCGGCCGAGGCTACCAGCCGGATCAGCTCGGTTTCCGGGACCGGATTGCCGGCTGCGGCGACCTCGACGACGCGTGGCTGGCCGACTGTGAGCGTGCCGGTCTTGTCGAAGATCACTGCCTGCAGCTTGCTCGCCTGTTCCAGTGCCGTCGCGTTCTTGAAGAGAACGCCGTTGAGCGCACCGAGACCGGTCCCGACCATGACCGCCGTCGGGGTGGCCAGGCCGAGGGCGTCCGGGCAGGCAATGATGACCACGGTGATCGCCAATGTCAGTGCGAAGACGAACGACTCCGCACCGATAAAGTACCAGCCGAGGAAGGTCGCCAGGCCAAACACCGCGGCAGCGGCCACGAGCCATTGGGCTGCGACGTCGGCCAACCGCTGGGCTGGCGCCTTGGAGTTCTGCGCCACCTGGACCAGCTTGACGATTTGCGCCAGGGCGGTGTCCGCACCGACCTTGGTCGCCCTATAGCGGAACGTCCCGGTCTTGTTGACCGCGGCACCAATCACCGTGTCACCTGGCCGCTTATCCACTGGGACGCTCTCACCCGTGATCATGCTCTCGTCGACGCTCGACGCCCCTTCAAGTACCACGCCATCGACCGGTAATTTGTCGCCTGGCCGGATAAGCACTACATCATCCACCTGCACCTCCGACGTGGAAATCTCGATCTGCTGGCCGTCGCGGATGACGATCGCCTTGGGCGGCGCGAGGTCCAGGAGGGCGCGGATCGCGCTGGAGGCACCCGCTCGGGCGCGCATCTCCATCCAGTGTCCAAAGAGGACGAAGGTCAGCAGCACCACCGAGGCCTCGTAGAACACCTCGCCCTTGAATAGGAACGTCGCGGCGACGCTAAACAGGTAGCCGGAGCCGACCGAGAGTGCTACCAGCACCGACATGTCTAGGACACGGTGCTTCAGAGCACGGTAGGCGCCGACGAAGAAGATCTCTCCGCCCCAGAGCACCGCAGGCGTGGTGAGGACGAAAAGGAGAATGTTGACCGGCAGCCAGGACGGCAGCGCGAGCGTGATGCCGAAGACCTCCGTGGCCAGCGGCGAGTAGAGAACGACCGGGATCGCCAGCAGGAAAGTGCCCAAGAAGCGGTTGCGCAGGTCGCGCACCATCGTGTCCATGGTCATTCCACTACCATGACCCATCTCATGGGCCATCTTCGTCGTCTCATCCGGCACCGGAGCGGCTGTCGCCGGCATCGCGTGCCCGACGTTGTCAACCGCAGACACCTCCCGTACCTGCATGGCCTCCGGTTCTTGGTGAGTCGTGTGCACGTCAGCCTTCGTGTCCGATGGGGCGAGTGGATGGTGCTGGACGGCGACGTCCGACGCCCGCTCGCAGAGGTGCTGCGGCAGCACCTCACCCGCGCAGTGGCAGCCGAAGTCCTGGATCAGGTAGCGGATTTCTGCCTCAGAGATTGCTGTCACGTCGTAGCCAACGGTGACCGTCTCACTCATGTAGCTGGCCTCAGCGTGGTCGATGCCCCGATGTCGCCGTAAGTAGGTCTCCAGCGCTGGCCCGGAACTGCCCCTCACCAGGCCACTGGCTTCGAACACTACTTCTCGCATGTGTCCACTCCTTGAACGATCCTCAGCCCGGTCCACGGCTGACCCAATAAGCGCGCTGACGGGCCAGCCGTACTCGTTTCTGGAGGCTACCCTCCCTGTTGCTCCGGGGCCGGCCCCGGTTCGGCCGGCTCCTCCGCGCCGGTGAAGCCGATTCTCTGGAACTCCGTGTGTGTGGCCCGCACGGCCGCAATCGCCGGATGTCCCACGCTGGCTCCGACCACGTGGGCGATCGGGCGCGTGGTCGTCGGAAGGAACGACTTGGTGATGCCCAGCGCGGCGTTGGTCTTCTCGATCGAGCGCGCGCCATCCGCCTCCAGGCCGGTCAGAGCCCGAATGCAGTCTATCGTCTCGGGCACCGCGATGGCCTCGTTGTGAACTTGCCACGTCAAATAAATCTCACGCTCGTCGGCCGCCAAGGCATCCTCCCAGACCGCGACCTCCCACATGTCCCCGCGGGGCCGGCCGAGGTCGCGCATC
>CALANS010000106.1 GCA_937926105.1 uncultured Actinomycetes bacterium | reverse complement strand
CGCCAGGAACAGCGCCGCATACGAGCGCGGCCGCTGCCCCTGGCGCAGCGAGTACCCCGCGCAGGCCGTGAAGACCACCGCCGTCAGTGCCAGCAGCGGCAAACTCAACCCGTCCACCCCGACGTGAAAGCTGGATCCCACACCTGGGATCCACGGCACCTTCACCTCGAAGGCAAACCCATCCGCGCCCTTTCGGGCGCCGGTCAGGTAGGCGGCCCACAGCCCAACCGAGATCCCCACGGTGGCAAGCGATGTACCGAGCCACGCCCACAGGGCGGCCCGGTCGGGCACCCGCGCAGCCAGCAGCAACGCCGCCACCGCGGCCGGCAGGAAGATCAACACAGGCATCATCGGAGTCACACCGCCAACCAGACGATCAGTACCGCCACCGCCAGGCCGACCACGGCCTGGGCGTAGTAGTGGTGCAGCTGCCCGGTCTGCGGCAACCTGGCAGCATCGCCGGCCCGTCGCACCCCGGCGGCCACGGCGCGAACCGCGCCGGTCACGCCCACCCGGTCCACGGCGGCGGCCGCGGCGGCGGCCCGGCGCGCGGCCCGACCCATGCCGAACACCCCGACCTCCAGGGCGTCATCGGCGCGGGCCAGCACCCGGGCCAGACCCAATGTGGGGCGGACGATCCCGGCGTGCGCGGCGCGCTCCAGGTGCAGCCACGACGCCGCCCAGCCCGGGGCCAGCAACCGGCGGGGCCAAGCCAGCGCCGCTGCGGTCACCGCCAGCGCCAGCACAGCCGATACTGCCAACTCCCCCACATCCGGCACCGCCGCCGGGGGATCCACACCGAGCGCGCGAGACGCGGCCGGAAGTACCAGCACCCCCAGCACGCCTGCGCCGATGGCGAGCGGAATCAGCGGGATCCGCGACAGCCATGGCACCACCCTGGTGCCCTGCTCCTCGGTGTCATAACCGGTGTCAGCACCGGTGTCTCGGCCAGCAGGGTGGGCAAGTCGGCGGCGCCAGATCAGCGCGAGAGCCTTGCCGGAGTATCCGGCGGCCAGCACAGCGGCGGCCAACCCGACCACATACAGGCCAAGAGACTTCTCCCTGGCGGCGGCCAACACCGAGTCCTTGGTGGCCCACAGCGCCAGCGGCGGGATCCCCGCCAACGCGAGAGCGCCGACGGTGAACGGAACACCCACCCACGGGTAGGCCCGGCCGGCACCGCGCAGGGCTGGGATCGTCTTGGTGCCCAACGCGGTCAGCCACGCCCCGGCCGCCAGGAACAGCAGCGCCTTGGTGGCCGCGTGCCCGACCAGCTGGGCCAGCCCGGCCCCCACCGCGCCGGGGCCGGCGATGCCGGCGGCGAGGACCACGAAGCCGAGCTGGGCGCTGGTGGACGCGGCCAGCAGCTGCTTGAGGTCCGTTTGGGCCAGCGCGACCGCGCCCAAGACCAGCGCGGTCACAGCGCCGCCCCACGCCGCGGCGGGCGCGGCCCACCCGGCCGCGACCAACAGGGGGTGGGCCCGCAGCAGCAGGTAGCCGCCCATGGCGACCATCGCCGCCGAGTGCAGCAACGCCGAGACCGGGCTGGGACCGTCCATAGCCCGGGACAGCCAGAACGAGAACGGCAACTGCGCGGCCTTGCCGAACGCCGCGGCCAGGACACCGGCGGCGGCGATGTGCAGCCACGGCGACGGCAGCGCCGCCAGGTTGGCCAGCGACAGCCCCGGCGCAGCGGCGCCGGCGACGGCCAGCGCGGCACCCGCCGCCAGGTACAGGCCCACGTCGCCGGCGCGGGTGACCACGAACGCCGTCGTTCCCGAGGCGACGGCCCGGTCCCGGCGCCAGCCGAATGCGATCAGGGCGTAGCTGGTGGCGCCCATCACCTCCCAGGCCATCAGCAGCCCGAGCAGCGTGGTGGCCGTCGCGGTGACCAGCACCGCCGCGACGAACACCAGCATCAGCCCGGTGAACCGGGCCCGGCCGGTACGGACCGATGAGGCGGAAAAGGTCAGCACCAGCAGGGCGACCGCCGCGACGGTGACGACCACCACCGCGGACAGCCCGTCCACGGCCAGCGCCAGCGGCTCGCCGGCCAGGAACGGCGCCGCCACGCCAGGGCCCGTCGCGGCCGCTGCCACGGCCAGCGCCAGCACCCCGGCGGCCACCGCGACGCCGAATGCGGCGGCGGCCCGCTCCACTCGTGCGGCAAGACGGGCGGGGCCAAAAGCAGCGGTCAGCAGCGCCCCGCCCGCGGCGGCCGGGACCAGGACAAGTGCCCACAGCACGCCGGTCACCCCCTCAGCTCCGCGGCCATGTCGGTCATGTCCGCATCGCTGGTGCGAAACAGCAGGATCACGACGGCGAAGCCGGCCGCCATCTCCACCGTCATCGCCGACAGGACCACCAGCAGCAGCACCTGCCCGTCCGGCGCCGACGGGGCCAGGAAGTACCAGAATGCGGCGGCGGCGACGATCACGCCGGCCACCATCAGCTCCAGGCCCATCATCACCATGACGATCGACTGCTGGCTCAGCGCACCGAACAGGCCGACCGCCAGCAGCGCGGCGGCCAGCAGCAGGAACAGGTGCAACATCATCGCCGGTCCCCCCCGTCGTGCAGGGTGCCGTCGTGGTGGGTGCCGCCGTGGCGGGCGTTGTCGTGCAGGCCGCGGTCGTGAAGGCTGCGAGCATCGCGGGCGGCGTGGTCGTAGCGGCCGTGCGGGACGGCCAGCACGAGTGCGGACACGATGGTGGCGAACAGCACCGCGGAGATGCCCACCATCACCGGCATCTGCCCGCCCATGATCGCCTCCCCGGCCGCCCGGGTGGTTTGCGCCTCGGCGGGGACGGCGCCGCGGCGGGCCGGCCACGGCACCAGCAGCGCGCCGGCCGCGAGCAGCGCGAACGTGCCCACGGAGATGGCCAGCGCGCCGCGCTTGTTGTGCAGCATCGACATCGGCATCAGGCCGGCCGGATTCATCATGAACATCACCATGAAGATCACCATGATGGCCATCTCCATCACCATCATCAAGATGGTGACCACACCCAGGTAGGCCAAAGTGAGCAGCACCAACTCCCCGCCCACCGCCACGAACGACAGTGCCAGCGCGAAGGTCGCCCGGGCCATCGAATCGACCACGAAGACCGCGATGCCGGCCGCGACGGCGATCACTGCCAGCGCGGCGAACACCGTGATCCCGGCCGCGCTCACGCCGCCCCCCCGGCCGCCGCGAGGATCGACACGGCCAGCAGCTGCAGCAAGGTCACCGGTAGTACCCCCAGCCATGCGGCTCGCATCAACTTCTCCGGCCGCCACACCGGTATCCGGTGGCGCAGCCATACCAGCGCCGCCAGGATCGCCGCGGTCTTGATCACTGTCCATGCCCACGGCGGCAGCACAGGGCCGGCGCCGCCGCCGAAGAACAGGGCGACCGCCATCGCCGTCCCGACCACCAGCAGGGCGTACTGACCAAGGCGCGCCAGCAGCCGTGCCGGCCCCGACTGCTCGGCCAGGACGCCGCCGGCGATGTCCGTTCCGGCCGGGTGGGCGAACGGCCCCCACAGGCTGAACGCGGCCACCGCGCCGATGAACACCACCGTCGCGATCGGCATCTGCGCCACGAACCACAGGTGCTGCTGGGCGGTGACGATGCCAGGCACCGACAGGCTCCCGGCCGCGACCGCCGGGGCGGTCAGGGCGAACATCAACGGCAGCTCATACGCCAACGCCTGCGCCAGGAACCGATACCCGCCCACCAGCGGGTGCACGCTGTTGGGGCCCCACCCGGCCAGCCACCACGCGACCCACAGCACCACGTCCATCGCGTTGAACCACACCAGACCGACGGTCGGTGCGGCCACCACACGATCGCCCAGCGGGACGACGGCGGCCATCGCGAGTGCGATCAGCAGCGGCAGCACCGACCCGGCCGACGCGAGCAGCCCATCAGCGGCGGTCGTGGCCCGGCGCTGGGCCAGCAGCAGCCGCGAGGTCTCCCACACCGGCCGCAGCAGCCGGGCCGGCAGCGACAGGGTGCGGCTGCGCGGGTCGACTGCGGCATCAAGGGCCCCGGCGGCCACAGCGGCGGCGATGACGATCAGCGCCGCCGCGACGGCCGACCATCCCGTGGCGACCTGCACGGCGGTCATGTCGGCCCCAGCTCGTCAGTATCGGGGTCGAGGCTGGCCATCGCCAGGCGGGCGTCGGCCACGTCCAGTCCTGGCATCAGCCGGGTCGCGGCCCGCAGCAGCGCGGCCGACCCCTCGGCCGGTGTCCCTCGCGAGGTCTCCGCGGGTGCGATCACCTCGCCGTCTAGGGCGGCGGCGGTCTCGGACAGCCAGGTCAGCGTCCGGGCCCACGCGTCACCACCCCGTGCGCTCGCGCGGGCCGCTGGGCCGGACAGCCCCAGCCGGGCCACCTCGCCGGCATCCAGCCGGCCCACGCCGGCCAAGCAGCGACGCAGCCCCCAGGACCGGCGCACCCGCGCGGCGAAGCTGGCAAATGCCCGCCTCCGCGCGGCCGCGCCGCCCGGGTCGAACCCGCTGGCCAGGAGTTGGTCGCGGAGTCGGCGGGCCTCCGCGGCGGCCGCCGACCAACCTGCAACCTCCAGCAGCCGCGCGAGGGAATCCAGGTGGGCGGCGGCGCGGCGCGGCGGCTCCGGATCCGCCCAGAAGCCCGGCCCCAGCCCGTCAGCGGCGGTCAAGACCCGGGCGGAGGCGGACTGCAGCACGTCGCCCTGCATCTCGGTGTCCACGAGCAGACCGGCCGGCCACGCCGGCAGCACCGGGCCCAGCGGGACGTGCAGCACGTCCAGCTTCAACCCGTCCCGGTCCGGTGCCCGATCGGCCATCATCAGCCCGCCGGGCATCTGCATGCCGCCGTGTCCGGCGTGGCCCGCATGCTCCCCATGCCCGCCATCGTCGCCATTGTGATTACCGTCTGCCCCGTGCCCGCCGTGACCCTCATGCCAGGCGTGAGCCTCATGCCCGGCGTGATCCTCATGCCCGGCGTGATCCGCGCCGCTGCCCGAATGCCCGCACGCTCCGGCGGCGTCCTGGCGCCCGGCGTGTGCGGTGTGATCACCATGTCCCGCGTGGTCGTAGTGTCCGGCTGCGTCGCCGTCGTGCCTGTGCTGATCCGGCTCGGTGTGACTGTGCCCGGGGTGATGTTCCGGGTGCTCGCCGTCTTCTGTCGCGTCGCCCGGTGCGTGCCGGGCGCCGTTCGGCCGGCCGCGCCGCGGGCCCAGTGCCGGGCCCTGCGTCAGCTGCCGTACTCCCGCCTGGAGGACAGCCGCGGCCGTTGCCGGGTCGAGCACAGCCAGGCGCGCCCGGGGCGCCGGAATCTGCGCCCACACCCGCTCGATCGCCTCACCGAGTTCCGTCGACGGGGTACCGGCCACGGCGAGCACGTCGGCGTCAGCCGGACTGCGAGCCGGCACGCCACCCGACACAGGCACGTGGGCATCGACGGCCAGCCGCTGGCGGGTGCCGCCGGGGGCGGTGATCAGCAGCACGTGCGGCCGGCGCGCCGCCCACCGCGCCAGCCGGGCCTGGGCGGCGAGCCTCATGTCCATCGCAGCGCGCCCTCCCGCCAGGCGTAGACCACCCCGGCCATCAACAGAGCCAGGAAGATGAACATCTCGGTCACCGCCGCCCCGCCCATGGAGGCAACGACCAGCGCCCACGGGTACATGAACAGCATCTCCACGTCGAACGCCAAGAACAGCAACGTCACCGGATACCAGCGGACGTGAAACCGGGACAGCGCATGCTCCGACGGGATTTCGCCCGACAGGAAGGCCGGCACGTCGGCGCGGCCGCCCACCGCGAATATCCGGTGGGCGGCCCACACGATCCCGGCGACCACCAGGCCCGCCGCGATGGCGGCGACCATGCCGGCAAAGCCGTCCATCCGCTGCACCGCCTTCCTCGCGTCACCGGCCCGCTCCGACAAGCGGCGTAGTCATCTGCGCTGCCACGGACCCGACGGTGACCCGGTCGATGCTTCAGCGTGGCGCGAAGCGCCGCAACCGCAGGCTGTTGGTCACCACGAATACCGAACTGAAGGCCATCGCCGCGCCGGCGATGAGCGGGTTGAGCAGCCCGAGCGCCGCCAGCGGCACCGCGGCCACGTTGTAGGCGAATGCCCAGAAAAGGTTGCCCTTGATCGTGGCCAGGGTGCGGCGCGACAGCCGGATCGCGTCCGCCGCCGACCGCGGATCCCCGCGGACCAACGTCAGGTCGGAGGCCTCGATCGCCACGTCACTGCCGGTGCCCATCGCCAGACCCAGGTCGGCCTGCGCCAGCGCAGCGGCGTCGTTGACACCGTCACCGACCATGGCCACCACCTTGCCCCCCTCCTGCAGGGACCGCACCACGGCGACCTTGTCGGCCGGCATCACCTCGGCGATCACCTCCGTGATGCCGACCTGGGCGGCGACGGCCTGGGCAGCGCGGGCGTTGTCGCCGGTCAGCAACACCGGCGTCAACCCCAGCCCGCGCAGCGCCGCCACCGCCTCGGCCGAGGTGTCCTTTACGGTGTCGGCCACCACCGCCACACCGCGCACCGCGCCGTCCCAGCCGATCCACACCGGGGTGCGCCCCATTGACTCCGCCCGGGCGGCCGCCTCGACCAGCCCGGCCGGCACCGTCATCGACCGGTCGCGTTCCAGCCAGCCGCGCCGGCCCGCCACCGCCGCGCGCCCACCGACCAGACCGGAAACCCCCAGACCCTCGTGCGCGGTGAACTCCGTCACCGCCGGCAGCCCGCCGCCGGCCGCGGCGTCTGTGTCGGCAGCCCTGGCCGCGGCAGTGATCGCCGCCCCGATCGGGTGTTCCGAGCCGTCCTCCAACGCGCCGGCGATCGCCAGCAACTCCTCCGGGTCCTGCCCGTCCGCGGCCTCCAAGCCGACCAGGCTCATCCGCCCAGTGGTCACCGTGCCGGTCTTGTCCAGCACCACCGTGTCCACCGCCCGGGTCGACTCCAGCACCTGCGGCCCCTTGATCAAGATCCCCAGCTGGGCGCCCCGCCCGGTGCCCACCATCAGGGCGGTCGGTGTCGCCAACCCCAGCGCACACGGGCAGGCGATGATCAGCACCGCCACCGCCGCGGTGAACGCCGCCGTCACGCCGCCACCCACCAGCAGCCACACCGCCAGGGTCAGCAGCGACAGACCGATGACGACCGGCACGAACACCGCCGACACCCGGTCCGCCAGCCGTTGCACCGGGGCTTTGCCGTTCTGGGCGTCCTGCACCAGCCGGGCCATCTGAGCGAGCTGCGTGTCCGCGCCGACCCGGGTGGCGCGCACCAACAGCCGACCTCCGGCGTTGACCGTCGCACCCACCACGTCGCTGCCCGGGCTGACCTCCAGCGGCACCGGCTCACCGGTCAGCATCGAGGCGTCCACCGCCGAAGTGCCCTCCACGACCTGGCCGTCGGCGGCCACCTTCTCCCCGGGCCGCACCACGAACACATCCCCGACGGCAAGCTCGCCGACCGGTATCCGCCGCTCCGCGCCGTCACGGATCACGGCGACTTCCTTGGCGCCCAGATCCAAAAGAGCCCGTAGCGCAGCACCGGAACGGGACTTGGCCCGCGCCTCGGCGTATCGGCCGGCCAGGATGAACACCGTCACCGCGGCGGCGACCTCGAGGTAGATGTGGCTGGAGGCCTGGCCGCGGCCGGGAAACAGGTCGAAGCCCATCCGCATGCCCGCCGTCCCTGCGTCGCCGAGGAACAGCGCCCACAACGACCACAGCCATGCGGCGCCGACGCCGACCGACACCAGGGTGTCCATGGTGGCCGCCCGGTGTCGGGCGTTGATCCACGCGGCCCGGTGGAACGGCAACGCGCCCCACACCACTACCGGGGAGGCCAGCGCCAGCGACAGCCACTGCCAGTTGTCGAACTGCAACACCGGCACCATCGACAGCACCAACACCGGAAGCGCCAGCACCGCCGAGACGATCAGACGCTGGCGCAGCTCCCGGGTTTCATCCGGGACATCCGGCCCACCCTCACCTGCCTCGTCTTCACGTCGCGCCGCCGGTAGCTGCGCGGTGTAACCGGTTGCCTCCACGGTCGCCACCAGGTCCTGCGGGGTCACCTCGCCGGCGTAGCTGACCTTGGCCCGCTCCGTCGCGAAGTTGACGCTGGCCTGCACCCCCTCGAGCCTGTTCAGCTTCTTCTCCACCCGCGC
>CALANS010000105.1 GCA_937926105.1 uncultured Actinomycetes bacterium | reverse complement strand
GTCGCCGCTTGCGTCGATTACGCACTCTGCGTCTACGCGGAACGGGCCGCGTCTGGTATCGACGATCAGTCCGGTCACGGTTCCCTTGTCGATGATGACGCTGCGCACTCGCGCGTGGAGCAAGGGCAGGACGCCGGCTTCAAGGAGCTTCGCGTCCCACAGGCACTTGAGAGCCTCCGGCTCGTAGGTCACCCCGGTGCCCGCGCCATAGGTGTTCTCCCGAAGAATCGCATCGCCCGCAGAGAGCAGCGTGTCCGCAATCTCCCAGGCAATTCCACCGACGACCCGGCCCTCGCCCCCTGGGGCAAAGAATCCGTACATCGTGTCCAGCACTGCGACACTGGTGCCGCCCAGAAAGCCTTGTTCCTCGATAACGATGGTGGGCATGTTGTGTCGAGCGGCCGAGAGCGCAGCGGCCGAACCCGCGGATCCGCCGCCGACGACGGCCACGCCACCCCGCCAAATCGCGGGAAAGCGCTGGGCCTCAACCCGCGTCACTTGAACAAGGTCCAGTGGGGACTCCGGCGCCTGTTTGGCGCTAAGGAGCGTGGTTGTCACAGACTGCAATCGCATTGCCTAATTATCCGTTTCGCTTCTTAATGGAGGTTCCAGCCGCCGTCGACGGGAACTACGGCACCGGTGGTGTTCGCCGATTGATCGGAGACGAGCCAACGAACCGCGGCGGCGACATCCGCGGCGCTGGCCGGGCGTTGGGTGAGCGGCATGAGCGCGGGGTAGCGCGACTGAATCGCGGCGCTGTCACGTGCGCGTTCGCTCATCGGCGTGTCGACCAGCCCAGGCGACACCACGTTGACCCGAATGCGGTGGGCGGCGCCTTCGAAGGCAGCCATCTCCGCAAGCGCGACCAAGGCCGCTTTCGACGCCCGGTAGGCGGCTGTCAGGAAGTCGGCGTCGAGCCGACTCGCCAGGGCCGAACCGATTAGCACCACGGACGCCCCGTCGGCGCAATAGTTGAGGCAAGCCCTGAGAAAGGCGAACGCGCTGGTCAGATTCACGCGCATCACTTCGTGCCAGCCTTCGTCTGTGCACGAGCGGATCGGCCCGTCGCCGAAGCGTCGGCCGCTCATCCCGATCGCGAAGACGGCGGCGCCGATCGACCCGTGACGCGCCATCCTGCCAGCAACCGCGGCGGCGACACCCGGCCGTGTGACGTCTTCGTCCGGTGTGTCCGAACGGTGCACGGACATGCCATCGGCCTCCAGCCCCGCCGCGCACGCGCTGCCGATGCCGCCTCGGGAACCGACAACCCATGCCGAACTCGTCACTGGTTCCGACCTCCTAGTGTCGCTAGTTGTGATGGACGTAGCGCATACCGGCCGTGCTACAACGGCAGGGGGTGCGCCGCTAACTTCTTGCGACGTGACCGGGAGGCCAGGGTGACCAGCGCGGCGGGGATCAATATCGCGCCGATGAGGATCACGCCCTTGGTGATCGTCTGGTAATACGACGGAATGCTGATCAGGTTCATCACGTTGGAGATGAGCCCCAGCGCCAGAGCGCCGAACACGGTACCGATCACGCTGACTCTTCCGCCGAGCAACGACGCGCCGCCGATGACGATGACGGCGAGCGAGTCCAACGTGAAGGAGGCGCCGATCGTCGGGTCGCCGATGCGGGTGCGCGCGGCCATGAAAAGTCCGCCCAGCGAACCGAGCATGTCGGCCACCGCATAGCCCTTGATGAGCGTTCGGCGCGCGTTGATGCCGAGCATTCGCGCCACCTGAATATGCCCGCCGACGGCCAAGATATCCCCGCCGGTCCTGCTGAGCCGGAGTAGTACTGCGACGAGGGCCCCCACCGCAATGACGAGTATGAGCGCGTAGGGCACGCCGTGCCACGACCCGGCGACCTGCGCGAATCCGGGCGAAACCTTTCCTCCGGGCACCGGGCTGATCAGGAACGCCACCCCCTGGAACAGGCTCAACGTCGCAAGCGTCACCAAGAATGATTCAAGTCCGAACGACACCATCAACCCGTTCAGGGCTCCTGCCGCCGTGCCAGCTGCGATCCCCAGCATGATGGCCAGAGCCGACCCGGTGTGTGGCATCGCGACCGCGGTGGTGACTGCCACGAGGCTTACCACGGATCCGATCGACAGATCCAGACCGCCGGTGCCTACGACGATGAGCTGGCCGAAGGACACCACGAGCAGGGGCGTGATCTGTATCAGCACGTTCGAGATGTTCGTACCGGACAAGAAAGCCCCGTTGAAGACGGCGCCGATGAGAATCATGATGACGACAAAAACCGTCGCGGGAAGACTCACCGGGTCGTATCCGTGCGGCAGTAGTCGCGTGTGCAGC
>CALANS010000104.1 GCA_937926105.1 uncultured Actinomycetes bacterium | reverse complement strand
CGATACCGGAGCAGCCCCGCAGCCGCGAAGGATCCCACACCCGCCTGGAGCGCCACCAGACTGGGGCTCAGCCCGCCCGCTCGTTCCAGGGCGGCGTCGATTTCCTCGAACAAGGTCGAGTACCCCGCCGTGACCTGCCGCGGAATATCCTCGTACCCCGGCCATGAGGTGTCGCTGATGACCAGGACATCGTCATTGGCCTGCGCGGCGGCATGTCGGACAGCATCCTCATAGCTGCCGTCGATGACCTCGACTGCGGCCCCCTCGGAGGCGATGCCATCGATCCGGGCCTTGGCCGTGCCCCTGGGCACGAAGATCCGGCAACCGACACGCAGGATCCCGGCCATCCTGGCCACCCCGCGGCCGTGATTCCCATCGGTGGCGGCGACGATCGTCTTTGTGCCGGGCGACGGAATGCGCTCGGCCAACTCGCTTGGCGCCAGCGGCCCGCTGTCGTCCGGGATCCAGAAGCGCCGAACGGCGAACACCGTCGCCCACGATGCCCCCAAGATCTTGAAGGACGGCAGACCGAACCGCGAGGACTCGTCTTTGAGCAGCGCTCGACCGATGCCGAGGCGCCGCGCGACTCGCGGCAGGTCCAGCAGCGGCGTGGGGTGGTAGCCGTCCATGTGCCGGTGCATCTCGATGGGCGAGCTATCTTCGGCAGGCGCATCCGACAGTCGGTCGCGGACACGCGGATTGAAGTAGATCGAGTACTCCATCGTTCCCTCCTCAGACCGCCGTATATCCACCGTCGACGACCAGCGATTGGCCGGTGACGTAACTTGCTTCGTCACTGATGAGGAACAGGACGCTGCCGACGATCTCGCTTGCGGCCGCCTGCCGACCGAGCGGAATCGACTGCTCCAGATCCCGGAGGGCCCGTGCCGGATCAGCCTGGTGATGCCAGAACTGGTCGTTGAATGGCGTATCGACCCACCCGGGGCAAATTGCGTTGACGGTGATGTCTTCGCCAGCCAGCTCGTCGGCGAGGGAACGCACCAGACCGAGTACGCCGGCTTTCGTCGAGTGGTAGGCGGGCATGCCGGCGTGTCCGCGCAGCGCAGCCGTCGACGATGTGATGACGACGCGGCCCCGCCCGGATGCGGCCAATGCGACATGCGCCGCCTGCACCATGAGGAAAGGGGCGCGCAGGTTGACAGCTGCCGTGCGATCCCAGTCATCCACCGACCATTCGGCGAGCGGGTGCGCGATGAGGAGGCCCGCGTTGAAGAACAGCGCGTCGACCGATCCTCCGAGAAGATCGATCGCCTCCTCGGTGGCGGCGATGGTTCTCTCGGCGTCCGCCAGGTCCGCTTCGAGATACGTCCCACTGCCCCGTGCGCTCTCGCTCACCAACCGTTCGCCGTCGGTGACATTGCGGTCGATAAGAACGATGTCGTCCCCTCCAGCCCGCAACGCCCGAATCACCTCGGCGCCGATGCCGGTCGCGCC
The DNA here is from genome assembly GCA_937926105.1 of uncultured Actinomycetes bacterium. The sequence continues at coordinate 9,520 of CALANS010000104.1, read as the reverse complement.
GCCGGCGACGATGATCTTTCTCATCAGGCCACGTCCAGCTCGCAAGAGACGATCGCAGCCCTCGCGCACAGCTCGTCCACGGTCGACGCTGCGCCGCTCACACCGATACCGCCGACGAGCATCCCGTCCTTCCGCAGCGGCAGGCCTCCCGGGAAGACGATTGCGCGTCCACCGAGTGTTGAGCCCAGTCCCCAGTCCGAGCCGCCCGGCATCGATGACTCGGCCCACGCACTGGTTGGGAACCCGAACGAGACAGCGGTGTACGCCTTATCGGTCGCGATGGACAGCGCACCCAGTTGCGCTCGGTCCATCCGGGCTGCGGCGACGAGCTCGCCGCCGCAGCCCACCACAGCCGCGGCAAGCTCCACCGATCGGCGCCTGGATTCGGCGAAGACCGCCGCGATCAGGCGTTGCGCCAAGTCCAGGGAGATGTCCGTGCGAGTCACCAAGTCGTCATTCCTCGTCGCCATGTCACGGCCTACCTTGCTGGAGATGCCGGCCGACGTCCGCCAGGAACCGCGCGGCCGGGGCCCCGTCGAGGACTCGGTGGTCGCACGTCAGCGTGACGGTCAGCGCGCCCGCCGAGACGGGCGCACCGACGGCCAGAACCGCGGCCTGTGGCGGAATCACCATTGCGTTGAACCGGTGAATCCCGAACGTGCCTAGATTCGACACGGTGAACGTGCCGTTCACCGTCTCCTCCGGCCTCAGCTCACCCCGTAGCGCGGCCGCCGTCAGCCTCCTGCGCTCGGACACGAGATCACCGACGGCTCGTTGCTCGGCGCCCATGACCGTGGGCGTCAGCATCCCGTCATCGACCTCCACGATGAGCGACAAGTTGATGGACTCGTTGCACACCACCGCGTCATCGAGGAAATACGCATTTGCCAGCGGGTGCGACTCGAGGGCCCTGATGCACGCGAGGTTGATGACGTCCGCGACCGAGGCATCCGGCGCCTCGGCCCGCAGCGCATCTCGCACGAGCTTCACGGCGCCGAAATCGACATCCAGGCTCAACGAATACTGCGGAATGGCCGCGCTCGCCGTCACCGTGCGAATGACCGCGCGCCGCATCCGGCTCGATCGACGAATGGGTGCCGGTGCGGCACCGTCGGCCAGGGCCGTCATTGTCGCAACCGCGCGATGACGGAGCCGACCTCGGCATCGTCACCGGCTTCCACGAGGAGCTCACTGATGACACCATCACCAGGGGCTTCGATCTGGGCCTCGACCTTCTCGGTCTCTATCACCGCGATGGCCTGGCCCTCGGTGACGCTGTCGCCCACCTTGACCAGCCACTCGACGATGGTGCCTTCCTGCATCGTCATGCCCCACTTCGGCAGAATGACGTCCATGCCTTACCTCGATTCGCACGCATGGTGTTGATGGGTCAGCGCCGAACTACGGTGCGGACAGCGCTTGTGATGTCCTCTTGCTGCACAACGACTCGGCGCTCCAAAGGGGCGCTGAAGGGTACGGGCGTATCCGGCCACGCGACCCGCACCGGAGCTGTCTTCAGCAGATCGAAGCCCCGCTCACAGACGGACGCGGCGATCTCACTGGCTGCCGAACCGGTAATCCGCGCATTGTCGACGACGACCAGCCGGCCGGTTCGCTCGACAGATTCCAGGATCGTGTCGATGTCCAACGGCACGATCGTGCGTGGATCGACCACTTCCACGCTGATACCGTCGTCTTCCAGTTCAGCCGCGGAGTTGAGGGCCTTTGGCACCGTGGCGCCGATCGCGACGACCGTCACGTCCGCTCCAGGCCTCTTGACGTCCGCGACACCGATAGGAATCGAATAGATCTCGCGCGGAACGGGTCCCTTGGTGCCGCCGAGCACGTGGTCCTGGAGGTACACGACCGGGTTCGGATCCTTGATCGCCGAATACATGAGCCCCTTGGCGTCATAGGGAGTGCTGGGCATGACTATCTTGAGGCCCGCCACATTCATCAGCATGGGGTGCAGGTTCTCGGAGTGCTGCGCGGCGCCGCCGCCGCTGGGCCCCGTCGCGGTGAAGTAGGTGATCGGAAGATGAATCTGCCCACCGGACATGTACGGGAGCTTCGCTGCCTGGCTGGCGAGCTGGTCCATGGACACGTAGAAGAAGGCGCCGATCATCATGTCGACGACCGGGCGCATACCGGCCGCTGCCGCCCCGATGGCCGCGCCGACGAACGCCTGCTCGGAAATCGGCGTGTTGCGTAGACGCTCGGGACCGAACTCGTCCAGCAGCCCTCGCGTGGCCCCGATGACAGACCGTTCGACGTCCTCACCGAGCACGACGACGTTGGGGTCCTCGCGCATCGCCGCCGCGATCGCCTCTTGCATCGCCTTGACGAAGTACGTCTGGCGCTGCTTGGTTTCAGTGACAGTTTTCGTTTCGGCTATGACCGCCATCGACGTTGCTCCTATACTTCCGTGAATACATGCATGAGGGCTTCATCTGCATCAGGGAACGGGCTTGCCCTGGCAAATTCGACGGCGCCATCGACAGCGTCCGACTCTTCTCGGTCCAAGGTCTCCCACTCGTCGGCGGTCAGCACGCCCCGATCGATCAGTGTCCGTGCGTAGGGGGCGACGGGCTCCCGCGATCGCCAATGATCCTGTTCCTCCTGCGGGCGGTACTCGCCCGCGAACACTTCTTCGCCCTCGTTATGCCCATGCCAGCGATAGGTCACGGCTTCGATCAGGGAGGGGCCTTCGCCGGCCCGGGCCCGCTGCGCGGCTTGCGACACAGCGCCGAATACAGCTTCGACATCATTCCCGTCCACCAGCGCACCCGGGATTCCCATCGGCATGCCGCGTTCGTGGATCTTGCCCGCCGTGAGCCGTTCCGTCGGTGTCCATTCGCTGTAACCGTTGTTCTCGCAGACGAAGATCACCGGGAGCTTCCAAATGGCAGCCAAGTTCATGGACTCGAAGAAGACACCTTGATTGGATGCGCCGTCGCCGAAGAACACGACAGTCACGGAGTCCCGCCCCAGATACTTGTCACCCCACGCAGCCCCGGTGCCGATGGGGATGCCGCCGCCGACGATGCCGTTGGTGCCCATGATGCCCAAATCGAAGCTGACGATATGCATCGATCCGCCTTTGCCACGGCAATATCCGTCGGCGCGGCCGAAGAGCTCCGCCATCATCCGATTCACCGTCGCGCCCTTGGCGATCAGGTGGCCGTGGCCCCGGTGTGTCGAGGTGATCTTGTCGCCGTCCCGTAGTGCCGTACAGGCGCCGACGGCGACAGCCTCCTCGCCGAGATACAGATGGACGAAGCCGGGTAGCTCTCCTCGTTTGAACAGCTCGGCGAGTTTTTGCTCGAAATGCCTGATGCGCGCCATGAGGCGGAGCATCGTGAGTTGCTCCGTCGCGGTTGGCGTGGACGGGGCCGGAGTGGTCATGAATTCTCCTCAACTTTCACGATCGATAGGGGTCGAGTCCGATCGTTGGTACTGAGATGCGCGCGCCGCGTCTGCGGGGGCGCCCACCGGTCGTGCTGGGAAGGTTGCCGGCCGAGCGCACTCGTCCGGTCCGGCGACGCTGCAAGTGAGGTCGGCGCGCTGCTGTGTGGTTGTCTCGTGTCGATCTGTCGAGCGTCGAGTGAACGGGTGACGATCTGGGCGGGGAATGACACGAGCGCCGAGGGTATCGGCCTCGTGTGAGATTCTTCATCGCGTGCCGGTGTTTGCTAGGTGCCGTCACACAGTGCGTCTGGCTGTGTGACTCACAACATATACTATATACAGTACGCGGTCAATAGGGGAAAATTGTGGCGCTCACCTGCTATTTTATCGACGGAGCGACCTACCCGAGCACTGCCGAATCTGCGGCAGGAGTCAGGTGATAAGGGGGTACGCAGTGGGCATGCTGCCGAAGCCGGAAGACCGGTCGTCGTATTCTCGCCCATGGCGCGGCATGCGGGGCGCCGTATCGACGGGGCATCCGCTGGCGTCGAGTGCCGCCCTCTTCGCATTGCACAACGGCGGCTCCGCGGTGGACGCCGCGATCGCGGCCCAGGCGGTGGTGTGCGTCATCATGCCGCAAGCCGCGGGCCTCGGCGGCGACCAGATGTGCCTGATCCGGACGACTGACGGCACGGTCGCGGTGAGCGGAAGCGGGCGAAGTTCCGCAATCCTCCCGGTCGTCGCGAGTTCCGATGGCGGCGCGTCAGTGACTGTTCCCGGGCTCGTGGACGCGTGGCTCACCTGCCACGACCGGTTCGGCCGATTGCCGCTGAAGACGATCTTTGCCCCGGCCATTCGGCTTGCGCATGAGGGCTACCGCATAGACCCGGACCTGCACGCGGCCGTCCGCGAACAGCGAGCCAGAATCGAACGCCACGGCGGTGCCGGCTGGGCCCTTCTCCACCACCAGCCGGGCGAGCGATGGATACAGCCAGCGCTGGGGGATCTGCTCGCGGACATCGCGACCCACGGACGCACCGCCTTCTACGACGGGGCCGCGGCAACCAGCCTCGCGAGGGCTGTTCACGATCACGGCGGCGCCCTGTCGGTCGAGGATCTCGCGGCACACCGAACGGACGTGTCCACGCCAATCTCGACAGCGTGGAACGGCGGCATACTGCACGTACAGCCATCGCCGTCCCAAGGGATACTGCTCGCGATGGCGGCGAAATGGCTCGACGAGCATGCGGACGCCATCGGCCACCACGATCTACAGCACGCGTTGGTGGAGGCCACCGAAGCCGCCTTCGAGCACCGTTCCGACGCGGCTCTCGGGGAGCAGCTGCTGGGCGTCACGCTCGACATCGACCTGGCAACCGCAGGCAACCGTGGCGGTCCTCGCTCCTATCTCCATACGGCAGGGGTCGCCGTCGCCGACGACGACGGGATCATCGTCTCGAGCCTGATCAGCGTTTTCGACGATTTCGGCTCGGGTGTCTATGTTCCCGAACTCGGCATCGTCCTCAATAATCGCGCCGCAGGTTTCACGGATGGCCGGAACGCGGCGGGCCCCAGCAGGCTCCCCGTGCACACCCTCGCACCCAGCATCCTGACGGGCGGAAACGGCGACGCGATCGCGCTGGCCACGCCCGGTGCGGACGGACAGGTCCAAACGTTATTGCAAGTGCTCTCGCGGCTGAGATTCGAGAATCGATCACTCGGAGACGCGATCGCCGCGCACCGTTGGCGCAGCGAGGACGGGAAACTGCTGATCGAGGATGGCCACCCGGCGGCGGCGAATCTGCGAGATCGTCGTCATCATCTATCGCCGCTCGGCTGCGGCAAAGCGATTTTCGGTGCGGTGACGGCCGCGGGCATCGAAGATGGTCAACCGTACGCGGCATCGGACTGGCGGCGCCTCGTCGCCACAGGAGTAGCGTAATGGCCGCATATTTCGACGACATCGTCGCCCTGCTTCGCACACAAATAGCGCAGAGTCGCGAGAATATCTTCGCGCTGTGCTCCCGGCTCGTCGCCGCAGACAGCGTGAATCCACCCGGTGACACGCGGCGAGTCGCGCATATCCTCGCCGCGGAGTTGCACGATCTCGGGCTCGAGCCCCGTCTCGTCGCCCGCGATGAGACGATGCCGAACGTCCTCGTCGACGTCGACAGCGGGCGACCCGGACGCCATCTGGTGCTCAACGCGCACATGGACACGATGCCGCCGGGAGACAGCAGCGCATGGACGTTCCCGCCACGGAACCTGACCCCGGACGGGGACCGGCTCTACGGTCTGGGAATCGGAAATATGAAAGGCGCGGCGGCCGCGATGGTCTACGCGCTCGCGTTCCTTTCGCGCCGGACCGACGACTGGTGTGGAAAAATCACGTTCACCGCAGTGAGCGATGAAGTGGTGTTCGGGGACAATGGCGCGGCACACATACTGGATTCAATGCCCGGTATCGTCGGGGACGGGCTATTGTGTGGTGAAGGTCCAGGATTCAAGCGCCTCGCGATCGGAGAGAAGGGAGTCCTGTGGCTACGCCTTCGCGCAGAAGGACCGGCAGGCCATTCGTCAGCCGTCGAACCGCTCGGATCTGCAGCGAGTCGGATTGCGACGGCGATCTCGCGCATTGATCGGCTCAACGGGCTGCGCGCGGAACCCCCCGGTGATGTTGCGCACTACTTTGCCGACGACGATCCAGGATTTATCCTCACAGCCAACGTCGGCACGCTCGCGGCCGGCACGTTCATCGGGCAAATCGCCACCGAAGGCAGCGCCGAAATCGACTTCCGGATCCCACCAGGCATGAGATTGCATGAGGTCGAAGAAAAAGTGCGGGATATCTGCCGCGAGGTCGGCGGAATTTCGGTCGAGCGAATCAAGGGATGGGAGCCGAATTGGACGTCTCCGGACTGCAGACTCGGTCGTGCGTGGTCCACGGCGCACGTTGCGACGGCGCGGCACGGGAGACAGGCTGCCCCCGAATACGCGATTCGACTGCCTGCGAGCGATGCCAGCCGATGGCGTCTGCGCGGCACGGATTCATTGTGCTACGGACCCCAGTCGCTGTTCTCGGCCGGCATCGATGAGTATGTTGAAGCCGACGAGATCCTCCGATGCACTCTGCTGTATGCGAGCGCCGCGATATCTTTCCTTGAAGGCGACACGCCATAGATTGTGTTCCCCAGGTGCACGTTGCCGACCGATCGGCGAATCACGTGCCGCAAGCCAAGCCACGGACCACTGAGTTCGCTGCCACGATTGCGAGTTCCGAACCGATGAATACCAGTCTCAACGATCAGCGACACGCGAAGCCGACCAGGCTTCGTCGAAGGCTCGCCGGCGATCCACTTCCTGTGCAGATCCACCAGGATCTCGAGGATGCCATCATCCGCGGCGAGCTTGAGCCCGGTTCGAGACTGCATCCGGAAAACATTGCGGAGCAATACGGGGTCAGCCGTATACCTGTCCGCGAAGCCCTCAGTTCGCTGCATCAGGCCGGTTGGGTGGAGATTCGCCCCCGGTACGGCGTCTATGTCAAACGACGATCGATTCCCGAGGTGCATGAATTATTCGAGGCCCGCGCCGGTATTGACGCACATATAGCGTCGCTGGCTTCGGGGCGTCGCACAGACGAAGACATCTACAAAATTCAGAATACTATCGAACAGGGAAAGTCCGCACTCGAATCGGGCGAATTATCACAAGCCGTGGATTCCGCGAATGCGGTTCACCAGCTGCTCCAGGAATGCGCCAGGAATGACGTCCTCCGGTCTATATCAATGACCTTGGAGAAGCGTGCCCGGTTCTATTTCTCGATGATCGAGACATCGTTCGTTCCGCAGTGGCTCGATGTCGACAGGGAAATACTGGACGCGCTCGTGAGCAAAAATAGCGCTCGAGCCGGTGGAATCCTGTCGGATCACATCCTGCGGACCGGCAAACTCGTTGCGGAGAAGCTCGCCGCCGCCGACGTCGAATAGGACCGTTCGAAGACAGTTTGCGTTGCGGGGCGGAAATCGAGCTTGGGGCCCGATACCAGCATCCGCAAGGGGAGAGAACTGGTGCCGGCGTCGGTATAGTGCGTGCGTGTCCACGCGTGCGCGAGGCTTGCGGCGCGACCCACGTATGGCAGTCCACTGCCCGACCAGTGATCCGCGCGCCGGCGATCCGGCGGACCGCTCGGTGATAGAACATCGCCGCGGCGGACTTCGAGGCCGACCCCGGCACGTTCCGGCGCTACGCGGCCCGGCCGACCTTCCAGTAGCCGGTGAACGCGATCCGGGCTTTGGACACGCCCGCGGCGACCAGATGACGGCGCGCACCCGCCACTAGTGCCTGCTCGCCGGCAAGATAGGCGTGCAGCACGTGCGGCGCCGACGGCGCGGACGCGGTGACCGCTTCCAGCGCCAATACCCCCGGACGATCATCGGGCGCGGACCGGGCCAGGTAGCGCACCCCAACCCCAGGCGGCGCGTCGAGCGGCTGCTCGTCCTCGACACAGGGAATCTCGATCACCGCGAGACCTGTTGTCTCGCGCGGCAGGTCGCGCAGGATTCCGGCGATGGCCGGAAGCGCCGATTCGTCACCGACGAGCAGGACCGGCGCGGTGTCCATCGGGTCGAAGCCGCGGCCCTGGTCGATGAAGGCGACCTGCGCGCCCGGCTCCGCCTGCTGCGCCCACGGACCGGCGATTCCGCTGCTGCCGTGCGCCACGAAATCGACATCGAGCTCGCCTGCGTCACTGCGCAGTTCGCGGACGGTGTAGTTGCGGAACGGCGGGCGGGTGCCTGACCTTGTGGTGAGGTATTTCAGGTATGACGCCATCCCGAACGCGTCTGGGACCGCGCCGAAGTCCGTCTCGCCGCCGGGGTTCGGCAGGAACAGCCGGAACCACTGGTCGAAGCCGCGGGCCGGCAAGCGGCGGATGTCGTCACCGGTGAAGGTGACCCGCACCATGTGCGGCGTGACGTGGGTGCGGCGGGCGACCTCGGCGCGGTAGAGGCCGGTGATCTTGCGGCCGTCGGAGAATCCCACGGGTTACTGCTCCTCGGGCGTGCCGGCCGGTGCGGCCTTGCGGGCGACGATGGCGACGGCGATCATGGCCGCGCGGTACCGATGGAACGTGCGCCACATGTCGTTGACACGGCCGCGCGCCTCGCCGTCTCGCAGGTAGTTGCGGACGATGCGACCGGTGCCGCGCCACCCTTCGTCGTCGATGATGCGCCGCAGCTTGAGCAGGGCCATCGGCGCGGTGCGGACGCTGACCACCTCGAATCCGTGCTCGGTGAGCAGCGCCTTCCATTCGGCGATGGTCAGCGGCCGGGCGTTGACCTTGATGGAGCGCGCCAATCCCTTGCGCACATCGGTGGCGATCCGCGGGTCGATCCCGTCCGGGGTGAGCGCCAGCTCGTGGAAGGCGTAGCTGCCGCCGGGCCGCAGCACCCGCGACACTTCCTGCACGATCTGGGCCTTCGACTTGTCGGTCTGCATGGTGAGCATGGCCTCGTTGACCACGACATCCGCGCTGGCATCCGGCAGGCCGGTGGACTTGGCGTTGCCGATGGTCACGATGCCGCGGTCGCCGACCACGCCGCCAGTGATCTTGGCGGCGGCCGGATCCTCCTCCACTCCCTGGTATGACGAGGGTCCCGTGGCGAGCAGCAGCCGGGCGGTATGGCCCACGCCGGGGGCGAGTTCGACGACGTCGTGGCCCGCCGCGGGCAACGCCGCCACCATGGCCTCGGTCAGCCGCCGCCCACCGGGGCGCAGCACGGTCTTGCCCAGCCGGGCCAGCAGCCAGTGTCCGGGGACGTCTTCGGTACGGCGCTCCGCGAAGGGCAGATCCTCCGCCGGCGCCGGCTCGAACATTTCCGGCTGAGCCGAGGCATCCGGCGAGTGGTCGACGGCGACGTCATCTTTCATGTAGGGAAGCCTAACTTAACCTCGTCAGGAGCGAAATGGGCCGCCGGCAGCCGTGACGCAGCAGACAACGACGGCAGCTACGCCGCGGCGCGACCTGCCAGCGCCTGCCGCAGCAGGTCAAGGTCCACATAGCGGGCGAGAATGCGGCGGCCGGGACAGTCCGCGCGCAGCACGCCCAGCA
>CALANS010000103.1 GCA_937926105.1 uncultured Actinomycetes bacterium | reverse complement strand
TTGGTGTCGGCCAGGCTGGCCTCGTCGACGATGACGAGCTGGCCGGGTTTCATCCGCCACCGGTCGAACACGGCCCGGGCCTCGGCGATCTTCGCGTCGAGGTCGGTGGTGGCAACGCCTGCGGCGACACGCTTCTCGCGGTGGCGTTGCAGGTCGATCAGGGTGTTCAGGCGGCGGGTTTCGCCGGCCTGTTGGGCGATCCATTGCGCCGTGGTCTCCGCCGCCGTGCCCGTCTCGGTGCCGAGGACGCGGGCGGCTGCCGCGGACGGAGCCAGTCCCGTGACGGAGCCGGGGCCGAACGTCGCCTCCCACGTCTCACGGAGCTGCCGCATGGCGGTGGACTTGCCCGCCCCGGCCGGGCCGACCAGCACGTCGGCGACCCGACCGGACGCGGCAAGCGCGGCCACCGCCGCCTGCGCCGGATCGGCCGGTGTTGGCGCTGGTGCCGGCGTCGCTGCGGGAGCCGATGTTGTTGCCCGGCTGGCGATCTCGAACAGCGCGGATTGGGCCGCAGGAATGGTCGCGGGTTCGAGGCGCCGTGCCTGTGGGGCGTTCGAGGAGATCAGCGGTAATGCGATCGGTGCGGCGACGGGGCCGCTGCGGTCGTCGGCTGCCGCCAGCAGTCGGTCCTCGGCGGCGAGGATCGCAAGCGACGTGAACACCCGGTGCGCCGCCGGCTCCGCGCCCGCGATCCGCATACCCAACTCCCACGTCGCCACAGTCGGGTTCAGTAGGACGGAGCGGTCCAGAGCCGACCGGGCGACACGGTCGCGGACGGCGATCAGATCGGACGCGGTGGCGAAATGGACGCCGGTCGCCGCGACCTGCCGGGCCGCCTCCGCGTCGACGTTCCAACTGCTCCAGGTGGACCGCTTCGCCTCGACCGCGTTCAACGTCGCGGCGGCCAGGATCTCGACGTCCCGAGCACTTACCGCGCCGGCCGCGCGCACCCGCGCCGGCCGGGCGTTGCGGGTGACGGTCTGCCCGGACCACAGGTCCATGTTGCGGTGCATGATCGTCGCGGCCCGCGCCCGCCACAGCCGGGTGTAGTCGGAAAGCGGCAGCACCCGCTTCGCCCGGCGGGTCGCAAGCGTCGCCAGCTGGCGCAGTTTGATCACCTCGACATCGGTCGGCCGCCGGCCATGCTCGGCGACGAACCGGCCGATCGCCCGCTCCTTCGCGCGGTCGATGCGGGCGGCACGCTTCGAGAATTCGGCGACCAGCTCGGCCGGTATCGAGGCGAGCTCCCGGGCCGGATTGCGGCCGGGGCCGCGCTCCCGCCACTGCCAGTCCAGGCCCAGCTCACGCGTCATGGCGTCGGCCAGCACGCCGTCATATAGCTCGGACATCGCCACGGCGGAACGGAACAGGCGCTGCGAATACAGCGTGCGCCACACCCCGTCGGGGCCCTGCACCTTGTTCGCGATCGTGACGTGGGTGTGCAGCTGCGGGTCGCCGTCCCGCGAATCGTAGTGATCGAAGGCCGCCGCGATCACGCCGCGCGTGGGCACCTGGATCGCCCCGGCCGCGCCGGTGCGGGTGCGCGCCGCATCCCGCTCCACCACCTGGAGCACGGCGGCGATCGCCTCGTGATGCGCCGCCTCGATCCGGGCGCGCAGGCCGGTCTCGGCCAGACCCCACAACACGGACACAGATTTCGGCACCGAGAACGTCAGGTCGAAACCCACCACGGGCTTGAATGCCGGCCGGGGCACGGCAGGCGGGCGGCCCAACGGGGTGCCGGACACGGGATCCTGCCCGCGGCCGAACAGGCGCGCCATCTCCGGCTCCGCGACCCGGGTGCCGGCGGGAAGGCCGCGCCCACCGTCGATGCCGGCCAGGCCGGAGCCGAGCCACACACCCGGCGGATAGCCGGACGCCGCATAGTAGGCGGCCAGGGACAGGCCCTCGCCGGCCCCGTCACCGCGGGCGATGTGCCGCGTCAGGTAATCCACGCCGGGACCGACGTGCATCGCCGCAATCGACATCACCACCGGCAGTCACCTCCCCCACAGCGGCACGAACCCGTAACCAGATATGGCGCCCGGCCGGCGCGCTAGTCGCGTCGCGCGCGGGCCTCCTACCTACTAGTGGTGCCATTCCTGCGCGGCAGCTCGAACCCGCCAGCGGTTGCGGCAATCCGCCCCGCAGATAGGGGCCGACCGACCACGGGCCGGACCGATCGGTCCGTTGGACTGCGAAGACCTCCACACCAAGAGGTGGTGGCTCCCCGGCGCCGTTAACGTTGCCGACGGCTACGCAGCGGCGCGCCAAGTGTCGTCCGCCGGCTGCGGCGCATCCGGCGCGCAACTCCACACCGGCGAAGCCCGGTGACAGACGTGTATCGCTTGTTCTTGTCCGCCGGGCGACGGCCAGCATGCGGCTCACAACACCCTGGCGGCCCGGAGCACCGGCTTACCGAGAAGCGCCCGCTAAGTGCCGGATCCGGAAACGCTAGGCCAGTCCGTGCGCGTCCCGTGTCGCGTTCCCAGCCACCACGTCGACCGCCGTGGGATCTTGGACGAAGCGAGTCCCCGCTCCACCTTTGACCGCCGTAGATCGTGTCTGCACGTCGGGCCCGTCCTGGTGAACATCACCGGACGGGCTCTACGGGACCGCGGCCGGTTCGCCGCGCGCCCAGAGCGACTGCTCTGCTATCCGATCCGGATGGGAGTAGGACAATCGGGTCGGTTTGCCGTCTCCGGTCTGGGCGGTAAGGCGATCGACGTGGGGGCTCGTGCGGTCAAAACTCCAGTTCCCTTGCGGCGCTGGGTTGGGGCGAACCACGTCAAGACTGCTGCGCAGCTCTGTAGCATGGGGTTGCTTTCAGGAGAACCAGCCCCCGCAGTAGGCGACGGAGTCAGCGAGCGCTCGATACATGGCTGTCTGCCAGCTGTTGGGTTGTGCCTTTCCGTACGAGTCCGCACGCAGACTGAGATGCGCCCTCACGCCCGCATTACCGGCGTTCTGAAACACATCTGCGACTTCGTGGGCGATGGCGACAAGTTCGGTTGCAGCCTGCATCGCGTAGAGATTGGCGAGGTCGAACAGCCTGAAGTGATGGACCACTCGCCGCGTCGTCTCCTCTGGCCAGCCCGGTGGCGGCTGTGGCGAGAACAAGACGACGGGGTGCCCACCGGAGTCGACGACCTCCGCTTGGAGCCAAGAGTCGTCGCCCAAGTCATCGAAGTAGGGATGCAGCAATTCCTCGGCGCGACAACTGGGCTGGAAGTTGTTCTTGATGACGTTGCAATCGTGACAGCAAGGCACGAGGTTCGCGGGGTTGACGGCGAGCGCGGAGTGGGGGCGCTTAGGCCAGAAGTGGTCGAGAGTTGCCACAGTCCTGTGGCCGCACATCGGACAGATCCTCGCCCGCAGCCGGATTTCGTCGTAGACGGGTCTGCCGGCGCTGCTCTTCTTCACGAATCGCCCAGCGTAGTGCTCTGCCATCTCTTCTTCGCTAACGTCGGTCAGGTTGAACGTTGGCTCCGCGGCAAGCCCGCCAGCAAGAGCCGCAGCGATGTAGCGCTTCGATGCGTCGTCGATTTGGTTCGTTGCTTCGACCATGCGGCGGTGGAGGTCCCCCGCCTTCATGCGGCTGAGCGTCAGGTTGTATGTGTCGACTGCCTTGGCGTCGGGAGGGGCCAGGTGCCTCACTTGTCCCCATCCCTGTCGCGCCTTACCGCGAAGTACGCCCGCAGCAGCGCCATTGCCTCGCCGCCGAGTTGGTCATCGAACTCTGCGGAAGCTTCGCTGTACCGCGTCGCCTGCTCGGCCTTCTCCCGCACCATCCGGTAGAAGCCCGTCTCCGTGACCTCAAGGCCGAATACCTCCCGAGTCAGCGTGCCGACGTTCTCACCGAACGTCTCAGTCTCCGGTCGCGATACCGCCACCGCGTCACCGGCGCGATCAAGTTTCCACACGCACGTCTTCGGAACCTCCTGGAGCACAACTGGAGAGTGTGTCGCAATGACAGCTACGCCATTGCGGTCGATCAAGAGGTCCGACAACGCTCGCAAGAAGGCCGATAGTAAGGGCGGGTGGAGGTGAGCCTCGGGTTCGTCCATAAGCACCAGTGTGCGTTCCTCGACTTTCTCGACCAGGCGAGTGATCGTCAGCAGCACAATGCTGTGCCCCGAGCTCAATCCTGCGAAGATCTTGCCTGCCTCCGAGACGATTTTGTCAGGGTCTCCGTCGAGCGTCTCGGGGTCACTGGCGCCAATTTCGCGTAAATTGACGTCACGAAAGTTCGGGTCCGACTCCAATGCTCGAATGGCCGAGACCCAACGTCTGCGTCGTGATCCGGTTAGGCAATTGCGCAGCGACGAAGTGAAGTCCTTGGCGAGACGACGCGAACCTTTGAGTCCCGTATCCAGGGTATTTCCCTGCTCCTTCAGTCCGACGTACGCATACTTGATTTCGTGCTTCCTCGTTGCTTCCTCGCCCAGTGGCAGGAACGGATCGAATGCACTGAAACTCACCGAGACTACACTCGCGAAGTCATCCCCGGTGGGGTCGCGTTCGTCGCCCCCGATCAGGAACCTGCCAACGTGATCGAGTTCGGCGTGCTGCTCGACTAAGGCGCGCGCCATGCCGTCGAGTGCCCTAGTCTTGCCAGCACCGTTACGCCCGATCACGACGTGCAGGTTCGTCGGAGGATACGAGCCGGGGAAAACCCCAAATTCAAGCCTCTGCGCTTCTCCGCCGGCGTTGGGCAACTCATAGCTGAACCGATACTCCGTGAGCCGCGGCAAGCCGCGGGCGAGGCGGTGTAGATGACCCACAACGGCGGCAGCTGACACCTGTCGCAACAGGGACGTTTGAGTCACGTCCTCCTGTCGCGCCCGGACGAAGATCGTGTTGTCGAAAGCAAAGTCGCGCAGAGCGCGGAGAATGCCCTCACCGACTCCGCGTGGCAACTTCCGCAACGCCGTGTAGTAGTCCTCGTCTTGCCCAACGGAGAAGTACTCGTCTGGTACCTGCATAAACGAGCCCGACAGGCCGGTGCTTCGTGGCTCATCTCCCCAGCCCAAGCCACCGATCTTCACGTTTCCGATCTCGTGGGATCTGCCCGACCCGTCGAGGTAGTGCAGTTGATACAGAGTCTTGTAGCCGAAGTCGTCCCAGCGGTCCTCGATCAAATACGCCGCGTCGCGTGAGCGCCCAAAACCAGGACGTTGGGACGCTGACAGGACGTGGAACCTCACGAAGTAGACGTTAGAGGAAGGGCTATGGCAGATGCCGTTCGGGCTTCGTTCTCGAACGGGGGGATTGCTGCACGGATGGGTGAAATCCGAGCGGCCTAATCGGAGCGTTGGGCCGGAGGATGTTCGCCGTGACCAAGCCCCTGTCCCAAGGAGTCCCGCGACGATGTCGTTCGTGTCGCCAGGACCCGTGAGGCCGGTGTCGAGCTCGCCCGCCGAGGACTTCGGGATCCACTTCACCACGTTGTACACGTTTATGAAGGAGGCCGGCATCGAAGACGGTGAACGCCCCCGGCGCCGCCCCGGCCCAGTCGGCCGAGTTGCGTGAAGCTAATAAGCGGGTCCGACTGTTGGGGCAGGAGAACGAAATCCTGCGCCGTGCCGCGGCCTATCTGCCCCAGGCCAATCTGCCGGGAAAATGATGTACCCGATCTTGACCCCAATCGAATTCGAAGCAATCATGACCACGCCAGCCACTCAGGCTGCGTGACTAATCACTGTCACCTATCCGTGCAGCAGTCCCCTATGCGGTTAGCGTCCCTCGCATCTACATCTCAATAGCCACAGCGCCGGATATTCGGGACGTCGTGAGCCCAGGCTTCGGCGCGACCGGTAGTTGGCAGCGGCCGACGCCCGGCCGCTATTTTTAAATCAGCGTCAGGCTAGCCGCTAAAGTGCTACAGGCTCAATGGCCAGCTGTAGCCGAGTCGGCGACTCAGGTTCCGTAGTCGGATGAATTCGGGGAGCCGCTCCCAGTTCCCCGGTAGTGGGCACGGCGCTAGTGCAAGAGCCCTTATCGTGTCCGGCTTCTCGGATCGGTCGAGACCAAGTTGGCGAACGATCAGGGCCTGATAGCACGTCATGAGAATCAGCCCGTCACGGCTCACCCTGTCAGCCTTTTCCGCTGCTCTTCGGTATTGACGCATGCCCCTGTCAATGTTTCCTTTGGCGAGGTAGGCCAGACCAAGAGTTGCCATGAGGACAAAGTGTTTCTCAGCAACAGGTTCGAGCAATGCGATCGCCTTGTCGGCGTGCCCCGCCATCGCGAGTACGTACGAAACGTCGTTTATGGTCACCAGGTCCGCAGGTTGGTGACGCCTCAGCGTCTCATCAGCAATCACCTTCGCCTCCGCCCAGCGCTCCAGGTCAATGCCAAGAGCAAGCATCGCCGCCCTCGCGGCGGCGGGATCTTCGCGGTCACAGTCAAACCAGTCCTGTGCAGCCGACGCGGCAGCCTCCTCGTCGCCCTCAAGCCGAGCAACTTGGTGCCGCAGATAGGCGCGGGAACCGGGCGAGAGTTGAGCGTCAATGCGCTTCGCGGCGCGCCGAAGGATAGGTGCCTCATCCGTGTATCTGGCCGTCCGGGCGAAGCTCATCACTACGGCTTCGTGGTCGGGGTATTCATCGAGCAGCTTCGTCAGCGTGTCGATTGTCTCGTCGTAGCTCTTTCGTTGCATCGCGAGCTTCAGCGTCGCAATGTTGGCGCTGACTTCGATCCGCAGGTCCTCATTGGCCTCGGTTCGAGCTCGGCCTTCCGCCATCTCGAGTAGCGGCAAGGCGCGCACATTGTCTGCGGTTGCGAGGCACGTGCGTGCCTTGAGAACTAGGAAGCGGGCGTCGGACACGACGTCACGTTGGCTAAGCGCCGCGATCTCCTCGGCCGCCCTTATGGCGCCGCCGGTCTCGAGTAAGAGGTGGAGGTACAGCAAGGATGCATCCTTGCGGCCCGGGGCTGTCCGGGTGGCGCGAAGTGCTGTCGCGACTGCTTTGTGTCGTGCGCCGAGCCCCCACAAGGACACCGCAAGGTTGATCGCCGCATCGACGTCGTCGGGAAACTCGCGAAGCGCCTTGCGCAAGTGTGGAATAGCTTTGTTGTACTGCTGCTGTGCGGCCAGCACGAACCCCTTGAACGATTCGATCAGCGTGCCGTCCGTGGCTCGGAGGAGGTCCATTGCCTCATCGAGGTCGTTAAGTTCGACCGCGAGGCTCGCGGCAGTAAGCAGAAGTGACCGGGGCAAGGGCACGGAACTGAGTGCGTCGAGCGCCTCTCTTGCGGCATCGAACCGAAGCATAATTTCGACAGCCATGCGAGCCGCGATTGGATCACTTAGCGCCGGGCCATCTGATGAGTCCGTACGCGGTACAAGGCTCAGCGCCAACGCTTGGCGAGCTGCCGATAAGGCCGCGGCTCGATCGTCGAGCGCGGCGTGCGTCTGAGCTAGCGCGGCGAAGGTCGTGCTCGAAGGCGAGGCCGCAGCGACCCGCTCCGCGGCGTCACGCTCGGCTCGCGCGGCATGGAGAAGTCGCTTGGCGTATTCCTCCTCGCGAGATCTCTTCCCGGCGGCGAAGGAGACGAGCAACGGCGCGTCTGTCCCCGGGCGGACGGGTTCGCTTGTATCCGGAGTGAACGTGTCGGAGGAGCGTGCCTCGTCTAATACTCCCAGCATTACGCACTCCTTTCTATCGCTAGTTTCTTGTAACGGGTGTGGCGTCGTGAAATCGAAATGCGGTGTTGAAGAATGTCCGCGCGATGAAGCAGCCACAGAAGTCCGTTGTCGGGCGCGGACCTGCGGCCATCGCCTCTCTTTGGTTGCCGCGAGCTCGGCACTGGATCACACAACTGGAGGAGAAGATCGACAGTATCGTGACGGAGAACCGGCGGTATGCGTTCGGCAATGCTCTCCATCGCTAAGCGGTATCGCGGTCGCAATGTGGCTAAGTCGCGGCGCACGCCCGTTTTATAGTCGGATAACCCGAGCTGCCGGACGCTCTGCCAAGGGCCAAGCGCCAGGGCCGACATGGGTTGGCCCGTGATTAGCTCGACGAGCAGCGATCCGAGGCCGTACAGATCGGCGTTCTTGAAGTCGATTTCGCCAAAACCGCCCTGAAAGAGCAAGTGCTCCGGGGGTGCAAACCGACGGTCGCCCCGACCGTCTAGGTAGGCCGATGGCGGCAGATTCGCGGATGTGCTGTAGTCCTTCGACCGGCCGAAGTCGGTCAACCGCAGTTCGGTGCGATCTCCTGCCACCATCAGAAGGCAGTTGCTGGCTTTTAGATCCCGGTGCGCTATGGATTTCAGGTGCATCTGGTGTACGCCCTTGATCGCGCCGCGCCACAGTCTCAGCCGTTCCGCCCAGGAGAGCTGATCGATCGTTTCGGGTGTTCGCAGCAAATCGTCCAGAGATCCAGATGCCAGCGCCAGAACGTGATATTTGAGATCGATCGGCAAGATCTCATCCCCGACTGTCACCATGAGTTGGTCCGAACCTGAATCAACGATGGTGATGACCGAGGAGCAGGAGTTCAGTTTCTTAAGCAGCGTGCCTTCGTTGTCGAACTCGAAATTCGCCGAAGCGTCGCTCATTTTCGCCGGCTGGAGAAATTTCATTGCGAAGGACGCGTCGTTGTCTAATTTGGTAACTTCGAAGACATAGCAGAACCCCCCGTTACCGGCTTGCCGTTCGAGCCGGTACCCGCCAAGGACTTGACCTTCAAGCGCAGCCGCCCAGGCGTCCGTCACAGCACCACACCGGTGGCGCCTCTTGCGTACTTATCGCGCAACCGGGTGATCAACTCCGGATGCCGCTGCAGGATCTCAATGACATCTGCGGGGATGTCTCCGTGAGCCAACGAGACAACCTCCGCGGGTACCCCGTAGTACGCCGCGATGCGCTCAGACACGTCTGATCCAAGATTGCGCTCGCCACGTTCGATCCGGGACAGCTGGGATGGTGCAACGCCTATGTCCGCCGCCGCCGTACGCAGTGACGTGCCTTGCTCACGGCGCAAAGTCCTCAATAGGCTCGCTGCGCTCTGCGTCCCAGCCATGAGCCCACTATAGTCGGCGTTGCCAAGATTGGCAACAGGGGTCCGTAATACTCGAAGTGGTCGGAGCCGTTGCGACGCACAAGACGTTTGCTCAGTTCGACGACCTGGCACAGCTGAACGCGTAGAAATCGCCAGTCGCCGGCAACCGGTCACGACTGCCGTTCCACGCGACCCCACCGAAATCCGCGGCGGCTCGGCGATACGCACGTCTGCATCGGCAGATCCGATCCGAACCGTCTGCGGCCATCCTCATGGATGAAGCGGACAGCCGGCTGATCGCCTGCTGAACCGCCGCGATCTCGGCTACGATTGTGGGGTCGGATTCCAAAAACGGATCCCCCGCAGGAACGCTGAGCGTGTTGACGCCGTCAACAGAATCGGGTCGTCACGTCGTTTTGGCCTAAATCACAGCGACGTGTTTCTGCAGGTCACAGCATTGTGTGACACATAAAAAGACCTCGGCAGATGGTTCAACTCCCCCCTTGCCCACCCTGTTCCGCCCCGCCGCGCGCGCTTTCCGGCGCGAGCGCACCATCTGGGCCAGTCATGCATCGACTCTCCACTGGAGCCCATGATGCCCGTGGGCCGGTCCATTACCATTGCCTGCATCGCGGAATCGATCGACGCCCTTATCGCCTTCCTCCGAGCGCGGATCGACGAGGACGAGATGACCGCCCAGTTCGTGGCGTCCGACTCGCCGACGGATGAAACATCATGGTGCATGTGGGCGACGCCATTCACGATCGATCCCGATCGCCTCACCGTCGCGGTCGATTATCAGCGCGTCCTCGCCGACGTCGCGGCGAAGCGCCGCATCATCGACGCATACCCGGGACCACGAGTCGCCGATGTATGCGAGCGCCGACGACTATATGGAGGCTGTCGTTCGCGAGCTCGCATCCGCGTATGCGGACCACGAAGAATATCGCGACGATTGGGCAGACTAACCGGCACCAGCGGCCCGCGACCCTCTCTTCACTCGATTCCAACGGTGTCTAGATATACGCAAGACGTATACTGGTGCAATCTAGAGTGCTGATGCGGGAGGTGTCGTGGGTGCGGATCTCGATGTGTTGCGGGCAGTGGAACGCGCACCGCTGCGCACCGTTCGGTTCGCGGACGTCGAGGCACTCGCACCCAACGTCTGGCGGATCCTGGACGGACTCGTCGAACGCGGCGCACTGATCCGGCTCGCGCACGGCATCTACACCGCGCCGCCCGGTGGGCGTGATGGCGCGAGCTGGGTGCCGGGACTGGAGGCGGCGGGGCTCGCGGTCGCCGCCGCGCGTCACGGCGCTCGAGCGGTCGCATTGATGGGCCTCGGGGCGGCGCGGCATTGGGGTGCGATCCCCCGCGCCATCTCCGCAACGACGGTGGCCGTGGACGACGATAGCCGGCGTCCCGTGGCGGTCGCCGGCGGTACCGCCTACTTCGTCGGCCGCGATATCAACCGTCTCGACGTCGTTGTCGACGAGACCGAACTCGGCCCGGCATGGGTAACGAATCCGGCGCAGACCCTCTTCGACCTGCTGATGCGGCCGAACCAGGGCGGGCAGCCCGAGGCGGCCGTCGAGGGTGCCGAGAACCTGATGGCGCGGGTGAGTGCCGATAACCTCGCTGGCATCATCGCGGCGAGCGGGCGCGCCAATGATGCCGTGCGGGAAGCACTTCGGCGGCTGCGGGAGGAACCGTGACACGTTCCGTTCCAGGAATCCTCGACCCCGGCGAACTCGAGGCGGTTCGCGCGGAGTTCGGCGTCGCCGACATCCAGGTGCGGCGCGACCATCTGATTTCGCACGCCCTGGCGGCGATCGCCTCCATCGACGCGGCGGAGATCGAGTTCTTCGGCGGTACCGCCCTGTGCCGGACTCATCTGCCCCATCATCGACTATCGGAGGACATCGATCTCGTCGCGCTCACAAGACCGTCGGGCGACGGCGGCGCGGATCGAGTCGGCAATGACGCGGGCATTGCGTCGATCCTTCGGGTCGCCGACCTTCATCCCTCCGCTGTCTCACACCCGGCACGCCGAGCCGTCGGTCCTTCGGGTCGCCGGACTGCGTGTGCAAATCCAGTTGCTCGACCACATCGGCTATCCGCCCTGGCCGAGTGAGATGGCCTCGATCGCACAACGCTACAGCGACGCGCCGCCGGCAGATCTACGGGTCCTGACGCCGCCCGCGTTCGCAGCGACGAAACTCGCCGCATGGCACGATCGGCACGCGGCCCGCGATCTTTACGACCTCTGGGCCATGGCCGAACAGGGCATGGTCGATGACGAGGCTCGGGCACTCTTCACTCGGCTCGGCCCGCTTACGAACGCCGCCGCGGTGCGCTTCGACGAGTATCCGGGCGAGGAGACCTGGCAGGCGGAGTCACGACCTCAGTGCGTGCCGCAGGTAACCGCTCGCCGGGCCGCCGAAGTCGCCGCGGCGTCATGGCGCTGCAGGTGACGGGATAACAAGGCGGGAGCACATCACCGTCTCGGTCACCGCGTCAACACTCGCCGACGGTTTTGCTGTGATTGTCAAGTAACGATGAGTCATAGCCGCTGTCGAGAGCGTTGGTAGACACCACCAGTACCGCCTCGGGGCCGATAGCAACGGTCAAACCCGCGCCCCCAGGTCCGGAACGACCAGCGGTGACGGCCGAGCCTGAGCCGCGGCATCCACGGTCTCGGGATCGCCGATTGACGACCCGCCAGCGGTCCCGCGATCGCCCTGTCACCACGTCAGCAAAAAACCTTGCGCCAGCATATTGACAAAGATTCTGCGTTCAGTCCACTGTATACCGCATACAGAACGAATGGAGGATCACTATGTCGATCACCAGCCGCACCCGGACAGCGGCATGGGCAAGCGCGTGCGCGATAACGGCCGTCGCCCTCGCCGGATGCGCTACGGGCGGCACCAGCAGCGGCAATCCGCCCGCGAATGCGACTTCGCCCGATGCGGCCACCAGCTCGGAGCCCAGCGCGTCGGGGGCAGCCGGCACCGAGTCCTCCGCGCCGGCCGAGCTCTCCGGTGAGATCACCGTGTGGAGTTGGGATGTCGCCGCTGAGGGGATGAAGCGACTGGCGCCCGAGTTCGAGAAGGCCCACCCGGGCACCACAATCGACGTCGTCGATATCGGCTACGACAACGCCTACGACAAGATCTCCGTCGGCCTGCAGGCGAATGCGGGCCTCCCGGACGTGATAACCGTCGAGACCGACCACATGCCCGGCTATATCGCTGCCTTCCCGAATGGGTTCACCGACCTGGCACCGGCCGTGGGCGACCAGAAGGCCGACTTCGACCCGTCCAAGTGGGACGCCTCCTCCGACGCGGCCGGGCACCTCTACTCGGTTCCCTGGGACTCCGGGACGGTTGCCCTGTACTACCGCAGCGACTACCTGAAGGAAGCCGGTGTCGACCCCACCACACTGACCACCTGGGACGACCTGGTCGCGGCCGGCGAGAAGGTGAAGGCGGCGACGGGGCACACCTTAATGTCCATTGACGTCTCCTCCGGCGGCACGTTCCTGATGCTGCTGCAGGAGCAGGGCGCTGGCATCTTCGACGCGAACGGCGACATCGCCGTCTCCGGTCCCGCAGCCGTCCGCGCCCTCACGCTCCTCAAGACGATCCACGACAAGGGTCTCCTGGACAACGTCAAGGGCTGGGACGGCCGGGTGACCGCCACGAAGGAGGGCAAGTCCGCCTTCCACCCCGAGGCCGTGTGGTGGATCGGTACCCTCACCGGCGAGATGCCGGAGCTCTCCGGCAAGTTCGGCGTCGTGAAACTCCCTGTTTTCGACAGCGGTGAGTCCGGCACCTCCAACAACGGCGGCTCCACTCTGGCGGTGCCGTCCCAGGCGAAGAATCCCGCGTTGGCAACGGCTTTCGTGACGTGGCTGCTTGCGAACACGGACAACCAGGTTTCGATGATGAAGAACGAGGGCCTGTTCCCCTCGTACCTGCCGGCCCTGAGAGACCCGTTCTTCCACCAGGCCGACCCCTACTTCGGCGGCGAAAAGGTCTACGAGCTGTTCGGCGATCTCACCTCGACAATCCCGTCGATCAACTACACGCAGGACTACGCCAAGGCCACCGATATCGTCGCCAACTCCGTGGTCGCCTCGGTGATCAATGGCAAGGACCCGAAGGCTGCCCTCGACGACGCGGCCCAGCAGATCGCGACCGCCACCGGGCGGAAGATCGCGGGCTGATATGCGCGGCGCGAGCACGGTGGCCGCCAGGCCGGGAGGGACGTCATACTCGATCGACGAGGTGCTGCCGCACCTTCGGCGCCGCCCCCGGCACCTCATGGGGTGGCTGTTCGTCGGTCCGGCGGCCGCCCTGTTCGCGCTGTTCTTCGCCTATCCGCTCGTCGCGTCGTTGTGGCAGTCGCTCACGCGCACGGTCAGCGGCCGCACGGAATACGCAGGCCTCGACCAGTATCGGCGGCTCGCCGAGGATCCGCTGGTGGCCACCAGTCTCTCCAACGTCTTCCTGTTCCTGGTGGTCCAGGTACCGCTGATGATCGGCCTGGCGCTGGGCCTGGCATACGTGCTGAACCAGTCGTGGCTGAGGTGGCGCACCGGCTTTCGCGCCATCTACTTCCTGCCGGCCGTGACCACGCTGGTCGCCTACTCGGTGGTGTTTCGCGTGATCCTCACGACCGACGGCGGACTGGCGAACCAATTCCTGAGCGTATTCGGCGTTACGCCGATCGACTGGCTCAACAACGACACGTGGGCGCGGATCTCGGTGATCGCATCGCTCACCTGGCGGTGGACGGGATACAACATGGTGATTCTGCTGGCCGGGCTGCAGGCGATTCCGCAGTCGCAATACGAGTCGGCGGCCATCGACGGCGCCGGCCGCTGGCGCACGTTCGCGAGCGTCGCGGTGCCGCAGCTGCGCCCCGTCATCCTGTTCACGTCAATCACGTCGACCATCGGCACGCTGCAGCTGTTCGACGAGAACTTCATTCTGACCGGCGGCGGCCCGGCCAATGCGACCCTTACCCCGGTGCTCTACCTGTACAAGGTGGGCTTCAGGCAGTTCGACTTCGGCTACGCCTCCGCCATCGCCTGGCTGGTCGTCGTCATCATCGCGGTGCTCGCCGTCGTGCAATTCCGGGTCATGCGAGAGAAGTCATGACCCACGCCGCCGTCGAAACACGCGACAAACCGGGTATGACGTCATTCCTGCGCTTTGCCCCCGTCTACCTGCTGTTGGCCATCGGTGCGGTCATCTCCTGCGTGCCGTTCCTGTGGATGGCGACGGCATCCACCCACGAGACCTCCGACCTGTTCCGCTCCCCGCCGCCGCTCGTTCCGGGCGGGCAGCTGTGGGAGAACCTGTCGCGCCTGGAGGAGTCGACGCACTTCAGTCGGGTCATGGCGAACTCGTTGGGCATCGCCGTCGTCTACACGCTCGCCAGTTCGCTCCTGTCGGCCATGTGCGGATACGGGCTGGCCAAGTACCGGTTCCGGGGCAGGGGCGTGCTGCTCGGCATCGTGCTGGCCACGATGATGATCCCGATGCAGGTGCTGATGGTGCCGCTGTTCCAGATGATGGCCTCCGTCGGCTGGATCGACAGCTATCAGGCGGTGATCCTGCCCTTCCTGGCCAACGCCTTCGGCATCTTCCTGATGCGCCAGGCCTTTTTGAGCTTCCCCGACGAGTTGATCGAGGCGGCCCGGATCGACGGTTGCCGGGACCTGCGCATCTTCTTCCGCATCGTGCTGCCGATCGCGCGCCCGCAGCTCGCTGCGCTCGTCATCTACACCTTCATCAGCCAGTGGAACGCATTCCTGTGGCCGTTGCTGATGTTGGGCTCCGAGGACATGTACACGATCCCGGTCGCGCTGAACACCATGATCGGACTCACCCGTGTCGACTACTCGGGGCTGATGCTCGGCTCGCTGCTCGCCACCATCCCGATCCTCATCGTCTTCGTCGCATTCCAGAAGCAGTTCGTCTCCGGCCTGTTGGGGGGATCCCTCAAAGGCTGAGCTGCGGCATGTCACCGCACCCGCCGCGCACCTGTCCATCGACGCGCACCACCACTGATTGACCGGGAGGTCACCCATGACGCAGTACATTTCACGGCGCGGATTCCTGGCCGGAGCGGGCGCGCTGGCGCTCGGCGCCGGCCTGGCCGCGTGTAGCGGCGGCAACGGGGGCGCAACCTCGTCTGCCTCCTCCGCATCGACCGACGCCGGCAAGGTCACCGGCCTCACCTGGTCGACCTGGGGGGCGACCGACGAACTCAAGCGCATGACGGAGTTCACGGACGACTTCAACAAGAACCATCCGCTTATCAAGGCCACGCTGCAGCCGGTGCCGTCCTACGGCGACTACAACACGAAGCTGCTCTCGCAGCTCACCTCCGGCACCGCCCCGGACGTGTTCTACATCGGGGACGATGTCATCGGGAAGTACGTGGACGCGGACGTGCTGCTGCCGCTCGGCGATCTGCTGCGCGGCTCGTCGAGCCAGAGCAAGCCCGATGATTTCGGCGACGGGTTGTGGAGCGTGGCCCGCGACGGCGACACCATTCTGGCCGTGCCCAACGACTGCAACCCGGACGTGTTCTGGTACGACAAGACCGCGCTGGCGGCTGCGGGCATCACCGACGATCCGGCCGAACTGGCCGCCGCCGGCAAGTGGACGGTGGCGACCTTGCTCGACATGTGCGCGAAGCTCGCCGACAAGGGCATGGCCGGCGCGATCTTCTGGAACTATTGGGCGACCCACTGGAGCTGGGTCGTGGCCAACGGCGGCACCGTTTACGACGACTCCGGCGCGTTCGTGCTGCCGGATGACGCGAAGTCGGTGGCCGCCCTGGATTCACTGGCCAAGGCATTCCAGTCGAAGCAGTTCCTGGTGGCCGACGACCTGCCCGCCGGCGGTGACCTCGACTCGCTGTTCGCCGCGCACAAGGCCGGCTTCGCCGTGCAGGGCCGCTACACGATCTCGGTGGCCCAGCAGTCCGGCAGCCCCGATCAGTACGACATCGCCCCGTGGCCGTCGACGTCCGGCGAGATTCCGGCCAGCGGTGTCGCTGCCTCGTACCTCGCGATCAACAAGAACACCCCGCACCCGGAGCAGGCCTTCGAATTCCTCACCAACTATGTTTCCGCCGCCGGTCAGAAGTTCCGTCTCGCCGGCGGCGGCAACGCGGTGCCCAGCATCAAGGGTGCGGACGACATCGTCCTGGACGGCTACCCGGCGCACGCGCAGACGTTCCTCGACCTGCGCGACAAGGGTTTCGAGGACTTCGTCCCCGAGGTGAAGGTTCCGGGCCTGTCCGGTGACATCACCACGGCCATGGCCGACCTGTACAGCGGTGCGGCCGACACCGCAGCCACCGTCGCGGCGGTGCAGAAGCTCATCGACGACGCGAACGCTGACGGGAGCTGATTCGTGGTCACTGGTGTGGTCGACGCTGTCACCGAACGTCGACGCGGCAGCCCCCGGCCCCGGGGGCTGCCTGCCTGGCGACGCCGCGACCGATCCAGCGGGTACCTGTTCGTCGCGCCGCAGGTGGTCGGTACGACGATGTTCGTGCTGATTCCGTTCGCCGCCGGCGTGGTGCTCGCGTTCGCTAAGTGGGACGGCCTGACGGAGTTGACGTGGGTCGGGCTGAAGAATTTCGGAACGGTGCTCGGCGATCCGGTCTTCCTCAAGTCGATTCTCAACACCGTGCTCATAGCTGTCATCACCGCGCCGGTCGGGCTCGGCCTTGCCCTGGTGGTAGCAGTGGGGCTCGACAAGATCCGTGGCCGCACGGTGTATCTGCTGTGCTACTTCGCGCCGGTGCTGACGAGTTCTGTTGCGGTATCACTGATCTGGCAGCAACTCTTCCGTCAGGACGGGAACTTGTCGCAGTCGATCGCCGCCATTTTCGGCATCGACCCGCCGGCGTGGCTGAGCGACCCTCACCTGGTGCTCATGGCCGTGTGCATCGTCATCATCTGGTCGTCGATGGGCCTGAACGTGGTGCTCTTCCTCGCCGGGCTGCAGGCGATCTCGCCCAGCGTGGTCGAGGCGGCGCGCATCGATGGCGCGGGTCCGTGGACGATGCTGCGCCGCATCCGTATCCCACTGCTGTCGCCCATCATCTTCTTCACCACCGTGGTGTCCGTCATCAGCTCGTTCCAGACCTTCGACGCGGTGTTCATCTTGACCAAGGACGGCGGGCCGCAGAATTCGGCGCGCACCATCGTCTATCACGTCTATGACGTCGGCTTCCGCAAGTTCGAGTTCGGCTTGGCCAGCGCTGCCTCCGTGGTGCTGCTCATTTTGACCGTCATGGTGACGCTCGCGCAGATCGCTCTGCAGAAGCGCCTCGTCCACTACGAGAGCTGAGGGTCCGTATGACGACGATGGCTGCCTCCCGCACCCGCACCCCCGTGGGTGTGCACCTGGCGCTGGGTGCCGGCGCGTTCGTTATGGTGGCGCCGTTCTTGTGGATGCTGCTCACATCGACGAAGACGTTGCAGCAGATCCTGCAGGACCCGCTGTCGCTGATCCCGCATCCGTTCACGCTGCAGAACTACGTCGATGCCTTGCAGGCGGTGAGCTTCCCGCGCGCCTACGTCAACAGCCTCTACATCGGGGCGATCGTGGTCGCCGGTACGCTGCTGACCGCGACCATGGCGGCCTACGCGTTCGCGCGCATCGACTTCCGAGCGTCGAAGCTGCTGTTCGGCGTGGTGCTGGCCACGCAGATGCTGCCGATGCAGGTCACGATCGTGCCGCTGTACCTGGTCTTGGCCAAGCTGGGCTGGGTGGACTCACATCTGGCATTGATCGTGCCGGCCGCGCTGTCCAATCCGTTCGCCATATTCCTGATGCGGCAATTCATTCGCACGTTGCCGGTGGAACTGGAGGAAGCTGCCCGGATCGACGGGGCCGGCCGGTGGCGGATCTTCTTCTCGGTTGTGCTGCCCAATCTGAAGCCCGGTCTGGCGGCGCTCGGCATCATCACGGCGCTCAGCGTGTGGAACTCGTTCTTCCTGCCGCTGGTGGTGCTCAACTCACCCGACCTCTTCACTGTCCCGCTGCTGCTCTCGCAGTTCGTCGGCCAGTTTGGTGGGATCAACTATGCCATGGTGATGGCCGCGTCGACGATCTCGATCGTGCCGATGCTGTTGGTGTTCCTCGTGGCGCACAAGCGGATCCTGAATTCCATGGCGATGTCGGGGCTGGGCGGCACATGATCGGGCCCATCCTCGACCTAGCCGTCACGGGATATACGGAACGCGGGTCGCGCCTGGTGGTGATCGACCGGCGCGAAACCGCAGGAGGGGCGCCCTACCTGGACGTCTGTGACGTCGCGTACGAGCAGAGACCGACTGACCGTCGATCCATCACGAAGCTGACGGTTGCGGACGGCGTTGCGAGGCTGGTTCCGACAGCCTCGGCCGACGGGGTGCGATGGGCCGACGCCGCGCACCTCGTCATCGCCGGAGGGCTGCTGAGCTTGCGCATGCGCCCCGGCGCGTCCCTGCGGTGGCACCATCCGCCCAGCCCGGCGGGAGAGGTACTCAGCTGGGCGGTCAACGGCAAGGGCGTCGATGTTCGGCAAGAAGCCGGCTGCGTTCAGATCTGTTCCACGACGAACGATCTCACCGTCCGCTGGTGCCGCCCCGGCCTGGATCGCGACCTGCAGTCGGTCGACCATGACGTGCTGGCCTGCGCCGCCGCCGACTCGTGGCGTGCATGGATGGCCAAGGCGCCGCGCGTAGCCGAGCGCTGGCAGGACGTGGTCGACCGCTCCTGGTGGCAGTTGGCGGCGAACATCGTGCGCCTCGACCGCGCCCCCGAGCAGGAGCTCGTCGTGCCCTCGAAGCTCGGCTACGTTGGCGCCTGGCAGTGGGACTCCTACTTCATCGCGGTCGGGCTGCGGCACGGCGACCCCGAGCTCGCCGCCGAGCAGATTCGGTTCTTCCTCGACCACCAGCAGCCGAGTGGATTCATCCCGGACGTGGTACACGACAGCGGACAGATCTCGTCGGTGGCCGACCTGCCGGAATCGGAACGGGACTTCTCCGCGCGCGTCCTGCGGCGAGCTGTGACGTCACCCGAGTTGAGGGCGATCCCGGTGACGAAGCCGCCGCTCGCCTCCTGGGCGGCCGACCTGGTCCGCGAGGCCGGCGGCCCCGACCTCATCGCCGAGCGCGGGGAGCAGCTCGATCGGTTGCGCGAGTGGTGGCTCGCCCGGCCGAGCCCGGATGGACTCCCCGGCTTCGAGCACCCGTACTCGTCGGGCTTCGACGACAGCCCGCTGTTCGATGACGGCGCCCCGGTCTACGCCCCCGATCTGCCGGCATACCTGGTGGTGGAGGCGGACGTGCTGGCGGCTGCGGCGCGCCGCGCCGGGGACGAGGCGTCTGCTGTCGACCATGTTCGTCGCGCCGAACAGCTCACCGCCAGCCTGATCGAGTCCCGCTGGGATGCGGAGCGCCGGCTGTTCCGGGTACTCACACCCATGGGCGCGTCGGCCCCGCGCACGCCCATCGACCTGCTGCCGCTGCTGACCGGCCGACTACCCGAGGAGATTGCCGCGGCGCTCGTCGCCGACCTCGCCGACCCCGACCTCTTCGCGACGCCCTGGCCTGTGCCGACCGTGGCCTGCGGCGAGACGCCGTTCGACGCCGACCGCATGTGGCGCGGCCCGGTGTGGGTCAACATCAACTGGCTGCTGGTGCAGGGTCTGCGGCGATCCGGGCGGGCAGGGCAGGCGCGCGTCCTGGCGGAACGGACCCTGGAACTCGCCGCGCGCACGCCGGGTTGCTTCGAGTACTACCGGTCGGATACCGGGGCGGCGGCATCGGGGGCCGTTGCCGGCTTCGGTTGGACCGCAGCGCTCCTCGTCGATCTGGCGGTATGGCTCACGAGTGAGCGGGGTGGCCTGCCATGACGGGAAGCTCGGTGCTCCAGCCCCGTGACGGATGCTCAGTCGATCTGCTCCTCGAGTTGGGCGACGAGTCGATCCCTGCTGTTGATCCAGTTGAGATGGAGCGCTTCTATCGCGCCCACCTTGTCCCCCGCGAGCAGGCATTCGGCGACGGCGAGGTGCTCCTTCGCGACGCGGTGGACGATGGCATCGTCGCGCACGACGAGGCGTTCGTAGCGGTGCAGCGCGGTCTTCTGACTGCCGATGAGTTCGACCAGGCGACGGTTGGGGCACACGTTCAAGAAGAGGGCGTGCCAGGAGTCGTCGGCGGTGATCAGGTCGCTGTGCCGTTCGGATTCGGCGCTGTGCGCGGTGGCGACCTCGAGCATGTGCTGAGCGACCCCCGCCAGTGTGTCCATCGGCGTCTCGGTGAGCGCGAGCGCTTCGAGCGCGGCGATGATCGGGGTGATCTCCTTGAATTCCTGCAGGCTCACCGGCGCCCAGGAGAAACCCTTGCCCGATTCGGAGACGATGACGCCGTCCTGCTGCAGTGCGATCAGCGCCTCCCGCAACGGGGTGCGGCTGATGTTCAGCTCGGCGGCCAGCTGCACCTCGTTGATCGACGTTCCGGGCAGGAGCGACCCCGCGGCCAGGCGCGTCAGGATTTCCTGCTTCGCCTGGTCGCGCAGGTTCGTCCGCAGTATTGCCATGGCAGTCCTCTCGACCGGAGGCGGAAGATTTCGCCAACATTACCAGTTGTTCCGCGTAATGTAGACTGTATACTGAGTACAGATGCGTTGCACTTCCCGCCACCACCCATCGAACCCAGGAGATGACGAACGCGATGTGGCCCGACTCCCTGGCGTTCGGCGGCGACTATAACCCTGACCAGTGGCCGGAAGACGTGTGGAACGAGGACATCTCGCTGATGCGCGCGGCCGGCGTCAACCTCGTGACCATCGGCGTCTTTGCCTGGTCGATCATCGAGCCGGAAGCCGGGCGATACGACTTCAGCTGGCTGGATCGCGTCATCGACACCCTGCATGCCGGCGGTATCGGTGTCGATCTCGCGACCGCGACGGCTACCCCGCCGCCGTGGCTCATCGCCGGACACCCCGAGATCAAGCCGGTGACCGCCGACGGCGTCCGACTCGAGTTCGGCTCCCGCCAGGGCTATTGCCCGTCATCGCCGATTTTCCGCGACCATGCCGTCGCTCTCGTCCGCGAACTGGCGGATCGCTACGGCACCCATCCGGCCGTGCGGCTGTGGCACATCTCGAACGAGTACGGCGATCACATCACCGAGTGCTTCTGTGACGTCTCCCAGGAGCATTTTCGTCGCTGGCTCGCCGAACGCTACGGAACCGTCGGGGCCCTCAACGACGCCTGGGGTACACGGCACTGGGGACAGGTTTACGGGTCCATCGACCAGATCCCGGCGCCGAGGCGGATGCCGGGCCCGGCCAATCCCTCCCACCTTCTCGATTGGCGCCGCTTCTCCTCCGATGCACTGCTCGAACTCCTGCGCGCGGAGACGTCGGTGCTCCGCGACGTCACCCCGAACGTCCCGGTGACCACGAACTTCATGAGCATGTTCTACTCGCTCGACTACTGGCGCTTCGCCGCAGAACTCGACGTCGTCACCGATGACGCCTACCCAGACCCGGCCGATCCGCATGCGCACCTCGACGCCGCCCGCAACTACGACCTCATGCGTTCGCTGGGACGGCGCAAGCCATGGCTGTTGCTGGAACAAGCGCCCAGTGCCGTCTCCTGGCGACCGATCAATGTCCCCAAGCGGCCCGGCATCATGCGGCTCGGCAGCTACCAGGCGATTGCGCGCGGCAGTGATGGCGCGCTGTTCTTCCAATGGCGGGCGCCGCGATTCGGCTCCGAACTGCACCACTCCACCATGCTGCCCGCCGCAGGGACGGAGACCAGGATATTTCGTGAGATCACCGTCCTCGGCACCGAACTCGCAGCCATCGACGAGGTCGCAGGCACCCGTATCACGGCGGACGCCGCGATTATCCTGGACTGGGACAACTGGTGGGCGCTCGACGCGGACGAGTCGATGCCGTCCGTCCTCATGCGCTGGCGCGCCGCTCTCCAGCCGTTCTATCGCGCGCTCTATCACGCGGGCGTCACCATCGACTTCGTTCGTCCCGATGACGACCTGGCGGAGTACCGGCTGGTCGTCGCTCCCAACAGCTA
The DNA here is from genome assembly GCA_937926105.1 of uncultured Actinomycetes bacterium. Next base: position 6,393 of record CALANS010000103.1, on the reverse strand, counting down.
CCTGCTGCGCGAAGCAGACGCGAACCGCTGGAATGCCTATGTAGCGGCAGGTGGGACGCTCCTGGTCGGGCCGTTCAGCGGCGTCGTCAACGGCGACGCCCATGCCCACTGCGGCGGCGCCCCCGGACCGCTCGCCGACCTCCTCGGCGTCCGTGTCGACGAGGTGTGGCCGCTTGCTGAGAACGCCTCCGCCGCCATCGATATCGCCGGCTCCGTCGATACGGCGACCATCTGGACCGAATGGCTACGCGCCGCCGACGCCGACGTCGTCGGGGCCTATACCGGAGGCGTTCTCGACGGCCTGCCCGCCCTCACCCGCAAGAAGCACGGAGCCGGCAGCGCCTGGTACGTGAGCTACCTGCCTGTCGACGCCGGTCCGGTCTGCGATCTCGTGCTGGCCGCCTGCGGCATCGTGCCCGCGCCAGACGGGATCGAGCGGGTGGAGCGCAGCGACGGGACAACGTCATACCTGTTCCTGCTCAACCACGGTGACACCGCCGTCGACGCGGCGGCACCGGTCGGCGAGGACCTCATCACCGGGGCAGTGTCCGCCGGTCAGCTGCGATTGCCGCCACGCGGCGTCGCCATCGTTCGCCATGGAGCCGCCGCCGCAGCGGCCACGAGAGGGGACAACCGATGATCCATCCCTACATTCCGAACTCGGTGCCCGCCGTGAAGCAGGCAATGCTCGACGCGATCGGCCTCGAATCGACCGAGGACCTGTATCGGGCCATCCCCGCCGACCTGCGCCTCGATCGTCCCCTCGACCTGCCCGCCCCGGCCAGGTCCGAAGCCGAACTGCTCCGGCACGTTCGCGGCCTGCTCGCGAAGAATGCGTCCCCGGAGCGAAAACTATGCTTCCTCGGCGGCGGCACCTTCCCCCATGACGTTCCCGCCGTGGTGGACGAGGTCATCAACCGCGGCGAATTCCTCACCGCCTACGCCGGCGAACCCTACGAGGACCACGGCCGCTTCCAGGCACTGTTCGAGTACTGCTCGCAGATGGGCGAGATGCTCACCATGGACGTCGTCAACGTGCCCGTCTACGACGGCTTCCAAGCGGCCTCGACGGCGCTCCGCATGGCCGGACGCATGACGGGTCGCGGCAGAGTGCTGCTCGTCGGCGCCATTGGGGCGGACAAACGGAGCCGTATCGGCGACTACTGCGCGCGGGCTCTCGACCTCGACGTGCTGCCCGCCGCGGCGGACGGCGTCATCGACCTGGACGCTGTCCGCGCCGCCGTCGGACCCGATACCGCGGCGATCTACGTCGAGACCCCCGACTACCACGGCGTGGTGCACGCCGAGCTGCCGGACCTGGCCGCCATCGCCCATGACGCCGGGGCGGAGCTGGTCGTCTACACGGATCCGATCTCGCTGGGGGTCGTCGCCCCGCCCGCCGAACTCGGTGCGGACATCGTGTGCGGCGACATCCAATCCCTCGGTGTGCATCAGTGGTTCGGCGGCGGGCACGGTGGCTTCATCGCCGTGCGCGACGAGGTCCGGTACGTCATGGAGTTGCCGTCCCGGCTGTTCGGCATCGCCGCCACCCGCGTACCCGGCGAATACGGCTTCGGCGATGTCGCCTACGAGAGAACATCTTTCGCGATCCGCGAGGACGGGAAGGAGTGGGTGGGTACCGCCGCTGCGCTCTGGGGTATCGCCGCCGCCGTCTATCTGTCGCTGATGGGACCGGCAGGCATGCGCGAGGTCGGCGAGACCGTCCTCGCGCACACCCGGTACGCGTTGCGCTCCCTCGCCGACGTACCAGGCCTTGCGGTACCGTCGGCCGCCTTGCCGCACTTCCGCGAATTCGCCCTCGACGTGTCCGGCAGCGGACGCAGCGCGCGCGAGTGGGTTGTCCTCGGCAGGTTGGCAGGCATCGAGCCGGGCATCGTCATCGATGACGTGACCCTGCTGGTGTGCGTGACGGAGGTCCACTCGGTGAGCGATATCGACCGTCTCGTAGAGCTTTTCGCGGAAACAGCCGGTTCCATCCCCTCCGCCGGCACCCTCGCGGGCCGCCTCGCCACCGAAGGGAGCGCTCGATGAGCCGCCTGCCTGTCGCCCCGAAGCCGCCGCTGCGTCGATTCCACCAGGCGCGCTGGGACGAGCCGATCGTCTTCGAACTGAGCACACCCGGCTCGCGCGGCGTCGGCGTCACCGGACCCGACCCGGCTATCGGCGAACCCAATGTGACCTTGCCGCCGGTGCTGGCGCGTGCGACACCGCCTGCGTTACCGGAACTCTCACAGCCTCAGGTGCTGCGGCACTACGTGCGCCTGTCTCAGGAGAACCTCGGTGCCGACTTCAATATCGACGTCGGCCAGGGCACCTGCACGATGAAGTATTCGCCGAAGATCAACGAGGTCGCGATCCGCGACGCCCGGCTCATCGACGCGCACCCCGCTCAGGACGTGGCCGATGCGCAGGGGACGCTGGAGATCATCTACCGCCTGGAGCGGATGCTCGCCGAGATCTCCGGCATGGACGCGGTGAGCGTGCAACCGGCGGCCGGTTCCGCAGCGATCTGGGCGAACGTGTCCATGATCCGCGGCTATCACGCCGCTCGGGGCGAGGCCGACCAGCGCACCGAGATCATCACCACGGCGTTCTCGCATCCGTCGAACGCGGCCTGCGCCAAGACGGCCGGCTTCACCGTCATCACTCTGCAGCCGGACGCGAATGGCTATCCGGACATCGAGGCGCTGAAGGTCGCCGTATCCGACCGCACGGCGGCGCTGCTCATCACGAACCCGGAGGACACCGGAATCTACAATCCGCGCATTCGCGAATTCGTCGAGATCGTGCACGCGGCCGGTGGTCTCGCCTGCTATGACCAGGCCAATGCGAACGGCATCCTGGGCATCACCCGCGCTCGCGAGGCCGGCTTCGACCTGAGCCACTTCAACCTGCACAAGACGTTCTCCACCCCTCATGCCTGTGGCGGACCGGCCGCAGGGGCGTCCTGCGTCAGCGCCGCGCTGGAGCCGTTCCTGCCGGGACCGGTCGTGGTCCGCGACGCCGACGGCACATTCCGGCTGGATGCCGACCGGCCGCTGTCCATCGGCAAGGTCTCCCCGTTCTACGGGGTGATCCCGAACATCGTGCGCGCCTACACCTGGATCATGACGATGGGCGCAGAGGGGCTGCGGGAGGTCGCCGAGGTCGCCGCCCTGAACAACAACTATCTCGCCGCCCGGATCCTCGCCGTCCCCGGTGCATCGATGGGCTACCCCGCCACGCCGGACCGGGTGGAGCAGGTTCGCTACACCTGGCAGCAGCTTGCCGACGAGACAGGTGTGACGACGGAGCAGATCGGTTGGCGTATCGCCGATTTCGGCACGCATTACTGGACGAGCCACCACCCGTTCGTCATCCCCGAACCGTTCACCTTGGAGCCGACCGAGTCCTACTCACGCGCCGAGCTCGACGAATACGCCCGCATCGTTGCGGAGGTGGCCCGGGAGGCCCGCGAGGACCCCGAGACGGTGCGCACCGCACCCCATCGCCAGACCGTGCATCAGGCCGGCGACGAGGACCTCGACGACCCTGATCGCTGGGCCGTCACCTGGCGCGCGTACCGCCGCAAGTACTTCGGCGAGGGCGTGACACCGTGACCGTGGCCGAGGTCGTGATCGGGCTCATCGTGAATCCGATCGCCGGCATCGGCGGGGCAGCCGGTCTTGCCGGCAGCGATGGCCAGGGTGTCCAGCACGACGCCGCCCTGCGTGGTGGGCGTTCGCACGCCGCCGACCGGGCCGTTGAGGTGCTGCGGGCGATCCGCGTGCACCTCGAGTCCGGGGCGGCGCTCCTGCTGGTCGCTCCGGGCGACATGGGTGCGGCGACAGCTCGCGCTGCCGGTGTGCCGCACCAGGTGCTCGATCTGACGGTCGGCGAGCCGACCTCGGCGGCCGACACCCGTTCCTGCGCGGCCGCTCTCGCCGAGACGGCTGTCGACCTGCTGCTCTTCGCGGGCGGCGATGGCACCGCCACCGACGTCGCCGCGGGCTGCGGGGAGACGGTGACGGCGCTCGGCATCCCGAGCGGGGTGAAGATGTATTCAGGCTGCTTTGCGACCGACGCGCGGGCAGCAGCGTGCGTCGCGGACCGCGTCGCATCTGGCCGAGCCACCGCGACGACACTGGCCGAAGTGGTCGACCTGGACGAAGCGGCGCTCCGTGGAGGCCGAGTAGCACCCCGATTGACGGCGGCGCTGCGGGTCCCGGTCTCACCCGTCGTGCAGCCCCGCAAGGCCCCGTCGGCCGCGAACGCTGCCGGCGAGGTCGCCGCGCTGGCCGCTGCCGCGGCACACCTCGTGTCCGACGGCGTCCCGACCGCGCTGGGCCCCGGCGGAACCACAGCGGCCGTGTCCAGGGCGCTAGGGCTGGAGCCCACCCTGCTCGGCGTCGACATCGTCTGCGACGGAGAGATTCGCGCCTCCGGTGTCAGCGAGCCGGAGCTGTACGACTGGGCCGAGCGCGGCCCACTCCGCATCGTGGTCAGTGTCATCGGCGGGCAGGGATTCGTGCTCGGACGGGGGAACCAGCAGGTCTCACCCCGCGTCATTCGGGCCTGCGGTCCGGCGAACATCGTCATCCTCGCCGCGGAGTCCAAACTCATCGCACTTGGAGGTCGGCCACTGCTCGTCGATACCGGTGACGCCGCCCTAGATGAGGAGCTGTCCGGCTACCGACGGGTTCTCACCGGACCACGGCAATGGACGATATGCCGTATAGGGCAATCGTTTTCGACGCAAGTTGACCACCACGACAGGAGATCGGCATGAGTGCAGCACTGGTTCTCGAAGGCAAGCGCGCCATCGTCACCGGCGCAGGGGGAGGCATCGGCGCAGCCTCCGCGATTGCCCTGGCCGCCGAGGGCGCCGCCGTCGCGGTCGTCGACATCTCCACAGAAGGCGCTGCCGCAACCGCGCAGCGGATAGAAGCCGCCGGTGGGCGGGCGGCCGCGATCACCGCAGACGTGTCCGGCGCCGCGGACTGCGAACGCATCGTCCGCGAAGTCGTCGACGTGTTCGGAGGTCTCGACATACTGCACAACAACGCGGGGATCATCCGCCGCGCCGACGCCATCGGCACCACCGTCGAGGAGTGGGACAGGGTGATGGCCGTGAACGTGCGATCCATCTTCCTGATGTGCAAATTCGCGGTGCCTGTCATGGCGGCGGCCGGCAGCGGCTCCATCATCAACACCGGTTCCGGGTGGGGGCTCAAGGGCGGCGGCAATGCGCTCTCGTACTGCGCGTCCAAGGGCGCCGTCGTGAACATGACCCGAGCGCTGGCCATCGACCACGGCCCCGCCGGCATCCGGGTGAACTCCGTCAATCCCGGTGACACCGACACTGGCATGCTGCGGAGCGAGGCGCAGCAACTCGGCGAGAACGAGGACGCCTTCCTGGCTGAGTCCGCCGACCGGCCGCTGCGCCGGATGGGCAAACCCTCCGAAATCGCCGCAGCCGTGGTGTGGCTCGCCTCGGACGCAGCCTCGTTCGTCACCGGCTCGGCCCTCGTGGTCGACGGTGGCGGCATTGCGTAGTTGTCACCATCTACCCGGCGCCAGCGGTCGCCAGCATGTGATCGGGAACAGCACCCGCGCGACCACTGACTGCCGCAGCGGAACAATGGACCTTGTGGACATGCGTGCGATGAATGACAAGGCGGTCGCCCAGCTTCGCTCGGGACCGCCGATGCGGATGCCCCGCGACACGATGCTGCTGGGCGCGAATGGCGACGCACGGGGCAGGCGCGCACCACACCGATGATGTTCGCGCGCGTCGGGCAGCGGCTGATCGTGGTCGCCTCGAACTCCGGCGCGATGCGGCATCCGCAGTGGTATCTCAATCTTCTCGCGGACCCGGCGGTGACCGTCGAGATCGGAGTCGGCGCCGTTCAGCCCGCAGACGGTGGGCCCGCGTCACTTGTGGGCGCCCACGCTGTGGCCAAACGGAACATCCGGACAGTCCGTCCGGACGCCCGCTCGTATGAACGGTATCCGGGCCACTGCCGTTCGGTCCGTTCCCAGATCGAATCCAGCTCGGCATCAGGGATTTCCACGGCGTGGACCGGTATTTCGCGCCCCTGCACCACGATGGTGGCGTCGGGATGAGCGCGCAGATTCGCCGTCCACGCCGGGTGGTTGCTGCGGCCGAAGTTGGTGCCGGCGACGATGGCGCGGCCCGGGCCGTCCGGCACGTACATCAGCCGCGTGCGGCGCGTGAGCCCCGTTCGGGCACCGACCGTCCGGAGCTCCAGGGCGGGCACGAGCAGGCCGGCCACCTGGACGCGGCCGCGGCTGATGAACGTCATCGCCGTCTCGAGTATCGGCAGCACCCGCGGCGCATAGCGGCGGAAGGTTGACGTCCGGGTCAGCGGC
>CALANS010000102.1 GCA_937926105.1 uncultured Actinomycetes bacterium | reverse complement strand
ATCCGACTCACTAAACCCAGCAAGACCGTGTCTCAAAAAGCTTGACAGGCTCCGCGATGAAGGTGGCAAGCCGCCGCGGGGGTAAGTCAGGGGTACCCAGCAGACCTCCCCGGATTACCTGATTCGCCCGTCCGCGCGGCGCCCCGGGAAAAGGAGCTGTCGGACCATGGCTGCAGACTTAGGCCATGACTGACCTTGCCTACATGGTCCGAGAAGACTGGGGGCAACGCGGCACCGCGATGTCCCAGCAGAGCGCCGTGATCCGAGAGTGGCTCGGAGGCCCTCCGTACGTCTTCGCCACGCCTGATCGGGGGAAGTATCAGTCGGACAACAGTGCAGACCGCGAGTTCGTCAAGTACATCGCTCATGCTGCGGACGAGCGGCGCGTCATCGACTTGTCAGATCTCGATGAGCTTCGTAACTCCGACAAGCCGCTCACCCGGCCACTCATCGTCCTGCACCCATACAAGGAGCAGGACTGCGACCTCCTGCGCGAGACCGTAACGGTCGGATCCGTCACAAGACTATTCGTCATCGTCTGGTCGCCGCGCGACTTGGTGCGCATCTGGCTCGACGGCGTTGGTGCGGTGAACCTGCACACCCAGGCCGCGCTCGCAGTACCCGACGCGGTGCAGTTTGAAGCCGCCATGTGCTGGGTCGACGAGCAGTACAACGGGCTGTCAAGCGGCAACGGCAAAGCTGCCGTCGTGCAGATCCTGCGTGCGTTCACCGCAGCCGGCTACCCGCTCGATGCCGACACCTGGTTGCGCACCTTCTTCGCGGCGGGCGGTGAGTTCCACGAAGCCGCCAAGATCGCAAAGCTCATCAAGGAGATGCAGGGTGGTACCCAACACCGCGTCAAGCCGCGCTACCGGAATGACATCGTGGATGTGCTCCGCGAGCGAGCGTCTGAGAGGACTTGACCGACTCACGCACGTAACCGGGTAGGCCAACAGTCGCTGTGCTGCACAGCGTGTCCAGCTGCGACCCAAAGCCGGTCGGATGATGGATCCGACGCGCTAGGGTCGAGCGCCTACCCGGCGCTCGCCGACTTTCCATCGTTGACCTTCTTCAGGTCCTGAAGGTCGGCCCAGTGCTTCTCCAGGCCGGAGAGCGTCGGACTGACGTCGAGCGTCACGAGCGGCTGAGAGTGCCCGTCGATGTACCGACAGGCCTCCTCGAACACCCCGGTGACCTTAGGGATGATCTCGCCGAGCTTGTCAATCTTGATATTCGGCAGCTTCGTCATGCCAACGTTCGGCTGGTAGCGCTGGGTCACGCCTTGAAGCAGTTCGGTCTCGGTGAAGACCTCGCACCACGAGCGGACCCATCCATATCCAACCCGGACGAGCGCATCACGCGCCTCGCCGCTCTCCTGCTTGGCGGCCTGGATAGTGCTGTTGATCTTGCCCTTGATGCCGTTCAGCGTGTCCCAGCGTGGACCGGTCGCCCGGGTGACCTTGCCCTTGCCGTCTTCGTCGGTGATCTGGAAGTAGGCGCACCGTTTGGACTTCTCGAACAGGCTCAGCAGTGTCGTGGCGAACAAGATGTCGTGCGTGAACACGATGACCTGGTTGTCCCCGGCGAGCCGTGCGATCCGCTGGGCGACCTCGTTGATCCGCCGATGATCGAGGCTAGAGACCGGATCGTCGAAGATGACCGGAGCCGTGATGCCGGCCAGCCGCGCCTCGGCCAGGAAGTCTGCGAGGGCGAGCACCTTCTGTTCGCCCTCCGACAGCACCTTCGAGGGCTTGTGCTTGCCGCTCATGACCTTGCGGCGCTGCGCCTTACCCTCGCGACCGACGAACTGGAGCTTCAAGATCGGCGCTCGGAGTGCGTCGCACTCTTCAAGGAACAGCGCATCGAAGCTCTGGTTGATCAACTGGTCACTTGCGGTCTTGGCCAGTTCGGTGACGGCCCGCCCGAGCGACGGCAGCGGACGCTTGAGCGTCTTCAGCTGATCCGCTTCCTTGGCGTTCTTCACCTGCGCTTCGATCATCGGCCAGGACTTGCCGAGTTCAACGGCGTCCTTCAGTTCCAGTAGTTCGGTCTGCTTCTCACCAAGTACCTGGACGCGGTTCTGCTGTTGAGCTTCCAGCGTCGAGATGGTGTTACCGACGGCCTCCAGTCCAGCCTTGACGTCGCCTTGCGGTGTCGTGACGATCGTTGCGGTCGTCAGGCTGGCCGGTGTGCGCTCAGCCACCGCAGCCGCCAGAACATTTCGCGCCTCGCTGATTGCTTCGACCTGGGCGAAGTACGGCGGCTTCTCCTGCTCGTCCTTGTACTCGTCGACGAACGCGACCAGCTCGTTGCCCTGGATAGCGGCGACCTGGCTCCTTAATCCAGACAGCAAGGCGTCAGTCGTGCGGATGTCCGCCGAGATCTTGTCTTCGAGATAAGTCGAGTATCTGGAGAGCAGGTCACGCGCCGGATCCAGGAGCGGTTGGCGACAGTAGAGGCACCGCTCTGAGTCGTGTGCTCCGAGCTCGACAAGGTGCTGACGGTACGCCTCGCCAGCCTCGATGAAGCTACTCCAGGTGTCATCAGGATCAGCAGGGAGATCGGCCGCGGCGAAGAGTTCGGTGCGGAACGTGTCGTAGTCGCTGGCGAGCTGAGCCCGCCTGGTCAACGCCTCGTTGTAGGCGGACGCATCAAACCCGACAAGCGCATCGGCCGCAGCAGCGGCCTGCGCCAACACTCGCTGTTCGCTCTTCAGCGCGGCGATCTGTGTGCCGACAGTGTTCGTGCGCAACGCAGCCACAGCCTGGGTGAGTACGTCGAGCTGCTGCTCGGTGTCATCTCCGAGCACGGACTTCGTCTTCAAAGAGGCAAGGTCAGTCGACGCGCCGAGCGTCTCGATCTGTGGATAGACCGTCGATCCGCGCTGGAAGCGAGAGAGCAGGCCGGAGCTGCCGGTTCCGAGCGCGCTGATGGCTGCGTCGACCTGACCGGTCACTGCTTGAATCGCGGCCGTGACGTGCTTGAACAACGCCAGGGAGGCCGGGGTGTACACATAGTCGAGATCGTCGTCGACGTGAGTGGTCACGGCCGGGCTGTCGAAGATCGACATTCGGGTGAACGGCGATACCCCCCGCTCGCCTGTCCAGGTGAGGCTCCGCTCGTCGCCACCGAGCTTGAAGTCCAGCTTCGCAGCCTGTTCCTCGGCTGAGTCAGCATCGATGTTGCCGAGGATGGTGTCCGCGGTTCGGCTATTCGCCAGCGCCTTGAAGATCCGGGAGTATCCGGTCTTGCCGGTGCCGTTTTCGCCATAGAGGATGGTCAGTCCCTCGTGGGGCTCGATTACCTCTCCAGGCACGAGCGCGTTCACGCCATGCACGTCCGACAGCCGCGTCACCGTCAGCGGCGGGGCCGCCTCGTCCTGCCGTGCCTCGATGTCAAGCTTCGCTACGACGGGCAACGTCCGAGTGTCCAGGGCCTTCTCTTGCCGGAAGAGTCGATACGCCTTCTCGATCGTCGGCGCACCAACTGGACGCCCGGTTGCGATGACCTCGGAGACGAGCAGCCGCACCCACTCGTCGGTGGCGTTCGCCCAATCGGCGAGCGACGCTCGCGGGTCGACGAACGCTGCCGTGTCCGACGCAGCCTCTACGGCTTGCTCAGCGCTCTCCATCTCCGGCTCTCTGATCCTCCTGGCATGGGCACCCATAAATCGAATTGCTGTGACTTGACCCTAGCTGCGACTTGTGACACCAAGTGGAGCAAGCTGAACACACCGCACATCACCCCTCAGCCTATGACTCCGCCTGCCCAGGCGAGCACGCTGTCCATGACGCCGTCAGGATCGGGGGCCGTGGAGTGCACGGTCAGCTCGGTGTACCTCGGATGAGTGATGTCGAGGCTATGGAGTGGCTGTTCACGGAGTCGGACGACGAGCCAGCCGGCGGCGAGCAGGTCGAGGGACTTCGCGGTGTCCACTCTCGTTTTCTCCGCATGCCAGTACGCGCCGTCGTACTCAATCGCGATCCTTTGCCCTGCCGCAGTGATCGACGCGATGTCAATCAGCCACCGTCGGGCGTGGGTGAACGTCTCGTCGGAGACCGCCTGTCCCGATGCCGCCGCGCCGAAGGCGCGAGCCGCGGCCTCGTGGTGTGCCAGTTCTACCTTGGATTTGCCGGCTTCGCGGCACTCCGGGCATCCCGAACCGGCGGCGCGACTGACGAGAGTCGCCATCCAGGTGTGCCCGGGATCGTTGGCACACACCCAGACTGGGGTGAACGCGGTTGAACCGCTGGGCCGCACCTGCCAGGCGGTCAATGGATTCCAGCGCGCCCACTCACCCGCGATGTCCGGGAAATGGTAGGCAAGCGAATCCAAGATGGTCCGGCATTCAGGGCATCGCAGCCGCTGCCCTTTCTCGCGCTCTGCTGGAGTGGCTTGCCATTCGTGTCCACACTCCCAACTCTTCCACCACACGGTGCGCCGCGAACTCGCCGGAATGGTCTCGAGTTTCAACTTGCCGTTCTTCTCGAAGTGCCACTGCGAGGCAATTTCGCGATTCATCGCATGCGACGTCGGGTCATCAGCGACGGCCTCGAGGCGCTCGGTCCGGGTCTTGTTGCCCCGGCAAGACGGGCACCCGCTGTGAAGGAATGTCAGGGGCGTCACCCGTGGATGGTGTCCCTGTGGACATCGGAAGCGTCGAAGGGTCATGCCTCCACCTGCCACAGTGACCTGCCGCGGGTCCGGAGCCTGTCAAGCTTTTTGAGACACGGTCTTGCTGGGTTTAGTGAGTCGGAT
>CALANS010000101.1 GCA_937926105.1 uncultured Actinomycetes bacterium | reverse complement strand
CCCGAACATTCCGCTCATCCCCGACCGCAGAACCAGTTAAGGAGTTTCACCATGAAGAAGGCACTCACGTGGGGCGGCGGGCTGATCGCCCTCTACCTGATCGTCGCGAACGCGACCGGGGTCAAGACCGCGGCCGGCGCCGGATTCTCCGGTGTCTCGCAGCTCGTCCGCTCCCTGCAGGGCCGCATCTAATGACCGCCCGCCCGATACTCACCACCGCCACCGTGGCGGTCGCGGCGCCGGACGCGGCCACCATCGTGCGCGCCCGCCGGATCGACGCTGCCGCGACCCGCACAATGACCGGCACCGGCGGCGGCGTCATCGGCCACGACCGCGGCTCGGCGGAGCTCTCCTACACCGGGCCCGTGCCCGCCGCGGTGCAGGTGCGCCACGGTGCGATCATCGCCGCCCCCCAAGACGTCCCCTATATGCCGCCCGCATACCAGGACGCCGCCGGTGTCGCCACCCCCGAACTGACCGGTCTGGCGGCCATCCAGGCCGCCCGCATGACCTACCGGTAAGGACACGCCCGTGAACCTCGACAAGATCACCGGTTGGGTGAAAACCCATCGGAAGCAGGCCGGCCTCGCCGCCGCCGGCGCCGCGGTCGTCGCGTTCGCGCTGTACCGCCGGCGCGCCACGCAGCAGCAAGGGTTGGCCGTGGGATTCCAGCCGCAGCAGACCGCCGGCGCCGACGCGGCCGCCGGCGCCTACGACCAGTTCACCTCGGCCCTGTCGCAGCTCTCCGACCAGCAGCAGCAGCAATCCGGCGCCATGTATGACGCTCTCGGACAGATCGCGCAAGGCCTATCCGCCGGCCAATCCTCCCTCGCGGACGCCATGGCCACCAACGCCGCCGCGCAAACCGCCGCCACCAGCGGCCTGTACGACAACATCATCGGCGCCCTCACACAACCGGCCACGCCCACCGCACCACGCTCTGTCAGCGTCCCGAACCAGGGCGTGCACACATTCACCGCCGGCGAAACAATCGACTCTGTCGCCAGGGATTACGGCGTCACCGTGTCACAGCTCCTGGCCGCCAACCCAACCAGCGGCGCCGCGTTCACCGCCGCCGGCCACCGCATCACCGTGCCCACCGCGACCGCCCCGGCCACCGGCCCGAAACCGGCCGTCCGCTACGAATTCCAGCCCGGCGAGTCCTACGCCACCGTCGCGAAACAATTCGGCCTCACCGAAGCCGAGCTCCGCGCCATGAACCCGAAAGCCGGGAAGAACTCCGGCAAACCCGGAACCGCGATCACCATCAAGGCCCGCTAACATGGCCGACAACCTCGACCAAATCACGAGCTTCCTACTCGGAAAAGGCCTCACCCGCGAACAAGTCGCCGGGATCGCCGGAAACCTCAAAATAGAATCCGGCTACTCACCCACCGCCTACAATCCGAACGAAAACGCCATCGGAATCGCGCAATGGCAAGGCGGCCGCCGCAGCAGGCTCCAGGCCTACGCCGCGCAAGTCGGAGGAAAAGAAACCGACCTGACCGTGCAACTCGGCTTCCTGTGGCACGAGCTCACCGGAACCGAATCCGGCGCACTCACCCACCTCGCCACCGCAACCACCCCGGCCGCCGCCGCCTCCGCGTTCGATCAGTACTACGAACGATCCTCCGGCGCCGCCCGGCAAGCCCGCATCAACGCCGCCAACACGCTGTATCCCCGCATCGGACCATCCGCCGGCCAACCCGGCTACACCTGGAACCCCAACACCGGAATGGCCAACGAACAAGGCCAACCCTTCCGCGGCGCCGGCACCGCCTACACCACCGGCACCGGCGGGGTGCCCTGGGACCCGTCCCTGCCGCCCGGCTCGCCTGGTGGGCCACCGATCACCGCCGAAAGCCCCTACGACCGCGGCACCGTCGCCGGGCAAATATGGGATGCGATATCCGGCCCGTGGGCCGCATTCGCGAAATCCGCAATGTTCGTCCTCGGCGGTGTCGCCCTCGTCGTTGTCGGCCTGGCCGTCGCGGCGAAACCAGCAGTGTCGAAAGCTGTTCAAACGGCCGCGGAATTGAAATAGGAGACTGGAAATGGCTAACGCGCAGAACGTGTCGATCATGCATTCCGCATCCGGCACCCTCTCCTACAGCGCCGGCGCGCTCGTCGGCTACTCCGTGCGAGAAATCGCCGGCGCACCCGCCGTATTCCGGCTCCGCGACGGCAACGAAACCAGCGACCCCCGCAACATCCTGCAAACCGTCTCGCTCGCAGCCCGCGAATCCGCCCGGGAATCGTTCCAACCCGCCGGCATCGGCTACGACCTCGGCCTCTACATCGAAGTCGTCTCGGGCCAGATCGAGGGCTCCGTTCAGGTGATCGCAGGAGCCCGATAATGGGAAACTCAGGCGCACAAGTCGGCGGAATCCAATCCGTCGCCGCCGCCGACAGCACCGTCACCGTCGCCGGCGGCACCGCCGTCACCATCAAGGCCAACGTCGGCACAGTCGCCGGCTCCGTCGCCGCGGGCAACGACAACCGCTTCGGCAAAATCGGCGACGTCACCGTCACCGGCATACCCACCAACGGGCAGATCCCCATCGCCACCGGACCCGCCACCGCAGCGTGGGGCAACATCCCCGGCGGCACAGGCACCGGTGACGTCGTCGGCCCCAACGGCGCCACCTCCGGCAACATGGCCCTGTTCGACGGCACCACCGGCAAGCTGCTCAAGGACGGCGGCCCTGTCGCGGTCACCGCGGCGCAGATCTCCGACGCCGGCGTCACCGGTAAGGCCCTCCTCGCCGCGGACACGGGCCCTGACGCCCGCGCGGCGATCGGCGCCGGCACCTCGGATCTCGTCATCGGAACTGGCCCAACCGATGCCATGGCCGGCGATACTCCGATCCCGTCGAGCGCCGACCAGGTCGGCGGTGTCCTGCAGTCTGCCGGCATCGTCGTTGTCAACCACGGCACGAACGCAGCGACGGCCCGGCCCGCTGGCGTCGCCGTCGTCTACTGGATCGGCACCGTGGCGCCCACCAACGCCGTCGCCGGCGATCTCGGATACGGGTGGTGACCCCATGACCGCAGGAACCCAATACGTCTACGACGGCGCCGCCTGGCAGGCCGCGAATTCACCCGCCACCCCGCCCGCAAACCAGGTCGACAACTACCCGGCGCCCGGCAGTTACTCGATCACACCGCCTGTGGGTGCGCGTTTTTTCTGGTTCGAAGGAATCGGTAGCGGCGGCGGTCGGGCAGGCGCCGGCAACACCTACCAGTGCGGCGCCGGCGGCGGCGAATACACCGATGGTGTCGGCGCTGTCGAGGCGTTCTCCTGGCCGCAAACATTGGTCGTCGCCGACGCCGCCGGTACGAATCTGCCCGGCAATCCGACGACATTCGCCGGAATGATCGCGGCCGGAGGCGAGCCGGGCAGTGCGTCGACGTCGGCTGCGACCGGCAGTGTCTGGCCCCCTGGTGGTGGAGCGGGCACCAGCATCAGACAAACAACGGCACCCGCGTACACGCCAAACACCGCAGGGGGGTGGGGTGCGCCCGACACAAACAACGGCCGCTCCAGCCGGCTAGGTGGCGGAGGCGGCTCGAAAACCGGTACGCCCGGCACGGGCGGTACCGACGCGGCCGCGCTCGGGCGGCTCCAAGCCGGAAACGGCGGAAACAGCACAACGCCACCAACCGCTCCCGGTGGCGGAGCCGGAGCCGGATCGCAACCGATGGTCCCCGGCGGCGCCCGCATCACCTGGATCTTCTGATGATCACCATCCTCGGCATCATCCTCACCGCCATCCTATCCGGGATCGGCGTCGGCGTCGCCTGGGTACTCCGCAGCGTCGTGCGGCTAAGCGAAGACGTCGCCGTCGTGCGTCAGCAGCTCACCCCCGCCGGGCAGCCGGCGCTACCCGCGCGCGTGGACAACCACGAACACCGAATCACCATCATCGAAACCCACCTCAACCTGAAAGAGGCCGTCCCGCAATGAAACCCACCACCCGAACCCTGATCTACGTCATCGCATTCGTCATCGTGGTCCTGGCACTGGTGGCCGCGGTGATCTTCGGCGCCACCGACCTCGCAACCGCCAAAGAAATAGCACTCTGGATCGCCGGCCTCTTCGGCGTCCCCGCCGCCGCCACCGCCGTCGCCCACCGACCCACCAAGCCCACGCCGTGACCAGAAAACCGCACGTCATCGCCGACCCCCGCGCCGAAGTGGCGATCGCCGCCGCCCTCTACATCACCGCAATCTGGCTCGTCTACGACGCCTACGAACGCCGCGGCCGACCCCGACCCTTCGCCGCCGGCGTCCTCCTGCCCTAGACACGACCCCGCGCCCGGGGTCACGATGGTGGAATGACGGCAAACGGGCGGAAAACACTCATCTGGACCGGAGTTGGCGTGGGGACGCTCGGCGTCGTGATGTTCGCGATGGGTCTGGTCCGGGTTGTCGAGCAGTCGCAACCCGACTACGAGCTATACCGCGCCGGACGCGCGATCGGTGTCTTCGGCGTAAGCCAATTCGAGACGATCGACAATCTGCTCAGGGGCGCCGGCGCCGCGGCGTTCGTCGCCGGCGTCGTACTTGCGATCATCGGCGCGCTGCAGCACGCCGCCGTGAGGCCCGCGTCGCCGGCGCCGGCGTACTGGCACCCCGGGTACCCGCCGACGCCGTCGCAGTGGGCACCACAGCAGCAATGGGCTCCCCGGCCGCCCTGGCCGCCGCAGCAGCGCTAGGCGGCCGCGCTCGGAAGCTTGGCGTCGTAATCGTCCGCCGCTGCCCTGGCGACCGTTGGGGACAGCTTCGTGTACACCTGCGTGGTCGCGAGGCTGGCATGGCCGAGCTGCTCCTTGACGGCCAAGATGTTGCCCGACACGGCTAGCCACCCGGTTCCCGCCGTGTGTCGCAGGCTGTGCGTCGTCCAGGGCATGTCGAGCGACCGGAACACCCGGGTGACATTGTTGGTGACTGTGGCGCGCGAGACGTTCCACAACCGGCCGCGAATCCGGATCCACGGCTTGAGCGCGGCCAGGAGGTGATCGCCGACCAGGACGGTGCGATCACGCCCGCCCTTCCCGTCGCGAACCTCAATCGCCTTGACGTCGAAGTGCACATGCTCAGCGCGCAGCCGTGAAATCTCGCCGGCGCGCAGGCCTGCGCCGGCTGCGATCATGATCCAGATCGCAGTGCGTGCATCCGCCGTCTCGACCGCGAGCTCCACATCCTCCAACGGGCACGGCCGGGGCAGGCCGAGCGGCGCTCGGGCCTGGATGACGAAATCTTCCATGTCGCGGTCGGACCGGCCCCGCTTGTATGCCCACCGGTAGAACTGCCGAAGCTCTCTCGTGTACGTGTACCTCGTTGACTGTGAGAGCCGCTCCAAACTGGCCTGCCATCGGCTGATCTGGTGCTCGTCGGCGTCAAGCAAAGGGACGCCGAGACGGCGCTCGATCGCGCACAACGTGTCGCGACGGGTTCGAACCGACGCGGGGCGTAGACCGCGTAACCGCAGCTCGGCAAGATGACTGAGAATAACCAAGGAAATCACGCCGTACATATCGGTCACGCGGCCTTGGATCTTACGAACTGGACGACTGACCTGGCCGAACGACGATACCGGTCGAAAAGATCACCGCACGCACGCTTGCTGTGACCTTGGACGGCCACG
>CALANS010000100.1 GCA_937926105.1 uncultured Actinomycetes bacterium | reverse complement strand
GAGCCCCGTCGCGAGGCTCTGGGCCGCATCGGAGTCCGTTAGCGGAGACAGGCGGTAGCGTGTGGCGACACCCGCCGTGAAGCGTCCGTGTTCGACGTAATACTGTTCGAGCTCTTCCGAACCGACGCCACCGTGGGCTGGATCGGGAGCCGACGCCATCATGGCCGACCATTCGCGGTCGAACGCGATCAGCTCCTGCGCGATCGGGTGTCGTTCGCTGGAGTAAGTGTGCAGAAGCGTCTGGTCACTCAGGCCACGGAGTACGGCAGCGAGCTTCCAGCCGAGGTTGAACGCATCCTGCATGGAAACGTTCATGCCCTGGCCCGCCTTCGCGCTGTGGGTGTGACAGGCATCTCCGGCGATGAACACGTGAGGGTCGCCACCGCGACCGGCCGTGTCATCGAAGGCGTCTGTCACGCGCTGCGCGACCTCATAGATCGAGAACCAGACGGTCTCTGCCGCCTCTATCGAATATGGCTGGAGCACGCGGTTCGCGACAGCGAGGACGTCCTCGGCGGTCATTGCGTGCACGACCGTTCGGCTCGCCTCGGTCACTTCTCCAAGATCGACATAGAGACGTACAAGGTATCCGCCCTCTCGAGGGATGAGAAGAATGTTTCCCGCATCGGCAGACTGGATCGCTGATTTGAATCGGATGTCGGGAAAGTCTGTCAGGGGAAGAATATCCATGACACCCCACGCATGATTCGCTGTGGTCCCGTGGAGTTCACGACCGATCGACTTGCGAACCTTGCTTCGGGCGCCGTCGCAGCCGACGACATAGCGGGCGCGGATCGTCAGCGGAGCATCCGCCAATTCGTCATGGAGTGTCACCGTTACCGGATAGTCCGCTGTCGGATCCACCGTGAGCGCACGGAAGTCCAGACTGTATTCCGGCGAGAGGTGCGTCTGACTGCGCTGCATCGATCGCAGCAGGTAATCATGAATGCGCGCTTGGTTCACGATGACGTGCGGGAATTCCGAGAGATCGTCGGCGGTGTCTTGGACACGGCCGGTACGAGTGATCCCTCCTGCGGCAGGATCTGGATGCCAGAATGCCGTCTCGTTGACCCAGTACGCCTCGTTCAGCAATTGATCGGCGAGCCCGAAAGCCTCGAACATCTCGACCGTCCGGCAGGCGATGCCGTCCGCTTGACCGAGTTGCAGAGGGCCAGGCTTGCGCTCGATGATGCGGGTCGTTATCGATGGGAACCCCGCGAGCTGGGCTGCCAGGACGAGCCCGGCCGGCCTGCATCCGACGATGAGCACGTCGACCTCGTCGGGGAGATCCGGGCGGAGGATGCCGGCGTGGCCGGCCCGTGACGGACTCATCACCGGGTCACCGGGGTGGAAGCCGTTGAGGTAGTACTGCACGCGAACTCCTTCGGTCTCGGAGCAGAATAGTTCCGATCTGAGCACGCGTGACGATGAATTCCATCCTGAAGAAGTTCTGCTGTGGGCTTTGCGATCGATCTCGCGCGACGGCTCGCTGTACGCTGAGCTCGAACACATCGGTGGGCGCACGCGAAGGTGCACGCTCGATTGGAGGCGTTGATGGTGGAGAAGGAGATCTTTCCCACGCCCACCTACTTCTTGCAGTCCGTGGACAACGCCCTGCATCTCGCTCAGGTGCTTCGGGACGAAGGCCGGCTGCGGCTGAGCGAAGCCGCCGAGATCCTCGGGGTGTCGCCGTCGACCGCCCACCGTCTGCTTGCCATGCTCATGCATCGCGGGTTCGCCGTTCAGGATGATTCTCGCTTGTACTTCCCCGGCCCGTCTCTCTCGGTCCAGGCGGCGCCGACGGACTTCGGGCGTCGGCTGCGAGCAGTGTCCGAACCGTATCTCGTCCGGCTTCGGGACACGCTCGACGAGTCCGTCAACCTCATGATGCGACTGGGCACGGCCGTGCGTTTCCTGTTCACCGCCGAATCGTCCCAGGCATTGCGCGTGGGCGACCGACAGGGCGCCATCCTCCCGGCGCGGCTGGTGAGCGGTGGCAAGGCGATCCTGGCCGAACTGGAGCTCCCCTATCTCGCGAAGATCTACCAGAAGCCAGATCTCGGCTCGAGCAACGGTTTGAGCCCGGCCGATTTTCGTCGCATGGTCGTTGAGCTGCAGGCCGTGAAGCAGCGCGGCTACGCCGTGAACATCTCGGAGACAGAAGCCGGTGTCTGCGCCATCGGACTCGCGTTGCATACGCGAGGAAACGTGCCCAGTGGGGCGTTCTCCGTCTCGGCACCGGAAGCGAGGTTCCACAGGCTCACCTCCGAGCCGGTGGTCAAGCTCCTTCGATCGACAGCGCAGGAGATTGAAGGAGAACTTCTTCTCCGCGACGACATGGGCTGAGTCGCATCGAGTAGGACGGCCTCGCGCCCCCTATGTTCTGTAGAGCAGAACTTCGCTTGAGGTCGGTTCACGGCACGACGCATACTGATCGCGAACACGGACCCGGTCGCTGGTGACAGGGCCCTGACCCGCAGGGTCTCTTGCGACCGAGAGGATCGGCTATGACGCTTCGCATGCAGTTCGGAAACGCCCGCTCCCGTGCACACGAGGGCGTTGGTGCCTCGAGCACGATGGCGGAATTGGTATCCGACCCGAGGATGGGAATCGACGCCGCGGATGTCGTCGAGCAACGCGAATATCGGTCCACCGGAATGACAGAACTCCCGGACGAAGGAGACTGCGCACTAATGACGCCCAACAGTAGGAGCAGGAGGACCATTGTGAAACTTCTCACCAAGTCGATCGGTGTCGGCGTGGCTGCCGCGGCGGCAATCGCGCTTTCAGCATGTAGCGGCGGGGGAGGGACGCCTGGAGGAGACGCGACGGGTCTGCAGACGATCAATATCGTCGCCACTCATGGAACGGACCTGTATGGTCTCCCGTGGTATGCGGCCAAAGATCAGGGATTCTTTGAGAATCACGGGCTCCAGGTGGGCAAGCTCATCAATGGTGCAAGTGGCGGCACCGACGATGTTCACGCGCTTACCGCTGGTGGAATGGATATCGGCACCATCGCAGTTCCTGCAGCCGTGAAGGGCGCAGCCGCCGGGGAGAAGATCGTGGTTGTCGCGGGCGCGACGCAAGCGGTGACAGACGTGAACTATTACGCGTTGGCGAGCAGCAAGATCCAGACGATCAACGACATCAAGAGATGGGGATACACGAGCCCCGGATCAACCACGCAGTCGCTCGCATATGTCGTGGCTGACCATGCGAAGCTGAACACTTCCCGCATCGACTTCGTGGCCACCGGAGGATTCGGCGAAGGCGTCGCATTGCTCGAGGCGGGAAAGATCGACGTCGCCTACGTTCCTCCTGCAACCTATCTGGCGGACCCGAGCAAATGGCGCCTCATCGTGAACTCCGTCGACTACGTGCCCTCCTTCGAACAAGTGATCATGGCATCCACGACAAAGTACGTGACCGAGCACCCGGATAACGTGCGCGCCGCGATCCTGGCCTATCAGGACGGTGTCGAGTGGATCGAGCAGAACCCTGAGAAGGCCGCGCCGATCCTCGCCAAGAACTCCAAGGTCAGCGAAGAGATCGCGCAGAAGATGATCAAGACCGCCGTGGACAGCAAGTACTGGGGTACGGCGTACGACAAGCAGGCCCTCACGTTCGCGGCTGAGGCGATGAACGTTGTTGGCGACTCCAAGACCGAGGTGCCGTGGTGCACCTTATTCTCCACGAAGTTCCTTCCGGAAGGCGGAGTCGGGTCGCTGCCTGTGGAATGCAAGTGATGGAGGTGAACCCGAAGACAGTAAGACCCCATTGACCGCCGGACCGGATCGACTCGTGATATGTGTCGCCCATGGGCACCTACCCGCCACGGGCAGACCCGGTCAGAACACATCAGCGCATTGCCGACGGTGAGTCGTCTCGGTGCTCTGTAGGAAGTGAGTCAGCGATGAGCCTTCCCCTCGTGCAGATCTCAGACATTTCGAAGTCGTTCGGAGATACACACGCACTCGCCCCGACGAGTCTGGACATCGGCGAAGGCGGTGAGTTCGTATCGCTGGTGGGACCAAGTGGTTGTGGCAAGTCCACCTTGCTCCACATCGTGGGTGGCCTGGTGGCGCCCAGCGCCGGCACCGTCTCCATCTCCGGTGAGCCCCTGAGAGGCCCACGCGATGACACCTCGATCGTCTTCCAAGAGTCGACGGCATTGCCGTGGCGCACCGTGCAGCGAAACGCGGAGTTCGCCCTGGAGTCCAAGGGCGTGGCAAAGAAGGAGCGGCAGCGACGAGCCTTGGAGCTCATAGACCTCGTCGGCTTGCGAGGATTCGAACGTCACTACCCCGGTCAGCTGTCGGGAGGCATGCGTCACCGCATCGATCTCGCAAGAGCGCTCTCGACAGAGCCCGACCTGCTCTTGGCCGATGAGCCGTTCGGTGCCCTGGACGAGCAGACGAGGTTGGCGCTGGGCTTTGAACTGCTCCGTGTCATCTCGACGACCAATTGCTCCGTCATCTTCGTGACGCACAGCATCGTGGAGTCCGTGATCCTGTCGGATCGGGTGCTCGTGATGAGTGCTCGTCCTGGCCGGATCATCGATGACATTCGTGTCGAGATCCCGCGCCCGCGGACGCCTGAGATCGTCGGCTCGCCCGAGGTCGGCCGCCTCGTGGATCGCATCTGGGGCCAGCTTCGCACGGAGTCGGACAAGAACATGCGAATCGGCCGGGGAACGGCAGCATGACGGCGGTGGCAGATCCTGCCTCCACCAGGAGGCACACGTCCAGCCGGCGCGCGATCCCGAAGTATCTCGGTACCGCTCGGAAGACCGTGCTCGGCATGCGCCCTGGGGTCTGGGCCGGGATCGTGTTCGTGGTCCTCGGAGCGCTGATCGAGGCAGCCACACGGTTCGGCCTCGTCGACCGGGCCACCCTGTTGCCGATGACGGAGATCGTCGGTCGTGCGACGGGGCTTCTGCTCAGCGAGTCGTTCCTCACGCAGACGCTGGTCCCCACTCTTCAGCTGATCCTCATCAGTTTCGTTCTGGCGGTTGTGCTCGGTGTGCTCATCGCCTATGGCCTTTGGCGAAGCAGCTTCTTCCGGCGAGCCGTAGAGCCTTATCTGGATCTCTATTACGTCCTGCCCACCTTCGCGCTGTATCCGATCCTGGTTCTGTTGATCGGCGCCGGGCCGGTGTCCATTCTCATCCTCTCGGTCACGTTCAGCCTGGTCGTCGTCGCCACCAACACGTTCGTCGGATTCGATTCCGTCCCGCGTGCCGTGCTCGAGCTGAGTGCGTCGTTGCGGTTGAAGCACGGCGCGTATCTGCGGAAGGTCCTGCTGCCCAACGCGGTACCGGCGATGGCCGTCGGGGCGCGTCTGGCCTTGGTCTATTCGATCGTGATGGTCCTTGCAACGCAGTTCATTCTCTCGACGGAGGGTCTCGGACACTTCATCTCGTTCGCCTACGACAACTACGACGTAGCGGACATGTATGCGGGCGTATTCATCACGTGCCTCATCGCCCTGGTGGGAAGCCTCGTTCTGACGGGCGTTGAGAGACGGCTCAACCGGCATCGGAGGTCAGCATGACACCCGCAACGCTCGTTGGGTCGAAGACGGATCCCCTCTTGTCCCGAGTCCGTGTGCCCATCGCGTACACCAGGAAGAAGCCGCGGCCGACCGCGACCATGCTGCCGCCGGCCGTTGTCGGCGTGGTGCTGTTGGTCATCTGGCAGATCATCGCGACTCTGGCGGATTCGGATCTGGTGCCGACGCCGGCTGCAGTTGTGGTGCAGACCGTCGAGAACTTCCAGGATCCGGACTTCCTCGCGAACCTCTTGTCCACGATCAAGCTCGTGACGATTGCGTATGTGGTGACGGTCGTCCTGGGTACGGTGGTCGGGTTCGCTGTGGGCACCGTGCCGTTCTTGAACCACGTCGTCGCACTCAGCCTGTTCGTGTTGTATGCCATCCCGAACGTGGTACTGTTCCCGATCTTTCTGCTCTTCCTGGGAATCACGGAGACGACACAGATCGCCTTCGGCTTCGCTCATGGCTTCATCCCGATGACGCTCGTCGTCCTTGCCGCTATGAACACGATCCCGCAGACGAGACTCATGCTTGCCGCCAGTCTCCGGGTGCCCACGCGCACCCTCTTCTGGCGCATCACCGTCCCGAGCATCCTCTCGTCGATCACGACCGGGATGCGCATCAGTTTCGGCCTCGTCTTCATCGGAGTGGTCCTCGGAGAGATGTTGTTCGGGCAGGCGGGGTTGGGCGTCGAGCTGGTTCTGGATATTTCGCTGGGGCGGATGGGGGACATCATCAGCCTGGTGTTCGTCATCGCCGTGATAGCGATGGTGCCGACCGGACTGTTGCGTGCCCTGGAGGTGCGGACGACGGGCAGATATCGATTGTGAGTGTTCGGGGATGCCGATGACCGAGGAAAGTGAAGGAAAGATGAAGTCTCTCGAAGAAGAAATTCGTTCGTATGGTGGTCCGATCGCTCTTCTGCGGGACCGGCCGATCCGTCGGTTTCAGTTCCCGTATCCGGGTGAGATCACAAATTGGCAGGATGAACAGCGGTCATGGACGGAGACGGCCGCCTTGTTCGACCAGTCCCATCACATGACTGATGTGTACATCAAGGGTCCGGATGTGTGGCGGCTGCTGAGTGAGACCGGGGTGAACAACCCCCGGACCTACGGCGAGGATCGCGCCAAGCATTTCATCGCTTGTGCGCCCGACGGCAACATGATCGGCACTGCCATCCTGTTCGGGCTCGGCGCTCAGCAAGCCAGCCTCGTCGGGCCCAGCGCGGCTGCCAACTGGGTGCAGTATCAGGCCGAGGCCGGCGGGTACGACGTCACCATCGAACGTGACGAGCGGACTGCGGATGGCAACCCGCGACGGCGCACCTTCCGGTACGAGGTCCAGGGCCCGAAGGCGTGGCGGATCGTGGAGAAGGCGCACGGCGGCCGGCTTGACAACCCGGGCTTCTTCAGGATGATGCAGTTCGCGATTGAGGGACGGCCTGTGCGGGCCCTCGTCCACACGATGGTGGGAGTGCCGGGCGATGCATCGATGGGACTGGAGATCTTCGGCGATGTCAGCGACGGGGATGCGTGTCTCGACGCCCTCATGCGCGCCGGCGAGGAGTTCGGTCTCGTCCGGGCGGGAGCGCTGGCGTACTACACCGGTGCGACCGAGTCCGGCTACCTGGCGCAGCCGGTGCCGGCAATCTATGCCGGCGATGGCCTCTCGGGGTACCGGAGCTGGCTGAAGGCGGACGGGTACGAAGCACGACTCTCGGTAGGCGGCAGCTTCGAGCCGTCGGCTGTGGACGAGTACTACTTCACGCCCTGGGACTTCGGGTACGGCCATGTGGTGCATTTGGATCACGAGTTCATCGGACGAGACGCCCTGGCGGTGTCGAAGAAGGAGTCTCGCCTGAAGAAGGTCTGGCTGAGGTGGAACGACGATGACGTGACCCAGCTCTACGCGGACAGCCTCTTCGCTGGGCATGATCGCCCGAAGTATCTCGAGACACCGCTCTCCCGCTACGCGCGCGTCCAGTACGACGCGGTCCTCTCCAACGATGCGGCGGAGATCGGCGTGTCCGCCTACGCGGCATATACGGTGAACGCGGGAAGTTGGTTCACGGTCGCCCTCATCGACGAGAGGCACGCACGCGATGGCGAGCAGGTGGAGATCCTCTGGGGCGAGAGCGGCGGCGGCTCGGGAAAGCGAACGGTCGAACGGCACGTTCAGAGGACCATCAGGGCGACCGTCAGCACCGAGAGTGTGGCCAAGTAGACACGAGCGGACGCCCGTGAGACGAAAGGGGACAGCGCGCTGGGCCGTCCCGTTCGAGAAGGAGTTGGTGTGAGGATGGAGACGCGTGGCATGGTGGGCAACGAAGAGGACGAGCGGCTCGCTGAGGAGGCGGCCCGAGTGAACCTCGTCCTGGCCGAGACGGGACAGGCCGATCTCGTGTGGGGCCATGTGTCCCTGCGTGATCCCCACGGTCGTGGCGTCTGGATGAAGGCGTCGACATGGGGCTTCGAAGAGATCACCCCGCAACGTGTCGTGCTCGTCTCCCCCGAGGGCGAGATCCTCTGGGGCGAAGGACCACGTCACATCGAATTCCCCATCCATGCCGAGATCATGCTGGCGCGCCCCGATGTCAACTGCGTCGTCCACACGCATTCCTCGGCTGCCGTCGAGTTCGCCTCCTTGGACGTCCCGATCCGGGCGATCTCGCATGCTGGCGTGGAATATGCGCTGCTCGGGCTCCCCCGGTTCACTCGCACCGGTGGGCTCATCAGAAGTCGTGATCTGGGCCGTAGCCTCGCGGACGCCCTCGGAAGTGCGACGGCGGCCCTGCTCCCGCAGCATGGCCTGGTCACCGTCGGCGACGGCGCCGCGGCAGCGATCATGCGCGCTGTTCGTCTCGAGGTGGCGTGCGCACAGCAGTTGCGTGTCATGGCTGCCGGGGGGCCGGTGCTGTGGTCCGACGAGAGTGAGCTGCAGGAGAAGGAAGACGAGGTGTGGTCTGCCGCACAGCTGCAGATCGGCTATGACTATCTGCGACGCAAGTCGGAGCAGCAGGGGAGGTAGGTCGTTCGTCCGACGAGATCGGGGCTGTCGCATTCCTGCATTCGGAAGGAGAGGGCGTTGACCGAACGAGCATGGGACAGGTTCTTCACCGAACAAGACCGTGCCGTCTTTGCGGCGACGGGCTTCGGCGGTCAGCCGGCATGGGGGCGCAGACCCGTGCTGATCGTCGTGGACGTCAATTACGCATTCTGTGACACCGAGCCCTTGCCGATCCTCGAATCGGTGAAACGCTGGCCGACATCCTGTGGGGAGCGCGGCTGGGCAGCGATCCCCACACTGTCGAAGCTCATCGAGCTCTGCCGCCATCGCGGCGTACCGGTCGTGTACACCACGTCGTCGCAACGATCGGACCGATGGACTGAAGGCTCATGGCGTTGGAAGAACGTGCGGCTGACGGGCGGCCACGATGCCGCAGACGGAGTCGAGGGAAGCACGATCGTCGCTGACATCGCTCCGAGGCGACACGACATCGTCGTCCGCAAGGACAAGCCGTCTGCGTTCTTCGGCACTCCGCTGGCGAGCTATCTGCAAATGCTCGGCTGTGACACGGTCTTGGTCTGCGGTGCGACGACCTCAGGATGTGTCAGAGCAACTGTCGTCGATGCGTTCTCGCTCAACTTCCGATGCGGAGTAATCGAGGATGCGTGCTTCGACCGCAGTGAGGCGAGTCACGCCGTGAGCCTGGGCGATATGGCGATGAAGTATGCATCGGTCGTCACTTCTCGAGGTACTGCCGAGTACCTCGAGTCGATCCCGACGGGATCCTTCGAGCTGCCGACCGGCGAAGGGATCGACGAACGGGGGACGTGGTATTGATCTTCTCGGTTGTGCTGGTCTCGATCGCGGCAAGCCGC
>CALANS010000099.1 GCA_937926105.1 uncultured Actinomycetes bacterium | reverse complement strand
CCGAATCCGCCGACATCATCCTTGTGCGCGCCGATCTGTGCCTCATCGACACCGCACGCGTTATCTCGCGCCGCTCATACCGGCGGGTCCGGCAGAACGTGGGCCTGGCATTCGTCTTCAATGGACTTGGCATCCCGTTCGCCGCCACCGGGCTGTTGCACCCTGTCTGGGCGATGATCGCCATGGCTGCTTCGGTTACCGCGCTATTCATCAACTCAATCGGCGGGCGGCCAGGACTGTTATTCGAGGCCATCGGCAGCGTCGGCCGCCGACCCCGCGAGTCTGCCGCCGCCAACGACGAGCCTGCACCGGCCGGGCCACAGACCATTGATGCAGGCACCGATCAAGCTGTGCCGCCCTACGGGCCGTGATTGCGTCCGACCAAACCACTCTCCGGGGTATCGCGATCCGGTCGGCCGCGCCGCGTGGGCTGTTGGCGCGGATGACCCCGGCTGCGTTCTTGATCTTTGCGCACATTTTCATGATCGCGCCGATCCTGCCCCGTGTAGTCGATGTCTTACACACCGCGCCGGGTGTCGTCGGTCTGGCTGCACCCACCTATCTGGTGTCCTACGGAGCGATGACGCTGGTTTGGGTGCCACTCTCGAACCGGCTAGGCCGAAATGCCTGCGAGACCCTGCGCGTCGTCGACGATCTGAAAGAGGCGATGTCGAATAGCTCGGACTACCGACCAATGCTACATTGCTGTCGCCTGCTAGATTCCTAGCATGCAGAATCGGTTGCGATTAGCCCGGGAGAGTCGTGGCTGGTCACAGGTCGAGTTGGCGCGCTCCGCGGGGGTGAGCCGACAACTGATCGGCGCGGTAGAGGCCGGCCGACACGCGCCGCGGGTCGACGCCGCCCTGGCGCTGGCCCGGGCGCTTGGCGTGGCGGTGGAAGATCTGTTCGCCCCCGCTGTTACGGATGCTCCCGACGTCGTGTGGCTGTCCGGTCGCGAGCCGGCCCTGGCCACCGCACCAGGCCTGCCTGTCCTCGCGGCGAGGGTCGGTGACCGGCTGGTTGTCACCCCGAGCGCCGGCGCGCAGCAGTGGATGGCCGATGCTCAGGCGGCCGCCACGGATGCGGAGGTGTCCTGGATGCCGGGCGCGGACCCCGATGCCGCGTTGATCGCCGGATGCGATCCCGCACTAGGGATCATCGCCGCAATATTGGCCCGCCGATCAGGACGCAACCTGGTGATCGCGCACGCCTCCAGTACCCGATCGGCAGAGTGGCTCGACGCAGGCCTGGTGCACGCCGCGGTCGTGCACGGTCGGCCCGATGAGCTGCCGACCATGTCTCGTCCCGTCGACCGGTTCGTGCTCACCGGCTGGCGGGTAGGCCTGGCAGGTCGACCGAATGGCCGGGTGCCCACCATCGAGCAGGTGTGCGAGGAGCAGATCCCGGTGGTGCAACGCGAGACCGGTGCCGGCACCCAAACGGCGTTCCTTTCAGCAGTCCGCCGCGCCGGCGCAGCCGCACCGCCGCCCGGGCCAGTCGCCGCCAGCCACCTGGATGTCACATCGCGCGTCCTGCATGGCGCGCCCGTCGGCGTCACCATGGAACCTGCCGCGATCTCGGCGGGGCTGCCGTTCCATCCGCTGGTAGAGCACACCGTGGAACTATGGATCGATCCCGAACACCGGGCCCACCTCGCCGTGGCGGCCCTGGCCGACCTGATGCACGACACCGTGTTGCGCAGGCGCCTCGCCGCGATACCCGGCTACGACACCGCCAGCACCGGGGCCCGCCTCGCCGAGCCGGTCGCGTCGTGAGCAGTCCCGACTCGGATGCGCTCAAATCCGCCGCCACGCCGGGCTCGGACGTCGGCCGGTGGATGCGGTCGCTGCCCTCGGTGTTCCTCGCCGGTGCACTGATCGGCACGCTGGGTGGTTTGATCGGCTTGGGCGGCGCCGAATTCCGGCTCCCGCTACTGATCGGAGTTTTCGGGTTCGTCGCGTTGAAGGCCGTCATCCTAAACAAGGCGATGAGCCTGATCGTGGTCGTCACCGCCCTGCCCGCTAGGCTTGCCTCGGTTCCTTACAGCCACGTCGCGCCGCACTGGCCGATCGCGGTGAACCTCCTGGCGGGCAGCCTGATCGGCGCCTGGGCCGGGGCGAGCTGGGCCACGAAAATGCGGTCCGCGGCGCTGTACAAGGTGCTCGCCGGGTTGCTGGTGCTGATCGCCGCGATCCTGGCCTACACCCACTTCGGGCAGGTCGGCGCCCTGGACCTGAACCCCGCGCTGCGCACCGGTCTCGGGCTTGCCGCCGGGGCTGCCATCGGGATCGTGGCCGCGCTAATGGGCGTCGCGGGCGGCGAACTGCTCATTCCCACGATCGTGCTGCTGTTCGGCGTGGATATCAAGATCGCCGGCAGCCTGTCCCTGGTCGTCTCGCTACCCACCATGCTCGTCGCATTCGCCCGCTACAGCCAAGACCAAAGCTTTAAAGTCCTCGCAGACAACAAGACCTTCGTCCTCGCGATGAGCGCCGGATCCATCACAGGCACCATCATCGGCGGACTGCTCCTTGGCGTCGTCCCGACCGCCGTCCTGATCCCCGCACTCGTCGCACTGCTGATCCTGTCCTCCTACAAGGTCTGGAACCACAAGTAGGACCGACCGCGCCACTGACACCGACTGCTACCGGAGATACCATTTTCACAGCAACCCGCAAGCACCTATTTGTCACCATCACTGGCATCACTCGGGGCGCTGTCGTGCCCCGCCTGACGATCAGGCTTGATGAATTCCGCGATATTGATGCCACCGTGCCTATTCACACTTTTGCCGGCGAGCACCTCACCGTCGGTACCCGTGTCACCGCACTTGTCCGGGCGACCGACATTAGTGTCACCGGGGCTTCGTCTGATTACGGCAGTATGCGTAGTGGGACGAGTGGTTGCTCGTGCTATGGCAGCCTGCAACCGCGGAATCACACGGATGGCTGATTCTCCCGCGTCAGCTAACTTTCTGGGTGGCGCTGGCTTCGTATTGATCGGTCATCCAGCGATCGAGGTCTTCGCGGCGGTAGCGCACGTGGCCGCCGAGCTTGAAGGACACCGGGCCGATGCCAGCGTGACGGTACCAGCGCAGCGTCGCCACCGGGATCGACGTCAGCTCGCTGGTCTCGACAGTCGTCAGGTTCTCCGACATGATCACTCCAATCCGAGCAGGATAAATTACTGTGAACCAGATTACGCAATTGCTATAGTTGCGCAACACTCTATTTAAGAGTAGAAACGCGGGTATGGCGGATACGGATGGCGGCCAGCAGGCCGCGGCGAACTTCTCCCGCAACATCAAGG
>CALANS010000098.1 GCA_937926105.1 uncultured Actinomycetes bacterium | reverse complement strand
GGCTCAAGGCGCAACACATCACCACCGGTTACCCGGACGGCACGTTCCACCCGACGGCCGACACCACCCATCAGACCACCGCAGCCCTGTTGTACCGCACCGAGAATCCCGGCCGGACGCCGCCGGATTGCACCGCACCGCCCTACCCCGATGTCCCCGTCGACAACCCGTTCTGCGGCGCGATCGCCTGGCTCCAGCAGCTGGGTATCACCGAGGGCAACCCGGGCGACGACTTTTACCCCACGGCCCCCGTCTCCCGGGAGGTAGCGGCGCGGCTGTTGCACGGCGTCAGCGCAGCCCACGTCGGGTAGCCCCGCTCCGATCAGCTCCGCTCGCGCTGATCAACTCGGCTCGCTGATCAATCCCGCTCGCTGATCAACTCGGCCGAATGGTGACGGATGTGACTGGAGTTGCCGAGTTCGTCAGCGGACGCCGAGTTGATAAGCGCCGTCGAGGTCAGGGACCGACCGGCCCGTCCAGGTGCCAGCGGGCGAAGGTCAACGCCTCGGCCAGGTCGGCCTCCCGGTCGGCGGGAGCCCGGCCCCGGGTCGACACCTCCAGCACCACCGACCCGGCGTATCCGGATCCGGCCAGCCCGGCCAGCACCGGGCCGCACGGCACCACGCCCCGGCCCGGCACCAGATGCTCGTCCCGGGCGACGCCCGACCCGTCCGCCAGGTGCACGTGCGCCAACCGACTGCCCATCCGCTCGGCCATCTCAACGGCATCCACGCCGGACGCGGCCGTGTGCGACAGGTCCAGCGTGTACCAGGGGTAGCCGGAGGGCACCGGATCCCAGTGCGGCCGATAGGTATTGACCAGCGCCCCGGCGACCCGTACCGGGAACATGTTCTCGATCGCGATGCGCACCTCGGTCCGCGCGGACAGCTCCGTCACCGCCGCCACGAACGACCCCGCCGCCGCGCGCTGCCACACGAACGGCGGATGCGCTACCACCACGCCCGCCCCCAGCGCCTCGGCGAGCTGCACCGAACGAGCGATCTTCACGGCCGGATCGGTGCTCCACACCCGGGCGGAGATCAGCAGGCACGGCGAGTGCACGCTCAGCACCGGGATCCCGTGCCGTGCCACGAGTTCGGCCAGCCGGTCGGCGTCCTGGGTTGCTCGCTCGGCCGTCACCATCACCTCGACGCCGTCGTATCCCAGCGCCGCGGCGACCTCGAAGGCCTGTGCCATCGGCGCCGGGAACACCGACGACGTAGACAGTCCGACGCGAATGGCCATTGGCTACGCTGGAAACGCCAACTGATCCAGCCGCTGCAGGATCACGCCCTCCCGCAACGCCCACGGGCAGATCTGCACCTGGTCCGTGCCGGCCGCCGTCATCGCCGCCAGCGCCACCGCCGCCCCGGCCGCCAGCTGCGCAGACCGATCGGCCGAGACCCCTTCCAGCGCACCGACATCCTCGGCCGCCATCCGCGAAATGAACGCAGTCACCTGCCGCAGCGCGGTGATGGACAGGTATCGGGGAATGCGCGGACCGGCCGCGGTCGGCGCGGCACCCGCCAGCCGGGCCAACGTCCGGAACGTCTTGGAGGTGCCGGCCACCCGGTCGAACGGCCCGGCCGCCGCGATCCGGGACGTCGTGGGCTCCAACTGCGCCAGCGCATGCTCACGCAGCGCCCCCACCGCCACGGCCCCGGGTGGCCCGCCGGACCCGTTACCGCTCAGCCGCTCTCGGTTCATCCTGCCGGCTCCGAGCGGCAACGACAGCGCCAGCGACGGCTCCTCGTCCTGGCCGCCGGCGATCTCCAGCGATCCACCGCCGATGTCCAGCACCAGCAGGTTGCCGGCGCTCCACCCGAACCAGCGCCGCACCGCCAGGAACGTCAGCCGTGCCTCGTCCTCGCCGGAAAGCACCTGCAGCTGCACGCCGGTGGTCCGGGCGACGGCGTCGAGCACCTCGGCGGAGTTGGTGGCGTCGCGCACCGCGGAGGTCGCGAACCCCAGCATCTCCTCGCACTGCGCCTCGCGGGCGGCCTGCGCCGCCTCCGTCACCGCCTCGATCAGCAGCGCAGCCCCGGCCTCGGACAGCGCGCCGCCCGCGCCGATCAGCGACGCGAGTTTGAGCGTCCAGCGCTGCGAGTGCATCGGGGTGGGGTGGGCACCCCAGTGCGCGTCGACCAGCAGCAGGTGCACCGTGTTGGAGCCGACATCGAGCACTCCCAGCCGCACGGGTCCCCCTCTCAGCCGGAAACGACCATCAGCCGCGCGGATCCTGCGTGGTCGGTGATCATCGAAAGGTCAGCGGCCCTGGTTGGCCACCGCCTGGATCGCCTCCGCGGCGGCGTCCGGGTCCAGGTAGGTGCCTCCGGGGTTGAGCGGTGTCAGATCCTGGTCCAGGTCGTAGCGCAGCGGAATCCCGGTCGGAATGTTGATCCCGGCGATCTCGTCGTCGCTGACCCTGTCCAGCAGCTTCACCGTCGCCCGGATCGAGTTTCCGTGCGCCGCAACGAGAACCACCTTGCCGGCGGTCAGGTCGTCGGCGACCGGGCCGCGCAGGTAGGGCTCCAGCCGGGCCACCACGTCGGCCAGGCACTCGGTGCGGGGCAGCTCCGCGGGGTCGTAGCGGGGGTCACCGGCCTGTGAGTAGGAGTTATCGTCGGCGATCGGCGGGGGCGGCACGTCGTAGGAGCGACGCCACGTCATGAACTGCTCGTCACCGTACTGCTCGCGGGTCTGTTTCTTGTCCTTGCCCTGCAGGTCGCCATAGTGCCGTTCGTTGAGCCGCCAGGTCCGGCGCACCGGAATCCAGTGCCGGTCGATGGCATCCAGCGCCAGGTTCGCGGTGGTGATCGCGCGCCGCAGCAGCGAGGTGTGCAGCACGTCGGGCAGCAGACCCGCGTCCGCCAGCAGCTGCCCGCCGCGAGTTGCCTCCGCGATGCCCTTGTCGGACAGCGGCACGTCGACCCAGCCGGTGAACAGGTTCAGCGAGTTCCAGGTGCTCTCACCGTGGCGCAGCAGGATCAGGGTTCTGGCGTCGGTCATGTGGTCCAGTCTGCCGCAGCGGCGGTGACGGGGATGCCGCCGGGGGCGGTGACGAGATCGTCAGCCCATCACCGCGGCAGCGCCACCATGCCCGGCCACGGCAACTGGCTGATCGCCGCGCTCCGCACTGAGCGTCACGGACCGACGTCCGGTTGGACGTGGTGAGCGAACCACTCGCCGATCTCCTGCAGCGTGCGCTCTCCGGCCGCGGTGGCGACCACGAAGTCATACGCCTCGTCCTCGCCATGCACCAATCGCGCTCCGTTGTTGAGCAGGAAGGTCCAGGTGAGCACCACGGACAAGCGCTTATTGCCGTCGAACAGGGCATGGTTGCGCACCAACGACTCGAACATCGCGGCCGCCTTGGTGATCAGGTCCGGGTAGGCATCTTCGCCGAAGGCAGATGCTCGGGGACGCGCGAGCGCCGAGCCCAACAGGCCCATGTCACGGACATGGAAGCCAAGCCTGTCAACGACGGCGAGAGCCTCTTCCTCGGTGAGATAGTCGATCTGGTCCGGGTCAACCTCGGCCATCACTCACCCAGTCGTTGGATCAGCCGTGCATTCTCGCCGATCACCCGCTCGGCGTTGGACAACGTCCGCGCTGTGCGCCGATTCCGATCCAGATACTCACGGAGCGCCCGCCCAGCTACCTGCTGCTTGCTCAAGTGCTCGGCCTTCGCCAGCGCCGTCAGCTCGGCGTCAAGCTCGTCGTCCAGTCGCAGTGTCATCGCCATGAGAGCCATGGTACCGAAGTGATACCACCCGCGCGTCGGAGTTTCCCGTCGAGCCATCAGACATAGGTAGAATGTCCGAATAGACGTTCCCGCGGGAACGTCTATTCGGACATTAAGGTTGGTTGAACTTGCGGGTGATCGAGCGCCCCACCACACTCGGCCCGCCCTTCTCGAGGGCTACCGTCGCACCAGGCGACGAGCCCGGAGCTTGTTGGCCAACTCCGGGGCCGAGTGATGTCACGCGGCTCGGCTCCGCTGAGCAGACCGTCGCTGGAATGGCTGCTATCCCGGTCGCCGCGTCGTAGGTCCGCGGTGTCGGCTGCCAGGGCGTCCATCCTGCAGCCCTAGCCTCGGCGTCCGATCGGGAGGACCTAACCCTCGATCAGGTGCCGGAATGCCTGCAAATTCTTCAGCGACTCCCCACGAGAGCTGCGCCACGCCCACTCGCGGCGGATGGCGGAGGTGAAGCCGCGCTCCAGGATGGCGTTGAAGTCCGCATCCGAGGTGGCGAGCACCACGCCCAGCACGGTGTCTACCTCTTCGGCGGTGACGGAGTCGACGGGCATCCGCCCCACCAGGTGAATGTCGCCCACGGTATCCAGCGCATAGGCGACGGTGCGCAGCTTGGCGTTGCGCTGCAACAAGAATCGATATACCTCATCGTGGTTCTCGTCCGGACGCCGGCACACGAACGACTCGATCAACACCTCGTGCACGCCCACGATCAGCCACACCAGAGTCCGATAGCGCCGCTCCCCGGGCAACGTCACCAGGAAGGCGTCGTCACCGTCCCGCGTCACCGGCACGTCCATTCCGGCCAGTGCCTCGGCGATCACGCCGACCAACTCCCCCTTGTGAGTCTGAGGTGGCGCTATAGCGCCACCTGGGACTCCCAAGCCCGGGGGGCCGGGGGGGTGAGGGGTGTTACTCATGCGCCGGCCTCCAGCCCGAGGATGCCGGGCCTCGCGGCGCGCCGGTAGCTCTCGAGCAACGCGTCCACCGTCGCATCCCAGGAGAAGCGCTCCGCGTGTGCCCGGGCGGCGATCGACATTCGCGCCCGCCGCGCCGGATCGAGCGCCACCGCCGCCAGCGTGTCGGCCCAGGCACCGGGGTCGTGCCCGGCCACCAGCAGCCCGGTCTGCCCGTCCCGCACCGCGATCGGCAGGCCGCCGACGGCGGCGGCCACCACCGGCGTCCCGCAGGCCTGCGCCTCCAGGGCCACCAGTCCGAACGACTCGCTGTGACTGGGCATCGCCAGCACGTCGGCGGCGCGCAGCACCGAGGCCAGCCCGGCGGGCGGCAGCGCGGGGCGCAGCGTCACCAGATCGGCGACACCCAGCTCGGCGGCCAGCGAGCGCAACCGGCCGGGTTCGGTATGCCCCTCGCCGGAGGAATCTCCGACAATGAGCACCCGCCATGGCTTGCCGGGGTACCGGCGTCGCAGCTCCGCGGCGGCGCGTACCAGGACGGCCGGGCCCTTGTGCGGCTGCACGCGACCGGCGAAGACCAGCACGATCTCGTCGGCACCGACACCGAGCGCGGCACGGTCGGCGGACCGAGACGCGCTGGGGCGGAACAGCTCCACGTCCACCCCAGGGTGCACCACCTGCACCCGGTCGGGGTCGGCGCCGTACAGCAGGGTCAGCTGTTCGGACTCCACCGCGGTGGCGGCGAGCAGCAGGTCGGCCTCGGCGACCACCTGTTCCTCGCCGATCTCCCGGACGCTCGGCTCACGCCGGTCGTCCGCGCCGGCCAGCGCGGCGTTCTTGACCCTGGCCAGCGTGTGTGCCGAGTGCACCAGCGGAATGCCCCACCGATCACGCAGCAGGTAGCCGACCTGCCCGGCGAGCCAATAATGCGAATGCACCACGTCGAAGGGCGACCCGGGCAGATGGCCGGAGCGCGGGACACACGGGGCGGTCGCCCGCAGCACGCCCGCCGCGAACGCACACAGCTGCGCGGGCAGGTCACCGCGGGCCAGCCCGCCATAGGGCCCCGCCGGCACGTGCCGCACGGTGTACCCGGATTCGACCTGCACAGCGGCGGGCTGGTCAGAGGCGGTCGCGCGGGTGAACACCGTCACCGCTATCCCTCGGCGGGCCAGCCGGCGCGCCGTCTGGTCGACGTAGACGTTCAGCCCGCCGGCATCGCCGCGGCCCGGCTGGGCGAGCGGCGAGGTGTGCATGCTGAGCATGGCGATCCGCCGCACGGGGCCGTGACGAGCGCTCGTCGACGCTCCGGCCGCATCCGCGAAGGTCGTCACCGCAGCATCATCCGTCACCTCTCGAGCCTGGGGCTCCGAGGGTGACGCGATACCGCCACCTCAGATCCCCCATCGCCGTGACAGTGCTCACAGCGCCGGATTGTTCGCTCCGCCCCGCTCCCCGGCGCCCTGCGACTGCGTCGCGACGGGCACCGCCCGCTCGGTCGTCGCTCACAGCGCGGAGAAGGTCTTCCAGGTCGCGTAGTTCACGCCCCAATCCCAGACATAGTCGGAGTAGGACATCTTGACGCCGGTGTTGGTCACCTCGACGGGAATGCCGTAGTAGACCATGTCGTAGAACTCCTTGCCGTCCCGCATACCCATGTTGACGCAGCCGTGCGAGACGTTGGCCTTGCCGAGCAGGCCCTCCTTCTCGGTCTCCTTGTTCACGTGGATGAACTCGCCGTTGTTATTGATGCGCACGCCCCAGTACTCGGTGACATCGCAATACCCGTAGGCAAGGTTGCACATCTTGAACGACCCATCGGGGTTGTCGGTGTTCTTCTCCTGCACGATATGGGTGCCGGACACGGTATTGCGGCCCGGAATGGATTCCTTGCCATAGGACACCGGATAGTTCTTGATGATCTCGTCGTTCTCGACCACCAGCAACCGGAACGAGGTGACATCCGCCTTGATGACAATGTTCGGCCCGATCTTGAAGCTGCGGGTGATGTCCTCACGCCCCCAGGCGTTCCCGTAATTCACGCCATACAGATCCGCGTGCAACGTCACCTGGGTGCCGGCCGGCCAGTAGTCCTTCGTCCGGAAGTGCACCCGGGACTGCTTGACGCCCTTGCCCTGGATGTCCTCGTCCTGCATCCAGCCCCAGGACCCCTCGACGGTGATCTTCTTACCGTCCTTGTCGGTGGTGCTGACCTTGAGCATCTTCTCCGCCGCGGCGCGATCCTTCACCGAACCGGCGAAGGTCACCACGATCGGCGCCGCGATGCCGACGGTCTCGCCCTGCGGGATCTGCACGTAGGCGGCCATCGTGTTCTTCGGGGCGACCGTGGTGAAGGTGCCCTGGATCGGCTTGCTGCTACCGTCGGCGGCCTTCGCCGTGCCGGTGACGGTGTATTTCGTGTTGTACTTCAGCCGCTCGGTCTTCGCCCAGGTGTGCTTGTCGTTCGAGATCTTTCCCTTGATCGACGATCCGTCGTCGCCGAGCATCGTCACCTTCTGCAATTGGGCGTTGAACACCGTCAGCACGATCGGGTCGTTGGGGCCCATCTTCTTGGTGCCGAACGCCGGATTGGCCGACACCCGCATCGTCGGCGCCGCCGGCGATGACGTGCTGGGCGGGGTGCTGCCGCCCGACTGCTGCGCCCCGGTCCCACTGCCGCCCGTCCCGCTGGCGCCGGCCGACGACGAGAGCGGCTGCACCGTCACCGGATCCGCGTTCGCACCGGACGTGTGGGTGACGGTGACGACCACGGGCCCCCCCGACGAGCAGGCCGCCAGCGCCATCGTGCCGATGACCACCACGGCCGCCAGCCGGGCCGCGGGCCGACGCCAGAACCGAGTCGTGACACGTCGCATGGTGGACCTTTCGTTTCGCGTGAATCGCCGGCGACATACCACACCTGGTGGGCGCCGACAACGGATCCCATGGTACGGGTCGTGTGTTCGGTCCCTGTGACGCTGTGACCACCCGCACGACAACCCCGCTGCGATGCGCGCAATCGCCCGGTGCCGAGCAGAGGGTTCGCGCACCTCAGTCCAGGCTGACCCCCACCAGCACCGGCTCCGGGCGCAGGGTCACCGCGAAGGCCTCCCGCACCCCGTCACGGATCTCCCGAGCCAGGGTGAGCAGTTCGGCGGTGCTGCCCCCGCCTCGGTTGGTCAGCGCCAGGGTGTGCTTGCTCGAGACGGTGACGTGCGCTTCGGGCCGCGCCTTGCTGGGGTAGCCCTTGCCGAATCCGGCGCGCTCGATGAGCCAGGCGGCGGACAGCTTGGTGCCGCCGTCCGCCGGGTATCGCGGGAAGGAGACGTCCGGCCCGAAGCGGGCGGCGATCGCGGCCCCCGTCACCACCATGTCGGCCTCGGACAGGATCGGGTTGGTGAAAAACGAGCCCGCGCTGCGGGTGTCGGGATCGTCCGGGTCCAGCACCATGCCCTTGGCCCGGCGCAGCTCCAGCACCGCCTGCCGCACCTCGGCGGCCGGCGCCGAGTCCCCGACCGTCACGCCGAGGGTGCGAGCCAGCTCGGCGTACCGGACGGGGCGGGCGGCCCGGGTGAGACGCAGCCGGACGGCGGTGACGACGGCGGCGTCGGTGCCCCGCAGCACCGAGCTGCGGTAGCCCAGGCGCAGCTCGGCCGCCGCGACCGTCCGGAACGCACCGGTGCGCCGGTCGTACAGGCGGATGTCGATCAGCAGATCGGAGATCTCGGTGCCGTAGGCGCCGACGTTCTGCACCGGGGTGGCACCCACCGACCCGGGAATGCCGGACAGCGACTCCGGCCCCGTCCAGCCCTCGCCGACCAGGGTCGCCACCACGGTGTCCCAGTTCTCGCCGGCACCGATCGTCACCGCTGCGCCGTCGGCGTCGAGGTCGACGTGAACGCCGGGCACCGCAACGCGCACCACCGGAACATCGACCCCGTCGTCGGCGACTACCAGGTTCGATCCGCCGCCCAGGACCAGTGCCCCGGGGTGAGGTGAACCGGCGGCGCCGTCCGCCCGGCGGAGCGCCTCGGCCACCTCGGCCTCGCTGGTCGCCGTATACAGCACCGGTGCCCGGCCGCCCAGCCCGAGCGTCGTGTAGTCGGCGAGTCGCACCGGCCCGGAACCGGACGGGGCGGCGTCGCTCACGGCACCGGACTGTTCGCTCCGCGCTGCGCTCCCCCGCCCTGCCGCTACGCACCCTCCGCGACGACGGGCTTCCTCCGCTTCGGCGTCGCTCACGGCACCGGACTGTTCGCTCCGCGCTGCGCTCCCCCGCCCTGCCGCTACGCACGCTCCGCGACGACGGGCTTCCTCCGCTTCGGCGTCGCTCACGGCGGGATCGGGAGACACCCGTACAGGGTAGGGTCGGCCGCGAACCTCGTCACCCCACCACACGCGCCACCTCTGGGAGACCCCGTGCCCACTCCGATGTCCGTCGTCCAGGAGTTCCCCGCCCCGCCGGCCGCGGTGTACGCGCTGCTCACCGACCGCGAGTTCCTCACCGGCCGGCTGGCCGACTGCGGCGGCGTCGACCCGGAGATCGTGGCGCTGCAGGTGGACGACGGCACCGCGACGGTGACGACGCGACAGGCGATCCCCGCCTCGGTGCTGCCACCCATGGTGGCGACGCTGATGGCCGGCAACCCGGTCACCGAGCGCACCGAGAGCTGGCACGCGGACGGTGACGGGTACATCGCCGACTTCTCCGTCACCGTCAAGGGAGCGCCAGCCTCGCTGAAGGGCACCATGGCGCTGGCGCCGGCGCCGAACGGCAGCACGCTGACCGTGCAGGGCAACGCCGCGGTGCCGATCCCGATGTTCGGCGGCAAGATCGAGGAGGTCATCGCCAGCCAGATCGGCGAACTGCTGCAGCTGGAGGGTGACTACACCCGGGGGCAGCTCGCGGGCTAGTCGCCCGGGCCCCGCGCGTTCGCCTCGCGCGTTCCGGGGTGCTCTCCCGCCGCACCCTCCCCACCGAGCATCGCCTGAGGACGGGGATGGGTTGTCGGACTTTGCGCGTCCGTCGGCCAGGCGTCCGCACACCTGCACCTGCCGCACGAATCCCGCGCGGGGCCGTGGCACGATCTTTCGGTGAGTCCCGATCCCCGCCGCTACGTGCTCACCCTGTCCTGCCCCGACACCACCGGGATCGTCGCCCGAATCTCGGGCTTCCTGTCCGGCATCGGCGGCTGGATCACCGAGGCGGCTTACCACTCCGACCCGGAGTCCGGGCGGTTCTTCACCCGGCAGGTGATACGGGCCGACTCGCTGGGCTTCGACGTCGAGGAGCTACGCCGCCGGTTCCACACGGTCGGGCGCGAGCTCTCGGCCGATCACGTGCGGGTGACGGACACCGACGTGCGCAAGCGCATCGTGCTGCTGGTCTCCCGTCAAGGGCACTGCCTCTATGACCTGCTGTCCCGCTGGCACGCGGGCGAGATGGCCGCCGACATCGCTCTGGTGATCGGCAATCACGACGACCTGGCTGGCGTGGCGGAGATGTTCGGGGTGCCGTTTGCGCACGTCCCGGTGCCCGCCGAGGCCGAGGGTAAGCGCGCCGCGTTCGCCCGGATTGCGAAGCTGGTCGACGCCGAGCA
Source organism: uncultured Actinomycetes bacterium (assembly GCA_937926105.1). The sequence continues at coordinate 30,538 of CALANS010000098.1, read as the reverse complement.
GCCGGACGCGATCGTGCTGGCCCGCTTCATGCAGGTGGTGCCGCCGGAGCTCTGTGCCGCATGGGACGGCCGGCTGATCAACATCCACCACGGCTTCCTGCCCTCGTTCCGTGGCGCCAAGCCCTACCACCAGGCGTACGTGCGGGGGGTCAAGCTGATCGGCGCGACCTGCCATTACGTCAGCGCCGAGTTGGATGCGGGGCCGATCATCGCGCAAGACGTGATGCCGGTCGACCACACGGACTCCCCGGCCGACATGGTGCGGCGCGGCCGGGACATCGAGCGGGCGGTCCTGGCGCACGGCCTGCTGGCGCACCTGCAGGACCGGGTGCTGCGCGACGGGCTGCGTACCGTGGTGTTCTCCTGACCTCGCGGCCGGAGGCTGCGCCCCGGTCAACGCCGCGATCCGCCGGAAAGTGACGTCCCGATTCACCCGACATCGCGTTTCCGCAGGTGAAGCTGATCTTGATGTGATCCGGACGTCGAAAAACAGCAGATCCCCGGTGCAGGCCCACAGGCCGCGCCCGGCAGCGACGACCCCCACGACGCAACGGGATGGGAGAATGAGCACATGGACGAATCCGGCACCCCGCGATTTCGGGGCGACCCTGCCGAGCTGTACTGGCTGGACGCCGACGCGGCGGCAGAACTCTCCGACGTCGAGCCGGCGCTGATCGTCGCCCTGGACGGCTACGTGGATGCCGGCGCCGGGGTCGCCCTGGCGGTTCGCGAGTTGCGCCAGGCCCTGCCCCACCACCCCGTCGTCACCTTCGACGCGGACGCGCTGGTCGACTATCGCTCGCGCCGGCCGTCGCTGACCTTCGAGTCCAATTCCTTCACCTCCTACCAGGCGCCGGAGCTTGTGATCGAGCGGCTCCGCGACGAGGCGGGCACCCCCTTCCTGCTGATGTCCGGCCCGGAGCCGGACCTGGCCTGGGAGCGGTTTGCGGTGGCGGTCGAACAGGTCGTGCGAGCGCTGGGCGTCCGGCTGACGATCTCGTTGATGGCGATCCCGATGGGGGTGCCGCACACCCGGCCGACCGGCATGTCGGCGCACGCCACCAGCCCCGAGCTGATCCCGGACGCCACCAACTGGCTGGGCACCATCGAGGTGCCGGGCCATGCCACCGGCCTACTGGAGTACCGGCTGGGCCAGGCCGGCCGCTCGGCGCTCGGCTTCGCCGCACACGTGCCGCACTACCTGACTCGCACCGAGTATCCGGAGACCGCCCGCACTCTGATCCAGGCCGCCGCGGACGCCAGCGGACTGCTGCTCCCGACCTCCGGGCTGGACGAGGCCGCCGCAAAGGTCCAGGACCAGCTCGCCCAGCAGATCGCCGAGCACGGCGACGTGGCGGACGTGGTGCACTCGCTGGAGCAGCAGTACGACGCGTTCGTCTCGGCCACTGGGCACAGCCTGCTGGCGCAGTCGGCGCCGCTGCCGACGGCCGACGAGCTCGGCGCCCAGTTCGAGGCGTACCTGGCCAACCGGGAGCCCCCGGAGGGCTGACGACCCCCTCCCGCACGGTGCGCGGCCGCTGACCGGGGTGTCAGCGCGGCGGCCCGCCGAGCGCCACGTAGGGTGCGGCGTTGTGGCCCGCGCACAATTCCCTGCAACCACGCCCCGGATCGCGCTTCCCGAACGGGAGCACGGTGCCTTCCGGTCCATCCTGGTGCGGATCGCCATTGCACTGGGCTGCATCGTGGTCACCGGTCTGCTGGTCTATTTCGACCGTGAGGGGTACCGGGACAACGACCGTCCGGGCGGCCTGCACACCATGTTGGACGCGTTCTACTACGCCACGGTCACGCTGTCCACCACCGGATACGGTGATGTCACCCCGCTGTCCGAGGGTGCTCGCCTGATCAACATCATCATCATCACGCCGCTGCGGTTCCTGTTCCTGATCGTGCTGGTCGGCACCACCATCGAGGTGCTGACCGAGCGCAGCCGGCAACAGTTCCGGTACGCCCGCTGGAGGAGACACGTGAAGAGGCACACCGTGGTCATCGGCTACGGCATGAAGGGCCGGTCCGCGGTCGCGGCGTTGAAGGACCAGGGTGTGTCCGCCGAGTCGATCGTGGTGGTGGACAGCAACGGCGCGAACATCAAGGCGGCCACCGCCGACGGCTGCGTCGGCGTGGTCGGCGACGCGCGCCGCGAGGAGGTGCTGCGGCAGGCGGCGGTGCCCGGCGCGCAGCAGGTGATCGTGGCCACCGACCGGGACGACACCAGCGTGCTGGTCACGCTGACGGCCCGTCGGCTCAACCCCGCTGCCACTATCGCCGCCGCCGTCAAGGAAGAGCAGAACATCGGGGTGCTTCGGCAGGGTGGCGCGGACGTGGTGATCCCCACAGCGGAATCCGCGGGCAGGCTGCTCGGCCTGTCGATCATCGCGCCCAAGGCCGGTGAGCTGATCGAAGACCTGCTGGAGCCGGTGGCCGGGCTGCAGATCTCCGAACGGGAGGTGCGTCCGGAGGACATCGGGCTGTCGCCGGCGCGGCTGTCCGCGCAGGGCGAGATCGTCCTGACGGTGATCCGCGGCGGAGTGTCGCACCGGTTCGACTCCGGCGGGGTGAAGGTGTTCCAGCCAGGAGACCGCATCGTAGTGATCCGCGCGAACGACCTGCCAGCGGCGCGGCAGGGCGAATCGCACGACGAGCAGGGGTGACGGGGCTACTGGTCCCACAACGAGCCGGACGCGAGCGTCACAACCCCGTCGGCGCCCGCCGCCCCAGCTTGGCGTGCTCCCGCACCACGGCGGTCACCACGTGGCGCATGCCCAGCGCCGCACCTTCGATGGCCGCGTCGTACACCGCCGCGAGCACGATATTGCGCAGGTCCCCGCCGGCCAGTTCCACCGCCGCGGCCAACCGGGGCACGTCCACCCGGTCCGCGGGATCCATCGCGCCGGCCCGCTCCAACAGCTTGCCCCACAGCCGCTCTCGGGTGGGGACATCCGGATCGGGGAAGTGCACGATGAAATGCATCCGGCGGGCGAAGGCGATATCCAGATTCCCCTTCAGGTTCGTGGCCAGCACCGTGATGCCGTCGAACTGCTCCATCCGCTGCAGCAGGTAGGAGACCTCCTGGTTGGCGAACCGGTCGTGGGCGTCGCGCACCTCGCTGCGCTTGCCGAACAACGCGTCCGCCTCATCGAAAAACAGCACCACGTTGAGGTTCTCGGCGTCGGCGAACACCCGCTCCAGGTTCTTCTCGGTCTCACCGATGTACTTGTCGATCACTCCGGACAGGTCGACCTGCATCAGGTCCAACCCGGCGGTGTCGGCGATGACATGCGCGGCCAGCGTCTTGCCGGTGCCCGGGCTGCCGGTGAACAACGCGGCGATCCCGGTTCCCTTACCGCCCACTCCGTGCACCGCACCCCGAGCGGTGACGGAGTCCCGCAGCCGCACCCAGGATGCCAACCGTTTCAGCGCCGCAGCGGTCTCGTCGGGCACCTCCAGATCGTCGAAGGTGGTGCGCTCCCAGCCCAGCCCGGAACGCAGCCCCGACGACCCACCGAGCATCCGGACGGTCTCGGCGACCAGCAGCGGATCCGGATCGCGCTCGGCGACCCTGGCCTGGGCCAGCACATGCGCGGCCGCAGTCTCGATCTGTTCCGGAGTCAACCGGTAGGCGACCAGTGCGCTGTCCGGCACCTGATCGGCGCTCACCTGCTTGCGCCACAACGCGATCCGCTGCTGAGGAGTCAGCGGCACGGTGCGTACCGTGACGGGCAGGGCACGATGCCACCCGGCGTTCCACCGACACGACCCCACCATCACCACCGGCACCGGGGACCGATCCAATAGCCGCACCGCTGCCGAGGCCTCCGCGTCAGCCGCCAGTCTCTCCGCCGATTCCAGTACCAGTCCACTGGCCGCCAACCCCGCGCGGCGGACGGCCGCGGTGACCACCTCGGGGAGCCCCAACCCGGTCGGGCGCAAGGCCAGATCGGCGGTGACGCACCGGATGTCCGCGGCAGCGAAGGCCGTGCGGGCGACCATGGGCCCGGCGCCGCCCGGCGGATCCTCCACCCAGCACAGCCGGTGACCGGCGTTCAGCGCCGCCGACAACTGCTCGACGCCGTCGGCGTTCACCAGGTCCTCGGCACCCGGAACCCGCACCGCCATGGCCGCCGACACCGAGTCGTCGACCTGCGCTCCCACCAGCGCCGCGACGACGTCGGGACCGGCGGTGAGTGGTTGGCCCAGGGCCCAAGGTCCGTCGCCGATCGTCAGCAGTCCCCAGCGGCGCAACGACCCCGCCGGACCGAGCGCCGACCGGCCCACGGGCGATGTCACCGGCAGCCCGGCCAGCTCCAACGCTAACGCCATCGTTGCCGGTCGCGGACCACCGGCACCGAGCAGGATCCCGTAGGCGGCCGCGATGTTCGGGTCCAGGTCGGCCGCCGCCGCCACCAGCAGCAGATCAGCGCTGGCGGCGTCCAGCGCAAACACCGCGGCGACGCGGTCCAGGGCCTGATCGATGTGCGCCGCGGGACCGTCGACCGACGTATCCGGGGTGGTCCACTCGTCCAGGGCGGCCCTGATGGCCATCCACTCCGGGTGATCGGCCAGTGCTCGACGCTCGGCCGCTCGGGTGATCGACGCAACCACGGCCGCGGGGCCAAGAGCGGGGATCGAATCGTCGACGGTCCGAACGGGGAGTGTCGCGGCTCGGCGCCCGGATCCGTTCCCGCTCGCGCCATCCCGCGCCGCGCCCCGGCCCGTCGGTCGCGAGGTTGATCTCGGTGCGTCGCCCACGCGTCCTCCCGTTGCACCGCAGCGACGGCCCACCGCCGCTCCGGCGTCACTCACGGTACGAGACTGTTCGCTCCGCACTCCGCAGCGGGGACCTGCTGCTCCGCAGCGACGGCCCACCGCCGCTCCGGCGTCACTCACGGTACGCAGCGCGCTCGGAGTGATCAATCACCCGTTTGCACGGCTATTCACCCATTCGCGCTGCCGGGAGGGCCGACTACCCGGTCACTACGGCCGGCCTGCGTGGCATTCGGCGGCCCACCTGTCCCCGCCCCGGCGACGTCACCCGATCAGCGGTAGACCCCGGTCCTTCCCCCTCGCGCATCTCACGGAACGCGGCGCTCTACGGACCATCCGACCTCCCGCCGGGGGCCTCACCCCGCCCTGAGCCTCTGGACTAGCGTGGCTCGAGGTTGCACAGTGTTACCTGGAGCATTGGGGTGACTCGTGCGCCGCTTTACTTCGTGTATTGCCTGTGTGGATTGTCGGGGATCCGCCGTCGACTCGTGCTGATTTTGGGGAGCCTTCGCGTGATCATTCCCGTCATCGACTCCGGGCTGGAGGCGACGGTCCGCCAGACCTTGCCGCTGCCAGCCACGCTCGGTGACGTCTCGTTCGATCCACCGTCCGGCTCCTGGTCGGCGCAGCTGTCCCGGATCACCGTCAACCTGTTCTTGTTCGGCGTGGGCCAGTCGTCCCAGCCTCCCAGGCCCGCGGCGGACCGGATGGTCGACGGCCGCATGCACCGCCGCCGGCAGCTGCCCATGATCGAATTGCACTACCTGGTGTCGGCGTGGGCCGGAACGGTTCGCGACGAGCATCAACTCATCGGCGAGTTGCTGACACTGTTCACGTTGCAACAGATCCTGCCGCCCGAGCACCTCGGCGAGGACCTCATCACCCCCGTGCAGCTCTCGGTGGCACCGCACGACAACAACCGTGCCAAGGACGTCTGGTCCACGGTGGGCGGCACCATCAAGCCGTCCTTCGAGGTGGTGTGCACCACCGCCATCGATGCACTGCCGTTCGAATTGCTGCCGCCTCCCGTGGAACGCATCAAGGCCATGGTGGCGCCACACCGGAACTCGGGGGGCTGAGCCGGGTGCGCGTCAGTTCCGACACCGCCCAACTCGACATCGCCCCCGGAGCCAAGGCCGATGTCACGCTGAACGTGGTCAACACCGGCGCCGTCATCGACGGCATCACCGCCCGGGTCGTCGGCCTGCCCGAGCGCAACGTCACCACCCGACCCAGCCTGCTCCCGCTATTCCCGGATTCGTCGGGGCAGCTCACGGTGACACTCGGGCTGCCGCAGAGCTTCCCGGCGGGCCGGCATCCGATGACGGTCGAGGTGCTGTCCCGCCAGCCGGACAGCTTCCCCGCCTACGTGAACGTCGATCTGGTGGTGCCCCGGTCCCCGGGGCTGGGCGTCGCCAGCCGGCCCGAACTGGTGCGCGCACGGCGCACCGCCCGGTTCATCGTCACGCTGACCAACCGCGGCAACGTGCTGCTGGACGTCGACCTGAAGGTCAACGACCCGCAGAAGGTCTGCGCGATCACCGTGCAGCCGGCGGTGCTGTCGCTGCCACCGGGTTCCGTCGCGGAGGCCGTCGTCACCGTGCGGGGCCGGCGGATGATCATGGGCACCGACGTCGACCGGCCGCTGCTGATCGAGGCCACCGCCCGCGCCGCCGCACCGGCACCGGTCGGCTATCCGCGCGACCCGTCGGCGCCCGCGGACCCACTGCCGGAAATCACCGAGCCCGACGGCGATGTGCACGCCGATCCCGCCGGACCCGAGCCGCTCACCGAAACGGTCCCCATCACCTTCCGGCAACGGCCCTACCTGACCCGCGGCGTCATCACCGCCCTCATCCTGGTCGCGATCATCGCGCTGTGGGCGGCGGTCTTCCTGTTCGGGCTGGCGAAGGTGTTCGCCGGCGACCCGCTGACCAAGGCCGCCCCCGCCTCGTTCTTCGCGGCCACCCCGGCCAGTGACACGGCATCCGGCGGCACAGCTGGCGCCGCCGGCGGCACGGCCGCGCCGGGCACCGGGGGTGCCGCCCCGGGCACGTCGGGTGGCGCCGCGCCGGCGGCGGCCGACGGGGCGGCTCCGGCCGGCGCGCTGCCCAAGTCCGGGGCGCTGCCCGCGGGGGTCGGCGGCACCATCAGCGGCACCGTCACCGCCGCCAGCAGCGGCCAGCCGGTGGGCCGCATTCTGGTGGAGGCGTTGCGGGTCAAGGCGGATGGCAGCACGGTACGCACCGCCTCGGCGGCCACCCAGGCGGACGGCACCTATCAGATCTCGGGCCTGTTTCCCGGCCCGTACCTGCTCAGGCTCAGTGCGCAGGGATTCGTCACGAGCTACTACCCGAACGCCCCGACGGCCGCCGCGGCCAAGACGCTGACCGCCCACGCCAACCAGATCAATGCCGGCGGCAACGCCATCGTCACCGGCAAGCCCGCCACCATCACCGGGAAGGTCGACCCCGGCGATATCACCAATGCCGTCACCACCACCGTGAGCGTCCGCCTGCTGGCCCAGCGGGACGGCCAGAACATCACCATCCCGGATGTCACGACCAAGGCCGGCCAGCCGTACAACACCTTCACCATTCCCAAGCTGCCGGCGCCGGGCACCTATCAGTTGACCTTCACCACACCGGGCTATCAGGTGTCCACCATGCAGACCACCGTCACCGGTGGAGCTGAGCGTTTCGAATCCACGGTGGTGCTGGACGCCGGGAACGTGCAGATCTCCGGCACCGTCACCGATGGCAGCAAGCCGTTGGGCGGCGCGAAGGTCACCACCACGGTGGCCGGGCAGCAGATCGTCACCGGCACGCCGACCACCGGCGACGTCGGTCACTTCGTCATCGCCAACCTGCCCACCCCGGCCACCTACGTGATCACCGTGTCCAAGGACGGCTACGGGCAGGTCAGCCAGGTGATCGACCTCGCTCCCAACAAGCCGCAGAACAACCTGGCCATCGCGCTGAGCGCCGGCTCCGGGGTGGTCTCCGGCCGGCTGGTGGACGCCGCCGGTGTCGGCGTCGGCGGCGCCGGCGTGACGGTGGGCGGCATCGCCGATCCGCCCAGCACCGTGACTCTCACCGACGGCGCGGTCGGCACCTTCCGCCTGACCGGACTACCGGCACCCGGCTCGTACACGCTGACGTTCACCAAGGACGGCTACGCCGACCAGACGGTGCCGGTGACGCTGACGGCCGACAAGGCGCTCACGCCGATCACCGTGACCATGAGCCGGTCGGTGGGCTCGATCACCGGCGCCGTGACCGACGTGGCGGGTCAGGGCCTGCCGGGCGTGACCGTGACGGCCACCGACGGACAGCGTTCCTGGCCGGTGATCACCACCGGCAGCGGTCAGGGCGGCGCCCTCGGCCGCTACACGGTGGCCGGCCTGCCGGCCGGGGTGTACACCGTGACGGCGGCGGATGCCGGAGGCGACAGCGCGACATCGATCGTCACCGTCGCTCCCGGCGCACCAGTCACGCTGAACTTCCAGCTGTCCGGCGGTGGCTGAGATGCGCGTCCAGGTCGACCCGCAGCGGGTCGAACTCGCCGAAAGTTCCTCATTCACCGTCAATGTCACCATCACCAACACCGGTGCGGTGATCGGCGGCTATCACCTACGGATGCTGGGCGCCGACCCGTCCTGGGTGAGCCTGGAAGCGGAGAACATCTCGCTGTTCCCCGACATGTCGCAGACGGTGCAGGCGACCGTGGAGATCCCGCCCGGGGTCGGAGCGGGGGATCGGCGCATCGCCGTGCAGGTCCGCGAGCTCACTCCTCCGCAGGCCATCGCCGTCGCCGAGATCGAACTGGTGGTGCCCGCTCGCGAGGCGATCCGGCTGGCGCTCTCACCCATGACGGTGGTCTGCGGCAAGCACGGTCGGTTCTCGGTGATCGCCGAAAACACCGGCAACACCGCCATTTCGGTGGCGCCGATCGGCCTGGATCCCGAGGCCAAGATCGGCTTCGAGTTCCTGCCCGCGGTATTGGATCTGGCGCCAGGCGAGCATGTGATCACCGATCTGCGGACCACCGCCAAGCGGCGCTGGTTCGGCTCGCCGGTGGTCCGTCCCTTCGCGCTGGCCGCGGTGCCGCCCACCGAGTTGGCCGCCCACACGGCGCCGGTCGGCCGGGGCGCCAGCAACGACCAGGCGGTGACGGGGCCGGCAGGCGACACCCCGGAACCGCCGCCGGAACCCCCGGAGCCGCTGGCACAGGGCACCATCATGCAGAAGGCGAGGGTGGGCCGCGGCCTGCTGTCGCTGCTGTCGCTGCTGCTTGCGGTCAGCGTGTTCGCCACCGTGATCACCATCGCCATGGCCCGGCTGGTGGGGGTGTCCGCGGCCGACCGCGATCTGGCGATCCAGGTGGCCTCCGCGCGCAACGTCGGTGCCGGCTCCGGCAGCTCGGTGATCGGCGGCACGGTCAAGCGGCTGACGGACGGCGCCCCGGTCCGGGGGGTGACGGTGGAGGTGTTCCCGGCCGGTGACCTCACCCAGCCGATGATCTCCACCGCGACCAACGGCGAGGGGTCCTGGGCCGTGTCGGCGATGCCGGCGGGCAGCTACAAGGTCCGCTTCCGCAGCGCCGGCTATGCCGAGGTGTGGTACCCGAACGCGCTGACCGGAGCGGACGCCAAGGCGGTCCAGCTGGATGCCGGGCAGCGGGTGACGAAACTCCAAGTCACCCTCGGCGGGTTGCCCGCCACCATCTCCGGTCAGGTGATGGGCGCCGACGTGGCCGGCGCGGTGCTCACGGTGCAGGTGCCGCAGCAGTATCTGCGCCCGGTCGATAAATCCGCCGGCTCCCCCGCCCAGGGCACCATCACCGCGCAGCCGGCACCGACCACTGGAGCCAACAACGCGGCCGCGCACACCACCGCGCAGGGACTCCGCGGCCCTGCCGCGGCGCTGGCCCCACCCGCCGACGGCACCGGCTCGTCCGGATCACCCGGCACCTCCGCGGCCGCACCCGGCGGCACTTCGGGCGGCACAGGCGCCACTACCCCGGACAGCGGCGGGGTGCTGCGAACCATCCCGGTCGGCTCGGATGGGCTGTTTACCCTGGCGGACCTGCCGTCGCCGGCGGTGTACGACCTGGTCGTGTCCAAGCCCGGGTATGCCACCGCCGACCAGCGCGTCGACCTGTCCGGCGGCGAGTCCCGCACCGGCATCCTGCTGGTGCTGCGCACCGGCGACGGATCGATCGCCGGCAGCGTGACCGGACCGAACGGGCCGCTGGGCAACGCCGTGGTCACGGCGACCAGCGGCACCACCACGGCGCGCACCCTGACGCTGACCAAGGGCACGGTCGGCGGATTCAGCCTGCGCAACCTGGTCACGCCCGCGACGTACACCGTCACCGTCAGCGCCCCCGGCTACACCACCGTGACCTCGACGCTCAGCCTGACCAGCGGGCAACGCCTCACCGGGGTGTTGCTGTCGCTGTCCGCGGCGGCGGGGTCGCTGTCGGGCATCGTCAGCACCGTGGGTGACGGCAAACCGGCCCCCGGCGTGACGGTGTCCATTGCCTCCGGTTCGTCGGCGGCCGTCACGACGGTGACGCAATCCGGGGCCACCGCCGGGGCCTGGCGGGTGGACGGGCTGGCCATCCCGGGCACCTTCACCGTCACCTTCTCCCGGCCAGATCTGCAATCCCAAACCGTTGCGGTATCACTGAACTCGGCCGGAAAGCTCACCTCGGGATTAGGGCCGTCGGGCGGCATCGACGTCGCCATGCGATCGGCATTCGGGATCGTCACCGGTACCGTCACCCAGCAGACCGGGCGCGGAGGAGAGCTGGTCGGGGGCGCGACCATCACGCTGGCCTCCGGCGAGCAGACCTACACCGTGACCAGCAGCTCGGCCCCGGCCCAGGATCGGGGCCGCTACGAGATCGCCCACGTGCAGCCCGGCACCTACACGCTGTCCGCCAGCCGCAAGGGCACCAGCCCCACCACGGTGATCGTCACGGTGACGGCGGGCCAGACCCTCACCTACGACCCCGTGCTGATCCAGCCGGCCTCGATCAGCGGCCAGGTCAGCGGCGGCGGCGCGGCGCTGGTCGGCACCGAGGTCGACCTGTATCTGTCCACCGACTATCCGACCAAGGTCTACCAGCACACCGTCACCGACTCCGACGGCCATTACTCCTTCCCCGGGGTGGACGCGCCGCAGGCCTACGTGGTGGAGGCACGCAGCGTCAGCGCGGGCCCCCTGGCCTCAGGCACCATCGTGTTGGCGGCCAGCGAACAGGGCGTGCTGAACCTGACGGTCGGCACCACCCTCACGCCGTCGACGGCCACCACGCCCACCACGGCCTCATCCCGGGCTGCCACCAGCAATCCGGCGACATCGTCGGCGACACCACCGGTCTCGTCCACAGCCACCAGCTCGACTCAGCCGTCGACAACGACCTCGACGTCACCCTCGACCTCACCGACGACGACCACCACCCCGGCAACGTCCGAGCCGAACACCTCGTCGGAAGCTCCCACGACGGACGCAGCAGGCAACTCGAATAGCATCGCGGCCGCCAGCGCCGACTCGTGCGGCACCAACGGAATCTGCGGGGGCTCATCATGACCGGACCCACGCCCCGCTCGCCGCAAAACCCCGACGCGCCCGACGTGTCGCTGGCCCCCGTGGTGGCCGCGGCGGCCGGCAGCGCCACGGCGGTCGGGGTCCGGGTGACGCATCGCGGCCGGGTTCCGGCGCGGATGCGGATCACGGTGCTGGGCCTGGATTCCCGGTGGGTCCCGGAGCCGCTCGAGCTGGGATCGATGCAACCCGGCGAGGCGGCGGAGATCACGCTCACGGTCGTCCCCGAACGGGGGGCACTGGGCGCCCGGTATCCGTTCGCGGTCGCGGTGGAGGCGACGCCGCTGCGCGGGAGCGGCACCCCCGTACTGGGCATCGCCGAGTCGACCCTGGCAGTGGACTCGGCCGAGCGGATCAGCGTGTCGATCCAGCCGCCGGCACCCACCGCGGTGTTCGGCAAGAAGTTCCACGTCCAGATCACCAACCCGGGCGGCACCGACCGGCCGCTGCAGCTCCTGAGCGACTCCGCCGCGGGTGCGTCGGTGCGATTGCACCGCAGCGCCGTCACCGTGCCCGCGCAGCGCACCATCGCGGTGCGCGGCAAGGTGCGCATTCGTCGCCCGACGATCCTCGGCGGGGAGAACACCCACACCTTCAGCGTCACCGCGCAGGGCACCGGCGCGCCGGAGTACGCCGAGGCCACCGTGCGCTCCCACCCGCTGATCGGGCGCGGTGCCCGGGTGGCGGTCGGGCTGGTGCTGGTGGTGGCGCTGTGGGTCGGGTTGGCCGTGGTGTTCATCCCGAAGATCTCCGACGCGTTCAAACCGAAGTCGCTGGCCGGTGCTCCCTCCACCGTGACCAGCCAGGGTCCGGTGGCCAGCGGATCCGGTGGCGGCACGGGCGGTTCCGGCGGCGCCACGACCGGCAACGGCACGGGCGGCGGCAACGGAAACAACGGCAACGGAAACGGCACCGGCGGCAACGGCGGCAACGGAAGCGGTGGTGATGGCGAGGGCGGCGGGACCGCTCAGCCCGCCGGCTACGAGCTGAGCGGGACGGTCACCGGACCGGCCGCCAAGGGCACCACCGTGACGCTCGCCCCGACCAGCCTGGCCAGCGCGAGCGAGGCCCAGGCCGCACCCGCACCCGGCGCCAACTCCAGCACGGTGAACGCGCTGCGCCGGGCCACCACCGGGCCGCTGGGCAAGGTGCCCGCCCAGGCCCTGCAGTCGGCGGCCGGCCCGGACGCCGTGTCCAAGACCACCGACGCGAAAGGCGAATTCCGCTTCGCCGGCATCACCGCTCCCGGCTACTACTTGCTCACGTTGTCGCACCAGGGATTTCAGACGCAGCGTTTCCTGATCAATTCCACCGACCTTGCCTCGCCGGCACCGCTGAAGGTGGCGCTCGCACCCGGAGCCGGCTCGCTCGCGGGCATCGTCACCAGCTCGGGCCAGGGCATTCCGGCCGCCAGCATCACCATCACCGACGGGACGTCGACCCTGCAGACCTCCTCGGTGTCGACGGCAAGCGAGAGGCACCCGACCGGATCCTGGAGCGTGAACAACCTGTCCACTCCGGGCGACTATCTGATCACCGCCGGCGCCCCCGGATTCGGCTCGGCCGCCACCCTGGTCCATCTCGACCCGAGCGGCTCGGCCACCGCCGACCTCACCCTCAACCCGGGTGAGGGCACCATCGTGGGCACGATTTCGGGTGAGGACGACCTGGGGCACCGCGGCGGGCTGGGCGGGATCACCGTCACCGCCACCAACGGCAAGCAGACCCGGACGGCGACCACCGTCACCTCGCAAGCGCTGCGCGGGCACTACATCCTGCCCAACCTGCCCGTCCCGGGCCAGTACACGCTGACGATCAGCGGAGCCGGGTTCCTGACCCAGACCCGCAAGGTGGAATTCACCACCGACGTGGTCAGCGCAACCGTGGACGCCACCCTGACCCGCGGCGACGCCGTGGTGTCCGGCACCGTGACGGGCCAGGACGCGCACGGCGCCACGCAGGGCGGACTGGTGGGCGTCGGCCTGACGCTGGTCAGCAGCACCGCAACCCTGAAGACCATGACAACCTCCGGCGACCAGGCCGGTAGCTACCGCTTCACCGGGGTCCCGCCCGGCACCTACGTGCTGACCGCCTCGCAGTACGGCCGATCGCCGGCATCGTCCACCATCGAGGTCAAGGCCGCCGACGACCAGACGGTCGACCTCGCGCTGCGCGCCGACACCGGCAGCGAATTGCCGGCCACCGCACACATCCGCGGGCAGGTGGTGGACTCCCGTACCGGCGGCTCGCTGACCTGCGACCGCACCGCCGTGCCGATCGCCGCGGATACCTGCGTGGCCACCATCACCGTCACCGCCCCCGCGGATCCGGCGGACTCGTCCAAGGGCACCGTCACCTACACCGCCACCTCCACGGCCGCGCTGAACTACCTCTACACCGTGCCCAGCCTGGACGATCCACGTCACCCCGCGCTGCCCCCCGGCCTGTACACCGTGACGGTCAGCGCCCCGGGCTACGAAACCTCCACCACTCACGTCCAGGTCGCGCAGGGGCAGACGGCGCCCGCACCGACGGTCAGCCTGCCCGCGCTGAGCATCATCAGCGGCACCATCACCACCCGTGTCGGAACGCCGGCGGCGCCGAGCTGCGTGATCGCCGTGCCGACATCCACCTCCGTGCCGGACTCCACCCCCACCTCCTGCGACCCGAACGCGACCGGCACGGTGTGCCGGGTGCCCGGCGTCGGATCCGCGCCGTGCGGGCTGACCTCGATGGGCGGGTCCGGCCAGGGGGCCGCCGGCACCTACCAGATCCGCGGGCTGACCCACGGCCGGTATCAGATCCTGGTCATTGCACAGGATCCGGAGTACCGCTACGTCGTCGGGGCGCCGCCGATCGTGCAGATCGACGTCGGCGGTGACGGGCAATTCGACGCGGTGCTTGACCGGCTGGGACGGGTGCAGCTGACGGTACTGGTGGCCAACCGCACCTCCGGTGCGCTCGCTCCCGCCACCGACGCCACCGTGACCATCGCGCGGGCGCCGTCCGGCAAGCCGAGATCGGCCGGGACCATCGCCCCGAAGGACAACGGCATACTGACCATCACCGGGCTGGACGGCTCGTACGAGGTGACCGCCACGGCGAACGGCGCCAGCGACTCCGGCCAGCCGGATCCCGTGGGGCTGAACCAAACCGTGCCCCTGACGCTGGTGATCGCCGCACCCGTGGGCCCACTGGTCGGGCGGGTCACCACCACCGGCATGGACAACCAACCGATCGCGCTGGTCGGCGCCCAGGTCACCATCACCGGCACCGTCGGCTACGACAACGGCATCGCGCGCAACGGCAGCGCGGTGGTGACCACGGACCACAACGGGTGTTACGCCGTGCTGCCGCGGGGTTGGGCGGCGGATGCGGTACCGCTGACCTCCAGCGTGTGCCCGGATCCGGTCCAGCAGGCCGTCGTGATGACGGACAACGAGTCCGGCGCCGGCACCACCCTGACCACCGACCGGATCAAGATCGCGGTCGCGGCCCAGGGGACGGTGACGCAGGCGTATCCGGCCACCGACGCCACGCTCTCGGGCACCGATGTCGTCCGGGTGATCCCGACCATCAACGTCACCCCGCAGCCGGTCCCGGTCGGCGAGCTGACGCTGACCATCCAGGGCCCCGCGACCGGCTACGACGCGCCCGACCTGCAGAACGCCCAGATCCAGGTGCTCAACAAGCCCGGGCTGGCTGGCGGCGTCTCGATCACCGCCGACCCGACGACACCGAACCCCAACGCACAGTCCGACGTGTCGACCACCCTGCAGTTCACCGACACCTCGCTGCCGGTACCGCCCGGGTCCCCGGCGGTGGCCATGCCGGGGCGCTATCCCCTGTCGATCACCCTGTCCGACTTCGTCAGCGCGCGAGTGGATCTGCTCTGCCCGCTGGGCGCGGCGACCTGCACGATCGTCAAGCCCGGCAGCGACGATGCGCGCACCGGCAGCTCCGACATCGCCCTGCGACGCCTGCCGGACATCAGCGTGACCGTGCGGGCACCCGCGCTTCCGTCGGGACAGCTGCCCGATTGGGCGAACGGAACGGCCAACCTGAGCAGCGGATCCAGCCTCGGCAACCTCGCCCTGCAGGTGGATGCGAGTGACCCGCAGGTCGGTCACGTGACCTTCGACGGGGCCTTGACGCGGCTGGCCCGCGCCGGTGGGATCTACAAGTTCGCAATTCAGGTCGACGGCTACGGCACCACCAGCGGCACGGTCACCTGCGGCAAGGACTACACCGAGCCGTGCAACCTGACGATCACGCTGACCACCCTGCCGGCCTTCCCGGTCAGCGAGGTGACGCTCAGCTCCACCAGCTCTCCGCTCGGCGACCAGTCCTTCAACCCGGGTCAGGTGACGGCGACCATCTCACCGAACCCCGGATCGTCGATTTCCCTGTCCATCGCTCAGGATCAGGCCATCGGGCCGGGCTACTACATCGTCTGGACCGACACCTCTCCGGGCGTGCAGGAGGGTCAGGTCACTCCGGTGGCCGGCGGGTACACGATCGTGTATCGCCTCGCGGGCTTCAGCGACGTCACCGCCACGCTGACCTGCGCGAAGGGCGCCGTTGTCTGCGTGCAGAGCCCGGCGAACATTGCCATGCAGATGCTGCCGTCTCCCGGTGGCACGGTGCAGCTTCCGCTGGCCGCCGGCGCCTCCGGGGTGGACCTGTCCCAGGCGACGGTGACGGTGAATTCCCCGGTGTCGGCGCAACAGACCCTGAAGGTGTCGCTGTCCCAGCCGTCGGTGAACGGCGGCACCGCAACCGCGGCGCTGATCTGGGACCAGACCCCGACGCTGCCGTTCGTCGGGATCGTGCAGCAGAACACCTACTCGATCACCATCGCGGTCCCGGGCTATTACCCGACAACGGTTGCGGGCATCGACTGCACGGCGGTCGGGATGCCGTGCACCTTCCCGAACTCGTCCACGATTCCCCTGCGCCTGTACCCGCAGCCGGCCATGGGCCTGACCATCCTGCCGCCCGCCGGCGCGCCCGGCCTGACCGTGACCGGGCAGCCCGTCAGCAAACCCGGTGCCCCGACGACGATTCCGAAGGTGACGCTGACCTCGGACGCCTCCGGCGGGCTCACCTGGTCGCAGCAGGGCCAGCCCACCGGGGTAGTGGCACCGGGCAGCTACACCATCACCGTCGCCACGCTGCCCGGACCCGGCTACCAGATGCTGGTCGGCGGCACGCTCACCAGCACCAACACCGCGACCTTCACTTGCAATACCACCTCGGACTGCACGTTCCCCTCGATCGTGTTGACCTCCCCCACCACCCTGAAAGTCCTGCTGCAGGACGCGAATCAGAACCCCGCAGGGCACGCGCTGCTCACCCTGGACCGCACAGGCGGCAGCCCCGGCTCTGGCAGCTCCCCCACCACCAGCAACGGCACGGCGACCTTCGCCAACCGGTCCACCAGCCAGGTGACATCCTCGGGCACCGACCCGTCCTACACCCTTGCGGTGAAGGCAGACGGCTTCGCGTTCGCCACCGGTGCCAACCTGCTGACCAGCAGCTCGGCGAATGTCTCGTGCAGCAACGGATCCGTCACCGTGACCGGCCTGCAGTTGATTCCCGGCGGCACCACGACCTGCGTGGTCACGCTGACCCGGCTCGGTTCGATCACCGGGTCCACCGCCTGGGCCCAGTACGACCTGGCCAACCCGGCCAACCAGATCGGCACCACCGCCCAGCCCGGCGTCTCCGTCACCGGCACGCTGCTGGCGGCCGACGGCAGCACGACCAGCACCACGTTCACCACCGAGTCGGACCCGAACGGCACCTACACCCTGGCCGGCGACTCCGACACGGAGGGCCTGACGGAGGGCACCTGGCTGATCTCCGCCAGCCACGACGGGATGGCCGACACCGAGGGTGTGGTCGCGATCGTCTCCAGCGACGGCGGCAACACCTATCACCTGGCCGCCGTCACCGACAACACCACCGGCTACCCCGCGCTGACGCTGGCCGGCGATCCGGCCAGCCCCACGTTGCCGCTGCTCCTGGTGCCCGACCGGGTCGAATTGGACGTGCACCTGCAGGCCGGGAGCCCACTCGCAGACCTGCCCGCACCCGCCGGTACCACCGTCACCCTGACCGACTCGGCGCAGACCCCGCACACGCTGACCTGCACCGTCACCGCCGGTACCACCCCGGGCTCGACCGAGGCCACCGGCTGCACCCTGGAACACTCCGGTAGCAGCGCCTACCTGGCGTTCGACTCGCTGCCGCCGGCGGACTACACGGTGGCGGTGTCGTTCGCTCCGAATACCTACAACCCCATCTCCGACCAGGCGATCTCGCTGCTGCCCACCGGGGCGGCACAGCTGATCAAACTCTCGCTGGGAGCGCAAGTCTCGACGATCAAGGGCGGCATCCGCGACATCAACGGCAACGCCGTCAGCTCCATCGACGGCACGGTCGAGCTGTGCCCATGGACCTCCACGGCGATGTCCGACTGCGCGGCGGACGACTTCTCCGGCAATCCCATGACCCAGTCGCTGACGACGTCGAGCTTCACCTTCACCAACGTCCCGAACGGCGAGTACCGGGCGGTGGTCAACGCCGTTGGCTACGCCCCCGCGCAGTCCGGATACCTGGGCGTGCAATACAACCTGCAGGCTCCCTCGCCCACCGTGACCCTGCAGGCCTCCACCCGGCCGGTGACGCTCACGCTGACCTCGCGGGCGGACACCAGTACGGCACTGGACCTCAGCGGCGCCACGATCGTGCTGGAGCCCAAGAGCTCTCCGCACCAGCCCGCGAACACCGAACTGCAGATCCAGGTGAACAGCGCGACCGGCGCCGTCAATCTCGGTCAGATCCCGACCGGCACCTGGACGGTCCTGGTGCGACACCTGCCCGGTTCACCGTTCGACGTCACCGCCATCGGCGATCTGTCGGTCCCTGATGGCACCGGCACCGTCACCGCGTCGCTGCCACTGGACCAGGCGCCGGTGACGTTCACCGTCAGCTGGTCGGCCACCGACTGCGTCACCGAGCCGGCCGCGAATTCGACGATCATCCTGCCGCTGAACCAGGCGGGCGACACCCCGGTGCCCGGCAGCGTGACGGCCACCGTCGGCAGCGACAACACCGCCACGGCCACCGTCAACCTGCCCCCGGGCACCTACTCCCTGGACGAGGACACGCTGGCGCTGCCGGCCGGCTGGAAGCTGGACGGCACGCCCGACGACGTCGTGATCGCCGAGCCCGCCGAGACCCCCACCACCGAGCCGACGATCGCGCTCACGGCGGTGACGACCTCGGTGCCGGTGCAGTGGAACGTCAACGGGTCGAAGGCGACCACCGCCATGGGCGGCACGATCACCGCGACCTGCTCGGCGGGTGGCACCCAGTCGTTCCCCAGCACCCTGTCGGCGGGGGTCGGCAGCATCGACCTGCCGCCCGGCACCTGGGACTTCGCGATCTCCGGCACCAAGGCCGCCTATCAGGTCGCGATGCCCGCCCAGACGTCGGTGCCCATCACCGCCGGGGACACGGTGACCTTCGACGGGTATTCGCTGCAGCCGTCCGTGGCGCAGCAGGACGTGCCCGGGCTGGCCGCCACCTCGGTCACCGCGGACGTGGCCATCGGCAACGGCACGGAGACCGTCTGGCACCGCAACAACGTCACCGTCGACTCCGACGGGTGGCCGGCGGGCACGCTCTCGGTGATCGTGCCCGCCGGTAGCTATGGCCTGACGGCCACGGTCGACCCGACCAGCACGGACTTCGGGGACGGCTCCTCGACGCAGGACGTCACGGTCGGCACCGGCACCGTCACGGCCACCGCACTGCCGGCCGTCCTGCCGTACCTGCACAACGGCGCCACCATCACGGTGTACCGCCCCAACGGCAGCACCCCCGCCGTGGGCGCGACGGTGAAGCTGACGGACGCCGACGGCGACGCCGTCACCTGCAACTCGCCGAACACCACGGGCACCGACGGCACGATCAGCTGCGTCGGCCTGTCGGCGAGCACCAGCTATGCCGTTGCCGCGCAGTGGATCAACTCGGGAACCACCTATGTCGGGCACGGCGTCCTGACCACCGGCACGACCGGCGACACCACCGCGCAGGCCTCAATCACCGTGGTGAAGGCACCGGCCGCGCTGGTGAGCATCACCGGCACCGACGGGAAGCCCTTCGTCGGCGCCACCGTCACGCTGTACACCAATGCCGGCGCCGCCACGACCATCAGCGGCACCACGGACGCGCTGGGCCAGGTATTCCTCACCGGCCTGGCGAGCGGTACCACGTACTACGCCATCGCCACCGGTAGCGTTACGGACCCCGACACCGCCGCCGTGACCACCCTGTCCAGCCCCGAAATCCAGGTCAAGACCACGGGATCCACCGTCGTGCTCGCCGCGTCCGGCACGCTGGCCGCCACCGTCAGCCTGCCGGTGCTGGTGCAAGACTCCGCCGACGCCACCCCCATCGACAGCGCGTCGGTGTCGGTTCTGTCAACGCACGGCATCCCGCTGGGTGGGGGCACCACCATCGCCGACGGCACCGTGACCATCGACGGGTTGCCGGTGACGAAGGTGAACGTGAAGGCATCCGCGACGGGCTACACGGCCGGCGGCGTCAACCAGGTCACGCTGCCGGTCGCCAGCCCCCCGCAGGTCATCAAGCTGGTCGCGGCGCCGTAGGTCGCGGCGCCCGTAAAGACGGATCGCCGGCCTGATCGGGCCCCAAGGTCCCCGGCCCCCGACCGGCCCCGAGGGGATCAGACCGCCAGCGCGATCCAGGCGACCAGAATGGTGATCAGCACCAGCGCGGCGCTCGCGCCGATCACCCACCACAGCGGAAAGCCGGGCTCCGGTTCGGGTTCCGGCGGCGGTGGCACGTAGACCGGCGCGGGTTCGGGCTCCGGCTCCGGCTGCGCGACCAGCATGGGCTGCGAGCAGCGGATGCAGATGATCGCGACCGGCGAGTTGGGTTCGCCGCAGTGCGGGCAGGCCACCGAGGCGGTGGCGGCGCGCCCCACCGTACCGGGTAGCCGGCGCAGCGATGCGCCGGTCTCGTCGGTGGACATCGGCACCACCGCGGTGCGCGCCCAGAACAGCGGGAAATCGCAGGTGGTGCAAAAGTCGTCGGCCCGGCGTTGCGCGGGGTCGATCATCTGGCTCTCGCCGCACTCCGGGCAGGTGACCCATTCTCCGGAGACCGCCGGCGGGGCGAGGGCCGGCTGCAGCGCGGCGACCTGCCGCGGCGGCGCGAGAGTCGTGGTGCCACCCGGCATTCCACCCAGGCCGGGGGCGGGCGGCCGCTGCTGACCGGGCAGCGGCCCCAGGGGTGGGCCGGCGGGGTATTGCATGGCCGGCGGCACCGGTAGGTCCGCGGCCAGCGGGCCGGCCGGACCGACCACGGCACCGGCCGGACCGTCCGGGGCCACCGGCACGGACAGCCCCGCGGGCGCCCGCGGGACCGACTCCGGGTCGAATTCCGACGGCTCGGAGCTCTCCGGGTAGCGGGGTTGCCCGAATCCGGCGCCAGGATGGTCCCGCAGCACCGGCCCGGCCGGCGTGCCGGCTCTCGCCGGGGCATCGACATCGGCTGCGGCACCGTCACCGGCCGTCGGCACCGGGTCGGCATCCGGCCGGAGCGCTCGCAGGTGCGCCAGATCCTGCTCGGCGCGTTGGTGGTCCCGTCCGGAGTGCTTCATGGCAGATCCCGTCCCATTACATCGTCGCCGCCCGCCACCCGGTCGGGTGGGCCAGAGGGCGCGCTGGCGCCCGCTGAGCCACACGACTCCACCGGGAACACGGGGCTCACGTCTCCTCCTCGGTGCACAGCACCCGCCGGCCCGCGATGAACAACTCGGCCCGAACATGCGCCGGGATCTCGTCCCGGATCAACGCCACGAACTCGTCCTCCGACAGGTGCCCGGTGCCCGGCACCCTCATCTGAACCCAGGCGACGTCGTCCGGCGACTCCCCCTCGACCCACACGCCGCCACCATCGGTGACCTCCACCGGGCCGCCGGACAGCATCTCCAGGTACCCGGCCAGCCCCCGGGCGGTGCCCCGAAACGCCAGTGCCTTCGCGGAACTGCGCAGGATGAGCCGCTGCAAGTCCTCCGGCAGCGAGGCGTCCACCGTCTGCACACCGATCCAGGAGGCCAGGTGTCCCAGCATCGGCACCGGCGTGACCGTCGCGTCCGGAATCCGCTCGACCTGGTCGGCGCCGTCCAGCAACGTCTCGGCCAGCTCCTGAAACATCGAGACGAACCGTACGAAGAAGTCGCTGTTCAGCATGCCGACGGGCAGCTGGTTGACCAGCCACTGCGGGTGCCGGCGCGGCTTGCTGACCCGGGCGTCCCGCCGGGCGGGGGCGATCGGCTCGCGGGAGGAGCGCTCGAGTCGGGTCGATCCGGCGCCGTCCGGCGACGCCGGGGTCGAACCCGCCCGGAGCACCAGATCGCTGCCGGGCGCGTGGCTGCCGGCAGGCGCCGGGACATCTCCCGCGGCGCCCACCGGCGGCTCGTCGACCCGGTCCGTCACCGAACCACCACCCGGTGCGGCCCGGACAGGAACAGCGACTGGGAGTCCAGCCGGATCACGTCCCGACCCGCGCCGATCCGATGCCCGGTGCGCAGGTCGTACTCGTACAGCAGCACCTCGTCGACCCGATCGACGCCCTCCACGCCCTCCAGCAGCTGGGTGATGGTGGCGGCGTTCAGGTCGGCGTCGAACAGCCAGCCGGTACCGTCGGCCCCGCCGGTCAGCGGGTGGATGTAGCGGGTCAGTGCCGACACGGCCCGCTGCCGGATCAGCGCCAGTGGCCGACCGGCCGGCGCGTGCACCAGCGCCGCCACCGACACCCCTTGGTAGTAGGGCGTTCCCACCTCGATGGAGGTACCGACCAGTCGGTGCGTGTCCAGGTGGTCGAAGATGCGTCGCATCAGTGGGGCGGAGAGCGCGAAGTCGTCCAACTGGTGCAGCCGAGGATCGGTGCGCACCTGCGGCACCACCAGCACCCGCACCGGCTTGCGTCCGTCGGTGGACGGCAGGCAGCGGGCCCGCGCCACCTCGATCGACGACTCCAGGGTCAGCCGCTCGAAGTCCTTGGCCGTCACGGCCCGCTGGCCGGTGCGCAGTGTCAGCGGCCCGCGAACCTTCGCCTCGGACACGGTCTCCGGATCGACCCCGCCGGTGGCCTGCCGCAGGTTGATCGCCGACGCGATGTAGGGCACCGCGGATCGCAGCACCGTCAGCGTCCGGGCGCCGACGTTACCGGTCGCGCCGCCGCCGGTCCGGTAGCCGGTGACGGCGATCTCGGCGCCGTCCCGCGGGATCCGGCCATGCTGGCGCACCGAGCCGTCCGGGTAGCGCAGCCGTGGCCCGAACCCGATGACCCCCGAGGAGGAGTTCCACACGAAGTGCGTGTCGGTCGGGCCGGAGCGCGAGAAGTCCTCCACCTCGGTCCATTCCACCGACCCGCCGGCATCCGTCACCCGCACCGTTTCGCCGGTGCGACGCGGCAACACGGGCCACCGGGATACCCGGAACTCCTGCCCCGGCCCGCCGTCGGACCGGCCGAGAACCTCGCGCGGTGCCTGCGAGGAGTGTTCGGCGGTGACGGTGCCGCCCAGCGCAGACACCGCCAAGGAGGCGATGCGCGGCGACGCCTGGTACGTGGGCTGTCCGGGCACCGGCGCCAGCAGCCGGCAGCGTAGCCAGTACGCCGCCACGTCGGCGAGGGTCAGGATGTCGTGCTCCAGCGGCACCATCAGCACCACGTCACCGGCCCGGTTGAGCCCGCCGGTGGTGTCGGAGTACACGTCGACGGCGATCCATGCCTCGCCGTTCCACACTTCCCACGCCAGCGGCGGATTGGTCGGATCGACGCCCAACCCCTCGGCCTCGGCGTCCACCGTCAGCCGGAGCGCGGTCCCCGCCTGGGAGGTGCTGAATCCGAACAGCACCGCATCGCCGGGAACCAGCCGGCCGCCGTGGCCCGGGGTGGAAAAGCACTGCACCGCCGATCCGGGGAACCGCAGATCGTCGGTGACGTCCACCACCCGCTCGCCCTTGGCGTCGGTGGTGGCGGCCGCCTTCAGCTCCGGCTGCGCGATCACCAGATCGTCCACGGTGGTGAACACCACGGCGCTGCCGGGATTCTCGCCCGCGGTGGCGACCTGCATGCCGGCCGGGACCGTCACCGGTGCCTGCTGCACCGCCGACAGCCAGAACGTCATCGGAACGGTGGCCACCGACGGCGGGAACGTGTCGATGCCGACCAGGTTGAGAAAGTGCACGTACAACCGGTCGGGCACCTGATTGAGCCGGTACAGGACGGTCTCGCTCATCCAGGCGAACAGCTCGATCAGCGCCACGCCCGGATCGGACAGGTTGTGGTTGGTCCACTCCGGGGTGTACCGGGGAATCAGCCGCTTGGCCTCATCGACGATGTCCTGGAACGTGCGGTCGTCCAGATTGGGTGCGGGCAGTGCCATGTCACCCCTCCTCGTGCGGGATCACGTAGAACGGGTACACCAGGTTGCGCCGGTCGTTGGTCGCCTTCACCCGGTAGACGACGGTGATCACTACCAGCGACGCATCGTTCGGGTCGGGTTGCGGGCGCACGTCTTCCACCTCGACTCGCGGCTCCCACTGCGCCAGCGCCTCCCGCACCACCTGGGCCATCAGGCCGAGCAGGTTCGCCGTGACCGGCTCGAACAGCAGATCCCAGATCTTGCACCCGAACTGTGGGCGCATCACCCGCTCACCGGGCGCGGTCGCCAGGATGACGGCCATCGACCGGTCGATGTCGGCCGCACCGTCGGTGAGCCGGATCGAGCCGGTGTGGTCGACCTGCATGGGCCAGTAGAAGCCGCGGCCGATAAAGGTCGCGTCGTAATGGGCCGGCTCCGTCGCACCCAGCTGGGGCAGCATGATCTCGTCCATCAGTTGATCATCACCACCGAACCCTTGACGGCGGTCTGCCCGCCGGACGACAGCTCCGCCTGCCCCGATCCGGCCATCTTCACCTGGGCACCCGACCCCTCCACCGCCACGTTCGCCTTGAGCTTGACGTTCATGCCGGAGATCTCCACGTCCTGAGTGGCCTTCAGGGTGATCTTCTGCCCGGTCAGCGCGATGTTGCCCTGCGCGTCAATCTCGATCTTCGAGTCCCCGGCGGACACCGTCACCGGTTTGCCAGACGGCACGGTGGCGGTCAGGGCGTCCTTGCCCAGCTTGACGAAGAACTCTCCGCCCGCCAGGGTCAGCCAGATGTGCTGGTCCGCCGGGCCGTCGCCGTCGCCGAGTTCGACGACGTGGCCCAGCCGGGACACGATCTGCCGTTTGGCGATGGTGCCGTTGGCGGCGCCGTAGTCCAGCGCGGCGCTGGCCCCGCTGTAGAGCCCACCGATCACCAGCGGCCGGGTGATGTCGCCACCTTCGAATCCGACGATGACCTCGTCGTTGATCTCGGGTAGGAACGTCATCCCCCGCGAGTCGC
This sequence comes from uncultured Actinomycetes bacterium, assembly GCA_937926105.1. The sequence goes on along the minus strand of CALANS010000098.1, from coordinate 5,642 downwards.
CGGCGCCGGTGGAGACCACCCGAGCCCACGCGCTCTCGATCTGGTCACCGAGGGTGGGGAACTTGACCTTGACATACCCCTTCGGCGAACTGGAGTCGCCCAAGTTGGTCACCACGCCGACCACCAGTCCGTCCTGCCGGAAGCTGGACGGCGCCGGCGCCGCGAGGGTATCCACCAATCCGGTGGGTTCGCGATCTCCTGCGGTGAAGTGGGTCTCGAAGCCGTGCTCGATGGCATAGCTGTGCTCCACCTCGGTGACCGCGTACGTTCCGGACGCCGGCCCGACGTCGGAGACCGTCACGTTCTTGCCCACTTGGATCGCCGGGTTCACCGCGCACACACCGGTGGCGAGGACGGCACCCGCGAGCGAGCGGGTCGCCGCGCTGTTGGCCAACGCAGCGCCGTCACTCTGAGTGGCGAACATCCGATAGGCGGTGGCGACCTCGTTCTTGCCCTGCAAGGAGCTGGCGTCCAGATACGGCTGTACCAGGGAGGCCGTCGGCTTGCCCTGCACGGTCTCGCTGACGGACGTGAGCGGCTGCTTGTTCGCGGCGTCCCACCCGTTGACCGTGACCTTGTTCGGGTGCAGCGCGGATGCCCGGACCACGAAGTGCCGCAGGCCCCCGCCCTCGCCCCACGTGATGGTGGGTCCATTATCGGACGAGGCTTCGATCTTGTGGAACTGCAGCGCGCCGGTCGCGTCCACCCACCAGTCGAAGCCTGCGCGATCGGCCAGCTCGGTGATGAAGCCGAAGTCGCTGTCGGACTGCAGCAGATACTCGTGCGTTGTCTCGGTCGACGTGGCGTTGACCGTCATCCCGTACTCGCTGCCGATCTGGGACACGACGTCCGAGAACGACACCTGGGTGAAGGTGCGGACCTTGTTGCCCAGCGTCATCTTGTAGGAGACGTCGTCCGCGATGACCGACAGGTTCGGTGCCCCCCGATCGACGTCCAGTTCCACGCCGGTCACCTCACCGCTGAACAGCACCGTCCCCTTCGACGTGGTCACCTTCACGGTGGATCCCAGCGAGAAGGTCTGCGCGGCGCTGACCGTGAAGCCTTCGTCGAGGAACTCCAGCACGGTACGGCTGGCGATGCGCAGACCGGAGGTGATCCGCAACCCGATCAGCGCATCGAGCGTCGCAGGGGCGAGATCGGACCCGTTCACCTTGACCCGTGGCGCCAGGGAACCAACGACAGCCGTCGTCATGGCGACATCCGTGGAATGGACAACAGGGTTCCTGATCGCACCGCGAGCGGGTCGGTGATGCCGTTGGCGGATGCGATCTGCCGCCAGCGAGTCGCATCACCGTAGTAGCGCGCGGATATCCGGTCCAGCGTCTCGCCCGGCTGCACCCGGTGCACCCGGTGCGGGTGCGGCGTGCCGGAGGTGGGGTTCTGCGGGCCGAACGCGTTGGACTCCTGGTATTGGGTCAGGGTGAGCGCAACCTTTGCCCGCAGCGGCACCCCGGTGGAGGAGAAGTACGTGAACTGCAGGTTCAGGCTGGTTACCACCGCCTCGAACGAGTGCAGGTCGCCCCAGTGGAAGGTGACGTACGGCGGCCGGGCGTTGTTGGACTGCTCGTCGGTGCCACCGAGCGAGGGATCGACGTCCATCAGCTTCATCAGCTTGCCGGTGTGCGAGGTGACGGCACTGCCGGTGTCGGTGGTGTCGAACGTCAGGTTCAGCGACATCGACCCGGCGCCCGCCCCGGTGTACCGGGCCTTCTGCACGCCCTGCCCGGCCAACGACGGGCTTTCCCACGAGTTGCTCCGGCTGATGGCCAGCTCCGACGGGTTGAACATGCAGGGAATCTGCTCCGAGCTGCCCTCGATCATCAGGTAGGCCTTGTCGGTCAGTGCCATCGTCGACCCCCAGTCGTGTTCGTCGTCGTGCGCGTCATGTCAGAACACCCGCGGGGTGAATCGCCGGCCCCGGCGGGCCAACTCGTCCGCCAGTCGCCGCTCCAGCCGGCGCACCACGATATCGGTCAGCTGGTCCCACTCGCGCGAGGTCAGCGAGTCGGCAACGCTCCGTGCGGACGATCCGGCCGGCGCCATCCCAGCGGGTGACGCTTCGGCACCGGCGCCGTTGCGCCGCACCAGATTCGCGGGCATCACGCCTCCTGTGTCCTGGCCCGGATCGGGCGCCGGTGCCGCGGCGCAGCACCGACAATCCGGCGCCGATATCCGTAGTGTCCCACTCTCATCCTGCCCTTATCGCGTGCCTGTCGAGTCTCGCCTGCTGTGCGTCGTTGCCGAGCCATCGCCGATCACATCGTCTTCGGGATGGATCGGCGACCTCGACGAGCAAGTTCGGCGGTCACCCGGCTCTCCAGCCGGCGCACCACCACATCGACCAACTGGTCCCACTCCCGGGATGTCAACGACGACAGCGTCAGCGACGAGTCCGCGGGATCCGACGAGGCGTCGCCATCGGAGTGGCCCGATCCGGTGCGCCGCAGCACCGATCCGATCGGGTCGCTGACATGCGCCTCGACCGGTTGACCGGCCGCCGGGAACCGGCGGAGCTCGGCCCTGGCCCGGTCGAACAGGCTCGGCGGGACCAGGCCCACCAGGTCGGTGGCGCTCCGCGCGGCAGATCCGCCGACGGAGTCAACGGGGGCCACCGGCGATTCGGCCGGCGAGCGACGGATGACGCGATCGGCGGCGCTTCCCACTGCGCTGGCCGGCGCGGCGGGTGCGGTGGGCAACCCGGGTGCGGCCGAGCCGGAGTTCGCGGGCAACCCGCGCGGCGGGGCCGGCCGGGCGGCACGCAGCAGATCGACGGTGACGGGCCGGATTTCCCCGACCCCCGACGACGGGTTCTGCCCCCTGACCGGTGTGCGGCGGATCTCGGCCCCGGTCCCGGAGCGCTCGCCCGAGGCAGCCGAGCTGGACGTGTCGGCCGACGAGACCCCGACCGGAGAACCGACGACCGGCGACCCGGGCCGGACCGGGGCGCCGGCGGGTACCCCGGGCGCGCCGATCGACGGGCCCGACGCGACGGATCGGCGGATCGGTGTGCCGGCCCACGGATCCGATCCCGATTGACCGATCGCTGGTACCGCCCTCGCCGCGGTCGCCGACGGGGCCGTGCCCCCGCGCCCCGGACCCGACCCGGCAGACATGCGCCGCCGCACCCCGGCGGGCGCGCGGTACGACGCCGACGTGGCGGACGTGCGCTGCGGCACCCCGGCGGACGTGCGCTGCGGCACCCCGGCGGACGGGCGCTGCGGCACCGACCCGGCAATGCGCAGCGGCAGCGACAGCACGGCCAGTCGCGGCGCAGCGGCGCGCAGCGTCGCGCCCGCTGCGCGATCGAACTCGGGTGCCGGGGACCGGCGCACCCACCGCGATCCGCCCGGGGGCGACAGTGCCCCCGCAGCGCCGCCAGCCGTTCCGGCCGGCGCGATCGGGGGTGACGACGGACCGGTGATCAACGCGCCCAGCACGCCCGGACCCAGCGCCGCAGCCTCGGCTCCCGCCATCCCGAGATCGCTGCCGATCGAGGCGATTTCACTCCGTACCAGCAGCGCACGGCGCACCACACCCGGTACCCCGGCGACGCTGGCAAACCTGGGTTCGGCGCCGACTCGGGTCGCCGATCCGACTCTCGCGTGGCCGGCCGTGGACCACCCGAAGGTGCCGCCGGCACCGGCCGTCGCAGCTCGGCCCGGCATGGCACCCGACGACAGAGCCACCGGCGCGCCGCCACGAGCCGGTTGGGCCGCCGCCACGACCGACTGGACCGAACCTACCGACGCGAATCGACTGGGGGCTACCGAATCCCGCCGAATCGTGAGGCCAGATGCCAACGGGGTGGAGGTAGCCGACGCCGCGGTCACCGAGGCGGCGCCCACGGAGCGGTTCGGCGCCGAAACGTTGGCCGTCGGCCCGGACGCGGCGGGGGAGGTCGTCGAGGCGGGCGCGCGCCGGATCGTCGCCGCAGCGGCTCCGACGGAGCTCCCGGTCGTCGGCAGGCCGGGGCGCCCGCCAGCCGAGACGGCGGACCGGACCGGCGTGCCAGGTCCGCGCACCGCTCCGGGCCGCAGACCGGCGGCACCCGCCAGCAACCGCCCGGTGGATGGCACGATCTCGGCGCCGCCCGCGACGCCGCCGACCAGCCCCGCCGGAACGCCGGCCATGGATCGCAGCAACACCGGCCCGCGGCTCGATCGCCGAACCGGCGACTCGCCGGAAAGGCCCACGGCTCGGACGGTTTCGCGTTCACCGGCAGCGTCGTTGTCGCGTGCGATCGCCGCGGCGTACCGCCGCACCAGCCCCCCGGGAGCCCGGCGCAGCGCCGCCGCATTCGGGCGGCCATCGGCGGCCACTTCGGTACCGGTCGACACGTCGGCCCCGGCCGAGCGGGCCGCACCCGCCTGCGCCGGCCCGGCATCCGCGATAGCGCTGCCGGAACCCGGAGTCTGCCCCGTGATCGAGACCGGCGATGACGGTCCCGCGCCGGGGGATGTCGACGCCGGGGTCGTCCCCCCGGCCGACCCGGGTCCCGGCCCGAGCGTCGCCGCGCTGCGGCGCACCTCGGGCACCGTCGGGGCCGAGGCGGCCTGACTCGCAGCCGTGGCCGACACGGGGGCCGGAACGGAACCTGCGGCGCTCGCGACCCCGCGTGCTGCGGACACATCGCGGGTGCTCAGTACCGCCCGTGGCATGGACCCGGAAGCCGGTGTCACCCCACGGGTTTCGGGTTCGATACCCGCACGGTAGCCAGCGGGGGGGCGCGGCATGTCGTCGAACCGACGGGGGCGGATCGTGCTGGCGGGGGCCACCGACGCCAGGGTCTGCGGGCCCGGTCCGGGCAGCAGATCCGCGGCGCGGCGCAACGCAGTCGGGGCGGCGGCCGCCGACCCATGACGGGACCTGCGCCGAACCATGCCGGCGGCCAACTCGGCGGGCAGCCGGGCCGTGCTCGCGGCCGAACTCATCACCCGCACTGGCGGGCGTGCCAGCGCTGGCTCCGGTGCCGCGGCCGAGCCCGTCCCCGGCACCACCGCAATCCCCGGCACCACCGCAATCCCCGGCGTCGCCGACGCCCCAGGCGCCGTGAGCATCGTAGAAGCCGTCGTCACCACAGGTGCCGTGGACGCCGCCGGTTCGGTGGACGCCGCGGGTGCGGTGATCGTGGCGGGTGCGGGGTCGGCCGGGCGCGGAGTCGACCCGGACGGTGCGGTCGATGTGATCTGTGTGGTCGAAGTAGCCGATGTGACCGACTGCGGGGGGGCCGCCGACCGGCGCACGGTCATCCCGGCGTCGACCGGCCCAGCCGCGCCATGATCCGTCGGCGCAGCGGTAGCCCGATCGGGACGCACCCCCGATGCCCCCGGTGCCGCCGCGGGCCGGCCGGCTCCCGCCGGCCCCGTCTGATCCGGCCGCCGGGCACTCCGCTGGCCACCGCGGGCCGGTCCGGGCGCGGCGTCACGATCGGGCCGTCCGGCCCAGGCGCGACGCAGCAGGCTGGTTCGGCCCGGCGGGCGCACGCCGTCCGGACCGTGATGCGCTGTCCGGGGGACGGCGCCGGCCGCCGGCCGGTGCGCGGGACCGCCCCCCGCCGCTGCCCCCGGCGGCCTCGCCGACGAACGACGATCAGCCGAGCCCTCGGACGCCGGCGGGATCAG
>CALANS010000097.1 GCA_937926105.1 uncultured Actinomycetes bacterium | reverse complement strand
GCCCCGACCGGGCGCGCCGCTCCGACAACGGTCCCGGCTGAATCCGAACCGGCCATTCGATCTCGCGACGGTGTTCGACATCTCGCAGACCGACGGCGAACCCGTCCCCGAGCTGCCAGCGCCGCTCATTCTGGCCGGACGGGCACCCGACGGTTTGTGGGCTGGGCTCGCGGAACAGATTGCCGCACGAGACTTCACACTTCGCGACGCGCCATCGGCCGCCGCGTTGGGCGGCGGGAGCGGCGTCACCAACTGGGCGGACATGACCGTGACGATCCGGGCCGACATGGATGACGCGGCTCGCGCCAAGACGCTGTCTCACGAGTTGGGGCACGTGCTGCTCCATGACCCGCGCGGCCCGGATGGCGTGACCGACCTCGCGGCAGCGATGGCGGTGACGCGTGGAGCGAAGGAGGTTGAGGCCGAGTCGGTCGCGTTTCTGATCGGCGCAGCCCACGGCATGGACACCTCCGACTACTCGCTTCCCTACATCTTGACCTGGGCCAGTCGAGAGGATGGTCTGACCACGGTGCGACAAACGGGCACCCGGGTGATCGCCATCGCCCGCCGCGTCCTTGACGAGCTGCCCACCCGGCAATGGGGATCCGGACAGCCGCCCGGGCTACAGGAGCGCGTCGAGCAGCAGCGCCGCGAGGCGCCCGCGTTGCACGCCAGACGCGAAAGGCGACCCGCCAGGGCCGTCGCTGCGGGAGTGTCGCGATGACTCGAACGCTTAATGCTGTACGGCCGTCGAATGACACTGCCTGGGCGGCCGCTGTTCTCGCGATAGCGGGTGTCGTTGGTGCCCTGTGGGCGGGCGGTGCGCTGGCGGTCGTGACCGTAGGTCGGCGCCCGCACGGTGACGTGTTCGCCGGTGTTCGAGCGGTTACGCACGCGGCCCGGCCGGCTTCCGTGTGGGGCGCCGCCAACCCGGGCCCGGCCGTGTATTGGGCGATCACGCTGGTAGTGGCCGCCGCGGCGGTGCTGCTCGCGGTTGGCGTGCGACACGTGTTCATCACCGACCCGGAACCCGTAGATGTGTTTCGCCTGCCCGGCACGGCGTCCCGCCGGAAGATCCGCGATACCTGCTCCCCGCGTGCGGTACGCAAGCGCGGCCGACTTCTCCGCCCCTCCATCGGTAAGCCTGCCGCGCGCGACGTCGGATTTCTGCTCGGCGCCTCGCACGGCATCGAAGCGTGGTCGTCGGTGGAGGACTCCGTCGTGGTGCTCGGCCCGGCCCGATCCGGCAAGGACCTGCACCTGGTCGTCAACGTCATCCTCGACGCACCCGGCGCGGTGATCGCGACATCGACCCGGCCGGACAACATTGACCAAACCATCGGCGCCAGAAGGCATCTCGGTCCGGTCGCCGTGTTCGACCCGCAACACCTCGCCGGCGACACCCAGGTCGGCCTGCGTTGGTCGCTGACCCGCGGCTGCGAGCAACCGATGACAGCCATGATCCGCGCCGCCGGCCTCGCCGCCGGTACCGGCAAGGGCGCCGAAGACGGCAGCTTCTGGCAGGGCCAGACCGAGGCCGCGCTGCGCGCCCTGCTCATGGCAGCGGCCCTGGACCATCGCGGCGCCGCCGACCTGTACCGGTGGTCGCTGACCCCCGCTGCGGTACAGGACGCGATCGCGATCCTCGACTCCAACCCGCGGGCCCCCGCAGGATGGGCCACCGCACTGAACGCGGTGGCGGACTCGGACCCGCGGCAACGCGACTCCGTCTGGCTCGGCGTTCGACAGTCGTTGGGGGCGTTGGGTGATCCGGACGTGCTCGCCGCCGTCTCCCCGGGGCCGGGGGAGCAGTTCGACCCCGCCGCATTCATCCGAAACCGCGGCACCCTGTACCTGGTCGGCACGTCCACCGGCGCGGGAGCGGCCGCGAATCTGGTCGCCGCGTTCGTCGAGGACATCGTGGAAACCGCGCGGCACGTCGCGGCAGCCTCACCGTCCTCGCGGCTGGATCCGCCGCTCACCGTGATGCTCAACGAAATCGGCAACCTCTCACCCCTTCCGTCCCTGCCAACCCTGATGTCCGAGGGCGGCGGCACGGGGATCTGCACCTGGGCGATCTTGCAATCCCTCGCCCAGGCGCGCCACAAGTGGGGCGAACAGGCTGCCGCGACCGTGTGGGACGCCAGCACCACCAAGATCATCCTGGGCGGCGGCGGCAACGCCGGCGACCTACGCGACCTCGCCGCGCTGATTGGGGAGCGCGACGAAACCACCTGGGCCGAAAACCGCGGAAATGACGGCACCCGCAGCCGCTCCTCCTCGCTGCGCCGCATCCCGATCCTCGACCCCGGACGGCTCCGCACTCTGCCCTTCGGATCGTCCGTGCTGCTTCTTCGATCCGTCCCCCCGGCGGTCATGCGCATGCGGCCATGGACCCACCGAGACAAGCGAGATATGGCAATACGTACGCATAATGCCGCAACGGTGCTTTTCGACAAAAATAGTGCATTGTTGCCGACAATCTTGCCAATTACCCCAGCCGGGAGCAGTATGGGCAAACCTCCATCGTCAGCGGGGAGGTGACGACGCGATGAAGCGACTGATCGCAGCCATACTGACCGCGACCACGATGACGCTTGCCGCCTGCACCGCCACGGCCGGAACCGACCCCAGCACAACTCCGGAACCAACCACCACGGCCAGCCCGCTGGTCACAACGAGTTCAACGGCCAGTGTTGATCCGGTCGAATCGTGGCTATCCGGCACGACGACCACCAGCACCGCGCCCGGCGGCACGTCGACGACAGCCGCCATCGATCGGCCGACCACGACGTCGGCCGATACCTCTGGCGACATGTATGACGCCATTCCCGTGACGATCCCCGACACGATCATCGGCGCGGACTTGAAGGTGGCGAATCAGGCCGCCGGGGTGTGGCGCCATGCGATGCGCGTCATAGATGAATCCCTGAAAGATCCTGCCGGCAAGGACTGGAAGCCACTCATCTACCGGTACGTTAACGACCCGGCCGCGCTGAAACAGATGGCCCTGATCAACACGTTCGTCAAGCAAGGCATCCGCCAGGTTGGCGACATTGGCTACACCGCCGAGGTTCTCAGCGCAGCCGAGCACAACGTGCAGATCAAGGCATGTGTCGATCTCAGCAAATATGACGTCGTCAACAACAACGGCGACTCGGTGCTGGAACGCGGTACTCCGCCACGATTCTCACGGACATTCAGCATCAGCCTCTACTACGACCAAGACCCGGAGCTGTGGTTCCTGAATGACATCAAGACGCCGAATCCGGTGGAACCATGCTGACGTCGCTGCGGGTGATTCCTTACCTGGTTGTGTGCGCAGGAGTCGCGACCGCGACGATGGTGTTGATTGCACCGAGCGCGCTCGCGCAAACATGCGGGTACTTGAATCCAATAACGAGCGAGTATGTCGTTTGCGCCGGTAGTGACGGCAGCGGTGAAGCTCAGAATTCCGATGGCTCGGGTTCACAGCCATGTTTTGCTGTCGAAATCAGCCAACCTGTGCCCGACGACCCGGTCTGGGTGGACTACATCCCAGCGGGCGCAAATCCGGCCGACTACGTATTGATGCAGTCGGGCTGTGGCGCAACAGATTGGCAGAGCCCGGACGTTTTCGCGGTGTTGAAGAACACGAATCCGCCGCCAAATCCGTACGCGTTGGCGCAGGAGGCGATCGCCAAACTTCCGATCCCGTTGCCGCACATTGAGATTGGACCGAATGCGCAGCAGGTCGCGGTGAATGTGCCGGTTTGGCTATGGGTCTCGAACTCGAATGCGGTATCGGCGGCGGCCACGGACCGATCGGTGACGGTCACGGCCAGGGCGACGCTGGCTTCGGTGGCGTGGTACATGGGCGAGCCCGGCGCGGTCGACGTCAACTGCGCGGGCGGCGGTGAGGCGCCGTGGGCGGGCGCGGATTTGTGGGCGCCGCCCTGCGGCTACACCTACCGGCTGCGATCTTTGGATGACCGCACGAACGGCACGGGTGCGTGGCCGGTGACGGCCGCGGCGACGTGGTCGATCGCGTGGTCGGCGAACACGGGGGAGTCCGGCACGGACAGTGTCACGACGCGATCGATGGCGCCAGTCCGGGTGGGGGAGTGGCGCACCGTGATTGTCGCGGCAAAGTAGCGGGAGACCAGGTGGAACGCGATGAGCCTTCGAACCGAAACACCTACGACCATAAATGGCGCCCCGACACATCGTGATGCTCAACCTGCCCTGCACCGTGATGGCGGGCCGACGCGAGTGCCACCCGCGCCGGTCCTGCCGCAGCCGAAACGGAGGCGCCGACCGTTGCTGCTCGCCGCCGGGGCGGTAATGGTGGTCCTCGGCGCGGTCGGCGCCTACGTGCTCGCATCGAACGCGTCGCACCGCATCGCCGTGGTTGCGCTGTCCGCCGACGTTCCCTGGGGTCAGACGATCACCGCCGAAGACGTGGTCGAGGCGCGGATCGCCACCGACCCCGCACTGCACCCAATGTCGTGGGCCGACCGCAGCACGGCCGTCGGGCGGCCGGCATCAACCGATCTGCACGCCGGTTCCCTCCTCACTGTCGACGACGTCATGGTCGGGCAGATCCCGGCTGTTGGGCAGGCCCTCGTCGGCGTCGCCGTCAAACCCGGTCTGCTGCCCGTCACAGAATTGGCGGCCCGGCAACAGGTCTGGATCACCCGCGCAGACCGCGACAACCAAACCGCCGCACAGGCTGTGGAGCAGTCGCCTGACCCGATTCGAGCGGTGGTGTTCACGGTGGGCGCGCCGGACGCTTCGGGCGGCCGCAGCGTCGATGTGCTGGTCGCGCGCGCCGACGCCGCGACCGTGGCGAAGTGGTCGGCTGCCGGTGTTGCCGCGATCATCGTGATTGCCGAGCGGTGACCGCCGTGATCATCTCGATCGTCTCCGGCAAGGGATCACCCGGCGCGTCGACCGCCGCGTTGAGTATGACGCTCACCTGGCCGCGGCCGGTGCTGCTGGTGGAGGCGGATCCGGCAGGCGGCTCCCTGGTGCTCGGCTATGCAGCCGGCACGGATATCAGTGGCCGGAACCTGACCGGCGTGCGGGTCGCGGCCAGACGCTCCAGCATGGCGGAGGCCATATGGGCGAACGTCGTCGCCCTTGGCGAGAGCCGTTGGCTGCTGCCCGGTGTTGACACCTCCCGGCAGGCCGAGGCCGTCGACTACTTGGCCGTCGCTGCGGCGCTGAGGGGATTGACGGTGGATGTGATCATCGACGCCGGCCGCATCCCCGCACCGGCGGCGCACCAAGCGCTGTGGGCTAGCGCCGACGTGGTGATCGTCGCGACGCGCTCAACCCTGCCCGCCGTGCACGCGGCACAAGCCGCGGCGTCGATGTCGCGGGAGGCATTGGGTGCGACTGGAGGGGCGGTGATTGGGGCGGGCCCACCCAGGCTGCAGTCGGTGATCATCGGACCCGGCCGACCCTATTCGGAGCGCGACATTCGCGCCGCGATGGCCGATGGCGCGCGGGTCGCCGGGGTGCTCGCATGGGATCCTGCCTCGGCGGGAGCGCTCGTCGATGGCCTGCCCGCGCCGCGCGCGATGGCGGCCATGCCGCTGACGCGCTGTGCGGCCCGGCTCGCGAAAACCCTCGCGCAACAAGCTGCATCACCTTCGGCGGAAGCAGGCCTCCTAGTGTCGGACCACGGACAGCCCGGGCAAGTCGCCTTCCGTGCCCCGACGCCGGGACTTGCCCGTGAAAAGGACACGGCGGGGCCGGGCCACGCGGAACGTGTGCAAGCCGAGGTGGATGGCGCAGCCTCCGGATTTGCCGGTGAATATGGCCCGGCGCCGGCCCACCGAGCCGCCCCTGCCGCCGCTGTGGCCCGGCATTCGTCACACGCGCCGGCGGCGGCTACGGCGCGGACGGGTGGCGGATCATGACGGCCCTCCTGGGCGGCCAAATCGACGGTGTCCACCCGTACCCGAGCGACGAGTGGGGCGAACGAAGGAACGGTGCACCGCGCGCACCGTGGCTGGACGATGAAACTTCGGTTGCCGCAGTCGATTTCGCGACCGTGCGCCGCATCCAATCGGAGGTGAACGCCGAACTCGACCGCTATAGCCGCGACGGCGAACGTGGTTTGGATCGCGGCGAGCAGCGCCAGCTCGCCCTGGGATTGATCAGTGAACGCACCGCGGCCTGGGCCGACGGCGAGACCGCCGCCGGGAATCCGCCGACCGACGCGCAGGAGGCTGCGCTGGCCGAGGCGGTGCTGGCGGCGATGTTCGGCCTGGGCCGCATCGAACAGCTATTGCAGGACGCGGACGTGGAGGAGATCTTCATCAACGGCGCCGCCCCGGCGATCAGACGCTTCGCCGACGGGCACAGTGAAACCGCAGCCCCGGTCGCGGAGTCGGATGCGGGTCTGCTGGAGCAGCTGCGATCGATCGCGACGTACCACGGGCAGAACGAACGGGCCGTCGTCACCGCCTGGCCGTTCCTCAATCTGCGCCTGCCGGACGGTTCCCGGCTGGCGGCGCAGTGGTCGATCACCCCGCATCCGCAGGTCACGATCCGCCGGCACCGCTTCGTCGACGTCACCCTGGACCAGCTCGCGGCCATGGGCACGATCTCGAAGGCGATGGCCGCGTTCCTGACCGCCGCGGTGGGCGGGCATCGCTCCCTGCTGATCGTCGGCTCGCCGGGCGCGGGCAAGACCACGCTGCTGCGCGCCCTGGCCCGCTGCCTGCCGGACATGGAACGCTTCGCCACCCTGGAGACCGAGTACGAGCTGCTCCTGCACGAGCTGCCGGGCCGCTTCCCGCTGATCCTGCCGGCGGAGGGCCGGCCGGCCACGGGGGAACGCGACCCGGGCGGCAAGGCGGCCGGTGAGGTGACCCTGGCGGACATTTTCCCGGAGCTGCTGCGGCACGGGCTGGAGCGGATCCTGGTCGGCGAGGTGCGCGGCGCCGAGGTCATCCCGATGCTGGCGGCGATGTCGCGCGGCTTGAAGGGTTCGATGGCCACGTTCCACGCCGACTCCGCCACCGGCACGTTCGAAGCCCTCGCATCCCTGCTGGGGGAGTACAAACCGAACTGGAACCACGCCGCGGCGATGGCCCAGATCGCTACCGCCGTCGACCTCATCGTCTACATCGACGCCGCCGCTACCCCAACCGGGCGCAAACACCGATTCGTGTCCGACATCGTCGAGGTCGGCCCCGTCGGGGAGAACGGTCAGCCCGCCACCACCAGCATCTTCGCCCCCGACCCGGGCCGACCGGACGATCCGCGCGGCTACCCACAGCACCTGCCCGAAGACCAAACCTGGTGCCACCGCGCCGGTTTCGACCTCGGCTGGCTGAGCGCCGCGAACGGCACCTGGTCGCAGCCCTGGGAGAGGGGTGATCGGGTATGACGATGATCCCGCTGCTGGCCGCGGTCTGCGGCGCCGCGCTCGTCGCCGGGATGCTCATGGTGGCTGGCGGCATCTACGGCCGCGCCCCGGGAACTCATCTAGCGACATCCGGTTCGGCGGCACGCTCGGCGGCGCTGGTGCGCTGGCGCCAGGCCGCGACCGGTAAGAGCGGCCGAATTGTCGCCCTAGCGCTTGTGGCGGGCGTTGTCGTTTGGGCGGTGTCGGGCTGGCCGGTCGCCGGGGTCGTCACCACGCTCGCCATACCCGGCTTGCCGTACTTCTTCGGTGCCGCCGCGATCGCCAAACGTCGTATCGACGCGCTACAAGGCTTGGAGGAGTGGGTGCGGCGCCTGGCCGATTCCATGGCCGCCGGCGCCATGCCTGTCCAAACCATCGTCACGGCCGCCGCCCACGCCCCGGCCGCCATTAAAGAGCCCGCCGCCCGGCTCGCCGCTGCACTGTCCGTGCCGCGCGGCGACCAGCAGCAAGCCTTGCGCCGCTTCGCCGAGGACATCAATGATCCGCTCGGCGACATGGTCGCCATCGCCCTGGGCATCGCGGCCACCGCGCCGTCGCAGCGAACCCCGGACCTGCTGCGCGTTCTGGCTAGGCAGCTCGCCGACGATGTTGCCGCCCGCCGGCGGATCGAAACCGACCGGGCCGAGCCGAGATCCGAGGCCCGCACCATCGTCATCGTCCAAATCCTGTTCGTCGTCGCCGTTGCCGCATTCACCTCCTACGCGAAGGTGTACGGCACCGTCACCGGGCAGCTCGTCCTCGCCGCCTTGGCCGCGATCGTCATCGGGGCGCTCGCCATGCTGCGGCGTCTGTCTATTGCGCCTAGCGCGACACGGCTCCTGGCAGACAGCGACGGGAAGGCCGGAAGCGCCGCTGGGCGAAGTGCTGCCGTTCGGCGAGACGCCGCCGCATCCGGTGGCACCGGGCTGACGGGGGTGTCGCGATGAGTGCGGCGACGCTGGGTCTGCTCGCAGCCGGCGGCACGGCCGGGCTCGGTATCGCCATGATCGTCGCCGCCCTGGTTCCGGGCCGGCCCGATCTACTCGCCGCTCTCCACATGCCCGGCCACGGTGGCGCTGCGAGTCTTGCCGCTGCGCCGGGACAGCCCGTAGAGCCGACCGGCGGGATCGCCGGGTTACAGACTCGACTCGAGACGTGGCTTGCCGCAACATATTTCACCGCCCCCGATAGGGACTTGGCGGTGATCGGGATGCGGCGCGGCGAATTCCTGCTCACCCGCGTCACCCTCACTGCGGCGACTCTTCTGGTCGGGCCGGTCTATCTGCTGATCTTCGCCGCGTTCGGACTTGATCTCCCCGTGACCATCCCGGTCGGTGTCGTGGCCGGGGGCGCTGCTCTCGTGTGGGTCGCCGTCGCCGGCCACGTCACGGGCAAGGCCGACCAGGCCAGGCTGGAGATGCGGCGCAGCCTGGTCGCCTACCTGCAGCTTGTCGCGCTGCACCGCGCCGCCGGGGCCGGCCCCGGCGCCGCCCTCGACGATGCCGCCGCGGTCTCCGAGCTGTGGACGTTTCGGCGGATCAAGAGCGCGATCGATTCCGCGACCCGTGCCGGGCACTCCCACTGGCGGGGCATCGCCGATCTCGCCGAGGAGATGGGAGTCGACGAACTCGCCGACCTGTCCGCGATCGCCGCTGCGGCCGGCACTCAGGGCGCGGCGATCTACGACACGCTGCTCGCCCGCGCCACCTCGCTGCGCGCCCAACTCCAGACCGACGAGATCGCCGCGGCGCAGGTGGCATCCGGGCGCATGGCCATCCCCAAAGCTGTGCTGGCGATGGCCACCATGGCATTCCTGCTCTACCCGGCGATCACCCAACTGACTGCAACCTGAAAGGCCCGATATGGCCTGTGATGTAACAAATTCCGCGTCCACCTGAGGAGTCGAAATGTCCATCCCGATGTCCATCACCATGCTGTATTCCACGGTCATGCTCACCGTGCACCGCCGTTTCCAGGCGCTGCGCCGTGAGCCGGACCGCGGCTCCGGCGGCGTCTCCCTGGAGCACGTCCTGATCGCGATCGGCGGCGTCATCGCCGCCGGCATCGTCGTCGCCGCGATCGCCGCCGTCATCAACTCCAAGACCGCCGACCTCAACCCCTAAACCAAGCCTCAGCACCAGCGATGATGAGAATCCGCTTCGAACCCGCAGCGCGGCACCGGACCCGCCGCGGCCGGCTCGGGCGCGCCCCGGCCAGCGCGGGTCGCTGGGATGGGGAGCGGGGCTCCGGCGGGGCGTCGCTCGGCTTCATCCTGCTCATGCCCGCGGTGCTGCTGCTCGTCTTCGGCGGCGTGCAGTTCGGCCTGCACTGCTACGCCAGATCCCTCGCGATCGCCGCAGCACAGGCCGGCGTACGCGCCGCAACCCAAGCCCCCGCCTCGGCCGAACGTGGCAGGCAGGCAGCCGAGGACTTCGTCACGAACGAGGCCGCTGGAACCCTCACAGATGCCGTCATCACCGTCACCCAGGCCGGGCAGCAGCTCACCGTGACCGTCACCGCCGCCGCACCGAACCTGGTTCCGCTCGCCCACCCGCACATCGCCGGCCACGCCTCCGCGAACGTCGAGACCCTGCCATGAGCACGATCGAACGGCCGCTGATGCGGGCGAGGTCGGATCGCGGCTCGGCCACGCCGGCCCTCGAACTGGTGCTGATCACCCCGATGATCCTGCTGATCATCCTCGTCGGCGTCGCCACCGGGCGCACCGCCTCCGGGCAATCCCGGGTCGAGCAGGCCGCGGCCGCCGGGGCGCGCGCCGCCAGCACCCAGCACACTCCTGCGGAGGCTCAAGCCGCGGCCCGGTCGGTTATCGCCGCAACCCTGCACAACCAGGGCATCGACTGCCAATCCGCCACCATCACCGTCGACGCGACAGGCCTGCAAACTCCGCCCGGCACACCTGCGCATGTCACGGTCACGGTCAACTGCACCGTCGCATGGGCGGACCTCGCGATCCCCGGCTGGCCCGGCAGCCACACCGTCACCGCCACCGCGGCCAGCCCGCTCGACCCGCGCAGGGAGACGCCGTGAAACCGTCACCAGCGCAAACCGTGTCGCGCGGCCGCACACTCGAACGGCACCCGAATCCGTCGACCGGTGCAGTGAAATCAAAGGAAGCTGAAGCGCGTGCCGCGGATTTCAACTCGGGGCACCAAATCCGACAGCCGCGACCTGGGCGCCAAGAAGTAAGCCTCGATTGGCACTCGGACGCCGGCTCCAGCGGGATGTCGCTGATGATGCTCGTCTCGGCGGTCGCGCTGGTGATGATCCTCGGCCTGATCCTCGACCGCGGAGCCAAGGCCCGCGCCCTCGACCACGCCGGCGCAATTGCCTCCGAGACCGCCCGGGCGGCGGCCGCGACATACCGGCCCGGCGACATCGCGATCGACCCGGCGGCTGCCGACCGGGCCGCGCAGGACTACCTCGCCGCGGCCGGCGCCACCGGAACCGTCACCGTCACGGGGCTCGACGTTACGGCGACCGCGACGCTGCGCCAGGCCACGGTGTTCCTGCCGTTGGTCGGCATCGACGCGTTCACCGTCACCGGATCAGGCCAGGCCCAGGTCGTCTACCAACAGGGAGGCACCCCATGATGGCATTCATCGCGCGCCAGATCCGCCGCCTCATCGCCCTCATGGCGCTGGCCGCGATGTTGATCGGCGCCCCCTACGCCCTCTACAAGCTCGGCCTGCCGCTGCTGCCAGACCACGTTCCGGGACTGGGCGAGATCTGGCAGCGCCTGACCGAACGCGACACCGGCCAGGTCTTCCTGGGCTTCCTCGTCATCGTCGGCTTCGTCGCCTGGGCCATCTTCGCCATCACCGTGCTGATGGAGGTGGCCTCGCGGATCGCGCACCGGCCGGACTGGCACCTGCCCGGCCTGCACCTGCCGCAAGCCGCTGCCGGTGTGCTCGTCGGCATGCTTATCGCCGGCACCATCGCCACGTCCGCCGCCCCGGCCATCGCCGCCAACCTGCCGCTGCTGCCGCGCCCCGCACCCGCCGCCGTCACATCTGTGGCGGCATCGTTTCATGCCGCGTCGCCCACCGCACGTCACGACCAAGCAGGGATGACGGCGCACCCGGCCGCGCCCACCCACACCGCCCGGCCCGCCGCCACGGCCGGGCCGACCTGGACCGTGTCGAAAGGCGACAGCCTGTGGTCCATCGCCGAGAAGACCCTGGGCAGCGGCCGCCGCTACCACGAGATCGCGGCCCTCAACCAAGGCCGCACCCAACCCGACGGCCGCACCCTGGAATCAGCGAACTTCCTTCTCCCCGGCTGGATTCTGCATCTACCCACCGACGCACGCCTCCCCGTCGGCGCCAGCGGCACCGCTGCGGATCAGGGCGCCGCCGCGCAGGCCGGCGACGAACGCCCAGCGGGCGAGACAGTCGTCGTCGAACCGGGCGACACGCTCTCCCAGATCGCCCTCAACGGACTCGGCGACGCCGCGCTCTACCCGCAGATCGCCGCCGCCAACCACATTGCCAACCCCGACCTCATCTACCCGGGCCAACCGATCCGCATCGCCGTACCCGATGGGAAGGGAGGTGGCGTGTCGCCCGGTGCACATAACCAAGTCGGCGCGGGTCCACGACGAGGCGATTCGACGCCGCACCACGACCACACCTCAGCAAATCCTCAGAGCGGCTCTGACGTCGACCGCGCAAGCGGCCCGGGCAACCGTGCCGCTGCCAACGGCGGAAGCAGGGCTGATGCCACTGCCGGCCGCGCCTCGGATCGGAGGGCTGAGGCCATCTTGGCGAACACTGCAGGGGCACCAAACAACAAACACACCGAATCCGAACTCGAGCATCAACCTGCCGTCGACGCCGAAGCGAACCCAGTACTTGCCGCGCCAAAGGCCGTGGGCTCAACCGCTTCCGCATCGACGATGTCGCAACGAACGATGACGCTCGGCGGCGCGACTGCCCTCGCCGCCGCACTCGCCTGGGCGGGCCTTCTCGCCGTGCGCCGACGACTCGCACGCAGGCGCCTCCCGGGGCAACGACCGGCATCGCTCACCGTCGAAGAGGCACAAATCGAACGGTCTATACACGAATCCGCGACAGCAGCCGCCCCGCAACGCCTTAACGCCGCGCTCCGATCAGTCACCGGGCCCCTGGCTGCGCATGCTCCTTCGGGAGTCGACTTGGTGCTGATTGGCGACGAGGCGATCGAGCTTCACCCGAGGATTCCAGCGCCGCCACCAGAGCCGTTCACCGGCACCGAGACCGTCTGGCTGCTCGACTTGCCTGAAGATGCCGAACTGAAAGGCGCCGAGACGCTTTCCGCGCTACCAGCTCTCGTCACACTGGGAACGTTGGACGATGGACGCCTCGTTGCTGTGGATATTGAGCACCTCGGTGCCCTCAGCATCAGTGGCGACCCGGATCGATGCGGAAATCTCGTCAACCACATCATTCTTGAACTGTCGCAATCCCCGTGGATGGACGGCATCCACGTCTCGGTGCACGGAGTGTCGGACAGCGTCTGTGCGCTTGACGGTGACAGGATTCAGGCCATCGAGGACCTTCAGGCCGCCACCCAATTCATGCGATACCAGGTCGAACACACCCGGAAGGTGCTCGGCGACGAGCCCATCGCCCACGCGCGAACCGAGACCACCTACTCGGACGCATGGGAGCCGCATATCGTCATCGCAAATTCCGGAGCTCTCGCAGAGATGCGCGGCATCGGCGAGCTCATCGAAGCGCTGGAACATGGTCCCGCCGCGGCCGCCGCTGTCATCGCGTGTGGCGACCGCGTCGACATCCAAACGAGGGTCACCGTCGACGCTGCCGGGGCGCTGCAGCTGCCGAAGCTGGGAAACATCGGTGGGATTACCGCAGCATCGGTCACCAATGCGGAATTCGCCGCGATCGTCGGCCTGTTCAGCCAGACCAACGTGGATGACCTGTCGGCCGACGAACCCTGCGTGACGGCGCCGACCGACCGCAACAACCCAGGCGACGAGACGGCCGAAAATGCCGCCCGCGGTGAGTCGCAGCCCGCAGATCAGATCGGCTCGCACGCTGCCGGCGCGCCGCAAACCCTTGATGCCGACCTCGCGGAGTGGTTCTCGGACAACCCGTCTCGCCCGAGAATCGCAATCCTCGGTGACGCGCACGTCGACGGCCTCGGCGTGCTCCGCGATAGACCGATCGCGCGTATGACGGAGTACGCCGTGTACCTCGCCCTGCACCCCGCAGGCGTCAGCGCCGACAAATTCGTCACCGACCTCTGGCCCGAAAACCGGCAGCCGAGCGATTCGACCCGGCGGGCCGACGTGTCGAGGTTACGAGCCTGGCTAGGGATGCGCGCCCCCAACGATCCCTTCCTGCCAACGATGAGCGGCCGCTACCAGCTGGTCGACCGGCTCGTTGACGCGGAACTCTTCGCGAGGCTGCGAGCCCGGGCTAAGTCGCACGCGCAACATGGCGATGCGCACGCAGCGATGGTCGACTACCAGTCGGCGCTACGCCTGGTGCGGGGGCCGGTGCTGCCCGAAGCCTCCGGGCCCGGATACACCTGGCTGTCCAACACCGATCGGATGGAAGACCGAATCCTGCCGACACAGATCGTCGACGCCGCGCACGCCCTGGTCGACATCGCACTAACGGTGGGCACTGCCATCGAGGCAGAGGCCGCGGCCGCAACCGGAAGGACCGCAGATCCGTACAGCATCATCCCACTGTGCGACATGGTCCGCATCGCTCTCGCCCAAGGCGATCGCGAAACCGCAAGGGCCTGGGCAGATCTCATGCTCACACTCAACGGCGTCGATCTGCCTGCTGACCTACCAGCGCCCTGCGGCGACATCGTTGCGGACCTGTATCGCGCGCCGATCCGCTCCACTCCCGCACGAGCCGCGCCATGATCTGGGGCGCTGCTGGTGGGCTGATAGCGACGCCGCTCATCCACCTCCTGGCGCAACGCACCCGACATGTCGCCGCCCGACAACAGGCGGCGGGTTGGGCCCTCCTCACGATCGGGTCGGTGATCATCGGGGCGGCGGCGATGCTCATTCGGCCCATTGCGGCCGCCGGCATCTACGCGACGGTGCTGGCTTTGCTTCTCGTCGCCGCGGCGGTCGACGCCACCGAACAGCGGCTGCCCAACGTCTTGACCATCGGAGGCGGCGGATTCGCGCTGGCAGGGCTCTCTGCGGTCACCGCCGTGACCGGTGCGGGTAGCCCCTGGCGCGCCATGGCTGGCGGCGCGATCTTTGGCGGATGGACCCTGTTGGCAGCACTCCTCGCCCGCGACGGCTACGGGCTCGGGGATGTCAAACTCGCGGCGGCTTGCGGAGTCCTGGCCAGCTGGCTTTCCTGGACGGCGCTGGCCGTCGCTATTTTGGCCACTCAGATCGCGATCGCCATCGCGCTTCTGCATGCCAAGGCCCGCGGCCGACAGCACGCCCCACTCGGTCCCGCGTTCGTCGTCGGCCTACTGGTGGCAATCGCCATCGCGCGTTCATGACGACGCCCCCGTTTCTGATCGTCGGGCACCGCGCCGGGGCGGCAGTCCGTGCCGACCGCACAGCGGCGATCAAGCTCGGCTGCTGGACCAGTCTCCGAAATCATCGCTCTACCGCGTGCGCCGATGCTGCTGGGTCGCGCTCTGCTGGAACGCGCCGCCTCGTTGGGGCATGCGGGATTCAGGCGCGAGTGTGACATAGCTGCCGGGCCGGCGGTTGACGGCGGCGCCCGGGTAGATGCGCACGTCGGAGTCCGGCAGCGCGGTGATGCGGGAGCGGCGGTGAGCTTCGACGTGCGCCCCGGCATACGCGATCGCGGACGCGTTCATGATGGCGACCGTGGCGGTGCCGGTGGCCGGGACGCGCAGTGTCACTTTGGCCGGGACTAGATCGGTGACGACGACGGCTTCGGTCCCCCAGTAGTTGACGTGCTCGACTGCCCAGACGAGCGTCTGCTGGCCGCGGACCCCGGGGATGACGGGCTGCCCGCGCCGCAAAGGAGCGTTGCTCGGCTCGACGCCGAGGGCCGGGAAGAGATCGTCGTCGATGTCCAGATCCCGACCGGTGTCGGCCATCCACGCCGTAACGTAGGCGGGGTACTGGGAGCGGGCGTTGCTGGGGCTGTCGGCCAGCAGATCCAGTTGCGGCAGATCGGTGCGATCCAGCGGCCGGATGTGCCAGGCGCGGATTTCGCCGGAATGTTCGGCGGGCATTTCCGCGTCCGCGGCGATCTGCGCGTTGTACTCGGTGTCACCGGGCAGCGCGGTGATCAACTCGTAGAGTTTGCTGGGGCCTTCGCCTGCGGCCCACATTGCTTGGTGCTCGGTGTAGCGGGCGAAGTACTCGTCGTCTGTATCGCCGGGCCTGAGCGCCAGCAACTCTGCGAGCGCCTCGACGGCGCGATCTGAATCGATGGCGTGCGGAGGTGACGGCCGGAAATCGGCGCTGGCAAATATGACGGTGCCCCGGTCGGTCAGCACATAGCCCAAAGCGCCGGGATCGTGCCGCGGCCCGCCGCCGGGCTCGATGAGTTCCAACCGCAGGTCGCCGGAATTGACGCTGCGCAGCAGCTCGCCGCCGTCACGCAGCCGCGCGGCAACCTGAGTGGTGTGTTGGTCTTGGACGGACATGACAGTGTGCTCGAGGGTCGCGGAGCCGACCATCCGTCCGCCGGCGATCACTGCCCAGCGGGTCGCACCGAAGCCGAGTGTCTCGACTTCGACGGTGACCTCGGCGCTAATCCGATCGATCAGCGCCGCCCGGTAACGGCCCTCGCGGCCGGGCTTGGCCACCTTGTCCCGCAGCGGATAGTCGTCGGGACTCTGGTGGTACGGGGCCGAAACGTTCCAGGCGTCGTCGGGGGCGATTCGCGCCGCGGCATTCTTCCAGGCGTGCAGGTAGGCGAAGTCCAGCTTTTCCGCGGCGTCGGCCAGATCCTCGATCACGTCTTCGGCGCCATACTCGCGGGCGAGCCGGGCGAGGGGCCCGTCATCGGGGCCGAAACCCACGTAGGCGACGCGCGGATCCACCACGACGGTGACGGCGTCGATGGGGGAGCCGGCCTCGGTCGACGGTTCGGTGCTTGTGCGCATCTTGAGCCTCCAAATCTGTGGCGTGCAACAGAAATCGAATGACGACGCAGCCGGTATTGGCGGGG
>CALANS010000096.1 GCA_937926105.1 uncultured Actinomycetes bacterium | reverse complement strand
GACGTGCAGACTCCGGGCCGCGGCCTCGAACGTTCCGGTATCGACGATCGCGGCAAGCGCGCTCAATTGGTCGAGCTGCATGAAGCAATTCTAATGCATCTGTAGGAAGATTAGCTGTACTCCATCGGTTCCGCGCCCTACCGTCTGGGGCGTGCTGGACGTCGCTCTCCCCCTGCTGCTCACCGGCCTGGCGACCGGACTGTCGCTGATCGTCGCGATCGGCGCGCAGAACGCGTACGTGCTGCGCACCGGGCTGGCCCGCGCGCACGTCACCGTCGTGGTCGGCATCTGCATCGGCGCGGACGTCCTGCTGATCCTGGCGGGCGTCGCCGGCGTCGGCACCCTGGTGGCGCGGATGCCGGACGCGCTCACGGCGCTGCGCTGGGTCGGTGCCGCCTACCTGATCTGGTACGGGATCCGGTCGCTCATGGCCGCCCGCCACGCGCAGGCCCTGACGGCCTCGAGTGCCCCGGCCCGCTCCGTGGTCCTCACGATCCTCGCGCTCACATTCCTCAATCCGCACGTGTACCTGGACACGGTGCTGATGCTGGGCAACCTGGCGAACCTGCACGGGCCGTCCGGCCGGTGGTGGTTCGCCGCCGGGGCGTGCCTCGCCAGCACGGTGTGGTTCATCGGACTGGGCTTCGGCGCGCGCAGCGCCTCACGGTGGGCGCATCGGCCGGCCGTGTGGCGGGTGCTGGACGTCGCGATCGGGCTCACCATGTTCGGCGTGGCGGCCCTGCTGCTGGCCGGCTGAGCGCAGCCGCCGAGGGTTCACCGCGGCGACGGATTTCCCGCAGCCTCACTGCCACCGGCGCGCAGCTCGTCCGTTCGCCGCCTCACCGTTCTCGGATTGAGCCGGGCGGCCTCGGCCACGGCGATGAGCCCGGCACCATTGTCGACCGCCCGACGGACAAGCCTGTCGCGCCACCGCTCAGCGGCCTCGGCAAGGTCGGCTGCCGCTGCAAGTGCCGGCTCGTATGCGCTCCCCAGGTCGATGCCGATGCCCAGGTCTCCAAAGACCTGCGACTTTTCGGCCACGGCCTCTTCGGCCTGCGCCGTGCGCCGAGCCGCGTCCCGAGCGCGCACGGCCAGGTCCACCAAGTCGTGGCTCTCATCAGCGTTGCTACCGCTGGATTGCGTCATTCTCGCATCGTACCCCGGCACTGCGCACCTACCTGATACCTGACATGAATACATCTTAAAGATGCACTCTGTTTCATCAATCATCGTTAATGCATGGTCATATGGTATTCTGTCCTTATAGGTCGCATCGAGGACTACAGGAGGCGCTGACGTTATGGACAGACGGTGCTGGGAACCGCGCATCAACTTCCAGGTGGCGCAGCTTGCGGCACCCGGCCGGCCTGCAGCGGTGCGCGCCGGCGTCCTGCAGGCCATCTGGCCCGACGCGTCGGAGGTTTCGCCGTGCTGCGGCGCGGTCGGCGCGCTATGGGACTCCACGGTCGGCGCCGACTGGTGGAGATTTTGTCCGGTATGCCGAGTTGTCTGGGGCGGAGCCGCGGAAAACAAGCCGACCGGCGCGGCGCTGCACTGGGCGTGGGCCCGCGCTGCCGACTACGGCGCAGCGGTCAGAGTCGGCGCCCTCCTCCAGGCGCCGGGCGCGCCTCTGCCCAGCGGGGCATGTGAAGCGCCACACGCATCCAGCGCACGCTGCCACGGATGGCACATGCCAGTGCGCGGCAGCGGCGGGCTCGAGCGCCTCACGCTCCCCCAGCCGGCGCGGTATGCGGCGGACGACGCGGCCATCACCACAATCGTGGCGGCGGACGGGGTCACGGCGGACGCCTGGGCGGCGCCGCTCGACGGCTTTTCGCTGGCACCGATTGTCAGACGCGCGTCAGTGGACGTGACCAACGGGATCGCCGCGATCGCGTCGATCGCCTGCGATCGCACAGAGATCGGTCTGATCACCGACATTGTGCGGGGCATGTGGCTGCGCCTGCCGTGGGACGACGAGCAGTCGCTGTCACCAGCTGCACTGGCGCTCATCGACAGGTCGACGAGGGCGCTGGGAGGACCACCACCGCAGGGAAGCATCACACGCGCCGGGGAATGACGACTGATGGCGCGAAATATTTGGGAGCGAAATGAAAGAAGAATTCAGATTCATCGAAGTATGCCGACGAGCCGCAGCGATCGGAAGCGATCAGCCGGGGCCGTGGCTGTGGGTCGTCGCATCCGGATGGGAAAACATCGTCCCGATAGCGACATACAGAGACATCGTGGTGGAGGCGCTGAAAAGATTCTCTGAGGCGGAGCCAGCGGTGTGGGCCGTGGACCTGATGATGCCGTATCAATGCGAAGGCATGCGCGCCGAGCTACGCGATCCGTATCCCGAAGCGAACGACGCAGCAATCGTCGCGAAAGTCGCAGCGCAGATAGCACGGCTGGAGAAGCACGGTATCAAGGGTAGGGTCATCAACGAGCGCGCGACAGGAACCAGTGGACGCGAAAGGTCGATCGAAGTATGGCGACCCGACAGCGACCTGTCTGGCTGCAACGTCGCCCGAATTAAGATCGCAGCCATCGGCTGGGACCACCATATTCCGCCCGCGAAATTTCGCGACATCGTGATGAAAGCATTGCACACTATTGGCGACGAAGAGCCGCGACTATTTGGAGTAAATGTGTGCTATCCAGATGAATGTATCGGGATTGTGGCGGAAGTGGCAGTCCAATATCAACCCAAGAACGACGCCAGAATTGTACGCGAAGTCGCGAAACTGATCGCGAAAGAGGTCAAGCACATGTGACGAGCGCCGAATGCCCCGCCCTGCCGCCGGCCGGCTGAGCCCACGCGGGCCGGCATGACACCGCCCTCGCCGGCGGGCCCGGGTCAGCGGGGCATCCGGTCCCAAGCGGTCAGCGCCTCGACGAGGCCGTCGGTCA
>CALANS010000095.1 GCA_937926105.1 uncultured Actinomycetes bacterium | reverse complement strand
GGCGACCGCGCGGGCCCAGCGGCGGGAATCGGTGCCGAGGATCAGGTCCGCGCGGTGGGTCCAGGCCTCGGTGTATTCGGCCAGCGTCGAGACGTGTTTCGGCTGCCGGGTTTCCAGGGTGGCCTGTTGGCGGATGCGCACTGCCTCCGGACCGGTCGGCTGTCGATGATGATTTTCGACGAACGTGCCGATGGCCGCGTCCTTAGCTGCGGTGATCGCCGCGGTCCGCTGCGAGAACTCGACGATCAGATGGTCGGGGATCGCGGCGAGCTCCCGGCGCGGGTTTCGTGCCCGGCTGCGCAGCCGCATCTCCCAGGCGACACCGAGGGCACGGGTGAGGTTATCGGCCAGCAACAGATCGTAGGTGTCCGAGTGCGCCACGGACGCCGCGCACAACGACCGGGAATCCAGAGTGCGCCACCAGCCGTCCGATGCTGCTTGCACGCGGTTGGCGATCGTGACATGCGTGTGCAGCTGCGGATCCCCGGCCCGGGAGTCGTGATGATCGAACCCGGCCGCGATCAGGCCCCGCACCGGGACCCGGGCGCCGCCGCCGTGCCCGGTGCGGGTGCGGGCGACGTCGCGTTCGATCAGCCGGATCGTGGAGGCGACCGCCTTGTGGTGGGCGTCGACAATCTTCCGCTGCACATCCGCATCCGATAGCGCCCACAGAACGGACACGGACTTCGGCACCGAGAACGTCAGGTCGAATCCCGCCACGGCGCCACGCGTGTCCCGGGCGTTTTCGGTGGCGGTGATCGCGGCGACCTTCGCCTCCCGGACGGCCGGCGGCAGGTCGGCTGGAAGTCGCGCTACCTTGGCTGCGATCCGGTCGGCAGGCGGCGGCGCCGCCGGATACGGTCGGCCCAGCGGCTTGTCGGTGACGGGGTCGTGGCCGGCGCCGAACAGCCGGGCCATCTGCTCCTCCGACACGGCGGAACCCACGGCCAGACCCGCGCCGAGCCACACCCCGGCCGGGTAGCCGGCGTTCACGTAGTAGCGCGTCATCGCGGTCGAGCGGTCCGGCGCGTCCCCGCGCGCGGTATGCCGCATCAGGTACTCAAAACCCGACCCGGCACTCATCCGCGACATCGACATCACCACACCCCGAACTGGTGCCCGGGGTCCGCGCTAGTTGGGACCTGGGCGGTGGTCACGGCGTGACTCGCGGGATACGCCCACACGTAGTGCGATGCGGATCGGCGCGGGTCGGAGAAGGAACTATCTTGCGCCGCACTTGTATGGGGCACTTTGGACCGTCGTTCAATGATCCCCTTCTAGATGGACCGCCACGCAAAAGTTTCCGTTGACATGGAATGGTGTTTCATGTTTGCTACTCATATGGAACAGGATTCAGGAGGCTCCACATCGGTCGCACGGGCGCTCAGCATCCTTGAGGTTCTGGCCGAACGCGGCACCTCTGCGTCCTTGGCAGAGATCGCCGAGCAGACGGAAACGCCGAAGGCGACGTTGCACCGCCTGCTGGCCACGCTGCAGCAACGGGGATATGTGTCTCAGGATGCGGCGACTGCCCGCTACGACCTCGGAGTGCGCTACTTCGAGACGGCGAGCCGTTGGGCGCGCAATCTCGATTTGCGGAAAGTCGCGCTCCCGGCGATGCATGTGCTGAACGAGCGGACGGGTGAGACGGTCCACCTGAGCGTCTATGACAACGGCGATGCCGTGTACATCGAGAAGATTGACGGCACTCGCAATGTCATCCCAAAGTCGTTTGTAGGGCGCCGCTGTCCGGCCACCTGCGTCGCTACCGGGCGAGCCCTTCTGGCTCATTCGAGCGTCGCCGAGATCAACCGGGTGCTCTCGCTTGCGGTGCCGAAATACACCGAGTCCACCGTGACGGAACCCGCCGAGATCGCCGCCTTGCTCGCACGGATACGCGAGCAGGGTTACGCGACGAACCGCTGCAACTTCCGCGACGAAGTGAGTGGTATCGCTGCTCCGATCCAGGATCACACCGGCGCCGTCGTTGCGGCCGTGGGCATCTGCCTTCCGGATTACCGCTTCGTCGATGAACGGGTCGACGCGCTCGTCGCAGAGGTGCGTGGGGCCGCGGAACGGATCGAGCACGAGCTTGGCGTCGCGGCTGACGCCTTCGTCACCGACGCCGCCGCGCAGTACGTCACGGCGCCATAGATCTGCCAGATTTCACACTGAACCCCTCCGGACAATGACGAATGAGGTGAGTCCCACGATGACCAGCGACGTCAAGAGCGCCGAACGCACGCGTCACGGTCACCTACGACGGCCGGGACCGGAACCGGCAGCCGGAGGCCGCAAGTGGCACGAGTCGGCGTACGTCCGGATCGGTGTGCTGGCGCTTATCGGGCTCGCCAGTTGGCAGATCGCGTCGCAGTACACGCCCGACTACATCATTCCGCCGCTCGCCGACGTCGGAAATTCGATGCGGGAGATCCTCACCACCAGCAACGGCCTGAGCAACCTGTCGGCAACGCTAGTGCGTGTCGCTTTGGGGCTCGCCAGCGCATTCGCCGTAGGCGTTGTGCTCGGCCTGGCGACCGGTGCCAACAAGACTGCGGCCGGTTACATCCTCCCGGTCGTCCGATTCATCCAAGGCATCCCATCGCTGTCCTGGGTTGTCATCGCCGTCATCTGGTTCCAGGGTGTCGAGCTGCGGGTTTGGTTTGTCATCATCCTCGTTACACTTCCCGGCTTCGCTCTGCAGACCGACGACTCCTACCGCGCGATCCCGGCGGAACTGCGCGACATGGCCCGCTCGTTCCGGCCATCCAAATGGTCGATGTTCCGCGACGTCACGCTGCCCGGGATCACGCCGGGGCTGTTCACGGCCTGGAAAGTCAACCTCGGCCTCGGAATCCGGATGGTCCTGGTCGCCGAGCTCGTCGGCGCCTCCACCGGTGTTGGCAACGCCCTGCTCACCGCGCAGCAGCTGTTCAACATGGCCGCCGTCGTCGCATGGACCCTGACCTTGGCAGTGTGCATGTTGATCCTGCAGGGCATCAGCGCGCTGATAGAGAACTACGCGCTCCGCTACCGACCACTCAACCACCGCTGACGGATTGGAAGGTACATGA
This sequence comes from uncultured Actinomycetes bacterium, assembly GCA_937926105.1. The sequence goes on along the minus strand of CALANS010000095.1, from coordinate 1,737 downwards.
CTATGGTTTCCACGCCGGCGGGCCGGATCGAGCACGCGGCGCATCAAGCCTCGAACGACGTGGCCGCCTTCGATGGCGTCAGCAAGCTGTTCGGCCCCGTCACTGCGATCGACAATCTGTCCTTCACCATCAAGAAGGAACAGCTTGTCTCGGTCGTGGGTGTGACCGGCTGCGGCAAATCCACCACCTTTAACTTGATGCTCGGCCTGTTTCCGCCCACCACGGGCTCCGTTCGGATCTTTGGCCACGACCCGTACGCGGAATTTACCTGGTACCGCAAGCGCGTCGCGGTAGTGTTCCAGGACGCCCGGCTGCTGCCGTGGCGTACCGCCTACCAGAACGTGTGCATCGGCATGAAGTTCGCCGGCATCCCGCGGGACGAATGGCGCGATTGCGCGATGCAATGGCTGGAACGGCTCGGTTTGGCCGGCCGTGAGAATTCGTATCCACACCAACTTTCCGGCGGCCAACGCCAGCGGGTGTCGTTGGCGCGCGCCTTCGCTGTCGATCCAGAACTCATCCTGTGTGACGAGAGCTTCTCGGCCCTCGACGAGGTCACCGCTGAGCGGCTGCGCGGGGAATTCGTCAGCCTGGTGCGCGACGGCAAGAAGACGGCCGTGGTCATCACGCACAACCTCACCGAGGCGGTCTCGCTCGGCGATCGCGCACTCGCGATGCGCTCGCCCGGTCAGATCGTTGCGGATCTGGCGTTGACCCCGTCCATGACGGCGACGGAACGCGATGGACTGCGCAGCGAGTTACTGGGCATCCTCCGGGACGAGGACGGAGCGGCAGAGATCGACCATGAGTGAACTCACTGAATCGCATCGTGCCATGGGCGAGCCGCACTGCCAGGTTCTGTCGGCGGATGGCATTTCGCTGTCGTACAGCGTGCTGGGCGATGAGGATGCGCCCGTTCTATTGCTGTTGCACAGCCTCGGTACCGACGGGCGCATGTGGGAGGACTGTATCGGCGACCTCGTCGCCGATCACCGGCTCATCGTGCCCGACACCCGCGGGCACGGCGCCTCCGCGCCGGCACGGGCGCAATCGGCGCAGCTGTGGGCGGACGACATCGACCGCATCGTGCGTGACGCGGGCGCGACCGTCGTTGCGCTGGCCGGTGTATCGATGGGCGGCATCCAGGCGATCGCCTACGCCGCCGCGCATCCAGACCAGGTCCGTGCACTGATCGTTGCCGACAGCTTCCTCGTCCTGTCCGAGCGAGTGCGTGACGATAAAGTCGCGACCCTGGCCAACGACATCGACACCGCGCCGATGTCGCGTATCGCCCAGGATTATCTCGCCGCCACGTTCATCGAACCCTACCCGGCGGGTGCCGAGCAGGTGGCCGCCGCGATCACCGTGATCGATCCCGGCAGTTACCTGGCGGCGACGGCGGCGTGTTTCGGGGTGGACATCGTCCCGCAGGCCGCCCAAGTCGCGGCGCCGACCCTGGTGCTGTGGGGCGACCGTGACGGCAAGACGCCGCGCCCGCTGGCAGAGCAGATTCAGCGGACGATCCCCGGCGCCGTGCTGGATGTCATTCCCGACGCCGGCCATCTGTCCAACGTGGACAATCCGGCCGGGTTCTGTCGAGCGGTACGCAGTTTCCTGAACGACAAGGGACCCGCGGACTCGTCCGCTCCATCAGTAACTGAGGCACACATGAGGTGGTTGGCATGCCACGTCGGCACGAAATCGAAGTGACTATCAACGGTCACTTAGTCCATGACG
>CALANS010000094.1 GCA_937926105.1 uncultured Actinomycetes bacterium | reverse complement strand
CACAGGGTGCTGGCGGGACCACTCTAACGGGTATCGCACGGCCGGACCCCGGCGACAGTTCCGGACGTGAATCGACAGGTGAAGGCGGGGCCGCAGTGCGAGTGTGGGTGGACCTGACCAACTCACCGCACGCGCTGTTCTTCGCACCCATCGTGCGCGCGCTCCAGGACCGCGGCGACCAGGTGCTGGTCACGGCCCGCCGTTTCGCGCACACCGTGGAGCTGGCCGAGAAGCTGTTCGACGGACCCAGGATCATCGGCTCCGGCGAGCGGAAGAAACTGGTCGGCAAGGTGACGTCGCTCGGTGAGCGGGTGCGCGCGCTGATGCCCGTGGTGCGCGACTTCGCACCCGACGTGGCGGTGGGACACGGCTCGTACGACCAGCCGATCACCGCCCGGCTGCTGCGCATCCCGGACCTGGCGATGGTCGATTACGAGTATCACCCGGGCACGCATCTGCTGTTCCGGCTGGCCAGCCGGCTGCTGCTGCCGGAGCCGTTCGCCCGCGAGCACATCAACTCGCACGGCGGGCGCGGCAAGACCTGGCGCTACCACGGGCTGAAGGAGGAGGTGTACCTGGCGGACTTCCGCCCCGATCCGGGCGTGCTGGCGAGCCTGGGCATCGACGGCTACCCGGGTCGGATCGTCACGCTGCGACCGCCTGCCGTGGGCGCGATGTACCACCGTGACGACAACCCCCTCTGGACCGCCGTCGTGGACCATCTGCGTGAGCTCGACGACACCATGACGTTCGTGCTGCCGCGGCATCCGTCGCAGGTGGCGGTGCTCACCGAGCATGTCGGCTCCGAGACGGTGCGAGTGCTCGATCACGCCATCGACGGCCCCGCGCTGGTGTGGCAGTCGGACGCGGTGATCTCGGCCGGCGGGACCATGAACCGCGAGGCGGTGGCGCTGGGCGTACCGGTGTGGACGATGTTCTCCGGTCGGCTCGGCACCGTGGACGAGGCATTGATCGCCTCCGGGCGGATGCATCGTCTCGCGTCCCCCGAGGACGTCGCCCACCTGGACATCCCCCACCGCGAGAAGCAGGAACTGCCTGCCTTCGACAACGATGTGCGCGGCCAGGTGATCCGTGCGATCGAACGGACGGCCGGCCTGCGGCAGGGCGGATCCCGTCGCCGTGGCTAGCGCACGCCATCGCCGCGACGCGGAGCGGGCAGGCGGGCCTGCATCACCGGCGGGCGTTGCGGCCAGCCCGGCGAGTATGACGCAGTCCTCGGGCCCGGCCGGTGCAGAAGGCCGGGCCGACCCCGGGATGTCTCCGCAGCGGCCCGCGTGGCCGGCGGTCGTGTTCACCGTCCTGATCGCATTGACCCCGGCGATGCCGCATGTCGATCTGGGATCCACCGGCCTGGACGTCACGGATCTGCCGGCGCTGGCCGCCGCGGCGGTCGGCCTGTGGGCCGCGCTGCGCTATCCGCTGTGGCGCGCGGTGGGTTTCGCGCGTGCCCCCGAGGTGTGGGCACTGGCCGCGATGGTGCCGTTCACGCTGATCGCCGCGCTGCGGGCGGGCTCCGTACACTCGTTGGCGGCCGGCCCGGCGCGCTGGGCGCTGAATGCAGTGCTGGTGGCCTGCGCGTATCTGCTGCTGCGCACCCGCGGCGACGGCGTGCGGATGCTGCGGGCACTGGTCGCGGTGGCCACGTTCGAGGCCGTGTTCGGTCTGGTCGCCTACGCCCTGAAGTGGGTCGGGCCCGGCGGCTATATCGGTATCTCCTTCAACGGCGGCAAGATCGGCGGCATGCCGGTATGGGGCCGCATCACCGGCACCACCGGGATGGCGTCCACGTTCATCGGGGGGCTGTTCGCGCTGGCGCTGCCAGTGGCGGTGGGCCTGGCCATGGCGGCAGTGCGCGGCCGGCGGTGGCCGTGGATCGTGAGCGCGGTGCTGATCTTCTTCGGCCTGGCGTTCACGCTGTCGCGAGTGCCGATCGCCCTGGGCACCGGCGCGGTGGTGGTGCTGCTGCTGGCCTCGACCCGGCCGCGAGTGTGGCTGCCGACCGTGGCGGTGGGCCTGGCGCTGTTCCTGGCGACCCCGCTGCGGGCGCGGATGACGAATTTCTCCACCGACCGGGTCCCGTTGTGGAAGGTCGGCTGGCGCATGTTCACCGACAACTGGGCGTTCGGCGTCGGCCCCGGCAACTATCTGACGTTCATGCCGGACTACCAGATCCCCGGCGAGCCGGCGGCCCCGGTGACGCCGCACAATTCGCTGCTTTACGTGGCCAGCGAGTCCGGCGTGTTCGCGGCGCTGGCCCTGGCGGTGGCGATCGGCGTGGCGCTGCGTTTCGTGGTGAACCGGCACGCACTGGTGCTGGCGCCGACGCTCGGTTTCATCGCCTTCGCACTCAATGCGATGACGACGAACCTGTTCTCCATCGCCTCGATGGCGATCACGGCGTGGATGCTGGCCCCGGCGGTGGCCGCGATCCGGCGGGGTGGCCCACCCGCGGATTCCGTCATACCCGCCGAGTCGAGCGGCGACGCGGGCACCCCTGTCGGTGACACTGGCGACAACACGGCCGGCCGTGCGGCGGAGGTGACGCCGTGAAGATCGTCTCGGTGGTGGGTGCCCGTCCGCAGTTCGTGAAGCTGGCACCGATCGCGCACGCCTGCGCGCGGCACGCCGATGTGCAGCACGTGATCGTGCACACCGGCCAGCACTACGACCGCAACATGTCGGACGTGTTCTTCGAGCTCCTGGACATTCCGCACGCCGACGTGGATCTGGGCATCGGCTCCGGACCGCACGGGGCGCAGACCGGTGCGATGCTGGCCGCGGTGGAGTCGGTGCTGGAGCGCGAGCGGCCGGACTGGACACTCGTGTACGGCGATACCAACTCGACGCTGGCCGCGGCGTTGGCGGCGGTGAAGATCCACGTGCCGGTGGCGCACCTGGAGGCGGGGTTGCGCAGCTTCAACCGCCGCATGCCGGAGGAGCACAATCGGGTGCTCACCGATCACGCCGCGGATCTGCTGCTGGCGCCCACCGAGGTCGCCATGAATCACCTGGCCGACGAGGGCCTGGCGGCGCGCTCGGTGCTGGTCGGCGACGTGATGGCCGACGTGTGCCTGGGCACCGCGGCTCGGGTCGTCGGCCGGCCGGTGCCGCTGCCGGAGGGTGTGGATCCCGCTGCTCCGTACTTGCTGGCCACCGTGCACCGCGCGGACAACACGGACGACCGCGGTCGGCTCGCCGCCATCCTGGATGGGCTGGCCGCGTTGCCGGTGCCGGTGGTGCTGGCGGCGCATCCGCGGCTCACGGCTCGCGCGGAGACGTTCGGACTCGCGGTCGAGCGCGGCGCGATCCGGGTGGCCGAGCCGCTCGCCTACCCCGACATGGTGGCCGCCGTGATGGGTAGCGCCGGTGTGGTGACGGATTCCGGCGGCCTGCAGAAGGAGGCGTATCTGCTCGGCGTTCCGTGCACCACGATCCGCACCGAAACCGAATGGGTGGAGACACTGGCCGGCGGCTGGAACGTGCTCGATCCGCAGCTGGACCACCTCGCTACCGTGGCGCTGCGCCCCGCGCCGGCGGTGGAGCGTTCGCATCCCTACGGCCGCGGCGACGCCGCCGAGCGCGCGGTCGCCGCGCTGCTGGACAACGTCTGACCGCTTCGCGGACTCTGAGCGCGCGCCGACTGCTGGTCGTTGCAAAAGCGGGTATGAATCCGTTGCAAGAGCGGATATGGCGACGCCCCAGCGCTCCCTGTGCCTCAGCACCGATCCGGCCAC
>CALANS010000093.1 GCA_937926105.1 uncultured Actinomycetes bacterium | reverse complement strand
CGACGACCTGGGCGCCGGCTCCATGACCGGTCTGCCGATCATCGAGACCAAGGCCGGTGATGTGTCGGCGTTCATCCCGACCAACGTCATCTCCATCACCGACGGCCAGGTCTACCTGCAGTCCGACCTGTTCAACTCCGGTGTCCGCCCGGCCATCAATGTCGGTATCTCCGTCTCCCGGGTCGGTGGTGCCGCGCAGGTCAAGGCCATGCGTAAGGTGTCCGGCACGCTGCGTCTGGACCTGTCGGCCTACCGCGAGCTGGAGGCGTTCGCCGCGTTCGGCTCCGACCTGGATGCCGCCAGCCGCCGCTCGCTGGACCGTGGCTCCCGGCTGGTGGAGTTGCTCAAGCAGGGCCAGTACTCGCCGTATCCGGTCCAGGAGCAGGTCGCCTCGCTGTGGGCCGGCACCCGCGGCCACCTGGACCGGGTGCCGGTGGAAGACATCCGCCGGTTCGAGGGCGAGTTCCTGCAGTACCTGCGGCACCTGCCGGGCAGCCCGCTGGAGGCGATCCGCACCGAGAAAGACCTGTCCGAGGGCACCGAGAAGGCGCTGGGTGACGCGCTGAACACCTTTGCCGAGTCCTTCACCACCTCGGACGGCACCATCCTGGGTCGGGAGTCGGAGGCCAAGCCGATGGACTCCGCCGAGGTCGGTCAGGAGAAGGTGCAGGTGCGCCGCGCCGCGCCGCCGCCCAAGAAGTGACCGCCCAAGAAGTGAACCGAGCCGACGTGATATCCCCAGGCACACAGACGATGCGGCAGCGACGGATCGAGGCCGACCGGACGGGAGGTGACGCATGAGCGCTCAGGTGCGCGTCCTGAAGCAGAAGATCAAGGCGACGCAGTCCATCCAGAAGATGGTCAAGGCACAGGAGCTGATCGCTACCTCTCGCATCGCCAAGGCGCAGGCCCGGGTGGCCGCGTCGGCACCGTACTCGGCACAGATCACCGACGTGCTGACCGCGCTGGCGTCGGCGTCCACGCTGGACCACCCGCTGCTCACCGAGCGGGACGATGCCCAGCGGATCGGCATCCTGCTGATGACCTCGGACCGGGGACTGTGCGGCGGGTTCAACGCCAATGCCATCAAGGCCGCCGAGGAGCTGGCGGCGCTGGTGCGCAGTCAGGGCCGGGAGCCGGTGATGTACATCATCGGGCGCAAGGGTCTGGCGTACTACACGTTCCGCCGGCGTCCGGTGGCCGCGTCCTGGACCGGCTTTTCGGAAAAGCCGTCCTACGCCGATGCGGAGGCGGCGGCCAAGGAGCTGATGGCCGCGTTCCTGGCCGGCTCCGAGGGCCAGGTGCAGCTGCCCAGCGGCGAGACGGCGGCCGGCATCGACGGCATCCACGTGGTATCCACCCGGTTCGTGTCGATGATTTCCCAGCTGCCGCAGGCCAGGCGGGTCGCACCCATGGAGATCGAGTATGTCGGCACCGACGCCCCGGGCGGGCCATTGCCGGCCTACGAATTCGAACCGGCGCCCGAGGCTCTGATGGATGCGCTGTTGCCGAAGTACGTCACCACCCGCATTTACGCCGCCCTGCTGGACTCGGCCGCTAGCGAGTCGGCGGCCCGCCGTGCGGCATGCAAGAACGCCACCGACAACGCCAGCGACATCATCCGCAACTACAGCCGGCTGGCCAACCAGGCCCGGCAGGCGCAGATCACCCAAGAACTGTCCGAGATCGTCGGCGGTGCCGACGCGCTCGCCGCCTCCGCGCAGGACGAGGACTAGAAGAGGACCAACGGATATGACGACCGCAACAGCACCAGCCACTTCTTCGACAACGCAGAAGGCCACCGGCCGCGTCGTCCGCGTCATCGGCCCCGTGGTCGACGTCGAGTTCCCGCGTGGCAGCGTCCCCGAACTGTTCAACGCGCTGCACGTGGATGTGGAGCTGGGCGACAACACCCGCACCCTGACCCTGGAAGTGGCGCTGCACCTGGGCGATGACATCATCCGGGCGATCTCCATGCAGCCCACCGACGGTCTGGTGCGCAGCGCGATCGTGACCGACACGGGCGCGCCGATCTCGGTGCCGGTCGGCGATGCCGTGAAGGGCCATGTGTTCAACGCGCTGGGGCAGTGCTTGGATGCGCCGGGCACCGCCGAAGACGGCGAGCACTGGCCCATCCACCGCAAGGCGCCGCCGTTCGACCAGCTGGAGGGCAAGACCGAACAGCTGGTCACGGGCATCAAGGTGATCGACCTGCTCACCCCGTACGTGCAGGGCGGCAAGATCGGCCTGTTCGGCGGTGCCGGTGTGGGCAAGACGGTGCTGATCCAGGAGATGATCACCCGTGTCGCCAAGAACTTTGGTGGTACCTCGGTGTTCGCGGGGGTGGGGGAGCGCACCCGCGAGGGCAACGACCTGTTCACCGAGATGACGGAGTCCGGGGTCATCAAGGACACCGCGCTGGTGTTCGGTCAGATGGACGAGCCGCCAGGCACCCGGATGAGAGTCGCCCTGTCTGCGCTCACGATGGCCGAGTACTTCCGGGACGAGCAGCACCAGGATGTGTTGCTGTTCATCGACAACATCTTCCGGTTCACCCAGGCCGGCTCGGAGGTCTCCACGCTGCTGGGCCGGATGCCGTCCGCGGTGGGTTACCAGCCGACCCTGGCCGACGAGATGGGCGAGCTGCAGGAGCGGATCACCTCCACCAAGGGGCGGTCCATCACCTCGCTGCAGGCCATCTACGTGCCCGCCGACGACTACACCGACCCGGCCCCGGCCACGACGTTCGCACACCTGGATGCCACCACCGAGCTGGACCGGGCCATCACCGAGAAGGGCATCTACCCTGCGGTGAACCCGCTCTCGTCCACCTCGCGGATCCTGGACCCGCAGTACGTCGGTGACAAGCACTACGCGGTGGCGCAGGAGGTCATCCGAATCCTGCAGAAGTACAAGGAGTTGCAGGACATCATCGCCATCCTGGGCATGGACGAGCTCTCCGAGGAGGACAAGCTGCTGGTCGGCCGGGCCCGCCGGATGGAGCGCTTCCTGGGGCAGAACTTCTTCGTGGCCAAGCAGTTCACTGGCCAAGATGGCTCCTACGTGGAGATGGACCACACCATCGAGGCGTTCGATGCGATTGCCAAGGGCGAGTACGACAACATTCCCGAGCAGGCGTTCCTGAACGTCGGCGGCATGGACGACGTGCTGGCCAAGGCCAAGGCGCTGGAAGGCTGAGCGAGCGTTCACGACCGCGCCAGCGGTGACGGGGATACTGGGGTCCGAAGCCCGATCACCCCAGGGGAGCTCATGACCGACTCGAGCATGCAGTCAGACACACCCGCCGGCACCATCGACCCGTTCGTGCCGCTGCGCCGTACGGGCCTGGACCCGCTGCCCGAACTGGCCGCCCTGCGCACGGATACCCCGGTCCGCAAGTTGGAGTTCCCGTTCGGCATTACCGCCTGGCTGGTGTCGGGCTACGACGAGGCCAAGAGCGTGCTGGGCGCGCATCAGGCGTTCTCCAACGACTTCGCGAACGTCACCACGCTGACCGGCGGGATGGCCACGGCCGAGCAGAATCCGGGTGGGCTGGGCATGGCCGACCCACCGGTGCACACCCGGCTGCGCAAGATGCTCACCCCGGAATTCACCATGCGCCGGCTGGCCCGGCTGACTCCGCGCATCACCGAGATCGTGGACCAGCTGCTGGACGGCATGGAATCGGCCGGGTCGCCGGTGGACTTCGTGCAGTCCTTCGCCATGCCGCTGCCGTCGCTGGTGATCTGCGAGCTGCTGGACGTGCCGTACCCGGACCGGGAGGCGTTCGGGAAGCTGTCCGGCGCCCGGTTCGACATCTTCGGTGGGGCCGGCACCGGGCTGGAGGCGATCAGCGAGTCCCTGGCGTACATGGGCGAGCTGGTCCAGCAGCAGCGCGCCAAGCCCGGCGACGGGCTGCTGGGCATGCTGATCCGCACCTATGGCGACCAGATCGACGACACCGAGCTCGCCGGGCTGGCCGACGGGGTGCTGATCGGCGGGCACGAGACCACCGCCAGCATGCTGGCGCTGGGTGCGATCGCGGTGCTGCAGACACCGGAGCGTGCGGCGCTGGTACGCGACGGTGACGCGGAGGCGGTGCACCGCGCCGTCGAGGAATTGCTGCGCTACCTGACGGTGGTGCAGGTGGCCTTCCCGCGCTTCGCCCGCGAGGACATCGAGGTCGCCGGGGAGCAGATCAAGGCCGGCGAGATGGTGCTGGTCTCACTGTCCGGCGCGAACCGGGACCCGGTGCTGGGGGACGACCTGGAGACGCTGGATCTGGCTCGGGTGCCGACCTCTCACCATGCCTTCGGCTACGGCATCCATCGCTGCGTCGGCTCCGAGCTGGCCCGGATGGAGTTGCGCATCGCCTATCCGGCACTGCTGCGGCGCTTCCCGTCGCTACGACTGGACCGGTCGCTGTCCGAGATCAGCTTTCGGGAGTACTCGGTGGTGTTCGGCGTGGAGGACCTGCCGGTCGCCTGGTAGGCCCCGTCACCGCAGCCATCCCCATCGCCCGCATGCATCAACGTGGCGATTTGGGACTGCTGTGGCTCCTGGGATCAACTTCATGCATGCCGAGAAAGTTGATCCACGCGGTGGGTGGGGGTCGGGGGTTCGGTCAGCCGCCGAAGACCTCGAACGCCGCCGCCGGCCGACCCCCGAACCGTTCGCCGGTGCGGTTCGCCCACTCGGGCAGGAACTCCTCCGGGGGTGGCCACCCATCGCCCAGGCCCGCCAGGTAGGCGGCGTGGCAGCGCAGCGAGTCGATCCCGGCCTGCAGATGGTCGCCGACGTCCACCGCGTGGGTCGGTGACGGCGAACCCGAGACCAGCGTCATCCGCACCCCGCTCCAGGGCGCCAGCACCTCGCCGTCCGGCCCGGTCAGGTCGGTGAACACCCACCGGTTGGCGGCATCCCGCACCGCGTCGATCGCCGCCGCGCCCACCACGCGGTGGTCGGCCATGTTCAGCATGCCGGGGCCGAACGACTCGCGATGGTTCACGGTGATCACCACGTCCGGGCGGTGCCGGCGGATGATGCCGGCGATTTCCCGGCGCAGCCGCAGCGCGTCGGAGATCACCCCATCCGGATGGTCCAGGAATTCCGGCTCGCCGACCCCTACGGCAGCGCAGGAGGCGACCTGCTCGGCGGTGCGCACCCGGGTGGCTTCCTCGGGTGTCATGGAGTCGATCCCGGCCTCCCCGCGGGTGGCCAGCAGGTAGTGCACGCGCTTGCCCTGCGAGGTCCACCGAGCCACCGCCGAGGCGGCGCCGTATTCCATGTCGTCCGGGTGCGCGACCACCGCCAGCGCCGAATCCCAGTCCTCCGGCAACGGCAGCAGTAGCGACGGGGCAGGGTCCGTCTGGGCGTGGGTCATGCCGCCGATCCTGCCAGAACGCGCGACCGCCGTGCGGTCGTTTGCCCGACTGGTCGGCGGCGGCCGATGCGCGGTGGCTGGGCGGGCGTCGGATAGACTCTGGGCTGTTCGATTCGGCGCGGTTCGTGGGGAGTTGTGAGGCGTGGCAGACATGCAGGTCGACCTCGTCGCCGTGGAGCGCGCGGTGTGGTCGGGGCCGGCCACTTTGGTGGTCGCCCGCACCGTGGACGGCGACATCGGTGTGATGCCGGGGCACGCCCCGTTGCTGGCGCAGCTCAAGGAGGGGTTCGCGGCGCGCATTCAGCAGTCCGACGGCGCGACCATCGGGGTGGCGGTGCACGGCGGGTTCCTGTCGGTGACGGCCGAGGGCGTGTCCATTCTCGCGGAGGATGCCCAGCTCGAAGACGAAATCGACGTCCGCCACGCGTGGGAGAACTACGAGCGGGCGAAGGCTATCGGGACGGACTCAGCGGAGGCGGAGGCGGATCTGCGCCGGGCGCGGGCCCAGCTGTTGGCGACCGGCCAGGACGTCTGACGGATCCGCTGCTGGCTGCGGGGCGGCGAGATGGAGCTGGCAGAGGTCATCGGCCTTGCGGTGCTCATCGCCGCCGCGCTCGCCATCGTCGTGATCGCGGTGCGTCGCGCGCTGCTGACCAGAGCCGGTGGATTCGACGTCAGCTGGCGACTCAAACCGAGTGACACCGATCGCGGGTGGTCGCTGGGGCAGGGCCGGTATCGCGGCAGCCAGCTCGGGCTGTACCGGTCGTTCTCACCGTTGCCGGTGGCGGCTCTCACGCTGGATCGCGCCCGGCTGTCGCTGGGCGAGGTTCGGGGCCCAGTCGGTGCGGAGCCGGACCTGCTACCGGTGGACGCCGTCATCGTGCGATGTACCGACGGTGGGGACCCGTTCGAGCTGGCGCTGTCCACGGGTGCGCTGACGGGGTTGAAATCGTGGGTAGAGTCCCGGCCGCCGGGCCTGCGATCGGCTTCGACCGGTGACGGGATCGGCGAGCCGCGCCAGCCCTGAATTGCGCCTTGCTCGCCCTGAGCCGGTCCGTGCCGACCGCCCTGAGCCGGTCCGTGCCGACCGCCCTGAGCCGGCCCATGCCCACCCGCCCTGAGCCGGCCCGCGCCCGCCCCTGACCGGTCCTAGTGCTGCCCGGTCCGTCGCACCCCCGCGCGACGCCTGATCGACGGGTCCGCGCGCTCGCCCCCCGGCACCCAGCGCACGTCCCCGCCGGGATTGGCCACTCGCGCCAGGATGAACACCAGATCGGAGAGCCGGTTCAGGTAGCTGCAGGCCAGCGGGTTGCTGCCGTCCGGGTCCACTGCGCGCAGCGCCCAGGCCGATCGCTCCGCGCGGCGCACCACCGTGCGCGCCTGGTGCAACAGCGCCGCCGCAGGAGTACCGCCCGGCAGGATGAACGAGTCCAGCGCCGGCAGGTGCTCGTTGAATGCGTCGCAGTCGGCCTCCAGCCTGTCGATGTAGTCCTGGGTCACCCGCAGCGGCTCCCATGCCGGATCCGGCACCACCGGGGTTGCCAGGTCCGCGCCCACGTCGAACAACTCGTTCTGCAGCCGGGTGATCAGGGCGGCGATGTCGGCTGTCGGCGCGCCCAGTGCCAGGACCAGCCCTAGCGTCGCGTTGGCCTCGTCGCAGTCGGCATAGGCGACCAGCCGGGGATCGGTCTTGGCGACCGTCGACCCGTCGGCCAGCTTGCTGGTACCGGCGTCGCCAGTGCGGGTGTAGATCCGGGTGAGATGAACGGCCACGCCTCCACCGTAGAGCGCGGATGGGCCGGTAACGCCGTCACCCTCGATACGCTGCAGAGCGTGGATCAGCTTCTGGTGACCGGCGGTGCCCGGCTGGACGGCGAGGTCGCCGTGGCCGGCGCCAAGAACAGCGTGCTCAAGCTCATGGCGGCGGCCCTGCTGGCCGAGGGGACCACCACGATCACCAACTGCCCGGAGATCCTGGATGTGCCGCTGATGGCCGACGTACTCACCGGATTGGGCTGCACAGTGGCGCTGGACGGCGGGACCGTCACCATCACGACCCCCGCCGAGCCGTCGCATCGGGCGGACTTTCCCGCCGTGGGCCGGCTGCGCGCCTCGGTGTGCGTGCTCGGTCCGTTGATGGGTCGGTTGCATCGGGCCACGGTGGCGCTGCCCGGCGGGGATGCCATCGGCTCCCGCCCGCTGGACATGCATCAAAGTGGCCTGCAGGCCCTCGGAGCCGTCACTCGGATCGAGCACGGCGCCGTGGTGGGGGAGGCTGCCGAGCTGCGTGGGGCCCGAATCGAGCTGGACTTTCCCAGCGTCGGCGCGACCGAGAACATCCTGATGGCCGCCGTGCTGGCGCGCGGCACCACGGTGATCGAGAACGCGGCGCGCGAGCCGGAGATCGCGGACCTGGCGAACATGCTGCGCGGCATGGGCGCCCGGGTGGACGGTGCCGGGTCACCGACCATCGTGATCGACGGGGTGGACCGGCTGTCCGCCACCGAGCACCGCACGGTCGGCGACCGGGTGGTGGGCGGCACCTGGGCGTTCGCCGCCGCCGTCACCCGCGGGCGAGTCCGGGTGCACGGCGTCGACCCGGCTCACCTGGTGGTGCCGCTGGAGCGCCTCGCCGCGGCCGGCGCCAGCATCGACCGCCATTCCGACGGATTCGAGGTGTCGCTAGCGCACCGGCCGCGTGCGGTGGACTTCGTCACCCTGCCGTACCCCTCGTTCCCCACCGACCTGCAGCCGATGGCGCTGGCCCTGGCTGCGATCGCGGACGGCCATTCGATGATCACCGAGAACGTCTTCGACGCCCGGTTCCGGTTCGTCGAGGAGCTGATCCGGATGGGGGCGGACGCCCGGATCGACGGCCACCACGCCTCGATCCGGGGCCGGGAGCAGCTGTCCAGCGCGCCGGTGTGGGCTACCGACATCCGGGCCGGCGCCGGGCTGGTGCTGGCCGGGCTGGCCGCCGACGGCGTGACCAGCGTGCACGATGTGTTCCACATCGACCGGGGCTACCCGCACTTCGTGCAGGACCTGACTGCGTTGGGGGCCAGCGTCAGCCGAGTCGCCGCGGACTGACCAGTCGTCGCGGGCTGCTGCCCCGGTGGCGGTGGGTACCCTGCGGGCGTCCGGTACTCGGGGGAGGTGTCGCATGGCGGGGGCCGCTTCGGTGTCGTGGCCGCGGGCCCTGGCCTGGCGGCTGCGGCGGCAGCTGCTGGACCCGATGCCGGACGCGTCGCCGTCCGAGGTCGTGCAGCGCTTGGGCGCCGTTCCGGCGCTGCCCGAGCACCTCGCCGAGCTGGCGGTGGCTGCGCGTCGGCGGGATGCCCAGCGGGGGGATGTCGCCGCGGCCGTGGCCGACGGCAGCATCATCAAGGCGTACGCGTTCCGCGGCGCCGTGCACCTGATGACGCCACAGGACGGCGGCGCCTTCCTGGCGTTGCGCGCGGCGAGCCGGATGTGGGAGCGGTCGAGTTGGCAGAGCTACTACGGCCTGACGCCTGCCGACTGGCCGCCATTCCGGCGGGCGGTCCGGGACGCGCTGGCCGACGGTCCGGTGACGCTGGATCGACTCGGCGTCGCGGTCACCGGCGAGCCCGCCTTCGCGCATCTGCGCGAGGTGTTCGCCAACGGTGCTGGCACCCTGATCAAACCGCTGATGTGGCAGGGAGACATGTGCTTCGGGCCGGCGCGGGAGGGAGCAGCGACCTTTCAACGACTGGATGCCAACCCCCGATGGGCGGGCATTCCGGAGCTGGAGGAGGCCGGGCCGCGAGCGGTGCTGACGTACCTGAGGGCGTACGGCCCCGCCGGGTCGGCACAGCTGCACTACTGGATCGGCGAGGGACTGGGGGTCGGTCGCGGGAAGATCGGCGGCTGGCTCACCGCCCTGGGCGATCGGCTGGCGGAGGTCGACGTCGAGGGCCGGACGCTGCTGGTCGATCGCGACGACCTGTCGGAGCTGACTGCGACACCGCCGACCCAGGCGGTGCGGTTGCTGCCCGGCTACGACCAGTGGGTACTGGGCCCGGGTACTGCCGATGCCCATGTGGTGCCGCCCGCCCGGCGGGCGCTGGTCAGCAGGAAGGCGAACCTGGTGACTGGCGGCGGCGTGCTGTGCGGCACCTGGACGACCCAGCGAGATCGCCTGGCGGTGACGTGGTTCGCCGAAGCACCACCACCGGACCGGGATGCGCTGGTGGCTGAGGCGGGCCGGCTGAGCGGATTCCTCGGCACACCACTGGATCTGACGATCGAGGTGCGCTGACCGCCGCCCACTGCTCAGGCCGATCGCCCACCGGCCGCGGCCATCTCGCTGCGCCAGGATCAGCCGAGTTCGGCCACCCAGCGGCCGGTCGTGATCGGCTTGCCGCCGCAGGCGGTGTCGGAAATGGCGGGGCCGTGCTCGCGATGCAGGTGCATGCGCTCGCCGCTGCCGGACACGGAGGCCTGCACGATGGCGTCGTCACCATCCACAGCGCACGAGTCGATCCGCACCGCCTCCACCGGCGCGAGACCGATCTGCCGGCGCCAGAACGCATCCGCCGCCTGCGCCGCGGGTGGCAGGTCCGAGCGCCCGCGCAGGTTCTCCGGGTGCACCAGACCCTCCAGCGCCGCCAGCACCACCTGCCGTGCTGCGGTCGGGTCCAGGAAGCCGTAGCTGTACCCGAAAGGCAGCGCCAGCAGCGTGGCGGCATATCGGTGCCCACCCAGGTGGCTGATCTCGGTAATCGTGCCGTCGCCGAACTCGGCCTGCAACGCCGTGGCCACCGGGCGCCCCCGGACCGCGCAGCACCGGTCCCGGCGGGCATTGGTGCACACGCCGATCAGTACGGAGTCGGTCCGGCCGCCGGGGAGCGTTCCGGAGGCGATTTCCGTCACCGCCCGATCGTCCGGGAGCTCGGCGAGCACCGCCAGCCGCGCATCGTGACCGACGGTTCCGGCATAGCCGGGCGCGGTCGGCGCGCTGCGCCGGTCCCGCACCGGGCGGATCGCGAAGGTGCGCAAGCCGGGCGCGGCATGCGCGGTGACGCAGGCATGCGGCGTCAGCAGGTCCCGGCTCGCGTCCGCGGCCGCGTCGTGTCCCCAGGGTCCGCGGTAGTCCAGCAGCAGGAACGTGGAGAACGCTGTGCCCGAGCCTGCCGGGTCGTCGCCGGCGCGGCGTGTCAGGTCCGAGCACGGGGCCGGACCCGCGGTCCTTTCGGCCTTGAGGTCGCTTGCCGGAAGGTCGATGCTCACGACGACCGATTCTGCCCTGTGCCTTTGGCCGTGCTGCCCTCGGACTCGGCCTAGTGCTCCGTGGTCCGCCCGCCGCACGAATCTGCGTGTCGGTTTGCGGTGTGCGTGCGCGATGGTGCACGCGTACCGCAGGTCGGCACGCAGATCGAAGTGACATCGGGTGCCGGGGAGTGGCTCCGGCGCGGGGACTACCGTCGGTTCCCATGGAGTACTCCAGCCTGCAGGTGACGATCGACGGGCCGGTTGCCCGGGTGGTGCTGAACAAACCGGAGCGGCGCAACGCACTGTCGGCGGACGTGCTGCTCGAACTGCGCGGGGCGCTACGCGAGGTGGCCTCCTCCGGCGCCCGCGGCATGGTGCTGGCCGCCAATGGTCCGGTGTTCTCCGCCGGGCACGATTTCGCGGATGTATCCGGGCGGGACACGCTCGGCGTGGCCGAGCTGATGGCGCTGTGCACCGACGTGATGCTGGCCCTGCACGCCATGCCGCAGGTGGTGATTGCCCGGGTGCACGCGCTGGCCACCGCCGCCGGCTGCCAGCTGGTGGCCTCCACGGACCTCGCAGTGGCTGCTCGGTCGGCCGGTTTCGCATTGCCCGGTGGCAAGGGGGGCTGGTTCTGCCACACCCCGTCGGTCGCGGTCGCCCGGGCGGTCGGCCGCAAGCGGCTGATGGAGATGGCGCTGACCGGTGATGTGATCGACGCCGCGACCGCCCTGGACTGGGGGTTGGTCAACCGGGTGGTCGACGACGCCGACCTGGACGCTGCGGTGGATGAGCTGTTGGCCCGCGCTACCCGTGGCAGCGCGGCGGCCAAGGCCTGGGGCAAGCGGGTGCTCTACGCCCAGCTGGATCGTCCAGAGTCCGACGCCTACGCGCTCGCCTGCGAGGCGATGACGGCGTCCTCGCAGATACCCGACGCCCAGGAAGGGATGTCGGCGTTCCTGGCCAAGCGGCATCCGGTCTGGGTCGACTGAGCGGAGCACGGAGCGACCGAGGGCCGTGGCCGCGGAGCGGCAGGCCCCGGTTGCGGAGTGCGCAGCGAGCGGTGGGCACTGAGCGGAGCGCGGAGCGACCGAGGGCCGTGGCCGCGGAGCGGCGGGCCCGGGTTGCGGAGTGCGCAGCGAGCGGTGGGCACTGAGCGGAGCGCGGAGCGACCGAG
>CALANS010000092.1 GCA_937926105.1 uncultured Actinomycetes bacterium | reverse complement strand
CACTTGACGAAGCGCTAGAAAGATACATGACGAGCCGGCGCTAGGCCTCCATCGATCGCGCACAACTCGGGTCTACCGCTATGACCCAATGGGAAGGGCCTGGGCGCGAGAACGGATCTGGACCGGGCGGTACGGCCGCCGGCGCGACCACGACAACCCGGGAGCGAAACGATACCATCGTCAAGACGGCCGGCGTGCGAGCGCAGCATTCACTTCCGGATCGCCCAGCTGTCCGAGCCACTGCAGAAGTTCCGGATATGTCGATGGATTCTCGGCAAGTGCGGCACGCAGGTCGGGCCGCGTCTGCGCAATGTTCGACAACACATTCAGCGGTGTCTGCGGATTCGACGCGGCAACGGCCGCAGCATCGATTGCGATGCTGCCCCCGTCCACAGCCTCGGTTGCCTGCCCGGCATTGAACGGAGCTGGTCTCCGACGGAGGACTGTCTTCTCCGCATCGTCGCCATCACCTGCCTGGATGACGGGCGCCTCCGTCGCATAGGCGCCCGCTGCTGCAGAGGACTGCCTCACCGGGACACCCTGAAAGTAGGGCGATGGATTCGCTTCAGGATCCGTCGCTGGTGCTCGGTAGTCAGGTCGATAGCCGACGGGCGACGCCGCACTCGAAGGAAGGAAAGGCGCGCTTTCGCTGCGACGGATCGCTTTCGGCGCCATCAGACCGAATGCGATCACCACGAATGGGCCGAAATACAGGGGGAGGAACAGCCCGAGGCCGTCGCCGAACCCCGATCCTGAGTTCGACGTCACCGCCGAAAGCACGAGCAACACGATCGAGTCCACGAACATCACGCCGACACACTTGAGCGCGATCCGCCGCGCTCCGGGCCCGCCCGCCCGCAACCGCGAGGAGCCGATCTTCGCCGCCACGACGAATACCGCCGCCATGAGGACGGTGACGACGAGAAGACCGACGTTCGACCCCTGCACCGAACCCATGATGAGAAGGAGAATGAGCAGTGCCAGCAGTACTCCTGCGGTGACGACCAAGAAGCGAAATGCGTTGGCGACGATCAACTCCCAGAAGGGTGCAGCGTTCGTGTCACCGTCGTTGCCGCCGCGCAACGGCACGGCGCACAGTCCTGTACTCGACACCATGAGCCAGAATCCGGCGGATAGAAGCCAGCCCTGCCAGCCACCGGATCCCCCGCCGTCGTTGGCCAGGGTCGACGTGCCCACGACGATTGCAAATACCAATCCACCGCCTAGCCAGAGACCAATGGGCTGCCAGGCAGGATGATCGGCACCGACCCTGATAACGGGAACGGCGAGGGCCAGGGCCACGTACGCGATCATCCCGACGAAGATCAGCGCGAAGACGAACCACATCCCGCCACCGGACCCGCTCGCCATCAACGGTATAAAGGTGATCACCACGACGAAGGCGGCGCCTGTTCCCGCGCACCACCCTGCGACCTTCCGCCAGCTGCTGAGCGACGCCACGGCATCAGCGCTGTCCGCGACATCCGTGTACCGGGGCGCGGCGGCCAGCGCCACAGCGAACCCTGCGATGTAGTAGCCAGGTCCGGCCGCGAGCGTCCCGTCATCGCCGCCGTCTACCGCCGCGACGAGGTTGCGTATCAATTCGACTGCCAGCACCACGGCAAGCGGTGTATTGAGCACGAGCCGGATTTTGCGGATCGGCCAAGGCGGCAACTGTCCGTCAGGACCGACGTTCGCCCGCCGCAGGTACTCAGGCACCAGGGACGCAAGCGAGCACAACACCGCAAGAAGTACGTACACCGTCTCGCCACCGTTGGCGCCCCAGGACCACGGCTTCACGAGGACTGCGATCAGAACGGCGACAGTGCCAAGATCACGCAGTGCGTCGGTGCGCACGATCGGAGGTCGCGGCGTCGCAACCGGCACGCCTGCGCCCAGGCCAGGTGCGTCGCCTGTCAACGATGGGAACCCGGGCGCCGCTCCGGACTGGATATGCGACGCAGCAGGGTATGACGGTGTGCCGGGACTTCCCGCACCGCCGGATCGCTCGGCGACCGATGCCGGCAATGCTGCGCCGCATCGAGCGCAAAAACGTCCATCCTGAGCTGCTGTGCCACACTGTGTGCAAAACGGCACTACGAACCCTCCCTGCGTCACGGTCATAACGGAGCGGCTGACTACCAGCGTGTCGAATTTCGCAGGTATCCACTACCCCGGATTTCTCCGGGTAGCCGGACGCCGGCCCCGAGACATTGAGAATGTCAGTCGTGAACGCGAAGCTCACGCTTTCCGAATGTGATCACCGAGTTTCCTGGAGCAGCGGCAGGAACGCCTGGGACACAGACTGTCCGCATATCGCCCATCGCGATCGCGACGCCGTTCGTGGAGTGCAGATCCGTCACCATGACGCGCCCGTCAAGAAATGCGACTCGCATGTGCGATTTCGAAACACTGCGGGTCTGGTCCGCTACTCGAACGGCGCGTTCACCGGGCGCAGCGCTCGGATCGCGTCCGATCACAATCGGGCGGTCGAGAGGAATGAGTTCACCAGTATCGAGCTCGAGTCGTGGATACGCTGGAGTCGGTGATGCCGCCGCCGACGGAAGCTGCGGCCCCGACGCAATGATCGGGGGCGGCGGCGGACCGGTGGTGGTCTCGTGCGAGCGCTGCGGCATTCCTGGAACCGACGTGATGAGACCCGTGATCGGCGACGGCGGACGGTTCGCCTGCCGTGCCGGGAGATCCGGCGGCGACGTTGGTGGGCCATCGGAGTCCGCCCACGTAGCGTCCGGCAGCACAGGAGGCGGAAGCGGCACCGAGGGTGGCGCCCAAGTCTGCGAACTGTTCCCGCCGATCATCCCGACCGCCGGGACCGCACCGACGGCACTGCCTGCGGTGGGCACGGGTGGGGGCCCGACGACCGGAGCGCCACAATTCCCGCAGAAGCGGCTGTCGGGTGCAAGTTGCGCGCCGCACAGTCCACAGAGCACGATCATCACCTCCATGTGAACACTATTCCCGTCACGCGGCCACAGCGCCACATGCCAGGGGAACTCCTGGAAGGCGACAATCGGCGGCAACAGCGCCCCATCCCGAGCTTGTCCTACACCCGCTAGCCATCAGTCCGCTGTCTGGGAATGCTCAACCCCACACGCTCCGCAGAACCGCCCGGATCCTCGAAGAGCGCCACAGTGAGCGCAGTAGCTCCTTTCGTCTGCCGAGACCGGCGCCTCGGCTACCAGTACAGCACCGGCCGGCGCTTCGCCCCCGGACGTCGCAGACGACGAGAATGCCACCAAGACCGACCGCTCGCCGAAGCGCACGGTGGCACCGTCGGGAACCTCGGTCGGGACGCCGGGTGCGCACGGTGACGCCCCGCCGCCAAATTCAACGGCTACGCCGTTC
>CALANS010000091.1 GCA_937926105.1 uncultured Actinomycetes bacterium | reverse complement strand
GATTCGCGCCGTCGCAGCGACGATAAATGCCAGCGACATTCGCCAGTAGACCGATCGAATCCTCCAGGTTCGCCCGCGCTGCAGCGTAGTCATCATGATGGGCCGCGATCCGGTTGTTGATCGTTCGGCTCGGCAATCATCGACAGCACGATCCGCGCTATCCGTTCGCCCTGCACCTGCTCCGCCAGCGTCGCCATAGCCGGTGTCCTTCCACTCCAAGGTCACCGACGAGGTGCGCTACCGAGCTCACCGCCAGGGGTTCCTTACATCGCAACCCAGACGTACAGTGAATGACGAGGCAGGTTCTCAACTCTGCGGGTCTTTCGGGAGGGCCCCTCGTGGGCGCTCATTCATAGCTGCCTTCGCGGTCAACTGCGCCGCTGCTATGACAGGACGAGGCCCGACATGACTCAGTTCGCTCTCTCCACGATTTTCAGCATCCGCTACAGGTTGCTCAGATACGCGCCGACCAACGTCCTGCTTATCCGCACGCACGGTCGTCATGGACTCAGGTGGTTCCTACTCGCGATCGGTTTGGCTGCGGTGCTCTTCTACGCCGCCGCGATCTGCACGACGATCCTCAAGCACAACTGCCCTGGCTGGCTCAACATCTTGGTGGTCCTGCTCATCTGGGACGGCTTCAAGATGCTTCGGATCGACCCCGTCTCGATCGTGCTCCGGCGCTACATCCGCATTCTCCCCGCCTGAACAAGACCTCCAGTCCTAAACATGGGCTGGTCGACGCGGTCGATCGAGGGGCGCTCTCACTCCTAGCCCCGAGGGAATGTCGGAGCGGCAACGTAGAATACTTACATGGTTGTAGTTCCCGCAAGTCCGCCCGACGCCGAAGGCAACATGCCGCTCGGCCAGCTTGGGGTGAGCGCACCACTGAGCAACCAAGAGGCAGCCGGTCAACCACCTGAGACAGTCTCAGAACAGTTCCAGATCCTGGCCCTGGACGGCGGCGGTGCGAAAGCTCTCTTCACCGCCCATGTGCTGGCAAGGATCGAGCAGGACCTTGGCGTCAGCATCAGCGGTTCATTCGACCTGATCGCCGGGACATCGGCGGGTGGGATTGTTGCGCTGGCGCTCGCCGCCGGGCTCACCCCCGCGGAAATCGTTGAGCACTATGAGGAACTCGTCAGCACTGTGTTCCCAGCCGCGAGGCGTCGACCGTGGCGGCGTCCGCGCCAACTGACCGCTCCCATCTACGATCACCGTGCGCTCCGCACTGCGCTCACGAACGTGCTTGGGGCACGGACGCTCGGCGAAAGCACCAAGCGTCTGGTCATACCGTCCTGGGATGTGCAACGAGGCAGCGTGCACATCTTCAAGACACCACACAACCCACGGCTTACCCGGGACTGGCGCATCCCCATGGTGGACATCGCTATGGCAACCTCAGCAGCACCGCTGTACTTCCCGGCCGCACGCGTCGACGGACACCGTCTCATCGATGGCGGCGTTTGGGCGAACAATCCCTCCGTCGTCGCGATCGCTGAAGCCGTAAGCATGCTCAATCAACCCCTGAGCTCAATCAAGGTACTTAACGTTGGCACCATCGACCAGCTCACAAACCACCCCAAGCGACTCGATCGCGGCGGACTGCTGAACTGGGCCAAACCGATCGCTCCCCTCATCCTCAACGCCGGAAGCCGTGGTGGACAAGGCATCGCAGAGCATCTGATCGGCAAGGATGCGTACACCCGATTCGACGCTCGCGTCCCTGGCGATCTGTATGCCCTCGACTCCGCAGACCCAAGCGACCTCGCTGGGCTCGCCGCATCGGTCAGCCGCGAACTCAGCCCCATATACACAGCGCAGTTCGCAGCCCATCGCGCAGCCGAATACACACCCTTGGTCGGAGACCCACACCGCGGCAACCCGACAAAGCCCAACATGGAGGTCTCCCAATGAAGCTCACCGACTACTTCAACGTCCTGCTCAAGGACACCGTCAACCTTGGCCAGGTGAAGCTAGACCTGCTCGACTCACGTGTTGAGTCGGTCTACAAGGCGCTGAAGGCGGACGAGCAGGTCGGCTCGCTGATCCTGGGGAAGACGCCCCAGGGCTCCTGGGCCCACAAGACCATCATCAACCCCGTTGGCGACAACGAGTTCGACGCGGACTTCATGCTCGACATGGCCGAGAACCCGGACTGGGCCGAAGATCCGAAGAAGTACATCGAGGAGGTCTACGCGGCACTACACCGTCACAGCACCTACGGCAACATGCCGCATTCTCGGAAATGTCGCTGCGTCCGCCTGGTCTATGCGAACTCGATGCACCTCGACATCGTGCCGCACGTGGACCTCGCAGACGGGCGTGAGGTCATCGTGAACCGCGACAACAATGACTGGGAGTTGACCAACCCCCAAGGGTTCACCGACTGGATGAAGGCCAAGGACACGCTCGCAAACGGCAACCTTCGCAAGGTTATCCGGCTGATGAAGTACTTGCGCGATCACAAGAACTTCTTCACGGGAACCCGATCGATCCTCCTGACCACCCTGCTCGGCGAGCAGGTCACCGAACTGCGCACGGTCCTGAACCCGAACTACTACAGCGACGTTCCCACCACACTCCTCCACCTTGTCAAAGACCTCGACAGCTGGCTCCAGGCACGCCCGAGCAAGCCGTCGATCCAGGATCCGTCGGGTTCTGGGGTCACGTTCGACCATCGGTGGGAGCAGTCAACCTACGGCTATTTCCGGGATCGCATCCACGCACACGCGGCAGAGATCGAGGAGGCATACAACGAGGAGGACAAGGACCGCAGCGTCGAGTTGTGGCAGGGCATCTTCGGCGATGCGTTCAAGGCCCCAACCACGTCGTCGAGCAGCACCAAGTTCCCGGCAACGCCCGCACCGGCCACGACCGTGGGGCGGTCTGGCCGCGCGGGATGAACCGTCGCAATCGAGGCACACTGTCGACCTGGCAGAAGCAACTCGTTGACGAGCTGAGTGCGCTCGCAAAAGTCCGGCCCGACGACCTGCGGATAGTCCAGCAGCCCAAACTCAACGCAGAGAATCACGCCAGGGTCCGGATCCGGCTCAACACTGGCAGCATCCTGAGGAGTCCCACAGGCCTCGCCCTTGAGAACTACGAAGAGTTCATCCTCCAGATTCGGCCATCGATGTTTGCTCCACCTAGCGTCGAAGTCGATCACACACGCTTCCTTGGCTTCCCACATGTCCTCCAAGGGCAACGCCTCTGCATCTACCTCGATCCTTCACGCGAGTGGCGCCCGTCAGAAGGAATGGCTGGGCTCCTCAACCGGCTGTGGGGGTGGCTCGCAGACGCCGCCGGTGGAGAGTTCGACCCCTCTACCGCCATGTATCACGCAGTCGGTGGAGTGCTCCACCACGCGGACGACACACCCACAATCGTCGTCCGCGAGCCTGGCCCAACCAAGCCACGGCAGGTCGCCCGGCTCATCTCCCGCTCGACGCATCGGTACGATCTCACCTACTCGACCGACAGCAACGGCCATCACACTCCCGTCTTCACGCTCGCGAGCGACCTCCCCTTCGGCGCCGCCTCGACTTTCGCGCTGTTCCTCGCGCTCCTGGATGATCCGTATCTCGACCGGCTCGGAGACCACCCCCCGCGAATCCCAGCTCAATCGCCGGCATTCATCACGTCCCTTCTCGCTAGTGCACTCAGAAACCCTGACGGCGAGGAGCAATACTTCGTTCTCGCAGTTCCCCACCCTGCTGGCGGCCCACATCATCTGCTTGGCGGACGCCTCCCTGCAAAAACCTCCGATGCCCTGCGACGGATTGCCAAGAAGCACGGCACCACGGTCAATCTCGATCCCGCGATCATCAACTCCGAGATCCCCATCGAATGGTGCAACATGTCCGACGAACGACAAGCAGTCACGACCCGGCGCGATGAACGCCGACCTGTCAACGGCTACCAAGGAAAGACGGTTCACATCTGGGGGTGCGGCGGGCTCGGATCATGGGCGGCCGAGTTCATCGCACGTGCCGGCGCCGCAAGTATCACCGTCTGCGATCCAGGAGTAATCACTGGCGGGCTCCTCGTACGGCAGAACTACACCGAAGCGGACATCGGGCAGACAAAGGCCGATGCCCTAGCAACACGGCTGCGCTCGCTCCGCGATGACCTCGCCGTCACCATCGCCGAAGGAAACGTTTCAGACCTCTTCGATTCCCTCGCCGCCGATCTCATCATCGATGCGACCGTCAGTCACAGCGTGACCACGTACCTCGACTCACTTATCGGAGTCGAACGCAATGCACTCATTGCCCAAGTCGCAACCGATGCCAGCACCGGGACGCTGGGTATTGCCAACATCAGCGCACCTGGTTCCGCGCTCACCCCCTCAGAAATAGATGCGCGCGCGGGGACCACCGTGCTCGCCAACGGGGAACTAGAGCTCTACCACCCGCTGTGGCAAGAAGTGGCCGACGTGGACGAGCTGATACCGACAAGGGGATGCTCGGTGCCCACCTTCCACGGGTCCGCCGCCGACCTCGCCGCTGTTGCTGCGACACTCGTCAGCCTGATCGGCCTTCATCTACATCAACCATCATCGAACGTCTCAGGTACCCACCTAGTCGCTCTGCCACACGCTTCATCCGGACCGAGGCATCACTTCGTTCCAACCAACGCCACTGAACCAGAGTCCTGAGTTCCACAGCGGCCTGTTCTGGCTAGCATTCGTTCGTCCGCGTTGACCAACCATCTTCCTGCACCATTTTCGTGACAGGACCGCAGTGCAAACGAAGCTCGAAAGACTTCCACGTCCAGATGTTCCCTCTACGCACCGACGGCAGAGGCTTCGACCAACACGCGACGTATCGCCTTTCGATCTACTCCCATGGTCCGAACGATTGCCCGCATTGAAACGCCTCCGAGATGGAGTTTCACCGCCTCCGCCGCTTCCTCGACCCGCAAGCCCGGCTGACGTCTGGCGACCCGGCGCCGAGTCAGATGCGCCGACACAGTGGCGCGATGAACGCCATATCGTTCAGCAAGCTCGTTAACCGTTACCCCGCTGCGATAGTCATAAACGAGGCAATCGACCTCAGTGGCGGTGAGGAAGGTTTGAAGATTCTCAATCCTCCGAACCACAACGTCCCGACATTCCTCCATCGGGTGACATCCGGGCGTTGAGACACCCCGTAGACCCCCGCTTCCAGCGGGTAACCAAGGACGCAAGGCGCGGGGTAAGGTTTGCGAACGTACCACGCAGGGACCCAGAGGAAGAGCCCCGGCGTCATGACGCCGGGGCTTTTCGCATCACCGGGAAGCCCATCGTCGCACCTAGAATCCGTATGTGGTCACCCGGGTTCTGGTCGTGGACGACGAGCCGCAGCTCGCCGATCTCATCGCGCGCCACCTGCGGCGTGAGGGCTATGAGGTCACCGCCGTGGGCGACGGCATCGCGGCGCTGCTCACCGGCGGACAGGACGAGTTCCAGCTCGCCGTCGTGGACGTGAACCTTCCCGGGATGAACGGCTTCGAACTGGCTTCGCGGCTGCGCGATCGCGACGAGCGGATCGGAATCCTGCTGCTCACCGCGCGCGATGCTGTCGGAGATCGGGTGCGCGGTCTGGATGCCGGGGCGGACGACTACCTGATCAAGCCGTTCGAGTTCGCGGAACTGTTCGCCCGGTTGCGTGCTCTGCGACGTCGCGACCACCTGGAGAGCCATCGACTCGAGGTCGGCGACATCACCGTCGCCGTCGACCGCGCGGCCGCGCAGGTGGACGGAGCCGACGTCCCTCTCAGCCGGCGCGAGTTCGACCTGCTGCGCGCCTTCCTGGAGCGGCCGGACGACACCCTGAGCCGCGAGTGGATCCTCTCCGAGATCTGGGGGTCGCCCCACTTCGCCTCCAACGTCGTCGACCAGTACGTGGGATACATCCGGCGCAAGCTCGCGGATGCGGGTTCCGGCATGCGGATCGAGACCGTGCGCGGCGTCGGCTTCCGGCTGACCTCCGCACCGGAGCCCGAGGCGGCCGGATGAGACGCACGCTTTCGATCCGCGCCCGGATCATCATCGGCTCCACCGCCGTGGTGGTGCTGCTGGTGCTGGCCGCGTGCATCGCGGTCTACGCTCAGATCTCCTCGATCGCCGTGTCGCGCGAGAAGGCTGTGCTGCACAACATCGCCGAGGTCTATCGCGGCATCATCGTCGAGGATCCGTCCGAGCCGTTCGAGAAGCCCGGCATCGACCAGCATGTGGCCATCATCGCCCCGGACGGGACCGAGAAGATGAACACGCTGCCCAAGGCCCTCCGGACCCGGATCGACGAGCTCACCGTGCCCGGTCCCGCGCTGCGCGAGGTGCATCACGGCGAGACCTACTACGTGTACGTCGACGCCGTCGAGACGCCGCAGGGCACCTGGACGGTGCTGGTGACCCGCGACAGCGACATCGCCGCGGGCATCGTGTCGGGTGTCGTCGCCCTGCTGTGGGTCCTGGTGATCGGCAGCGCCGGGATCTTCGCCGCGGGCGCGTGGGTGATCGCCACAGCCGCGCTCCGTCCGGTGGAGCGTCT
>CALANS010000090.1 GCA_937926105.1 uncultured Actinomycetes bacterium | reverse complement strand
ACTGCCGATCGCCCTCGACAACCTCGCCCGAACGCCGCTCCGGCCCATCGGTGCAGCGCTGCTCGACCAGACCGTCGTCGCCGGGGTCGGCACCATCTTCATGTCGGAATCGCTGTTCCGCCGGCGCCTCTCACCGTGGCGGCCCAGCGGTGAGGTGGATGCCGCTGCGGTACTCCGAACGGCGCGCGAGCTGTTGCTGAGCAGTGCACGCGCCGACCTGGCCGCGGGAGGGCCGGGATACCAGCGATATGTGCATGGCCGATCCGGTCAGCGCTGCCGCCGCTGCGGCGCCACGATCCAGGTCGCGGCGGTGGGCGACCCGCCGTTCGACCGCCCCGCCTTCCACTGCCCCCGATGCCAGCCGTCGCCCGACTCCGCGTGACGGAAGTCCGCGACCATACCGAGTCCACGGTGGCGAGCCGGACCGCGGAGGACGCTCAGGCTGCGCCCGGACGGGCAGCCGGAGTCCTCAGCCGCTGACTGTGAAGACGCCGATCTGCGTGACGCCGTCGGACTCGTACACAGGAATCGTCCGGGCTGTGGGCTGGAAGGTGGCGGCCTCACTGGGGTTCGCGGGCTGCGGTCCGGTCAGTTCCGTCGCGAACACGTAGCCTTCCTCGCCGTTGGTGGCCATGGCCGCCACCAGATCGGGTGTTCCCGAAGCGTTCTGCACACCGTAGGTCTGGCCGCGGTCGTTGACGCCCCACTCGGTAACGGTGGCCTTGATGTAAGTGGCGGTGATGCGCCATCGCTGTCCGGGTGCCGCGGTGATCGTGGTGTCGCGTGTCTCGGCGGTGGCCGGCAATCGGTAGATCCCGGAGGCAGTCCTCGTTCCGATGTCAGCGGCGCGGCACTCCATGGCCGCTCCGTCCGAGAACTCGAAGTACCCGACAGTCAAGCAGGTGAGGTGGACGTCGATACCGTCGGTTCCCTCCGGCGGCACGCCGAGGTGCACGGTTTGTGTGCCGGATCCGGACACGGTCACCGGATCGGCCAGCGGCGTCACAATATCGCCGCCCGGAAGCGGCTCGACGGTTTCCGGAGCGCGCGTCGTCGCGGTGGTGGTCAGCGCGGGACTCGTTGTCTCGCTGGGCGCCGCCGGCTGTATCGAGGCGTCGGGCTGGTGGGTCCCGACCAGCGCGACGGCGCCGACGGCGACCGCGGCGACGGCGGCGACCGCGGAAACCACATTCCAGTACCTCTTGGCACCGGACCGGTGAACGATCGCACGATAGGACCGCTCACTGTGACGGTGTGGCCGGAACGCGTCAGCACGTTCGTTCATCGCGTCGCGCAGCAGATCTTCGACATCCGCGTCCGTGTAGTCCGTGGTCATGAATTCCTCCCCAGATGGGTCGGTAGTGTCTTGAGCCCCCGAGACAGCGACGTGGACACGGCGCTCGCGGAGATGCCCAGCACTGCTGCGATTTCCGTCACCGAGAGGTCGCGGAAGTAACGCAACACCAGTACCTCTCGTTGCCGGCGGGGTAGCCGGTCCAAGGCACGGAGCACGCGGGCATGTTCGGCGGCGCGCAGGCTGGTCGCGTCGGCCGCCTCAACGGCGGCTGCCCTGTCCGCGCGGAACGCACGCGCCACCCGCCGCCGGCGCAGCGCCGATCGGGACCGATTCACCACCGCGGTGTTCAGATAGCGGCGCGGGTCATCCAGCACAGCCGGATCGCCCCGTCGCTGCAGCGCCGTGAATACGTCCTGCACCACGTCCTCGGCGGTCTCCGGGTCGCCCACGAGCTGGAGTGCCAGTCGCGCCAGGCTCATGTAATGCGCTTCATAGAGGCTGGCCACGCTGGTCTCCAGGGCGGCCCGGGATGCGCCGGCAATGCCGTCCGCGGCCATCCCGTCCACCACGCCGTAGCCCTCCTTGCCCGTGGAGATCTGTCGAAGCACCTCTCACATGTACAGACGCGGGGCGTCACCAGACAGCACTATTTGGGGGAGTGCCCGCACGCGGGAGGCTGCCGCTAAGCGGGCTCATTGCGCTTCGATCATGAGCGGTATCGGATCCGAGAACAGCGTCATCCCTGATCGAGGGCAAGATGCTACGACCGCAGGATCTTCGCCATCGGCCGACCCTTGGCCAACTCGTCCACCAGCTTGTCCAGATAGCGGATCT
>CALANS010000089.1 GCA_937926105.1 uncultured Actinomycetes bacterium | reverse complement strand
CCGACCCAATGCGTCGCGCCGTGGTCGCCGCGCTGGAGGCGGCGGGCTGGCCGGTCGAAGTCGAGCACCATCCGCAATCCGGCGCGCTGCGCTCTTACGCCGGACCCGCCATGATTGACGTCGCTCGCGACGGCGGTCAACCCGAGATCCTGACCGACGACGAGCATCCCGACGACGCGAGCGTGTTCGACCTGTCCGCGCCGCTGCGAGTCGCGGTCTGGGCACCGATGTTCGCCAACGTCGCCCCGGAGCTCGGACGCGTCGCCGGCATCGATGCCTACGAGATTGCCACCGATCGCACTGCCGAACAGATCGTGGCCGAGATCGACGAGGCCGTCAGCGCGGCCCGTGAGCGCGACCTGACGGAAACCCCCGCGGATACGGGGTGCGGGCTCTGCGGTGATCGCTATTCCGGGCGGGCATTGTTCACGCCCACCGACGCTGAGATGCCGGTCTGCCCGTGTTGCTCGTTCGACGGCGACCTCGTCGGTGCCGAGCCCGCTTACCTGGCCTATCAGCTGGACCGCGCCAGCGGCCAGAGCGTGGCGCTACCTGCCGGGTGGTCCGCCGTCCAGGTGTTGCTCTGCTGCCTGGCCGGCAGCGGATACGGACATCGCTTGCATGACGAGTGGAGGGCCCACGGCACATTGTTCGAGCCTGGCGAGGTCTGGTCTGACCTCGCCTCGACCTGGATCTGGCTGCCGCCCGTGGCTCACCGACCATCGGCCTTCTCAAATTTCGGCTGCGGTGCATCTCTGGCCGCCATTGTCGCCGCGCTCGATGAGACCCATCCGGGCCTCATCGAGCGATACCGGGTCGTCCGAGACCAGCAGATCGCCGAAAGCGACGTGGACCCGCTCGCAGACAATGACGACGACGCGCGAGAGTCGCGGACTACCATCGACCGGTTCTGGCCAGCGGTCATCGCCTACGCGGTCGCGTTGCTCACCCAGCAGGCCGAACGGTCCGATCAGCGCAGCCCGTGGCACGTACTCGAATCGTTCGAACTCAACGAATGGATCGACAGCCTGGACCCACAGCTGAACAGCCTGCACGTCGAGACGGTGCTCCGCGAGGGGATCCCGATCGTTCGCGACGCTCTCACCTCTGCATGCACTTCGTGACGCGACGCTGACGCCGGGACCGTTCGGCTCGTTCGACACCGGGCCATTTCAGTGCGGCCTTGAAGTGTCCAGATAAATCAGCCGGCCGTCGAGGTCGTTGACCGTCTCCATCGTCGACGGCGTCTTAGCGAGCAGCACCGAGCTGCCGCCACAGAACGGTTCCATGTAGTGCTCGTGCGCGGGGAGTAGGTCAACGATCCGCGACGCGAGGGTGGTCTTGCCACCGAAGTATGCGAACGGCGGCTGGAGCACGGCGGTCATCCGCGGGGCTCGGTTACGACCAGATACCGGAAGCCCGCCTGGGTCACGCTCCAGTCGCCCGACGCGATGCCGGGCTGGTCGGACGGCAGGTCGATGCCGAGCGAGCACGGGTCGTCCAGACGGCCCGGACGGTTGGTGTCGGCGCTCATGCCGCGTTGCCGGGATAGTGCTTGCGTTCACTAGCGAGGAGCGCAGCAACCACTCGGTCACCCCAGGCCAGCGGGGAGCGCAGGCACATCGCCTCGCCGCGATGGCCGGGTACACCGCCGCTGACGCGGCGCGCGGCACCCGAGTCTGGGCGCGGCGCGGGCGGACCCTGTAATGGCGCCCAGCCCGGCTCGGGTCGGTGAGTGGGGGCGTGCGGCTCGGTGTGGTGCGCGACGGCCAGCTGCGGCCAGTGGGCGGGCAGCCCGTTGACGGTGGCCGAGATGATCGCCGCGCCGCGCGTGTCCGGGTCCTCAGTCATGATGCGGTGAGGTGCTTGCGGGCTCGCGCGGCCGCCGCCAGCAGTTGGGGGCCGGAGTGCAAGACGGCGCGGTGTACCGGGTCGGTCGGTGGGTAGCGGGACAAGATTTCGCTGAGTCGGTCGGCGGGCTCGACGGGCAAGCCGTCCGGGCTGGTCGTCAGGTCGGCGCCAGTGAGCACGTCCAGCAGCGGTCGATAGACCGGATGGAACTCGGCCAGCTCGGCGAGCAGTCCGCGCTCGTAGGCCTCGCTGTCTGCGCCCGTGTGGTGAGCGACGAGGCTGAGGATCACCGGGTGGAAGCCGGCGTGTTTCAGGAATCGGGCACCGTCGAGAGGGTGGAATCCGGTGTCGACCAGCGAGGGGGCGTATCCGATGTCGTGCGCCCAGGCGGCGGCCGTGATGGCGGCCCGACCGGCCGGGCTCAGCCCACCGGACAATTGATGCGCGGCGGTGGCCACACCGATCGTGTGGGCCCACCGTCGAGGCAGCGGTGCCAGCCGGACCCGGGCTAGGCTTCGCGCCAGGGCGACCGTGTCCTGGTCGAGGCGCGCCAAGCCGGTCGCGGCAGTGCTGCGCTCACCCCGCGCGGCGGGCGTGGTCATGTCATGCACCAGCCCGAGTCGCACTGGTCGCGCTCGTCCTCGGCGGCGTCGGCGAAGGGGAGGGTCTGTTGGTCGGCGCTCGCGACCAGGCGTAGGGGCCGCCCAAGCCGGGTGAGGAATACGTGGTCCTTGCCGCGCTCGTCGCGGCGCCGGTTGAGGGTGTCTTCGAGATCGGCGGCCTTGGCGAACAACTCGGGCTCGCTTCGGGCCATCTCGTCCCAGACCTCGAGGCGGTGAAACGGGCAGAAGTAGCAGCTGCTCTTGGGGGGCACCGGTAGCCCGGCTCGCTGGATCACGCGGGCGCAGTCGGCCCGGTTGAGACGCAGACCGGTGTCTTCGCCGATCCCGATGAGCGGGTACACCACCCGCTCATGCGCCTCGGCGCGGCGGGTGTTAGCGCGGTGGATCTCATCAGCGCTGATCCCGATCCCGACCACTGCCGGGCGAGCAGTGGTGGCGCCGTGCTGCTTGGCCCACTTGCCGGTGACGCGGATCTTGAAGTCGGCGGTGCAACTGCGTGAGCCCGACGCACCGTTGGACATGCGCACCGGGATGGGCAGGGAGCGTGAGCCGTCCTTCATCAGCCGCCCGTAGAGGGTTTCCACCGATCCGTCCCGGCGGCGGCGCTCGATCAGGTGCAGTGCGATGCCGTGCGCGGCGGCGAAGGGTGCCGCGATCTCGCGGACGTAGCGCAGGGTCGCCGGCATCTCCGAGTCGTCGCCGACGTTGGCCATCACGAAGGTGCTGAACTCGATGCGCTGTTGCGCGGCGAGCACAAGTAGCGCGGTTGACTGGACACCGTAAGAAATGAATCGGAGCCCGTCCATCACGCCAGGTCCCCTGCG
>CALANS010000088.1 GCA_937926105.1 uncultured Actinomycetes bacterium | reverse complement strand
TTCTGGATGAGTCAACGACACGCGCCACGCGGGCATTTTCGATGAGTCAACGCGCGATCTGGACCGTGATCACCGTGCGTGCTAGCCTCCTCGCCAGGTCAGGAGTTCCAGCGCCAAGCCCCGGCTCGCTGGACAGCAACCCTCCACTCGCGGTGGGGTGCTCCGGGTGAAGACCGGGCCGCAGTGCCAACCGGCGCGGCGGCAAGCGCGGGTCCGCGGTGCGGGCCCCACCACAAGGAGTCCCACCATGTGCGCTACATCCTGTACCGGCCGCTGAGCCGCACTCGGCCGATCGGCGCTCCCAGCCGACCGGTCAGACACATTCACGTTGCGTAACAACGCCTACCGCGCGGGCTGAAGCCCGACGGCCGGCGATCCGCACGAACCCACACCCCCGCCAATCGTTGCGACGCGTCCGCACTCGGGTTCGCCGCCCGTCGTGGCGACCAGCCTGGCTCCCGGAAAGGATCTGCCATGCCCACCCACCATCGACACCACACCGGATGCCCGCGGTGATCACCTCTGCCCAGGACACCGCGATGCTCCGGGGCGAGCACGGCCCGGCGGCGCAATTGGCCATCCGGCTGATCATCGAGGCCGCCGAGGCGGTTAACGCGCCGCGCCTGATCGACGTCTCGTCGGCACACGTGGTCGAATGCCTGCTCTACGGTGCCGGTCAGGTGCCCGTCGATTTCGCTCGCAGACTCACCGAACTCGGCGCCCGCGTGCGTATTCCGACCACGCTGAACGTGGGCAGTGCTGACTTGGTACATCCCGAGCTCAACCACGGCAATGCGTCCGAGCTCGCCGCGGCGCGCGAGATCATGCAGCTGTACACCGATATGGGGGCCCGACCCACCTTCACCTGTGCCCCGTTCCAGGAACCTGCCGGCCGGCTACGCTTCGGCGAGCACGTGGCCTGGGGCGAGTCCAACGCAGTGTCGTTCGTCAACTCGGTGTTCGGCGCCCGCACCAACCGCTACGGCAACGTGATCACAGCATGCGCCGCCTTAACGGGGCGAGTGCCCGAAACCGGCCTGCACGTCACCGAGAATCGCACGGCCAGCGTGCTGATCCGGCTGGACGCCGCCGCCCGCCGGCTGCAGGACGACGAGCTGTTCTACCCGGTGCTGGGCCACCTGGTCGGTGAGCTGGCGGGCGACCAGGTGATCGCCGTGGACGGCCTGGCACCCGATCCCGGTGAGGACCGGATCAAGGCCTTCGGCGCGGCTGCCGCCGCCTCGGGGGCCGTTCCGCTGTACCACCTGATCGGAATCACTCCGGAGGCGCCGGACCTCGAGCATGCGCTCGATGGCCGAAAGCCCGTGACCACCGTCGATCTCGGTGCCACCGATCTGCAGCGCGCCCGTGATGCCATCGACGCTGTCCCGCCCGGCGCGCCGGTCACGACTGTCTGTCTGGGCGCGCCACATCTGTCGTTGCGCGAGATCGGGCTGGTGGCCGAGTTGATTGAGCGGGCGCCGCTGCACCCGGAGGTGGATCTGTATGTGGCCACCAGCCGGCACGTGCTGGATCAGGCCGAGCAGCGAGGCTGGGCCGAGACGATTCGGCGACGCGGGGGCCGATTCGTCTCCGACCGGTGCACCTACTTCCCGGGCATCCTGCATCGGCGGGACACCGCCGTGATGACCGACTCCGCGAAATGGGCCTTCTACGCGCCGGTGTGCATCCAGGCCGCGGTGGCGCTCGGCTCCCTGGCGCAGTGCCTGCAGGCCGCACGGACGGCGCGGGTCCCGGACGTGACGCGGTGGTCGGCATGAGCGCCGCCACCACCACGATCCCGGCGCGGGCGCTGCTAGCGGGCGAATCCGGCGGCCGATTGCTGGTGCTGCGCGCCCCGCTGAACCTGTGGAGCGGCCTGGACCCCGCGGCCGGCGTCATCGTCGATGCCGGGCACCCGCAACGTGGCGCATCGGTGACGGGCACGATTCTGGTGATCCCAGCGCTGAGCGGGGCAACCGGCGGAGCGAGCCTGGCCGAGACCCTGCGCCGCGGGACCGGTCCGGCCGGCGTCGTCGTCACCACCGCCGATCCGTCGCTGATCATGGCGGTTGCGGTGGCCCGCGAGCTCTATCAGGTGCGTTGCCCGATCGTCCAGGTGGCCGCCGGCGACCTGCCAGCGCTGGCGGCCGCGGTGCGGGCCACCATCACCTCGAGCGGCGACATCGAATTAGCGTTGTCAGGCACGCCATCGGTCGCCGACACGGTCCCGACATCCCGACCGGCGGTGACCGGATGAGCGGCGCGCTGCTGGGATTCGTCGGTGACGTGATCGTCGAACGGGACCAGCCGGCGACCGCGTTCGCCACCGTCGCCGAGCCGCTGGCAGACCTGGATTACCTGTTCGGCAACCTGGAGAGCCCCTACACCACCAGACCCCGCCTTGCCCCCTCCGCGCTGATCCCGGTGCACGTCGATCCAGCGAACGCGGTGGCGCTGGGGGCCGCCGGCTTCTCGGCACTGTCGTTGGCCAACAACCATATCTTGGATGCCGGGATCGACGTCATGTTGGACACTGCCCAGCTGGTGCGCGCGCAGGGGGTGGCGGTCTGCGGCGTCGGGGCGGAGATCCGCGCGGCACGGCAGCCCGCCGTGGTGCGGCGAGCGGGTCGTCAGATCGCCTGCCTGGCCTACGCATCGGTGTTCCCAATGGGGTACGAGGCCAGGACCAACTGGCCCGGGCTGGCACCGATGCGGGCCCACACGCTCTATCTCGGCACTGCCAACCACTGGATCCCCGGCGAGATCCCACGGGTGCGGACCGTCCCCTTGGAGGAGGACTTGCGGGCGCTGCAGGAGGACATCGCCCTCGCCGCAGCAGAGTCCGACGTAGTGATTGCGAGTTTCCACTGGGGAGACTGGACCCGCCCGTTCGTGCTGACCGACCACGAGCGGCGCACTGCCCGGCAGGCCATCGACGCGGGAGCCGACGTCGTGGTCGGCCATCACCATCATGCGTTGCGCGGTATCGAGTGGTATCGCGGCCGGCCGATCTTCTACGGGCTCGGGCACTTCGTGTTCGACGCGCCGCTGGCCGCGGACCGGGCTGCCGCTCTCGGCGCCTGGGCCGATTCGCCCGCCACCGCACCGACCACCAGTCCCGGCCCGGACGACGCCGATCCAGGGTTCGGCCGCATCGCGGCCCGGGAGGGCTGGCCCTCCCTTCCCTTTCACCCGGACATGCGGATGACGGCGCTGGCCTGGTGCCGGGTTGATGATTCCGGCGCGATCACGGCCGGCTTCCTGCCGTGCGTGATCCGGCCAGACGGCAATGTCCACCCCTGCGACCCGGACAGCTCCGACGGCCGCCGGGTGACCGACTACCTGCGCACCGCCTGCGCCGTTGGCGGGTCGTCGGTGCGGCTGCACCCGGACCCCGACACCCGCCTGGGCGGCCTGCCCACCATCCGCGTCGTCGACGATCCCGACATTCGCTGAGCGACTCCTGCAGAAGGGCAGTGCACCATGAGCACCACCGAAATCGGCGTCACCGAACGAGATCGCCATACCCATCCCGCCCGTGCCGGTGCGGCCCCACTAGCCCTTGGCCCGGAGCAGCGTGCCACGTTGCGCCGGGTCGTCCTGTCCGGCCTGATCGGCAACTTCGTCGAGTGGTACGACCTGGCCGCGTACGCCTACGCCGCCGTGGCGATCAGTGCCGCGTTCTTCCCCGACGAGGCCCGCTCGGTCGCGCTGCTGGGTACCTTCGCTGTGTATGCCACTACCTATGTGGTTCGGCCGTTCTCCGGCCTGGTGTGGGGCGTGCTTGGTGACAGGTTCGGGCGCAAGAAGCTCCTGGTGCTCACCATCGCGCTGATGGCGGCGTCCACGACGGCCATCGGCGTGATCCCCGGTTACGCCACCATCGGGATCGCCGCACCCCTGCTGCTGATCCTGGCCCGGATCGTGCAGGGTATCGCTGCCGGCGGCGAGTTCATCGGCGCGGCCACCTATGTGTACGAGCACGCGCCCGTACACCGGCGGGGTCTGCTGGTCGGTCTGATCCAGCTGGGCACCGGATTGACGTATCCAGCGGCCGCGTTCTTCAGTCTCGGCCTGAACAGCTGGTTCGGTGAGCAGGGCTACACGTCCAACGGCTGGCGACTGATGTTCCTGGTGAGCGCGCCACTCGGCCTGGTTGCATTGTTCATCCGGATGAAGCTGTCCGAGACGCCGGTGTTCACCGAATTGGCCGCCCGCAAGCGTGTCTCACGGTCTCCGCTGCGGGAGGCAGTGACGGCGCACTGGCGGCTGCTGGGCTCCACCGCGCTGTACATCTGCGGCTACATGGTGGCCGCGATGATGTTGAACTTCTACATGCCGGTGTACCTGCCGACGGTGCTAGGCAAGTCCGCCAGCGCCACCGCGGTGATCATGGGCTTCACCATGCTGACCTTCGCGCTGTCCATTCCGTGCTACGGCGCGCTGGTCGACCGGTTCCCGCGCTCCACCATGCGACTGATCAGCTGCGCCGTGTACCTGGTCCTGGTGATTCCAGCATTCCTGCTGATCGGTCGGGGCGCGACGGCGCTGCTGGTGATCGGTCTGCTGCTATTGGCCACCCTGGAGGGTTTCCACTACGCCATCGCGCCGCTCAGCGCCATCGACGTCTTCCCCACCGAGGTGCGATACACCGCCGGAGGCATCGCTTACAACATTCCGGTGGCGGTGATCCCCGCGGTCGTTCCGCCGCTCGCGACGCTGCTGGTCGAGGGCACCGGGTTGGTCTGGTCACCGGCCCTGATCGGGGTCGGATTCTCGGCGCTGGCGATCGTCGGAGCGCTCGGAATCTCCGCCTCCCACCGCCGGGCAGATCGGGAATCCGGCAGCGCCGGATGATCGTCATCTGGCAGGCTAGAGGGCATGGGCCGCTGGATTGCCATCGCGCTGGCATCGTTCATAGCGGCATTTCTCGTACTAGGGGTCGATTGGGTCGAATCTGACGCGCCGGGCGATCCGGGCGCAGCGCACGCGCTGCACGCCGTCACCACCGCGACCTTCAATCCGCGTCATCCGGGCCGGTCGTTCCCACACGACTGGAAGGCGGTGATGGGATACCTGCCTGCGACGGCGACCGGGCCACACGGGACGCCGATCCTGATTAAACCCACCGGCGACTGCTCCTCTCCGTTGGGCCCGACCGACTACAACTTCGACGTGGTGTGCAAGGAGCACGACCTGGCCTACGACGTGCTGCGCTACTCCCAACGGATCGGCGCGCCGCTACCCGCGACCGCCCGTCAGGCCGCGGACGACATGTTTGGCCGGGAACTGCACGCACGGTGCGTCCAGCAGCACGTCACCGGCATGGGATTCGTTACTTGCCATGCTCTGGCGGAGTCGTTCGTCGACGTGGTGCGGGTGAACTCCTGGCGGCAGGGGTATCGCCCACCGGGCACCGAGAACGGGTGGCAGTGGACGTCGGTGGTGCTGCTGGCTCTCGCGCTGCTCGGGCTGCGCACCGGCCGGTGGGCACTGCGCCAGGGCTCGGTCGGACATTCCGTGCCGGCGGCCGATCTATTGCCGGGCTGGCCGGGCGCGCCGGTGGGCTGGCTGGATCGGCTGCTGCCGGGAGTCGTCGGATACTCGGCGTTGGTCAGTCCCCGGGCGCCTGGCAGTGGGGTGCGCCTGGACCACGCGTCGGCCTGAGCCGATCCCCGGCACGGCGGGCGACCAGCACGTCGGTGACGCCCTGATGGACGCCGCCTCGTCGCCGCCTCAGCCTGTCCCCGTCAGCCCAAGGCGGACAGCGTCACCCACTGGGACCAGGGGATCGCCCAGTCGAAGATGTCGCCGTCGCTGGGGCCAAGCTGGACGTTGGTCCCGGTGATCACCACCGGGTCGCCGTACAGCGACGAGTCGTAGAACTTCTTGGCATTCACGGTGGACAGGTTGACGCAGCCGTGGCTGACGTTGGTGCTGCCCTGATCTCCGACGGTCCCGTCATTGGCGTGGATGAACTCGCCGTTGTTGCTGATCCGCACCGCCCATTTGGCCGGGAAATCCCGATACCCGTAGCGGGGATTGGACATGAGCTTCAGCTTGAAGAAGTCGTTGATGACGTGGATGCCGGAGCGGGTGGTGGTGTAGTAGTCGGTGCCGCGGCCGTAGGACGCGGGGTAGCTGGCG
This sequence comes from uncultured Actinomycetes bacterium, assembly GCA_937926105.1. Next base: position 92,377 of record CALANS010000088.1, on the reverse strand, counting down.
TAGACCTTGCCGTCTCGCTTGACGATCAGTTCGTGGGAGTTCACGTCGGCGTAGACGACCTGGTTGCGACCGATCGTGAAGTCGCTGGTGATGTCGGCCGCCCCGTACCGGCCGCCGCCGAAGTCCAACCCGTAGACGTTCGCCTTGACGTGCACCTTGGTGCCCGCAGGCCAGAAGTCCTTGGTCCGGAAGTCCAGGCCCCACACTCCGCCGTCGTGGTTGATCCAGCCCCAGGCGCCGGTCACCTTGGGTTCGGTGGTGACGCTGATGTGCTTTTCGATCAGCGCACGGTCCGCCGGGTTCACCCCGCTGAAGGTCACCACGATCGGAGTGGCGACACCCACGACCGCTCCGTCACCGATATTGATGTGGGCGCTGACCTGGCTGGCCGGGCTGACCGTGGTGAAGCTGCCCTTGATCGGAACCCTCTTGCCATCGGTACCAACCGCCGTGCCGGTGGCGGTGTACTTCTTTCCATAGCCGAGCACCTCGCCGAGCTTCCAGCTGTGGCGGTCGCCGGAGAGCGCGCCCTTGACCCTCTTCCCGGTCGGGTTGGTCAGGGTGAAGTCGCTGATGGTTCCGTGGGCGACGGTGACGGTGAACGGAGCGAGCACCGACACGCTGGTGCTGCCGAACGCTGGCGAGGCGCTGACCGCGGCGACCGGCTTCGGCGGCTTCGTCGTCGTGGGGGTGCTGGGCGCCGTGGTCGGCTCGATCGACTCCTCCGGCGGTGCCGACGACCCAGATCCGGACGGATCACCCGAGGGCGGTGACGATTGATCCGAGGCGCTCGGCAGGTCTGAGACGGTGACGGCCCCGGTGGATCCGGTGGTTCCAGTAGTGACGGCGCCGCTGGAGGAGGAAGCCTTGGTACCGGTCGGTGTCGTTCGACTCGGAGAATTGTCGCCCGCTCTCGCGGACGTGCACGCAGCCATCGTCACCAGCGCGGCCAGCAGCGCGATCGCCACGGCTCCGATGCGCCGAGCCCGGCGAGCGGCACGCCGTGCACCGGCGCCGGTGTCCCCAGAGTGCTTCACTCCTGCAACCGTCCTCACCCCGGGCCACGACCCCGTGCACAAATCCCCTGGTGGCATCTGCCGTCGTCAAGGATACCGGCGACCGGTGACAACCGGTTCCGTCCGCGTGTTCGCGATCGTTCGGCGGGGCGGGCGGCGCGCACCCTCGGTGAGAGTGGCCAGCGCCAACGGTCAGCGCAACAGCTTGCGGATCAGCAGCGCCACGATCAGCGCGCCCGCGCCGATCACCGGATACTTGACCTTCGGGTTGTCCCAGATCTGCCGCGCCCGGCGCTTGCCCTGCTCCACCACGCGCTGGGGGTCGGCGCGCGTGGTCAGCTCATCGACCGCAGCGGCCAGCCCCTCACGCGCGCGCTCGATCTCGGCCTGGATCGTCGCCGCATCGCGGGCCACGGGGCCTCCTTCAGGCATGACGGGCGGCCCCTTGCACGGCGGCCGCGAGATCGACCTACCCTAACGCCATGACGACCACTTCCCCCGATGTGGGTGACAAGGCCCCTTCCTTCACGCTGTCCGACGCCGACGGCCACCAGGTGTCGCTGTCCGACTTCGCCGGCCGGCCGGTGATCGTGTACTTCTATCCGGCCGCGATGACCCCTGGGTGCACCACCGAGGCGTGCGACTTCACCGCCGCGCGGGACCGGATCGACGGCGCCGGGTACACGGTGATCGGCATCTCCCCCGACGTACCGGACAAGCTGGCCGAATTCCGCACCTCCAGCTCCCTCGACGTGGTGCTCCTGTCGGATCCCGACCGGACCACGCTGACGGCGTACGGGGCGTACGGCGAGAAGCAGAACTACGGGCGCACCGTGCAGGGCGTGATCCGCTCGACGTTCGCCATCGGCCCGGACGGCGTGATCACCCACGCCTGGCGCAACGTCAAGGCCACCGGTCACGTGGGGCGGGTGCTGAGTCAGCTCGGAATCGGCTAGCCTCGCCGGTGGATTGAGCGCGTTGCGCGGAGCACGCGACATGCGTACCGGATTGCAGGATGCGTGCCCTATCGAGTACGCATGTGGCAAAGCGGCACGCGAATGGCCCCCGGGGGGCGGTCTGACCCGGCTGCCCACCCCCCGTATGCTCGACAACAACATCACCGCCCCGGGGCCGTAGCCCAATTGGCAGAGGCACACGGTTTAGGTCCGTGCCAGTGTGGGTTCGAGTCCCACCGGCCCTACTTTCGCAGATCGGCGCCGTGGAGTGTTCGAAGGCACCCACCACGATCGCCCGCTATCACGGCTTGCGCTTGTAGCTCCGGATCGTGGCGGCCGATGACGCTGTCTTCGAAAGCGTCGCGCACGGTGCACCGATTGCGCACATCGCGTCAGCATGCGCCAGCGAATCCCGGCCGGAACGGTGCGGCAGGTGTCCCGGGCGCCGCTGGCGCGACCGCCAACATCAGGTCGGTGCCCCGATGCCTCGACGGCTCGCCCCTTGGCTACCCAGGCGGCCGGAAGGTTGGCCGCCGGACAAGGCCGCCGCGGGCAGCCGCGTCGAGTACATGGTCACGCGGAGCTCACCCTGGTCGTCCGATGTGCCCAACCTGCTGACGACGACCTTCAGTACCGCCGCGCGAATCGGGGAGGCTACCGGGCTTCTCTGGGGAGACCTGCATCTGGTGCCGGGCGAAGGCACAGCGTCGGTGACGGGGACTGCCTGCTGGGCACGCGGTGCAGGAACGGTGCGCCAGCCGCCACGCCGCCCGGCGGTGCGCGGTGACGTCGCTGCACGATCACGGTGTGCCGCTGAGCAAGGTCGCCGGCCACGGACCCGTGACCCCCACAGCCACCTCCGCCGGGTCGGACCAGCTAGCGGCTACCCAGGCGCAAGCACGACTGAACGCCGCCGTACCCGCGATGCCGTCCAGAGCGAACCGACCACGTCGGCCGCTTACTGAGCCTCTTCCCGTCTCCGAACCAACCGCAGTTTCCTCCCTATACGGGCGCGCAGGGCAGCAGAATCAGGTTGTACCGGGCTCACATCGGGCCGGATAGGCCACCGAAAGGCAGACCGCGTCACACCGCGCTAGGCCGCTGGGCTGGCGCGCGATGCTCTATCGTCTCGACGCGATGCACGACCCGACCTTCACTCGCCTCCACGTGCCTCATGAAGCGGTACTTGTCTTCGACACCATCCGTCGGCTTACGCTTCTCATTCGGCCAAGGATAGACCGCAGATGAAACCTTTGCGGTGACAAGCCCAAAGGCATCATCGTGGCCAAACCTATCAACGCAGTCCTTCAAGCTCGGCGCATCCCACACTGTCTCGCAGTTTTCGCAACCCGCGCCCGAGGCCATCTTGGACAAGTCGCAACCGAACGCGGTCAGTGATGGGATCCCACCAATGCTCTCGTACATCTCGTTGTCAAAGATAATTATCGTCAGGTTCTTGGGTTTCTGGCGCGCCAGCGTGCAGAAGACGCCTGTGTTCATCAGGACCGACCCGTCGGTCTCGAGTGCATAGACCGACCTGTGCGGCAGGGCAAGCGCGAGCCCCAACGCCATGGGCGTCACAGAACCGAGTGCCACCGGCCAAAAACACAAATCAGGGCCATTCGGCCCACCCGGCCGATGATTCCACCAGTCGGCTCGAAGAGCCCCGAGCGAGCTAATGAATAGGTCGTCCTCAGACACCACACTTGCGATCGATGTTATCGCGTCAATACGATCCATGTCTGGCGTAGGTGACATAGCGCATCTTCCTTTCTAGTGTTCGACGGCTTGGCCGCCGTAGATCAACGCAACGGGCCACTGACTCGAATCAGCATGCTTCCAAGCGAGATCCACGGCACCAACCATGTCATCAGGCGTACGCACGTGCGTAAAAGGTATCCGCAGTGCCTGCAATACGGGGATCATTGTTTGCGCGTGGCTATGACCCCACCAGTTCGTCTCCCCCAGTTCGCCCCGGTAGGTCATGCCCAGAACGAAAGGAATTTGGTGTGAAAAGCTCAGTCGAGCTACCGCCTCACAGCACTGGCGAATGCCCGAATTCTCCATCAGCACTAAGGAGCGCACTCCCCCTAGATACGCACCGGCAGCGATCCCTGGAAGTTCGGCCTCATTCGATACGGGAACGTAGGGTATGCCCGGAACCCCGTCCAGAAGGCGTCGGAATACCGTTCGCATCAACGACTCTGGGAGGCCTGCCACCAATTCAACCGACGCAACCCTCAGGCTCTCAAAGAACCGATCCGCGATAAGGGCTCCATGCCCTTCATCGGTCACCCGCTCCATCGCGGGCAATCCTGACACTCCAGTACCGGTCACGACGCACCTCCATATAGACAACCTACGAATCGAATAGACAACGCAAACACAAGGTCCGACCGGCGCTGGTGGCCGCCCCCAAGTGCATCGAACATGGGGCCGACTTCTACTTCGCCCAATAGTTGACCAAGAAATCTACCGCCGACACAATCCACACCATCATGATCGAGACGACGATAAGAATCACGGCAAGCGCCCACAGACCGACCGTGTTGAAGGTCTGCGTGTACGTGGCCTCCACCGCACCGACGCCAATGACGGCCAAGAACAACTCGCCGATCAGCATGCCCTTCATGCTCAGAGCCATTCCCAGATGAAGGCCCGCAAACGCTCGCGGGAGCGCGGCGCGCAATACGAAATTGAACACCTGCCGGTAACGGCCCGCCCCAAAGGCCCATGCAACTTCCTGGAAACTCGGATCGACACCTCGGATCGCACCGCGCACGGAGATTGTTATCATCGGGAACGCGAATACCACGATCAGAACAATCAAAGCAGTCAGGCTCAGCCCGAAGACGGCCATAAAGATCGGCGCCAACAGGATAGGTGGCACCAATAGCATAGCGTTCACATACGGCGACAATGCGCCGTCGAAGTGCCGCGACAGCCCCATGCCCGCGCCCACGGCGAGCCCCAATACGGCTGCGATTGCGAATCCTCCGGCGGCATACCCCAGACTCCAAATAAGAGTCATGGGAAACTTGCCATCGGTGAGTAGCGCCCAAATCTCCTGGAACACTTTTACCGGGGTAGGCAACCAATCCGTATTTAGCGCCCATGCACCAATGGCCCACACCACCAGTGCGCCGCAGAGAACCGCTATCGCCGCGGCAACCTCTTTCCGCAAGAACTCGCGGAGAGGGACGAGCACGCGTCCCATGCGCCCCTGCCGACCGCGCCGCGATGCTAATTCGAGGCCCATGATTCGATCCTGCTCCAAATATGCGCCTGCACTTTCAAATATTCGGGCGATTCTGCGTCCTCAAGTCGGCGTGGTCTTGGCAGCGGCACGTCCACGATCTCCGCAACCTGGCCCGGCGACGGCGACATAACAACGATACGATCGGCCAAGATGATCGCTTCATCGACGTTGTGCGTAATGAAAACAGCAGAGCGTTCGGGCTGAGTGCTCCAGACTGACAGGAGCTCACCATGCAACTTGCGTCGCGTAATCGCGTCTAGGCTCGCAAATGGCTCGTCCATCAGGAGCACTGGAGGATTGAGAACTAGCGCCCGGGCCAGCGCTGCCCGCTGAGCCATGCCGCCCGACAGCTGCCGCGGGAGATAGTCTTCGTATCCTTTGAGTCCAACGCTCTCAATGGCAGCACGGGCCAGGCGGCGTTGCTCGCTCTTGGCTTCTCCACGAAGACGCAATCCCAGGGCGACGTTCTTCTCGACGGATGCCCACGGCAGCAGCGCCGGCCGCTGAAATACCACAGCACGGTCGGACGACGGACCAGAAATCGGCCGACCATTAGCCAATACTGTCCCCGAGTCGGGTCGCAAGAGACCTGCCATAATCCTGAGGACGGTGGTCTTGCCACAGCCGCTCGGACCGACAATGCTCAGAAACTCCGACTTCCCGAGATCGATCGACACCTGATCGAGTGCAGTAGTGACCGAAGGCGATTTCCGGGATCCGGAATAGTAGACCTTCGAGACCTCGCGAATCGAAATTAGCGGCTCTGAACGCACATCGACCTCGCTTGTAACAGGGGCTGCTCTCACCTGGCCTAGCTTAATACTCACCCTAAACGGATCCCTTCTGTCATCGCTGGCCCACGCACTTCAGTCTGTCGCCTTCCGCTCAATGACGCTCAGGAGCCCAATGACCACGAACACTTCGAGAGCCACCAACAGAACATACGCGAACATTTCGCCAAGCAGGAAGTGGACTTGGTATGTCAAGACCATACGACCGATTCCCAGCGCGACGAGCGTAAGTTCAACGACCATGAGGCCCGTTAGCGCGTGGGCCAACCCCAACTTGAGACCCGTCGCAATGGAGCGACGTGAAGCCGGGATCAGGAAGTACAGCCATCTCTGAACCCACGTGGCGGAGAAGGCGGACGCAACATCCGAGAATTCCTTCGGCATGGTTTGTACGCCAGTCCGGATCGGAACGACAATGTAGGGAACTGCGAAGAGAATGATCACCCACACTTCTGAAGTACGGCCCAGGCCAGCAGCCACGAGCACGATAGGCATCACAACTACCATCGGGATCAACATTGCCACATCCATGCATGGGCTAATGATCCGATTTGCCCAGCGCGCGCTGCCTGCGATCAGGCCGAGAGGTATACCAATCGCAACCGATATCAGGTAACCGATAATCAATGACACGTTGCTCACCCAGAGACCGGACCACGCATCCGGCGACCGAATCACTGTGGCGAAGCCCTTCGCGACGGAAGCTGGGCTCGGAACGAACCCCCCACGCGCGGATGCGTACACGGCCCACCCGATCACCAGACCGACCAGGAGGAGCGCCGGCCAGAGCACCAGAGGAAGCAGCCCAGCGCCATGGCGTGATTTAGCCACTTTGTAGCGCACTACGCTGTCACCGCCAGCTCTGTCATATGCCACCATCCCTAGTTCTACGCCCGGGGGTTCCTACTATTGGGCCAATGTAGCGAGAGGCGCCCCGCAGTCTGAGTGCCACGCCTCCGTCGCCATGGGTGATTGAAGGACACGACATCGACCCTCCTCCAATTCAAGCCGAAGCCGGTGGGGTGCGCTACTTCTTCACGCACCCGGCCGGCTTCGGTTGAGTCAAGTTGAAATATGCCACTCTGTACGACCCGCCATGTCAGCAGGACCCAGTTTGTCGACTCACTTATCGTTCTTGAGTGCCGTTAGTGCGGCCTGCATGACGGCGTCCGTTGTAATGCTCGAGGGATCACCCTGCAAATTGAGAGCGTCGTAGTCCTTCGCCACCAACGCGGCCGGAAGGGCGTCGTCCGAAGCAACCGGCCAAAGCTTGTTGTCAAGATAGAGCTTCGCTATGGCTGGATCGAGAGTCGGAATATACTTCTTCCCCGTCGATTCAACTTGGTCTGGGTTGTCGTAAAGCCATTGAGCAGCCTTCAACTGCTCGACCAAGAGAGTCTCGAAGAACTTCGGGTATGCATCGAGTGTCTTCTTGTTCGTGAATACGTATGACGCACCGACACCGGGCAGCGTCTCAGCGAACTTAATGGTTGTGAACCCTGCATCCGGATGCTTCTGCGTGATCAGCTCGGCGTCGTTCAGAGCGAGTGTCGTTCCGACAATCTTGCCCGAGACAATCGCCTGCGCCCGTAATGCTGAGTCAGGTATAATGATGTAGTTCGGCTTGACGTCGGGACACTTGCTGGCAAAGTAGTTCTTCATTAGCTTCGACCACCCGCCGTCCAGGTCGTAAACGCCGACGGGTTTTCCGTTAAGGCTATTGCAATCTTCGTATCCTTTGGCAACGGTGAATACCACGTTGTCCCAATTCAGTACACCTATTGCTTGCAGCTGCCCCGTTACCTGATTTGCGGGCGCTGCGTTTCCTACGTTATCCGTAGTCAGTTGCGTCTGATTGTCAGCCAGCGCCTGAAATTCTTGGGTACCACCAGCAAGGACCTGGGTCGTGATGTTCGAAAAACCTTGTTCCTTCATCTTGTCGAGAGCGATGAGTATCGGAAGATAGGCCACGTCGGGCGGCGAGCCCCACCCGGCGACAATCTTCGCTTGCTTGGCAGCGTCCAAATCCGCGTTCTGATTCCCCGTGTCTGTCGAGGTAGCCGCACCTGATGCAGGCGACTCCTCGCTACTCTGCCCAGCCCCTGCGCCTGAGGTAGCACTGCCCGACGAGTCGGAGGACGGCGCCGACTGGACAGAGCTGGAACTGGGCGAATCACCCTGTCCGCAGGAGGTCAGGACAAGCGCTGCGGCGACGGCCAACGCCGCTGTTCCCATCGCGCGGGGCTTGCTCCGAAGGTATATCGACATTCACAGCTCCTTCATTCATCGATCGAACTGCTCTGATGCGCTTGACAGAAACTCTGAGATCTTCGCGTTGTCACCGGCTCCGTCACGCTGACGAGTTGCTCGTTCACTTCGAAATGCGACCGGTCCGAAGGCTTCGTTCTATGGACTACCTCCATCACGGGCAGGACGACAGGCAGAGCGTGCCGGAGTCTGCAGCGACCTTGGCAGTGAGGCACCGAGGCCGGGTCTGACAGGCGCCTCCATCCGGCGTGAGGTCTCTGAAAGTACTGTTTTCAGATTTGGTTGTCAAGAGTTCATACCGCCTAGTTCAGCCAGACCTATCCCGTCGGAGGCGGGGGCGGGTCTCACCTTCGGTAGTCGAGGCGGCGCTGCCCGCCTTGGCGCCCCGCTTGAGGTGCCCGCGATGGGTGGGGGGGTCGATCTGGAGCCCGAAGGATGATGGTGAGCGCAGCGCGGGTGGTACCGGGATCACGTACGCGGTCACGCGCCCGCGATGGTGCCATCGGCGGCTGAAGGACGGGATCGTTGGGACGGCCAGCGTGGCTCGCCCACCATCCGGCATGCGCCGAGGCGTCCGAACACGCCGCGTCGATCCAGCTGCTCGCGCTACGGCACCGGCACGAGGCGCATCAGCCTAACCAGGGCGCCCAGGCAAGCTATCCGAGCGACAGAGCAGCCGTTGCCAGGGCAGAGCTGACATCGTCGATCCTGTGAAGTGGCGTGTGCTGTGGGTGGTTGGGGTGCGGGTGCCGCTTGACAGTGGGGTGTGCGGCGCTTTAGTGTCCGCCGCATGAAATCACTGGTTTCATCGATATCCATGGGCAGGCCGGTGAGGTGGTGGTAGCGGTGAACGTCCCCGTCCCGCCGCCCCGACCGGTGGACCTGTCAGTCACCCTTGGCAGCCTGACGCTGGCGAACCCGGTCATGCCTGCATCCGGCTGCTTCGGGCCGGAACTCGGCGACCTGATCGCGCTCGACAGGCTTGGTGCGCTGGTGACCAAAACCATCTTCTACGATTCGCGCTCCGGCAATCCAGCGCACCGCCTGGCAGAGACCCCGGGTGGCATGCTCAACTCGGTAGGAATACCAAGCCCCGGAATGGCCGGGTTTCGTTCCAGCGTCCTGCCCCGCTACACCTCATTCGACTCGCCGGTCATCGTGAGCGTCGGTGGACTATCTCAACACGAGTACTGGGACGTCATCGACAACCTGGACGACCAGCCGATCGCCGCGTTCGAACTGAACGTGTCCTGCCCCAATCTGGAAAAGGGCGGTCTGGAAATTGGCACCGACCCTCGAGAAGTGGAGGAAGTAACCCGCGGAGCAGTGCAACGTACCCGTCGACCGATATTCGTGAAGTTGACACCGAACGTGACCCGGATCGACGAGATCGCCAAAGCAGCCGAAGCAGGCGGCGCGGCAGCCGTCACCGTGGCGAACACGTTCGTGGGGATGCAGATCGACATCGAACGGCGGACTGCCATCCTGGGCAACACCATCGGCGGCGTCTCCGGCCCCGCGATCAAGCCCATGGCGCTATACCTCGTCTACACCGTTGCGCAGGCAGTGGGCATTCCCGTGATCGGGTGCGGCGGAATCTGCTCCACCTCCGACGCCCTGGAGTTCCTCATGGCGGGCGCCGCCGCCATCCAGGTCGGCACCGCCACCTTCGGACGACCCGAGACCATGATCCAAATCATTGACCAGCTACCGGAAGCATTCGCCGCACACAACGAGACCACCGCCGCGCACTTTACGGGCAGTCTGGTGGCAGCCGCGTGACCGACGTCCTGTCCGCCCCAAGCACCACCAGCAACCCCGTGCTCGCAGCCGCCCGAGTGATCCAGAACCGCAATATCGGCGACCGCTACTGGCAGCTGGTGCTAGAGGCTCCCACCGTCGCAGAGCGTTCCAAGCCAGGCCAGTTCGTCATGCTCTCCGCGACCCGACCAGGCGAACTTGACCCCGTGCTGCCACGCCCGATGGCACTGTATGACTGGGACTCGACGTCAGGCCACGTTGAGATCATCTACGGAGTCGTCGGCAGAGGCACCCACCACCTGAGCACCTTCCACCCAGGCGAAGAACTACGAACCATGGGACCCGTCGGACAAGGCTTCGACCTCGGACCGGCCGCCGGAACTCGGCTACTAGTCGTCGGCCGCGGCATCGGAACCTGCTCCCTGATGGCCGCTGCAGCCGACGCCGCACTGCAAGGAGCACACGTCACCACCGTCGAAAGCGCACGCGAACCCCGATCACTATTCGCCGCCGAAAAATACGCCAGCAAAGGCATCAGCGACGTCCACACCGTGACCGACGCGGAAGGCACCAGCGACCCCGACCAACTCGCCCAAACCCTACGAGGGCACCTAGCCCACCACCCTCCCACCCTCATCCTGACATGCGGATCCAGCCGCTTAGCATCACTCTGCATGCAACTAGCCGACGAATGGAACGCCCGCCTCCAAGTCTCCGTCGAAGCACACATGGCCTGCGGCCTCGGATACTGCCACGGATGCTCATCCGGCCGACGCTCCAGCGGACTCGAAGGACCACTGGTCTGCCACGACGGCCCAGTCTTCGAATACGACCCCACAACACACGGCTACACCACCATGGGCACGCACACAAGGACACCACAACAATGACAACCACCCACACCACCATCGCCCTTGCAAAACAACCACCAAACATCGATACCGCCCTGGTGCAACTTCATCCATCTCGCAGTCAGATTCTTTCCGAGCTCATTGCTGATCTTCGCGCGCTGACGGTGGGGTCGGAGCCATACCCCGCGTCGAATCGTGTCCAGTTTCGCCCGGAGTTGCTCGGACGGGTCGCGCTGCTGCTCGCTGCTGACATCCCACCCGAAACGTCAAAGCTGATCGGTGCCACAGCGGATGCACCGCTCGTCACCGCCACCGCGCTACACGCCGGCGTCCCATTCGCGCTGTGCAATCCAGACGGGAGTATTCAGGGCGGTAGCCTGACCGATGGAGACTCCATCATCGCAGTGGTCTACACGACCCACCAGGGCACCGAGATTTCCGCAAAGTTGGCCGAGGCAGACATCTCAGTTGACTGCACGTTGGCAGTATTCACCGTCGGGAACGACCTGAAGAACGCCGACAGCCATGTGCATGCGCTCCTCGCGGGATCGGACCTCAACCAACGAAACGTCGGGGTCCCGGCGTGAACTGTGCTAGCCCAACCAAGGACCTGGGCACCATGAGCTTTGCAGGCTTGGCGCAGGCGGCTCGAATCGCGTCACGCATAGGCCACCTAGCGACGTTCACATATGGTCAGCCGGGTGACGGCGTCACACGCCCCGGCTACACGCAACGTGAACGGGAAGCTCACCACTGGTTCGCAGACGAGCTGAGTGCCCTGGGCTTCGCTGTCCGCTGCGATGCCGCAGGAAATACCATCGCCGAACTCCATGGCACCGATCCGGACCTGCCGGCGATCGGAACCGGGTCACACCTTGACAGCGTGCCACACGGCGGGCGGTTTGACGGAATCGTCGGCGTCGTTGGGGCCATGGAGGTCGCCAGCATCCTGCATGCACTGGATGTCCGACCGAGACACCCCTTGCGGATCGTTGCATTCGCCTGCGAAGAGGGCGCGCGCTTCGGACTCGCATGCATCGGAAGCCGGATCGCCGCGAACCTCACCCACAGCTCCGACCTTTCCACGCTGGTTGATGCGCAGGGAATAACCGCCGCTGAGGCATTCACCTCCGTCGGGCTGGACCCCGCCACCGTCGACGACGCCCGCTGGTGTCCAGATCAATGGGCGGCATTCGTCGAGATGCACATCGAACAAGGCAGCGTCCTACACTCCTCCCAATGCCAAGTCGGCGTCGTCGACGTCGTGTCAGGTAGCACACGACTGCTGATCACCGTCGCGGGTGAGACGTCGCATTCGGGCGGAACTCCCATGCACCTACGCCACGACGCACTGCTGACAGCAGCTGAGATCGCGTTGGCCGGCGAGACGATCGCAACCGACAGCAGACACCACGGCACCCGACTTACGGTGGGACGCATCACTGTTGGACCAAACTTCATTACCAGCATCGCCGGTAGTGCCATACTCACCGTGGACGTCAGAGACACCGATGCGATACGACAGCGGGCTACCGCTGCAGAAGTTGTCCGCGCCGCTCAATCCATAGCCCGCGACCGTGGTTGCACAGCGTCGTGTGACCTGATCGGCGATGCCGCCCCAACCTTCCTTGCCGAAAGCGTTCGCGAAACCATTACCACGGCGGCCCAGCGACTGGGCATACGGTCGCGGTCCATCACGAGCGGTGCAAGCCATGATGCCCAGATGATCGGACGAGTCGTGCCCACCGGAATGATCTTTGTCCCGAGCCTGGCCGGCGGAGTAAGCCACGATCCGAAGGAGTTGAGCGATCCCGACGAGATCGCAGTGGGGGCAGACGTGCTGACAGCGACTCTGATGGCTCTTGACTGGTCCCACGCACCAAGCAATCCTGCGGCATCCCAACGGCACCCGTGAGCAAGGAACGACACCAGCATGGATGTTCTGCAAGCGTCCGCCAATAATGACGTCATACTCTCCGGCGTTCGCCCCTACGGCGGTCCGCCAGCTGACATACACGTCAAGCAGGGCGTCGTCACGGCCATCATCCCGCACGAAGGCGGCGCCGAAAGGCAGAGCGGTCAGCATGAAGTACCCCCGCGCCCAACCGCTGTCTTACGGAGCGAGTTCAAAGGCATGGTCGTGCTGCCAGGGTTCGTCGATATACACACACACTTGCGGGAGCCGGGTTCCGAAGAAGCCGAGACCATAGCTACCGGATCGTTAGCTGCTGCCTGCGGAGGCTACACCGACGTCTTCGCCATGGCGAACACCGATCCCGTCACCGATAACGTGGACCGTGTGAGCCACATCCGCGAACTCGCCAAGCGCGACGCCGCTATCCGAGTTCACCCGGTCGGCGCGATCACTCTGGGACTCGAAGGAACCCACCTGGCGGATTTCGACGCACTCGCCGCTGCCGGAGTCACGCTGTTCTCAGACGACGGTCACTGTGTAGCTGATTCGGGCCTGATGCATCGTGCACTGGCATCAGGCGAAAGGCTGGGTGTTACCGTCGCACAACACGCCCAAGATCCGCTACTTGCCGGTGCCGGCCAGGTCAATGCCGGGGATGCCGCCAGGCTGACCGGCCTTGCGGAATGGCCCGCCGCGGCTGAGGCAGACATCATCGCTCGAGACGTGATCCTGGCCGAAGCAACTGGCGGACGATTGCACGTCTGCCATGTTTCGACGGCACAGGCGGTGGGGGTGATCCGCTGGGCCAAGTCCCGTGGATTCCCGGTGACCGCCGAGGCAGCGCCGCATCACCTAGTCCTCACCGACCAGCTAGTCCTAGGGCGGGATCCGAACTTCAAGGTAAATCCCCCGCTGCGCACCAACGCTGACGTGACGGCGGTCCGCGAGGCGCTGTACGAGGGTGTTATTGACTGTGTCGCAACCGACCACGCGCCCCACACTCGTCAGAGAAAGGCACTCGACTGGCCGCAGGCACCGTTCGGCATGATAGGACTCGAGTCCGCGTTGGCCGTGCTGTTACAGGCTCTCAGCCCGTGGGGGGCTATCAACTGGTATCAGGTGGCAGATCTGATGTCCCATCGACCGGCCAGCATCGGGGGTATTTCGCACGCAGCAGGCCGGCCGATCGCAGTCGGCGAACCCGCCAGCCTGGTATTCGTCGACCCTGACGCTACTTGGACCTTCAACAGCACGTCGATCCGGTCAAAGTCGCAGAATTCGCCATACATGGGCGCCACATTCAGGGGTATGCCAATGGCAACACTGCTGGACGGCCGCGACGTTTGGAATTATGCCTGATCGAATGCCATCCGGCCGACCTCCCATTGGGATCTGCTCCCAGCAATCAGACACCAGCCGCCGTGGTCACCGTACGCGCGACCGCAGTTCTGACATGGTGGTCCAACAGGGCTCCGGTACCCATCGGGACTGTCCTCGCTCTGATCCCCGGGGCACCTGTACCCGGCACCGAACTCTGACGATCCGCGGCCAGCCGCGACCGCCAGAACTTGAACGCCCGGAAGTATTTGAACCTTCCGCCCGCAATGCCAACCGGTCACACCCACAGGCGTTCGCACAGTCGTTCATCGCCATCGTGCTCGGTGTCTTACCCCAACTCGGAGTATGCTCATGCTCCTGAACCGGTAAGTAAACGCAGAGTTCCGGTAGTCTTAGGCGGTACGTCACATGGGTTTCGATCGACAGTTATCAAGGCGCATACCAAGTACAGCGCGGCGTGGCAAGAAGGAGATAGACGACAGCGATGGCTAGTGACGGGCAGGGTACTTCGGCGGGCGCTAAGCGTGCGGATCAACTCCGTCCAGTTACGCGCGCGTTGCGATTGATCCAGACAATCGGCCAGGGAAGCAGCACCGGATGGACCCTGCTGGAGCTCAGCAAGCACCTGAACCTGCCCAATGCGAGCGTATACCGAATTCTGAACGTGCTTGAAAGTGAACGCTTTGTGATCCGGTCGCCGACCAGCAAGCGCTACTTCATTGGGCCCGCATTTACGAGCCTTACACAGGGACATGAGCCGGCGATCGGCTACCTGTCCGCACCACATCCCCAGATTCGCGAGCTCGCGAAAGAGACGATGGAAACCGTGTTCGCTACGGAGCTCCACGCAGGACGAGCCGTATGCGTAGCGCTGGCACAGACGAAACATCCACTACGACTCTTCGTGAGGATTGGTCAAGAAATGCCAATTCACGCAGCCGCGTCAGCCCGAGTGTTGCTTGCCGATCTCGACCAGTCGTCTGCAGAAACAATGCTGCGTGATTTTCCGATGAAATCGTATACCGAAGACACACCTCAGACGATCCAGGAGGTCATCGAGCACCTTCCCAAGGTGCGTGCCCGTGGCTACGACCTCTGCGATAACGAGCTGGACCGTGGCGTCTGGGCGGTGGCAGCGCCAATTCGGCAAGCTGACGGACGCGTGTGCGCCAGTCTTACCCTGGCCGCCCCAAAGCAACGGGTCACCGCTGAACAGCAGTACGCTATCATCGAAAAGGTGGTAGCTTCTGCGAACGCAATCGCAACCGACCTGGGCTGGCATGGCACCAGTCCGGCCGATCCGTCAACGGATCTTGGGTAGCTGGTCGACTTCGGCCTGCCTGTGAGAAGGGCTGTGGTGATGAGTCAAGGGAGCGCCACCCCTGCACCGTTGACGACGGTCGCAGCACTCCTCCGTACGAGCGTCCATGGGCCGGATGACCGCCCGAGCCTCGACTTCATGCGTGATTTTGCCGGCGCACGATTGGTGAGCGCAGAGCTTGCTCGGCATATTGCTCCACTGAATCCGGGATCGTTGCTCATATGGGACGAGATCCAGTCTGGAATCCTTGGCTTCCTCGTGGCCGAGCGACTAGGTTGCACCGTGCTACGCGCGTATGAGAACAATGGCCTCCTCAACTTGGTCGACGAGCCCCGTAGCGCGCACTCCACGGTTCTGCTGGCAGACACATTCACCTCCGTCCGATCCGTTTCTGGCCTCGTCGGATTGGCGCGAGCGCATGACCTACACGTTGAATTGGTCGCATCCGTTCTGCCGGGGGTCTTGAAGGCGTCAGAAGTCCAGAATATGGACATGCCCACTTTCTTCATCGATGGCGCCTAGAGTCTTCTTCAGATGCGCGGGTCGGCGTGACATGCCAGCACTCCGGGGTGGACAGGCCGGTACGGCGTTTTGGGATAGCTGGCGATCCTCGCGACCAAGCCTCAGCCCGACCGCTACGGCTTCGGATGAGTGCGACGGATTGTGCGATGGTGCTGACGAAATCGGTCCAGTCTGCGCCGATACGTGATCGCGGAGGCAGCCGAGATGGATGCCTGACCGGGCCCACCGTGGCTCTGCCAGGCCTCGGCCCGCTCGTGGTGCAACCGGTGTCGTCACCCGCAACCCGCGTCGCTGAGTCGTCCACTAGGTGGTGACGCGCAATGCGCCGCGGCGCGCGAACCGAGTGGTCGCCTCAACGAGGGCCCCGCGTTCCCATCCATCTCACAGGCGACCGCGCTCTCTAAATGAAAGGGCACTATTCAGACACGCGGCCGCAGGGGAACCCAACCCGGCGGCATCGCGCAGCGTGCTGAGATGCCGCCGAATCGCTCAGTACAAGCACTAGTAGGCTCATGGATGTCGGTGGGAGACCCAGTGGCCATCGACGGGGATCGCACGGTCCATACAGATGGTTTCCGTCCAGTGGAATCGGAACACCCACGCGTGTAGAATGGGACGGGACGTGAACGTCTTCCGCGCTAGGGGGCACGCAGTCCTGATGATCAGCATCACTGTCAACGGGCAAGCACTAACGGCGCCCGAAATACCAACCTCCATGACGCTCCTGGACTTCCTGCGGGAGCATGGTCTGACGGGGGCGAAGGAAGGGTGCGCCGAGGGCGAGTGCGGAGCCTGCAGCGTCCTGGTGGCCCGCCCCGGCCAAGACACACCAACCGAATGGGTCGCAGTTAATTCATGCCTCATCCCTGCTGCCGCGGTGGACCGTCAAGAGGTGGTCACCGCCGAGGGGTTGGGTACTCCCGAAGTTCTGCATCCCGTCCAGTACCTAATGGCGTCAATTGGCGGATCGCAATGTGGCTATTGCACACCAGGATTCGTTTGCAGCATGGCAGCCGAGTATTACCGGGGAGCCCGGAACAGACACACAACGAGTGCACCAGGAGACGCCGCCCGCACCTCTGATCGTGCCGGCGATGATCGGATGACGGGTCAAAACGGATTCGACATCCACGCATTGAGTGGCAATCTCTGCAGGTGTACTGGATACCGACCGATTCAGGATGCTGCGTTCGCGCTCGGCTGGCCAGAAGACGACGATTGGTTGGCCCGCCGCCGCAGCGCGCCCGCCCCGACACCGACTGCAACAGACATATCTGATGGCGACAGCAGGTTTGTCCGCGCGACCACGTTGGATGCCGCTCTACGCCTGTTGCACGACAACCGCGACGTCACTATCGTCGCCGGCTGCACTGACTGGGGCGTCCAAGTCAATATTCGAGGTGAGCGCGCCACGCTCACTCTCGCCGTGGACCAAGTGCCTGAGATGCGCGAATTGCGTCAGACATCAGACTACATAGAGATAGGTTCAGCCCTCACGCTCACAGAAATTGAGCGGCTCCTTCGTGGAAGGATTCCTCTGCTGGCGTGCCTCTGGCCGCAGTTCGCCTCTCGTCTCATCAGAAACAGAGCAACGTTGGGGGGCAATATCGGGACGGGCTCGCCCATCGGCGACGCTCTCCCAGCACTCCTGGCATTGGAGGCTACAGTTTGCCTGGTGGGTCACGACGGGGAGCGCGACGTCCCCATCGCGGACTACTTCACTGGCTACCGTACAAGCGTGCGGGCGACTGACGAGCTGATACGAGCCATTCGGGTACCGCTCCCCCTAGCATCAACTGCCACCTTCTACAAGATCGCCAAGAGAAGGTTCGATGATATTTCGAGCGTTGCGGTGGCCATCGCACTTGAGATTCGCGATGGCATCGTTGAGAAGGCCCGGATCGGACTGGGCGGTGTTGCCGACAGGCCGATACGAGCGCTCCGGACCGAATCACTCCTGACGGGCTCACCATGGACCACGGACAGCGTCGATGCTGCTTCACAGGTCATGTGTCATGAGGCCGCGCCGCTGAGCGATCATCGTGCAAGCGCCGCATATCGCACCGAAATGCTGACGCAAAGCCTGCACCGGTTGTACGCCGAGATGATGGAAGGTGAATTGGTGTGAGTGCGCTATCCGACCGGCCTGACGACGCTCAAGTTGGCAACAGCATCCCGCATGAGAGCGCAAGGTTGCATGTCACTGGAAAGGCGATTTACACCGACGACTTGGTCTACCGCACCAAAGACATCCTGCACGCATACCCCGTACAGGTCTTCCATGCCCATGCTCGCGTCACCGCGCTAGAGGTGGATGCGGCTCTGGCCGTGCCCGGCGTTGTACGAGTCTTGACGGCGACTGACGTTCCGGGCGTCAACGATGCCGGCATTCATGCCGACGAGCCGCTATTTCCGACCGAGGTCATGTTTAATGGTCAGGCGGTATGCTGGGTGCTGGGAGAGACCCTGGAAGCGGCGCGTATCGGCGCTGCCGCTGTTCGAATTACATTGGACGACTTACCGTCGATGGTCACCATCCGCGAGGCGATGGAGGCGAATAGCTACCAGGGTATAGATCCAAGGATCAGCCGCGGTGACGTCGATGCTGGGATGTCCGAGTCATCTAGCCGATTCCAAGGGGAACTGGAGATAGGTAGCCAGGAGCACTTCTATCTTGAAACCCAAGCCGCCCTCGCATATATCGATGACAGTGGGCAGCTATTTATCGAGAGCAGCACCCAGCATCCCTCCGAGACCCAAGAGGTTGTTGCACGAGTACTCGGCAAGCAGAGCAATGAGGTTTGTGTCGAGGCCCAACGCATGGGCGGTGCGTTCGGCGGAAAAGAGATGCAGCCGCATGGGTTCGCCGCGATCGCGGCACTGGGCGCTGTACTAACAGAGCGACCCGTGCGCGTGCGCCTGAATCGCAGCCAGGACCTTACGATGACCGGCAAGCGCCACGATTTCCTCGCCCAGTGGGAAGTCGGCTTCGACGATGACGGGCGAATTGGCGCACTCGATGTCACTCTGGTCGCCAATGGCGGTTGGAGTCTGGACCTTTCTGATGCCGTCCTGACGAGAGCGATGGTGCAACTGGACAATTGCTATTGGATCCCAAATATTCGGTTGCATGGGCGAATCGTGAAGACCAATTTGCATTCCAATACCGCATTCCGCGGTTTTGGCACCCCTCAGGGAATGTTGGTTATTGAAGATATCCTGGGGCGCTGTGCACCACTGCTGGGCATCGACGCGGACGTGTTGAGGCGGCGGAACTTCTATCGCGCTGGCCAAACAACCCCGTACGGGCAAGTGATTCCAGAGTGCCGAACCTTAGCCAGGGTGTGGGACTCGGTGCTGGAGTCGGCGGATTTCAACAAGCGACGCACTGCGGTCCACTCATTCAACGATGACCACCAGCACCGCAAGCGCGGCATCGCCATCACTGCTGTCAAGCACGGTGTCTCGTTCGTAGCCAGTGCTGCTAACCAGGCGGGCGCCCTGGTTCACGTATATCGAGATGGCTCCGTATTGATCACACATGGCGGAACGGAGATGGGCCAGGGCGTACATACGAAGGTGCTCCAGGTCGCAGCCACCGCGCTCGGCATACCCCTATCGCGGGTCAGGCTCGCCCCTACGCGGACAGACAAGGTGCCGAATACATCGGCAACATCGGCTAGTACCGGCGCCGACCTCAATGGTGCTGCCGTGAAGGAGGCCTGCGACAAGATTCGAGCCAGGCTGCTCACGGTGGCCGCGACTCAACTCGGTGCCAACCCCGCAGACATGCGTGTTACCCACGGCAGGGCGCATGTGATCGGCCAGCCCGATGGCATCGACTGGGAAGACCTTGTCATGACTGCGTACCGGCAACGGGTTCAGCTATTCGCATCCGGGTTTTATCGAACCGACGGCGTATACTGGGATCCTGTGGCATTTCACGGATCGCCTTTCAAATACTTCGCCTATGGCGCTGCCGTTTCGGAAGTCGAGGTAGATGAATTTGCCGGAAGCTACAGAATCCGGCGGGTAGACATCGTGCACGATGTCGGGAACAGCCTTTCACCACTGGTCGATCTCGGTCAGATAGAAGGCGCCTTCGTTCAGGGTGTCGGTTGGCTAACCATTGAGGATACCCGCTGGGATACCGGAGATTCGGAAAGCCGCGGGCGCTTTCTGACGCAATCTGCCAGCACCTATAAACTCCCGAGTTTTTCAGAAATGCCCGACGAGTTCAACGTGACAATGTTGAAGGATTCGTCGGAGGCCGGTGCGATCTACGGATCGAAGGCCGTAGGAGAGCCGCCGCTGGGATTAGCCATATCGGTGCGAGAAGCATTACGTGATGCGATCGCGGCGTTTGGCCCCCCGAGCGGCGGTGTGGCTCTCCCTATTCCTGCGATCCCCGAAGCTGTCTACTGGGCCATTCAGCGCACCCGCATGGGCGCTCAGAGCGCCGATGGCTCGGCCGGCGGCGTGCACAGGTCGGTTCTGCAGGCAGGCGACGCCGAGTCCCGGACCGCATCCCAGGGCGACGTGGGCGCCGCAGCCCTCACGAATGTCTGACCAGCGACCAGTCTCGCCGGGAACCTGGCTCGATGCCTTGCTGACCTTGCGAGCCGAGGGTCAGCCGGGAGTGTTGGTCACCGTCGTCGACGTTCGAGGACACGCACCCCGAAGCGCGGGCGCGAAGATGGTCGTCGGCACGGAGCACTCATGGGGGTCGATCGGGGGCGGCAATATCGAGGCGATCGCCGTCGACGACGCACGGGCACTTCTCAACAATCACTCTCCCCAACCGCGAACGCGTACCGTCTCGCTTTCGGATAAGGTACCCAGCGTGCATGGTGTTCAATGTTGCGGTGGTGAAGTCACTCTCCTGCTTGAACCGATGCCGGCGGTACCAGCAGTAGCCATCTTCGGTCTAGGGCATGTCGGACTTGAGGTCGCCCGCATCCTGGCCAGGCAAGAGCTCGATCTGCATTTGGTCGATACGCGCACAGCGCAGTTGGACCCAGAGCGACTGGCACCTGCACTTTCGGCAGCAGTAGGGCGCGTTCACGTGCACCTCGTTCCATTAGCGCCGGAAAGCGTGTTGGCGACACTTCCCCGGGATTCCCATGTTCTGGTCATGACCCACGACCATGCCGAGGACCTGGCACTGTGCGATGCCGCCCTGAGACTGCCAAACATTCGGTCCATCGGCCTCATAGGTTCAGCGGGAAAGTGGGCACGCTTCCAGCGTCGCCTGCTGTCCGAAGGAGGCCACAGCCAGGACGCGGTGGACCGGATCAGGACGCCAATCGGAATACCCGGCCTTACCGCTAAGAACCCTGCCACCATTGCCGTCGCCGTGGTAGCCGAACTCTTGGGCATCATCGAGGCTCAGCAAGGCGAACCAATGACCGAGGCCGGGCCGAATTCACGTTCGGCGAACCAGCCAAATCCCTCAAGTGCCCATTCTGGAGCCCGTGGAGACAGGATGGCCACGCCCAGCAGTACCACGAGAATTTCCGCTGGCACGTCCGCTGCCTCGATCGAGACCGGGAAACCACGCGGGAACGAGTAACTCCCCGGCTACGCGAGCGGTCGTCAATGACCCGCATCGTGCGGCATCGGCCACAGTCCGTCCGTCGACAACCACCGGGATCCTCGTCACCGTCGTTTGGCCTCGTCGTCGGGACCGGGTGGCGACACGATGGCGGGCTCGTTGTCGTCGCGGAGGTGGGCGATCCGGCACAGTGCGGCGAAGCCGTCGTCCGTACCGGGCCAGTGCCGGCGGACGGTAGCCATCCCAGATCGGCGGGCGATGCCGCGCAGAACCACCAGCACGATGATTGCGTCGTCGGCGTAGCCGAGTATCGGGATGAAGTCGGGCACGAGGTCGATCGGCGAAGCTAGGTACGCGAGCAACAGGCCCAGCCGGACGCGCACGCCCCGAGAGAGGGCCGGATCGGTGGCCAGGCGCCGGAGCAGCCGCAGCACGTCCGGCAGGAGCCGCACGGCGCCGGTCAGGGAGGCGCCACGGGGTCGCACGACCAGCACGGTGACGACCAGAGCGAGCCAGACCACCAGGAGGGCGGCTGCCACACTGACCAGCAGATCAACCCACCACGGTCCCGGCACAGGTTCATTGTCTCCGATCCGCCGCCGCACGACGCGCATCGCATAGCCCGGAGCGCCAGGACATCCACCGGGCCAGCATGGTGCTCCGCCCCGGCCCTGCCCATCGTATGACAGTATCTGCGTATGAATGCAGATACTGGCCAGGATGCTTACGGTCCGGACTCCGAGTATGTAGAACTGGCTGTCGAGGTGTTCTCCATGCTCGCCGACGCCAGCAGGGTGCGGCTGATCCTCGCTCTGCGCAGCGCGGGCGAGATGTCGGTAAACCACCTGGCCGACGCAATCGGCAAGTCGCCGGCAGCGGTGTCACAACACCTGGCCAAAATGCGGCTAGCCCGGATGGTGACGACACGACAGGACGGCACCCACGTGTTCTACCGGCTGGTCGACGAGCACGCCTCGGATCTCGTCTCGGACGCGATCAAACAGGCCGAGCATGCGGTGGCCAACGGCGCACTCCCCCGGCACCATCTCGCCCCGCCCGGGCACCGGCAGTGAGCGGCCGGCGGTCGCACGGCCGCACCGTTACCGATGCCGACCACGACCACGACCACGACCACGAAAAGGGTGGTCCACACCACCACGACCACCTGCCCGAACACGGGAACGGGCACTCGCATCCGCACGGCGGCGTACGGGGTCTGCTGCACCACGTGTTCGTCCCGCACTCCCATGACCCGACCGCCACGATCGACGACGCCATGGAAGCGTCCACCGCCGGCGTTCGTGCGTTGAAGATCAGCTTGGCGCTGCTACTGGCCACCGCTGCCGCGCAGGCGGTCCTGGTCGTCGTCACCGGCTCGGTGGCGCTGCTGGCGGACACCATCCACAACGTCGCCGACGCGCTGACCGCAGTGCCGCTGGGGATCGCGTTCGTTCTGGGTCGGCGAATCGCCAACCGCCGCTTCACCTATGGGTACGGACGCGCCGAGGACCTAGCCGGAATGTTCATCGTGCTCGTCATCGCGCTGTCCGCCGCCATCGCCGGGTGGGAGGCGATCAACCGGTTCGTCCACCCCGCCATCGTCTCCGACCCGTGGGTGCTGTTCGCGGCAGGGCTCGTTGGGTTCGCCGGCAACGAGGTGGTGGCGATCTATCGCATTCGGACCGGGCAGCGGATCGGTTCCGCCGCGCTGGTAGCCGACGGCATCCACGCCCGCATGGACGGCTTCACGTCCCTGGCTGTCGTCCTCGGCGCCGTCGGCGTGCTGGTCGGCCTGCCGCTGGCCGATCCGATCATCGGCCTGGCGATCTCCATCATGATCCTTTTTCTGTTGTGGGGCACGGTGAAATCCGTTGGTGCGCGGCTGATGGACGCCATCGATCCGGCGTTGCTGGACGCTGCCGGTCATGCCATCGAGCACACGAGCGGTGTCGTGGCGATCCGGGATATGCGCCTGCGGTGGGTCGGCCACCGCCTACAAGGCTCCGCCAGGATCGACGTCGACACCGGCGACCTTCGCCTGGCCGGGAGCATCGCAGCACGCGCGGCGACGCAAGCCAGGAGTGCGCTGCGCAACCTGGACGAGTTCGCCATCATTCCCTGCTGCGCCGACCCACCCCGGGAGACGGCAGGTTCCGCCTCCTGATCGGCGGCAGGATGTCAGGAGGCCCGGCGAGATCCTTGTGACAGCAACGGCAATGGGCACTCCACACCTGGGCCGGCCCAATGTCACGTGCGTGCGGCGTCGCCGGTCAGGCGGTGCACGACGCTCGATGCTCGCGACGTCGCGGCCACCTCGAGCCAGCCTCATCGCCCGCCGTCCGTGACCGTCCCCGGATCCAAGACCCGCATCTGAGCGGGCACGAGCTCAGCCCGCTCGCGCCCGATCACATCCTGCGAACCATGGCGCGGAGCACGCCCGGCTGCCGGATCCGCGCCCGACTCCCCGGCGTGCGCGCGTCCACGAAGCCAGCGTGCCGCTCGCATTGGCGGCGTCGCACGTCCGGGCCGGCGACAGGCCGAGTTCGGCGCATTCCCCGCCGCAACGCGCCGACACGTCGTACCCTGCACACGCGCGCCATTCCCTCGACGAAAGGGCAGCCCGATGTCCGAGCAGGACCGTCCCGCCCCAACCGATGCCGGGTCCTGGCCCGTCCAGGACGACCCGGAAGCGACCCGGATCGTGCCTCGCGCCTTCCGGTCAGCCGAACCGGACGCAGCGGCGACTCAGCAGGTGTCCGATGCCAGTGACGGCCAAGGCTCCGACGCCGGGACCCGCGCCGCCGCGGGAGTCGGGCCAGCCGAACCAGACGCACCAACGGGATCGGACGCCCCAGCCGAACCGAGTTCACCATCCCATCCGGACATACCAGCAGGATCGGGACACGCCGCAGCGCCGGAACCCGCCGCAGCACCGGATCCCACTGCGGAACCGGGCGCCGCGGGAGCGAGTCGATCGGCCTTCGACCCCACGCCAAGCACCGTCGCACCGGACCCCGTCACCGGCCCGCAATCCGCCCACTACGCCGGCCCTCCGTCGGCTGCCCAGGCCGAACCGACCTCGACGATCGCGCCGGGCTATGCCGATCCCCAGGCCACGTCCTACATCGGCGCGCCCACCGTCGGCTACCCCGGCCCGACCGGGCCGCAACCGTTCCCGGGGCAGCAGGCGGGCTTCTCCTACCAACAGCCGGGATATGGCCCGGGGCCCCTGGCATCCGGCCCGCAGCTGATCCCACCCCCGCCCACCACCAACGTGGTGCTGCCGCCGGTGCGGCTGCCCAAGGCGGAATCCCGGGTAGCCCTGAACATCTTGGGCAGCGTCGTCGGGCTGATCCTGACACTCGGCGGCCTGACCCTGATGGCGCTGTTCGCCGGCAAGATGCGCACCGTCGACACCGGCGCACTGAGCTCCGGCACCGTTGGGGACGTCGCCGGCGCATCCACCGTGGATCTGCTGTCGGTGGTGTTGACCATCCTCGGCGCGCTGCTGATCGCGGTGGCGGCACTGGTGTCCGCGTGGGCGTCCTGGACGGCGATCCTGCCCGGGTTCCTGGTCGCCGCGGCGAGCGTGTGGGCGATGGTCACCACCGGCCCGGACAGCGGCGGCGTGCTGATCAACAAGGCCAGCTCGTGGGCGTTCAAGAACGGCGAGCTCGCGGCATTCTGCATGAGCGGCACGGGGTTGCTGGTCGGCCTGCTGCTACTCGCCGCCGGGCTCGCCGCCGTGTTCCTACGTGCCGGCGTGCGTCGGACGATCCGCCAGCAACTGGAGTCTATCCAGACCTGACGGACGGATCCCCTGCGTGCCCACGGGGGCGGGTGACGGCCAGCCCGGCGCCCGCTCAGGCCCGAGGAGTCCGATCAGTCGCTCAGGCCCAGTACCCGTCGCAGCGCCGGCAGCATTGCGGCCATCGCACGGGCCCGGTGGGACAGCTCGTTCTTGCGCTCCGGCGGCAACTGCGCGCTGGTCAAGCCCGACCCGTCCGCGTCGCACTCGGCCGGGACGAACAGCGGGTCGTAACCGAACCCGTTGGAGCCGCGCGCTTCTCGGAGTAGCCGACCGGGCCAGTCGCCGCGCACCAGCCGGCTATCTCCGTCCGGGGTCGCCAATGCGACGGCACTGACGAACGCCGCCGAGCGGCGCTCGTCGGGCACGTCGGCCAGCTGGGCCAGTAGCAGGGCATTGTTGGCGGCGTCGTCGCCGTGCCGTCCAGCCCAGCGCGCCGACAGCACCCCGGGCATGCCGTTCAGCGCGTCCACGGCGAGCCCGGAATCGTCGGCCAGCGCGATCACACCCGTTCGGCGCGCCGCCTGGGCGGCCTTCGCCTGGGCGTTCTCCTCGAACGTGGCGCCGGTCTCGGGATCCTCTGCGTAGTCCGGGAAATCGTCCAGACCCAGGACTGTGACCGAGCTCGGCAGCATGCGCCGCAGTTCGGCGAGCTTGCCGGCGTTGCGGCTGGCCAGCAGCAACCGGGTCCCGAGATCGGTCACGCCCCGGCTCCGGGCAGCGCCTTCGGGTACGGCGCCTCGAGCACCTGGCGCTGCAGCTCGGTCAAGGTGCCGATACCGGTCAGCGCCGAGTCCAGCATCGCGTCCAGGGTGGAGCGCGGGAACGTCGCACCCTCGGCGGTGCCCTGCACCTCCACAAGGGTGCCGGTATCGGTGGCAACCACGTTCATATCGACCTCGGCGCGGGAGTCCTCCTCATAGGGCAGGTCGAGCCGGACCCGGCCGCCGACCACGCCGACGGACACCGCGGCGATCTGGCAGGACAGCGGCTGCGGATCGGCCAGCGCCCCGGCGGCCCGCAGCCAGGTGACGGCGTCGGACAGCGCGATGTAGGCGCCGGTGATCGCGGCGGTGCGGGTGCCGCCATCTGCCTGCAGCACGTCGCAATCGATGGCGATGGTGTTCTCCCCCAACGCCGCCAGATCGATACAGGCCCGCAGCGACCGGCCGATCAGCCGGGAAATCTCGTGAGTGCGCCCGCCCACCCGGCCACGCACCGACTCCCGGTCGCTGCGCTCGTGGGTGGACGAGGGCAGCATGGCGTATTCGGCGGTCAGCCAGCCCAGCCCGGAACCCTTGCGCCAGCGGGGAACGCCCGTCACCGCCGAGGCTGCACACAGCACCTTGGTGCCGCCGAATTCGACCAACACCGAGCCCGCCGGGTGCAACTGGAAGCCCCGGGTGAACGTCACCGGTCGCAGTTCGTCGTCGGCTCTGCCGTCTGCTCGCGTCATGGGGTGCACGCTACCGGCCCCGGTGGCCGCCATGCCGCTCGGACCGGCCCAGCCTGTGCGCGGCTCCGGACCGGCCCAGCCTGCGCGGCTCCGGACCGGCCCAGCCTGCGCGGCTCCCGATCGGCTCAGCCCGCGCTCGGCAGCGCGGGCCCGGCGCCCGCCCCCGCCGTCACCGCCTTGCGGCGTGGCCCGTCCGCCTTGGCGACGAGGAACGCGGCGAGCGCCCCACCCAGCGCGCCGAACAGGTGCCCCTGCCAGGAGATGCCTTCCTTGCCGGGCAGCAGCCCCCAGAAGATCCCGCCCCACATCGCCAGCAGCAGGACGCCGAGCACGATCTGGGCCCCATGCCGGGAGAAGAATCCGCGCAGCACCAGAAAGGCCAACCAACCGAACACCAGCGTCGACGCGCCGACGATGACGTGGCCCGACGGCCCGGTGATCCACACTCCGATGCCGGAGACCAGCCACACCAGCACCGTCACCGCCACGAACTGCTGCCACCGGCTGACCAGGATCAGGAATCCGAAGATCAGCAGCGGAACGATGTTGGCGGCCAGGTGCCCCCAGCCGTTGTGCAGTAGCGGCGCGGCCAGTACGCCCCACAGCCCGCCCAGGGTGCGTGGTTGGATGCCCAACGTGCTCACCAACTGGTAGCTGGTGAGCGAATTGACGATCTGCACGATCACCAACACGACGCCGAACGCGCCGATGGTGATCGCGGCCGGCCTGATCCGCGCCGGAACCAGTACCGACGGCCTCTTCGTCGCCGCTGCGCGGCCGGACCCGGTCGGCCCTGCGGTGGGGATGGGGAACGTCATGATCTCCACGATAGGTGCTTAACGGCGGTGACGGGGTGGGGGTAAACCCCACCTTCCCCCTGGTTCCTGCCCCCGGCGGGGTTTGCTCGGGCCGGGTCCGCCGGTCAGTCCGCCCCCATCATGGCCTGCACCAGCGATTCCTGCATGGCCGACAGCCACCGGTAGGTGACGTACATGGCATAGCCCGGGCTGTCCGGTTCGGCGGTGGCCGCGCCGGGCTCGGTGTCGTCGTCGGTGATGCCCAGCCGCACCCCGAACGCCAGCCGGACGTCGTTCAGCGCCGCCAGCCAGGACCGCGCCGTGCGTTCTTCCAGCCGGACGGTGCCGCCGCCCCGGGGCAGCGAGTCCAACAGCGCCACGGCGGCGGCGTCCTTGGCGGCGATCACCTCGGGCTCGCGGATCAGGCGCAGTCCGGCCGAGAGCTCCGCATCGTCCCGGGAGAAGTCCGGCAACAGCCGCGCCACCGCAGGATCGCTCGGTGCCGTGGACGGGCCCACGGCCATCCCGGTCAGATCCGCCAGCGGATCCGGTGCGACCGACGAGCGCCGATCGGCCAGCAGGGTGCGCACCTGGTCCACCAGGTCCGACAGCAACCTCGCCTCGACCGCTTCGAACGTTGCCACGTAACGCCCGAGGCGGGCCCGGAACAACCGCACGCTGCGACCCCGCGCTCAGCGGTCTGCGGCCATGGTGGCCCACAGCCCCGCCGACTGCAGCTTCGCCACCACGGACTCCATGGCGTCGCGCGTGCCGTGCGAGACGGTGGCGCGACCCTTGTGGTGCACGTCCAGCATCAGCTTCTCGGCGGTCGGGCGGGGGTGCCCGAGCAGCGTCTGGAAGATGTAGGTGACGTAGGACATCAGGTTCACCGGGTCGTTCCAGACGATTGCGACCCACGGAACCTCGGCCGCCGAGTCGGCATCCACATCGACGTCGGTGGACGGCCGAGGGGCGACCTTGGTGGCCAGGGTGGAGCTGCGCACGACCCCAGTGTGTCACGTGGCCCGGACGCGGACGGCGAGCCCGGACGCGGATCGCGCAGCTGGATAGGCTCGGATCCGTGACCGCTACCCCAACCGGGCTGCTGACCGACCGCTACGAGCTGACCATGCTGCGGGCCGCGCTGGCCGACGGCACCGCCGGGACGCGGTGCACCTTCGAAGCGTTCGCCCGCCGGCTCCCGAACGGTCGCCGGTACGGGGTGGTGGCCGGCACCGCTCGGCTGATCGACGCCGTCGCCCACTTCCGGTTCGACGAGGCGGCGCTGGCGCAGCTCGAGCCGATCCTGGACGCTCGCACCTTGGAGCACCTGGCCGGCTTCCGATTCGACGGCGACATCGACGGCTACCCGGAGGGCGAACTGTACTTTCCCGGCTCTCCCGTGCTGACCGTGACCGGCACTTTCGCCTCCGCCGTGGTGTTGGAGACGCTGGTGCTCTCGATCCTGAACCACGACTGCGCGGTCGCCTCCGCCGCCGCCCGAATGGCCTCGGCCGCAGCCGGACGGACCCTGGTCGAGATGGGCTCCCGGCGAACACACGAGCAGGCCGCAGTCGCCTCGGCGCGCGCCGCCTACCTGGCCGGCTTCTCCGCCACCTCCAACCTTGAGGCCGGCCGCCGGTACGGGGTGCCCACTACCGGCACCGCGGCGCATGCCTTCACGCTGCTGCACGAGCAGGAGGCCGACGCGTTTGCCGCGCAGGTGGCCGCGCTCGGGATCGGCACCACGCTGCTGGTGGACACCTACGACATCACCGCCGGCATCACCACCGCCATCGAGGTGGCTGGGCCGGGACTCGGGGCGGTGCGCATCGACTCCGGCGACCTGGGAGTGCTGGCCCGCAAGGCCCGCGAGCAGCTGGACTCACTGGGCGCCACCGGCACCAAGATCGTGCTGTCGGGCGATCTGGACGAGTACGCGATCGCGGCGCTGCGCGGCGACCCGGTGGACGTCTACGGGGTGGGAACCTCGGTGGTGACGGGATCCGGCGCGCCCACCGCCGGCATGGTGTACAAACTGGTCGAGGTGGACGGCCGGCCGGTGGCCAAACGCAGCGAGCACAAGCAGACCAACGGAGGGCGAAAGTCGGTGCTACGCCGGCACCGGTCCACCGGTACCGCCACCGAGGAGGTGGTGTTTCGTGTCGCAGATGGGCAGCCGGACGCGGGGCCGGATGATCGGATCGTTCCGGTGCCGCTGGTCCGCGGCGGCCGGGCGGTGGACGGTCTGCCGTCGCTTGACCAGTCCCGCCAGCATCTCCGGTCGGCGCTGGTGACGTTGCCCTGGGAGGGGCTGAGCCTGTCCCATGGGGATCCCGCCATCCCCACCACCATGATCGCGCCCAGGAGGTCGTGTGGTCCAGCGAGCGCCAGGCCGCCCGATGGGACACACGACTCCGGGGCTTGAGCGGCACCCACCCCCACCCGAGTTCGGAGGAATCGTCATGATCATCGGATACGCCCCGTCCAGCGCGCTGGTCGTGGTCGACATGCAGCACGACTTCGCCGACCCGGCCGGCTCGCTGTACGTGCGCGGCGGCGAGGACATCGTCACCGGCATCGCCGCCGAGATCGCCGGCGCCCAGTCCGCCGGCGCGACCGTGGTCTACACCCAGGACTGGCACCCCGAGCACACCCCGCACTTCGCCGCCGACGGCGGGATCTGGCCGGTGCACTGCGTGGCCGACTCCCCCGGTGCGGCCCTGGTGCCCGGCCTGCCGGTGGTGGGCCCGGTGGTGCACAAGGGCACCGGCAGCGAGGACGGCTACTCCGGGTTCTCCGAGGTGGATCTGGCCTCCGGCGAGCGCAAGGGAACCCAGCTGTCCACCCTGCTGGACGAGGCGGGGGTGATGGACGTGACGGTGGTCGGACTGGCCGGTGACTGGTGCGTCAGGGCGACCGCGCTGGACGGGGTCAAGCTCGGCTACACGGTGACGGTGCCGCTGGCGCTGACCCGGTTCGTGAACCTCAAGGACGGTGATGGGGCCCGCGCGGTGGACGAGCTGCGGGAGGCCGGGGTCACAGTGCTGGACTGAAACCGCGCTTGTGAGTCTGACGTGGCGCTATAGCGCCATGTCAGACTCACAAGCGGTGGTGTCAGGGGCGCTGGGCGATGACGGTGACGGTGCCCGGGTCGATCTCGGTGAACCCGGCGTCCCGCACCGCCAGCAGGCCGTGCTCCTGCCAGGCAGTCGCCGGGTCGGCCGCCACGGCCTGCAGCTTGGCAAACGTCGCTCCGTCGAGCAGGCGAGCCCCGGTGGGCAGCCCGCCGGCGACCCAGCGGCGCAGTGCAACGGGGTCGGTCTCGGCCAGCAGCGCAGCGGCGATCATCCCGGCGTGCCCGGCCTGGGCCATGGTCTTTCCCAGGGTCATCGTCACCGCCGGATTGATCCACACCCGCAGCGGCGAGAGCAGCGGCCGGTCCTGCGGGCGCGGCGCCGGCTCGGCGTCCCGCGGCAAGTCCGTGCCGCCGACCTGCAGCCGGGACACGCGCTTGTCCAGGTCGGTGGCCAGCCCGGGCAGCAGCACCCGGATTTCGGTGTGGCCCTCGGCCAGGGTGATGCCGGGCAGGTCCTGGACCGCGTTCCAGTGGCCGGCGCGGGCCCGACGCGTGACCTTGCGGATATGCCCGGTGCAGTAGTCGCGCACCGCCTCGAACCACTCGCCGCCGGGCTCGGCCCGCGGATCCAGGCAGAGCTGCGCGCAGCCGCGCGCGGCCAGCGCGAGCGCGGCATGCCAGGACGGCGGCGTGTCCCGTTCCAGGCGCAGCACCAGCTGCAGGGCGCGAATCTGGGCCGGGTCCTCGTCGCGGTCTGCAAGCACCTGTTCGGTGTCCAGCCCCAGCCAGGAGGCGTACCGGGCGCGCAGCGGGGCGAGTGCTGCCCCGGTCACCCCGTCACCGCCGTGACCGACACCTCGTCGGCGGCGTCGGCGGCCTCCACCTCGTCCCGGGTGATCCCCAGGATGAACAGCACCGGATCCAGGAACGGCTGGTTGAGGGCGGTGTCGGCGTGCTCGGCCACCGTGGGCTTGGCGTTGAACGCAATGCCCAGCCCGGCGGCCGTGAGCATGTCGATGTCGTTGGCTCCGTCACCGACCGCCACCGTCTGGCTCAGCGGCACCCCGAACTCGGCCGCGAACCGGGCCAGCGCCCCCGCCTTGCCGGCCCGGTCCACCACGGGTCCCACCAACCGGCCGGTGAGCCGACCGTCGATGACCTCGAGGGTGTTGGCCGCCGCGAAGTCCAGGGCGAGCGCGTCCACCAGGTGCCGGGTGACCTGGGTGAAGCCTCCGGAGACGATGCCGCAGCGGAACCCGAGCCGGCGCAGCGTGCGGATCGTGGTGCGCGCCCCCGGGGTCAACTCCAGCGACGCACCGATCTCGTCCAGCACGGCGGCGTCCAGCCCGGCGAGCAGCGCGACTCGGTGCCGCAGCGCCGCCTCGAAGTCCAGCTCACCACGCATGGCGGCCGCGGTGACCTGCTCCACCTCGGCCCGGTGCCCGGCTCGGTCGGCAAGCATCTCGACCACCTCGCCGGTGATCAGCGTGGAGTCCACATCGAACACGATCAGCCGCTTGGCCCGACGGCCCAGGCCCGCCCGTTCCACCGCGATGTCCACCGCGACCTTGGGTGCGATCTCGGCCACCAGGGCCCGCAACGTCTCGTCGTCGGCGGCGCGGACGCCGAGTTCCAGGCCGGTGACGGGGTAGTCGGCGACCCCCCGGATCGTTTCGATGTTCACTCCGGCCCGGCCGAAGCGGCGGGCCAGCACCGCGATTGCCTTGGCCTGTAGTGGCCGGCCGAGCACCACGACGGCGTGGGTCGGGGTGCGGGAGGTGGCCTGCGGCCCGCTCGGGCCGGACACCGAGACCCGCACCCGCATTCGCACCGAGGCCATGGCCTGCTCGACGGCCTCCTGGACGGCGTCCGGGTCACCGGGGGTGGCCACCAGCACGCCCAGGGTCAGCATGCCCCGTACCACGACCTGCTCGACGTCCAGCACCTCGACATGGTGCGCGGCCAGCGCGGTGAACAGCACGCCCGTCACACCGGGGCGGTCTTCGCCGGTGACGGTGATCAGCAGCGTCGCCCGAGCACCCACCGAGGAGCCGGGCGTCGATCGGGCCGGGCGTTCGTTCAGTGGGTCGATTCCGCGTTCTCGGACAGGTAGCGGTCGATCTCGTCGCGGTCGATCGGGGTCCAGTCGCGGCTCGGACTGTGGTGCGCCTCGACGGCGAGGCGTTCGGCGAGCCACGGATGGTGCAGGTCGAATGCGGGACGTTCGGAGCGGATCCGGGGCAGCGCGGTGAAGTTGTGCCGCGGCGGCGGGGACGAGGTGGCCCACTCCAGCGAGTTCCCATACCCCCACGGATCATCCGCGGTGGTGACCTCCCCGTACCGGTAGGAGCGGATCACGTTCCACGCGAACGCCAGCATGGAGGCGCCCAGGATGAACGAGCCGATCGTGGAGAACGTGTTCAGGAAGGTAAACCCGTCGGTGGGCTGGTAGTCCGGGTACCGGCGGGGCATGCCCATGTTGCCTAGCCAGTGCTGCACCAGGAACGTGGCGTGGAACCCGATGAATGTGGTCCAAAAGTGCAGCTTGCCCAGCGGCTCGTCCAAGAACCGGCCGGTGAACTTCGGGAACCAGAAATAGATTCCGGCGAAGGTGGCGAACACGATCGTGCCGAACAGCACGTAGTGGAAGTGCGCCACCACGAAATACGTGTCCGACACGTGGAAGTCCAGCGGTGGGGCGGCCAGGATCACACCGGTCAGCCCGCCGAACAGGAAGGTGACCAGGAACCCGGCGGAAAACAGCATGGGTGTTTCGAAGGTGATCTGGCCGCGCCACATCGTGCCGATCCAGGTGAAGAACTTCAACCCGGTCGGGATGGCTATCAGGAATGTCATGAAGGAGAAGAAGGGGAGCAGTACGGCGCCGGTGGCGAACATGTGGTGCGCCCACACCGCGGTGGACAGCGACGCGATGGAGATGGTGGCGAACACCATGCCCCGATACCCGAAGGTGGGCTTACGGCTGAAGACCGGAATCACTTCGGTGATGATGCCAAAGAACGGCAACGCCACGATATACACCTCGGGATGACCGAAGAACCAGAACAGGTGCTGCCATAAAATAGCGCCGCCGTTGGCTGGGTCGAAGACGTGCGCTCCGAAATGCCGGTCGGCCTCCAGGCCCAGCAGGGCGGCGGTCAGCACCGGGAACGCGATCAACACCAGGATCGAGGTAATGAAGATGTTCCAGGTGAAGATCGGCATCCGCCACATGGTCATGCCCGGGGCGCGCATGCACACCACGGTGGTGATCATGTTGACCCCACCCAGAATGGTCCCCAATCCCGAAAGGACCAATCCCATGATCCACAGGTCGCCGCCGGCGCCCGGAGAATTCACCGAATCCGACAGCGGTGTGTAGGCAAACCAGCCGAACGCCGCCGCCCCGCCCGGAGTAACAAAACCGCTCATCGCGGTGATCGCCCCGAACAGATACAGCCAGTAGGAGAAGGCGTTCAATCTCGGGAATGCAACGTCCGGCGAGCCGATCTGCAACGGCAGCACCAGGTTGGCGAACCCGAACACGATCGGTGTCGCATAGAACAGCAACATGATCGTGCCGTGCATGGTGAACAGCTGGTTGAACTGCTCCAGCGACAGGAACTGCAAGCCGGGATGGGCCAGTTCGGTGCGCATCAGCAGGGCCATCGCCCCACCGATCATGAAGAACGTCAACGAGGTGACGACGTACATGGCGCCGATCGCCTTGGGGTCCGTGGTGCGCAGGTAGCTCAGGAACTTCGAGCCACGCGGCGCCCGCTGGACCGGGTAGGGGCGTGTGACCACGGGACGTGGTGCAACGGCAGTCACGGCGGCCTCCTGCTGGTGTGGACAAAGGCTCGGTGCGCACGCGGCGCACTCCCGCGCAAGCTTAGTCCGACGGTCTGCGACGCACCCGGCGGGGCACGACGACGCGCTGGGGCGCAGTCCTGCCGGGAGGCAACCCCGGCCGCGCCGCTGCGCCCGGGTCGTGACGGCCTCGTCGGGCGCACCAGCAGGGCCGGTGGAAGGCATGAAAAAGGGCCGCCTCCGATCGGAGACGACCCTTTGACGTGGAGAAGCGGGGAGCTTACTACAACACGAAATCCCAGGTCAGCGCCCTGGAGGCCCTGCTGAAGAAGCTCCCGAAGCCCGGCTCTCCCGCACCCAAGCCGCCCGGGCGACGCTTACCGGGCACGGCCCGTCAGCTCGACGCCGACCAGACCCGGGCGCTCATCGATGCCTACCAGGCTGGCGCCACGGTCTACCAACTCGGCCCCCAGTTCGGCATCGACCGCAGAACGGTCGGCAAGATCCTCAGCCGCAATGGCGTCCAGACCAAGCACCCGGGCTTGAGCCCTGAGGACATCGACCAGGCTGCCCAGCTCTACGAGGATGGCTGGTCACTCGCCAGGATCGGTGAACATCTCGGCGTCACGGCCACCACGGTGCATCGGCGGCTGCGCGAGCGTGGCGTCACCATGCGCTCCACGACAGGAGCGGCCCGATGAGCGGGAAGAAGCGGAGGCTCAGCCGCCACGACGACCGGCCCGGTTCCGCGCTGAGCTTGCATCACCTATGGGAGGCTGTTCCCGCGGCTGAGGACGTTGATGGCGACGATCCAGCGTTCACCGACGAGATGTGGATCTACTACGCCCATCAGATCGCACGAGAGTCCGAGCATCCGGAAGGTACCCCGGACCTTGGATCGTCCCTCGGACCTGTGATCGTCGATGAATGACCCGGTTCCTTGGCGTGAGCAACCGGGTCGAGCACGCACGGCTTGTCAGAGTCACCGTCCAAGATGGCACCTATGACGGTCCCGCAGAAGCTCCCGGGTGTCGCCGCCGAACTCGGCGCACAGCTTAAAGACATTGACGGCGTCTGGGTGCGCGCCGCGTGGTGCCGCGAGGGAGCGGACACCTGGCGCCTTCGCTTGCTGGAGGTCATCGACGGCCTCAAGCCTCCGGGTGGCGCCGACCACGATTGGCAGTACGCGAACGTCGCCTTCTCTGCCCGTGAGCTGCCCGGAAGGCAAGTATGCGGCTGGCTCAAGGAAGGCAGGGTGACCACCGACGACGGCTGGGAACACGCGCTCGGCCAGCCCACCGACCGTCTCAACTGGGAGCGCCGCGAGAGCCAAGCCCACAGCGGATACGAGGTGCTTGAGTGGCCCTCCTACGAGGTTCACCTCGGCAGCCTTCAGACCAACGAGCCGCAGCGACCGCTCCTGTCGGACAGCGACGCGCCGAGCTTCGCCAGCTTCTACAACGCCGCTGCGGTCTTCTTCGGACTAGGTCCGAGCCAGCCTGGCGGATCCGTTACGACGTTCGCGATGTTCCGGCGTGTCGACACGCGCGCACGAATCAACGGAGTGGAGATCGCTGAGGACGAGTTGCGGGTCGAGGTCGAGGGAACAGCCCTTGACGGTCTGACTCTCGAGCTGGCGGGCGACGCGCCGGGGCCGGCAGAGGTGCTCAAGACACGGGACTCGACTACCGCCGTGGCCTTCCCGATGCCCAACGGGCTCCCGCCAGGCGCTTGGGTCGTGATCAGGGCAGGAGCCGAGTGGCTTGATCGTCGATTCCTCGCGTGGCCCTGGGCGCGCCAACAGGAAGCCGGGGTCACTGTCGAGGTCGTCGCCAAGACGAAGATCGACGCGTTCCTCGCGGCTCGCGAGAGCGACACGGTGGAGTTCAAGCAGCAGATCCCCGAGGCTGATTCGACCAAGGCCAAGGCGATGAAGACCGTCTGCGCCTTTGCGAACGGTGGTGGTGGGTCACTGCTATTCGGTATCACCGACGATTACGAGGTCGTTGGGTTACCCAACGCGAAAGCCAGCAAGTACAAGGACACTCTGTCTGAGCTTGTCGATGCATGGGTTGAGCCGACACCGTCCTACTCCTTCGAGGTCTTGCCAGTCGATGGCACGGACATGGTGGTCATTGAGCTGATCGTCAACGCCGGGCTGGCTCTGTTCGGCTCGTCCAAGCCCAACGAGCCGAGGCGGGTGTACGTGCGGCACCACTCGCGCAGCGTTCCGGCGCGAATGAGGGAGATCGAAGAGATCGTGCGGGCACGTGCCACCTCGACGAACCTCCGGTGGCGTTAGCCCCCGCGCCTCCAGAATTGGGACGCTCGCTGTTCCCATGTAACCCTGATCAGTAGTCAGCGGGCAACCGAGGCGGCTATGAGCCGCTACAGCGCCGACGCTCCTTGCGGTCGGAGGATGACCACGCGATGGCGCGCGCGGGTGATGCCGACGCGCAGGAGTCGGCGTGTTGATGCTCGCTGTGCGTCGGTGTCGTCGTCTCGGAAGAAGCTGCCCTGGTACTGGCCCTCGACGAGCACCACACCGTCGAACTCTTTGCCCTTCGCCTTGTGGATCGTCATCAGGACGCACCCCCTAGGGTCACGCTGATCGGATTGGAGTCGTCCTGTCTCGAGGGCACGACGAACAAGGTCGGTCGCTCGGCCGTAGCTTCCACGTTGGTCCCAGGCGTCCGCGAGCCGGCTCCCGATTTCATCGGTCGCCCGGAAGAGGCGCACGAACCGGGCATTCGCAAGAAGGTCAGCAAGGTCTTTGCCAGCGCCAAGGAGGTCGCGGGCTTGGCGCCAGTCTTCGACAGGGTCGCCGCGTAGCGTCAGGCCGCTGTCGATTGCGGCGGCGAGGACCTTGCCGCTTGCGAGTCGTGGCGGCTGGTCGGCCCGTGCACGGTCTGCAGCCGTTCGGTAGCGCTGGCTCGCTTGGCTGGCTGAGTTGCTCGGGTTGGCAGCGTTCTTGGCATCGAAGTAGTCCGCGATGCGGTCGAGGGTCTGGCCGAGCCCTTCCTGCTTCGTGCGGCCGGGCCATTCGAGAATCGAGGCCACTACGAGCGCCGCAGCGGCGGTGAGATCGGCGTCCCATAGGACGTCGTGCCCGACAGGTCGCAGGGTCTGGCCGTTGAAGGTGTGGGCCTGGCCCAGTGTCACCGATAGCTTGCCAACGAGGGAGTTGGTGCGAGCGAGCACAACCACAGATGGCTGCGCGATGCCAGCTTTACGCAGCATCGAGAACATCCAGATGACGCCGGCGTGGACGGTGCTGTCGAAGGTGTTCCCCCAGTAGAAGCGCTGCAGGACATCGTCTGTCGTCGGCAGCGGGCGATTCGTGAGGACGGCGTTCGCGTACTGCAAGATGCCGACATCCGGGCTGCGGTGGTTCTCCCCGGTCAGGTCGAACTCGGCAGGCTCGAGGTGGTCGCGCATATGGTTGAGGCGCTCCGGATCGACACGATCGTCGTAGTCAAAGATGCGCTGGTCGGGGTCGGCCATGACGACGGTCCTGGAACGCGCTGAGAGCGCCTTCACAAGTGCCCACTGCGCGTCATCGGTGTCCTGGAACTCGTCCAAGATGATGACGGGGTACTTGTTGGCGATCAGCCTTGCGATCGCTACGGATCCGGTAATGAGCTGGCTAGCTCCCGCTGCGAACTGCCCGAAGACGTATCGCCCCTCTTCGCTGGCGAGGCGCTCGGTCTCGGTTGCCCAGTCCCCCTCGAAGGCGGCTCGGGCGAGGCTCTCGTCTCCCGGATACACGATCCGGGGCGTAGTCCCCGTGAGAAGCCGTCCGTGTGTGCGCAGCACGTCCATGGCGAAGGCGTGGTAGGTGCGCACGGCAATGACGCGGCGCTCAGAGGAACTCAGAATGTCGCGGCATCGCATCTCGACCTGGCGGACCGCGGCCCGGGAGAAGCTCAGGAATAGGATCTCCTGGCCCGCCGTGAGGTCCGGGATGAGTGCCTTGGCTTTCAGGAGCGACAGGGTCGTCTTGCCGGAGCCTGGCCCACCGAGCACGAGGACTGGGCACTCGTGTTCCAGGACGGCGCGAGCTGTCTCGGAGAGTTCCAGCTGCACGCCGCGTTACTCCTCGATGTCCGACGCAGCCTGTGGCACCACGGCTTCGTCGTCAAGGACCAGCTCAGGCTCGGTGCCCAGGTCCTGATCGATCGCGATGAGTGCGACCCGTATGAACTCGGGGAGATCTGACTCGGTCTGGCATTGGTCTATGAGCATGGCGGCGTACCCGAGGCCGTAGTTGTCACCCTTGCGGACCTTCAAGACGTCGCAGGCCAAGCTCGCCAGAGACGCATCAGCAACCTGCTCAGATACGTATGGGTGGCTGTCGGCTGGGTAGTCGTCGCGCTGCACCACGTCGTCGAGGAACCGGCGCAACACCGCTGAAGGGACCTGCTTCACGAGGAGCTGTTCGATGCCGAGTTCAGGCGACTGCCAGAGCTGGTCAAATGACTTGATGTCTTCGGTGGCGTTGGTCGCGTCAGGGGCGTTGAGCTTGTCTCGCATGCCGTAGACGCGCTTACCCATGGCCTTGAAGACCGGCGCGAATTTGGGGACCTCCCGATCGTTTCCCGCGTTGAACAGGGAGACGCCCGCGAGATCGATGTGCGAGTAGCCGGGCCGGAGTCGCTCGAGCGCTGACGAGGTTGCGTGCACAGCGACCATCTCGGTCTGTCCCTCGACCACCAAGACGGCGCGGCTCAGGATGGCTTCGGCGAACTGCCGCCGTTGCGCACGATAGGTCTTTGGTTTGACGCTCGCTGCGTCGATCGGCGACCCAGCGAACTGATCACCGTCACGGGAGAGGATGACGACACTCTCCGGGTCGAACTGCTCGATCACGTAGGGCGAGTGCGACGTGACGATCGATTGACCCATCTCTTGCAGGACGTACTTGGTCACCCGTCGCTGGGTATGTGGCGGTAGCGCGATCTCGGGTTCTTCCATGACGAAGATGACCGACTGCTGCTCTTTCAGATCGGCGATGATCGTGAGGAGCGCAAAGACAAGCAGGTTGAGCGAGCCGGTCCCTTGGCGCGCGAAGGGCACAGCGTGGTTGCTCGGCTGCGTTGCGACGAATAGCCGGACCACCTCACGCAGGTGCTCTCGGGTGAGGTCAGAAGCGAAGAAGGCCGCCGAGTCCTCACCGGGGGCCAGATTCACGAACTTTCCGAGACGGTTCCGGATGTTTGTTCGGATCGTCTTGAGCTGTTCGATCTCCCCGATCGCAGGATCGAGGCTCTTCAGTGCACCGAGCGCGTCTTGCCACATCTCGGCTGCGCCGTCGCCGCCGAGTCGAAGGATCGTGTCGAGCAATGAGCCTCGCTGCAGGCTCAGCGCGCGTGAGCCCGTCCGAAGGGCTCGGAGGAAGACGAAGCCGCACATGCGCTTGTGGGCGCGGGTGAACGCTGCGCGGCCTTGGCCGAGCGACGCTCTCTGTTCATCGTCGAGTTCATCGAGTTCCGGTGTTGGATGGTCAAAGAAGGTCTCGCCGACGAAGTCGTCCTCCTCTCGGTCATACCGTCCGACGAAGATGACCGGCAACGCCCACATCGTACGCTCGTCGTCGGCCTCAGCAAGACCTCCCGGCTCTTCGTCGATGAAGCGGAGCGCGGCGTCGTCCCACCGGCGGAGATGCTGAAAGAAGCGGAGCTGTTCCTGGTCGGTGAGTTCAGTCAGTACGGCGCTGAGCCGGATGTCGCGAGGGCTGTCGTCATCGTTGAGATAGGCACCGTGCGAGAAGTCGTGCTCGTCGATGGGCGGCCGACGGTAAAGGCGTTCCGGACCGAGCAGCAGGTCGAGGGCCTCGCACACTGTCGACTTACCGATGTTGTTGCCGCCGACGAGCAGGGTGTGCTGCTGGAAGACCACGCGTCCGCTCGTGATCCCCCGAAAGTTCTCGATCTCCAGCTGCCGAACCCTCATGATGCCTGCTCCTCACGAGGGCTTTGCTCGGCAACCGGAGTGAGTTCATCAAGTACCGCGCGCACGAGGAGCAGGGAGATGACCTCGTCGACCGTCTTCCCGAGTTTGCGGACGTTCCCCGAGTTATCGGCGAGCCGGTAGAGCATGGACTTGAGGCGCTCGATGTCCAACCGATCACGCTCGTCGCCCTCGAGCTTGGACAGGCGATCGGCGAGTAGCCGGTCGATCACTTGCTTGATCTCGGGCGCGGACAGCGGCTCGAATCGGATCAGTGCATCGAACCGGGAATACAGGGCATCACCGAGTGCCTCTCGGATCTCGCTCTCGGATCGGTAATTGGAGGTGCAGATGATCAGCGATGGACCCAGCTGCACGGTGTAGTTCTTGTCCTCGAAGATGCCGCTGTCGAAGAGTTGGTAGAAGGCACTGTGGAAGACCGCGTTCGCCTTGTCGAACTCGTCGATCAAGATGACGCCGGACTCGCGGTCCAACAGGTCCCGGGCGAACGATGCCTCGCTGTGCGAGCCGCCGAACAGATAGGACGCGAACTTCTCGTTGTGGAACATCGAGAACTGCTTCCGCAGCAGTGTCCCGCCGAGTAGGCCGTTTACGAACTGCGCCGTCTCCGTCTTACCCACGCCAGACGGCCCGTAGAACATCAGGACGACTGGCTTCGTCCTACGCCGTGTAGTGAGCGGATACAGGGCGGCCAGCAGAGACTCCCGCACTGCGGCTTGGCCGACGAGGTGGCTCGCGAAGCCGTCACGAAACCTGATCAGCGTCTCCCGGGTGACCGCCGGGTAGGTGTACCGCTTCACGTCAGTGTCGAAGGACCGCTCCAGTTGTTGCTGGACGTGGGCCGGCGGGTTATGGAGAAGTAGGTGCTTTGGGTTGATGCTGCGGATCAACCCGGCGAAGTTGGTGATGACGTGCTCGCCGAGACTCGCGTAGTCGCTCGATTCCGCCGCTACTCGCTTGGGACGCGGTGGTGCCTCGGCAGCGGGTGGATCCTGTCCCTCGACCACGTGGACGTGGCGACGGTTGGCTTCGTCTCGCTCGTAGGCGATCTCTAGCAGGCTCTCCCGTTGCTGCCGCCCGAGTTGCGCCTCGAACCAGACTGATGGGCCGTAGTAGATGGTGACCTTGGTATCACTCGGCATACTCGACCCCTGCGAGTATTACGTCGAAGACATCGAGCAGGTCCTGGTGCGCTGCTGCCGGACCATCAACCAGCTCCAGCGCGGTCGGCGAATCATCGTCAGTACCGCTCGACATCTCGGCTTCGATGCCGAGCCCGTCCTCGGTGACTTGGCCGACGAGGATGCCGTGAAAGACCAGCCGCATTCGGCCGAGATCAGTGAGCCCATAGTTGTTCCGGAACGCTTTGATGTTGAAGCGCAGTACACGCTTCGACCCGTCCGCGCCTTCACCGACGAGCTCGTAGTATCCCTTCGCGCCGGCGAGCGCTTCGTCAAGCCGGGCCAGGTCAATACCCGAGTCCTCGGTCTTCGCGATGACCATGTATGGCGTGTACATCTTCATGAACGCCATCGAGTTCCTCGACGCCGTGACGTGGAGCCCCTCGAGTCGCGCGATGCGCGGATCGTCCTTCACCTGCGCCAGGTAGTCCGTCAGGATCGTGTTCGACAGGGTCTTCCGCAGGATGCTCTGCCCAGCCAGCCCCACCTCGGCGCCAGCCCCGGCCTCCGCCGACGCGCCGAGAAACGGCAACCAGCTGAACTTGGCTGCCAACTTCGTCTCGACCTCGCCGTGCAGCTTGGTCGTCCGGTCTTTGACGTTCTCGCTCGTTGAGGCAGTCTTCCCGCCGGCCGAGATGTCGAGGTAGTCCGAAGCCGTCTCCTCGTCGAAGTAGACGATCTTGATCATCGACGCCGACGAAGTGTCCGTACCAGAGCCAGTCATCAGGCCTCGCCTCCACCGAATGCGAGACCGAAGAACCGCTCGAAGAACTCTCCGAGCTTGGTCAGCACCCGCTGCTTCTTCTCGCCGTGAGCGCCGTCCGCGGAGAAGCGGGACACGGGCGGGAGGACTTTGGTGATCGCTGTGCCGGTGGTCTTGATCTCTCCGTCACGGAAGGCCGCGTCGATGAATGCGCGGGTCTCGTCGGGCTTGAGGTTCTCGTCCTCGATGATCGTGTTGAGTTCCTGGGCCTGGCGTTTGGCGACGTAGGCGGCCCACTCCTGGTCAAGGTTTCCAGTGGCTGAGATCGAGTCGACGAAGTCCTCGACCAGGTCCTTCTTGTTGCGCAGGCTCGGGCTGGCATCGATGGCGTGGGAGATGGTGGCTCGGATCTCGCGGTCCTCGCCGTCGCCCCTGGCCTCACGGTATTGCTGGACCAGCATCAGGATGTAGTCGACGTTGATCTCGACCTGCTTGATCAGCTCGATCTCGAAGACGACGTCCTCGACGATCGACTCCTTCTCGGTCTTCTTGTCCTTCGTGAACTCGGCGTAGAGGTCGAGGTAGACGCTGCGGTAGTCCTGGCCTTGCCGTTCGGTGAGGATCTCGTTGCCGGCGAAGTCGTCGAAGCTGGTCAGGATGTTCTGCAGGCGCAGGATCTGGCCGAACAGGGCGATGAACGCCTTCTGCGCTGCCTCTCCGATGATCGGCTGTCCGAGTGGGAACTGGGTCAGCAGCTCTTGGACCTTCTCGGCGTACTGGTCGTAGTACTCGGCGTACGGGGCCAGCAGGACGATGCCCTTGGCGTCCTTGTTGCCGAACAGGGCGATGGCGTCGTTTGTTTCTTCTTCCAGGTCGCGGAAGCTGACGATGTTGCCGTAGGTCTTAACCGAGTTCAGGATGCGGTTGGTGCGCGAGTAGGCCTGGATCAGGCCGTGGTTGACAAGGCGCTTGTCGACGAACAGCGTGTTGAGGGTGGTGGCATCGAAGCCGGTCAGGAACATGTTGACCACGATGACCAGATCGATCTCGCGGTTCTTGAGTCGGAGTGACAGGTCCTTGTAGTAGTTCTGGAACTTGTCCGAGCTGGTGTC
The DNA here is from genome assembly GCA_937926105.1 of uncultured Actinomycetes bacterium. The sequence goes on along the minus strand of CALANS010000088.1, from coordinate 48,909 downwards.
GAAGCTCGTGCCGAACGTGCTGTTGTAGTCGCCGATCGCCGCTTCCAGGAAGTCCCGCGACGACTGGTCGAGTTCGCCGGTCTCGAAGCCCTCTTCGTCGAGGTAGTCATCGCCCACCGCCTCGTTGGCGGCATAGGAGAAGATCAGCCCGATCTTGAGCTTACGGTCAGGTGTCAGGTCGGCCTGCTGCTCCTTGAACCGGGTGTAATAGCGCTTGGCAGCCTCGATCGACGCGGTCGCGAACAGGGCGTTGAAGCCGTGGACGCGGCGCTCGCCGAGCGAGTAACGCTCCGACCGGCGGGTCTTCTGGTCGAAGTGTTCCAGCGTGTAGTCGACGACCTTGGTCAGCCGCTCCGCTGCCAGCAGCGCCTTCTCGGTGTCGATCGCCGATACCTGCTTGTCCGTCAGGCCGGCCGCGACCTGAACGGTATTGACGTAGTCGATGCGGAAGGGCAGGACGTTCTTGTCGCTGATCGCGTCGACGATCGTGTAGGCGTGGATGGCCATCTGATGGCTCTCGCCCGGCGGACAATTCACCGGGTCGCCGTGCAAGAAGCAGCCGAACGCCTGAGCCGTGGTGCGCAGCCTCGGGTTGCCACTCGTTCCCGCGTTGACGGCGAAGATCGGCGTGCCGGTGAAGCCGAACAGGTTGTACCGCCTGAAGGCCTTGGTGATCGCCGTGTGCATGTCGCCGAACTGCGACCGGTGGCACTCGTCGAAAATGATCACGACGTGGCCGCCGAAGATGTCGTGGCCCTTGCTGCCGCCGATGAACGTCGCGAGCTTCTGGATCGTGGTGATGATGATCCGAGAGCTCGGGTCCTCCAGCTGCCGTTTGAGCACCGCGGTCGAGGTGTTGGAGTTGGCCGCTCCCTTCTCGAAGCGGTCGTACTCCCGCATGGTCTGGTAATCCAAGTCCTTGCGGTCGACCACGAACAGCACCTTCTCGACGTCCGGCATGCGGCTGGCGAGCTGGGCTGCCTTGAAGCTGGTCAGGGTCTTGCCGGACCCGGTCGTGTGCCAGACGTAGCCGCCGGCCTTCAGCGTGCCGAGTTGCCGGTAGTTGGTCGAGATCTCGATCCGGTTCAAGATCCGCTCGGCCGCGACGATCTGGTACGGGCGCATCACGAACAGCAGCCGATCAGCAGTCAGCACGCAGTAGCGGGCCAGGATGTTGAGCAGGGTGTGACGGGCGAAGAAGGTCTTGGCGAAGGCAGTCAGATCCTGGATCGGCTTGTTCTGCGCATCCGCCCACCACGAGGTGAACTCGAACGAGTTGCTCGTCTTGCGGGTTCTCTTGCCGCTGGAGTCGCTGATGTGCTGGCGGCGCGTGGTGTTGGAGTAGTACTTGGTCAGTGTGCCGTTGCTGATCACGAACAGCTGGACATACTCGAACAGACCGGAGCCGGCCCAGAAGCTGTCCCGCTGGTAGCGGTCGATCTGGTTGAACGCCTCACGGATGTCCACACCGCGGCGCTTGAGCTCGACGTGCACGATCGGGAGACCGTTGACCAGCACGGTCACGTCGTAGCGGTTGGCGTGCTTGGCGCCGCCCTCGCCCGCGCCGATCTCGTACTGGTTGATCACCTGCAGGCGATTGTTGTGGATGCTGGTCTTGTCGATGAGCATGATGTTCTTGGTCGAGCCGTCATCGCGCTTGAGGACCTGGATGTGGTCCTCCTGGATACGCACTGTCTTCTCGACGATGCCCTCGTTGGCGCCCGCGATCTTCTCCGTGAAGAACCGGTCCCACTCCTGGTCGCTGAAGGTGATGCCGTTCAGCGCCTGCAGCTGAGTACGCAGGTTCGCGACGAGCTGCTGCTCGCTAGTGATCGGCAGGTACTCGTAGGCCTGACCCTGCAGCAGCTTGATGAACTCCCGCTCGAGGTCCGCCTCGGACTGGTAGGCCGACGCTGTCGTCGCGTCCGGGATGAACTCGGCAACGACCGTGCTCTCAGCGCTGATTGCGATCGGGTCGTACTTGCGAGCTGGCGCTTCACTCATGCCACCAGCTCCTTGAAGGTCAGGAGCCGGTCGCGGTAGTACTCGTACTGCTGACGGCGAGCATGCAGTTCAGCCGGGAGGCCGATGCTCAGGTCGTTCACGAGGGCGTCGAACCGATCGAGGAGAGCAACAACCTGCTCCTGCCGCTCACGAGTCGGCAGCGGGATCACGATGGACTTCACGATGTCAGCATTGAGGTTCTTGACCGTGCCAGCTCCCGCTCGGCGAGCGAACTCTTCCTGCACCGGTGCCGATCGCAGCAGATAGTAGAGATAGTCGGACACAAAAGAATCATCAAATTTGCTGATGGCGAGCCAGCCGTCGTGAATGTAGCCGTCGATCTTCGAGATGTAGGGTCGACCGAAGCTCATGGAGTTGGACAACACGAAGTCACCGGGTTCAACCCGGCGGGACTTGGCGGCGCCAGCGGCCGTCACATACTGCGACGTACCGGTGATGTACTTTCCGCCAGCCGGTACATCACCAATTTTGATCCACGGCACGCCTTCTTCTGCAGAACAGAAGAAGGACTGAATCGGTCGCGGCGAGGCGCCGCGAACAATCGTCGCTACATCCCCGAACCTGACGCGAGGTACGGTCTCGTCGCTCTCGAGCAAAACCCCCGCGTAGTATGAATACTGGCGAGAGCGGTATTCAAGCTCGGCTTCAAGCTCGGCTTCAAGCTCGGCTTCAAGCTCTTCCATCTTATCAAGAATCGACACGATTTCCCGCTGAATCGCCGGAGGCGGTACGGGCATTCTGACTGTTGCGAGTTGCTTTGCTGACACGTCGATGACTTTGGTTCCAGTGGCGAGCCGCTTCTTCTGCTGTTGAAAAGACGGGCTCTGCAGCCAGTAGGAGATGAACTTTGGATCTTGGCTGTGCTTGAGCACTGTCGCATGCCCGCCCGTAACGATCTGCTCGTCGCCGAGCCAGGCCACCGCTTTGCCGACATCTTCGATGTTCTCGCTTGTGTTGGTGATGATGATGTCGCCGGGGTTGACCTTGGCGAGGCGCGCGGCGGTGTCAGGCGCCACACACGAGATCGTCCTGTCCGCTGAGGTTCCGTAGTGGGTGTAGATCTGGCCGTAGTGGATGGCGCCGACGCCCGATTCTGTGAAGTCAGTCTTCGGTAATCCGTTGCCACGTACGAGTTCACCGATCTCGCCCAAGGCCTTAAAGGGCACACCATCAGGGCAGTGCTCCTCGATGAGCTCATCGATGTGACTCATGATGAAGCCTTTGCTCTCAGCTCCAGCTGCTGTAGCGCGGAGGCTGCGACGTAGACACAGTCGCGGCGCTGGATCAGCTCGACCAACCTCAAGATGAAGTCCTTAAGCTCGCTCATCGTTGTTTCGAGAGACGCGTATTGCTTGTCTGCCGGCGCGTTCTTGTCCCGGCTGTGGCGCCAACCAAAGAGGCGATCCCCGGGCTGTGAGGGCCAGAGGTTATGGATGTAGTCGTTGCGTTCGCGCAGGGCGGCACCAACGTCCTGGAAGTACCGCTGCAGGGTCTGCTTGTGCTGATCGTCGTTGATCGGGCGCAGCGCCTTGCACGCCTTCTCGGTGAGCTGGCTTGCAGCAAGCTGGGTGTGCTCGCTCTGCAACGCGTTGGTCATCGTCTGGAAGGTCACGAGTGCTTGGTGCTCAATCAGGGCCGAGAGGGCCGCCACTCGCCCCAACGCACTGAAGAAGTCCTCGTCGTGCGCGCCGAAGACGTTGCCCGGGATCCCGAAGCGGTCCGTGGTCACGAGGCGCCCTCCAGGTCGGCGACGATCGCGTCGATCGCGGTGCGCAGTTCCGCCTGACGGGCGACGATCCTCGCGATCTCAGCGTTCAGCGCCGTGATGTCGACGACCTCGGTCGTGTCTTCGGCCTCGACATACGAGCTGACCGAGAGGTTGTAGCTGTTCTGCCGGAGGTCAGTGTTGGAGACGAGCTTGGCGAAGTGGTCGGTGCTGGCCCGTGCGACGAACGCGTCGAGGACCCTCTGGCGGTTCGGATCGGTGAGCTTGTTCTTGTTGCCCTGACGGACGAACTCGGCCGATGCGTCGATGAACAGCACCGAGTTGTCCTTCTTGGACTTCTTCAACACGATGACGCACGTCGCAATCGTGGTGCCGAAGAACAGATCGGGCGGCAGCTGGATCACGGTGTCGACGTAGTTGTTGTCGATGAGGTACTGGCGGATCTTCTGCTCCGCGCCCCCTCTGTAGAGCACGCCGGGGAACTCGACGATGGCCGCGGTGCCGTTGACCGCCAACCACGACAGCATGTGCATCGTGAAGGCAAGGTCCGCCTTCGACTTCGGCGCCAGGATGCCGGCCGGCGCGTACCGCGGATCGTTGATCAGCAGCGGATTGGCGTCGCCGTCCCACCTGATCGAGTACGGCGGGTTGGACACGATCGCCTCGAACGGCTCGTCGTCCCAGTGCGCCGGGTCGATCAGGGTGTCGCCATGGGCGATGTCGAACTTCTCGTAGTTGATGTCGTGCAAGAACATATTGATGCGGGCCAGGTTGTACGTCGTCAGGTTGATCTCCTGCCCGAAGAAGCCCTGCCGCACCTTGTCCTTGCCCAGCACCTTGGCGAACTTCAGCAGCAGCGAGCCCGAGCCGCAGGCCGGGTCGTAGACCTTGTTGACCGACTTCTTGCCCACCACCGTGATGCGGGCCAGCAGTTCGCTGACCTCCTGCGGGGTGAAGAACTCACCACCGGACTTGCCGGCACCGGAGGCGTACATCGTCATCAGGTACTCGTAGGCATCGCCGAACGCGTCAATGGTGTTCTCGGTGAAGCCGCCGTTCCCGAAGTCGAGGTCACCGATGGCGTTCAGCAGCTTGACCAGCTTCTCGTTCCGCTTGGCCACGGTCGGGCCGAGCTTCGCGCTGTTCACGTCGAGATCGGCGAACAGGCCCTTCAGGTCGTCCTCGGAGTCGGCGCCAACGGCCGATCCCTCGATGTTGGCGAACACCCGAGCCAGCGTCTCGTTGAGATTCTCGTCGCCAGCCGCCCGCCTACGGACGTTGACGAACAGCTCGCTCGGCAGGATGTAGAAGCCCTTCTCATCGACCGTGTCCTTGCGGCCGAACGCGGCATTCTTGTCGCTCAGCAGGGCGTAGTCGAAGTCGGCGTCACCAGCCTCCCGCTCGAGCCGGTTGAGGTAGGCGGTGAGGTTCTCCGAGATGAACCGGTAGAACAGCATGCCCAAGACGTAGGACTTGAAGTCCCAGCCATCGACGCTGCCGCGCAGGTCGTTCGCGATCCGCCAGATGGTCTTGTGCAGCTCAGCACGCTGAGCTTCCTTGACGCGGTCCGCCATCAAGACGCCTCTCCACCGAGGCAGCTCCGACTTACAGTTGGCTGATGGCCGCGTCCCATGTGTCCTCCATTGTACCATATCTTCGAACAAGCATTCGATAGGCGGGTCGCCGCGAACAGCGATCCGCCCAAGATCAGGGTGTCAGGGGCCACCGACAGGCAACGCATCACGCACTCACCGGCACCAAGTGACGGACGTACTCACGAACCTCAGCAGGCGATAGATCCAGCGCGGATGCCGCTTCTCTCGCGGTGATCCGGGCTCCTGCCCCGAACATCACCTTGCGCAGCAGCTGGGACGTCTCCGGCACGATGCCGTCCGGCTCGGCGCGGCGGAACCCGCGGTCCGAGAGCGTGATGCACGCCGAGCGGTACTGCCAGTCGGTGAGTAGATCCAGCTCGTGGAGCCGATGGGTCATCGCCATAGCGGACACCCGCCAGTACGACCGGGCGACCAGAATGCGCTCGACGCTGGCTGCCCGCATCTGCTGGCTCTCGACTGCCGTCCTGGGCATCAGGAAGCTCGACGCAAACGCGTTCGCTTCCGCCTCGCGCTCCTTCGAGGTACTGGGATCCATCTCCAGCTCGCTGTGCAACACCAGGTGTCCGAGCTCGTGCGCAGCATCGAACCGTCGGCGCTCGCCGGTCTTGCCCGTGTTCAGGAACATGTACGGGACGGCATCGCGGTAGAAGCAGAAGGCATCGATGTCGTCGTACTCGTGGTTGAGCGACGCGACCCGTACGCCCTTCGATTCCAGCAGGTGCAGCATGTTGGAGATCGGACGGTCCCCCAGGTTCCAGCGGTGTCGAACGAGCTCAGCCGCTTGGTCTGGGGCCAGCTTGTCGAGGGTGGGGATATCAGGGGTAGGGAGGCGGAACCGCTGCTCGATGGTGTCGAAGAACTCGAGTGCGAGGGATGCCTTCGCGAGGACGGCGTCGCGTCGCGTCGCACTGGCCTTGCTGAGCTTGCGGAAGCTGGCTGCGCCGGCGGTCACCGGCTCGATCGGATCTCGCTCGAGGAAGGCCAGTGGCACCGCCAACGCATCGGCAAGCTTGATCAGCGTCTCGTCCGTCGGTGGTCGATGACCGTTCTCGTAATCGGTCAGTGTGCGGGGCGAGACGCCACTGATCTCGGCAAGCTTGGTGAGCGTGTACCCCAGGCGGAGACGTGCCAGCCGGAGGCGGCTTGGGTTGAACATGTCGACAGGGCTCCTGACGACAGCTCGTCAGCGCGGTTCGACAGGTACGTCGAACTCGTCCGGGCCCTCGTCGTCGGGATGATCGAACACCGACAGGTCGCCCTCCAGCGGCAAGAAGCCGACGCGGATCCGATCCCGCCACTCGTTGACGCTGCCGCCATCAGTCATGGCTGCTGGTTGTGCCAGTTCGATGTGGACACCGCCGCCCTGGGGCGCACGCTCGCACAGCAGGAAGTAGAACGGCGCGGTCGCCGCCTTAGCGGCCAGCTCGGCAGGGTCCCCAGTGTCCTCGTCGCCGAACAGCGACGGGTGAGGCGGCAGCGGTGCCAGCGAGCCTCTGGTGGCCTTGCCTTTACGCCGCGTGCGCGGGTGCCGGCGAAGATCCGCGCTCCCCACGTTGATCCCCGACGAGATGGTGAACGACATCAGGCCCTCAGGATGCATGAGGCGGGGTTGTCCGTCGACGTCTACCTGCCGCCAGCCGCCCGCCGACAGCAGCCGAGTGAAGTCCTCCATGCCGTCCTGGTAAACGTCGGTCCCGGCGGCCGTCTTCAAGGCGTGTGAACTCCGATTCGCGGCGTGCTCGGCACCGCGGCGAAGGCCGTTGTGGATGACCTCGGTCGAGAGCCCGAACGCCTCCAGGCGACGCTCGTGGTCCTCGCCGTACGGCAGGCTGATCGCGGTCGCCATCTGATTGCCCCTCTCGGTTCGTTGCGCCAAACCATACCGCAGATGTGGTGCGATATCGCGCAACAGGGAGCGAGCGTGTCGGGTCGCGGAGCCCGACGCTGTCCACTGGCGCGCGACCCGAGCCTGAGCTGTTCGAGGCTCGGTGACGATCGATGATCTTGTGGTTCCGCTGCCCGACGACGCCGCAACCGAGGTTGCTGCAGCGCCACACCGGGGCTGAGCCTCCGCCGTGTCTGTCGTCGGTGCGCCCTACAGTCAGTTCCATGGGCGACCTGGTACTTCAGGCGAGCGACGATCTGGTTGCTCGCCTCGCTCACGAGCGTGATGCTGTGCGTGCGGTCGTCGAGCTGGTGTGGAACGCGATCGATGCCGAGGCGGCCACGGTCGCGGTCGAGTTGCAGCGCGACACAGCCGAGGCCATCGCCGCCGTCCTTGTTGTCGACGACGGTCACGGCATCAGTTCCGACGAGGTGGAGGCTACCTTCGGGCGGATCGGGGGCTCCTGGAAGAGTCTCAGTGAGAAGTCCAAGAACGGCCTGCGTCGCCTGCACGGTAAGCGTGGCGAGGGCCGGCTACGAGCCTTCGCGCTCGGCTCGGCGGTGACATGGATCAGTGTCAGCGACGACACGGCTGGCCAGCGCCAAGAGATCACCATCTCGGGCAGCCGCCGGGCCAGGGACCGCTTCCGATGGGACGCCGTCCCCTCGACCAACGCCAAGACAGGTACGACTGTCACGGCGCACAACGAAGCACAACAGCAGCTGGCGGCGCTGGACGCGGCCGATGTCGTCCCCACGCTGCGTTCGCACTTCGCGCCGGCGCTCCTGAACGACAACACCCTGACCGTCACGTACGACGGCTCTACGCTCGACCCGGCCCAGGAGATCACGCACGACACCCAGCTACCCATCACCTTCGGTGAGAACGGCGCGCACGAGGCCGTGGTCCGCGTGATCGAGTGGCGCTCCGGCAAGCACCAGGCCGTCTACTTCGGGCCCGACGACGACCACTTCCCGTACGAGGAGCCAGGCAGCCAGCTGGAGAGCCAGTTCAGCTACTCGGCCTACGTCACCTGGGCCGGCCTGGGGGTCGACGAACTCGCAGTCCTCGGCCTGGGCGACATGGCCCCCGAACCGGTCAGTCAGCTGTGGAGCGCCACCCGGAAAGCGATCAGGGAACACTTCGCCGCGCGCCGACGCGAACGTCGACGGGAGCAAATCGAGCAGTGGAAAGACACCGGTGTTTACCCGTACAAAGGCGAACCCGGAAGCGAGCCGGAGCGGGCAGAGCGGGCAGTGTTCGACGTCGTCTCCGGCACCCTGGTCCCCCACATCTCGAAGACCCAGAAAGACGCCAAGCTGACCCTCGCCTTGCTCCGAGATGCGATCCGGCACGACCCAGACAAGCTGACGACGATCCTGCACGAGGTCGTCTCCCTCAATGAGGCCGACCGGGACACGCTGACCCGGCTGCTCAGCGAGACAACGCTCTCGGCGATCATCCGGTCAGCGAACCTCGTCGCCAGCCGTCACAAGTTCCTGGCCGGTCTCGACCACCTGCTGTTCGACCCACAGGATTCGGGAAAAGTGGGCGAGCGCGACCACCTCCACAAGATCCTGGAGCACGAACTGTGGATCTTCGGCGAGGGCTACCACCTCATGAGCAGCGAACGCAGCCTGACCGAACTGCTCCGCAACCACCTCAAGTTGGAAGGGCTCCCGAATCAGAGCACCGAAACGGTCAGGCGTTGGGACGGCAAGACCGGCAGAACCGACCTCCATCTCGCCGCCCGATACAAGGAGCACGACCGGATCCAGCACTTGGTCGTCGAGCTCAAGGCACCCGACATCGTCGCGGGGCGCAAGGAGATTGACCAGGTTGAGGACTACGCGAACGCTGTCTTGTCCACCGCTGCGTTCGCGAGCGACAAAACAACCTGGGACTTCATTCTCGTAACGACCGACTACGACGATGTCGTCCGGCGCCGCATCATCGGCGAGGACCGCGAGCTGGGCCTCTACCTGACACCGAAGAAGGAGTCCGGTCGGCCGCTGGTGCGCGCCTACATACGCCGGTGGCGAGATCTGCTGGATGAGAACCAGCGACGTCTGGAGTTTGTAACGGCCGCGCTGGAGCACGACCCGTCGATCACCGAGGGGCTAGACCACATCCGCGAGCAATACCGAGATCTCCTGCCGCCAACACTCGTCGAGGCTCCGGCAGCCGTGCATGGCAGCAGCGCATGACGTGGCGTGCCCGCAGTCCGTCGGCACCTCTCATCGGCGGCTCCCAGCAGAAGGGTCCCCCTTGCTGGGCGACACCGCTTGACGCTGGCCGGGCTCTTGACGTGGCCAGGTGCCAGTTGGTGCTGGTCTAGGCGGGATCCTGACCACATCCGGTCGGCGCGGCTACAGGTGGTGTAACAGTTCGACTATCTCGTCGGCACGTACGGCCAGGTCGGCCCGGATGGCGCGGCGCTCGAGCGGGGCAATTTCGCTCGACAACCACTCCCGGGTCTCATCGTCTATGGCACCATCAATAGGAGCCGGCAGCCGCGCTTCGACTCGGCGCTCCAGTTCGGCCTGTGCAGCGCCACGGAGACTCTCAGTCATCGTAGGAGCCAGAAGACTGAACGGGTCGAGGGTGAAATCGCGCGCCTCTCGCTCCGGCTGTGGACCAGGGGCCATGTTGGTTCGTCCGCGCAGACGGTGGACAGCCATCAAGGCCCTTGAAGGGAAGCCGAGTGAGCTGACCGCCGTCCTAGTCATTGCACGTACGTCATCGACTGTCGTGACGCCGTGTTCCGCTAGCTCCGTGATCACCGACTCCGGCAGCCCCAGCGTCCTCAACTCCACCACACCCGGCACGTCGGGTGACCCCACCCCCACGGGCAGGATTTCAATCCTCAACCCTTCCAGGCGAGCTGCATGGACCAGTCGGGCCGCAAGGAACCACGGGAGAACCAGCACTCCGTGGTGCAGACCCTGCATAGCGTGCCGGAGCCGCCAGGGCCGAAAACGCGGGTAGCCGTCGGTCGATCCGTCATCCGGGGACAGGGAGACGCGTTTGACACCCGTCAGTCGCTGCAGCAAGTCGAGTGGCGGCTCCTCGAGCTGGTCAAGGAACCGCACCGCGGTCGGAGCCGTGGCGGCAGAATGCTCACCGTCCACAGACGCATCCACAGGGTCGTCTTTGAGCTGCTCGGTTAGCCAGGCATCGATCCAATCCGGTTCGCGGGGCACCAGCACCACGCCATCCTCATCAGAACCCAGTAGTGCCATGATCGCGTCGTATCCGCTTGGCGACGACGAGTCCGACGCGGATAGATCACTGCTCATGATCGGTGCTCACCTGGCTGGGCTAATGGCTGACAGACGGACATGGGCCGCGCTGCTCTGACGGACCTATGGCTCAGCCTAGAGCCCACGCCACGAGGGCAGGGATCAGGACCACCAACGCGGGCACTCCCCTCGTCGGGCCCGCATCTCGAGTCGAAGCAGGATGCATGTCGGTTCCAAGGGCCACGGTCGGTGGGCGCCCTCGCTATCGATCTAATACGGCGGACGCAGCGTGCCGTTCTCCTTCTTGATCAAGATGTTGCTCGCCGCCTTCGCGAGGATGTCCGCGAGCGAGCCCAGCCACGGTCTAACCCAGTAGGGAAGGTTCTCGGGATCGGCGGGCTCTCCCAGGCGATAGGGGTTCTCACCGCGCACGATGACCAGCGTGCCGTCCTCCAGCACGCACAGGCCAGTCCGGGGCCTTACGTCGTAGAAATCGACGTCAAGGGGCCAGCCTCGCCCGCCGATGATCTCGACACTCTTGCCGCGCCAGTTCTGTCGGAAGCCACTCACGATCGGAACCGGCGCAACGTCGTGTTTGTCGCAGAAGCTCACGAACTCAAGGGCCTCGTGCGATGGAGTGGTCATACGCCGTTGGCTCGCCTCGGCTGCCGTCGCCGACACAACGTTCTTGCTCCGCTGTTCCGCAGCCAACCGACGAGCGGCGTCTTCAAGGCTCACGATCGCACGATATATCTCGGGCATCCCCACAACGATCTGTGCACTACCTCTCCCGTGCGTAAGTCGTCCGGGCAGCATCGAGTAGTCGAGCCCGGGGATCTTGGGGGAACCCGTGAGATGCCGGGTTCTTCACGCCCGCGGACAGCAATATCACCGGGCAGTGAACTTTGCCGATCGAGTCGATGCGTTGCGCCATCAGGCCGCCGATAGCGCCCACGCCGCGACAGCCCAGGAGAACGACCTCCGGGTGGGCGCCAAGCAGGCGCTCGCCCAGGCCGCAGCCGAGACCGCCGCGTACGCGCAGGCACACCGCCTGGCCACCACGCCGGTCGGCACCCTGATGTCGAAGGTGAGCGGCTGGAGTCGCTTTGTCCCGGCCTCGGACGAGTGGTTGATTGACGATGCCTACGGTGTCTTCCTGACCACGTCCGGTCAGTGGATGCTGCACCAGCAAGTCGGCTTCCACAACCCAACCGCTGGTGAGCGGTTCCGTAACGCACTGCGGTCGGAGGGTCGGCGGTCTCGGAATCCAGGCGACACGCAATCGGCGTGGACCACCGGCAGCCAATTGACGGCCGACTCGTTCCAGACCATTCCAGTGCGGCCGGACACCATCAGCCGCATGCTCACCGTCAGGGCCGCCTCCGGCACCCATCTCAACGACCCGCTGGCCGATTTGACGTTCAACCGGCACCACGGGCTTCAGATCGCGTTCCCCGTCCAGCCTGAGCCGTTCATCGAATGGGTCGCTCGTCGCGTCGCCGGCGTGCCGGCCGGGTGATCGGGATGGACTTCCGCGAGCGAGCTGAGCGCGTGGCCGAAGAGGCCGAGCAACAACGGTAGGTGGCCGCGCAGGCCGCTGTGACGTTGGAGGACTTGCGCCGCGCTGGACCGGCCCTTGGCTGAGCTGGCCGATCCCGGTCAGACCGCGCCTGGCACGCGCAGGCCGATGGTCTGGAACGTCGCTGCTCGGCCGTTCGCGATTGCGAGGGAGCAGAAGGCGTCGAGGTAGGCCATCAGCTCGTTGCCGTAGACGACGGTGTTGTCGGTGGTGCCGAGACCGGTGGTGAGCAGGAGCGTGGTCGTGGCCTGCTCGCTCCCACGGTCGCCGTGGAAGACCTCCCAGAACATGGGCAGATCACTGGCAGCGACGGCGACGGTGGCCTCCCTGGCGTCTGGTGTGGAGACGTAGCGCAGGAAGGGCTGGTATGACCCGTCGGCGCCGGTGAGGATCGCGGCGTTGCGGGCGATCACCACTCGCCCGTCCTGTCGGCTCTTACGGGTCATGCCGCGGGTGAAGGTGCGACGGCGCAGGGCGACCGAGCTGGCGCCGGCCACGATCCGGTTGAGCATCGGCCCGCCGTCTCGGCCGGTGATGACGACCGCGACTGGGATCACCGCGCCGGGCGTGACCGTCCACTGCGGGCTGAGCGTCTGATCGGTCCAGGCCTGCACCCACGTAGTGGGATCCTCGGACGCGCGAGCGATCGCCGCGATGGTGTCGTTGGCGGCAACGATCGCTGGAATGTCTTCCTCGAGGTCGACGACCAGTGATTGCAGCAGCCGTAGGCCGCGCCGGCGTACGCGTTGGGCTTCGATCGGGGCCAACGCGGTGGTCTGCGGGAAGTCGAATTCGGAATGCTCGTCGTCCACCGCGCGCACTCGGACGACGCCGAGCTCACGGTTGCCGTCGGGCGCGAGGCGAATCAGCCATTCGCCGGACGCTCTGTCGGTCGAGATGAAGTACCCGAGGTCTTCCGCGGCGGTCGCGAGGATTTTCGCCATACAGTTCACCCGGACCGGCGCCAGCGTGGTGGCGTGCTGCGGGTCGCAGTAGTCGTGGGCCAGCGGCGAGAACTCGCGGTCGCGGCGGATGGCGGTGAGGTGGTCGGCGGCGCGGGGGTAACCGTCGCTGACGACCCAGTCGGGACCGTGCGCGATCGTGTCGGCCAGCAAAGTTCGCACCTTGTCGAGCCGCGCGTAGTTCGCGATGTCGTCGTTCCAGGTGCGGTAGTCAGAGACGGTGATCTCGCTGGTGGAGGCGCCAATCGAGTACCGCAGGCTCCAATCGGTCTTGTAGTCGAGCACATTGCCTGGGGTGCCCAGGGTCAGCTGACCGGAGGAGCCGAAGCCTTCGAAGCGCAGGATCGAGTCCCGGTTGCTCATGAACTTCGCGACCGACGCCTGCTTGCCCTCACCCAGAATGCTGGTTTGGGCACCCGCCAGGATCGTCTGCGCAGCCAGGGTCGTGTGCAGGCCGGCCAGGAACATCAGGTGCGACTCGCTCAGGGCTGGTAGCTCCGCGCGGGCACGGGCCAGCCAGGGCCCGACCTCAGCCGTGAGCGGCGCCGTCTTCTTCTGGTTCGCACGTTGGGAGAACAAGCCCATCGGTTCCTCCGATCTACCGAGCTGATCTGGGTCAGGTGGGCGGCTACTTGGTGTCGGTCTTGCTGAACGCGAAGACGATCGCGGCCACACCCGCGAGCATGACGAGGATCGCGATCCCAGCTAGCGGGAGGATCCGAATGTGCGCCGCCGAGTTGATGACCAGGAACAGGATGAAGCCGACCGCTCCGATGACGATCAGGAATAGACCATCACGGACGTTCTTTGCGCGGCTCGGCTTCTTCTTCGGCTCGGTCAGTGGATTGGGGTTGGTCATCGGGCTTCCTTCGGTCGTCCTATGGCTAGCAGGTGGTGAGGGCGCTTGTTGTGGCGCTTTGGATGACGACAACTCGACCCTCCGATCCGTACCCGACAGCCGGGGCCGGGTAGGAGCATTGGGCACCGTCCGTCGGGGTGAGCGCACCCTTGAAGTCGAGCAGGCCGTAGCCGAGCGGATCGTTCAGGGACGACGCCAGCTCTGCAGCTGAACTCTCCGGTACGGCTTTGACCACTGCGTCGTTGTCGATCGTTGCGGCAACAGCGAGCGAGTTGAACGTGTACGTGACGGGTGTGCCGCTCATGATCGTGCCGCCGAGGTCGCCGTTTGCTGCGGGCATGCCGAGTACGGGCTGAATGACCACGTAGCAGGTGTGACTATTGGCGGCTCCACCAGCCATGCCGTACCCGGCACCCGCGACATCGGCGAAGCCCCCGCCGCCCGCCACAAGCTTGCAGGCAGCGGACGTTGCGGGATAGAGGGCCACCAATGAGATGGCCGCGAAGTCCCCGCCGCCGATAGCTGAGCTGGGAATGGATCGGCCACCTTCGGTTGTGTCCGTGATGGTCCCGGAGAACGTCGCGCCCGCGAAGGCGATGTCAGTCTTGCCGGGCGGGTTACTGCCCACGTCCTGCATACCGGGACCAGCCGAGTACTGAACACCCAGCGTGAACGTGTAACCCTCCGTGGTCCGGTACGGGACCGATCCCGACACTGACAAGCCCGACGCAGACGGCGCCGATCCGGACGATGACGCGGAGGCGCTGTCATCCGAGCCCTCGGTGATCGACGGGCTGGTCGCCGACGGCGTAGGCGTCGACGCGTTCGAGCTAGATACGGTGTCGGAGCTGGCTTCCGGACCCGTGGTCGGCGAGGACGAGCAACCGGCCATGGCCGCGAGCACGGCGCCGCACATGGCCACCGTTATCCATTTGCGTCGAGCAGCACTCATTACCCCATCCCTTGTCGTTGGCCTTGTAAGTTGTCGCCGGATCGCCCCCAGGCCCAAGTGGAGCCTTCGGCCGCCTGCTACTCATAAGTCTGTAGACCAATGAGTAGCACACCCAGACGCTGGTTGTCGTGGAGGGCGAGCTACAGCGGCGGTTCGGGCGCAATCTGCGCCGTTTCCGCGAGGAGCGCGGCCTGTCCCAGGAGGCGTTTGCCGAGGTCCTGGGCGTGCACCGGACCTACATGGGCGGCGTGGAGCGTGGCGAGCGAAACCTGACCCTGCGCTCGGTGGAGCGACTGGCCGCGATGCTCGACGTCGATCCGCTCACGTTGCTGACCGAGGCCACGTCGCCGTAGACGAGGAGGGTCCCGCGCGAGTGGCGGCGGTTGCTCGTGTCGTCACTGGCTGACCCTTTCCGCGCTAGGTGAGAGCGGCTGTTGGCTCGGCCGTCCCGTCGAGATTATGAGGCCGGGTGACGACGCGGTACCCGGGATCTTCCGGGATCCGGCAAGGCTGTGCGTAGTGGCAGGCTACGGTGCACTGTCGCGCCCGCACGCACGATCCGCGAGGAGAGCAGGTGAACGCCCAGCAAGACACCGCCCACCCACACCGCCGGATATCCCGGCTCGCGGGCTTGTGGAGACGGTGGCGCGCTGGCCAGGCCTCCCTCCCGACGACCCGCGCTGGGGCGGAAATCGGTGCGGTCGTCACCGTCGTGGCATGGCGGCTCGGCACGCTCGCGATCATGGTGCCCGCCGTTCCGACCGCCCTAGAACGCTCCACTCGGCCGTGGCTCAACGCGTTACTGCTTGTGTTGGTTGCGCTCGAGTCCGCCGCGCTGCTCGCGACGATCATCCGCCGACGCCGCTACTACACACCCGGATGGCCGCTGCTCGACGGCGTTGTCGCGCTGGTGTGTCTGCTGGCTCAGCCCTGGTACGTGCCCGACAACGACTTAGTCGGCACCTGGGTCGGCTGGGCGCCAGCCTTCGCTGCCAGCGCGGTAATGAGCGTGGCCACAGGGAGCCCTCGGCGCCGCGCAATATTCCTGATGACCTCGGCCATCGCCGCGAGCTACCTGGTGGTCAGCCTGCCCGCAGTCGGTCACGGAGCCGAACTGGCGACCGTGTTGAGCAACACCCTGACCTACGGCGTGTTCGGGATACTCTGCCGCACGATGGCCAGCGTCGCTCGCCGCTTCGGAACCGATGCCGACGACGCCCGCAACACCGCGGTCGAGGCCACCCGCCGCCTGGAAGTCGAACGCAGCAGACGGTTACTGCACGACCCGGCAAGCCTGCTGCGGTACCTGGCCGATCCCGACCTCGATCCGCAACTCGCCGAGACCGTGCGTGCCCAGGCCGTGGCCGAAGCCAACCGGATCCGCGCCTATCTCGCCGACCAACCCGGCCCCACCGACGACGGGCGCGTTGCCGGCCGACAGACTCGTCTGCTGACCGACGCGATCCAGGCCGGCACCGCCAGCTTCACGGATCTGCCCATCGAACTGCTCATCCAACTCGCCGACGGCGTCGCAGTGACCGCCATCTCCGCGGAGGCGGTGACCGCGGCGACGGCAACCGTGCTCCACAACGTACGACGCCACGCCGGACCCGACACCAGCGTCGTCGTGCACGCCGACTACGAACCCGCTGACCACGAGTGGGAATTGACTATCCGGGACAACGGCAGAGGTTTCGATCCTGCGTCCACGCCTTTCGGCTACGGACTGAGCCAGGTCGCCGGGCAGGCACTCGCCGAGCAGTGCATCACCAGCCATGTGCACTCGGTTCCCGGCGTCGGTACCACCATCACGATCCGGGGGGCGGCCGTATGACGCCTGAGCCCGTCGACCACGAACCCGCACGCCGGATCCGTGTCGCGTCCATTGATGACGACACCGTCATCCGCCGTGGCCTGCCCGTCCTACTCGACCACGTCGACGTCGTCGATAGCTACCCCGACATCGGTGAGTTCCTCACCGCTCACATCGAGGTCGATATGGTTCTCCTCGATCTCGTACTCACCGGCACCGGGCGGCCCGGAGTCATCCAAGGCGCCGCCGCCATCCGCGAACTGCTCGCTGCCGGGCACCGCGTTCTGATCTACACCAACGAGCGGCGCCGTGCTGTCCTGGTCGCGTGTCTGGCCGCCGGCGCCTCCGGGGTCGTGCACAAAGCTGAACCCATCTCGGCGCTCGAAGACGCCATCATCGCCGTCGCCAACGGCGAGGTCGTCATCACCCAAGCACTCGTAGGCCTCGCCGAACTCGCCGAACGACGCGGAGAGCTACCCACACTGTCCGGACGGCAACGACAAGTGCTCTCCGCCCGCGCACGTGGCGAGCCGTTCCAGTCCATCGCCGACCGGCTCTTCATCTCCCGCAAGACAGCCGAGGAATACATGGCGGCAGTCACCAACAAGTTCGCCGAATTCCTCCGTGACCACTCAGCCGCAGACCTGGAACGACACCTCGGCATCGCACCAGGCGACGTACTCGAGCAGCTCAGATAACAACGACCGCAGCGAGGCCGAGGCGCAACCGCGCCTTCTTCGACAAGCTTGGCTTGCCATCCACGTAAGTGCCGCACGCCCGGCCGCGTCACGGCAGCCCAAGCCTGCGACAGCCCGTTCCTATTGAAATCCCCTGCAGATTCGTAGTATAAGTAGACATAGTAATTAATACAGGGGGCAAACAGTGTGCCGGAACTTAAACTACCTGAACTACTCGTAATATTGGCAGTGCTCCTTCTGCTGTTTGGTGGTAGGAAGCTCCCGCAACTCAGTCGAAGTATCGCGCAGTCAATCCGTGAGCTTCGCGGAGCCGCATCTACCGAGGCCGGTGACACCAAGAACCGGGATGCCGAGTAATGGTATTTCCACGGCCAGCGCTCTTCGATCGCGAGATGAACCGAGCCGAATTCCTCAAGGCAGTCGGCATCGGGTTGCTTCTACTTGTTGGCGGCAGGATGGTGCTTGGCGCGCTGCAGGGTATGGATCGCATCAACAGGAAGGCTCCGAGCGGCGGGCCAGGCTATGGCTCATCCGGCTATGGCAAGTAGGCCGCCGCAACTGTTGACAATTCTACAATGACACGTGGCCCATGTTTGATCTAAAATGAAGCAAAAGCACTAACGGCTCGCTCATGATGCGTGCCACCAAAGGGAATTCAGTGAATGGGGAATAGAAGGAAGGAACAACAGCGAGCGCTGCCACCATCGACACGCTATGGCGCCGGACCGTATCCGAGCCACGGAGACGCGTCATGACTCGGCTTCCATCCGTCGGCGGCGACAACGGCACCTGGGGTGACGTTCTCAACGACTTCTTGACCCAGTCGCATAACGGCGACGGCACGCTGAAGGCCAACTCCGTCGGCGCACCCCAGCTGAAGCCCAACTCCGTGACCAACGCCGCCATCGCTGATGCCTCGGTCTCGGCAGCCAAGCTTGCCACCGCTGGCCAAGCAGATGGCATCGCGACTCTCGGCAGCGACGGCACTGTTCCCGACGCTCAACTCCCAACCCGGCTGAGCGATACCTCGCTCTCGGCTACCTACGCCACTGCAGCGCAGGGTGCGAAGGCAGATGCCGCCATCCCCGCTGCGCAGATGGGTGTCGCCTCCGGCGTCGCCACGCTCGACGGGTCGGGACTACTACCAGATGCTCAGGTGCCGAGCAGGCTCAGTGCCAGCCAGCTTGCTGAAACGATCGCCACGACGAATGGCTACGTGCTGGTGGCTTCCGACACCGCACCAGCCGACACCACGCGCTACGGCGTGCCGGTGCTGTGGCTCGATACCAACGAAGTGATCGCAGCCGTTCCGGTGAATCCACCGGTCCCAACCTGGAACGACGCTACGTCGCAGTTCACCGTCCCTTCAGGCGTCGTCGGTGTCGATTACGTCTGGACGTCGGGCGGCGGCGGGATCGGCGCAACGATGGCGCAAGGCTCCACAGTGAGCACCTCTGGGACGTTCCCGCGCACCGTCGTGATCACCCCAGTTGCGCAGTCGGGGTATGTGCTGGCATCGGGAATCACCACGTTCAATCACGACTTTCCCGATACGAACCCGGCGCTGACTAGCGTTTTGACCTCGGACACTTTCACAGGAGCGGCCGGGCCGCTAATCGGCCGGACAACAGATGTCGGGCTTGGCGGTATGCCTGAAGCGTGGACTGCAGGTAGCGGCGCCGTTTGGAACACAGACGGCGCGGGAGCAGTCGTCTTTGTTGGCGGAACAGCCGGCGGATGGACAACCCTTGTACAAAATGGCTCACAATCCGCCCAGAACATTCAAGTCGAATTCGACCTCGTCTCCAACGCAGGCTCGTCGGTCGGCACCGGCGTCGGACTAGGGCTCTGGTGCAACCCTGGGTTCGGCCTCTGGATCGCTTGCACAGGAAACAGCGCCGTCAACCTTACGAATGCAACCGTCATGTCCCAGTCCGGAGATCCGCTCACAGTAAACGCCAATGGGCACTGGAAGATGCTTCTATACCAACAAACGCTAACCGTCACTGACCCACTGAACCATGTACTTGTATACAGCCTGGCAAGTGTACCTGCCCAAAACAAGCAGGTCTGCCTGAGGATGTCCCCCAACGGGAAGTCCAACTGTGCTGCGTCCATCAAGAATCTCAAGATCAGCAAGGTTGCGTTCTAATGCGAATCCATTGTCCTATTCGACACTGGAGTTCCGCGCGCAACCAATGGACGGACAGCATTCCGAAAACGTGGAATGGGAGTGGTTGGCGATTCCCGACGGGACTTGACGCAATGACGCTTCGCCAGTCACCGTTCGATCCATTCATCGGTCGTGGCTCCATCTGGCAACGTGATGTTTCTGCGATGCCGCTCGCGACCAATAGCGCAGCGCAAGCTACCTGGGTCTCGACACACATTAACTACGGCTCTGGGTACGGCTCGACTTCACTCAACACCTCCGTCGCAAATACCCATCCGATCCATCCGGTGTTCATCGACTCACGGCTCGACGACACGCCCTACCAAGTCCTCAACCCGACCTCATATAGCAGTCCGGTAAGTACCGACCTAGCGGGCAAGCAGCTGATGCAGCAGCCGGTGCCGCTGCCGGCGTGGGTTGACTCCACCACGATGCAAAACGGCCAAGACTCTGCGCTCGCGCTGATCGACATCGGCACGGGGATCATCCGCGAGTATTACGCGGTGCACCCGCAGTCAGGGTTCGTCAACCAATACACATGCTCGGCCAACGCCTACTCCGTATTCCATCCGGACCCATTCGTAAACGGCTGGCCCACCGGCACCTACCGAACCGGCACCACAACGACCGACGCCTACACCACACAGTGTCAAGTCGGGCAGAGCTCCGTGGTAGGCATGCACAACTGGCTGGGCTGGATCGACGTCGCTGGGTCACGCCGGGGCGAGATCGACCACGCCATCGCGTGGACGTGCGCCAACCTGGCCGTGCCAACCAGCACTGGTGAGGCCATTGACCAGAACGGCGTGCGCTACACCACGGTCGGCCCCTCGTGGCCAGCTAAGGGCGGTGACGGAGACACAGCCAACCCGTCCGACGAAGTGCCGATCCATGGCCAGTGGGCGACGCTGCCTAACACGCTCGACTTATCAGACCAAGGGCCGTACCCGCCGTTCCTGCGGATGGTCATCAAGGCTATCCAGAAGTACGGAATGGTCTGCACCGACTCGAACAACTTTGTTCACGCCTTCAATGCCGAGCCTGGGTTCTATGAGAAGGCGTTCCTCGGTGTCGATCCGTGGTCAAGCAGTGGCGATCTGTACAAGAAGTATGCCGCCCTCAACGCTTACGAGGGTCGCTCCACCTCGTCACCTTTTGATATGAGCAAGTTCCCATGGGACAAGACCATGTGGGCCCCGAGGCACTGGGGCGCACCAGAGCGGATCAACGAACAACCGTAGGCCAACAGGACTGGTAGATCGAGATGTGCACACGTATGCACGGCTGAGGTCGTTGTCTTTTTCACACCGCCGAGACACCCATCGCCGACCTCTGTTATTTGCTCTTTTTCCGGGCGTGCATCGCGTAGCCCGGTATATTTGTGTTGACTTTTGTCAGCACTTTCCTTATAACTAAGTGCTGAGCGAAGTCAGCAGCACCTTATCGCCTGTATTCCACGCATATCCCTGACTCTCTTGGGGCACCCACCACGCTGACTTCGCCTTCTGCCTCGTCGCTGTCCTGCGGCCTTTCCTTGATGAACCATCCGGGTTCGTCGGCCGCAACTCACCGAGGAGGTAGCTCACATGAGTGAGCCCGCAACTCCCGCGACGGCGGGAACCCAGAGCCAGCTGAAAACGCTGGCCGTGAGGATCACCGAGGACCTGCGAGCCCAACTGGACGTCATCGCCCAGCTGACCGGCCGCAGCGCCACCGAGGAGATCCGCCTGGCCTTGGAGCACTGGATCGAAACCATGAAGAGCGATCCGGCAGTGCTCACCAAGGCCGAGAAGGTGAGGGCGGAGATCGAGCGTGAAGCTCAGACCCGCCAGAAAGCCATCGCCGCCATCTTCAGCGACGAAGGCACCCCGAAGGGTAAGGCCCCTTCGACGCGATCGACCTCGCCGGCCAAAGCGGCTAGCTCGTAGGAGATCGCACCAGTGGGTGGGGTTCCCGGTTGAGCGCCACATCGTTGCGCTCCCGGGGCCCTGCCTGCTGCTTCCCCTAAGCATGCCTGCCCGTTCGCGGGTGGAACTCCCCTGCCAACCGGCGCGGGACCACACCCACGAGCGGAAGGTGACCAACCATGGCCACAGTAGGCATCTACATCCCTCAGGACTCGAAGCTTCCGATCTACCGAGACCGGTACAACGGGATCGGCGACTACCGCCGGGCCGTCCACGGCCTCGTCGACACCATCGCTCTGGACACACCACAGATGATGTTGATCGTCAACACCGGCTGGCGATACCCGCGCTCCGCTATCAACGAGCGCGCCACCCAGCTGGTCTGGCTTCACAACCCGCTGCTGCGCATGCAGGCGCTGATCGGCGGCGACGTCGTACTGGTCGGACCACCGACCGAAGACGACGAGATCGAAGACGTGCCGGAGGACTTCGCCAGGTTCATCCTCAGCAAGAAGACCTACGAGGTCGAGCACCGCACTGTGGGCGGCCTCAACTGGCCCGTCCATCGGCGCAGCTTCGATGACTACTTCAGCGCCGCGATCTACAGCGTCGATCTCATCTGGACTGCCAGGCAGCCCACCGAGACGCGGATCATCGCCGGAACCGAAGCTACGTCCTGAGACCCACCAAGGTGGGATGTCGTGCAGTCAACTGCGCGGCATCCCGCCCATTTTCATATCTCGCAATACTGGCCATGTCTCACCGGCAACGCCGATAGGAAGCGCGCCCGCTACTGTCCATGCCGAATCGTGATCGCCTTGCCTTGTACTTTTGACCAATAGCTCAACTGATAGAAACGACACGCAGTTGGCTTCATACACTGGAACCCCGAACCGTCCGGATTAGGCTCGGCGAGGTAGGTGAACCCACAGGTTGTCGACGTGGCTGCATTTCCAAGCGGGATGCCCCTGCTCTGCGCACAGCCTGCCGGCACCACATCCGCTTGGTGGAGTCCGATCTGCGAAAGGTCAGCTTCGCTCCCCATCTCGTCAGACGCCGGGTAGCGGCTATTGAGGGTGTAGAAATTCTCGAGTGACTTTTGCACCGTGGACGCGATGGACGCCTTTTGCGCGTCGACCGCACGGTCTCGCACCCCGTTGTAGGCGACCACAGTTATCGCGGCGAGAATAGCGATCACGATGATCACGACGAGCAACTCGACGATCGTGAACCCTCGTAGACGTTCACGACTGCCGACAACGCCTGAGGGCCCTCTCAACAGCAAACGGTATATGCGTCGCCGTAATGACTGGTGCTTGTGGTGAGGGTCGTGCATATTCTGGACGTATATATAAAGCATAAGCCCAATCACGTCAAGTGTTGGCGCCGGTACGAGACAAATGAAATAGCCCGCCAGTGCAGGAACGGAAGACTGCGCAGTGGTGGTCCACTGGTTTCTTCGCGTTCCCGCACTGAGCGGGCCTATTGCTGTGTGGTCGCCTCGTCTAGCCCTGGTGTCAGGGCTAGACGAGGACGGCCGTATTCAGCGTGGCCTCCGTCTGCCCGTAGCCGGGCGAGCGAAGATGCGTGCGCTGCCGGCAACTCGGTCGTGGCCCATGACATGGGCGCAGTGCCCAATGTGGGACCGCCCAGACACCATGGCGTTGTCTCCAACGTACGCGTGGTCAGTGACGACCGCGACGCCGAAGATCTGAGCAGAGCCAGCGATGATCGCGTGGCCCGAGATCCGAGCGTTCCACATCACTGCGGCACGATCGAGAATCTGCGCATGGGCCAGGACCTTGGAGTTGCCGCTGATCTGGGCGTCGTCCGTCACGCGGGCGTGACCCAGGACCTTGGCGTTGTCCGCGACGTACGCGTGGCCGAGCACCACGGCCTGCCGTCCAACGTACGCGGTCTCAGCCACGTACGCGGTCTCAGCCACCCACCCGCCGATCGTCCCGTCAGGGTTGATGTGGCGCCGGCAGAGCCAGCCATCGATCGTGGCGAATGAGTCGCCCTCGAGTTCGCACCGTCCGTGCGGACGGGTAGTCAACGTACTGCTGTCGCTCATGACGAGCTTCCTTTCCGTGATGGATGAGGCTGCTCGGAGCGGCAGCCAACGCCGTCGACGAGCCGCAGGGCTCTTCGAGGGGATTGGTCGGGGTGCGACGGTTTGGTGTGTCCTTGCACTCTCGCAACGTCGCGAGAGTGCAAGGAAGTGGTCAATAGACCAAGGCTGTACCGGAGATGCGGGTGGCGCCCGAGACGCGGCTGCGGCCGCAGACGACGACCTGGTCATATAGACAGGCGTCGTCGGTGACCTGGGCGTGGCTGATGACCAGCACATTGCCGGCGAGTCTTGCGTTACCGGCGACCAGTGCCCAGTCTCCGACCTTGCAGTTATCGGAGACAACGGCGTCGTCGCAGACGTTGGCATTGCCCGAGATCTCAGCATGACCGGAGATTTGCGCATTGCCATAGATCCGCGGGTTCTCGCGGAGCGTGGCACAGCCGCAGATCGTGGCGTGCTCGTAGACCCGTGCCTTGCCGGAGACCCGAGCCCCGCTGAAGACCCAAGCCTCGTCGTAGACCTGCGCCTCGCCGAAGACCCAGGCGTTGTCGAAGATCCTGGCGTTGCCGAAGATCCTGGCGGTGTCCAGGACCATCGCTTTTGCCGCCACGTTCGCGGTCGGGGCCACGTACGCGGTCTCGGACACCCAGCCGCCCATCGACCCGTCAGGGTTGACGTGACGCCGGCAGGTCTGGCCGTTGATGATCTTGATCTTCTTGTTGGTGCTCACGGCAATACTGCTTCCGTGTGTCGTCTCGTCTGGAGACGGGCAGGGTTGTCTGGGTTCAGGCGACCGAGGCGGGCTCGAGCGTTCGAGCGGGCTTCGGTGGCTTGAAACGAGATGTTTGTGCGGCGACCGCCGGACCGAGAACACGAGGGTTCTCAAGGTCCGGGCGGTCACAGCGGGATGTGGGCTACTCGCCGTCGACGCCGCGGTCGTCGAGGCACTCAAGCAGCCCGGGGATGAGGCGCTCGTCTATCGTCACCTTGCCGATTCCCTCGACACGGGCAGCCGGAGGCACCAGCAAGATGAGTTTGGCCATCCAGTCGTCTGGGGACTTGGCAGCAGGCACGCGCTCACTTTTGTCGTCATTGGTCGTGTCCATGGGTGAACTCCCGTTCCATGCATCCCTTCCGGGGATGGGCGGGGTCACCAATCTTCAGGCGACCGAGGCGCGCTCGACGGCTCGAGCAAGCTTCGGTTGCTTGAAGGGTTGTGTACGGCGACCGCCGGCCCGAGAACCCGAGGGTCTCATGGTCCGGGCGGTCGCCCGAGGTTGGCTATGACAGAAGGATTCCTTCCAGCATGGCGCCAGCGGTCATCACAGTTCGGCCAGTGATCTTCGCGCTGCCGCGCACCAGGGCAGTGCCGCGGATGCGGGCGTGATCCGTGATCAACGCGTAGCCACCAACTACGGCACTGCCACCGATCCGCGCGAAATCGTCGATGATGGCAAACTCGCGGACCAAGGCGTAGCAACCGACACGGGCATGGCCCGACACAGACGCATAGCCGTGGACCTCGGCGTGGTCGAAGACGAGCGCATCTGGGCCGACGTACGCCGTCGAAGCGACGCGTGCCGTCTGAGCGACCCAGCCGCCGATAGTTCCGTCAGGATTGACATGCTGTCGGTAGCATCGGCCCCAGATGCGTCGCGATGCGATGTGCTTGGTCGTGTCCATGGTGAACTCCCGTTCGTCATCACCTCGGCCGGAGGTGTGCGGGGTCACCCATGTTCAGACGACCGAGGCGGGCTCGATACCTCGAGCAAGCTTCGGTGGCTTGAAGAGTGTGTTGTTGCGGCGACCGCCGGACCGAGAACCCGGGGTTCTCATGGTCCGGACGGTCGCCGAGGTGGCTTCCGACCGCGCGGATGGGGGTCAGCGCCGCGTCGAATACGCCACGACGGAACTAGCGACGACCGCGGTCAGAAAACAGGCCACGAGGGGGGTGCCCCCGCCAACCTGAGCCAAGATGCAGAGCAGCCACACGATGATCCCGGAGACCGCTCCGAACAGCATGGCGATGAGTTGCATCAGGACGGAGACGAAGCGTTCGTTCCGCCGCCGCTGCCTCGCCTTCTCAAGCGGGTCAGCATCGCCGAGGACCTTGGTAAAGCCGGAGACCTCGAAGACCTCAGCGTCGCCATAGATCCAAGCGTCGCCATAGACCCGAGCATTTCCGTAGATGATCAGCGGCTCACCAGGTGTCTCGCCGGGTTCCGAGGCGGCCGACTGATCGTCGCTGTCGCGCTCAACGTTCTTGTTGTTGGTGGTGCTCACGGCACTACTGCTTCCGTGTGTCGTCTCATCTGGAGACGGGCAGGGTTATCTGGGTTCAGACGACCGAGGCGGGCTCGAGTGCTCGAGCGGGCTTCGGTGGCTTGAAGAGTTTGTCCCTGCTCCCCCACCAGGCGGTGAGGGAGCAGGACGTGTGGTCAGCGATTGACGAGCGTCTTGTTCCAGATGCGCTCGTGGCGCGTGATCTTCGCTCTGCCATAGACTCTGGCGAAGTCACAGACGTCTGCCATGCCCCGCACTCGCGCGCGCCCGGAGACTTCCGCATAGCCGCGAACTCTGGCGTAGCCGGAGACCTTGGCGTGTTCGGTAATCAGGGCGTTGCCGAAGATCTGCGCGTAACCCGAGATGCGGGCGCTCCCGGAAATGCGTGCCTGGCCGAAGACCTGGGCGCAATTCCGAACTCGGGCGTTGCCGGAGACACTGGCACGGCCAGAGACCCTGGCGTTACCAGAGATCCTGGCGTTGCCGGCGATCCTCGCGTTGCCGAAGATCCAGGCGTCGTCGGAAACCCATGCGTTGCCGGAGATCCTCGCGTCGTCAGAGATCCAGGCGTTGCCGGAGATCCAAGCGTCGTCGCAGACTTGGGCGCTGTCGAGAACTCGGGAGTTGCCGGTAACCCGAGCTGCGTCCAGGACCACCGCTGCCGGTCCGATGTACGCGGTCGGGGCCACGTACGCGGTCTCGGACACCCAGCCGCCCATCGACCCGCTAGGGTTGATGTGACGACGGCAGGCCTGGCCGTTGATGATCGCTGTCGTGTTGTTGGTGGTG
The DNA here is from genome assembly GCA_937926105.1 of uncultured Actinomycetes bacterium. The sequence continues at coordinate 22,326 of CALANS010000088.1, read as the reverse complement.
CTCATGGTGAACTCCCGTTTGTTACATCCCTTTCCGGAGATGGGCGGAGTCACCAATGTTCAGATGACCAATACAGGCTTGAGCCAGACCAGGCGCCAGCCGGCGTTGGTCATCTGAATGATGAGCTATCGATCTTAGGGAACGTGCGGGAGCCGTTGGCTCAACCGCATACTTGCATTATTGCACATTTGTACGAAAATGTCAATAGAAGCAGACTGTCTGACAGAGGTCACACGCCATCAATCGCGTCGGCGGAGGGCGAAGAGCGCGCCGGCACCGGCAGCTATGGCGGCAGCGCTCCCAACAATCCACGGCACGACATCCGTACCCGTGTCGGCGAGCCGTCCACTCGCACCCGCCTCCGTGTCGGCAGCACCATCCGACTCGTAGACGAAGGTGACAACATTCTCCCCTGGAGCCAAGGTCAGTGTCCGCGCCGTCGGGGTGCCGTAGCCGGCGATAGCCGGAGCGGTGAAGGTCTTGGTCTGGCCAGCGCGGTAGTACTGGGCGAAGCCCGCCTGCATGTCGGTGGTCTCTTGAGCGGTCGGAGCAGTTGGATCAAGCGGCGCGAGGATCGCGGAAGCTTTGGCCGAATAGTCGGTGAGCGCAGAACCGTCACTCGCTTTGACGCCAGTGAGTTCTTGCGGCAGCTGCAGCTGGTTGCCGTGGCTGTCGACATACTTCAGTGAGACGCTCGCTGGGTTGATGATTTGACCACCGAGGGAGTCGCGAGTGGTGCCGTTGGCGTTGTCATCGGCTCCTGCATCCCACTCTTCACTCATGATGCTGTCCGTGAAGTCCTGCGGGTCGGACGGATCGGCCGTGTAGAGACGCACGTACCAGATGGAGTCGTAGACACTCTGAACCACGCTCGGGTCGCTACTCCATAGGTCGTGAGCGGGGTCGGTGCTCCGGTCGACTACACCGCCCCACGGGTTCTGCCCGAAAAAGGCGATCGGGCCAAGTGCCTGAAGCGACGCCGGCAGTACCACGTTCGTGAGCTTGTTGCCAGTGAATGCGCCTCGACCAATTGCTTCCAGTCCATCAGACAGGGACACCGAGCTCAGTTGGTTGTCGTAGAACGCCCAGTCCCCAATGCTCGTCACCGAATTCGGAATCACCACCGATTTCAGCTGGTTGTTGTAGAACGCGCTGTTCCCGATGCTCGTCACCGAACCCGGAATCGTCACCGACGTCAGCTGGTTGTTGGCGAACGCGCTGTTCCAGATGCTCGTCACCGAACCCGGAATCGTCACCGACGTCAGCTGGTTGCTGGAGAACGCATAGCTCCCGATGCTGGTCAACGAGCTTGGGATCGTCAGCGACGTCAGCTGATTCCTCGAGAACGCGAAGTCCCCGATGCTCGTCACCGAACCCGGAATCGTCACCGACGTCAGCTGGTTGTTCTGGAACGCCCAGTCCCCAATGCTCGTCACCGAACCCGGAATCGTCTCCGACGTCAGCTGGTTGTTCTGGAACGCCCAGTCCCCAATGCTCGTCACCGCGACCCCACCGATAGCCGCAGGAATGGCGATGGCCTTCGGGCAGGCCGGGTTGGCGACGTTGTTACCTTCATTATTGTAGTAGTCGGTAATCGTACCTGCGCTGAAGGCGAAGCACGAGTCAGGTGGGGTCACCGGTGCATCTGCACTGGCAGGGCGTGAGGCGAGCACGCCACCCGCAGCGATGACTGCAACGACTACCAGCGATGCCAGGGTTTTGAATCCGCTGAAATTGGGTCGACGTGGCACATGCAGTCCGCAATCTCCTATTCGCTTGCCTCCTAAGAGCCGATATCTTCCATTCATACTCCAATACCCTCTGGATGCGCTGGCATCCTCCACGCTGTTTGCCCTCTATTATAAACCGCAAGCAGGATCAATAGTGTTGTAGAATCGACAACTACGACAGTTCGTCATCAGCCTCGATCCACCGAGGTGATTTCGTGATTGTCGTTTCGGACGACAGTTGATCTTGATGGCGACGTGGAGCGGGGCGGGCAGCGGAGTTCGGCCGGTCTGTCCGGCTGTTCCGTTTGGTCTCCGGTCGGGTCCTGGGTGGGACGGGTTGGTCGGGTCAGGCCGCGACGGCTGGCGGTCCGAGGGCGAGGTCGTTGAGGCGGTGCCAGTGCGCCTGCCAGGGCCAGTCGGTCGGTGAGCCGCTCGGCGAAATTCGGACAGTGATTTATCCGGTTATTCTATGCCGCTGAATTCACCGTGTACCAGTCTTTCTCGGCTTGATCCGGGGTGCGGTAACCGAGCGCGGAATGGCGTCTTCTGGTGTTGTATCGTAACTCGATCCAGCGGGTAATGTCAACGATCGCGTGGCGTCGTGTCGGGTATTGCGTGCGGTGCACGAGTTCATTCTTCAACGCGCCATTGAATGATTCCGCCCACGCATTGTCGTAACAAATACCCGTCCGACCCACCGACCGGAGCACGCCGATCTCGGCGGTGAAACGGGCGTATTCGTCGGAGGTGTACTGGGTGCCTCGGTCGGTGTGCATGATCGTCACACCGGCCCTGATGTGCCCGTTGCGGTGCGCCATCGCGAGGGCGTCGGTGACCAGACAGGTGCGCATGTGCTCGGCCATCGCATACCCGACGACCTTCTTCGTGCAGCAATCCAGCACCGTCGCCAGGTACAGCCACCCCTGCCAGGTGCGGATGTACGTGATGTCGCCGACCAGCTTCACCCCGGGCGTCTCGGCGGTGAAGTCCCGCTGCACCAGGTCCGGGGTGTCCCCCGCGTCGGAGGCGATCGTGGTGACCGGGCCACGCGGCCGGGGCTGGCACGCGATCAGGCCGAGATCGCGCATGATCCGCCGGACCGTGTCGTCGTCCACGTCGTGGCCCCACGCGATCAGATCCGCGTGCACCCGCCGGTACCCGTAGGCCTCGTCGGACTGCGCGAAGCTGTACTCGATCAACACCGCCAACTCCGCGCGGCGGGCGGCCCGGGCCGAGGCCGGCCGATCCCGCCACGCGTAGTACCCCGAGCGCGACACCGCGCCCCACGAGCACATCGACGCGATCGGGTAGACGCCTTCTTCGCCCCGGATGAACGCGTACTTCACACTCACCGGTACTCCTTCGCGAAAAAGGCCGTTGCTTTTCCCAGGAATTCATTCTGCGCCCGCAATTCACGGACTTCACGTTCCAATTCCCGCAACCGCGTACGCTCCGAGACGCTCAATTCCGGTTCCGCGACCGGATGTTCCCGCCGGAACGCCGACACCCAATTCCCCAGAGTCTGCTCCACCACACCCTGCTCACGAGCCACACTCGCGATCGTACGGGACTTATCGATCACCTCCCGCACACACGCGTCCTTGAATTCCGCAGAATACTTACGAGCTGGCACCACACGTTCCCTTTCAGTCGACCCAAAGAAATCAGATCTTCGGGGCCAACTGTCCGAGACTCGCCGGGCACCTCAAGCCGGGGCGGAACTTGCTTGCCGTAGTAGTCGGTCATGCCTGGGATGTAGCTGTAGCGGATACCCCGCCAAGTTTCGCTACCTAATGGTGCCTGCGACAGTTGCCCGCTAGAGATGGTGGCGTAGGGCGCAAGTGAGTCCGCCAACGTCTGCGATGCTGAGACGGTGTAGTTGGCCGGGTTGTACAAGCATTGTCCGCTCGCGAACGGACCTGTTGCCGGGAAGTCGGCGGGCTTGCCTAGACAGTATTCGCCGGTCGGCGATGCCGCTGACGATGGATAGGTACCGTTGTTATTGACGCTGTACAGCTTGAGGACTTTCGCGAATTGATCAGCTGTTGCCGAGGCTCGCGCAGCATCAGCGCGGTTGCGGATCCCATTGTAGGCAACGATCGTGATCGCCGCCAATATGGCGATTACAACGATCACGACGAGCAGCTCAACGATAGTGAAGCCCTCCCGGTTATGGGGGATCCGATTTCGTTCGAAATGCGAGTCAATCAGTTGCGCGTGCATCTGCATCTATATATAGAGCATGAGCGAGATCCAGTCAATGCACGTAACGCGACTTGAGCGACGCCCGAGTTGGACGACAAACGACCTCGCTCGATGCCGTGATTCGTATTGGTCGGCAATTAGAATGTGCTACAGCTCGGGCGGGCGCCAGCGTTGCCACGGCGGGTATCCACATTGGGAGGTCCTACGTTGGGAGGGGACTTACTGCATGTAATAGCAGGATTTTAGGACACCAACGGCCGGGTCGCTGCCGAATGTCGAATTGTCACAGTTGATGGAGGCCGAGACGTTCGACTTTGTAATATAGCTTCCATTTGCGCCATATCTCACTGTACTGGTTCCGGTGAAGCTGCAAGGGTTGTGCTCGCCCGCACAATATATCCAGGTTCCAGTGCAACTTCCTTGCACCGGAGTCGTATCGGCATTCCGGACACTGTAGGTCAGATTGCCTTGCGTCGCCATGAGGCAGTATGTCGTCGATGGGGCTGCTCCCGTCGCCACATATTGGTAGGTAATGTTGCCACTGTTGGCAACTCCGGCGTCGCCGAGCGTATTTGGGTAGGACCCGTTACTCACGCTATACAATTCTAGCTTCTTCTCGGCCTGGTTGAGCGCAGCGAATATCGCAGTACTTTGCGCTCGGCTTTGTATCCCGTTATACGCCACCACCGTGATCGCCGCCAGTATCGCGATCACCACAATGACAACCAAGAGCTCCACAATCGTGAAGCCCTGAAAGCCTGCGAATCCTGGTCTCTGAGATCTCGTCAGTTTGTGCATGTTCTGGACTTAGGTATAAAGCATAAGCGCGATGCCGTCAAGCACCGCGTCGAAGGGAGGCTATATCATAGGACTGAGTAATAGGTCTTTGTAACCAAAAAAGCGAGCGGAGTGATCCGCTCGCCGTGCCTGTAGGAAAGGCGGGCATTGGGTGAGTCGAGTTGTTGAGGCTCGCGCGGATGAGAATCCACGGATGAAACGCATCCAACGCCCAGCAAGGATTATACCATGAATAGACGCCGCGCCGAATGGTGCTACTTCAACTCTGGTTCGATCTTTCGCACTTTCGCGGCGAGTTCCGGGTCGATGATGTCAACGGCTTCGAGCGGGGTGGTCGGCCACGTTGATCGGTCGGGGCCAAACTTCGCTTCGAGAGAGGCTTCGTCAAGCGTTGCGTTCATGACCTGATCGAACATTCCGTCGATCATAGGGCCAAGCACCCCGAGGCCCTCTTCCTCCTCCACGGGCACCCACCCGTCTCGGATTCCATCCATTCGGAGTGGCTGGCCATTCGCGAGAAGCCGGTAGAGCGTGACAGTGCGAGTGCCGTCTGGCGTCGTGGTGTAGTGCGCGTAGTAGCTCTCGTCGAGGATGACGAAACGGCTATTGGTCGCATCGGCGAGTACGGTTTCGGCATCGCGTCCGTACTGAGACGCGATCTCGTACACCCTGCGTCGGTAGTTGAGCTGGTAGTGGACAAGGGTGAACGGGCTGGCTGGCACCGCCATGACGCGTTCGTAGGCGAGCAGGGCGCGGGTGACGTCATCGAGAAGCTCGTAGCGGGCGAGGTGGCAGACCAGTCCTCCCGTGTAGACCTCGTCGCCTTCGACCGTGGCCAAGCCCATCTGCGCCAGGTGGTCGCAGGCCATGTCTAGTTCCCGCGACCAGGGTGTGCGCCCGAGCAAGTCAGCGACGACTGGGTCGATGAACTCTCGGAGAAGGCGACCTGTTTCGCTGCACGAGACGACGACGGTCAAGAGGGTCAACGCAACCGTGTCATCCTCCAGCTGACCCAGTTTCTTGCGGATGATCCAGCTCAGGGGCTTGGCGACGGCACGGAGTTCACGGTCGCCCGTGAAGCGAGTCAGGGATGCCAGGCTCTGTCCAGGCGTGCGGCCGACTTGCGTAAGGAGGTCATTGACGTCATCCAGGGTCAGGTCGGGTAGTAGCCGGCTGATGGCGTCGAGGGTTGCCGTGTGGCCGCCGGTGAGGCTGGCGAGGCCTCTGAGGTTGTCCCAGTCGTCGCTGTCGAGTTCCGAAGCGCCGGGGAAATGTTGGGTGAGCAGTTCAAGGCTCGCGTCGCGGCCGAGCGGCGCGACGTGACGCCATGGCATGGCGTCCGGTCGATGGTCGGTGTAGCCAGCGCTGAATCGCTCGTCGGCGACGACAAGCACTGGGATCTGCGCTCGGTCGAGCCCCAGCCGGTCAACGGCGTCGGGTTCGGTGACCCCATCGACAATGAGCAGCCACAGAGCGCCGAGGTTGCCGACGTGGCGACGCAGGGCGGCTTCGTACTCGTCCGGTGAGGCGTCCGGCACCGCGTGGCCGGCTCTGGTGAGGACGGAGCGGAGGTCTTCGGCATAGCGGCCGGGCTGCCCGACACGGATGGTGGAGACCCGTTCCGGCCCGATTGTCCAGGCGAAGCGTTCCGCGAGCGCGGTCTTGCCGATGCCTTCCAGTCCCCAGATTCCGAACAGTCCGCCGGTGTCTTTGAGTCGGAGTCGGGTCTGCCCAAGCCAGGTGAGATCGGCGTCGCGGCCGAACAGCGGCTTCGGCCCACCGGATGCCCCGGGCTGAGGTGTCGCGGCTGTGTGCCGGGCCTGCCGCCACCACAAGATGGCGGCAATCACCGCTTCGACCTGCGGATCGCGTACTTCCGGCTCGGTCATCTCGTAGTGGGTGTACGCGCCCGGGATGAGCGCCGAGGCTGCTTCCTGACGCTCCTTGACCGGCGCGTTCATCGTGTCGTTGGTCAGGCCGAAAACGCGCCGCAGCACTGCCGGGCCGAGCGCATCAGGGGACGTGCGTCCACCTTGGATTTGCTCGGCGTGGTCGAGCGCCTGAGTCAGGAACGTGCGGATCGCCGTGTAGTCCCGCACCGCCCACCTCGCTGGCGGCTCAGGCGCGTCGGTCGCCAGCTGGTGCAGCAGCGGGTAGCGATCTTGACGGCGGACCAGCACGCGAAACATCCGCTTGCGCCACATCTCAAGCTCGGCCCCGAGAGCGGCACGGTCGACGTCGTCAGCACGGCCAGAGAGCGGTTCGTCGTCGACAAAGGTCTCGGCTGGCACCCGGTCGACTCCTCTCCTCATTCCGTGCACGAACTCCTCGTTCGGTGCTCACTCCGTCCCCATTTTATGTGGTGACCCGGCCCGAATCTGGATCGGTCAACGAGCCCAACCGGGGCTCAACAAACAGGGACGGAGTCTCACCAGTGAGAGCACAACAGCAACAGCAACGAGTCCTCGCTCGGCGTCCGAAGCCGGGCACCATGTCGCGCCCCACACCGAGGCCGAAGGCGAAGGCCATGGGCGCGGCCGCTGTCACCGGAGCGGTGATGGTGCTGGCGGCCTGCGGACAGGCCGGCACCGCAACCGGCGATCTGGCCACGGGCAAGCAGATCGCAGCGACCTGTCACGACAAGCCGGTCGCCGCGATGGTGGCCTTCGACGTGTCGGGATCGATGGCCTCGCCGACGTTCAGCACGCAGCGCGAACGGATGGTGATGGACGCCGCCGAGCAGGTGGCCGTCTGTGGTGGGCACCTGAAGGTGTTGGTGTTCTCCACCTCCAGCGCCCGCACCGGCGTGCTCTACGACGGTCAGCTCACCCCGACCGGAGCGACGGAGAACTCGCGGCTGCGCCGCAGCCTGAAGCAGGCTCGCGACATCGCCAACGAGGTGGAGAAGAACTACGCCGGCACGCCGGGCAAGCTGTCCCCGAACGGGTCGGACATCCTGGGCACCTACCTGCTGGCTGGGCAGTACTTCTCCCAGCTCGGCGACGGGTATGGGTCGAAGGTGTTCCTGCTGGACACCGACGGGTTCGCCACCAGCGGTGTGCAGATCAGCGGTCAGGCGATGGACCCGGCGCAGGCGAAGGCGCTGGCCGCCAAAGCGGACGTGCCGGCCCTGCCCGGTGTCGATGTGACCGTGGCGGGGTTGGGCGAGGAGACGGGCGGAGCGGCGCCCGACACCGCGGTCGTGGCCGGCCTCGCGGCCTTCTACGACGCGGTCTGCGCCAAGACCAAGGCCGCCTCGTGCACCTCGGTCACCGACTACGTCCAGGCCCACCAGTGAGCAGGCTCAACCTGCCCATGCCCCTGCCCAAGGGGCGGGCGCAGGCCAACACCGGGTCTGCGCCAACGGCACCGTCGCGGCGGCGGGGCGGCACCTCGGCCGATCTGGCTGAGGATGTCGAGTCGATCGTCATCCCGGTCGCCGAACAGGTGAACGTGGCGATCCGTCCGGAGCAACTCGGGACGGCCTCGGTCGAGCGAGAACTCGACGCCCGGGGTGACGAGCAGGACGCGGCCTGGCGGGCAGCCCGGGAGGTCGCGGACCGCCCGGCCCGTATCCGCGAGGCCGAACACGAGGCGCGAGCGGACGCGGCGGGGTTCATGGTCCAGGGCGACCGAACCCTGGTGGCCCGCGCCGGTGAGGACTATGTCCACGCCACCACCACCCTGTCGCCGTGGTTGCGGCGCAAGCCGTGGGATCCGGTCCGGTACGTGCTGGTCACGGGTGTGCTGGCGATGGCCGATGCCGGCGCGGTGGCCTCGGCGATGATCTCGATGGGCGATGTGGTCTGGACGGCCACGGTGCTCGGGGTCGGTGTCGGGGTGGCCGCGGTGACCGGCGGTCTGGTCGGCGGTGAGGTGCAGGACATCCGCCAGGCCCGAATCCGTACCCGCGATTCGGACTCGCTGAGTGCGGACGAGCGTCGTTACCAGCAGGTGTTCTCCCCGCCGGAACCTTGGATGCCGGTCACCAAGATCGCGGTCGCCGTAATGTTCACGATCGCGGCGATCCTGGGTGTGGGCATCTTCGCTCTGCGCAGCGATCTGGAAGGCACCCTGGCCGGGACCTGCTTCGCGCTGCTGGCGGTCGCCAGCGCGCTGGGCTCGGCAGTGAACGCCTACATGCACGCCGATCTCGTGGCGGACCTGCTCGGTAACTACAAGAAGGCCTACACGTGGGCGTTGAAGCGACACACCAAACTCTCCGAGGCGTCCGCCCTCGCGACGCACCCGGCCGCCGGTGTCGAGGCCGCCAGTATCGGGCGGGAGCACGACGCGCTCGGTCAGGCTGCTGTCGCCAAGGTCGACAGCATGAAGTGGGGCGTGCTGCGGCGCAACCCGCACGTCTTCGGACATGGCGAGACCGTGCCGAACCTGGGTGCTGTGGGTCGCCGGCCGCGGACGGACATCCACCTGGTGGGTGCCGAGTCTGATCGGGACGCAGCGTGAGTACCCCTCTGCTGCGCGCCGTGGTTCGTGGTGGCTCCTGGGCACCAGCGGCGCCGCTGCTGGCCCCGGGGCTCCGCGAGCCGGGGCTGCGAGAAGCCGGGCTTCAAGGTGCCGGTCTGATGGGCGCGGCCCAGCCCGAGCTGGCGCGACCTGTCAGCTCGCCAGGGCTGCTGGTGGGCAACCTGGGCGCCTGCGGGGCGCCGCGGCTGTACTGCCTGATCTCCGACGATTCGCCGTCGGTGACCGGGGGCGGCGGGAACGATCCGCTGGCGAACCGGTACGTCGAGGCGCAGGCCGCGTTCCGAGCGCTGGCCCGGGCCTGCACCTGCGGTCGGTGTCTGGGTGCGGTGCTGCACTTCGATCTGGTCGGCGGCAGCGGCCCCGTGCCAGTACGGGACCGGCGTCCGTCGCCGATGAGTCGGCGTCGCCGGCTCAACGCCCGGCTGGAGTCAGCCCTCCAGACACCCAGGAACCGGTTGGGGTCGAGTGAGCTCGGCCCGAGCGTCGCGGAGGCGCTCCGTCTAGTCGACGGGTACCCCGATCACGAGGCGGTGCTGATCGTCGCCTCGGACTTCCAGCTCTTCGATGCTGACCCTGCCGGGGTGATCGGGAGGCTGGATCGGTTCGCCGCCGAGCGCGGCAGTGTCCACGCGGTTGTGCTCGGTCGCCCGGTGCCCGGCGGGGTGCTTGCTTCGCCGATCCGTACGCACCTGGTGCGGCCGGGATCAGCTCCGGGGGCTCTGGCTCGGGCGGTCGCTCGTGGCCTAGCCGAGTACCGGTCTGGCGCCGCGATCCTCGACGATCCTGACCCGATCGACTCTGCCGGTGCCGCTTCGGCGATGCCTGGCCGCGCGGCATAGCCGCGATCAGTTGTGGACGATTCCACAACACGAAATACCGCGCGCATGTCTTATCCAGAAATGGATTCCTGACCAGTAGTCGGCGGGTGTTCGTCTCGCTGTCATAGCGGCTATGCCACTCGCACTACCGATCTCTTTTCGCGCTATGCGGATTCACGCATAGTACGGCTCGATCCCGCAGTACCCGGCCGATCGGCGGCTCGCTCTTCGTAAGCGAGCCGCCGCCTGGGTCGATCACGCCCGAAAACACCTAAGAACCCAACGAAAGGAACCACCCGCATGACCGCCAACACGAACCAGACCACCATTACCACCCTGCCGGACCGTCCGCGCCGGTTCCGCACCATCCTGGCCGACCCGCCGTGGGACATCCAGCAGAAGGGCGCGCGTGGGGCCGACCAGCACTACCCGCTGATGGGCCTGGAGCGCATCAAGCGGATGCCGGTCGCCTCGGTGGCCGAGGACGATGCTCACCTGTGGCTGTGGGTCACCAACGCCACCCTTCGGCAGGGCTACGACGTGGCCGAGGCCTGGGGCTTCACCGTGCGCTCGCCGCTGACCTGGATCAAGTTCCGCCTGGGTCTCGGGAACTACCTGCGGAACACCACCGAGCACCTGCTGTTCTGCACCCGTGGCAAGGCACCGGTGAAGTTCCGTTCCCAGCCGACTTGGTTCAACGCACCGGTGCAGGACCACTCCCACAAGCCGGAAGAGCAGTACGCACTGATCGAGCGTGTCTCCGACGGCCCCTACCTGGAGCTCTTTGCTCGTCGCCAGCCGCCGAGCAGCGCCGACTGGTCGGTGTGGGGCAACGAGATCGATTCCGATGTCACCCTGCCGGGCTACCCCGTGCCCAGCGACTACCGGGCCTCTGTCCGGAAGGCGGCCTGAGACGTGTACGGGGACAAGCGAAATGAGTCGGGCAAGAACGAGCTGGAGAAGATGGTGCGGTCTCCGTTCGAGCGGCTGTTCCACGCCGCGCTGCTGGTGCTGGGTGCGGTGATCGCGCTCAACCTGGCGATCGCCTACCTGGGCCCGATCCTGCCCTGGATCATCGGCGGGGTCGTGCTGGCCGTGATCGGCTGGGCGGTTGCGATGTACGTCCGCTGGCGTCGGCAGCAATGGTGAGCCAGTCGGGCCAGGAGGTGACGGGCGCGGTGCATTCCGCGCCCGTCACCGGGCCACACAATGCGCGCACCATAAGCGGCATTACCTCTGATTCTGTCGTTGTGGAATTGACAACCAGTATTGACGTGCTGACGAAAATCAGCGATAAGTACGACAGCGCCGCTGACGCAAATCAGCAGGACCAATCAATTACTAGAAAGGAGGCGTCTGTCGCCATGCCTAAAACTCGAACAAGAAAACAATCATCCACCTACCGCGTCCGCATTCGCGGCGTGCGCCGTGCGCGGCCAGACGCCGCCAAGATCGCCCGAGCCGTCATCGACCTCGCGCTGGCCCAGGCTGCCCGTGAAGCCGAGGCTGCCCGCGAAGTCGGGCTGCTGCGGATCCAGCACACACACGACAAGAAGGTGGCGTAAGTGCCCACCCGCGAGATTGTCTACTCGCGGCTGCACCTGCCTCGGCCCCTGGCGGCCGAGGCGGTGCTGGCACTGCTGCGGCGGATAGCCAGTGACCGCGATGCCCCCCGCCTCGTGTTCGAACTGCGCGCCAGCCAGCAGGGCACCATCCACCTGCTCGGCTGCGCCGCCACCGACGTCCAGCACCTGCGCCACCTACTGGCCGACCACATCCCCGACACCACCCTCACTGGCCTGGATAATCCCAGGGAGGACGTCGAGGTCGCCGGACGACTCCGGCTACACCCGCCGTCGCTCGCCCTGAGCGCTGACGTCGGGTCGGCCGAGGCGATCACCCGAGCGCTGCTGTCCGCCGTGGCCCTGCGGCTGCAGGCCGGCGAGTGCGCCGCGCTGCAGGTCGTCCTCGGACCCCGCGTCGCCCCGCAAACGGTGCCGCACCACATTGCCGACCCCCACGCTGGGTTTGCCCAGGCTCTGCTGCGCGGGGACCAGCGGGCCTCGACCGAGGTACGCGGACAGGTCCGCGACCGCGTCGGCGCGAGCGGCTTCCAGGCGACCATCCGGATCGGCGCCGCCAGTCCCGACCAAGGTCGTCGACGTCGCCTGGTCGTCGGGCTGCTCAGCGCGGTCTCTACGGCGCAAAGTCCGGGCCTGCGCATCGATCTGGCCCGCGAGCACCCCAGCAACCTCAATGAGGCCCGGTTGCCCTGGCGGTGGCCGCTGCGGCTGGCCACGCACGAACTGGTCGGCCTGCTGGGCTGGCCGCTTGGCGACGATGAACTGCCCGGGATGCCGCCCCTACACCCCAAGCGGCTTCGTCCCGCTGCCTCGGTGCACACCAGCGAGCGCGTCTTCGCGACCAGCGCCGCGCCCGGCGACACCCGCCAGGTCGGCATCGCCATCGCCGACCAGATGATGCACGGCATCGCCTACGGCCCAAGCGGTTCGGGCAAGACCACCGCGCTGACGCACCTGATCCTCGCCGACATCGCCGCCGGCCGACCGGTCTGCGTCATCGACCCAAAGTGGCAACTGATCGAAGATCTCCTGGCCCGCATCCCCGGGGACCGGCGGGACGATGTGGTGCTGCTCAACGCCGCCAGTCAGACGCCGGTCGGGTTCAACCCGCTCGACGCCTCCGGACGTGACCCGGACGTCGTCGTCGACGGGGTGATGGCCGTATTCGAAGCTCTGTTCGCGAGCGGGTGGGGGCCACGTACCAGCGACATCTTCTCCTCCGCGCTACGTACGTTGATCCGCACCGCCACCCCCGAGCGGCCTCCCGTGCTGACCGATCTACCCCAGGTGCTGCTCGACCCAGCCTTCCGCCGCCCGCTCGTCGCCCGAGTCCGCAGCGACCTGGGCCTAGCGCAGTTCTGGGACTGGTACGAGGCACTGTCGCCGAACGCGCAGGCCAACGCCATCGCCGCACCGCTGAACAAGCTCCGCGCGCTGCTCAACCGGCCCGGACTGATGCGGCTGCTGTCCCAACGTCGGCCGGGGTTCCGGCTCCGCAACATCTGGCAGGGCACCAAGGTCGTGCTGGTACCGCTCAACGAGGCCATCATCGGGGCAGGGACCGCGCAGTTGCTCGGCTCGCTGATCATCGCCGAGCTGTGGCAGGCCACCCAGGAACGTGGCACCGACCCGCACGCCGCCAAACACCCCGGCGTCGTGTACGTCGACGAAGCGCCGCGCTTTCTCAACCTGCCCGTCTCGCTGTCCGACGCGCTGGCCGTGTCTCGGTCGCTGTCCGTCGGATGGTTCCTGGCCGCCCAGTTCCGAGCCCAGTTCCCACCCGAGCTGCGGACCGCGGTGGATATGAACGCCCGCAACAAGATCGTCTTCGCCACCGAGTACGACGACGCCCGCGACACCGCCAGGCTGTCTCCGGCGCTCACCGCTGAGGACTTCATGGCCCTGCCCAAGCACCACGCCTACGTCAACCTGGTCGCCGGCGGTCATCCGTCCGGCTGGGCCATGGTCGCCACGCTCCCGCCAACGCCGAGCAGCACCAACCCGGCTGCGGTCGCGGCACGCTCCGAGCGCACCTACGCCGCGCAGCCTGACCCAAGTGCCGACACCCAGACCGGGCAGACGATCACCAGGCCATCCGCCATCCCGCAGCCGGAATCCACACCAGCGCCGGCTCCCGGCGAAGCACCGATCGGGCGCGTCCGGAGGCAGCGATGAGCCCCCTGTGCGCCCGCGCCGGGGCGGCCCACCCAGACCCCCGGAACGGGGGTCAGTCCCATCCCTATGGGGGCCACCAGGGGCGGCTGAGCGGGGCAACCAGGGCGTGCTGGGGCAAGCGAGATGTATGCCGAGATGACCAGCAGGACAACGGTTCCGCCAGGGACCAGCGGGCCGATCGGAGCCGGTCGTGAGCCCAGCAATTTCGGCCCGGCTGCTGGACTCCCTCGGCCCCCGCGACCTGGCCATCCTCACCTCGTTGGAGACCTACCGGCTGCTGTCCAGCCCGCAGATCCGCCGTCTGCACTTCGACCCGACCCACACCAGCCAGGCAACCGCGACTCGTTCCACTCACCGCGTCCTGGCCCGGCTGGAAGCCGGCCGGCTGGTGGCCCGGCTCGAGCAGCGGGTCGGCGGCCACGGCGGCGGCTCCTCCAGCCTGATCTGGCAACTCGGACCGACCGGGGCGACGATCCTGCGGCAACGAGCCGGACGACCACGACGCAACCGCTTCATCGAGCCATCGGCGATTTTCACCCGACACACGCTGTCGGTCGCCGAGGTCGCCGTCAGCGTGATCGAAGCGACCAGGGCAGGGGCGGCAGAACTGGTGCGGCTCGACACCGAACCCCGCTGCTGGCGCCGCTACCTCACGGCAACTGGTGTCGCGCAGTGGCTCAAGCCCGATCTGCACGTCATCACCGCCGGGGACGACTTCGAAGACCACGCCTTCATCGAGGTCGACCTCGGCACCGAACACCGACCCCAGCTCCTCGCGAAGGCCCGGGCGTTCCAGCGCTACCGCACCACGCAGGCCTACCAGGACCGGCACGGCGTGTTCCCGCTCGTCATCTGGGCCGTACCGGACACAGCACGCCAGCAGTTCCTCCAAGCGGCATTCGTCGCCGACACGGCACTCGACCCCGGACTGTTTCGGGTCGTCACTGATCACGACACCCTGGCCGCGCTCGGGCTGGAGGCGGCCCCAATGCCGGAGGGCAGCCCATGACCGCTGCCCAGCCGGTCATCGACCACGACCCACTAACCACCTCTCAGGAAGGAGGACCCACCCCATGACCAACCACGAACACCACCCCGACAGCCAGGACCCAAAGCGGCCAGGCCCCGAGCGGGAGTACCTACAGCCAGGCGAGGTCGACTTCACAGGCGCTATTCCGCAGCGCCAAGACATGCTTGATCTCATCGGTGACGCATTCACTGAAGCCAAGGCAAGCGGCGGGGAGATCCCCGACTGGGGTGCCCGCGCCATCGCCCGTATCCTCGCCGACGGCCTCGAACCCGGCTCGGCGCTGCACCAGTTCGCCGTGACCGGACGAGCCGACCCCGGCGCCATCAGCGCCGAGACCATCCCGATCTATGCCGCGCCTGACACGCCGCCCGAGGTCAAGCAGTGGATCGACTACCTGGGCACCTATCTGCTTCACCAGGACGACCAGCCGGAGTCAGCCGCACCTGTGTCGACCACGCATCGACCATCTGACCCTGATATCGCCGTGGGCATCTACAACTTGTCGGACAACGAGTCGGCGAACGCCGCCATCCGCCGCGCCATCGCGCTCGCCAAGGACACCGGCGGCACGATCCACCCTTGGATCGCGTACGCCATCGCTCGGCACTTGGCCGACCAGTTACCGGACCAGGCCTCGGCCCTGTCGACCTTCGCCGACAACAGCACCATCGACGCCCACCGGCTCACCGCCGAAACCCGGGCGATCGCCCACGCCGATACCACCCCCGACGAAGTACGGGAGTGGATCAGCTTCTTCGACGCCTTTGTCGCCAGCAGGACCAGCGCGACATCGGAACCTTCACCCGTGGACGGACGAGGCGAAGCCTCAGCGCCCAGCCCAGCGGAGCGGATCGAGACGGGCATCGCCGAAGCCTCGCAGGCGAACCGCGAGATCGACCAGGACACAGCGATGGCGATCGCCGGTGCCCTGGCCGAACAGTCGGGCGTCGATGGCGCTCTGGCCCGGTTCGCCGATACCGGTGTCGGTGGCTACCTGGCCCTGCGTGAGGAGTACCTCGACCTCTACACCGAACCATCAACCCCGGCCAACGTGAAGCGCTGGATCGACTGGTTTGGCACGTTTCTGGTCCAGCGCGAGAACACAGGCTCCGGCCAGCGCTTCATGAACGAACACCTCGACCCACAGCTCGACCGTGTCCTGGTCACCACCGCCGTGCCGATCTGGGGCCGCGACTGGCCCGTGCACGCACCGGCGACACTAACTGCGCGGGACCTGATCCGCCTCGGCGCTCGCCTGGAGGCCCTGGAGGAGATCCACGAGCCCGCCTTCCGCGCCTTCCTGCAGCTGCCCGATGTCAACGCGGCCGACTCCGGCCTGGTCGACACCTTCCACGAGACCTACGTCGGCACCTACCGGACCATCGATCACGTCATCGATGAGCTGACCGAAATCACCGACTGGCAGACCGCCGTCGACGAGTTATCCACACGGCTGGGCATCGACGGATTGGTGACGATCGACCGTTCCGCGGTGGAGCGGCTTGCCCGCGAGCGGTGGGACATCACAGAGGCGGACGGGGTGCTCCACGTGTTCGAGAAATAGCCACTGCGACGCTCTCGATACCCATTCTTGAATAACAAGTGCAGCAATAGCAAATGTTGCGGAATATACATCAAAGTACTGACTTTTGACAAGAATTGTGGTAATATAGTGAGCGAAAGGGAGAAATACCGAATTATGAAGGAAGAACAAGCACGCCGATTAGGCGAATACATCAAGAAACTACGCACGGAGCGTGGGATGGGTAATCGAGAACTGGCCGAAAAGGCCGGCGTCAACACCGCCTACATCAGCCGTCTGGAGCGAGGCTTCTACAAGTCGCCCCGCCCAGACTCACTGCGCGGCATCGCGAAAGCACTCGGCATTCCACTCGCGGACCTGTTCGCCATGGCCGACTACGTCATGCCGTACGACCTGCCGAACTTCGGCCCGTACCTCCGCGCCAAGTACGGGGACCTTCCCGAGGAAGCCGTCAGCGCGCTGGACGCCTACTTCGACCGCATCACCGCGAACCACGGCATCGAACCCGCTGGGCCAGCGCCCGGCGAGGACGAACGCCCGGTCACCAGGGCGCAGGACATCCCTGCCGAAGACCTGGTCTAGCCAAACCTGGAGCACCAGAAAGAACACCCCATGACCACACCACGCACATCACCACCACTGCGGAGGTCTACCTCTCCGCGCCCTAACGACGAGCCTGTTCCTCCGCCCGTTGCCGAGCTACGTGCCGCCCTCGCACCGCTCCGCGCACTCGTCCCCGATCGGCGCGTCAGCCACGTCGAATCGCTGCGCGTCGCCGAACGACAAGCCCACGCCCTGCGCGAGCTACTCCACATCGAAGGCGACCATATCGACACCGACGCCATCGCCTCGATTGCCCGTATCCAGATCGACCTCGTCGAGGACATCCCGTTGTCCGGAGCCTCGTTCTGGAGCGGGGACAGGTGGCATGTCCATATCCGGGCCGACGAACCCCTCACGCATCGACGCTTCACCGCGTTCCACGAGCTCAAGCACATCCTTGATCACCCAGTCCAGCACCACGTCTATGACGAGCGAGCCTTCGTCTGCTACGGCGAACGCGAACTCATCGCCGACTACTTCGCCGCCTGCGTACTCGTCCCCGAGGACCGACTACGCGCCGCCTACGCCCAGACCCACGACCACCGCGAACTCGCCAAACGGTTCGGCGTCAGCGTCCGCCGCATCCTGCACCGCCTATCCGAACTCGACCTCACCGAGACCATCGACGCCATCCCGGAACGGTCGATCAACCCCGAGGACTACCTCCTCGCGGCCGCATAAACCTCAGCGCCGCAAAGCGCATCGAAAGGAGGAACCCATGACAAACACCCCAACCAGCACCATGCCGAGCACGATCGACGCTCTCGACACGACCCGGCTCATAACCATCGACGAGGCCCGCGATCGGCTGCGCATCAGCCGCTGGAGCATCTACCAGCTCATCAACCAGCGGCAGCTCAAGACAATCACGATCGGCAGCCGCCGACTCATTACCCCACAGGACTTCGAGGCTTTCCTCCAAAGCCGACGCACGTAAGCACGCCCGACCAATAACCACCGAAACGAACACTCTCAAGGAAAGGAGGTGAACCAATGCCGCAGACCCGAACCAACGGAGAAGGCACCATCTACAAGAGGAAGGACGGCCGCTGGGAGGGAGCCGTCTTCCTACCCACGCAGGGCGGCATGCGCAAGCGCTTCCGTGTCTACGCCGCGACCCGACGCGAAGCGCATGAGCGGCTGACACAGCTCATTGACGGTGCTCGCGAGGGCATCCTGCAGCCCGACCGGGTGTGGAGGCTGGACGAATACCTCGACTTCTGGCTCGATCACGAAAAGCGTCGCCCACTGACTCGCCGTAGGCACGAACTCGTCGTACGCCTGCATATCAAGCCCTACATCGGCCGCCAGCGCCTCAATGCCCTGACAGTGCGCAGCGTGCAGGCCTTCCTCGACGAACTGCACACCGACGGCAGGACCATCGCAACCGTCCATCAGGTGCGCAAGGTACTCAGCGCAGCGCTGACCTACGCCATGCGCCAGGAGATGTTGACTCGCAACGTCGCACGCCTGGTTGAGCTCCCGCGCTACAAGGCGAAGGAGGCCGCGCATTGGACGCCAGACGAGACGGCCCGGTTCCTCGATACTGCGAGCACAGACGTCCTCTACCCAGTGTTCTTGCTCCTCGCCCTCTACGGACTCCGAAGGGGCGAGGCCATCGGCATCCGGTGGCGCGATGTTGACTTTGACCAACAAGTCCTACGGATCCGTCAACAGATCCAACGCATCGACGGCCAGCTGCTTCAGGTTGAGCTGAAGACTGACACCAGTGAACGCGACGAGCCTCTTCTTGACCAGGTCCGCGCCGCTCTACTACACCAACATGATGTCCAGGCTCGACAGCGGGCAGCAGCGGGTGACAACTGGCAAGGCACCAGCAATGAAGATGAATTGGTCTTCACCACACGCACCGGCCGACCGCTCGAATCCCACAACCTCGAACGATCGTTCAAGCGGATCTGCAGCCAGACCGACCTCCGCCGGATCACTATCCACGGGCTGCGCCACAGCAACGCGACCACTCAAAAGAGCCTGGATATTCACTCCCGCGACATCCAAGCCATCCTCGGCCACGGCGACATCCGCACCACCGGCATCTACGAGCACGTCGACCTCGCGAGCAAACGCAATGCGCTCCAGCGGGTCGAAAGCCGCTTGTTTGCGACCCCTGTCACAACAGAGGTGCGTTGCCGTCAAACCTGCCGTCAAACCTCACCAAGCAGCTCTACGACGAACGACAGATCTACTGAAACGAAAACACCCACCCCCGATGGGATGGGTGTTTTCGTTGGTGGCTCCTACTGGACTCGAACCAGTGACACGAGGCTCTTCAGAGCGAAAACCGACACCTTACAGGACCGCCTGACCTCTATAAACGCGTACGTACGAACACGAGCAACCGCATGGAAAATCGGCTGCATTGCCGTCAACTTTGCCGTCAGATCGCCCGCCCTTGCGTCCAATCCCGGAGTCGTACAATGACCGGCCACGGCGCCAGGTGCGGGCTCATACATGCCCCAAGACCTGTGTCCCCGACTGGACTCGGCAACACTTCGACTGCCCGGGGACAGGCCCTACGCAGCGTCGAGAACCGCAGCTCTGCGGAGATCTTGTTCCGTAAGGGGTCGGATGTTGCTGAAGATCAGGAGGGCGAGGTCCTCCTTGATCTGATGCGGGCCGTCGTACCGACCGCCCGGAGTCGTCGCGGTGGCGTACAGGTCTTCAGTCGTCCACAGTGGCATCTGACCGTTGATGATCAAGAGCAGAGCGGTGGCGACCACCGCGACACGCTTGTTGCCATCGGCCAGTGGGCGATGCGTGACGATCGACCAGTACAGCAAGGCCGCAGTACGTTCGAGCTGTGGCAACTGCCATCCAGCGTAGCTCCGGAACGCGTTCTCGAGGCAGAACGCCAACTGCTCGCGATCTTCGCCCGTGAGGGTCAATGGATCACTCGCACTCACGCGAGCGTTGACCAGTTCAATCACGTAGTCCAGGTCCTCGACCGTCAGCGGCCTGATCACTTCGACGCCCCCTGCAGCACGTGGCCGTACCGCATCGAAATTATCGCGGCCGCGATACGTAATTCAGGGTTCCGTTCAGATGACCGGATAGCGGATTGTGGCGCGGATTTATGCCTCTGTGATGGCGAAGAATTGTTCATACACATTCACAATACAATCAAAATGAAAGGGATGCAAGTGTCATTGCGCAGATCAGCAAATAATACGTCAGTCAGCTACCCCACCCCTGTAAGTAGGTCGTACCCAAATATCTCATACGAGGCCGGAATTTGGTCCGCTTTTGGGCTGGCTTTCACCGGCCCGCCGAGTAACCATGACCGCACCGCCGGGACCGCCAGGCCTACCAACCCAACCAAATCCTCCGCCACACAACAGCAGGGAGCCCGAGCATGACCGCCGCCAGCGCCTACACAGACGACTTCTTCGACGAGGTCGAGGCCGAGCTCGCTGCCGAGCCCGTCCGAGCCTCACCAGGAGCGGAGCCGGGGACCCGGGCGGTGATCTACCTGCGGGTGTCTAGCACCGGCCAGGTCAACACCGACTACGACCCGGAAGGCAACTCCATCCCCGCCCAGCGGGTCGCCTGCCTGCGCAAGGCCGAACAGCTCGGGCTGACCGTGATCGATGAGTACGTCGAGCCTGGCAAGTCCGCCACCGAGATGACCAAGCGAGTGGCGTTCCAGCAGATGCTCGCCCGGGTCCGGCAGGCCAAGGACGTGGACTACGTCATCGTCTACAAGCTCTCTCGGATGGCCCGCAACCGCTACGACGACGCCGTGGTCATGGCTGACCTTCGCAAACGCGGCACCACTTTGATCTCGGCCACCGAGTCAGTGGACGACACGCCGGTGGGGCAGCTCATGCACGGCATCCTGGCCACCTTCAACGAGTACCAGTCCCGCGAGTCCGGCGCGGATATCGCCTTCAAAATGGGTCAGAAGGCCAAGAACGGCGGCACGCTCGGCAGGGCACCGCTCGGCTACCTCAACGTGTTCGACCGCTCGGACTTCCGAGAGATCCGCACCATCGCCATTGACCCGGAGCGGGCCGAGCTGGTCAAGCTCGCGTTCGAGCTCTACGCCACCGGGGACTACACCCTCGCCGACCTGTCCGACGAGCTGTACGACCGCGGCTTACGTACCCGGGCGACCAAGCGGCACCCGTCCAAGCAGGTCTCGATCAACAAGCTCTCCCAGATGCTCCGCGACCGCTACTACCTCGGCGTCGTCACCTATCAGGGCGAGGAGTTCGAAGGACGCCACGAAGCCCTCATCGACGAGGACCTGTTCGGCCGGGTCCAGGACCTCCTCGAATCCCGCTCCAACGCCAAGGAACGCCGGATCACCCACCACCACTACCTCAAGGGCACCCTGTTCTGCGGACGCTGCGCCGAGGCCGGCATCACCCAGCAGCTGATCGTGCAGCACACGGTCAACTCCCGAGGCAGCGCCTACACCTACTTCTTCTGCCGCAACAAGCAGAACGGCACCTGCCCAACGCCCCACGTGAACGTCATCCGCATCGAAGACGCTGTCGAGGACCACTACGCCACCGTCCGGTTCAGCCCGGAGTTCATCGACGACGTCCGCCGCCACATCACCGAAGCCCTGGCCGACCAGGAAGCCGGCGCACGGCTCCTCAAGCGCCAGCTCACCACCCAGCTGCACGGCCTCGACGCCAAAGAGTCCAACCTGCTCGACCTTGCCGCCGACGCCACCCTGCCGGTGCTGAAGATCAAGCAAAAGCTCCGCGAGATCCAGACCGAACGCAAGCACCTCACAGAGCGGCTTAAGACCACCAACGACGACCTGTCCGATGCCGCCCGGCTCATCGAGGCCTGCCTGACGCTCCTCGCCGAGCCACAAGACCTCTACGGTCGCTGCAGCGACGAACAACGCCGCCTGCTCAACCAGGCCATCTTCACCAAGCTCTACGTCGACCACGACACCATCACCGGCCACGAGCTCGCTGAACCGATCGCCACCCTCCAGGCCGTCCACGACGCTCACCGAGCCGCCAGCGCTGACAAGCCCGACCCCGGGCCGGACGAGACCGTCACCAGCCCCGAGAACAGCCGAAGGGCCACCTCCCAATCAGGAGGTGGCCCTTCGCTTGTGCTGCTCGAAGGCCTACTACCCGGCATAACCGACGCCGGTTGTTCTAGTAAGCCTCCTAGGGTGGAGCTGACGGGACTCGAACCCGTGACCCCCACACTGCCAGTGTGGTGCGCTACCAGCTGCGCCACAGCCCCGCGCCGCGATCTGCATCGCAACCACACCAGCCTAGCAAGACCGGCCGTGCGCGTCCTAATCGCCGCGTTGACTCATCGAAAATGCCCGCGTGGCGCGTGTCGTTGACTCATCCAGAAA
>CALANS010000087.1 GCA_937926105.1 uncultured Actinomycetes bacterium | reverse complement strand
CTTCTCCTCACCGGTAGGCCCGCCACGGTTGCCGGGCGTCAGCCGGAAGTGTGCTCCGGCGGTGCGAGTGCGTCAATCATGCAATTTGGTCGACCACGTGGGCCGTCGGGCAGTTTCCCAGAACATGCGGATCGATGTCCGCCGGCCCGCCCGCTACCGGGCGCCACCAGGACCTGCACAATCGCTCCGCCGCCCCGTCAGCTCCTCAAATGCTGCCGGTGAGCGTGCCCCATCTGCTGGAAGTTCCAACCGGACCGCGACGCTGCGGCACACCCCATGGGTTGTCGTCCCGCAACGGTGGAGGCAAAAGCTCTTGGGGCGCATTCTGATACGCGACCCCTCGCAGGAAACGCGTGATCGCAGCAGTGCCTACCGATGTCGCATCGATGGTCGCCGCCGGGAAGGGCCCTCCGTGCTGCATCGCCGACGTCACGGATACGCCTGTTGGCCAACCCCCGAAAAGCACCCTCCCGCAGGTGTCGGCCAGGGCCGCGATAAGCGGTTGAATCTCTCCGCTCTCGCCGCGCGTCGCGTGGACGGTACCGGCGAGGTTGCCCGGGAACAGTTCACGCTGCAGCCCAGCGAGTTCGGTGAGCGCGTCGTAGCGCACCACGACCGCCAACGGGCCGAAACACTCGTCGAGCAGTTCGCGTCGATGCTTGCGCAGCGTCTCTGCGTCCACCGCCACGATGGTCGGAGTCGCATACCACTCACCGTCGGCATCCTGACGAGACGAGCCCTGCGCGAGAACCGTGACGCCGGGGGTCGCCAAGACGGTGCTGCGGCGGGCCATGTACCCGGCGCCGACATGACCGTTCAGCATCCTGTGTTCGGTGACTCGGCGGGCGTGCTCGCCGATCTCATCGAGTTCGGCGCCACGTGGCATGAACAGAAACCCGGGTTTGGTGCAAAGCTGCCCCGCAGAGCCCGACACCGAGTCGATGAATCCGGCGGCCAGATCTGTCTCCGCTCGAGCTGCAGACGGAGTGATATAGACCGGATTGACGCTGCCGAGTTCACCGAAGAACGGAATCGGCCGTGGCCGCGCCGCAGCGATTTCCGCCAGCATGCGGCCGGCGCGCAACGACCCGGTGAATGTCGCAGCGCGAATCCGATCGTCCGTCAAGAGGCCGACCCCGGCCTCCTCGCCCTCGGCCAACTGGAAAGTCCCATCCGGCATGTCGGCCGCCACCAGCGCCCGCGCGACTAACTCGGCCGTAGCCCGAGACAACTCGGGGTGACCGGGATGGGCCTTCACAATCACCGGGCACCCGGCCGCGAGCGCCGACGCGGAATCGCCGCCCGCGACCGAGAACGCGAACGGGAAGTTCGATGCCGCGAAGTTCAGCACCGGCCCCACCGGTACAAGAACGCGACGCACATCGGGCCGCGCACCGATGACATAGGCGCCGTCGGCGGCATCGAGACGCGCATCGAGGTGGGCACCGTCGACAACGACCTCGGCGAACAGCCGCAGCTGCCCGCACGTACGGCGCATTTCGACCTCGAGCCGATCCTTGCTGAGGCCCGTCTCCGCAATGGCGATGGGGATCAATCGGGACGCCGCCGATTCCAATGCAGCCGCGACCGCCACCAACGCCGTGGCCCGCTCCGGCGGGGAGACAGCGGCGCACGGGCCCGCGGCAGACGCCGCTGCGGCCGCGACAGTCTCGATGTCCATATCGCCATCCCCTTCAGATTGCTTCGACAAGTAACAGCGTCCGCGCCGGAGGCCGACGCCCACGATCGCTTACCGGGCCGCTCGGATCGCCTCGGCCCGCCCGCTGGCAACGGAGCGCTCGGCGCCGTCGAGCGCCGCCATCGCGATCGTTGCGGGAAACTTTGCGGCCTCCGGTAATTCGGTTCCGTCGATCGCCCGGCAGAACGCGTCCAACTGCGCGTCGAAGCCTTGATCGAGCATCTGATCCTCGGGGAGAGCCACCACGTCGCGCCCGTTGCACGCGACGCGGCGGTAACAGTCGAATACCAACGTCGCCTCCGTCCCGATCAGCACAATGTCGTGAACGACATGCTTCGAGCTGAAGGACATGGCTGATGTGAAACGGAATCCGTCATCGAAATCAACCAGCAAGGAAAAGTCGTCCACAACGCCGAATGCGCTGCGTACCGACCGAGCGCGGCAGTATGTGGCAGCCGGCCGGCCCCTCAACAGGTAACAGAGCAGATCGACCGAGTGCGATCCCCAGTGGGAGATCAGGAAATTCGGCAGATCCTTCCACCACGGAAAGTTGTCCGCACGGTCCACCAGGCGTCGCTCGATCGCTTGGACCGGCCGACCCAGTTCCCCCGCCGCAATCAGACGCTTCGCCCACTCGAACATCGGAAGGTACCGCAGTATCTGCGCCGGAACGACCGGTACGCCGTTCTCAGCCGCGAGCTCCGTGATCTGGCGGGCCTCAGCAAGGTCGGCGGCAATGGGTTTCTCAACAAGGACCGGCAGGCCGGCTTTGATCGCCTGGAGCGCCTGCTCGTGATGGACCGCGGTAGGCGAACAGATCACAACGCCGTCGATCCCGGAGTCGGCGAGCGCACTACTGAGGTCTGCGGTCGCCCGAGAGATCCTCCATCTGTCTGCAAACCGCAGCGCTGCCTGCCGATCAGGGTCGACAACCGCGGCGATAGACATGTCATCTCTCCGCGCGATCGCCGCGGCATGAGAGTGGGCGATCTGGCCCGCACCGACCAGCAGGACGTGCTTGTGCGTCATGCGGACACCCCGATCCGGGAGAGCTGTGCCAACACCGTGTCGATGTCCACGCGCCTGGTGTACACGTGCGCGGAGAGGCGAACACGACCGTCTCTGGCCCACACGGCCGTGCCCTCCGCCTGCAGCGCGGCCCGAATCCTGTCGAAGTGTGGAGTCTCGAAAGCGACGAGGCCGCCAGTGCGCATAGGCCCGGACGGACCGATGACGCGTGCACCCAGACGCCGTAGCCCATCCCGCAGGACGCGGATAAGTTCGCTGTTGTGCGCATCGATCGCTGCCGGCGTCCACGCCGCGATCCGGTCGAGCGAGGCGGCGAGGACAGCCATCGCGGCAAAACTCGGCATACCCTCCTCGTAGCGGCGGGCGCCTTCGTACAGCGTGATGTCGTTCGGCGACTTCGGGAACAGCTCGGACACGCTCTTGTATCCGACATATGGAGCGGACGTCACTGAGCGGGCACGCTTCGAAGCGTAAAAGCCCGCGATTCCGTGAATTCCGAGCATCCACTTGAAGGACGCGGCGGCCAGGAAGTCGACCTCGCCGATCGCGAAAGGCACGGCACCAAGTGCCTGCACCGCATCGACGTAGACCAGCGCCCCGTGTTCATGGGCGGCGAGGATGATTTCGTCCGGCGCCAAGTATTGGCCGGATTTGAAACTCACCAGACTCATGACGACAAGCTTCGTCGATCGGTCGATGGCCGCAACCACGTCGTCGGGCCGCACCTGACCGTCAACCGCCGGCACTACGCGCACTTTCACTCCACGTTCCGCCAACAGCTGCGCAGCAAAATACGCGGTCGGGAACTCGGCCTCGGGCACGACGAGCGCGTCCCCTGCCTGCCAGTCGATCGACTTGATCGCTATATCGAGTCCCCGCGAGGTCGAGGCAATGAACGCCACGTCCGAGGCGTCAGCCGAAATCAGGCTGGCGAAATGCCTACGCGCGTCATCCTCGATGGCATTGAGGTCCTCCCGCCCACGCGAGCCGCGGGCCTTCGCGCGCAGATACCGCTCGATCGCCGGAGTCGCGTCAGAGAGCAACAACCCTTCGGCTGCCGTATTCAGATAGATCCCATCCGGCTGCTCGGCCAATGCCGCACGCGCGCGACTGCCGACGTCAATGGTGCCCATGCTCTCCGGCTTCCTGCTCACGCTGCGCGAACTCCTCCGTGCGGTGGGCGAAGTGGCATGCCACCGTGCGCGGATCATCGACCTCGAGCCGGCGCAGATCCGGCCGCTGCGTCACGCACATCTCCGGGTTGCCCAGTTCCGTGCGCAGCCAGCATCGATTGGCGAAGTTGCAGGCCGACGCCGGTGGCGGTGAATCGGTATCGATCTCGCTTCGCACCCACGGGCGTAGCGGCGCGTCGCCCGGCTTGTCGTGTGGCGCAGCCGAAACCAGCATGCGCGTGTATGGATGCTGAGCGTGCATCATGATCTGGCGCCGCGTGCCGACCTCAACGATCCGGCCGCGATACATCACGACCACTCGGTCGCAGAAAAAATTCACCACACGCAGGTCGTGCGTGATCATGACGATCGTCAGGTCTAGTTCCCGGCGCAGAGAGTTGAGCAGGTTCAACACCTGCGCCTGAATGGACACATCGAGCGCGGATACGGGTTCGTCAGCAATCAGTACCTTCGGCCCGACACTCAGCGAACGGGCCAGTACGATGCGCTGGCGCTGGCCACCAGAAAATTCATGCGGGTACCGATCGAGCATCTTCGGGCTGAGCCCCGTCTGCTCCATCAACCGTTCCAGCTCGGCTTGACGCGCGGCTTTCGGCACACCACGTGCGCGGAGCCCATCGGTCAAGGAGTCGCGCACGGTCCGGAACAGGTTGAGCGCCGCGAAGGGATTCTGGAACATCATCTGCACATCGCGGCGGAAGGCCTCGCGCTCGCGCCGTCGCATCGTGAACAAATCCTTGCCGGCGAACAGGACACGCCCCGCACTCGCCGGCTCGAATCCGACCAGCATCCGCCCCAGCGTCGTTTTCCCTGAGCCACTCTCGCCGACAATGCCCAGCGCCTCACCCGGGCGAATGGACAGCGACACGTCATCGAGCGCCACCGTGGTTTGCGCACGCCGAGGCCAACGCCTGCGTACAAATTGTTTGAAGACGCCGTCAACCTGGAATCGCGCCCCGACCCTGTCGTCCGTCGAATCTATCGTCATCGTCGTCACCGCTCATCTACGAAATGGCATGCAGCCCAGTGCGGCACCGTCTCGTCAACCAACGGGTCGGTCGTCCGGCAGGCCTCGGGTTCACCGAGGGCCTGGTACAGCGGGCAGCGCGGCCGGAACCGGCAACCGGTGGGCCACTCATCCGGCTGCGGCGGCTGGCCCGGTATTGCGGTCAGCACGTCCGGCGGTTCGCCGTCCAACGGGAGCAGGCTGGCGAGAAGCGCCCTGGTATATGGATGCATCGGGTCGGCGAACACATCGCCGACGGCACCGGCTTCGACAATTCGACCGGCGTACATGACGAGGACCCGATCACAGATTTCGGCGACCGTGGCGAGGTCGTGGGTGATGAAAATAATGCTGGTGCCGCGGTCGTCGACGATGCCGCGCAGCAGCGCGAGGATCTGGGCCTGCACGGTGACGTCCAGGGCGGTCGTCGGTTCGTCGGCGATAATCAGGAGCGGCCCGAGCACCAGGCCCTGCGCGATAGCCACCCTTTGCTGCATGCCGCCGCTGAGTTCGTGTGGGAACTTGCCGAGCGTCTCCTCCGGTTCGGAGAGGCGAACCTCGCGAAATGTATGTACCGCGCGCCGACGAAGTTCGGACCGGCCGCCCTTCTCGCCGTGGTCACGCATCACCTGTGTGATCTGCTCGCCGACGGTGATGACGGGGTTCATCGTCGCCAAGGCGTCCTGCACGATGAGCGCCAGGTCGTTTCCACGGACGTGACGCAGTTCGGCGGCCGTGAGGTCGTACAACTCCTGATCCACGAATTTCATGCTCTTGGCCGATACGCGGCCGGCGCCTGGCACCATCCTCATGATCGCGAGGCCCAACGTGCTCTTGCCCGATGCCGATTCGCCGACCAAGCCCACGATCTCGCCGCGGCCGATGTCGAACGAAACATCGTCAACAGCTCGAAGGCGGTGAGAACCGATGGTGAACTCGACGCAGAGTTCCTCGACGTGCAGCAACGGTGCGTCGGAGCCTGCGGCCGTGCTCATGATTTCACTCCATCCGAACGCGGATCGACGATGTCGCGAAGTCCATCGCCGAGGAGGTTGACGCCCAGCACAGCGATTGCAACCACAGCGCCGGCGGCGATCGGCAGCCACGGCGCCTGGTACATGTACTGCCGGCCTTCGATCAGCAGCGAACCCCAGGAAGGTGCGGGCGGCTGCACGCCGAGTCCCAAGAATCCGATGCTCGCTTCGTCCAAGATGCCCCAGGCGAATGCGGTCGTCGATTGGACGATCAGCACCGGCATAACGTTCGGCAGGATGTCGCGGACGATGATGGCCCAGGTGCCCATGTTCAGCCCACGTGCGGCCTCGACATAGGGCCTGTCCCGCACCGCGACGACGCTGGCGCGGATGATACGGGCGAACTGCCACGTGTAGACCCCGATCAGCGCGATGGTCACCGACACGGCCGACGGGCCGAGCAGCGTGACGACGCCGACCGCCAGCACTAGACCGGGGATGGCCAACATCAGGTCGATCACCCTCGTCAGCACCGCATCCACGGCGCCCTTGAACATCCCGGATATCACGCCCAAGGCCGTCCCGAAGATGAACGATCCTGCTACCGCGCCGGTCGCGACGAGCAAAGACACCTTCGCGCCGGCCATCAGTCGAGAAAAGATGTCACGGCCGTAGATATCGGTTCCGGCCAGATGATCCCAGGAGGGGCCGGCGAAGTTGTGTTCAGCATCGAATGTCAGCGGATCGTACGGGGTCCAAAACGCGCCCACGATCGCGATAGCCACCACGATCGCCGTCAGCAGCCCGCCGGTCAGTGCTCTACGGTTGGCCACGATTGCGCGCAGCGTGATCGCTTTGGCGCCGCCGCTAGGCCTGGCCTTCGCTACGGCATCAACGAGCGAGTCCTGCCGGCGCATGATCAGGTTCATAGCTTCACCCTCGGATCCAGCGACGCGTGGAGAACATCCACAGCTAGATTGACCAGCACGTAGATCACGGCCACCACCAGGATCAGCGACTGTACCAGGAGGTAGTCGCGCTGGACGGCACCCTCGACGAGCAACCTGCCCACGCCGGGCCAGCTGAAAAGCTGCTCAATGATCACCTGCCCACCGAGCAGTCCGCCGAGCTGCATGCCGACGATCACCAGTACCGGCAACACGGCATTGCGCAGGAGATAGCGCCTGGTGATCGTGTTCGGCTTCAACCCGCGCCCGCTGGCCTGTATGACGAACGGTTCGCGTTTGAGTTCGACCGTCGCGGCCCGCACCAGACGTGCCAGTAGAGGCGAGAGGTTGATGCCCAGGGCGAACGCCGGCAACAGTGTCCGACGGAGACTTTCGATCGGGTCCTCCGAGAACGGGATATACCCTCCGGCCGGGAACCATCCAAGCCTCACGGCGAAGATCAGGATCAGCAACGTGCCGAGCCAGAACGCCGGCGTTGACAGTCCCAGGAGTGCGGTCGGTGAGAGGATGCGATCAATCCAGCTCCCCTGGTGTTTGCCCGCCAGGAAGCCGAGAGGAAATCCGATGGCCACGATCAGGAACAGCGAGCACAGAGTGAGCTGCAGAGTCGCCGGAATTCGATTGATGACGATCGGCGTGACCGGTGCGCCATTAATGAGCGAAATCCCGAGGTCACCGCGGAACAGCCCGGCGAACCATCGCCAATATTGCTCCCACAACGGCAGGTCCAACCCGCGCTCGTGTCGAAGGCGCGCGATCAGCTCCGGTGTGCTGTCCGGCCCGAGCATGCCCGCAATCGGATCACCGGGGACAGCGTGGATGTAGAAAAAGAGGAGCACGGTCAGACTGAACAGCAACGGGATCAAGACGAGGATCCGTCTGACGAGATAGCCGAGCACGCTGATTCCTCCGAGATGCGGCCCGGGTGGGGGCCGGGACTACCGGCCCCCACCCGTAGGCAGGCTACTTACTTAGCCGAGTGTCGCGTAGATGAGCGACCGATTGGAAGCGTCAGCCCGCGGATAAAAGCCCTGCAGCTTGGGCGACGTGCCAATCGCCGCGTACTGTGCACCGATCGGGATGACCGGCTGCTCATCCAGGATGATGTCCTGCACCTGGCGGTAGTTGTCAGTCGCTTTCTGAACATCGTCGGTGGCGCGGGCCTCATTGACGAGTTCGTCAACCCTCTCGTTGCAGTACTGGGTCAGGATCGCGTTCGCCGAACCCTCGCACGTGAAGGTCTGACCGATGTAGTCGTCGACAGTCGCGTAGTTGTTGCCCATGTGGTACATGGTGAACTTGCCGGCACCAGCGTCACTGTAGAACGACGCCTTGTCGTAAGCCTCGGGCGTAGCCGCCACGCCGAGTGGCTTGAGGTACTGCTGGAGCATCTCGGTATTGCACCGGGCCTGCGCCCACGAGTTCTCGTATGGAACATTGAAGGCGAGCTTCGTTCCGTCCTCGACGCCCGTCACACCCTTGGCCTCACGGACACCATCCGAACCCATCACCCAACCGGCCGAGTCCAACAGCTGCCCGGCCTTCTGGATTGCGGCATCCTTGTCGAGCTGGAAGCGCTGCTCACCCTTCGCGTAGAAGTTCTGCCCCTCGAAGATCAGGTCGCCGTATGACACGGGCCCGATCCCGCTCCAGCAGGTCTGCATGGCGTCCTCACGCGGGACGACATACGCCACCGCTTGACGCACGTCCTTGTTGTCGAACGGTGAGTGGCTCTTGTTCAAGCCCCATGCGATCAGGCCGGCGCTCGGCGCCAGATGGTTGTCGATCGCACCGGACGCCTTCAGCCGGACTGCATCGGCGGGCACCATGTTGTAGGTCATATCGATGGTGCCGGTCTCCAGCGCCGCCGCCATCGCTGTGCTGTCCGTCGCGAAATCGTAATTGATCGTCGCGAACTTGGGGTACCCGGCATTCCAGTAATGTCCGTTCGCCTTCAGCGTCGCGCTCCCGTGCGAGACGATGTCGTCGAGGTACCAGGGACCCGACGTCGCGGTCGGCTTCGTGAAGTAATCCGCATTGCCGTCGACTGCCTTCTGCGACAGGATCGCAGCGCTACCCACCGTCGCCAGTGCATTGAGGAACACCCGCGACGGAGCGTCGAGCGTGACAGTGACCTCGTGATCGCCGGTAGCCTCAATCTTCGTCACACCGGCGAGTTGCGCCTTCAGCGCCTCGGATTGTTGCATGCGGTTGAGCGAGTACACGACATCATCAGTCGTAATTGGATTGCCATCACTGAACATCGCGTTCGCGCGGAGGGTGAAAACATAGCTAAGCTTGTCATCCGAGAGCGCCCATTTTTCGGCGATCATCGGAATCAGCTCATTCTTCTCGTTGTAGTCGATCAGCGTGTCGTATATCAATTCCATGACACGCTTGGATGCCTGCGTCACCGCCGTCGCCGGGTCCAATCCCGCACTCGGCTCGGCGGCGCTGATGTGCAGAGCACCACCGCTCGGGGCCGATGATTCACCGGTGGCGCCGGAGGTCGGCTGGGTCGCACCGCTGGAGTCACCGGCACTGTTGCCACTGCCGGATCCGCACGCCGCCAAGATGAGGGCAGCCGCGAGTATTGCCCCCGTAGTCACGGCATACCGTGTCTTACGCACCATTTGTGTCACTCCTCACTCGGGTTGGTTCGCCGATGCCGGTCCAACCCGGCGACGACTTGTTCTGCATGGACAAAGAGGGCAGGTAGCCCCCCGGTATGTAGAAACACAACGTGGTCAGACGTGGTGAATCGGGCCGCGCCCACATCGGCTGTCAGTCCGGCGAAGGCCTTACCGCTGTAGACAGGATCGAGGAGCACCCCTTCAAGGCGTCCGACGGTACCGATGGCTTCGATGCTTTCCTCGGAAGGCACGCCATAATCGGGCCCGACGAACTCATCGCGCAGTTCGATGTCGTCGACGGTGATCGCACTTTCGTGGCCGAGAAGTTCGCCGGCGGAGTGGATCATCTCGACGATCTCGGGCTTGGACATCCGCGCCTCGCTGTCGGCTCGCATCGGAGCGATCCCGATTACCCGCGTCGGCAGGCCGAGCATTTCGCAGGCGAGCATCATGCCGCCCTGGGTGCTGCCTTGGGACGCCGTATAAATCGCGTCCGGAATTCGCTCGTCGGGCATCTGCTCGACGATCTCGAACAACGCATCGACATAGGCGACTGCCGCAAGCATGAGCGCTGCTTGCGCACCCATGCCGGTCACGAACGGATGCCGTCCGTCAGTGGTCAGCCGAGCCACTAGCGCCGACTTCGCCGCGATCGTGCTGTCCGTCGCACGGATCGGAGAGATCTGTGCACCCAGAATGCGATCGATGAGCAGATTGCCGACGGCGGGATTCATAAAGCCGTCGTCCTTGGGCAGCAGATAGGTGTCCACGCCGAGCTGGGCGCCCGCGGCAGCCAACTGCCGCGAGTGGTTCGATTGCGCAGCTGCACCCTGGACGAAACAGTCCGCACCCTGCCTGAGCGCCTCACCGAGGATGTACTCGTGCTGGCGCACCTTATTCCCACCAAAAGCGAGCCCCGTGAGGTCATCGCGCTTGATGTATAGATGCGGGCCGCCGAGTTCCTTCGTCAACCGCGGGCACGGCTGAAGGGGCGTCGGCAGAAAAGCCAGCGAGGCGTGCGGGAGCCTGGCCAGACGCGCTCGCACACGATCAATCTGCTGAGTCAGTTCCGGTCGCACCTGCTGCACCTGCCCTTCGAAACTTGTGGTCAGAACTCGGCGCTGACGATTTCGAGTCCGTGGCGAATAACAACTTCCAAGTCACGGGAATCGGCGTCGGTCGGGTCGACGAGCGGGGCTCGAACCGGGCCGACGCGGTGCCCACGCAGGCGCGCGGCTTCCTTGATCAACGCCACCGCGTAGCCCGGCGCCCGGTCCCGAATTGCGATGAGTGGGTAGTAGAACTCGACGAGCAGCATGTCCATCGTCGCAGTGTCGCCCGCCACAGCTGCCGCGAAGAATGCCCTCGCGATCTCCGGAGTGCAGCTATGCACGGCCGATGAGTAGGCGGGGATGCCGATGCTTGCGTACGGCCGGTACTGCAGCTCGGCCGTGGGCGTCCCGTTGAAAAAGAGGAAATCGTCCGGAGCGGCGATCGTCATGTGCTGGAGCTCGGCGAAATCACTCATTGAGTCTTTCAACCCGATCACGCTCGGAATTGCCACGAGCTCGCCGACATCCTTAGCCGAGTACATCGCAAGTCCACGCTGGTAGACGATGAGCGGCAACGCGCTGGCCGACGCCACCTGGCGCACGTGTCGGAGGACTCCGGCAGACGGAGCTGCGACCAGGTAGTGCGGCAGCAACAGGATGCCATCCGCTCCAGCAGCCTCCGCCGCCTTCGCGAAAGTCTGGGCCAGAGGCCAGCCGTAGCCGACGCCGGCGATGATCGGGATCTCGCCGGCGGCGGTCGTGACGGCTGTAGCGACCAGCGTTGAGTACTCATCGACAGTCAGGCTGGTGAATTCACCGGTCCCGCAACACACGAATAGCGCCCCGGGACCGAAACCCATGTGCCACCTGAGGTGCGCGGCGAACGAACCTGTGTCCACCGCCTCCCCATCGTCGGTGAAGCAGCTCAATGGGAACGCGAGCACGCCGCTCTCGTTGCCGACCTTCATCCGGTTCACCAGGCTGCTCGCGCGCCGCTCAACCTCGCCCACAGTGTCTGTCCCTTGGTAATTTGATGTCTACGTATGTAGTCATCAGCTTGTACAATAGACAAGAGGGTAACCGTGAGGGTTCGGGCGCGCAAGAGTGAATTCGGGACTCCGTCGATGATCAGTCACCGGTGGGGAGCCATCATCGGTCCCGGCCACGGGGACCTGTCGTTTAGAATCGGCCCAAAGCGGTAGCAACAGGAGGCTTCATGACGAGGGCTGCAGGGGTTCGGCCGGTGAAGTCGGCGATGCAGATGGTTCACGTCTTGGAGTTCCTCGGCAGCCGCCCATCGAATCCGGCACGCATCCGCGAGATCTCGGATTTCACCGGGATCCCGCGGAGTAGCCTGTACGCGCTGTTGCGCACACTTCTGGACTCCGGGTGGGTGCGGCGCGATCCCAGTGGATCGCTTTACCGTGTCGGTATCCGAGCGCTGATGACCGGTGTCGCCTACCTCGATTCCGATGAGACCATCCGGATCGTCAAGCCGTGGATGGACGGACTCGGCCAGGACCTCGACGAAACCCTGCATCTAGGCCGACTGGACGGGACCGATATCGTCTACCTGGCCACCAAGGAGTCCTCCCAGTATCTGCGGCCGATCAACAGAGTCGGTCGGCGCATTGCGGCCTCGACGACCTCGCTCGGCAAGGCGCTCCTCGCGTGGCAGCCACCGGAGTTGCTCGACAAGCATTTGATCGACCCCCTCCCCCAGCTGACCGCGAACACGATCACCGACCGGAATGTGCTTGAACGGGAGCTGGCACACACGCGAAATCAGGGCTATGCAGTCGATAACGAGGAGAACACCACCGGCGTGAAATGCTTCGGCTTCGCGCTGCGCATCGAAGACCCTCCGGTGGATGCAATCAGTTGTTCCATTCCGCTGGCGCGCCTCACGCCAAGCCGGGAACGCATCATCGTCGAAAAGATGGCCGATGCCATCGACGCGCTGGAGAGCCGGCTACACCGGTCGTCGCTGCTGCCACCTACGTGATGCGACTGCAGCTACATCCAAAGCTCCGCGCCGTGGACGAAGCCGAGGCTTCCGTTTAGGCTGCGGGGCATGCACGACGACGACACGGGGCTTTACATCCTCGACGGACACACGCACATCACCAGTCCACACCCCGGAAGCGGTCGGAGTATGGCGGACCTACTCGCCGACATGGCTACGGCGTCAGTGGCTGGGGCCGCTGTGGTGACGCCCGGAACCGCAGGCTGGGACAACACGCTGACATTTGAATCGGTCGAGTCGACGCCGGGCCCGTTCGCCGCTATCGCCCGCGTGGACCTTACTGCAACGAATGCACTGGCGGCATTGGAATCCGCGATCGTGTCCGGTGCCCGCGGGATTCGGATCACGATGCCGCGCGACCAGAACATGGGGTGGCTCGTCGACGGCTCGATCGACGCCCACTGCCGCGTCCTCGATTCGAAGGCCATCGTCGTCGAGTTCCATTCCGGACCAGGGGATTTCAAAATCGTCGGAGCGTTCGCGCGGCGCTATCCCGGCGTCACGGTACTGATGGACCATCTGGGTCGGCCCAACGCGACGGCAGGGGTCGCCGGCCCCGAGTTCCAGCAGTTCCTCCGACTGTCGGAGTATCCCTCGGTGTACACCAAAACGGCGAACTCGGCCTTCTTCTCACGACAGCAGGCGCCCTATGCGGATCTCGCTCCGTTCCTCGGGGCCGCGTTGGAGTCGTTCGGCGCCCGCCGAATCATGTGGTCCTCCGACTGGCCGCTGTGCCGGCAGGGCGGGCCCTACGCGTCCTCGCTTCAGCCGACCATCGACGTCCTTTCCTCCCGCCCCGCCAATGATCGGAACATGGTGCTCCACGGGACGTTCACGTCACTCCTGTTGGATCAGTAAGCTGCGAGCGCTCGTAGTGGGTTCGCACGCACCAACGCATCGAGCTCTCCGTCATTCAGCCCTGCCGCGCGAAGCTGCGGGAGGAACGAGTCGTGAATATACCGATAGCCACATCCGCCGAACATCGCCAGATGACTACGCAGGCACACATCATGCGAGAGCAGAATCCGTTCGAGATAGCCCGCAGAGACGAGCGCCATGATGTGCCGGACAGCCCGATCCATGACGAAACCGGGCCCACCCCGCAGGGTGTCGAACTGAACGTATGCCCCTGCTTCGGCCATCGCCATGTGGTATTCCGAGATGTCGATTGTCGAGCAATGGCCGATGATCACGCGATCCGGCGCCACGCCCTCCGCCCGCAGAAGCGCCAAGACGTCGCCCCCTACCGGCCATTTCGACGTGTGCGTGCTAATCGTGGCTCCGGTCGCCATGTGTGCCCGCGCCGCTGCCCGAATGGATCGCTCCTCCCGTGCGGAGACGTACCACTTGTCGGCGCCGACCTCGCCGATGACACCGGCCCGGATGCGTGTCCCGTCGAAACCCTCCGTGAGGTCAGCGATCATGCGTTCCGCGAGTCCCACCACCCCCAGCCCGTCGATATCCGGCCCAGTGAGGTACGGATCACGATAGTGTCCAGTCCCCAATATCATCCCGACACCCGAACCCTCCGCGAGCGCCGCGAGTTCCGTCGCATTGCTTGCAGTTCTGGTTGGCGTCGCTGTTGAATCCCCCACCTGCCGGTGACGGTATAGCCCGCGTGGGTCGCTAGCGGCACCGACGGTGAGTTCACCCGTCGTCAACTCGACGAGCAGGCTCGCCCCCAGCCCCGCGACCCGCCGCAGCTCATCCTCCATAATGCCGACATCATTGAGCAGGCCATCCGCGCGATCCTCGCGGAGTTCGTTGATGAGCACGTGTTCGTGCGGCAGCACGAACCCGAATCGATCCGCATCGGCGGGTCCCGTTGTAGTGACGACCTGGCTCACCACCGCACCTGCCCGCAATGGACGACATGCCGGCCGGCCTGCCACACATCACACACCTCGCCGAGGCTCGCACTTCCCGCTGTAACGACGGAGTCGAGTGCGACGAGGTCGGCTCTTTTGCCGGTTTCAATGGTGCCGACACGATCCTCAATGCCGAGCGCACGAGCGGCCACCCCAGTGGCGAGGCCGATAGTAGTCGCGCCATCGATGTCCAGGGCCAGTGCGCCCGCGCGGAGCGTGTCGATAAAACGCTCGAACGGCGTGAAGCGAACGCCCGCATCGCTGGCGAGGACCACGTCGATCCCCGCGTCTCGCATCACACGCGCCCACGCGAAGTCCTCCCTGAGATCGCCTCCGCTGGGTGACATGCTGACCGCTGTCCGGGCCGCCTCAGGGTTGGCTACCGCAAGGTCTGGGAGGAGGTAGCGCGCGATGCCGGCCAGCGTCGCGACTCCGACCGTGGCCGCCTGCCTCATGCTCGCCAAGTCCGCGTCGGTCAAATCCGGGTTACCGTCCGCATCGCGCCAGCCGCAATGCTCCAGTGTGTCGACTCCGGCACTGACGCACCGCCGCAACGCCTCCGCGTTGTGCGCGTGCGCCGCTACTTTCTTGCGACCCCGATGAGCTTCGAAGACGATCAGCCCGAGTTCCTCAGCCGTGAACTGGGGGATTCTGTTATTGGATTCGCGAGTCATATTTCCGCCGGTCGCCATCACCTTGATGACGTCCACGCCGGCGGCCACAAGTTGACGGGTCTTAGCTACGAGGGCATCCGAGCCATCGGCGTTGCCGCCGAGCCATCCCAGGTGACCTGCGGTAATGGTGATGGGCGTCCCTGCGCTGAGGATGGTGGGTCCGACCAACAGCCCCTCAGCGACAAAATCGCGCAATCCTGCGACGATCAGATCCCGATCGCCCAGGTCCCGCACCGTCGTGACGCCACCGCGCAGGCAGTCCAGTCCATGCCGAACTGCCGTAGCAAGCAGGCGCTCGCGTGAGGCCACCTCCACCGCGTGACGCGCTTCGCCGTGGGTCGGCTCGGAGCTGAAGATCAGGTGCGCATGAGCGTCGATCAGGCCAGGCGCGAGGGTTTGACCCCTCAGATCGAGCGCCGCGCTCGGCGCCTTCGGTCCTGAGACCACCTCACATATGACGCCGCCTTCTAACCGCACCGCGTGGTCCAGCAGCGGCTCTCGGTTGTCCCCAACCACTACTGACCCCGCCCTGATCCATTCCCCACTTGACATGACGCTCCAATCTGTAGACATAGCCGCCAACTACATCCTAAGATGATTCGCACACGCCTCGAAAGATTCCGACCGCGTTGGCGTGCCTGAGATCCGTCGAACGCGTTCGCCCCGAAAGGATCTGTGATGGCCCGACCGATTACCGTCTCCTGCGTCAGTGCGCCACGGCTCCCACTGGATCGGTCGATCTCGATTGACCGTGCGATCGAATTCGAAGTCGCACACTGGCAGGACAGGATCGAAACAGTACTGCCGCACACGCCCGATCTCATCGTCCTGCCCGAAGCGGCGGACCGGCCCGAGCCCGACACATTCGGGCGCGAACGGATCATGAACTACATCGAAGCGCGCGGCAGCGTCGTGCGCGACAGCCTCGCGCGAATTGCACAGGAAAATAAGTGCAATATCGCCTATTCGGCGCAATGGATCGACGGCGACGTCCGCGTCAACCGGACGCAGTACATCGACCGCGGGGGCGCAATCGCCGGGTGCTATGACAAGAATCATCTGGTCATCGACGAGCACGACGAAAATCGGCTCGACTACGGCACCGAGACCGGGATCGTGGACCTGGACTTCGGTCGGGTGGGCACCGCGATCTGCTTCGATCTGAACTTCGACGAATTGCGCCGGAGATACGAGGGAACCGGCGTGGAACTCATGGTATTCAACTCGGAGTACCACGGCGGCTTGATGCAAAACTACTGGGCGTATTCCCTGCGCGCGTACTTCGCCGGAGCCATCCGTCCCCCGGCACCGAGCGCGATCCTGTCGCCACAGGGCGAGATACTGGCCGAGACAACAAACTACTTCTCCGAAGTGACGGCGGATATCAACCTCGATTACGTCCTGGTCCACCTGGACGGGCACTGGGAGAAGTTGGCCGCGATGCAGGCGAAGTATCGAGATGGCGTTCGCGTGCACGACCCAGGGCGGCTCGGGTCCGTGATGGTCACCGCTGTCGACCACGGACTGACCGCCGCGTCGTTATGCGCGGAATTCGAACTCGAGCGGCTCGACGACTACCTGGACCGGAGCCGGGCACACCGGGCAGAGACGATTACCAATAACGGATGAGCATGATCGCAGGCGTGACCGATCCCGCATCGCAGATCGGGAACCGGCCCCGCGCCGTGCAGACGGCCGACGTCGATCAGCCGAGCGACACCGAACGCAGCGATCCCGCTGAGCCGGCGCCGACATGCCCGCTGGGATCGGCCGCCCACGAATATTCCAGTTCGGCACCGGCGCACTCCGTGCCCTACGGGCAGACGCCGGCCGCCGATAAGACACGTGGTGATGTCACCGACCGCGGCCGACCGTACATTCGCGGCGGCTGACACCGTGCTCGCGACAACCCTCGGAGCGATGGTCGCGTTCGGGCTTGCTGCAGCGGCTCAGGCCTTTACCGGGTTCGGATCTGCACTCGTCGCAGTGCCGTTGATCGCCGTGCTCACTGACCCTGTCACCGCGATCGTATCGACCACCTGCGTCAGCGTCGGGATCTCAGCGTACGGAGCCATCAAAGAACGTCGGAACATTGAACGAACCAACGCGAAGCGGTTGACTATTTCAGGACTCGTCGGGATTCCGATCGGCGCTCTCGCACTTCACTACCTCGATGTCAATGCCCTGAAACTCGTCATAGGGTGTGTCCTGCTGAGCGCGGTGATGCTCAGCCTGCTGGGAGTGGAAGTCCGGAACTCCCCTCGTGCGGAAATCACGGGTGGGATCATCGGGGGCGCGCTGCTTACGTCGACCGGCATGAACGGTCCGCCGATCGTACTCGTCACCTATGGGAGCTCAAAAAGCGCATTGACGAAGCGGGCGACGCTACAAATCGTATTCCTTGCGCATGATCTGATCGCAATCGTATTCTTTTGCGTAATGAAATTGATCGACGTCGAAGTCTTACTGCTGTCGGTGGCCGGCCTTATAGTAACGCCTGGCGGTTGGGCCTTGGGGAACTCGATATTCGCGCGACTAAGCGCGCGGTCATTCAAAATCGCTTCGACAACGGTACTCGGGGCCGTTGCCCTGGTAGCCGTGGTCGGAGGAATTGCCGCCTACAGCTGACTCGCGAATCCGCGACATGGCTACCCGCCCAGCGGCACCATCGCGCGCGCGGCCTTCGGCATCAGGACAAACGCGAGCAAATAGATCGCGGCTACCACGATCAACAGATTGCGGTAGCCCGTCATGAGCACGAGATACTCCAGGCACCCGCCGACAATGGCGCCGAGCAGATTGGCCGCGAAAGCGGCCTGCGAGTCGTCGGATTGGCGG
>CALANS010000086.1 GCA_937926105.1 uncultured Actinomycetes bacterium | reverse complement strand
GATGGTCACCACGCCGTCCCGGCCGGACACCGAGCCGGTGATCAGCGAGCTCTTGCCGGACCCGGCCACCCCCGTCACCACCACCAGCACGCCCAGCGGGATGTCCACGTCGATGTCCTGCAGGTTGTGTGTCGCCGCACCGCGCACCGGCAGCGTCCCGGACGGCTTCCGCACCGCCGATTTCAGCTGTATCCGGTCGCCCAGATGCCGACCGGTGACGGTGTCGCTGGCGCGCAGCCCGTCCACGGTGCCGGTGAACATCACCTCGCCGCCCGCCGAGCCAGCTCCTGGCCCGAGGTCCACGACGTGATCGGCCATGGCGATGGTCTCCGGCTTGTGCTCAACCACCAGCACGGTGTTGCCCTTGTCCCGCAGCCGCAGCAGCAGCCCGTTCATCCGCTGGATGTCGTGCGGGTGCAGGCCGATCGTCGGCTCGTCGAACACGTAGGTGACGTC
Organism: uncultured Actinomycetes bacterium; assembly: GCA_937926105.1. The sequence goes on along the minus strand of CALANS010000086.1, from coordinate 3,148 downwards.
GGTCAGCGCCGAGCCCAGATGCCGGATCATTTTCACCCGCTGCGCCTCACCGCCGGACAGCGTTCCCGAGGCGCGCTCCAACGACAGATAGCCGAGCCCGATCTCGACGAACGAGTCCAGGCCGAACTGCAGGGCCTCGAGCAGCGGCGCCACGCCCGGGTCGCTGACACCGCGCAGCCACTCGGCGAGATCGGAGATCTGCATCGCGCAGGCGTCCGCGATGCTGACGCCCTTGATCTTCGAGGAGCGGGCCAGCTCCGAGAGCCGAGTGCCGCCGCAGTCGGGGCAGGTGGTGAACGTGATGGCTCGGTCCACGAACGCCCGGATGTGCGGCTGCATCGCCTCCCGGTCCTTGGACAGGAATGATTTCTGGATCCGCGGAATCAGGCCCTCGTAGGTCACGTTGATGCCGTCGACCTTGATCCGTGTCGGCTCCTTGTACAGCAGCGCGTCCAGTTCGCGCTTGGTGTACTTCGCGATCGGCTTGTCCGGGTCCAGGAAGCCCGAGCCCATGTAGATGCGCCCGTACCAGCCGTCCATCGAGTAGCCGGGAATGGTCAGCGCGCCGTCGCGCAGCGACTTCGTGGCGTCATACAGAGCGGTCAGGTCGAAGTCCGTCACCGATCCCAGGCCCTCGCAGCGCGGGCACATGCCGCCGGTGACGGAGAACTCGCGCCGCTCCTTCACCTCCCGTCCGCCCTTCTCGAATGTCACCGCGCCGGCGCCGCTGATCGACGCCACGTTGAACGAGAACGCCTGCGCCGAACCGATTGTCGGCGTGCCGAGCCGGCTGAACAGGATGCGCAGCATGGCACCGGTATCGGTCACGGTGCCGACCGTGGAACGCGGATTCGCGCCGATGCGCTCCTGGTCCACGATGATCGCCGTGGTCAGTCCCTCGAGCACATCCACGTCCGGCCGGGCCAGCGTCGGCATGAAGCCCTGCACGAACGTCGAGTAGGTCTCGTTGATCATGCGCTGCGACTCGGCGGCGATGGTGGCGAACACCAGCGAACTCTTGCCGGACCCGGACACGCCCGTGAACACCGTCATCCGTCGTTTCGGGATCTCCACGGAGATGTTCTTCAGGTTGTTCTCGCGGGCGCCCGCCACGCGGATCACGTCATGGCTGTCGGCCAGATCCGCCGGGCGAACCCCGGGCTGCGAAACGGTCGAAATGGCCACGCCTCCGTTCACGACACCTGCTGGATGCCAACGAGGCTACCGGCTCAGCCGGACGTCGACGGCAGTGCGCTGATGCACAGAAACAGGTACTGCACCCGATCGGGGTCTCTTGCCGCGGCGCGCGGTCCGGGGCATGATGCGGGGGTTCATCGACGTCACAGGCGCCGCGCCGGGTGGGGGACGCGCACCGGTCAGGAGTGCAGCATGGCCGAATCCGTCACCACCGAACCGACTCCCGCCGCCCCCGAGTATGACGCCGCAGCCGCCTATCTCGCGGCGCGACTGTCGGGAGATCTCCTCTCCCCGGGCGATCCGGGTTGGGATGACGCCCGGCGCGCGTGGAACCTGGCGGTCGATCAGCGCCCGGAGATCGTGGTCCGGGCAGGGTCGGTGGCCGATGTGGCCCAGACTGTTCGCTTCGCACGGACGCATGGACTGCGGGTGGCCCCGCAGAGCACCGGGCATCACGCGGCGGCGCTCGGCGATCTGTCGGGCACCGTTCTGTTGCGGCTGGACCGACTGCGCGGCGTCACGGTCGATCCTGCCGCCCGGACGGTGCGCGCCGAGGCGGGCGCGGTGTGGAACGACGTCGCCGGCCCGCTGGCCCCGCATGGCCTGGTGGGCCTGTCCGGCTCGTCCGGCGATGTCGGCGTCGCCGGGTACACACTGGGCGGCGGCTGCAGCTGGTTCGGCCGGCAATACGGCCTGGCCAGCAATTCCGTCACCGCCGTCGAGGTGGTGACCGGTGATGGCGTCGTGCTCCGCGCCACGGCGGACAGCGAACCGGATCTGTTCTGGGCGGTGCGCGGCGGCGCCGGCAACGCGGCCGTGGTGACGGCGATCGAGTTCACCGCGTACCCGGCGACCGAGGTGTATGCGGGGATGACGCTGTTCCCGATCGACCGCGCCCAAGAGGTGTTCCAGGCGTTCGCGCGATGGGTGCCGTCGCTGCCGGAGGAGGCCAGCGCCTGCGTGCGGCTGCTGCGGCTGCCACCGCTGCCGGACATTCCGGAACCGTTGCGCGGCAATGCTTTCGTCGGTGTGGACGGCGTATTCAATCTGCCCGCGGCCGAGGCCGAAGCGCTGTTGCAGCCGCTGCGCACGCTGGGCCCGGCCATCGACACGTTCGCGCCGATCCCGGCGTCGGCGACGGGGCACGTGCACATGGATCCGCCTGGGCCGGTGCCCGGCTGCGGCGACGGCATGTTGCTCGCCGCGCTGCCCGACGAGGCGATCGACGCGCTGCTGGCCGTCGCCGGGCCCGAGGCGGACTGCCCGCTGCTCGCCGTCGATGTGCGGCACATCGGTGGCGCCCTCAGCCGGCCGCACCCTGCCGGCGGCGCGGTCAGCCACCTGCCCGGCGAGTTCCTGCTGTACGCCGTTGGCGTCGCGCCGGTGCCGCCCGCGCAGCAGCAGGTGGCCGCAGTGCTCGGCGAACTGACCGCCGCGTTGCGACCGTGGGATGCGGGCCGCGACTACCTCAACTTCCGCGAGACGGCAGCCGAACCGGAACGCTTCTACCCGCCGGACGTGTTGCGGCGGCTGCGCGAGGTGCAGCAGCGGCACGATCCGGAGCGCACCATCCGCGCTGGACACGAGTACGCGGCTGCGGCGTCATAGACGGACCGGGGCCCGCGGCCCCGGGGTCGAGGCGACGGCGTGACGCGCCCCGCCCCCGAGCCGATGAGTGGCGCGGACTAGCGTGAGGTCCATGACGCTCACTACCCCGACCGCTCACGGCTTCGACGACCTGCTCGCCGCGAACAAGACCTTCGCCGCGACGCTGCACGAGCCGAACTTCACCGGCATGGCGGAGTCGGGCGTCCTGGTCGTGACCTGCATGGACTCGCGCATCGAACCGCTGCGCATGATCGGCCTGGACCTGGGCGACGCGAAGATCCTGCGCAACCCGGGCGGGCGGGTCACCGATCCGGTGCTGGTGGGCATCGTGCTCGGCGTGGAC
>CALANS010000085.1 GCA_937926105.1 uncultured Actinomycetes bacterium | reverse complement strand
CGGATCGTCCGCGATGAGCGTGGCCGACCACAGCTTGGTCGTCGTCAGGTCGTGCCCCATCGTCTCCAGATGGGTGGACAGGCCGCCGTCCAGCACGACGGGCCCGGCAGTGATCGCCTCGGCCAGTGTGAGCGTCATGCGGACACTCTGCCACCTCCGCGCCGTCGCCCGCACACGCCGTGCTTCGCCGGGGCACGAGTGTCGAGGGCGCTCCTCGCTGCCGCCGTATCGGTGCTCATCGCCCGTGTGTTGACGATGACTCGACGAGCACGTGGCGGAAGGGCTACGCGTGCGGTCTCGTGCCGTTGGGGGGAGCCTGTCGGATCGGCTGCGCCGTTACGCGGAGGAGCGCGCGCGGCGTGATGAGCATCCGCTCATCACGTTCCGCGACGGACCGGCCGCCAGGCGTGCGGGTGTGGTCGGCGGGGCGGATGTCTGGGAGATCGCTCTCTGGCTGGACGATCTCCGCATGCTCCGGCGGCTACGTGCTGTTGACCGAGAACGTGGCAGACTTCGCGAGCCTGGCAGCGGAGTGCAGTGCGCGCGGCGCGCGGCACCCGGGGATCCTCATGGCGCTCTCCTCCCGTTTCTCGCGCCGGCCGGCCGGAATCGGTGCGCTGGTGGCGGCGATCGATGCGATTGGTGATGAGTCGCTGGCCGACCGGCTCGTCTTCCTGGCGTCACCCGGGCGATAGCGCCGCGCGCGATCGGCGTCGTGGTCGCCTGTGACTCCAGCTCTGGTGATGCTGCTCTGCGGTCAGGGGTTCGCGGTCAGGGGTGGTGCCTGTTTCCCCAGCCGATCATCGAGTCCGCCAGGAGCTGGCCCTCGGGAGCCTCGACGACGCAACTGCCGCTCATGGTGAACGCTCCGCCGTCGGGCGCCGAAACCACCGCTGCCGCGAGCGTGGGCGGGGCAGCCACATCCGGCGGCACGCCGACAAGCACACTGCCGCCGTACGTCGGATCGCTGGCGCCGGTCCGTGCGGCCGCGACCTCGCGACACTGCTCGGTCCAGGTCGGCAACGTCGAGGCGAGTTTCTGGGTTACCGCGTCCCGGGCATGGATAGCCGCCTGCGCTGCCGCGATGTCCGCTTCGGAGATCGGCGACGAAAGCGGGGAAGTCGAGCGGGGCGCGGCACCGTCCACCGTTACTTGGTGCTGCACGACGGCGAGCACTTCCACCGCGTGCGGCACCGTGCAGGACGCGGGGCGGCCGTGGGAGTCGTAACAGGTGCCGTACGCCGGCGGCCTGTCGCCGACGGCGGATCCGATGATGGTGCCCATGTACCTCACCTGTGGCCCAGGGGTGATCGCGCACACGGCCCAGCCGTACCGCCCGATCCGCAGGTCTGGAGGCGCGAGCAGCAGTTGCACTGCGAAGGCGAAGCCCGGCAGACGCCACTCCGGTCGGCCGGGGGACACCTGGTCCGATCCCGCCGATGACCGCATAAGAGCGACTGCCGGTTCACCACAGGAGTCGGGGATCGCCCGGAGCGGATCGGCAGCGGCCGCGAGATCGACAACGTCGAACGTCTTGATGACCTCGGCGTCGTGGGGGTTCTCGCACGGGACGTCGCGTGGGACCGCCCCCTGCACGTCCAGACAGCTGCCGACGGGTGGCGGCTGCGGCCAGTCCGCCACCGGATGGCCGGCCGTGCGATTGCCTGCCGCATGGTTCGCAGCCACCGCGATCGCAGCCGCGAATACCAGCACACCGACGCCGATCGAACGCCGGAAGCGCGCCGCGTCTCCCCTCACGATCCCGACGCTAGCAGCGCCGCGGCGGCGACCACACCGATAAGACGCATCGGCGAAGCCGACGCCGTGCGCTGCGTCGGGCCAACCGATCGCGGCCCCACCGCTTGCCGTCACTCACGGTTCGCCGGTGGCTGTCGTACCCGCTGTCTAGCGTGCATTTGAAGGCAGGAAAGCAGTGAGAAGGCGAGGTGGAGCAATGGCGGATGAAGCACCTGTCGCATTGCCTTCCCTGGACATAGTTCGCGCCGAGGTGGACGCCGTGATCGCCGAGCAGGATCGCCGAGGATCCTCGTTCGACAGCAAGGCAGGATTCTTGCTGGGGATCAGCGGTGTTCTCATCGGGTTGGCGTCTCGGCACGCTGACGCACTGCGGATCGCCGGACAGCTTGCGGCTGCAGTTGCCGCGGCGGCGGCGATCGGCGCGATGGTGCCGAGAACCACGGCCGGGTTGGATCTTCGGGCGATTCGCAATGGCTACTTGACGACGGAGGTTGTCGTGGCGAAGCAGCGATTGCTCGACACCAGAATTCACCTGTACGAGAGGGACGAAGAGCGGCTTTCGCGCAAGGTCCGTTGGATCAAGGTCTCCGTCATGCTTCTGGCTGTTGCAGTAGCATTGCTGGTCACGGGGACTATCGCCGATGTATGGCTTGGGGAGGCGAGATGACCGGTACTGCAACGCAGGCTCCCGACACACGGACCAATCGCGCGCGTCCGACGCCGCCGCCGTTCGCCCCGGATCCCGAAATCATCGGCAACTACGAGGGCAACAAGCGCATTCGGGACAGCGATCGGCGCGCGGCGCGCGAGATTCTGCGCCGGCAAGAGAAGAAGCGATGAGCGAGGACGCGCCAGCGCATGATGTGGGCACGCCAACCTCCGTGCCCCCTCCCGAGTCACCTCCGCCCTATGAGCCGGACGCGAGCATTGTCGTCCCGGTCATGAAGGGTAGTGAGGGATCTCCTGCGGGCCGCCCAGTGCGTTTCCACGGCGATTATCCCCGACGCTAAACGAGGCAGTGGCCGCTTTCTGGAACCCTCGGCCGGCGATCGGGCGCCCCGATACGCCGCCGCCTGCGATTCCAACGCTGGTGAAACGGCAACACATATCTGCAGTAGACGACGAAAACCGGGTATGACGCCGTTCGCGCGAGAACCGCGTCATACCAGGTCGTTTCGGTGTGTGCCGCCGCTACCTCGTGGCGGGCGCGCTGCTGGTGGGCGCGGCACTCGTTGAGGGGACATAGGAGACCGAAGCCTCGTCGGTGTTGTCATAGTGATACCGGTGCGAACACACGTCGGGGGTCTGGATGCCATGTTCAGTCACACACGTGCCGATATCGGTGTAGTGATCGGCGTAGCGACGCACCTCTGCCGGAACCGAGTCGACAATGCCTGAACTGGCGACCGTCTGGATGTCGTCGGGACGACCCTGCAATGTCATTCGACTTTCGAGGAAGGCAGCAGTAACTGGGTCGAAATACAGCGACTGCGTCACGCCGCGCCGGATCGACTGATCATCGAACGTGACCACCGTCGCAGGGCGGCCTTGGAGTCGGCGCCCGACCTCGCGGTGACGTGCGGGGTATCTTCTAGGACCCGAAGTGCAGGCATCACGTTGCTCCCAAAGGTGCGCCTCCTCGCGGTGACGAGCCAGATGACGACCGCGAATATTTCACGAGGGGAGCCGCCGTCGAATTGATGCGTGATGTATGATGCATGCGTGCGCACTACGCTCGATTTGGACGAACGCCTGCTGGCTGTCGCACGAAGCCGCGCGGCGACACGCGGCATCACTCTGGGCCAGGCGATTTCGGAACTGGGGCTGTTGGGACACGACGCGGAGCAGCGAGCGGAGCCGCCGATGGCGCCCACGGGCTTTCCCATGCTGCCGCCGGTGCCGGGTCATGTGATCACCGACGAC
>CALANS010000084.1 GCA_937926105.1 uncultured Actinomycetes bacterium | reverse complement strand
TCTCACTCGTAATGAGAAGGTCTGGAGTTCGATTCTCCAAGGCGGCTCGGCAGCGGCTCGGCCGCATCAGTGCCCTCTCACCTGCGGAAACGTTCAGGTGAGGGGGCGTTTTTGCATGAGCGGTGCGATGCGGATCGACGCCGCAGTCGCATAGCGGCGCACTGGGTCTGGCGCTGGTACTTCGCTGACGCTCTCCGCCGTGGTCCACCACCATCGCCACGGGCCCGGCACCGGGCCGGGCGTCCCTCGCTTTGTGTCGAACCTATTGACAGTGCCTGGGGATTATTGATACACATCTGTATCCAGTTGGACCCACCTTCCCGCTTCGGAGGCGTCGATGCAGGTGAAAGCCCTTCCCTTCGCTGGTTTGATCGTCGCGGCGGCGCTGGCCGTGGTGACCGCGGGGTGCTCGTCCGGTTCGAGCTCGCAGCCCAGTGGCAGCACCACCGCCGGTGGGGGCAGCACGTCGGCCGGCCCAAGCGCCCCCGGCTCCACGGGCGGTGCGGACGCGAACAGCCCGCGGTACGGCGGCACCCTGGTGATCGGCACGAACGCCGCGCCGACGACCTTCAACACCAACTATGCGTTCGACGGCAACGCGCTCTACATGGTCCCGAACATCTATTCCAAGCTCGTGGTCACTGACTACGCCAAGGGCGAGGTGCACGGCGATCTCGCCGAGAAGTGGCAGAAGTCGGACGACGGCAAGACCTACACGTTCACGCTGCGGCCCGACCTCAAGTGGCAGGACGGCAAGCCCCTGACGTCGGACGACGTCGTCTGGACCTACAAGTCGATCATGGACGCCGGCAAGTCCGCGTTCACCTACCAGTACATCGCGTCGGTCGAGTCGGTGACGAACCCCGACCCGAACACGGTCGTATTCGCCCTGAAGACCGCCGACGCCGCGTTCCTGGCGAGCCTGTCGAACTACTACGCGCCGGTCGTGCTGCCCAAGCACGTCTACGAGGGCACCGATGCGCTGACCAACCCGGCCAACCAGAAACCGGTGTCGTCGGGTCCGTTCCAGCTGTCGGAGGCGGCGCCGGGCGACCACTACACGATGGTGCCGAACCCGAACTACTACGGGCACAAGCCGTACATCGACAAGCTGATCTTCCGAGTGATCCCGAACCGAGCGACCGCCATTCAGGCGCTGCGGGCCGGCGAGATCCAGTTCTCCCAGATCGAGGCGCCGCCGGCGGAGGTGCCCGGGCTGAAGTCGACCGAGGGATTGTCGGTGCAGAGCGTCAAGCTGCAGGAGAAGATCTGGCTGGGCCTCAACCTGCGTGACCCGATCCTGGCGAAGGCCGACGTGCGCAAGGCGATGGCGATGGCCATCAACCAGAAGGACATCAACGCCAGGGTCTACAAGGACCTGGGCATTACCGCGGTGGGCCCGTGTCTGTCGTACTCCGAGTACTGCGACCCGTCGCTGCCGATGCCCAAGTACGACCCAGCGGGCGCGAACGCCCTGCTGGACCAGGCCGGTTACCCGAAGAAGGGTGACGGCATGCGGTTTAGCATCACGCTGTCTGCCTGGAACGTGTCCGAGTACGGCATTGCCGAGATGGCGCAGGTGGTGAAGCAGGAACTGTCCGAGGTAGGCATCGACCTGCAGGTGAAGATGGCCGACTTCTCGCTGTTCTCCCAGCAAGTCGTCAAGGACCACAACTTCCAGATCACCACGTCCGGTGGGCTGTGGGGCCCGGACCCGTCCGCTCTTGAGGCCTTCTACTCCTCCACCGGCGGCCGCAACGTGATGGGCTTCAACGACAGTGAGGTCGACTCACTGCTCGCGCAGGCTCGTACGGAGAGTGACCAGAGCAAGCGCAAGGAGCTGTACTTCGCGGCGGAGAAGCGCGTCACCGAGGCGCTGCCCATCATCCCGCTGATCGACTACGTGGGCCTGTACCCGGTGCGCACCGACACGCACGGCTACTGGTGGGAGCCGGCGGCGGCCGAGGCCGGCATCGCCGAGATGATGTACAACTACGTCTGGATGGACAGCGGCACGGCACAGCCCGCGTCGAAGTGATGTCGACCGTGGCGTCGCTCAGCGACATCGCAGCCGTCGGGCCGGGGCAGCGAGCTATCCTCCGCCGGCCGGTGACGACCGACATCAACGGTGCGTCCATCGATCTGGTCGTGCACGTGGTGGCCGGGCAGACGCCGGGTCCGACCCTGTTGCTGGCCGCCGGCACCCACGGGGACGAGTGGCAGACGATCCCGATGATGCGCGCCATCATCGACACCGTCGCGTCCATCGAGTTCGCCGGTCGGGTGGTCGTGATTCCGGTGTGCAGCCCGCCGGCCCTGGAGAACGGCACCCGGGCCACGCAGCCGGATTCGGAGGGACCGGACCTGAACCGGGTCTTCCCCGGCCGGCTGAACTGGATACCGGACCAGATCGCGCGGGTGATCGTTGAAGAGGTGCTGCCGCACGCGGACGCGATGATCGACTACCACCACGGGATCTGGGGGCACGGGATCGGGTTCGTGATGTACGGGGCCGACTACTCGGATCCGGGCGTCTCGAGCCGGTGCCGGACGATGGCACTTGCCTACGGGCATCATCTGCTCTGGCGCCGCGAGTCGGTCGCCAGTTATCCCGGGTCGATGATCACCTATGCCGCTCAGGAATGCGCGATCCCCGGCATCGTGGTGGAGATCGGCGTCACCGGGATGGGCGCGGCGCAGGCGGCGCGGGCCTTCGACATCAACGTCAACGGGGTCGTCGGTGTGATGGGCAGCCTGGGTATGACCGATCATCCCGCCCGCAGGCCGGCGGCCCAGCATATCTTCGGCACGCACCATCGGGTGACGCCGCGCAACGGCGGGCTCCTCGTGCCGGTCAATGAACCCGACGAGTTCGGTCGGCAGGTCGCCGAGGGCGAGCTGCTGGGTTCCGTGCTGAGCCCCTACACCCTGGACACCGTCGAGGAACTGCGATCGCCGGCGGCCGGAATGCTCACGGTGTTCTCGTCGATGCGGCTGGTCCGGCCGGGCGCCTGGTCGTACGCGGTGGGCGAGATCGACGAAACTGTTCGACATGAGTGATAACGACGGCGTATTCCTGGTGTCCCGTGACGATCGAGGTGGGCGAGGGCTCAACTTCGATGAGTCGCTAGCTGACCGTGTCTATCGGATCATGCGGCGGCGAATCACCGACGGTCAACTTTCCCCCGGGGATCCGCTCCCCGAGGAGGCGATCAGCCACGAACTGGGTGTCAGCAGGACTCCCGTCCGTCAGGCGCTCAATCGGTTGCACACCGAGAACTTCGTCACGCGCACCGGGTCTCGTGGCAAGCTCGTCGTCAAGTCCCTCACCCCGGAGGAGATCCAGGACACCTATGCGGTCCGCACGGTGCTGGAAGGCATGGCAGTGCGGCTATCGGCACAACGATTCGCCGAGCAGAACCGGCCGGCGCTGGACGTCGTCATGGAGAGACTGCGGGAAGGGGCTGCGCGGAACGACCGCAACGAGGTGCTGGCCGCCTCGTACGACCTGCACCGCCGGATCTGGCACCTGAGCGGTAACCCCGTCCTGGAGCGCCATCTGGAGGATCTGCAGATACATGGTCAGCTGTGGACGCAGGGCACGGTCGGGCTGCCCAATCGACTCGACGAGGGCGTGCTCGAACACCAGCGGATCTTCGATGCGATCGCGTCCGGGAACCCGGACGAGGCGGAGGCCGCCGCCCGCGACCACCTGACGCGGTCGGTGGAACTGCGGCTGCGCAGCCTGGAACGGGTCAATGCCAGGTCCCGCTCGTGGAGCGATCAATGAGCACGGCGACACCGGGCTTCGACCCGGGCAGGGTCGGGGCGCTGCTGTACTCGGGGTACGCGGCCCCCGAGCTGACCGCGTTGGCGCGGCGGATCGAGTCCCTGGGTTTTGGCACGATCTGGTACGCCGACGAGCGGCTCTACCGCGACAGCTACGCGGGGCTGGCGCTGTGTGCCGCGGCCACCTCGCGCATCCGGCTGGGACCGGCGGTCAGCGACCCCTATTCGCGCCATCCGGCCTCCACCGCCGCGTCGATTGCGACGGTGGACGAGATTGCGGGCGGCCGTGCGGTTCTGGGGTTCGGTGCGGGTGGAGCGGGGTTCGAATACCTCGGCCTGGGTCGGCCGCGACCGGTGCGCGCGGTGTCCGCGGCGCTGCGGATCATCCGCGGCTTGCTGCGCGGCGAGACGGTGACGGACTCCTCGTCGGATGCCCGGGTGGTCGGCTGTCGGCTGGAGTTCCCGGTCCGGCCGGTGGACATCTATCTGGCTGCGGAGGGTCCGCGGATGCTGGAGCTGGCCGGGAGCGTCGCGGACGGCGTCGTCATCGCGCATGCCCCGACGGCCGACGCATTCGGTCGCGCCGTGGCCACCGCGATGGTCGGATGTGAAGCGGCGGGGCGCGCGACACCACCGAAGATGGTCAGCCGGCTTGATGTCGGTATCGCCGACGACGACGCGTCGGGGCGCGACGCGCTGCGCCCGCGGGTGGCGCGCTATCTCTGGGCCCGCTATCCGCACCTGGAGCATCTCGAGCGTGACGTGCCGCTGGGCGCGGCGTTGCACGCCAGCCTGCAGGAGGCGGGACCGTATCGATGGACACATGACCCACAGGCCTTTTCGGCGATCGCGCGACATGTGACCGACGAGGTGGTGGACCGGATTGCGGTGTGCGGAACCGCGCGGCGGGTTCGGCAGCGGCTGGCCGACTGCCTGGCCGCCGGTGCGGATGAGCTGATGCTCAACGTCATCTCGGGGTCCGCGGTGGAGCTGGCCGACGCACTGGAGCGGCTGGCCGGTCGATCGGCCGTTGGCGCGGCCATGGCAACGGGAAGGACGCAGCCACCATGAGCGTGCTGTGGGTCCTCAGACGCTTCCTGCAGATCATCCCGCTGACAATCGCGGTGTTGGTGGTCAACTTCATGCTGATCCACGTGGCACCGGGCGACCCGGCCTCGGCGCTGGCCGGGGAGAACGCTCCGCCGGAATTCGTGGAGGCGCTGCGGAGTTCGTACGGGCTCGACCGCCCGCTGTACCTACAGTTCCTCGCCTACGTCGGCCGGCTGGTCCGGGGCGACCTGGGCTACTCCTTCGCGTACCACCGGCCGGTGCTGGACGTCATCGCGGAGCGTCTTCCGGCGACGTTGCTGCTGGTCCTGACGGCGCTCATCCCGGCGATCGTGCTCGGCACCCTGCTCGGCGCGTACGCCGCCAATCGCGGCGGCCGCCTGCGAGACCGCGTGACCAGTTCGATTGCGGTGGCGGCATACTCCGCGCCGGTTTTCTGGACCGGGATGCTGATGATCCTGGTGTTCGCCAACTGGCTCGGCTGGTTCCCCACCTCGGGTATGCGGTCGCTCGGCGGGAATTCCGCGGATCAGGGCTGGTTCGGCGCCACGGTGGACGTCCTGCATCATCTGGCCCTCCCGGCGGTGGCGCTGTTCCTGGTGAACTGCCCCATCTACATGCGGCTGACCCGTGCCACGATGATGGGCGTCCTCAAGGAGGACTTCCTGGTGTCGGCCAAGTCGATCGGGTACCCACGGCGGACGATTGTGTACCGCCACGCCCTGCGAAACTCGTTGCTGCCGACCATCGCCACCGCGGGAATCTCCATGGGTGTGGTCTTCGGTGGGGCCCTGCTGACCGAGACGGTCTTCGGCTGGCCGGGTATTGGCCAGTTGATGTACAACGCGGTCCTCAACCGCGACTATCCCGTCTTGCTGGGCGGATTCCTGATCTCGGCGATATCCGTCGGTGTCTTCGCCGCGCTGAGCGATATCGCCAGCATGGTGGTCGACCCGCGGATCCGGATGGGCGGGGCGCGCGCATGACCGTGACCGAGGTAGTGGCGGCCGGCGGTGCCGATCGGACGGCGATGCGGCCGCGGCGCCGGCGGATGTCGGTGTCCCTGGCGCTGTCACTGATCGTGGTGGTGGGGATCGGCGGCGCCGCGGTCGTCGCCCCGCTGATCGCGCCCTACGACCCGTTTGCCCTGCAGGACACCATGATGCCGCCCAGCGCGACTTACCCGCTGGGAACTGACGCGCTGGGTCACGACATGCTGTCGTACCTGATCTGGGGCGGCCGGACGTCGTTGATCTTCGCGGTCGGTGCGTCCCTGGTGTCGCTGTTGGTCGGGATCCTGGTGGGCGCGATCCCGACCATGCTGGGCAATGTCGCCGACCAGCTCGGGGCGCGCGCGGTCGAGCTGGTGCTGATGATCCCGCAGCTGTTCCTGTTGATCACGGCGGTGGCCCTGGTCGGCTCATCCACCTGGATCGTGGTGCTGATCATCGGACTGACCCTGTGGCCGGCCAACGCGAAGATCATGCGCAACGAGGTGCTCTCGCTGCGCGGCAGGCCCTTCGCCGAAGCGGCCTCGGTCGCCGGGCTGTCCAGGATGGGCATCCTGTTCCGGCACATCATCCCCAACGGCATCGGTCCGGTGATTGCCAACTCGTCGCTGCAGATGGGATACGCCGTGCTGATGGAGGCCGGCCTGGACTTCCTCGGGCTGGGAGATCCGAACCATCCCAGCTGGGGCCAGGCACTCAACGCCGGGCAGTCGTACATGACCACCGCGCCGTGGCTGGTGATCTTCCCCGGGCTGATTCTGGTGATGCTCATGCTGGCCCTGAACCGCATCGGCGAAGCGGTCTCCGACGCGTTGATCCCCAAGGGGGTGCGATGAGGAGCGGGCCGGCCGTGCGCCAGGACGACGCCGGCACCGACGTGGACGCGTTGCGGCTGGATGCGGTGTCGGTTGCCTACCTGACCCAGCACGGGCCGGCGATCGCGGTGAACTCCGCGTCGCTGGTGGTCCGCGCCGGCAGCTCGCTGGGCATCGTGGGGGAGTCCGGCTGCGGCAAGACCACCCTCGGCCTTGCGCTGCTGCGGCTGCTGCCCGAAACCGCCCGGGTGGACGGTCGGGTCGAGCTGGTCGGCCGGGACCTGTACGCCCTGACCGAGCACGAGCTGCATCGGGTCCGGTGGTCCCAGATCTCGCACGTGCCGCAGAACGCGATGGCCGCGTTCAATCCGCTGATCCGGATCGGCAAGCAGATCGCCAGCGCCATCCTGCTGCACGATCCGGAAGTGACGAGTCGCTCCGCGATGGCGCGGGCCGCCGGCCTGCTCACCAGCGTCGGCATCTCGTCCGATCGGATCACCGCCTACCCGCACGAGCTGTCCGGTGGCATGAAGCAGCGGGCGGCGATCGCGCTGGCGCTGGCCTGCCACCCCGCCGTGGTGCTGGCGGACGAGCCGACCACGGCGCTTGACGTGGTCGCGCAGGCGACCGTCCTGCAGTTGCTGCGGGCGCGGGTGATGGCGGCCGGCGCGGCGTTGGTGCTGATCTCGCACGATCTCGGCGTGGTGTCGGAGGTCTGCGAGCAGGTAGCCGTGATGTACGCAGGGCGGGTGGTGGAGCGCGGTGCGATGTCGGATGTGATGGACCAACCGCGCCACCCGTACACCCGCGCGCTGGTCGGTGCCTACCCGTCGCTCACCGGTCCGCGGCAGACGCTCGAGGGGATCCCCGGCTCGCCCCCGGCCCCCGAGAGCACGTCGCGCAACTGGTGCGAGTTCGCCCCGAGATGCCCACTCGCCCAGCAGATCTGCTGGGAGCGGGCCCCCGAGGATGTCGGGTTCGACAACGGTCAGATGGCGCGGTGCCACTTCGCAGCGGAAACGGTCGGTGGGTGAGATGGACTCGCCGGTGGTGGAACTGTCGAACGCGGTGAAGCTGTATCCGATGGGCCGGTTGCTGCGGAACCGGGGAAGCGCGGTCCGCGCAGTCGACGACGTCAGCCTGCAGGTACGGGCCGGCGACTCGATGGCGCTGGTGGGCGAGTCGGGATCGGGCAAGACGACCATCGGCCGAATCATCGTGGGGCTGGAGCAACTCACCGCGGGCTCTGTCACCTTCCAGGGGCAACCGCTGGATCGGCTGGGGCGTGCGGATCGCCGAGCCTGGCGGCGCGACGTCCAGATGATCTTCCAGGACCCCTACGCCTCGCTCGATCCCCGGTACCGGATCTTCGATGTGGTGGCCGAGGGCCCGCGTGCCAGCGGGATCAGCGGGCGGGGCGCGCTGCGCGACACGGTCGAAGCCGCGCTGCGGCTGTCCGGGCTGGACGCCACCGACGACATGCTGCAGCGCTACCCACATGAACTCTCCGGTGGCCAGCGGCAGCGCGTGGCGATAGCGCGGGCGATCGTGCTGCGGCCTCGGGTGCTGGTCGCCGACGAACCCGTGTCCATGCTGGACATCTCGGTGCGGGCGGGCATCCTGCGCAGCATTGAGCTGCTGCGCAACGAACTCTCGCTCACGCTGATCTTCATCACGCACGACCTCGCGGTGGCGCGGTACGTGAGCCAGACCATGAAGGTGATGTACCTCGGCCGCGTCGTGGAGTCCGCGCCCAGCGACGTCATCATCACCGAGCCGTTGCACCCGTACACCCAGCTGTTGCTGGCCGCCTGCCCGGACGTGCACGAGCGCGCCAAGCCGGTCGCCAACGCCCCGGCGGGCCGGGGATCGTTGTTGGCGCCCTCCGTCGGATGCCGGTTCGCTGCCCGGTGCCCGCTGGCGACCGACGTCTGCCGGTCCGTGGAGCCCGATCTGGTGGAGGTGGCACCGGAGCGGTTCGTGGCCTGTCACCGGGCGGGCGAGCTGGTGGACTGGGCATCGCCGGCGCTGGCGGCCTCGGGGAGCGGCAGCGATGCCGCCGGCCGTGAAGGCCGGACCGGTGGACCGATCGAGAGCTGGACGAGTGGGGAGTGGTGACGTGCGAGTTTCGATGGCGGAGTGTCGACGTGGCTGAGGGTACTGCCGATCGGTTGGGGGGTCCCGACCCGCTGCAACTGCTGCTGACGGTCGCGCAGCAGAACGTGGCCGAGGGCGGCCGGCCGTTCGCCTGCGTGATCGTGCGGGACGGCGAGGTGCTGGCCGCCCAGCCCAATAGGGTCGCGCAGACCCGCGATCCCACGGCGCATGCCGAGGTGCTGGCGATCCGTGACGCCTGCCTGGCGTTGGGCTCGGAGGATCTGACCGGTTGCGATGTCTACATCGTGGCCGAGCCGTGCCCCATGTGCCTGTCGGCGCTGTACTACGCGAGCCCGGATCGAGTTCGATACCTGGTGCGGCGGGCCGACTATCACCAGTACTACACCGACGATCGCCGCTACTTCCGGTTCGCGGGGCTGTACCAGGAGATCGGCAAGCCCCTGGAGCAGCGCGCGTTGCCGATGGAGCCGGTGGCGGCGTCGGGCGGGATCGACGTGTTCAAGGCATGGTATGAGCGGTCCGTGGCCGCCCGGGAGGAGCACACCACTGTGACGAATGGAGACGCATCGTGATCGATGTCGGTACGGCAGCGGAGAAGTTCGGCCTGGACCTGAACCTGATACCAGCGGCGCTCGACCTGCACCGGTCGTCGGTGGTGGTGGACGGCAGCGGGGTGATCTACCGCAGGGGCCAGAACACTCCCATCCGGTGGGATCGCTACCGCGAGGGCGGGATGACGGCGGTGAATCACACGGTGTGCGCCCCGGAGGCGGGCCTGGAGCAGGCGCTGACGGAGATCAACCAGTGCCGCCGCTGGATCGACGAGAACCAGGATCGCGTGACCCTGGTGCGCACCGTCGAGGACATCCACGACGCGAAGCGTGCGGATAAGGGCGCGGTGATCTTCGGACCGCAGGACGCCGCCTTCCTCGGTGAGTCGCTCGACTTCGTCGGCACCGCATATGACCTCGGCGTCCGGATCCTGCAGCTGACCTACCAGCGCCGGAACACCCTGGGTGACGGATGCGGTATGCCGGATCCGGCCGGCCTGACGGAATTCGGCAAGCAGGTAGTTCGCGAGATGGACGACCTCGGAATGGTCGTCGACCTCTCGCACTGCAGCCACCCGACCGCGGCCGACGCCATCGACGCGGCGCGCGGCCCGGTGTTGTTCACTCACACCGGGGCCGAGGCGGTGACCCCGCACTTCCGGACCAAGCCCGACTGGCTGCTGCGGGCGATGGCGGACAAGGGGGGAGTGGTGGGCGTCGCGGACCTGTCGGCGTTCATCACCACCAGGCCGGGCGTCCGGGCCACGCTGAACGATCTGGTCCGGCACATCCAGTATCTGGTCGAGCTGGTCGGCATCGACCATGTCGGACTCGGGCTGGACATCGACGAGACCACCACCATCGAAGAGGTGTTCGCCGCCAACGAGGCGTGGCCGGAGATGCACTCGCTGCATGTGTTCGGGCCGGGCGGGGACCGGGCCGAGGGGATCTCGGAGGCGGTGGAGGGGCCGAGCATCACGCTGGCACTGCTTTCGGCAGGATTCGCGCAGGACGATATCCGCAAGATCCTCGGTGGCAACTTCCTTCGGGTGCTGGGCGAGGTCTGGTCCAGAGGGCAATCGCCGCAGGCTTGATCACGCGGGCCTGGCAAGAACGGGACTCATCATGAACCAGTTCGCTGATCGGCAGTCCGTGGAGGGCGCCGCGACTGCCGGGTCCTTGACGGTCCGCGACGTCCGGATGGCGGGCCAGCAAGGTCCCGTCGACATTGTCGTGCGCGACGGGATCATCACTCGGGTGTGCGCCTCTGCTCCCGGCTCCGGCCCGGAAGCGGGCGTGACGATTGATGGGCGCGGCTTCTGGGCGATTGGCGGACTCGTCGATGCTCATGCTCACCTGGACAAGACCTTGGTCGGACTCCCGTACCACCCCAACCCCGGCGGCCGGTCTGTTCAGGATCTGGCGGATGCGGAACGGGAGCTGCGCCCGACATTGCCGAACTCGGTACGCCAGCGCGTTGAGTTGCTGCTGACCCGGCTGGTGACCCTGGGAACCTCCCATATCCGCAGTCATGTCGATGTCGACACCACCGCCGGATTGTCGAATCTGGTCGAGGTGTTGGCGGCTCGGCGCGCATTTGCGGGTCTCATCGACGTGCAGATCGTGGCGTTCCCGCAGAGCGGCCTGCTGAGGCGAGCCGGCACTGTCGGTCTGATGGAGGAGGCGATGCGATCGGGAGCGGATTTGGTCGGCGGGCTGGACCCTGCAGGGGTGGACCAGGATCCTGCCGCCCATCTTGACGCCGTCTTCGGGCTCGCGGAGAAGGTCGGCCGCGGAATCGATATCCACCTTCACGACGCGGGTGAGCTGGGTGCCTGGGAAATTGACCAGATAGTGGCACGCACGCTCGCGCACGGCATGCAGGGTCTGGTCACCATCAGCCACGCGGCCGCTCTGGGCGAGGTTTCCCGCGATCGTCAAGATCAGTTGCTGGCGCGGCTTGCCGAGCACGGGGTCAGTATCGCCACCGTCGCCCCCGGTCGCGGCGTCATGCTTCCCGTTTCACGAATGGTTGCTGCCGGGGTGGTGGTTGCCACCGGGAACGATGGCATCCGAGACATGTGGAATCCGTACGCTACCGGTGACATGCTCTTGCGTGCGCAGATGCTGGCATGGCGATGCGGATTCCGGACGGACGAGGACATCGAGCTTGCACTGGATATCGCCACCGGCGGAGGCGCGCGAGCGCTGGGGGTGCGCAACTACGGCGTGGTGGCCGGATGCCGTGGTGATTTCGTGCTTGCCCAGGGGCAGACGATCGGTGATGTGGTCGTCACCCACGACCCCCGACGCTGGGTCATCAAGGGCGGCGTCGTGGTGGGCGGACCGAATGGTGCACCACCCACCGTCCCGGCCGGCAGCTGACCGGGTGGCGTCTCGCGGCCGTGGTGGGAGCCTGGTGGCGGCGAGCAGCGCCTGGGACTAGCCCCAGGCGTGCACCCGCGAAGGAACGATCGTCACCACCGAGCGGGTCTCGCCCGGCAGATCCATCGCACTGAGGTCGGTGTGGTATTTGGCACCAACCCGCCGGGCGAAGGTCAGGTCGGTGTCCGGCCGGATGTCCGCGGTGCCGCGCAGTTCGACGTACCGGTGGGGGTTCACCACGTCCAGGATGAGCGCGCTGCAGGCCGGGTTCGCCCGGAGGTTGACGGTCTTGCGGCGCGAGTCGTTCAGCGAGATCCGCACTGTGCCGTCCTCGGCGAGGAACCAGACCTCGGTGAGCTGCGGCAGCCCGTCGGTGTCGATGGTGCCCAGCGTCAGGAACGACGCATCCAGCAGATCACGGTGCGATTCAGGTACCTGCGGCCTTGCCATGCGCGTCACCTTCCGCGATCGGGCCAGGCCCGCCACCTCGCCCACCGTCCGCAGGGTAGCCCCGGGGCGGCGATGCCCGTCACCGGTACCGGCGCCCCGTACCGTATAGGTTCGTGGCGATGGATCGCATGCTGACCGACGGCACCTGGCTCACCAGCGACGACTGGCTGGGCAACACGCCGCTGTCCTGGATCTGCGCCATCGCCGGAGCGGTGGCCGGCTTCGCCCTGGTCGAACTGGCGTTGCGCTTCACCCGCGGTCGCCTCGTGCCCCGGGCGCGGCGCTTCGACAACACTGCCACCCGCAGCCTGGTGGCGGCGCTGGACGCGGTCCGGAGCTGGCTGCTGGCGCTGCTGGCAATCGTAATCGCACTGGATTTCCTGGACTTCAGCGCGACCGCCAGCTACTGGCTGCGCGTGATCACCTTCCTGCTGGTTGGCCTGCAACTGGTGCTGTGCATCAACAGGATCATCGTCACCGCTCTGCTGCGCACCGTGCAACCCACCGCGCAGGGTGGGGTGCCGGTGATGCTCGGCATCCTCACCTGGGCTTGCCAATTCGTGGTGTGGGTGACGTTCCTGCTGGCCCTGTTGACCAACGCCGGCGTGAACATCACTGCGTTCGTCGCCAGTCTGGGCCTGGGCGGCATCGCGGTCGCGCTGGCGCTGCAGAACATCCTCGGAGACCTGTTCGCGGCGGTGGCGATCGGACTGGACAAGCCGTTCGAGCCGGGCGATTTCATCGCGTTCGGCACCGACTCCGGCACGGTGCTCAAGGTGGGCGTCAAGACCACCAGGGTCGCGTCGCTGTCCGGCGAGGAGCTGGCCATCTCCAACTCGCAATTGCTCGCCCAGCTGGTGCACAACTACAGCCGGATGCCCGAGCGGCGCGTGGCGTTCGGATTCACCGTGCCCTATCCCACCCCGCGCGAGCAGGTCCGGGAGATCGTGCGGCGCACCAACGAGATCATCGAGTCGGCAGACCAGGTGCGCTTCGACCGGGGCCACATGACGGGCTTCGGCGCGGACGGCTTCACCTTCGAGTTCGTCTACTACATGCTCGATTCCGACTACGCGCTGTACCGGGATACCCAGCAGCACATGAACGAGCAGATCATCGACGTCCTGGACGAGATGGGCGTGCACTTCGCGGTACCCGCCAGGACCGTGGCACTGACCGAGCCGCAGCGGCACTGAATCGGCCGTCGCGCTTCGGTTTCCCGGGGGACCGGCTGGGGTGGCACCACCGACCCGCCAGCTCCCCGGCCGGGCCGAGTGGATGCCGCCCGTCTACACCGTCGGTGACGGGGCGCCCAGCGGGCTACACCGGGCAGCGCAGCGAGGTGCCGCGCGCCGACCACCAGATCGTCGCGGTGTCCAGCCGGTTCCAGGTGACGGTGAAGGCGTGCCCGGACCGGACCGTGAACGTGGTGGCCTTCGGAAGTTTGACCCCGTCCGGAGCGGAAACGGCAACCGCGCAATAGGTTCCGGGCTTGGCCTGCACGCTGACCCGACCGTTGCGCTGTGTGGTGGCGGTCGCCGTCGCGTCGCCGCGGCAGTCCGCGTTCCGAATGGCCACCTTCATGCCGGGCAGGCCCAGCGCCCCAAATGCGGCGGTGAGGGTGCCACGAACCGCGACCGGTGTCGCCGCGGCGGGCTTGTTGTCGGTGTTCTGTCGGGCGGGGGCATCCTGGTGCTGGGCGGGTGCCTGCTGGGGAGAGTAGGCGGGCTCCATCGCGTGCGTCTGCGGTGCCGCCGGCACCGGAGTGCTGCTGGGCCTCGGTGCCGCCTTGGTGCTGGGGGCGGGCTTCGCGCTGGTGCTCGGCTTCGGTGCGGGTTTCGTGCTCGGCGCCGGCTTGGCCGACGTGGTCGGGGCCGGCTTGGCCGACGTGGTCGGGGCCGGCTTGCTGGTGCTGGGCTTGGGAGCCGGTGCGCCGTCCACCCGGTCGGTGAATTCCATGGTGTTGAACGCGCCCTTGCTGCCGGCGACGGTGCCCACCCCGACGTAGTGGTACTTGCTGCTCAGGATGTTGGCGCGGTGATCGGCCGATCCCATGTAGGCGTCAAACACCTGCTGCGCGGTCGCGCTTGCGGAAAAGCCCGCCACGTTCTCGGCCCAGGCGGTTCGGTTGGACGCACCGTACTGGGTGACCATCGTCCAGGCGTCCGGGTTGTGCTGCAGCTGATATCCGGTCGCTCCGTCGGCCATTTTGGTCGACCACCAGACCGCCAGCGAGGTCAACCCGCCGGATTGCGACAGCCCCGACACGCCCGCCGATGCACGCGCGCCATTGATCAGCGACAGCATCTGCGCGTCGAACGAACTCAACCGCTCGGAGGCGGGCAGCGGGGCGGCCGAAGGCGCAGGGCTGGCGGCCGCGGCGGGCACCGTCGTCAGCGCGCCGGCGAGCAGCGCCAGCAGCGCGGTGATGGCTGCCGCGAGGGCGCGCCAGCTCGGGCGACGAGCCGGCGGAACCCTGGTGGCGCGCGTGAGCACCCGGTGAGGAGCCATGTCCGAACCCCCTGCGTGAAGTAGTCGACGGGGGTCGATTCCCCCTCGACCGACCCGTATCGCGCGCCCCGATCGACGTACCGACACGACACCACGCAGTGTAGTTACGGGTCGCAGACCGTAATACCGCCTGATCAGGTGGTTTCTGATCCCCGAATTGATGCCCGTTTTGCGCATCGTGTGACGACTGAGGCTGCTGTGAAAGCGGTGGGTCACGACTCGCCACCCGAGAGAGGGTGGATATCACGGTTCGTGACCGTTCAGCGTCAAATTCGTCACCGTTAGTAGTGCTGTCGGGCGCAGGAGCCTTCCGTGCGTCACGGCCACGCTGTCTGGCGCGGGGCCGACGGGCTCCCGGGGAGGAGCTGGACCGGCTCGGTCAGCCCTCGTCCGGCGCGTCGTCCAGCACGCTGGCGTCCAGCAGATGCCGGCGTGCGTCGAGTTGCTCCCAGGCCCGCATGCGGCGCACGGCCGCCGGTCCGATGGCCGAAACCAGTGCCGGGATCAGGCTTTCCACCAGGCAGAGCACCGCGGTCAGGCTGTCGAACGGCTCCGCGCGCACGGCCACCGGCAGCACGATGTCCGCCTGCGCAGCGGCCGGTGAGAGCCACTCGTCGGTGATCACGATCGTGGTCGCGCCACGACGCCGCGCCTCCCGGACGGTCACCCGCGCCTCCTGCTCGTAGCGGCGCAGATCGAAGCACACCAGCACGTGCCGCTTGCTCGCCTCCAGCAGGTAGCCGACGTCGCGGTGTGCCGGCTCGGCGACGTAGTGCACGCGGCTGCGGATCTGCGCCAGCTGGATGGAGAAGTAGCGGGCGATCAGATGGGAGAAATACCCGCCGGTCAGCAGGATCGTTCGGGCCGGATCGGCCAGCGCGCGCACCGCGGCCTGCACCTCGGACGGCGGAATCGCCGACAGCGACTCCACGATCAGGCCCGCCCGGTGGCGCCCGCCTCGCCGCACGATGTCGCCGGGGTGGCTCCCGTTGATCTCCGCGGCGGCCCGGCTCACCGGGCTGGCGCGACGCGCGTCGAGTTCGGAGAGCAGCCGGGCCTGCAAGTCCGTGTAGCCGTCCAGGCCTAGGCGAGCGGCGAACCGCACCACGGTGGGTGCGCTGACCGACGCCAGCTCGGCCAGTTCGGCCGCGGTGGACAGTCCGGCCCCCGGGTAGTTGGCCAGCAGCGTGCGCGCCACGCGTCGCTCCGCGGGTCGCAGCTGCTCCATGTGCGAGCGGATCAGCTCCGCGATGGTCGGAGCGGGTTGCGTCATCCGGACCCCCTGATCGATCGCGACTGGCCGCGACGTGGCGGCATCCGGTTGCCCGCTGGGCCGGGCTGGTCCGCCGACTCTAGCCCGGCCGCGAGTGAGAAACTAAAACTACATCTAGCATCGAGTACGCGCGTGCTGTAACGTTCGTTTCCTCCGCCTGCCTACCATCGCGGGCGATCGGCGCCAGCGCCTGCACACCCGCAGGTCAGCCGTCACGGACGCACAACGAGAGATGGTGGAATCGATGCGGACCACGAACCGACTGCTGACCGCACTGGTGGCGGTGGCCGCCATGACGCTGGCAGCGTGCTCTTCCGGCGGATCTGGCGCGGGTGCGGGCAACACGAGCGCGGATGCCTCGGGCACAGGGGCCGGCAGCACCTCTCCGGCGGCCAGCGGTGGCACGGGCAGCCCCACGACCGAGACGGGCACGCCGGTCTCGGGAGGTGACCTGGTGATCGCCCGGGCGGCCGACGCGCTGGCGATGAACAACACCAACACGTTCGACAACAACTCCATCTTCGTGTTCGAGCAGATCATGGAGCCACTGTTCACCGTGACCGATGATGGCAAGGGAACCAAGCCCTGGCTGGCGACCGGGTACCAGACCTCCGACGACGGGCTGACCTACACGGTCACGTTGCGCCAGGGTGTGAAATTCTCCAACGGCGATCCGATGACGTCGGCCGATGTGAAGTTTTCCATCGATGCGGCGACCGCGACCGGTGACGATGGTTGGGGGTACATCAATGCCGCCATCGACACGGTGACGGCGCCCGACCCCGACACCGTGGTGTTCAAGCTGAAGTACCAGTGGGCGCCCTTCATCGCTGACCTCGCCCTGTTCAGCAATGCTATCGTCCCCAAGGACTACGACGGACAGAGCGCCGACGAGTTTTACCAGCACCCGGTCGGCACCGGGCCCTTCGTGTGGGACAAGTGGGAGAAGGGCAAGGCCCTGACCCTGAAGAAGAACCCGAACTACTGGCAGCAGGGCAAGCCCTACCTGGACAGCGTCACCTGGAACGTGGTGCCGGACGGCAATGCCCGCAAGCTGCAGTTGCAGGGCGGCCAGGCCAGCATCGACGAGTACCCCGACTGGTCGACCATGGACGACCTGAAGGCGACCAGTGGGATCACCGCCACCACCTTCCCCTCCACGCAGCTGACCCTGCTGACGATGAACCAGCAGAAAAAGCCGTTCCAGGATGTGCATGTACGGCGCGCCATCGCGGCCGCGATCGACCGGCAGGCCATTGTCAAGGCGGTGCTGTTCGGTAACGGATCGGCGGCGAATTCGCTGTTGATGCCCGGCGTGCCCTACTACGACAAGAACACCAAGGGCATCCAGTTCGACGAGAGCCTGGCCAAGGCCGAGATGGCCAAGTCCAGCGTCCCGAACGGTTTCTCGACCTCGGTCCTGGTCCGCTCCGGCGATTCCACTCAGGCGTCCGTGGCGCAGATCCTGCAGGGCGAGCTCGAACCGCTGGGCATCAAGCTGGAGATCAAGCAACTGGACCCGACGGCCGTCAAGACGGCGCGCAACGCGGGCGACTTCGACATGCTGTTCGGCGGCTGGACGATGGATATCCCTGACCCGGACGAGTGGACCAGCTTCGCCGTCGACCCGAAGGGCGGCGCGCACGCGGACTACACCTGGGGCAACGATCCGGAGATCGTGAAGATCAACAAGGAGGCGCAGCAGACGACCGACACCGCCAAGCGACAGGAGCTGTACTCGAAGCTGCAGAGCCTGGCGGCGGAGGACTCCGCCGAGGCGTACCTGTACTACTCGCCGTACGCCTACGCCTGGGAGAACAAGGTGCACGGATTCTTCGTCACGCCGCTGGGCAACTACCACCTCGAGGATGTCTGGCTGAGCAAGTGACCGCTGGCCGCAACCGAATGCTCGGCGAACCGGAACGTAGGTAGCCGATGGAGCGATTCAGGTTCATCCCGCGGCGGCTGCTGCAGGCCATCCCGGTCGTGTTCGGCGTGACGGTGATCGTGTTCTTCCTGATCCACCTGCTGCCCGGCGACCCGGCGCAGGCGGCGATGGGAGAGCACGCCACCGCCGCCGGGGTGGCCGAGCTGCACGAAAAGTGGGGCCTGGACAAGCCGATCTGGACGCAGTACCTGATGTTCCTGGACCGGCTGATCCACGCCGACCTCGGCGACAGTCTGTTCTACCGGCTACCGGTGACGTCCCTGGTGGTGGACCGGATTCCGGTCACGCTATTCCTGGTGGCCTACTCGGTAGTGCTGGCGGTGGCGATCAGCGTGCCGCTGGCGGCCCTGGCCGCGGTGCGGCCGGGGGCGCTCCGCGACCATGTGGTACGTGCCGTACCACTGGTGGGCCTGGGCATGCCGCAGTTCTGGGTGGGCATCATGCTGATCCTGCTGCTGGCCGTGCGGGTGAAGCTGTTCCCGGTCGGCAACTACGGCAACGGTGCGCTGGAGCATCTGTGGTATCTGTTCCTGCCGAGCCTGACGCTGGCGATCGCGATGGCGCCCATCATCATCCGCAGCCTGCGGGCCTCGATGATCTCGGTGCTGTCCGCCGATTTCGTGGCCACGGCCCGCTCCAAGGGGCTGCCACGACGCAGCGTGCTGCTGCGCCACGTGCTGCGCAATTCGGCGATCCCCACCGTCACCGTCATCGGGGTGAACCTGGGCTACCTGGTGGGCGGAACGCTGGTGGTGGAGAAGGTGTTCGGCCTGCCCGGACTGGGCGGACTGATGGTCAACTCGATCTTCAACCGGGATTTCCCGGTGGTACAGGGAGCGTCGCTGGTGCTGGCGCTGTTCGTGGTGCTCATCGGGCTGGTGACCGACATCATCTACACCATCCTGGACCCCCGCGTCAGGTTCCGGTGATCACGCGATGATCGCGAATCCGCTGGCCACCCGGCGTAGGCGACTGGGACGCGCCAGGACACCGGGCCTGCGCGCGCTCACGCCGTGGTATCGCAACGCGGCGCTGATCTCCGGCATGGTGATCGTCGGTCTGCTGGTGCTGATGGCCGTGTTCGCCCCGTTGCTTGCGCCCTACGATCCGCTGCACCAGGATCTGCTGGGCGCCCTGCAGTCGCCGAGCCTGGCCCACCCGCTGGGCACCGACAAGCTCGGCCGGGACGTGTTGTCCCGATTGATCTACGGCGCTCGGGTCGACCTGCGGGTCGGATTCCTGGCGGTGCTGATCCCCTTTGTGCTGGGCAGCTTCCTCGGGGCGTTGGCCGGCTACTTCGGCGGTGCGGTGGACTCGGTCGTGATGCGGCTGGTGGACATCTTCTTCGCCTTCCCGTTCTACGTGCTGGTCATCGCACTGGTTTTCGTGCTGGGCGCCGGCGAACGGAGCATCTACCTGGCGATCGCCGCCATTGCCTGGGTCGCCTACGCCAAGATCGTCCGCGGCGAGGTACTGGTCGCGAAACAGAGCGACTACGTGACGGCGGCGCGGCTGGGCGGCCTCTCGCACGCCGCCGTCATCCGTGGCCACATCCTGCGCAACGTGCTGGGCCAGGCCGTGGTGTACGCGATGAGCGACATCGTGATGGACATCCTGGCCATCGTCACCCTGGGCTACATCGGTCTCGGGATCGCCCCGCCCACCCCGGACTGGGGCAGCATGATCGCCGACGGTCAGGAGTTTCTGACAACCCACTGGCAACTGTCCACCATTCCCGGCGTGATGGTCGTGATCACCGGCATCGGGCTGTCGCTGCTCGGCGATGGGCTCAACGATCTGATGGCCCCGGAACGGAGGAAGCGGTGAGCTCCGACGAACCCCTCCTGTCGGTCGAGGACCTGGTGATCACCACCCGTGGCGCCACACCGACCACCATCGTGGATGGCGTGTCCTTCCAGGTGGCCGCCGGTGGCTCGCTCGGCATCGTGGGCGAGTCCGGGTCTGGCAAGTCGATGTCGCTGCGCGCCATCGACGGCGTCCTGCCGGCCGGGGTCCAGGTGGCCTCCGGCGCCATCCGATTCCGGGGTCGAGACCTGCTGTCCCTCAAGTCTGCCGACCACGCGGCGCTGCTCGGCCCGGAGATCGCGATGATCTTCCAGGAGCCGATGACGGCCCTGAATCCCACCAGGCCGGTCGGCGTGCAGATCTCCGAGGGGCCTCGCCGGCACCTGGGCATCGGCCGCCGTAGGGCGCACGATCTGGCGGTGGACCTGATGCGCCGCACCGGAATCCCCGACCCGGAGCGCCGGGTGTCCGCCTATCCGCATGAGCTGTCCGGCGGCCTGCGGCAGCGGGTGATGATCGCTATGGCGCTGTCCTGCGAGCCGGCGCTGGTGCTGGCCGACGAGCCGACCACCGCGCTGGATGTCACGGTGCAGGACCAGGTGCTCAAGCTGTTGACCACCATGTGTGACGAGCTGGGTGTGGCGTTGGTCTTCGTCACGCACGATCTCGCGGTGGTGCGCCAGACCTGCCGGGACATGGCCGTGATGTACGCGGGCAGGCTGATTGAGACCGGCCCGGTCGACGCCGTGTTCGCCGATCCCCGGCATCCCTACACGGTGGGCTTGATGGAATCCGCACCCGACTTCGACCAGCCGGACAGAGAACTGGTCGCGATCGGGGGGCTGCCGCCGAACCTGGCCCAGCTCCCGCCGGGATGCGTGTTCGCGCCGCGCTGTCGGTATGCCCGGCCCGACTGCACCATCCCGCCGATAGCGTTGGCCGACATCGGGGCCGGCCGGACATCTGCCTGCCGCTACCACGCCGACTTTCGGTCCGCCGTTGCGGCCGCCGTTCCGGGCGGCGCGTCATGACCCGGCCGATGCTCGCTGGCACCGGCGATCGACCGGCCGGCACTCCGGTGCTGCAGGCCCGTGGCGTGCAGGTGCGCTACCACGAGCCGTCGGCGCTGAGCCGGCTGCTCCGCCCCCAGCGGTCCCGGCGCCGGGTGCTGCACGCGCTGGACGGGGTCGACCTGGATGTGATGCCCGGCGAAACCCTTGCCCTGGTGGGCGAGTCCGGCTCCGGCAAGTCCACGCTCGCCAAGGTGCTGGTCGGCTCCATCCCGGCCACCGAGGGGCAGGTGCTGTTCCGCGGCCGGGAATTGCCGGCCCGCCGTCACTCCGCGACGCACCGCAAGGTTCAGATGGTCTTCCAGGACCCGTATTCGTCGCTGAACCCCCGGATGACGGCCGGCCGCATGCTGACCGAGCTGGTCCCGGAACGCGGCCAGGCCGCGCGGCAGGCCGTGCTGGCCCTGCTCGGCACGGTCGGGCTGGGCGAGGACACTGTCACCGCCTACCCGTCCCAGCTCTCGGGTGGACAGCGGCAGCGGCTGGCGATCGCCCGGGCTCTGGCCGTCCGGCCGGACGTGCTGATCGCCGACGAAGCCGTGTCCTCACTGGACGTCTCCGTGCAGGCGACGATCCTGCAGCTGCTGGCGGACCTGCAGCGCGACCTCGGACTGTCCTTGCTGTTCATCGCGCACAACCTCGCGGTGGTGCAGCACCTCTGTCAGCGAGTCGCGGTGATGTACCTGGGTCGGATCGTCGAGGTGGGCGACGCGCAGGAGATCTTCGGCAATCCGCGACACCCGTACACCCAGGCACTGATCGAGGCGATTCCTCGGATGGGTGCCCGCCGGACCGATGCCGCGCCGGCCCTGCCGGGTGAGCCGCCGAGCCCGATCAACCTGCCCAGTGGCTGCCGGTTCCATCCGAGATGCCGCTACGCGCAGGACATCTGCCGGGTCACCGAGCCGGCGCTGGCGCCGGTCGAGGGCGCCGAGCCATCGGGGCGGGTCAGCGCCTGCCACTTCAGTTCCACGATTGGGTCGCTAGCAAGGAGCACCACATGAAGATCTTCCTGTCTTTCGACATGGAGGGTGTCGCGGGCATCGTGGACTGGTCGCAGTGCCGTCCGTCCGGCGGCGCCGCCTACGAGACCGGCTGCCGGCTGCTGCTCGGCGAGGTCAACGCCGCCATCGACGGCGCGGTCGCCGGCGGCGCGGACCAAATCCTGCTCAACGATTCGCACGGCGCGATGTTCAACCTGGATCCGGAGGCGATTCATCAGCCCGCCAGTTACCTGTCCGGCCGGCACAAGCCCGGCTACATGATGCAGGGACTGGACCGCAGCTTCGATGCGGTGTTCTTCGTCGGCTACCACGGGTCGATATCCGGTGAGCCGTCCGCGATGTCGCACACCTACAACCCCGAGGTGATCAGCGCGGTCACGCTGGGCGGCGTGGAGGTGGGGGAAAGTGGCATCAACGCGCTGGCCGCCCATGCCGTCGGGGTGCCGATCGCGTTCATCTCCGGTGACGATGTCACCATCGCCGAGTCGCAGAGCTTCGCCGCCGATGCCGTCGGGGTGGTCACCAAGCACTCCGTCACCCGATTCTCGGCGCACAACCTGCATCCCGTCACCTCCCGGGAGCTCATCGCGGCCGGCGCCGAGCGGGCTGTGCGGTCCGTCTCACAGGGCCGGATCGCAGTGCCTCACATCGAGTTTCCCGCGACCCTGGAGGTGCACTTCGGCACCGCCGACATGGCCGAGGTCGCATCCTGGGCCAAGGGCGTGGAACGCTCCGGCACCCGGTCGGTGCGCATCTCCGGCGCTGGAGGCACTGACGGCGCGGCGATGTATTCCTCGTTCGTGGCAGTCACCTACATCACCCGGCAGGCGGGCGGCCGCTGACCGGTCCGGCAACACCGCTGAAGTCAGCTGAATTATCGGAGAGGGGCACAACGCAGTGCAGATCCAGACCATTCCAGGTCGCGGCGGGCCGGCGCTGGCTGTGCACGGCGGAGCAGGCGCCCGCCGGGCGGACGTCACAGAGGCCGGGGAGCAGGCCTACCGGGCGGGGCTGGAACGAGCCGTGACTGCTGGTCGAGTGGTGCTGGAGGGCGGCGGCTCGGCGTTGGACACGGTGTGCGCGTCGGTCATCGAGTTGGAGAACGATGCGCTGTTCAATGCCGCGCACGGTGCGGTACTGACCAGCGCCGGCGGCGCGGAACTGGACGCCGCCGTGATGTCCGGGTCCGGGTCGGCCGGCGCGGTAGCCGCGTGCCGGACGGTCCGCAACCCGGTGCTGGCCGCGCGGGCGGTGATGGAGCGCACCCCGCACGTGCTGATGGTGGCGCCGAGTGAGCGACTACTCGCCGAGTGGTCGCTGGCCACGGTGCCCAACACCTACTTCGTGACCGATAGGCGCCGCGCCGAACTCGAACGCGCGCAACGGGACCCGGCACTCGGCACTCGGCATGGCACGGTCGGTGCGGTGGCCCGGGACGCGGCCGGTCACCTGGCCGCCGCCACCTCCACCGGCGGCGTCACCGGTCAGCTGCCCGGCCGGATCGGGGACGCCCCGATCATCGGCGCCGGCACGTTCGCCTGCGATCGGACTGTCGCCGTCTCGTGCACCGGCGAGGGTGAATATTTTCTGCGCGGCGTCGTCGCGCACGACGTCAGCGCGCGCGTCGCCTACCAGGGTGCCGAGCTGGAGTCGGCCGTGCGCGCCACCATCGCCGACCGGCTGGACGCCACCGGCGGCAGCGGGGGACTGATAGCGGTCGGACCGGACGGCACGCTGGTGCTGGCCTACAACAGCCAGTGCATGTTCCGCGGCCACTGGGGCGGGATGGACATCGTCACCGCCGTGTAGCGCGGGACTATCCCAGGAACTGCTCCACCGCCGCGATTTCCGCGTCCAGCTCCCGCCGCTGCGCCCGGGTGATCCGGTCGAACAGCTGCACGTCCACCGATCCGGACGGCGTGCGGCGCCAGAGCCCCTGCAACCAGCCGTCCACGAACACCGTGTCGCCCACCCCGCCGTTCGCGCCCATCCAGCGTCGGCGCGCCTGCGGTGCGGTGACCCGGTCGCGGCCGGCATGGGCGAGCCAGAGGTTGTCGTACCGACCGAGCAGCCGCACCGGCGCCGGAGTCTGCGGATCGACCAGCGGGAGGCCGGCCAGATCCAGCACCTCGCGGCCGGATTCGGTTCGATGGCGCACCAGCTCGTCACCCAGTTCGGCGAGAATCCCTGCCATGCCTGCGGTGCCGGACCAGGCGGTCAGGTCGGCGGGTGCGGCGGGGCCGAATGCCCGCAGGTACCGGCGCGCGATGTCCGCGGCCGGTGCCGGGCCGGGCAGGCCGGGCACCCAGGAGTCCAACAGCTGATACTGCACACCCCCCGACCGTTGCCACTGACCGCGGGGCGGCACCTGGACCAGCGGCGCGGTCTCGCGGAGCGTGTTGACCAGATGCTCGGCGGGCACCCCGGAGAATCGCTCGGCCAGGCGGGCACCGAGCGGACCAACCGCCATCGGGCCGTCGGCCAGCGCCTCCCGGGCGCAGTCCAGCAGCGCCGGCCGGGAAACGTCGGCGGCCGCCCGGCTCACCGCGCTGGTGCGCGCGACCCGGTCCAGTCCGGGCTGGACGAAGCGGCGCAGCGACACGGCATCCCCGGGCGAGACGGCGTGCACCGTGCCGCGCATCAACAGCATCCGCACGATCCGACGATCGGCGATCGCCTGCGAGAAGGCCTGCGGATCGCAGTCTTCGAGCCGAGCCCGCAGCGAGAGGTACGGCGGCAGCGTGGCCTGCGCCTGCAGGCCGAGCAGGTGACCGGTCAGCTCCAGTGGATCCATCGCGACCGGTTCCAGCAGGTGCTGGCGGGCCAGCAGGGTCCGATTGAGGGCGGCGGCGGCAAGGCGCATCCCCACACCGTAGGGGCGGGGACGGACACCGTCACCGACCGCGTGGCGCGCACCGGTCGGGAGTCCTGCCGGCCGTCAACCTGCCGGTCGCTCGCACGATGTGCCGGCCGAGCCCGAGCTGTCCGGGTCCCGCAGTTGCTCCAGCGCGAGGGAGCAGATCCGCTCGAACGCATCCAGCAGCTCCGGGTCCAGCGGGTCGAACAGGATGCGCCGCACGCTGTCGGCGTGACTCGGCGCGACCGCGACCAGCCGCTGGTATCCCGCGTCGGTAAGGGTGGCAATCTGGCCGCGCCGGTCCCCGGAGGCCTGCCGGCGCTCCACCCACCCGGCCTCCTGCAGCCGGTCGACGGCGTGCGACATGCGGGACGGTGACGACCATGCCGCCGCCGCCAGCTGGGACATCCGCAGCGAGCGCCCCGGCGCCTCGGACAGCATGGCCAGCACCAGGTAGTAGGTGTGCGGCATGTTCGCGTCCTGGCGCAGATCCCGATCCAACCGATCGGTCAGCATGCCGGTCATCTGCAGGTACGCGCGCCAGACCCGCTGCTGCTGGTCGGACAGCCACGGCTCCGTCGGCATCCCCACCTCCTAGTTATTTGAACGTTCATGTATCGGGTGTATCCTGCAGATATACCCCATCGGCAGGGAGGTCGTGCATGGCAACCAGTCTTCCCGCTCCGGGCACCGACCGGTCGCAGGCGCCGGCATCGAATTCGGCCGGGCGCATGCCGGTGCTCTATCTCTCGCACGGTGCGCCGCCGCTGGCCGACGATCGGGTGTGGACCGCCGAGCTCGCCGGTTGGGGAGCCGATCTGCCTCGGCCGCGCTCCATCCTGGTGGTCTCTGCGCACTGGGAAGCCGCTCCGGTGACCGTCGGCGCCACCGAGACCGTGCCGCTGACCTACGACTTCTGGGGATTCCCGCAGCACTACTACGACGTCCGCTACGACGCCCCCGGCGCGCCGGACCTCGCCGAACGGGTGGCCGCCCTGCTGAGCCGGCCCGGCCAGCAGGTGCATCAGGATCCCCGGCGCGGCCTGGACCACGGTGCCTATGTGCCGCTGGTGGAGATGTATCCGGAGGCCGACATCCCGGTGCTGCAGGTGTCCATGCCCACGCTGGACCCGCGCGAGTTGTTCCAGCTGGGCCGGGATCTCGCGCCGCTGCGGGACGAGGGAGTGCTGATCCTCGGGTCCGGCTTCACCACGCACAACCTGCGCGAGGCCAGGTTCGGCGACACCTCCGGCTCGGCGCCGCAGTGGGGTCGGGAATTCGACGACTGGGCACGCCGCACCGTGGAGGGTGGCGACATCGACGCCGTACTGGACTTCGAGCACAGCGCACCGGCCGCCCGGATCGCGCACCCGCGCACGGAGCACTTCGCGCCGCTGTTCGTCGCGCTGGGTGCCACCGCCGACGCCGGGGTGCGCGCCAGCAGCATTATCGACGGCTTCTGGTACGGCATGGCCAAACGGTCGTTCCAGTTCAACTGACCCGGTGCCGGCGGCCATCCGTCCGTCGGTGAAGGCGGCGTGAGCTGCATCACACCGGGGTGCCGGCGGCGGGGTTCGACGGCGCGGCGAGGATGGACGCATGACGGTCCAGGAGGCGTCCCGGTGACGGGTGCCGGGGTGGGAGGCGTGGCTGCCGCAGAGCTGGCGGCGCTGACCCGGGCCTGCGAGCTGGCCGCCCGGGGCGCCGGCACCGTGTTGCCGAACCCGGTGGTCGGGTGCGTACTGCTCTCGCCCGGCGGTGACGTGGTCGGCGAGGGATTTCACCAGCGGGCCGGCGGGCCCCATGCCGAGGTGGTCGCGCTGGGCGCCGCGGGGGAGCGGGCCGCCGGGGCAACCGCGGTGGTCACGCTGGAGCCGTGCAATCACACCGGCCGGACAGGGCCGTGCACCGAGGCCCTGATCACCGCCGGTGTCGCGCGGGTGCTGGTGGCGGTGCGCGATCCGTGGGCCCCGGCCTCCGGCGGGATCGAGCGGCTGCGTGCGGCGGGTGTCGAGGTGCTGGACCTGGCATCGAGGGCCGGTGTGCCCGGCGAGGGCGGGCCGGCGACGGATGACCCGGCGGTGCCGGGTGAATCGGTTGCGGCCGCGGTGGATGCCGCCCAGGACGTCAATCGGGTGTGGCTGACGGCCACGCGAGAGCGCCGGCCGTTCGTGACGCTCAAGATGGCGATGTCCATTGACGGCCGGGTCGCCGCCGCCGACGGCACCAGCAGGTGGATTTCGTCACCGGCATCGCGCGCGCAGGTGCACGAGCTGCGCCGGATGGTGGACAGCATCGCGGTGGGTGTGGGCACCGTGCTCGCCGACGACCCGCAGCTGACGGCGCGTGATGCCGACGGAGCCGTCACCGGCCGACAGCCGCTGCGCATCGTGGTGGACTCGCTGAGGCGAACACCTTCTACCGCAAGGGCTCTCGACAATATCGCGCCCAGCCTGCTGGCCACCGTCGACGAAATCGGCGCCGGCCCGGACGGCCGGGTCGATCTGGCCGCGTTGCTCGGGCGGCTGTATCGCGGCGGACGTCGGCACCTCCTGGTGGAGGGCGGCCCGCGCCTGGCCGCAGCATTCCTGGATGCGCACCTGGTGGACGAAATACTGGTCTACCTGGCTCCAGTGCTGCTGGGCGCGGGCCGTTCGGCCCTGGAGGGCGGAGCGGTGGCGACGCTCGCCGACGCCCACCGGGCCGAGTTGCGGGAGCTGCGCCGGCTGGGGCCGGATGTGGTGCTGCGGTATCGGGTGGGCGGCTAGCAGACGCCGCGGAAGCCGTTGACAGAAACGGACTCTGCCGTAGCTGCCGTCGCCACCGCGTCGGACACTGTCAAGGATCAGCCGAAACAGCCGTCAGGCAAGGTCCTACAGGCTGCTGGTGGGCCCCGCGGGGCTCGAACCCGCAACCTACGGATTAAAAGTCCGCAGCTCTACCAATTGAGCTAGAGGCCCCCGGGACGGACCGCGCCGGACCGAGCGTCCCGAGCCTACCGGTGCCGTCCCCGGTACTGGTCCCCGTATCCGGCCCGGCCGGTGGGCGCCGTCGACTGGGTTGCACGCGGGCGGCCCGCGAGCGCATGCTTGAGACGCGCAACTAGTTGCGTAGGGCACGTAAATGAATCGTCAAGGGATGTGGTGGGCATGGACACCGGCTCGACCACGACGGACTCGTCACCGGCGGATATCGACTTCGGTGCCGACCTGGTGGCCGCCCTGATCGCGGCCATCAAACGGATCGGCTCGCTGCGTGGTCGGCTGCCGGCCACCGGGGACTACGACATCTCCCAGACCCACCTGCTGATCCGGCTGGCCGACCTCGGCCCGACCAGAGCGGCGGACCTCGCGGAGAAGGTCTGCGCGGATCCGTCCACGGTGTCCCGGCAGGTGGCCGCCCTGGTCCGCGCCGGGCTGATCGAGCGGCGCGCCGACCCGGAGGACGGCCGCGCCTCGCTGCTGGTCCCCACGCTGGCCGGGCTGGAGCAGATCGCCTGGCACCGCCGGATGCGCGGCGCCGTGATCGGGCCGCTCATCGCCGACTGGACCGCGATCGAGCGCGAGACGTTCCTGCGCCTGTTAACCGACCTGACCCGAGGGCTGGACGCCCACCGGGACACCATCGTCGCCACGCTGCTGGCACGCAGTCCGAACGGAACCGACCGATGACCACTGCACCCTCACCCACCGCCGCGCATGCCTCCGGGGTGCTGACCCACCGGCAGATCACCGTCATCATCCTGGGGCTGATGTCCGGGATGCTGCTGGCGGCGCTGGACCAGACCATCGTTGCCACCGCCATCCGCACCATCGGCGACGACTTGCATCAGCTGTCAGCGCAGGCGTGGGTGACGACGGCGTACCTGATCACCTCGACCGTCACCACCCCGCTGTACGGCAAGCTCTCGGACATCTACGGGCGCCGGCCGATGTTCCTGACGGCGATCACCCTGTTCGTCATTGGCTCTGCGGCGTCGGCGTTCTCGACCTCCATGTACGAGCTGGCCGGGTTCCGGGCCTTCCAGGGCATCGGCGCGGGCGGGCTGTTCTCGATGGCGCTGGCGATCCTGGCCGACATCGTGCCGCCCCGCGAACGCGCCAAATATCAGGGCTACTTCCTGGCGGTGTTCGGCACCTCCTCGGTGGTGGGTCCGGTGGTCGGCGGCGCCTTCGCCGGAGCGGGCAGCATCCTGGGGATCACCGGCTGGCGCTGGGTGTTCCTGGTGAACGTGCCGATCGGCATCATCGCGCTGGTGGTGGTGACGAAGGTGCTGCACATTCCGCACCTGCGCACCGACCACCGCATCGACTGGTGGGGCGCGGCGGCGCTGGTCGTCGGGCTGGTGCCGCTGCTGATCGTGGCCGAGCAGGGCCGCGAGTGGGGCTGGGGTTCCGGGTCGGTGCTGGGCCTGATCGCCGTCGGCGTGGTTGGCGTCATCGCATTCGTGTGGATCGAGTTCCGGATGGGCGCTGAAGCGCTGATCCCCATGCGGCTGTTTCGCAACGGCACCTTCTCCATCGGGCTGGGTGTGTCGGTGCTGATCGGGCTGGGCATGTTCGGCGCGATCATGTGCCTGCCGCTGTACCTGCAGATCGTCAAGGGCGCCTCGCCCACCGGCGCGGGTCTGCTGATGCTGCCGATGATGCTCGGCATCATGATCTCCTCGGTGGCCTCCGGGCAGATCACCATGAAGACGGGCCGGTACAAGGTGTTTCCGGTGGTCGGCACGGCGCTGCTGATCGTGGCCTTCGCACTGCTGCTGACGGTGGCGGTGGACACGCCGTACTGGCAGCTGGACATCTACTTCTTCGTGCTCGGCCTGGGGTTGGGCCTGAACATGCAGACCCTGACCATCGCGATCCAGAACGCTGTGCCGGCGCGGGATATCGGGGTCTCGACGGCGGCGGCGACGTTCTTCCGGCAGACCGGTGGCACGCTCGGGGTGGCGATCTTCCTGTCGCTGTTGTTCAACTCACTGCCGGACAAGGTGGGCTCGGCGATTCGGTCGGCGGCCACCCGGCCGGACTTCCAACAGGCGGTGGCGACGGCGGCGTCGAATCCGAACGACCCGGCGCACCAGGTGGCTACCTCGCTAGTGCAGGCATCCCAGGGGAATGCGGGGGCGGCGTCCACCATCGGCAACGCCCTCAACGGGGACTCGGCGTTCCTGCAGCGGATCAGCGCGGTGATCGCCCGGCCGTTCCAGGAGGGGTTCGTCTCCTCGACGCACCTGGTGTACCTGGTCGGGGGAGCGCTGATGGTGCTGGCGCTGCTGCTGGCGCTGGTGATGCGGGAAGTGCCGTTGCGGACGATGTCGGCAATCGCCGAGCGGCAGGCCGAGGAGGCGGCTGCCGCCGGGGCCAGGTCGGCTTCGGTGGACGGCGGTGACGGCGCGGTGGCCGGACCCTTGAATCCGGCGGTGGCGCTGTCGTCGTCCGGGCCGGGTGAGGAGAGCGGTGACGGAGCCGGCAACGGGCTGCCCCTGCACCGGGAGCAGGACGGGACGGTGACGGTGGACGTGGCCGAGGGACACGGCGGGCGGCACCGGGGGTAACGGGCAGCCCTGACCTGCGCGGATAGGGGCGCCGTGTGGTTGGGTTCGGCGCTGGGCTGGG
The DNA here is from genome assembly GCA_937926105.1 of uncultured Actinomycetes bacterium. The sequence goes on along the minus strand of CALANS010000084.1, from coordinate 11,470 downwards.
TGGGTTATTTAGTGCCGTTTATCCGTGTTGGAGTGGCGCTCCGGCGTGCCGTATGCTGGTCGGGCTCCCAACGGACAGCCGTTGGAGGCGGGTTGACCACCCGGCCCCCATCGTCTAGCGGCCTAGGACTCCGCCCTTTCACGGCGGCAACACGGGTTCGAATCCCGTTGGGGGTACGACCGCTTGGTGCCGTTCCGGTACCGTGGCTGTCGGTGGTTGCAAGGCCCAGTGGCGCAGTTGGTTAGCGCGTCGCCCTGTCACGGCGAAGGTCGCGGGTTCAAGTCCCGTCTGGGTCGCCAGCGATGCCGGGTCCACCGCCTGTCGGTGGACCCGGAATCGTCTGCGGCCAGGTAGCTCAGTCGGTACGAGCGTCCGCCTGAAAAGCGGAAGGTCGCCGGTTCGATCCCGGCCCTGGCCACTCACTCTGAACTGCGGAAACAGCCGATTCTGGCGATCTTGTCGGGCTCGATTTGGTCCGGCTGGTGACACTTCTGGTGACACTCGACGACGACTTGAACCGGATCGGGACGCGTCGGGATGTCCTGCACCTGGCCCCATCGTCGCCCTTTCGGGTATGGGGACTGACACCGATTCGCTACGCACGCTGACCACCCGGGCGACCACATTGCTCGCCGAACTGGCGGCGGCGGTGGCGGAGATCCAGGCCGTGGCCGCGGAGGTCCCGGCGGTCGATCCTCCGGCGGCGGTGTCGCGGAGCCTGTTGACCGTGGGCCAGGCTGCGGAGGCGCTCGGGTTGTCGCGGTCGGCGGTCTACACGCTGATCGGCTCCGGGTCGCTCGGCAGCGTGCGGATCGGGAGCCGTCGGCGGATTCCGGCGGCCGCAGTGGACGCCTACGTCGCCGCCCTGGGCGGAGTTGCGTAGTGGCGGTCCGTCGCACCCCGTACGGATGGGAGGGCTGGGCTACCGGCACCGTCAACGGCAGGCGGGTCCGCATGCATATCCGGGGCCGCACTCGTGCAGAGGTGTCAGACGCGGTCCGCGCGGCCGAGTCGGCGCTGCGTGCTGGCACGGGCACTGGCCTGCTCCCGGGTGGTGATCGGGTGACGGTATCGGCCTGGTTGACCTCCTGGATCGCCGGGCGGACCGCGTCGGTGCGGCCGAAGACCTTGGTGGGCTACCAACTCGACCAGAAGCACATCGACAGGACCATCGGCGCTGTGCAGCTTGGTCGTCTGACACCCGAGCACGTGGAGAAGCTGTACGCCGAGATGGCCGAGCGCGGATTGTCTGCCGGAACGGTCTTGCACGTCCGGCGGACACTGTCTGCTGCCCTGACGACTGCAGTCGCGCGGGGCCGTATCGCGCGCAACGTCGTGCGTCTGGCGGTAGTGCCGCGGGACGAGCCGCCGGAGATCGAGCCACTCACTCTCGTTGAGGCACAAGCCATCGCCAGGGTCGCGACCGAGCGCCGCAATGGGGCGCGATGGCTCGTCGCACTGGCCCTCGGCCTGCGGCAGGGCGAGGTCCTGGGCTTGCAGTGGTCCGATGTCGACTGGGAGGCCGGAACGCTATCGGTCCGGCGCGGGCTACAGCGCCGACCCTGGCGCCACGGGTGTCCAGAGACCGCTCCGTGCGGACGGCGTCCGCAGGATTGCCCGCTCGCTGTCGGTGGTGGGTTGATCGCGGCCCCGACCAAGACGCGCAGCTCACGCAGGAACCTCGCGCTGCCCGCGCCCCTGATCGCGGCGATGACGGAGCATTGCCAGACGCAGGCGGTCGAGCGGGCGCGTGCCGGTGAACTGTGGCTCGACGGCAACTGGGTATTCGCGACCGAAGTCGGAACGCCGATCGATCCCCGAAATGATCTGCGAGAATGGGTGAGAATCGTTGCCGCAGCTGGCATTCGGCGCATTCGCATCCATGACATCAGACACACGAGTGCCACTCTTCAACTGGTGGCCGGCACGGATAGCCGTACTCTGCAAGGCCTATTCGGCTGGTCGAGCCCAGTCCTTGTGGCCCGCTACGCCCATGTCGTAGAGCAGGCCAAACGCGATGCCGCCCAACGCATCGGCGATATCCTGTGGTCCGACTCGTGATTGCCGAGATCGCGGCGGCGCGGCGGCCACGACGTGGATCATCCGCACCGTCGTCAACCCGTACCATGCAGCAGAGAGCAGGAGGTGCGGCCGTGATCGACGTCGACCTGATCGCCGACCTGAATGCCGAAGACGACGACGGGTTCGCCTGGTCCGCCCTGGCCGACGCGCGCCGACCAGCCCGGGTAGCCCCCGGGTCGGTGCTGCTGGCCGGGAACCAAGCTGCACAGGCCGTTGTGCGGATCGTCGCCGTGGATGCCGACGGTCAGGTGCACTTCACCATCCTTCCCGGATCGGTCGCCAAGAACCGGCACCTGCTCGGTCACAGCGTCGCGTAGTGGCGCCGGTGCGTGGCGGCTGAAGGATTCGCGCCGTCGGCTGCGGGGCGCGGCCCGCAGGCGCGACCGTGAACGTCTCGGTGTTCGGGTTGTGGCGGCCGGCGAGGTCCATGGCGTGGTCGAGTTCGTGACGGGCGAGCAGCGCACCGGCCGGCCGGGCGCGGGCAACTCGAACGCTGGCGGGTTGCTACACCAGAGACGGTTGGAGTGTGCAATACCGTGCCCGAATGGTACGGTATTGCACATGGCGACGTTTGATCGGGTGCTGGAGGTGGCGGTGGACAACCACGGCTACCTCACGGTCGCGGACGCCGTCGCCGCGGGGATCGACCCGGTCCAGCTCCGCAAGCTCGCGGCCACCGGCCGGTTGGAACATTCGGGTCACGGCCTCTACCGTGTCCCGGTCCTGGCCTCCGGACTCCACGCGCCCTACGCCGAAGCCGTGGCGTGGACCGGTGGTCGCGGCATCATCTCGCACGAGTCTGCTCTGGACCTGCTGGCGTTGTGCGACGTCAACCCGCCACTGATCCACATCACCGTCCCCCGCGAGTACGCACCACGTCGTCGCGGGGGAGAACTCTACCGGATCTGGCGACGCACCATCGACCCAGCCGCGGTCACTCACGCCGATGGCATCCCCGTGGTTCGCGCCGCGACGTCGATTCACGACTGCCTCGCCTACGGGACCGATACGCGCCTGCTCCTGCAGGCCTGCGAAACGGGCCGCCGCGAGGGCTACCTGACCGACGAGCAGACGCAGACCCTCCAAGCCCAGATCCGGACCCGCCGTCAGCCGATCCGCAAGGCCACCCGTGCCTGACAGCGGCGAGGCGCCATCGAATATCGCTTCCCTACGGGCGCGGCTGCGCAACCACGCCCGCGATGTCCACCAGGTGCAGACCCGCGTGCAACGCCGCCTCGCAGCCCTCGTGCTCAACGAGATCCTCCTCGCCGCAGACCTCGGTATCGACGGGCCACCCGTGCTCATCAAGGGAGGAACGGCCATCGACCTGCGCCGCGGCCCCGCGCCGGCCCGACTATCGAAAGACCTCGACGCCGCCGTCCGAGGCGACATCGACGACTTCGTCGCCCAAGCACGCACCCTGCTCGACGCAGGCTGGTGCGGCTTCACCGGCCGGTTGACCCGCGAGAGCGAGATCGACGTTCCCGGCCTGCCAGTCAAACCCCGCAGGTTCGAGGTCAAGCTCGACTACCTCGGCAAACCGTTCGCGACGGTCCCGGTCGAGCTCAGCCAAGCCGAGGGCAGATCCGGTGACGAGCATGACCAGATAACCGTCGACGAGTACGACAGCATCGGTCTCGCGCCCCGTGGCCCGGTTCACTGCCTGTCGGTGCGCTACCAGATCGCGCAGAAGGTCCACGCCTGCACCGATCCGCTGGACGGCACCAGGGACAACGACCGCGCACGAGACCTCATCGATCTGCAACTGCTGCATCTGGTGGTCGACGACGACCACCTCGGGCCCATCCGCGCCGCTTGCATCGAGATCTTCACAGGCCGTCGCCGTCACTCGTGGCCACCAGCCGTACAGGTATGGCCTGCCTGGCCCGCCCTCTACGCGGCTGCGGCCAGCACCCTTGGCGACGACGTCGTCCCCGGCGTCGAGCATGCCGCGGAATGGCTGCGAACCTTCATCGAAGCCATCGAGACTTCTGCGTCATAGATTCGCCACGACGCGACGTCGAGTCGCTTACGGCCGGTTTGAAAGTCGCGGATGAGTCGTCGCAACCGCCGCTGGAAGCGCATGCGATCGGGAAAGTATTCGGAGCGACCGACGGCGAGCCGGTATTGCCGGCCGACGAACGCGAACCCGGTTCCCAGCTCCGTCAGGAACCGGGTGAGCCGGGCGACAATGGCATCTTCGAGGTCGCGTTCGCTGTGGTGAGGGTCGAGCGCGAGGAAGTCCAGGACGTATGGGTCCTGGAGGAGCTCGCGAGCCTGGTCGGTCTCGGCCGGGGTCAGGGTCTGCGGGAACGTGCTGGGAGGCGATCCGATCCTGGCGTACCGGTCGGTGGAGACGTGGTGGGCCAGTACCGCCGATGACCAGCCGTGCCGGACGTCTTGCTCCGCGTACCAGGCACGGGCGTCGGGGTCCGCCACCTTGTCGAGAAGGATCATGATGTGCCGCCACGGCAATTGCGCAGCAGCCTGCTGCGCAATTGAGTCCGGGTAGGCGGCGGCGAACGTCCTCATGTAGACCAGGCTCCTGGCGCTGAAGCCTCGTATCCCGGGAAACTCGCTGCGCAGATCGATCGACAGCCTGGCGATGACGCGAGTTCCCCACCCCTCGGACCGCTGACGCTCCAGGATCAGCCGCCCGATCCGCCAGTGGAGGGTGACGAGTTCCGTGTTGACGACGCGGGACGCGCGAGTCCGAGCTGCCGTGACGGCGGCCTTCACATCGGCCAGGAGCGCCCCGTAGCCGGCCGGCGCGATCTCAAGTTCGCCTACGGTCGCTACTCACCATCCTGCCGGGCGAGGCTCGCCCGGTCTGGGGCTGCGGGCTTGCTGCTCTGCCCGGAGCCGGAGACCAGTCTGCGCATCGCCGCAGCAGTGACGCCGAGCATCGCGGCTGCGCGCGTCGTCCCGGCCACGGTGACCAGCGCGCCCCTGACCTCGGCCAGGGCCTCCTCGTCGCGGCGGACGTCGGCGTCCAACGTTCGCAGCTTCTCCGCTCGCCGACCCTTTGCCGCTTCCACCAGGCCGACGTGTCGGAACACGTCGGAGATGGCCGAATCCTCGGCGGCGCGTGCGGCGCGGATGCGTTCCAACGCTTGCGGATCCACGGCGGTCTTGGTGCGTCGGCTCACGACGGTCTGCCATTCGGCTCGGCGGCCCGCTTCGCGGGTCTCTTGCCCACCGTCGTTACTGCTTGGTTAGGTACAGCTGTCCACCGCGGGCACCAGCGCGTCACCGTGCAGCGCCCGATGGCCCAGTGGTGCATAACCGTGATGACCGCAGTCGCCGAGTGGTTCGGCGCTCTTGCGTGACGCGATTCAAATCGGCAGCGCAACGGCAGCAGCCGATCAGGAGATCGACGCTGCGACGAAGCATCAAGCCGACCAGCGGCTGACGCCATATCTCGCCGCGCACCCGCAGTCACATCTACACCTGCCGGTTCACTCGGAACCTCGCAATCCGAGATCGTCAAGGTCGTACCGCCCGAGTACCGCCACCATGCCACCGTCGTCCCCGGCAGTCCGCGCCCGACCGGACCATCAGTTGGCCACGCCCGGGCGACGGCCGCCTCCCGCTCAAGATCATCTTCCCGACCGCCCCTTTTCAAGATCAACAACTCGCACACGGTTGGCATTCGAGGCGGCAAGATCACGAGCGGTCCCGCACGCGGCCCCGCCATAGCGCCGCAAGGTGACAGACCCCTCTTCACCTGAAGGGCAAACGACGGTGACGGTTTCGATGCGGCTGATGCGGCTCGGCACGGGTTTCAGGTACCTGATGGAGTCGGTCGCCAGGGGTGACGGCGCGTCGGATCTGTCGTCACCGCTGACCCGCTACTACGCCGAATCGGGCACCCCGCCGGGCCGTTTCCTGGGCGCCGGGCTGTCCGGCGTGAACGGCGGAAGGGGCATCCCGCAGGGCACCGAGTGCACCGAGCAGATGCTGTTTCACATGCTCGGCGAGTGCGCCGATCCCGTCACCGGCGAACAACTCGGCAGGGCCGCGAAGGCCGGAGCTGTGGCCGGTTTCGACCTGACCTTCTCGGCGCTCGTGGCGGTCGCTGCCGTCGCGGTCTTCTACGGGCCTCGTGGGGTGTTGGACCACCCCAGTCTCGCAAATCTGCGAGGTTCGGAGTCATCAAGACGGGCACCAGGCTCGAGCCTAAGTGTCCGTGCTCGCGCCCACGCGGCGTAGTACCTCGGCCACGAGATCACCGGCCGCCCTCAGCACCATGCCCAGTCAGCGGCTGGCGTCTGCCTGCCCGGCTCCGCATCCGTGACGGACTAACGTACTGATCCCCGCCGAGCGGATCCGCCGCTACTGCTCACCGGCCTGCCGGCAGTCCGCCTGGCGGCGCCGCCACCAACCCGCCACACCCCCAACGCCGCTGCCGCCAAACCGATCCCGGCGCGACGGCACCGTCTACCAATGCCCCGACTGCGACACCCGCTACCTAGCCGAACAGTGGTGCCCCGACTGCACCCGCCCCTGCCGGCGCCTCGGACCCGGCGGCACGACCCCGTGCTGCGGCGAGATCATCACCATCGCCGAACTCACCGACACCGAGCGCCCCTAGATCGCGACCCGACACCCAGCCCAGAAAAGATCTCCGTCCACAGGTATTGACAATTTCTCCCGGGGGCGGCGATTACGTGTTCACGGTCAAGCGGAACACCGCGACGCTGCACGGCAAGCTCAAGGACCTGCCATGGGCCCGGGTGCCGGTCACCCGTCAGGTCACCACCGGGCGTGGCCAGCGTGTCACCCGCACCATCAAGGTCCTTCAGGCGCCGGACTGGGTCGCCTTTCCCGGCGCGAAGCAGGTGGCCCAGTTGCGCCGCACAGTCACCAAGCCCGGCCGCAAGACCGTCGAGGTCGTCTACCTGGTCACCTCAGCCGGCTACCAGAACGCGCCACCGGCGACGCTGGCCGCCCGGGTGCAAGGCCACTGGGGAATCGAGAACCGGCTCCATTGGGTGAGAGACGTTTCACTCGGCGAAGACCTTTCCCAGGTTCGCACCGGCCAGGCACCCCGAATCATGGCCACCTGTCGCAACATCGCCGTCAGCCTGCTCCGCCTGGACGGTTGGGACAACATCGCAGCCGGGCTACGACATCACGCAGCGCGTCCCGCACGCGCCCTCAAACTGGCCCTGACGTGAGCAGATACGACAATTCCGGGGCCCTGGGGCAGGACCCCGCCGAGATCGACGCCTCCCTACGCCGAAAGGGTGAACTTGACCCACCGTCGCCGCCGCTGCCTGCTCACCACCGGTGTACTTACCGTGCATAGGTAACTGGTGCATTACGATCCGTGCACATCACATATTCGGAGGGCCGATGAAGCGAGCGGTTGTTCGGGTCGGGGTCGTTACGGCGACCATGGCCATGGTCCTCCTGGGGATCGGGGTGCCGGCCGCGTTCGCGCAGACGGTGCTCGGCGAGTGCACATTGGTCGATAACCCAACATCGACGAACCACACCGAATGCGCAGGGGACTACCTGGGAACCCCGGTGGGCGCCTTTAACCTCGACTACGCGGACCTCGACTCCACGACGATCACCAACACTCACGGGTCTCGCCTCGACCAGAGCACCTTCGTCTCAGCGAGCCTGAAGCAGGCCGACTGGAGCCTCGTCGGTGTCTTCGGGGCCGACTTCAGCGGAGCCACCCTCGACGGCATCAACCTGTACGACGCCCTGGAGAACGGGGCAGTCTTCGCGAACGCGCATATCGTCGGCGCCAACCTCACCTGGGGCCTATTCGGACCAGGGGGCGGGTACAGCCCAGCGAGCTTCGCGGGCGCCAACCTGACCAATACGGACTTCACCGGAGCTCAGTTCGGCTCTGGGTCCTCGCTCACCGACTTCACCGGCGCCACCCTCACCGGGACGATCTTCACCCAGACCACGCTTGTGCCATCCTCCCCGGCTGCCGTGGCCGCCACCAGCCCGTCCGGCGCTCCCGTGACCTGGCCGACGCCGCAGAGCGAGACCGGCGAGCAGCCCGGCTCGTGCAGCGACGCCAGCGGCACCGTCAGCTCCGGTTCAGTGTTCCCGGTCGGGACCACCACGGTCACCTGCCGGGTCGACTCGACCTCCAACGGCACGTATGGCACGGGCACGTTCAGCGTCACGGTGACCGGAACGGCACCGACCATCACCAGCCCAGCGACGAGCATCTTCACGGTCGGCCAGAAGGGCACGTTCACGCCGGTCGCCACTGGTTCCCCGGCACCGGCCCTCACCGAGAAGGGGACCCTGCCGGGCGGCGTGACTTTCGCCGGCGGCGTCCTGTCCGGCACCCCGGCGGTCGGCACCGGCGGCAGCTACCCCATCACCCTCACCGCGGCCAATGGCGTCACTCCCGATGCCACCCAGGACTTTACGCTCACGGTGAATGAGGCGCCGGCGATCACCAGTGCGGCTTCGACGACGTTCACCGCAGGCCAGAAGGGCACGTTTACCGTCGCCGCCACCGGTTTCCCCGCGCCGACTTTCACCGAGAAGGGCTCCCTCCCGAAGGGCGTGTCGCTCTCGACCGCGGGTCTGCTGTCCGGCACGCCCGCGGCCGGTACTGGCGGCAGCTACCCGATCACGTTCACCGCAGCGAACGGGGTCGCCCCCGACGCCACCCAACAGTTCACGCTCACGGTGAATGAGGCGCCGGCATTCACCAGCCGGGCCAGTAGCACCTTCACGGTCGGCACCAAGGGCTCGTTCACGGTGACGGCAACAGGTTTCCCACCCGCCGGCATTACCGAGAAGGGGACCCTGCCGGACGGCGTCACTTTTACCACTGGCACGCTGTCCGGCACGCCCGCGGCCGGCACCGGCGGCAGCTACCCGATCACGTTCACCGCAGCGAACGGGGTCGCCCCCGATGCCACCCAACAGTTCACGCTCACGGTGAATGAGGCGCCGGCGATCACCAGTGCGGCTTCGACGACGTTCACCGCAGGCCAGAAGGGCACGTTCACCGCCACTGCCAGCGGGTTCCCGGCACCGACCTTCACCGAGAAGGGCACTCTCCCGAAGGGCGTGTCGCTCTCGACGGTGGGTCTGCTGTCCGGCACCCCGGCGGTCGGCACCGGTGGCAGGTACCCCCTCACCCTCACCGCCACCAACAGCACGGCACCCGCGAGCACCCAACAATTCACGCTGACCGTCGACGAAGCACCGGCCTTCACGAGCAGCGATAATGCCACCTTCACCACGGGCCAGAGCGGATCGCTTACTCCGACGGCCACCGGATTCCCGGCACCGGCCATCACCGAAAAGGGAACCCTCCCGACCGGTATCACCTTCACCAACGGCACACTGTCCGGCACGCCCGCGGCCGGTACCGGCGGCAGCTACCCCATCACCCTCACCGCGATCAACGGTGTGACCCCCGATGCCACCGAGAACTTCACGCTCACTGTCGACCAGGCACCGGCCATCACCAGCGCCGCCAGCACCACCTTCACCACGGGCCAGAGCGGATCGCTTACTCCGACGGCCACCGGATTCCCGGCACCGGCCATCACCGAAAAGGGAACCCTCCCGACCGGTATCACCTTCACCAACGGCACACTGTCCGGCACGCCCGCGGCCGGCACCGGCGGCACCTACCCCATCACCCTCACCGCGATCAACGGTGTGACCCCCGATGCCACCCAGGACTTCACGCTCACTGTCGACCAGGCACCGGCCATCACCAGCGCCACCGGCACCACATTCACCGTCGGCCAGGCCAACAGCTACACCATCGCTACTACCGGATTCCCGGCACCGGCCATCACCGAGAAGGGCGCTCTCCCGAAGGGCGTGACCTTTACCAATGGCACGCTGTCCGGCATCCCCAGCTCCGGCGCCGGCGGCAGCTACCCGATCACGTTCACCGCCACGAACGGTGTGACCCCCGATGCCACCCAACAATTCACGCTGACCGTCAACGAGGCCCCGGCGTTCACCAGCCGGGCCAGTAGCACCTTCACAGTCGGCACCAAGGGCTCGTTCACGGTGACGGCAACAGGTTTCCCACCCGCCGGCATTACCGAGAAGGGAATCCTGCCGGACGGCGTCACTTTCACCAACGGCACGTTGTCCGGTACTCCCGCCGCCAACACCGGCGGCAGCTACCCGATCACGTTCACCGCAGCCAACGGCGTGACCCCCGATGCCACCCAACAGTTCACACTGACGGTGGATCAGGCGCCGGCGATCACCAGTGCGGCCTCGACGACGTTCACCACAGGCCAGAACGGATCACTCACCCCCACCGCGAGCGGGTTCCCCGCACCGACATTCACCGAGAAGGGCGCTCTGCCTAAGGGCGTGAGATTCGTTGATGGCGTGCTGTCCGGTACCCCCGCCGCGGGGACCGGCGGCAGCTACCCGATCACGTTGACCGCAGCCAACCGCGTGACCCCCGATGCCACCCAACAGTTCACACTCACGGTGGATCAGGCGCCGGCGATCATCGGCCCGGCCGGCACCACTTTCACGACGGGGCACGCGAGCACCGTCACCATCACCTCCAGTGGCTTCCCGGCGCCGACCTTCACCGAAAAGGGCGCACTCCCGAAAGGCATGACGTTCACCGACAACCACGACGGCACCGCAACGCTGTCCGGCACCCCGACGGTGACCGGCAAGGCCGCCATCACCATCACAGGCACGAGCGCGGCAGGTTCGGTGAGTCGGACCTTCACCTTCACCGTGATCGCACCGCTGGCCATTACCGGCACCCTCCCCAGCGGGACCGTCGGCGCCGCCTACCACGCCGCGCTGCACGCCACTGGCGGGATGCTGCCCTACACGTGGTCACTCTCCTCGGGGTCGCTGCCGCCAGGGCTGGCGCTGAGCAAAAACGGCACGGTTTCGGGCACGCCCACCACGAAGGGGACCTTCACGTTTGCTGTCGCGGTAAACGACCCGGCGATCAAGACGATGACGATCGTCATCTCGGCTCCGCCGTCGACCACCAGCGCACCGACGAGCACGTCGACCGAAACCACCACTCTGGCCTTCACCGGCGCGCCGATCGACCGTGAAGGTGTCGCCGGGCTCGTGCTGCTGCTGCTCGGCGGCGCACTGATCATCGGCCCCCGTCGGCGCCGCCGGAAGGGCACGCACTCCTGACCTGGACCCGCACACGAGAGCGGGAAAAACCGTGGGAGGGCCTATGCGGCGACCGCCGGGGTTTCGGCTTGTGACGGCTGATGGTTGAAGCCGGGGTGCCAAGCGGTGGAAGTCGTCGGCGAGGCGCCCGTCGAGTACTCGGGTGCGGACCTGCAGCAGTAGGTGGGCGCCGCGTGGTGTCCAGCGCATGGGACCGCCCCGAGTTCAGTTGACTCGTTGGGTGTGGAACATCAGGCCGCGGTTG
>CALANS010000083.1 GCA_937926105.1 uncultured Actinomycetes bacterium | reverse complement strand
CGCCAACGTGGTCCTGCTGTGGGCCTACGCGCTGTCGTGCCACTCGTGTCGACACATCGTCGGTGGCCGGTTGCGCAACTTCTCCGCGCACCCCGTGCGCTACAAGGCCTGGGGGCTTGTGTCCAAGCTGAACGCTAGGCACAGGGAACTCGCGTGGACCACGTTGGCGACCTTGATGCTCACCGACGGCTACATCGCGCTCGTGTCGTCCGGCGCGGTCAGCGACCTGCGGTTCTACCACTGAACCCTGAATCGACCGAACAGCAGGGGGTGAGCGCCCGCCGGGGAAGATCTCAGCGACCTGGACGGCCGGATCTTCGGGAATGGTGGATCCGTCGAACCGGAGCAGGCGAGCGGCGAGGTTCCTGGGTACTAAGGCGGATAGTACGAGACGCCGCGGCGCGGGTAGAGTCCCGTTGCGTGATCGAGCTACACAACGCGTCGAAGGTCTACCCGGCTGCGGCCCGGCCCGCGCTCGACAGCGCATCCTTCTTGATCGAGAAAGGTGATTTTGTCTTCCTGATCGGCCAATCCGGATCGGGTAAGACGACAGTGCTCCGACTGGTGTTACGCGAGGAGGTTGCCGACGCCGGATGGGTCAGTGTCAATGGCCGCAACATCAACCGGCTGGCCCAGCGGAAGGTGCCCGACCTGCGCCGCAAGATCGGCTGTGTCTTCCAGGACTTTCGGCTGCTGCCCAAGAAGACAGTCTACGAGAACGTCGCGTTTGCTCTTGAGGTCATCAACAAGTCGCCGAGAGCCATTCGCCGGACCGTGCCCGACGTGCTCGAACTGGTCGGGCTGGAGGGAAAGGCGCGGCGAATGCCCAATGAGCTGTCCGGCGGTGAGCAGCAACGGGTCGCGATCGCCCGCGCGTTCGTCAATCGACCGCTCGTGCTGCTCGCCGACGAACCGACCGGCAACCTCGACCCGGACACCAGTCAAGGCATCATGAGCTTGCTGGAGCGCATCAACCGCACCGGAACCACTGTGGTGATGGCAACGCATGACAACGACATCGTCGATGCGATGCGTCGCCGAGTGATCGAACTCGAGTCCGGCAAGGTCGTGCGAGACCAGACTCGCGGCGTGTACGGACTCGGCCGTTAACTCGCCAGCCAGCCAGCCCGCTGTCACTGTCGTGACGCCGCAAACCTAAGGAACTCATGCGCGCCAACTTTGTGCTGTCCGGAGTCGCGTCAGGCATTCGACGCAATGCCACGATGACACTTGCGCTGATCATCAGCACCGCGATCGCGTTGGGTTTCGTCGGCGCAGCCATCCTCGCGAACACCGAAATCACCCGGTTCAAACAGAAGTACGAAGACAAAATCAACGTCTCGGTTTATCTGTGTCCGCAGCTGTACACAACGGACCCCAACTGCAAGCACAAGACCACTCCGGCCGAAACGGCAGCGATCCGCGCCCAGCTCAACAGCGACCCACTGGTCGCCTCGGCGAGCTACGTATCGGAGAGCGATGCCTGCCAGCGAGGCAAACAGCAGCAGGGCCAGCAGATAGGCCAATACCTGCAGGTCGGCGACCTGCCCGCCTCCTTCGTTGTCAAGCTCAAGGACGTGGCGCGCGACTACACCGCGTTCGCGGCCAAGTACGCGCCGGTCACCGGCGTGGGTCGAGTGAACAATCAGATCGACACGATCACCACGCTCCTGGGAATCATCGACAGCGTCCGACTGCTGTCGGCGGTCATCGCGCTCGCGGTGCTGGTCGCCTCGATCCTGCTTATCGCGAACACGATCCAGGTCGCGGCAGCCCAGCGTCGAAACGAAACCAGCATCATGCGACTTGTCGGTGCGTCCCGCTGGATGACCGAACTGCCGTTCATGCTCGAGGCGGTGATCGCCGCCGCGATCGGTGGTCTCGTCGCCATCGGGCTCATCGGCATCGGAAAAATCTACGTGCTCGACAGCGTGTTCGCCGGCCCGACGAAGCGCGGCGTGATCCCGAATCTGAGCATCAACGATGTGCTGGTCGCTGGCGGATCAGGGTTGATCCTTGGTGTCGTGCTGTCAGCGGTGACCGCGTTCACTACCTTACGGTTCCGGGTCCGGTTGTAGCAGCTACACCGCCGGCGCGGACCCAAAGGCGTCGCCTGCGATCGACCATCGAGCGAAGCCGGCGAAATGGACCGATCGTCAAGACAGCAAGTTCGTCCGACCGAGAGCCGTGTCCTTCGTGGCACGCCCCGCGCCGAGCGGGAGGGATGCTCGCGCGCGGGGCGCCTACCAATACTATGGCACTTAGTAGGATTGGTAGGGCGCGAGGGCTTGTGTGGGCACCGTCTGCAACGTGGACCGCTCAGAATGGTGAACGCCCGTTTGGCGACACTGGCCCGACGACTCCGACTGCTCTACACGCCCGCTTCAGGGCTGTCATCGGCCCCCGAAGCCGACGGTCGCGCATCAAACGCGCCGGGTCTCTCGGGTGGTTCGGTCGATCGTTGAAAGAGGCGCAGCAGCAGAAGCATCGACGGGATGAGCAGGATCAGGCCGATCACCGAGGTCACCACGACCGCATGCAGCGTGGTGTCGACGGCCGCCGCGGCGCGGACGTCGAGATTGGGCAGCAGATGCGGGTACTGGGCCACTCCCCATCCCCAGACGAGTCCGGTGACGGCTACGCCGGCCGCGATCCGAGCCGTGCCAAACCGGCCGCCTGCGACGAGCAGAAGGGCTGAGACGCCGCCGAGTGCGGACAGCAGAACGAGCGGAAACGCGCGGCCGGTGAGGCCGGTGAACAGGGTGTGGGCGCTGGTGTGCACGACCAACAGTCCGGCGATGGCGAGCCCACCGGCGACGATGCCGCTGGCGATCGCGCGGTGCCGGAACCATTGCGCGAGTGCTCGGTCGGTGTGCCGGGCGGCATCCCCGCACAGGTAGGTGGCGGCGAGGAAGGAGCATGCGGTCACCGATAGAGCGCCGGCGAGGATCGCCACCGGGGACGTCCAACTCCCGATGGCATCACCCGCGGCCAGTCCGGGCGGCACCTGGCCGGACGCGATCGCGCCAGCCGCAGTGCCGAGGAAGAACGGCGTGGCGATCGAGGAGATCGCGAAGGTGCCGCCAAACAGGCGTTGCTGCCATACCTGGGTGACGGTCTTGCGGAACGCGAAAGCCGAGCCGCGGCCGATGATGCCCAGCGCCGCCAACGTCAGCGGGATCCAGAGGGTCGAGGCGACGGCGGCGAACACCGGCGGGAACG
>CALANS010000082.1 GCA_937926105.1 uncultured Actinomycetes bacterium | reverse complement strand
CCCCCGCTACCGCCAGCGGCAACTGCAGCCCGACCGAGCCGACCCGGAACTGCTGCATGAGCGCCTCGAGGAGGAACCACTCCGAGACGAAACCGGTGGTGAGCGGCAACCCGGCCATGGTGATCGATCCGATCGCGAGCCCGGCTCCGCTGATCGGCAGCCGGTGCCCGATGCCGCGGAGCCGGTCGAGATCACCGGTGCCGGTCGCGTCTTCGATCCCGGCGGCCGACGTGAACAGCAGACTCTTGGCGAGCGCATGCGTGACTATCTGTAGGGTCGCCGCGATCATGCCGACGGCCACGAGGCGCCGGTCGCCCAGCGCGCTGCCGATCATGCCGATGCCGAATCCGACGCTGATCAGCCCGGCGTTCTCCACGCTCGAATACGCGATGACGAGGCTCAGTTCACTCCGCACGGTGACGTGCGCGATCCCCAACAGCGCCGTCGCCCCGCCCAGGAGCAGCACGACGACCGCCAGCCACCGCGGCGGCGTCGGCATGAGCGACAGCGTGCGCCACAGGCCGTAGAAGCCGATGTTCACGGCGACACCCGCCATGACGGCGCGGACCGGGCCGGGGGCAGCCTGGTAGGCGCGCGGCAGCCAAATGTGCACGGGGATCAGCCCGATCTTCACGGCGAATCCGGCGACCAGCAGCAGCCAGGCCAACGTCCGGGTCGTCCCCGGCGGCACCTGGGCGAACGCGGCAATCGCCATCGAGTGGTCGTCCGCGACGAGAAGCAGCATGCCGATCAGCAGGGCTGCGCCGCTCACCTTCCCGAGCACTGCGGTCAACACGGCGGGTGTGACGGAGCGTTGCGGTTCCCGCCGCCACGCCGTCATCAGATAGAAGCCGAGGGTGACGCATTCCCACGCGAACAGGAAATAGAACACGTCGGTGGCCGTCACGACGACGGCGACGGCGCCGAGCGTTAGCGCGAACGCGGCGCCCAGGCCGAAGTCTTCGACGCGTCCCGGGCGGATCGACCAGGCAGCACAGGCCAGGCAGACCGGCGTCGCGACAGCGAAACACAGCACGAGGAAGAAGCCGGAGAGCCGATCGACCGCCAGCCCGGTCGGCGTCATCCCCAAAAGCGAGTCGAGGCCGAGCCGGACGCGGTCGCCGGACAGTCCCGCGGCGCCAGCGACCACGAACAGCACCGAGGCGGCGGCGCCCAGCACATATGGCACCGGCTTGACCCACGGATGGCGCACGCCGAACGCCACGTCCCAGGCGAGCGCCGCCGCCAGCGTGATCAGGCCGAGGAGCAGGACGGTCGACATCGGTTCACCTCTCCTGTTTCGGGAGCCGATCGAGGGCCAGCAGGATGGCCTGCAGCAGCGCGAACGGCGACGGCGGCGATCCGGGAACCCAGATGTCGACGTCGATCAGCGAGCCGGTGCCGCCTTGGCGGACGTATCCCGGGCCGAGCAGCCCTCCGCTGATGGCGTCCACCCCGGCGGCGATCGTGACGACGGGGCGCGGCAGCGCGTCCAGGGTTCGCGCCAGCGGCGCCGTCATACCGGCCGTGCCCACCCCGGTGACGAGCAGTAAGTCTGCGTGCCGTGGGCTCGCGGTGAAGAAGATGCCCAGCCGGTGGACGTCGTAGACCGGGTTCGTGAGCGCAAGGATCTCCCACTCTGCGGCGCCGTCGGAGCCAGCGTCCACGTGCCGGATGTGCACCGACTGGCGCAGGGCGCGGGTCCGGCGGGCCAGGTCGGCCCGCACACGGGCGATCGCGGCGTCGGTCTCCGGTGCCTGCGGCACGACCAGTCCCGCCCTGGTGAGCGACGGACGCCCGGGTCCGTCCTCCCACACGATGGCGCCGCCGCTGCCCTCGACGCATCGCCCGCAACCGATGCAGGCCCCTTGATCGACGGTGATCCGGTCGCCGATGTGGCCGATGGCGCCAGTGGGGCACAAATCGGCCAGGCTCGGATCCCAGACTGCTCCGACCGCGGGCCGCACGATGGCGTGGACGCCGGCCGTCATCGCGGGATCCGGGCGGCGCGGGTAGCCCGTCGTCACGACACCGTTGCGCATTCCGCGCAGCACCCATGGCATCTACATCGCCGCCCCGGCGATACTGACCCCGAAACTCGCCTCGTTGAACACGAAGTCGGTGAAGATGTCGCCGACGAACGTGAGCGGGAAGACGGACAGGTTCACGAACGAAGCCGATCGCGGCGCACACCGGAGCACCCGCCCGTCGGCGCCCAGCCGCACCAGGTAGAGCACCTCGCCCTGCGGCGCCTCCGCGGCGCCGACCGCAAGGCCCGCACTGGGCCGGATCTCGGCGCGCAGCGGCCCCCGTTCGTCGCCGAACATGCGCAGCGCCTCGGTGATGAGCTCGAAGGACTCGGCCACCTCGTCGAACCGAACCCGCAGGCGGGACAACGCATCGCCGGCCGTGCGCGCCGGCCCGCGATGCGGGGTGAGCACCCAGTAGGCGCCGTAGGGCCGGTGCCAACGGGTGTCGTCGTCGAAGCCCGATCCGCGTGCCACCGGTCCGAGGGCCCCGTAGGCGCGCGCATCCTCGGCGCGCAGCGGCCCGGTGGTGCGCATCCGGTCGAGGAACGACGCGGTGCCCATGAGCGATTTCGCATCTCCGTCGATGTCGCGGCGCAGCCGTGCCAGATCGGTGTCGAGCGTCGCCGGAAGGCCCTTTGTCGGCCAGCTCGCCGACACCCCGCCGGGGATCACGACGGATCGCCCGAACCTGTTGCCGCACAGTGTGTTGACCATGCGCAGCACACACTCCTTGTGCCAGCCGAAGCGGGCGACCGCCACCGCCAGTGCGGCCCCGTCCGCGGCCTTCATGGCGACGTCGAGGTGGTTCGCGATCCGCTCCAACTCGGCGTGCACCACGCGCACCAGCTCTGCCGCGACCGGCACGTCGACATCGCAGATCCGTTCGACGGCTCGGCAGTATGCGATCGTGTGCGCCACCGAGGCAATACCTTCGACGCGTTCGGCGAGCAGCGCTCCGTCATACATGTTCATCGACTCGAAGCGGTTCTCGATGCCGCGGTGCTTCGCGTGCAGGCGCACGCCAAGCCGGAGGATGTCCTCGCCGGGGGTCTCGACGGAGTATTCGACGGATTCGGTGACCCCGCCGCGGACGGGGCCGTACGGGATGGTGAAGACGCCGCGCCCGTCGACGGCCGGGGCCAGTCGGGTCTCGTCCGGCTCGATGGATTCCGGCGCAATCCCGGAGCCAGGTGACGGCGGCCGCGCGCCCGGCCCGCGCGGCAATACCAGCGGGTCGTACGCGGGGCCGCCCACGACGGTGATCCCGTACAGATCCTGCAGCCGCCGCTCGTACCACGCCGCGCCGGGGAAGTCGGCCGCGAGCGACGCAAACGCGTCCTGACCGGGGGCAAGCCGAAAATCGGTGACCTCATATCCGCCGTCGGCCGCATCCCCGGCCACTTGGGCCCCGAGGTCCGGCTGCGCCGTCGCCGGCCGCGCCGTCATCACTGCGTGGACGGTGAGCCCGGACGCGATATCGCCGTCACCGATCAGCGCCGCGAGGCGGCAACCGGCGTCGCGCCGTGCGATGAGCTTCTCGATGGCGGTCCGGGAAGCCGCGGGAGTCGTCATGACGCCCCCACCAACGCGGCGGCTCCGGCGCGGAACATCTGCACCAGGGCCGCGGGCGGATGCACCCCGAGCACGAGCAGCACCACCATGCCCACCACCATTCCGGCGACCATCCATCTGCTCGGCTCGCCGGGCGTGG
>CALANS010000081.1 GCA_937926105.1 uncultured Actinomycetes bacterium | reverse complement strand
TCGTCATCAGCAACAAGATCACGATCGTCGGGTTGACCCAGCCGGCGACGAGGTCATAGTCCCGGTTGCAGAAGGCCGAGTTCAACAGCGGAGACAGCGGGCCGGGGTGGCTGTAGGCGTAATCCGGGTCGAACGACTGGCCGGCGTCGCGGCAACTTGATTCCCAACTGTTCGGTGTCAATCCGGGCCTCGTCACGGTCCAGCCCACAAGGAGCAGGGCCGTGTAGGGCAAGGTCCACAGGAGTCTGGCGTACCAGCGGGGATGCAGCCACCGCCGCTGCCACATGCGCTGGGCGACACGAACCCAGCTCCACACGGCCGGAAGCACAAGCGGCGCGAACGGTAAGAACGCCAGCGCCTTGCCGAGGAGTGTCGGTTCGCCCCACGCGGCCATCACCACCGTCAACACGGCCGGCCGCTGCGCCACCAACCGTCGTCGCGAGTGACAACGCTTCGCAGGGGTATCCCGTAGTCGAAGATGCCCAACCTCCATACATGCCGACACAACAACATTCGAGACCCGACAGCTCCAGACACTCACCCCTCAAGACGCGTGATGCCGTGCACCGGTTGCCCGCAAGCCGAACGGTGACCGGAGACGATGGCGGCGGACGAATCGGACACCGCCTGAAGTTCGTGGGATCGCCAGACAACGATCCCTTGGCGGACGCCGGTGGGGCTCAGCGGAATGTGTTCGTCGGCGGCGGCGCATGGCGGTTACATCTCGGGTCTGTCAGCGTCGAATGGCATGGTGTCACGCATGACAACTTCTCCACCGTTCGAGGGGTGCGTCTTCCTCGGCCTGAGCGTCGACGACTTCATCGCCCGCACCGACGGCGACCTGTCCTGGCTCACCAGTCGCGGCGAGGCCGCTGGCGACGCGGGGTTCACCCCGTTCATCGAGAGCGTTGACGCTCTCCTTATGGGCCGCGGCACCTACCAGGCGATAGCCGATCAGGCTCAATGGCCGTACTTGGGGCGCCCGGTCCACGTGCTCAGCAGCACTCTGCCTGGCGATGCCGACCCGCGCGTCACTGTGCACGCAGACCTGAGCACAGCCATCGATGCCCTCGTCGCGGCGGGCTACGGGCGCGTTTACGTGGACGGCGGGCAGACGGTGCGCGCACTTCTGGCGCGGGGGCTGATCACGGAGATAACGCTGTCGCGGGTTCCTATCCTGATCGGCCAGGGCATTCCACTGTTCGGACCATTGCCGGCCGACATCGCCCTCGCCCACGTCCGGACTGTCGTTCTCGACGGAGGAATGGTCCAATCCACCTACCGGGTTCCGTAAGTCGCTGTGAGGACCTCACGAATCGCGCTCCTGGCTAGCCCGGTTCCGCTACGTCTTCGCCAGACAACGATCCTCTTTCGGGCGACGTTGCGACGATTTCTGTTACCGTCGGAACGATGAGTTCGTGGGCGCCGTTCGATGCGGAAAATCCCACGCTGGCGCA
>CALANS010000080.1 GCA_937926105.1 uncultured Actinomycetes bacterium | reverse complement strand
CCGCCGGTGGCCGCCGCCCTCCGGCGTCGACGGGCTCGCAGGGCCGCCGTCACCGCCGTGACCGCAGCAGTGGCCACGAACGCCAGCACCGCTATCACATTGCCCACACCACCGAGCTGCCATACCGAAGTCGCACCGCGCAGGTCGCCGCCGGCCACGCGCACCAGCAGTGCCACGTGCAACAGCAGCGCGGGGGCGTACATCACCGGGTGGTACGGCAGCGGACGGCGCAGCACCGCAGGCAGGATCACCGGGGCGTGGGCGAAGATCATCGACATCGTGAAGCCGAGGAACACCGCGTGTACCACCGCGTCGTAGGCCCCGCCGGACAACGGGTTCGGTACCAGCAGCAGCGTCCCTCCGGCCACGCCCAGCCAGGCGTACCCGGCCAGCAGGCAGGCGGCGCTGAACCGTGGCAGACCCGCAGCGCCCAGCATCCGCCGCGCCACATCGACCCGCAGCAGTGCGACGACGGTGGCCAGCAGCGCGGCGCCCAGCACCGGCGGCCCCCAGGCCGGGAACAGCAGCGCCAGTACGATCACCGCCAGCAGGGCGACAGCGCAGGCCAGCACGGTGTTCTCAGCGACGCCACCGGTCAGGCCGAGCCGGGCCAACTCCATCCGCTCGCCCGCAATCAGCAGCACCACGAAGCCGATCAACCACCCCAGGAATGCCGTCGTCGGTACGCCACCGGTGAACAGCACGGCCGCGCCCACCGCGCAGGCGGCACCCAGCGCCTGCACCAGCACCGCGGCATCCCGGCGACGTCGCCAGAGCGGCACGAAGATCGCCGCCTGCACCGCGGTCCCGGCGATCAGCAGGGCCCCCGCCAGCCGCAGCGGCAGCGGGGAAACCAGTGCGACGCCACCCAGACCGATCAGCGCAGGAGCGGCGAACCCCCACCACCGGCCCAGGGCCACCGCGCGTTCCAGCGCGATCAGTGTGCCCACGAAGCCGAGCACCATGAGCACGCCGTGCACCGACGCCACCCGGTCGCCGTCCACCGGGGCACCGACGCCGAGCAGCAGCAGCGCGGCGTCCAGGCCGGCCAGCAGCGCGAACCCCCCGCCGGCCAGCAACAGCAGCCGTCCCACCAGGGGTCGTGGCTCGCGGGGTCTGCCGGTGCCCGACGCCCGCGGGCCGATACGGCTGTCGGTCGCCACGGGCGTCACGGTGTGGGGCGCAGCGTCAGCCGGCAGGCCCCGGGCTCGGCGAAGGCCTCCAGGTCGGCTCCGTCCGGCTGGCCCCCGAGCCGATCCAATACCCCGCGCACGATGCCCAGGTGAACCTCGCAGACCACCTCGGGATTGCGTCGCGCGGCATCCAGCAGCGGGCAGGTCGTCAGCCGATGGGTGTGCGGCGCCTGCGCGGGCTCGGGTTGGAATCGCAGGTCGCGCAGCAGGTCGATGACCGTCCCGGACGGGTCCGGTGCATCCGTGGACCGCGGGTCCCCACTGTGGTCCAGTCGCTGCTCGGCCAGCGTTCGGCCCCACCGCTCGCCGGCCTGTCGGGCCATTCCGCGGGGATCCGGATTGCTGCTGGCCACCTGCTCGATCAGCGCCGCAGCCAGTGCGGCGTACTCGTGTCCGCCGGATTCCAGGTCGTTCTCCTCGTCGACCGGCGAGTGCGACGGACCGATCGCGCGGTACAGCCACGCGGGGCGTCCGCGACCCGCGGGGCGCGACCGCAGCCGTTCCACCAGACCGTCCGCGGTCAGCTTGTCCAGGTGCTCGCGGACCGTGTTTTGGTGCTGGCCCAACCGGTCGGCGAGCACGGTCACCGTGATGGCATCGCCGGCCACGATGAGTGCCCGTTGCAC
This sequence comes from uncultured Actinomycetes bacterium, assembly GCA_937926105.1. The sequence continues at coordinate 52,914 of CALANS010000080.1, read as the reverse complement.
GGCTGCGCGAGCCGCAGACATGCGGGGCATCGCGGGGCGGGCCCGCCGGGGTCCCAGTGCCAGGGTCGCGAGTCTGGCCGGCGTGGACGAGCCTGAACTATTTATCACGGCACCGACTGTAATAAACTTGGGGCCGACCCGCTACTGTCGGAGTCGTCACCCCCGCGGGTGATCTCGCCCGGCAGCCGCAGGGCAACCGCAGACCGCTTCGTCACCGGAGGCCCGACCACATGACCACGTCCGTCGTCCTTGCCAGCAACGCGTCCGACTCCGCCGCCGTGGAGACCATCACTCAGCATCACGCCGAGCTGGTGGGCACCGTCATCGCGCACAGCACCGCCCTGCTGGATGCGTCCTCTGCGGGGAGCATCGAGGGGGCCTCCACGGCCCGCCGGGACCTGGTGCTGTTCTGCCGTGGTGATCTGCTGCCGCACGCCATCGCCGAGGAGGACACCCTCTATGCGCTGGCCCGTACCCTGCCCGAGACCCGGATGCTAGTCGAGGCGATGATCGCCGAGCACCGGGTGCTCGCGGACCTGATCGACGATCTGGCGGAAGCCACTACGCCGCTGGGCGCTTCGGCCGCCGCGCACGCGCTGCGGGTGCTGTTCGAGCTGCACGCGGACAAGGAGAACGAGTTCGTCCTGCCGGCCCTCGCTCAGAGCCCGGCGGTGTCGCTGACCGAGGGTCTGGATCAGATGCACCGCACCTTTGCCGAGTTGCAGGCTGCCGCGCAGGGCGGCGGGTGTGGGTGCGGCGGTGGTGGCTGTGGCTGCGGTGGGCACGGCGACAGTGCGGGCGGGTGTGGTTGCGGTGGGCATGGCGGTGCCGAGGCCGCCGGTGGCTGCGCCTGCGGTGGACACGGCGGTGACGAGCCGGCCGGAGCGCACACCCATGGTGGTGACGAGGTCTCCGGTGGCTGTGCCTGTGGCGGGCACGACGAGCCGGGACGGCCGGTGCTCGATGCTCGGCAGGTGCCGCACAACATCCGGCATGCGACGGTATTCGGCGCGCTGGACGCGGTGCGCCCCGGTGCCGGGCTCGAACTCATCGCACCGCACGACCCGCTGCCGCTGCTCGCGCAGATCGAGCAGCGCAATCCCGGGGCCTTCGAGGTCACCTATCTGGAGCGCGGGCCGGAGACGTGGCGGCTGGCGCTCGACCGGCGGGTGACGGTCTGAACCGACCGGTGCCCCCGGGCTTCGCCGCGCTAGACGCGCGCGGGCAGGTGCGGCTCGATCTCGCGCAGGATGGCGGCGCGCGGCCTGGCGCCGATCGTCTGACTGACGACCTCGCCGTCGACGAACAGGGCAAGCGTCGGCATGCCCAGTACCTGGTACCGCTGGCTGGTCAGCGGATTGACGTCCACGTCGAGTGAGAGCACCGTCAGTCGGTCGGCCTCGTCGTTCGCGATGCGGGCAAGCACCGGGGCGATCATGGTGCAGGGCGGGCACCAGTCCGCGGTGAACTCGACCAGCACCGGCCGGTCGGCGGCGAGTACGTCGGCGGCGAAGCGGTCGTCGGACGTGGCGTTGATGGTCATGGGTTCCTCTCGGCGGAGTTGGGATTGGTGGCGCATCAGTCGTTGACCTGAGCGACCAGGCGATCGTGCGGACTCACCTGCTGGCCGCACTCGCACACCAGCACGGCGCTGACCCGGCCACCGCAGGCGACGTGTCGATAGTCCAGCCGGGCCAGCGATCCGTGGTGCTTCTCGCTCCACTGGGCGAGGGCGGCCTGCAGCGGAATCAGGTCGATACCCGCCTCGGTCAGCAGGTATTCGGCGTGCGCACGGCGGCCAGGGGCCCGGTAGCTGCGGGTCGCCAGAATGCCGGCGTCGACCAGCCGGCGCAGTCGGTCGGCCAGCACAGCACGGGGCACGCCCGTGCTGGCCTGAAGTTCGTCAAAGCGCCGCCGCCCGAGGGAGACCGCCCGCACGATGAGCAGCGCCCAGCGCTCGGCCACCAGCCGGAGCGCCTCATCCATAGTTCTGAGTCTAGATCATGAACTCAGCTGTCGCAACGCGCCCGGGTCGACGGCGTCCGATGGAGCGACGACGGGGCAGGAGATCAGCGGTCGGAACGCTGCAGCAGCGCGCTTCGGACGCGGTCAGGTGGTGGATTGGTCCACACGGCCTCGGTGCCGATCAGCACGGTGGGCACCGTCTCGTTGCCGTCGTTGATCCCGCGCACCCGGGCGGCGGCGTCCTGGTCCGCCCAGATGTTCACCCACACCGCCCGCTCCCGCAGTGATCCCAGCGAGCGCCGCAGCCGCGCGCAGAACGCGCAGCCGGGACGCCAGTAGATCACCACCGCACCCTCGGACTCGGCACGGCGCCGAGCCTCTACCTCGGGGACGGTCGTCCCCCGGCGCAACGGCGAGACCCACCACGCGACAAGGAGTTCGATGACACCAACGGCGATGGCGATCGGCCAGGTCGACCACGTGAGGTAGACGACGAACCCGCCGATCACCAGGATGGAGATCGACGCCGACCAATGCGAGAACCACGAACTCATTGCACCCAGTCTAGGTAACGATCGCCTGGGCGCTTGCCAACCCGGTCGATGCCCAGCACCGTCGAGGATGTCCGGCCGCTGGCGACGCAAGCCGCTGATCTCGCACGAGCCTGGAACGGCGGCCCGAGACGATCGGGCGCCGGCAGGGGCGCTCAGGCCGCGGGCGTGGCAACCCCCGGTGGTGCGAAGCGTCGCCCGGTGGCCCGCTCCGAGACACCGGTGCGGTCCAGGTACGGGGTGATGCCGCCCAGCCAGAACGGCCAGCCGGCCCCGGTGAGCATGGCCAGATCGATGTCGGCGGCATCGGCCACCACGCCCTCGTCGAGCATCAGTCGGGCCTCGGTGGCCAGCGCCGCCAGTGCCCGGTCCCGGACCTGCTCACCGGTGGACGGTCGGTCGCCCTGCTGCCACAGCGCGGCGATCTCCGGGTCCAGCGACTGCGCGCCGGTCTCGTCGAAGCTCACCAGCGTCCGGTGCCCGGATTCCACGATGCGGCGCAGGTTCTCGCTGACCGTGAACCGGTCGGGGAACGCCGCGGTCAGCGTCTCGGTGACGTGTAGCGCCACCGCCGGGCCGACCAGTTGCAGCAGCATGATCGGCGTCATGGGCAGGCCCAGCGGCGCGAGTGCCGCGTCCGCCACGGCCGGATCGGTGCCCTCGTCAATGGCAGCGATGATCTCGCCCATGAACCGGGTGAGCAGCCTGTTCACCACGAACGCGGGTGCGTCGGCGACCAGGATCGGCCCCTTACGCAGTGCCTTCGCAACGGCGAAAGCCGTTGCCAGCGAAGCGTCGTCAGTCGTCCCGGCCCCGCCGGCCCGAGGCGAAGACACCGTGCGGGCGATCTCCAGCAGCGGCAGCACCGCCACCGGGTTGAAGAAGTGGAATCCCACCACTCGCTCGGGGTGTGCCAGGTCGGCGGCCATGTCCGCTACCGACAGCGAGGACGTGTTGGTGGCCAGCACGGTCGTGGACGGCACGTGCCGCTCCAACTCGGCAAACACCTTCTTCTTGACGGCCATTTCCTCGAACACCGCTTCGATCACGAAATCGGCCTCGGAGAATGCCGAGTAGTCCAGCGACCCGGTGACCAACGCAGCCAACCGATTCGCCTCGTCCGGCGAGATGCGCCGTTTCCCCTTCAGCGAATCGATCTCCCGGTTGACCCCCGCAAGGCCCTTGTCCAGGCGCTCCTGGTCGACGTCGGTCATCACCACCGGGACATGCAGCCGCCGCGCGAAGAGCAGCGCGAGTTGCGATGCCATCAGTCCCGCGCCGACCACTCCGACCTTCGTCACCGGCCGTGCCAGCGACGCATCCGGCGCACCGACCGGTCTGCGGGCCCGCTTCTGAGTGAGGTCGAAGGCGTAGATGCCGGCCCGGAACTCCGGCGAGCAGATCAGATCGGCCAGCGCCTCGTCTTCGAACGCGAAACCCTCGGTCAGGTCGGCGGTGCGCGCCAGTGTGAGAGCTTCCAGCGCGCGGTACGGGGCGGGGGAGGCGCCGTGGGTGCGCATATCGGCGATCAGCTTGCCGCGCTGCAGCGCCGCCGTCCATGCTGCTTCGGCCCCGTCACCGCTTCGATAATCGGTGCGCGGCACCGTGATCGAGCCGTCCAGCACACCTGCCAGCCAGGCCAGCGACTGCTCCAGGTAGTCGGCTCCATCCAGCACCACATCCACCAGGCCGAGTTCGAGGGCCTGCGCGGGCCCCAGCATCCGGTTGGTGTTCAGTGCGTTTTCGATGATGATCGTCACCGCCGATTCCGGGCCGGCGATGCGCGGCAGCAACTGGGTGCCGCCCCAGCCCGGCAGGATGCCCAGGAAACACTCCGGCAGCGCCAGCATGGCGGCGTTGGATGCCAGCGTCCGGTAGTGGCAGTGCAGCGCGATCTCCACACCGCCACCCAGCGCCGCGCCGTTGACGAACGCGAACGTGGGGATCTCACTGTCCCGCAGTCGGCGGAACACCTGGTGCCCCAGCGCCCCGATGGCGTGCGCGGTGTCCCGGCCGGTGATCGCGCCGATGCCGGACAGGTCGGCGCCGGCGGCGAACACGAACGGCTTGCCGGTGACGGCGATGGCGGCCGGCTTCGCGGCGAGCGCGGCATCCAGCGCGGCGTCGATGTTCGCCAGCCCGGCCGGGCCGAACGTGGTGGGACGGGTGTGATCCTTGCCGTTGTCCAGGGTGATCAGCGCGACCTGCCCGTCCACCCCCGGTACGTCGATCAGCTTCAGGTAGGCCTCGGTGACGACTTCGCCGGGAATCTGGAGTCCGTTCTCGTTCATGCCTGCGCTCCGTTCGTGGTGTCGCCCTCGAAGTGCGGGTTCTCCCAGATCACGCTGCCGCCCATGCCCAGACCCACGCACATGGTGGTCAGCCCGTAGCGCACGTCGGGTCGCTCGGCGAACTCGCGGGCCAGCTGGATCATCAGCCGCACCCCGGACGACGCCAGCGGATGGCCCATGGCGATCGCGCCGCCGTATGGATTGACCCGCGGCTCGTCGTCGGCCAGCCCGAAGTGCTCGGTGAAGGCCAGCACCTGGACGGCGAACGCCTCGTTGATCTCGATCAGGCCGAGATCGTCCATCGTCAGACCCGTTCTCGCCAGGACCTTCTCGGTTGCGGGGATCGGACCGGTGCCCATGGTCTCCGGATCGACACCCGCGAAGGCGAACCCGACCATCCGCATCCGGATCGGCAAGCCCAGCTCCGCTGCCACGTCCGCAGCCGCCAGTAAACAGCCCGTGGCACCGTCGGTCAGGCCCGACGAGTTGCCGGCGGTCACCCGGCCGTGCGGCCGGAACGGGGTGCGCAGGTTCGCCAGGCCCTCGACGGTGGTCTCCGGACGGGCCAGCTCATCGGCGGTGGCCAGGCCCCAGCCGTCCGAGGCCGAACGGGTCGCGACCGGCACCAGGTCCGGAGTGATCTTGCCGGCGGCCAGTGCCGTGGCGTATCGGTGCTGGCTGGCGGCGGCGAACGCATCAGCCCGCGCCTTGGTCAGGCCGGGCCAGCGGTCGTGCAGGTTTTCCGCGGTGGCGCCCATGTTCAGCGCGGCCGGGTCCACCAGCTTGTCCGCCACGAACCGCGGATTGGGATCGGCGCCCTGGCCCATCGGGTGGTGGCCCATGTGCTCCACCCCGCCGGCGATTGCGACATCGTAAGCGCCGACTGCGATCCCGGAGGCGACGGTCGTGACCGCCGTCATCGCTCCCGCGCACATTCGGTCGATGGCGAAGCCGGGTACCGACCGGGGCAACCCGGCCAGCAGCGCGGCGACTCGGCCAATGGTCAGCCCCTGGTCGCCGGTCTGGGTGGCGGCGGCGATGGCGACCTCGTCGATCCGCTCCGGCGGCAGTTCCGGGTGTCGCCGCACGAGTTCTCGGATGACCTTGACCACCAGGTCGTCGGCCCGGGTCTGGGCGTACTGCCCCTTGTCGCCGGCTCGACCGAACGGGGTGCGGGCCCCATCGACGAAGACCACGTCGTGCAGGGTGCGTGTTGGTCCCATGATTCTCCCTGAGCGTGCGGTGACGGACGATCGCGGCGGCCGCCCGGCACCATGGTACCGGGAAGCTACTCGTCGGTAACTTCGACGCGTCGGCGGTCAGCCGGCGGTGCTCACGCCGTGGCGCTCAGCGCGGAGGCCAACAGCGGGGCGACGAGTTCGATCTGCCACGGCCGAGCCCCCCCGGCGGCCAGTACCGCCGGGATCTCGGCAGCGGCTGGCGGTCTCCACAGCACCGAGCGCACCAGGTGCGGGCTCATCAGATTCTCCACCGGTACTGCGAGCCGATCCGACAGGTCGGCCAGTGCCGCGCGGGAGGCCTCCAGTCGCGCACCGGCCGCGGGATCCTTGGCGGCCCACCGGCCCGGCGTCGGTGGGCCCTCGGCCGGCAAGCGCGGCGGCGGCAACTGGGAGTCGGGCAGGCTGCGGGCCCGGTCGAGCGCAGCGAGCCAATAGCGGCCCTGGCGGCGCTGCACCCGGCCGGAGAACACCGCCAGGGCGCTGAGCGTGTCCACGGTGGTGGGCATCTCCCGCGCGGCGGCGACGATCGCGGAATCGGGCAGCACCCGATGCGGGGCGAGGTCGCGCTGGCGGGCCAGCGTGTCCCGGGCGGTCCACAGTTCGCGCACGGCGGCCAGCGTGCGCCGGTTGGACAGGTGGTGGATGCCCGAGGTGCGCCGCCACGGATCGACACGGGCGGGGGGTGGCGGCGCGGCCACGATCGCCGCGAATTCCTGCCGGGCCCACTCCAGCTTGCCCTGGCGGGTCAGCAGGGCGGCCAGTGAATCCCGCAGCTCGATGAGCACCTCGACGTCCAGGGCGGCGTAGTCCAGCCAGTCCGGCGGCAGCGGGCGCCGCGACCAGTCGTCCGCGCCGTGCCCCTTGGCCAGGTGCAAGCCGAGTAACTGCTCCACCAACGGGCCGAGCCCGACCCGGGGCAGCCCGGCCAGCCGGCCCGCCAACTCGGTGTCGAACAGGGTGCGCGGCCGGATGCCGACGTCGGCCAGACAGGCCAGGTCCTGGGTGGCCGCGTGCAACACCCACTCCGCGCCGGACAGCGGCCCGTCCAACGCCGACAGGTCGGGCAGCGGCACCGGGTCGATCAGCGCGGTGCCGACGCCGGCGCGGCGCAACTGCACCAGGAACGCCCGGCCGCCGTAGCGGTAGCCGGAGGCGCGTTCGGCGTCCAGCGCCACCGGTCCGTGCCCGCCGGCCAGGCTCTCGGCCAGCTGGGCCAAGCGGTCCGGGTCGGCGATGGGATCGGGGGTGCCGTCGCGCGGGTGATCCAGCGGAATCGCTGCCGGCGGGTCGTCCGGCCGATCGGGCCCGGTGAGGGGGTCCGCCCGGGAGATCTGGTCCGGCCGGGCGTGCAGATCGGCAGGTTCAAGCGGTGACGGGATGGTCGGGGTGCCCGACGCGGGCGGGACGCGTGCAGCCGGCGGCCGGTCCCCGGCGCGCTCGGCCCGATCAGCCAATGACTCCGGCCCGGATCGCCAGCGCCACCATGTGGGCACGATCCCCGGTGCCGAGCTTGCGTCCGATGCGGGCCAGGTGGCTCTTCACGGTTAGCGCGGACAGCGCCAACTGCTCTCCGATCCACTTGTTGGAGCGGCCGTCCGCCACCAGCCGGATCACCTCGATCTCCCGGCTGGACAGCTCGTGGATCGAACTGGGGATGTTGCGGGCCGCGGGGTTAGCCCGCCGGCCGATCACCACGCCGCTGATGCCCGCCCCGACCGCGTCGATCACCGGGCCGATGTCGGCGCTTGGCGACAACGCGAGCACTCGATCCCACCCGTGGGCGCGCAACGTCCGGATCACCGCGGGGCTGCGCGACCCGAGGGCCAGGCTCACCAGCGCCAGGTCCCCGGTCAGGCCGCGGTCGAGCTGCTCGGAAACCTCGCCCACCGAGCCGACGGGAGTGACGTGACCCACGCCGACGGTGGCCAACACGCGGCGCAGCGACTCCCGGGTGGCTTGGTCGGGGTCCACCAGCAGGACGTCGGTGTGCGGCCCCGTCCGCGGCAGCGCTCCGTCCGGGGCGTGGCGCTGCGCGGGAACCGGGTCGGTGCGTCGTGCCATGTCGGAACCGCCGCCGAGCACACCGTTGTCGGCACCCAGCACCTGACCGGTCACTGTGGCTCCTTCACGGCTGCGGATCTGATCTTCACCATTGTGCATCGTGACCCGGGTCCCCGGGCTCGAGCGCCGGATCCCACCCTCGTCGCGATCGATCAGCGGACGTGTCGCACCGCGTCGTTCACCATCGGCGTCGCGGTGGCCGCTGCCACCACGCCAGCCTCTAGTGTCGTTCACCGGCTTGGCCGTCGTCAAGAGAGCCTAGCCCGGAAACCATCACGCTGAGTCACGAAATGCGGCTCGCAAACGGGTGGCGTTCGTCTCGGATGGCACGGACGCCCTCCGGGGGAAGCCCGGCGGAGACGGCCAGGAAATCCGCGAACCCGGCCAGGTGCGCGGCGGTGTCCAGGGTGCCGGCGGTCCAGGAGGCGCGCAGTTCCAGATCCTCGGTGCGCGGTGGCCCGGCTATGTCGCCGAAGCGGGTGGACGACGTCGTGGTGACGGTGCCGCCGAGCGCGGTGAAGTCGACCCGGTGCGCCTCCAACCGCTCGGTCAGCCACGACCAGGCGACCTCGGCGAGCAGCGAGTCGCCGGCCATCGTGGGGTCGATCTCGCAGGTGCCGAAGACCACGATGCGCAGCGTGCCGTCCCAGGCCGGGACGCCGGCCGGGTCGTAGAGCAGCACCAGGCGGCCGGAGGCCACCTCGTCACCATCGGCGTCGGCCACGGAGACGGCGACGGCGTGCGAGAACGGCGCCAGCCGGGCCGGTGCCGGCAGGGGGGCAATCTCGGTGCCGACGCGCAACGAGCAGTCGGCCAGCCCGGCCACGGCCGCGCGGAACTCCTCCGGTGCGTCGGCGGCGTGATCGGCGGGCGCGGTGTCGGGCCGGGGGTTCGGACCGGCGCCCCGTGGGGTGCCCGACCTGATGCCCGATTCGACCATGGTGTGACCCTACGGCCCCGGTACGACGGCATCCGGTTACCACGCCGGGTGACCCCGGATCGGTGAGGTGGCGGGGGCCGCCGGACCGGTCAGCCCGCGACGGGGCGCAGCTGCAACGCCACCGAATTGATGCAGTACCGCTGGTCGGTCGGCGTGTCGTAGCCCTCGCCGGTGAACACGTGGCCCAGGTGCGAGTCGCACGTGCCGCACCGCACCTCGACCCGCTCGACGCCCAGCGATCGGTCGGTGTGCAGGGTGACGTTGTCCCCCTCGGAGGGGGCGTAGAAGCTGGGCCAGCCGCAGTGCGAGTGGAACTTGGTGCTCGAGGTGAACAACTCGGCGCCGCAGGCGCGGCACAGGTAGACGCCCTCGGTGGTGGTGTCGGTGTACTCGCCGGTGAAGGGTCGCTCGGTGGCGGCCTCCCGTAGCACCGCGTAGGCGGCGGGATCCAACTCGGTCCGCCACTGCTCATCGGACTTGACGACCTTGGTGCGCTCTGCCATGCGATTCACTGTACGCAGCACGGGGTGTCAGGGTGGGCAGAGCACACCCATCTGGGGCACGGTGCCGCGCAGCAGGTAGGCATCGACGGCAGCGGTGACGCAGGCGTTGGTGGGGTAGGCGCCGTTGGACCCGGACTGCCAGCTCAGCAGGACGGCGGAGGACAGCTGGGCGGCCAGCGACTGCACGCCGGCATAGGGGTGCAGCGGATTCTTCACCGACCCGATCACCAGGATCGGCGGGGCGCCGGTCGCCGTCAGCCGGCCCAGGGCATCATCCGGCGCGGGCCAGGACGAGCACCACCCCGCCTGCGCCACGGTGAACGGCCCGAACAGGGCGGACTCGGCGCTGGCGGCGGCGACCGCGTGGTTGATCTGGCGGCCGGTCAGCCGGGCCGCCGTGTCGTTGCAGCGGTACACCAGCGCCGCGGTCAGCTGTTCGGACAGATCGGTGCCGCCGAGCGCCGCGGTGAGCAGGTCGGCCAGCCGTTCGGGATCGTGGTCGCGCAGCCGGGCGAGCGCGGTGGCCAGGTTCGACCAGGACTGCTGGTCGGGCAGCACCCGCAGCAGGGCGAGCAGCACACTGCCGTCGGTGATGTGCCAGTCCCCGGCTCGTTCGCCGGCGGCGGGCAGTGAGCGCACCAGGTCGGTGATGGCCCGGATCGGGTGGTCACCGAGCGGGCACCCACCGTCGAAACCGGGGCAGGCGGCGGCGAAGTCGGTCAGCAGCGATTGGGCGGCCGCGGCCGCGGTGGTGGCGCGATGGTCGGGGGTGGCCAGCGGGTCGTCGGGGGAGTCCAGCACCAGGGCCCGCACCCGGCCGGGGTAGCGATCGGCATACACGGCGCCGATGGTGGCCCCGTAGCCGCGGCCAAGCAGGGCGATGCCGGGTACGCCGAGGGCTGCCCGCAGGGTGTCCAGGTCGTCGGCGGCGTTGCTCGAGTTGAAGTCGGTCAGGGTCGATCCGACCAGGTCTCCGCAGTCGAAGGTGAGTTGCCGGGCCAGCGCGGTCAGCTCGGCGGCGCCCCTGGTGGTGGTGGGGTCGGCGGCCATGCCGACCACCGTGCGCATGGCGGAATCCGAGATGCAGTCGATGCCGTCGGAGTACCCGGTGCCGCGCACGTCCAGGGTGATGATCGTGTAGTGCTCCCGGACCGCCGTCGGCAGGCTGGCCGCTACCTCGGCGACGGCGGACCGGCCGCGCGTGCCCGGGTCGCCGAGCACCAACAGCGGCGGCGCATCGGCGGGCGTGTTCGGGGTGCGGGCCCGGGCCACCCGGATCGTGAGCGATCCGGCGCCGGAGTCGGTGTAGGACACCGGCACCGGCAGGCCGGCGCAGTCGACGGTGAACCGGGTGCCGTCGGCGGCCGTGTCGCTCACCGCGTCGGGACAGGCCGTCCACTCCAGCGGGTCGGCGGTCCGCCCGGGACCGCCGGGCCCGGTCGGCATGGTGCTGGGGGCTGGGGCATCGGAGCCGGTCGGCCCGAGCGCTCCGGCGGTGGCCAGCGGTGGCCGCCGGGAAGGCCCCACGGTGCAGGCGGCGACCAGCAGCAGGCACAGCGCCGCCAGCGCCAGGTGCAGCGGCGCCCTGGAGTGCCGCCGCCGACGCGGGGAGCTGTGCATGGTGCCCGATGGTAGGCGGACGGCAGCCCCGCACGGGGCGGGCCCGGATCACCGTCACCGTCTGGATCGATGGTGATGCCGCGCCACCGATGGCCGACGATCGGGGTCGCGCGGCGACCACTGGCACTGATCATCTCGGCATGCCACAGTGGCCCATGCCCGCACGCCACCGGCCCAGTTCTCGCCCGCCCATTGCCGGCCGCGGACCGGTGTCCGATGCCCTCGTAGCGCCGGCCGGCCCGGTTGATCTGGGGGCGATCCCGGCCCGCGGCATGCCGGTCGGACCGACCTCCAAGAAGGAGGCCGCGCGGGCGATGGTCGATCTGGCGCCCCGGCTGGCGAACCTGCAGGAGCGGCTGTACGCGGCCGGCACCCGGGGTGACCGGCGCCGGGTGCTGCTGATCCTGCAGGGCATGGACACCGCCGGTAAGGACGGCGTGATCAACCACGTGATCAACCAGGTGGACCCGGGCGGGGTGCACCTGGCCGCCTTCAAGAGGCCCACCGCGCAGGAGCTGGCGCATGATTTCCTCTGGCGCATCGAGCGGCAGCTGCCGGCCGCGGGGATGATCGGGGTGTTCAACCGGTCGCAGTACGAGGACGTGCTGGTGGTCCGAGTGCACGAGCTGGTCCCGAAGTCGGTGTGGGGCAAGCGCTATGCGGCGATCAACGCCTTCGAACGCCGGCTCGCACGGTCCGGCACGACGATCGTGAAGTGCCTGCTGCATATCTCCCGGGACGAGCAGGCACAGCGGCTGGCAGCCCGGTTGGATGACCCGACCAAGCACTGGAAGTACAACCCCGGCGACGTTGATGAGCGCGCGCTGTGGCCGGACTACCAGGCCGCCTACACCGAGGTGCTGCGCCGCTGCGGGACGGTGGCGGCGCCGTGGTTCGTGGTGCCCTCGGACCGCAAGTGGTACCGGAACTGGGCGGTAGCGGCGCTGCTCGCCGAGGCGCTGGAGTGGATCGACCCGCAGTACCCGCCGGCGGATTTCGACGTCGACGTGGAGCGTCGCCGGCTGGCCGGGAGTTGATGCGCCCGCCCCGGTAGCGGGGGCGCCGCGGCCGGCGGGTGAGAATGCGAGGGTGGTCGATGACGGTGACGCGGCGCCTGTGCGGCGGGATGGCGTCGGGGCGGTGACGGGGATTGCGCCCGCGGACGCCGCGTGGTGGGTGCTGCTGCCGATCAAGTCGACCGCGGTGGGCAAGTCCCGGATCGCGCTGGAGCCGCGCCGACGGGCCCGGGTGGCGCGTGCCATGGCGCTGGACACCGCGGCGGCGGTGGCCGCGGCGCGGCGGGTTGATCGGGTGCTGGCGCTGGTCGACGACGAGGCGGACGGCGCGGCGCTGGCCGCGATCGGCGGAGTTGACGCGCACGTCTCGACGGTCAGCGGGCTGAACGAGTCGATCCTGGCGGCACTCGCCCTGCCCGGGATGTCGGACCGGGCGGTGGCCGTGCTGCCCGCCGACCTTCCGTCGCTGCTGCCCGCCGAGCTGGATCTCGCGTTGCGCGCCGCGGCCCGGGTGCCGTTGGCGGTGGTCGCCGATCGGCAGGGCACCGGTACCACGCTGCTGGCCGCCCGGATCGGCCGGGAACTGCCGCCGCGGTATGGGCCGGGCTCGTTCGTTGCGCACTGCCGGGCCGGTGCGGTGCCGCTCGCCGTCCCGGTTGGCTCCGGGCTACGGCGGGACGTGGACGTGGTCGCCGATCTGCGCGGGGTCACCGGGCAGCTGACCCGTGCCGAAGTCGGCGACCTCGCGGCGGAATCGGCCACCGGCTGACCCGGTACGGTCGAGGTGTGGTGCGTCGCTACCTTCGGCCCGGTGTGCTGGTCGGCCACGTCCTGGTGCTGGCCGCGGCGCTGATCTGTCTGCGGCTGGGCTGGTGGCAGTGGAGCGTCGCGCATGCCACCCGGGGAACGGTGCAGAACCTCGGCTACGCGTTGCTGTGGCCGGTTTTCGCCGGCGCGTTCATCTACATGTGGCTGCGGTTTCTGCACCTGGAGTCGGTCCGAGAGTCCGAGCTGGCCGAGCTGGCCGAGCGGCAGCTCGACGAGACCGGGCCGTCCGCCGCGGACCTGCCGGACGGCCCGCAGCCGCGCGCCGGGACGGGGCCGGACGGGCGGGTGACGGACGGGGGCGTGACGCAGGCCCCACATCCCGCCGCATCCACCGAGGCGGGGACGGCCGTCGCACCGGGCACCGGGGCGTCGACCGTGCCGGATGCCGGAGCGCCGGCACCGTCGGGTGCGGGACGGGTGGGCTCGTCGGAGGTCGATGCCACGGCGGAGGAGGGTGGTTCGGACGGGTCGGCAGGGCACAAGTCACCCCGACCCCGACGGGGCCGCCCGAACCCGCACGAGACCTACACCATAGCGGTGGCGACCGTCGGCGGCGACGATGACGACGACGATGATCCCGAACTGGCCGCGTACAACCGCGCGCTGGCCGCTCTCGCAGAACAGGACGAACGCCGTGCCCGCTGAACCCTCGCCGACACCCAGCAGTGGTAGCGCTACCCGGAGGGACCCTGCCGGGACGGTTCACAAGACCCTGACTCCCCGGGTGGCCGGCGCGCTGCTGCGCTATCGGATCGCGGCGTTCGTGGTCGGCGTCGGACTGCTGATCCTGTGCCTGACCATCGTGCTCAAGTACGCCTTCGACATGGACTGGACGGTGCAGATCTGGGGCCCCATTCACGGGGTGCTGTACGCGGCGTACGTGCTGCTGGCCTTCGACCTGTCCTACAAGGCGCGCTGGTCGCTGTGGGGGCTAGTCAAGGTGTTGCTGGCCGGGGTGGTGCCGATTCTGTCGTTCTATTGCGAACGCTGGGTGAACCGCGCGATGCTGGCCGGCCAACGGATCTGATGGTGGCCGGTACCCGGATGCCTGTGCAGCGGTTCGTGCGGGACGCCGGCGCTATTTCACCTGCTTCATCCGGACCTTCTTGCGCACGGTGATGTCCGGGTTGCTCTTAGCCAGCGTGGGGTCGTCGACCGATCGGATGGTGTGGAACTCTGCGCCGGGTAGCAGCACCACCTCCGCCTCCACGGCATAGTTTGACAGATGGGCGATGTCGCGGCCGTTGGTGACCTCGATCTCCAGCAGAATGGCGACGTTCTGCTGCGCGGAGCCGCCTTGCACGTAGCTCCTGGCCTGTGCGACCTTGCCTGAGGTGCTGGTGATCGCCCCCGTCCGGTAGGTCCCGACACCGATCGTCGCGTCGTAGTCGGCCTGGGTCAATCGCATCCCCCGATACAGCAGCTGGCTGACCGGTGGCAACTTGTCCAACCCCATCATGGCGACGCCGGACTGCAGGCTGCCCTCTTGCTGTAGCACCTTCCGGTCCGGCACGCCGGTGGCTCCGCCGGACATCTGGCCGACCTGGAAGTCGAGCCATGAGCTGTCCTGGGCCGTCACCGGATGGATGTACCGGTAGTCATCGACAGTCGTGGTGCGGATGGCCAGGATCTCCGCCTCTGTCAGCCCGAATTCGCGCGCCATGGCGAGCGTCTGCGCAGTTCCGCCGGCGACATCGGACACGGTCTGACCCCGCCCGAGTGCCTTGGCCACGTGGTGTGTCAGATTCGTGGACCGTTGCGCCTTCAGCGGAGTCTTGGCGTCGCTGCCACCGTAGGCGTCGGTCAGGTATCGCTGCTGTGCCTTCAATTGGCCCAGCTCCCGTGCCGCCTCGGCCTGGATATCCTCGACGAGTTCGACCCGAATCTGCTTGTCGTCCTTGGTGGCCCCGGCATTGTCGTCCAGGTAGCGCCGGCAGAGCCCGAGAATGACGGTCAGCGCACGTTGTTGGCGATCGGGCTCGCGCTCCCGCTGGTAACCGTCCAGCACGATCCCCAGGCGGCTCAGGGTGTCCGATGTCGACACGGCGCCCTTGAGTCGTCCCGCCCTGGAGCGAACAGCCGCGATGTCGCGACCGGTCTTGCTGAGCCGCCGCCGCAGCGGCATCGTGTCGCCCGCCGCGCCGATCGGCCGTCGAGTGGGTTCTCGCTGCCCGTGCCCGGCCCCGGCCGGGTCGGACCTGCTGCGGCGCAAGGCGTCCAAGTTGCCGGCTGGGTTGTCGACCGCTCGGCGGGTGATCGGTGGTGGCGCGGTGCTGCGGCGGATCGCCGACGCGGCGCGCTCCGCGGGGAACCCGGCGGCGTCGGTGCCAGGCATTTCCCGGAGGGCCGGTCCCGCCGAGCCGACAGTGGCCGCCGGCAGCCAACTGTCAAAGAGGCCGTGCCCCGTGTCCGCCGGCCGCCGGCCGCCGGGATCCAGGGGGAGCAGTGCCTGCGTGGGATGAGCCAGACGTGCCATAGGGGGCACGGTAGGTCCGCATGGACCGCCGCGCATCGGGCAATTGCCCGGGTCGTTGCACCGTCGGTGACGGTGATCCGGCACTCGTGTCACTCCATGGTGACCGACCTTTCGTCTTACCGGCCGTCTTGCCGCCCCCGATCACGGTCCGTAGACTGCCGCCATCGAAAGCCATTCCTGGTCAGGGGAGTAGTCGGCTGGCAGGTCAAGCGTGTCCGCGGTGATCGCACCGCCGGATCCGATGGGTCCCGGTGCATCCACCCGCATCGTCGACCGTGCGCTGATAGCCCGCGACGAGGAGGTCGCCGGCCTGCTACGCATGGTCGCGGACCCGCAGATCCGGATCGTCACGGTCACCGGCATGTCGGGCATGGGCAAGACGCTGCTGGTGCGTGCGGTCATGCAGCGGTTGCGGGCGACGCGAGCAGCGCCGGTGGTGGGCGTGGGGTTGTCCTGGGTCGCCGAGCGCTCGGCCGCGGTCGCGCTGGTGTCCGAGGCGCTGGCGTCGCGGAGCACATCACTGGCCGCGCCCGGTGGTGCCGATCACGGCTCCGGTGACTGCCAGCCGGCCGCATCGCCGCTGGTGCTGGTGCTGGACGGCGCGCACTCCCTGACCGGGGCATCGCGCTACCTGGGCGGCGTGATCTCCGCCCACCCCGGACTGACCGTGGTGGCGACATCGGTAGCGCCGCTGGACATCGCGGGGGAGCACGTCATGCGGCTGGCGCCGCTTCCCGCGCCACCGCCCGATCGGATGACACCCGCCGAGATCGCGGCGCTCGGATCGGTCCGGCTGTTCTTGGCACAGATTCATCGGGGTGCCCGCTCCATCGCCGACCGCGATCTGGTGCAGGTCGCCGCGGTGTGCCATCGGCTGGGCGGTCTCCCGCTGGCCGTGGTCCTGGCGGCCGCTCGGGTGCCCGAGCTGACGCCCGCCCGGATACTCGCCGCGTTGGCCGAGCCATCGGGGCTCGCGGTCCTGCGAGGCGGAACCGCCGCGGTCGCCCGGCACCGCAGCGTGCGGGACGCGCTGGCCTGGACCTGTGGTCGACTGGCACTCCGGGATCGGGAGTTCCTGGAGCATCTGGCCGTGTTCGACGGCCCGTTCACCACGGAGGGCGCGCAAGCGATCACCCAGGCTGGCCCCGAGATCGCCGCGGCGCGCCTGTCGGCGCTGGTATCGGCCCGAGTGTTGGACTTCCGGATGCACCTGTCGGGGCCGGGCGAATACGCTCTGCCGCCACTGGTTCGCGATTTCCTGCGTGATCGGATGCCCAGTGCCGCTCCGGATCGGCATGCCGCACTGGTGGCAGCACGCTGCCGCTGCGCCGCCGAGTGTTACGTGGCCGGCCGGCAGGTCGAGGCCCTGACCATGCTGCGGGACTGGTGGGCGGAGGTGGCGCCTGCGGTGCGTCATCTCACGGCGACGAATCCGGTGCAGGCCCTGCGGATCGCGGTGGACACCGCGCCCTACCTGCTGGCGGTGAGCCCGGACGGGCGGGGTGCTGCGCCGCTGTGGGACCTGCTGACGGCGGCGCGCCGGGACACACATGTCCCCGCCGCATTGCTGGGGCGTGCGTTGGTGTGGACGGCGGTGCTCGCCAGGGATGCACCCCCGGCGATAGGCGACGGGCTGAGCGCATCGGCCCTGCTGGACGAGGGCATCGACATCGCCGAGGCCGCAGGCGATATCGCGACGTGCTCGCTCGGGCTGGAGTTCCGGACCGTGCTGCCGCCAACCGCCGATGGCCTGGATGACGCCGAGCGTGCCGCCGAACGGGGGCTCGCGCTGGCGGAGTCCGCGGGAGACGAACGCCGACGGGCCAGGTTCCTCGCCCGGTTGGGAATGTTGGCCGACCGGCGCGGGGATGCCGCGGCGGCCCAGCGGCTGGGCGTCGAGGCGCTCCAGCGAGCACGCCGGTCGGGCGACGAGAACGAGGCCGTCGTGGCAGCCCGGCTGCTGATGACCCTCTCGCCCGCCGTAGATGGCGGCGAACTGCCAGACGGGGAGCAGATCGTCCGGGCCGCGCGCCGCAGCCTGGACAATCGAGATCTGGCCCTGGCGCTGTCCGCGGTGTCGTTTCGCGCCACCATGGCCGGAGAACTGACCGCCGGGGCCGGTCATCTGCTGCAGGCCCTGACCCTGCTGGTGGGCCTGGACTGCGCGGATACTCCAACCGCTGCGGTGTTGCTGTCCGGAGTGATCATCCTGGCCGACCGGCGGGGTGACGGCGACGTCGGCCGCGGTGTCGCGAGCGCGCTGGGCGGCACGATTCCCAGGTTGCTGCTGGCGCTGCCCCGGTGGAAGGCATCGGTGTTGCGGCGAATCCTGACGGACTGGACCGGCCAGGTGTCGCCGTCGACATCCCTGTCGATGCCGGGCCCCGATGTGATCGCCGCGGCTACCGGCACGGCCATCGGCTACCTGCGGGGTACCTTGGCGACCGGGACGACCGGCATGGCCAGGCTCGCCGCGGGGGGTAGCGCGGGAGCATCCACCGGTCCGATCCCGTTGACACCGCGCCAGCGCGACGTGCTCCGCGAACTGGCCACCGGAGCGACCAACAAGGAGATCGCCGGGCGCCTGGGAATGTCGGTCAAAACCGTGATGCACCACACCGTCGCCGTGTACGCCCGACTCGGTGTCCGTGGCCGCGCGGAGGCAACGGCGTGGGCCATCCGCCACGGGGCCGGTCCGGCCGGCTGAACGGCCCGCGTAGTGCCGGCAGCTGAGGCCGGCCGAGCGGATGTTCGCCTACCGCGAGCGGCGAGCCTGCGCCGTGCGGAGCACGGCCCGAACGATCCCGGTGTAGCCGGTGCATCGGCACACGTTGCCGGACAGCCCTTCCCGCACGAGGTCCTCGGTCAGCGGGGTGTCCTCGGCGAGCATCTCCACGGCGGTGGCCAGGAAGCCGGGAGTGCAGAACCCGCATTGCAGCCCGTGCTCGTCCGACAGTGCCCGGCACAGATCGGCGTTGCGGTCCGCATCGGTCAGACCCTCCACGGTGGTGACGGAATGCCCGTCGGCCTGCGCGGCGAACAGCAGACAGGATCGCACGCTGACCCCGTCCAGCAGCACCGTGCAGGCGCCGCATACGCCGTGCTCGCAACCCAGATGGGTTCCGGTGAGCCCCAGTCGATTCCGCAGGAAATCGGCCAGGCTGAGTCGGTCCGGCACCGTGGCGGTGACGGGCTTGCCGTTCACCGTGCAGGCGATCGGTACCGACGTCTCGTCCTCACACATCGCGAAACTCCCCACAGCGCCGCACGGCGTGACGCAGCGCCCTGCTCAGTGCGGTGGCGGCGAGCCGGCGCCGATAGTCCGGTTCCTGCGCCGGCCGCAACGGTTTCGTCACCGCCCGTGCCCACCGCGTCAGCGTGGCATCATCGGTGGGCGATCCGACCAGATCGGCGGTGCTCAGCACCAGGGGAGTGTCGGCGGCGGCCAGCACCCCCGCACGAGCGGACGCGATCCTCCCGGAGGGCGCCAACCGGATGGTGACGGCCGCCCCGGCCATGGCGAAATCGCCGTGCCGGCGCGCGAATTCAACGAAGCCCCAGCCCTCACCCGGCTGCAGGGCGGGCATTCGCACCCAGGTGAGCATCTCGTCCGGCTCGGCGACCGTGCTGAAGAAGCCGGTGGCGAAGTCGCCGGCGGGCACCGGCCGCCTGCCACGCGCGCCGGACTCCAGGTAGATCGTCGCCCCCATCACCGCCGCCACCAGCGGAATCTCGGACGCGGGGTCGGCGTGGCTGAGCGTCCCACCGAGGGTGCCCCGGTTCCGGATGCCCAGGTGCCCGATATGCCCGGCCGCCTCGGCCAGCAACGGATTGTGCCGCACCACCAACCGGTCGCGTTCCAGATCGCGGTGCCGCACCAGGGCACCCAACAGCAGCGAGCGGGCGTCGGGGATGATCCGGCCCAGCTCGGGCAGCGCGTTCGCGTCCACCAGTCGCTCGGGCCGGGCGAGCCGCAGGTTCAACAGGGGAACCAGGCTCTGCCCGCCGGCCAGCACCTTGGTGTCCTCGTCGCGCAGCCAGTCCAGCGCCTGCGTCACCGACACCGGGCGCAGGTAGCGGAACGGCGGCGCCTTCACCGGGTGGCTCCGGCGTCGGCGGCGGCTGGTTCCGGTCCGACCGGCACGGTGGTGGATGCGCCGGCTCGGGCCGCCAGGTCGGCGACCTGCTCCGGCCGGATCGGGGTGGCCGCGATGCCGTCACGCGGGCGCCCGAGCGCGTCATCGACGGCGGAGGCGATCGCGGCGTACACCGCGATGGTGCCGCTCTCGCCCGCGCCGCGCACTCCCAGCGGGTTGGCCGCCGTGGCCGCGTGCAGGTGGCGGACCTGCACGTCGGGCATCTCCACCGGGCCGACCAGCGGGTAGTCCGCCAGCGTGGTCACTTCAGGCTGCCCGGTGTCGGAGTAGACGAGTTCCTCCAGGAGGGCGCCGCCGAGCCCCTGGGCGACGCCACCCTGCACCTGCCCCAGCACCACGGCGGGGTTGATCTCCAGGCCGCCCTCATGGGCAACTGCGTAGCGCAACACCCGGCACAGACCGGTCTCCTCATCGACGCCGACCAGCACCGAGTGGGTACCCATGGTCCAGGTCACCGTCGGCGGGCGGTAGCGATGCAGCGACTCCGGATAGGGTGCGCCGGATAGGCTGCCGTGCTCGCCCAGCGCGGCGACCAGATCGTCCCAGCTGCGTGGGCCGGCTGCCGGGTCGGCGGTGAAGGCGCCGTCGGCGAAGGACACCTGCTCGGCGGCGCACCCCGCCTCCTTGGCGACGAGCTGCGCTGCCTGCTCGACGACCTCACCCGCGGCGATATGGATGGCCGATCCGGCGACCACCGCCGAGCGGCTGGCGAAGGTCCCGATGCCGTCCGGCACCGCGTCGGTATCGCCGGTGCGCACGTCGATACGGGTGGGATCCACGCCGAGCGCGTCGGCGGCGATCTGGGCCCAGACCGTCTCGTGCGACTGACCCGAACTGGCCGAGCCGGCCGATACAGTGAACCGGCCATCGGCGCCCAGGGCGACGACCGCCGTTTCGAAGGGGCCGCGCCCGGTGGCCTCGATGTAGTTGGCCACCCCGTGCCCGATCGACAGGTCCGGGTGCCGGGCGGCCTCGTCGGACTTGGCCTGCGGCGGCAGCATGTCCAGTGCGGCATCCAGCACGGCCCGGTAGTCGGCGCCGTCGTAGCGGATCGGCACACCGTCCCGGTAGGGGATCGGCCGGGAGTAGGGGAGATCGTCGCGATCGAGCAGGTTGCGCCGACGGATCTGCACCGGCGACATGCCCAGTTCGGCGGCGGCGGCATCCAGGCACCGCTCCAGCGCGAAGCAGGCCTCCGGGCGGCCGGCACCGCGGTACTGGGCCACGATCGTCTTGGTGGTGAAGGCGGCCCGGCCCGCGATCCGGGCGACCGGGATTCGGTAGGGGCCCAGTAGGTGGATCGCGGTGTTGGCGATGATCCCGGCGGTCCACAGGCTGCCGGCCCCGACGTCGATGACGAAATCGTCTTCCAGCGCGAGGATCTCGCCGTCGGCGGCCACAGTCAGCCGGCAGCGGTGGGTCTGGTCACGGCCATGCGCCGCGGAGATCAGGTGCTCCGCGCGGTCCTCGATCCAGGCCACCGGCCGGTGCAGCCGGTCGGCGAGCGCCAGCAGCACCGCCTCCTCGCCGTACACGTTGGCCTTACCGCCGAAGCCGCCACCCACATCCACCGTGTGCACCCGAACCGCGTCCTCCGGCAGTCCGGTGGCAGCGCAAATGGTTTCCCGTACCCGGTGGGGGATCTGGGTTGAGGTGATCACCTCCAGGTGCCCGGAGGTCGCGGGCCGGGCGAGTACTCCGCGGCACTCCATCGGCATCGCGGCGTGCCGGCCGATTCGTAGCTCGCGCTGCACCACCGCAGCCGCGGCAGACTTGGCGGACTCCAGATCGCCGAAGGCATAACCGATCCGTGCCGCCTCGTTGCTGGGCAGGTGGGGGTGGATCGTCGTGGTGTCGGGCTGCAGCGCGGCTGCGGGGTCGAGGACCGGCGGCAGCGGCCGGTACTCGACCTGCACCAGCTCCGCCGCATCCTCGGCGAGCCGGCGATTCGTCGCCACCACTGCGACCACCGGCTGCCCGACGTAGGTCACCCGGTCGCCGGCCAGGCAGGGCAGCCGTGGATCGGTCATGGCGAACCCGGTGGCAGCGGCGAACGTCGGGTCGGGCACGTGCAGCAGCGGCAGCGAACCGAGGCCAAGGTCGGCGGCGGTGGCGACCAGCAGCACGCCGGTCGCGGCGGTCGCCGCGGAGGTGTCGATGCGCTCGATGATCGCGTGCGCCTGCATGCTGCGCACGAACACCACGGCGGCGGTGTCGGCGTCCACCAGGTCTGCGACGAAGGTGCCGCGACCGTGCAGCAGCCGATCGTCCTCGCGTCGGCCCACCGACCGCCCGACCCAGCGGGGCCGGTCCGTCTCGTGCACCGTTACCGCACCCGCCGTTCGAACGCCCACAACACCAGGGAGATGACGAACGAGATCGCGATCAGCAGAATGATCGAGCTCATCATGTCGGCGTAGTTGCCCACCGAGTATGCCTGCAGCACCACCCGGCCCAGGCCGAAGCGGGTGGCAAAGAATTCGCCCAGCACCACGCCGACCAGCGCCAGGCTGACCGCCAGCCGGAGCCCGGTCAGCAGCGGGCGGCGCAGCGCGGGCAGCACGATGTGCAGCAGGGTTTGCCACTTCGAGCAGTTCACCGAGCGGGCCAGCTTCCAATACACGGTGGGGATCGACCGCACGCCGGTGGTCACGTTCGTCATCACCGGGAACAGCGCGAACAGCACCCCCATCGCAATCTTGGACTCGATGCCGAGGGAGAAGATCGGCAGCAGGATCGGGTAGATCACGATCTTCGGAACGCCGTTGAGGGCCACCAGCAATGGCTCGAAAATCACGCTGGCCAGCCGGGACCCGCCCAGCAGCAGCCCCAGTGCCAGACCGATCAGCACCGCGATGACGAAGGCCCACAGCGACGCGACCATGGTGTATCGCAGGTTCGTGAGGTAGCCGGCATCGCCCAGGTCACGGACCAGCGCCCGCAGCGTCGCGGCAGGCGACGGGATGACGAACGTCAACCCGGCGGAGATGTGCCACACCAGCACCGCCAACACGGCCACCACGACGCTGCCGATCGGAACCGCGCCGCGCCACCGTCTGGGTCGCCGAGCCCCGGTGGCTGCCGACGCCGGGGCCTGACTGTCCACCGTCGTCATCGCCGCTCTCCCACCGGAATCCGCCCGGCCGCGACGGGCCCCGTCACCGGTTACCCCGTCGGGACAGCAGCGAGCGTTCGGCCGCCACCAGGGCGCCGGTCAGGATCATCGACACGATCAGTACCACCACGATGTAGGCGTACATCTGCACCGTGGAGTAGTACTCGTACAGGTAGCGGATCCGGTAGCCCATGCCCGCCTGCGCGGTGGTGAACTCCATCGCGATCGCGCCGATCAGCGCGTAGACCGTGCCCAGCCGCAGACCCGCCATGATGAACGGGGCCGCGGCGGGAAGCGCGATGCGCCAGAGGGTTTGCAGCGGCGTGCAGCGCACCGAACGGGCCAGCCGCAGGTACACCGGCGGGATACCGGCGAGCCCCACCCAACAGTTGACCGCCATCGGGATCAGCGCCATGATGCTGGCCAGCACGATCACCGACCACGCGTTGATCCCGACCAGCACCATCATCACCGGGTAGAACAGCACCAGCGGGACGGCGTAGAAGGCCATCAGGTAGGGCTCCAGGACCCTGCCGATATACGGCGCCTTCCAGAATCCCAGCGCCAGTAGCAGTCCCAGGCCGAGGCCGATGATCAAGGACATGATGATCTCGAAGCTCGTTCGGCCGACATCGGACCAGAACTGGCCGGTGGCGAGCAGATCCCACGCCGACCTCGCCACCGCGGTGGGCGCCGGCAGGATCGCCGAGGACCACCACTTCGCGGCGGCACCGACCTGCAGCACCACCACCAGCGCGACCAGCAGACCGGCGGTGGCGATGGCGCTGACCGTCGCGTCCGATGAGCGTCGCCGGGTTCGGCGGGCCGGAGACGCCGAGTCGAGGGCGGCCGTCATCGGCCCACTCCTCCGCTGCCGGTCTCCTGCGCGAAGCCGCGCATCGATTCGGCCCGCAGGGACTCCCACACCCGGTTCTGCAGGGCATTGAATGCCGGGGTGGACACGATGCCGGGGTCCCGGTCGTCCGGCAGGTCAACGTCGATGACGTCGATGATGGTGCCCGGCCGGTAGCTCATCACCCAGACCTGTTGGGAGAGCAGGATTGCCTCGGAGATGTCATGCGTGATGAACAGCACCGTCTGGTGGGTCTGGCTCCAGATCCGCACCACCTCGCCACCGAGTAGCAACCTGGTTTGCTGATCCAGGGCGGCGAACGGCTCGTCCATCAACACCACCGAGGGTTGGGCGGCCAGGGTGCGGGCCAGCGCCACCCGCTGCCGCATGCCGCCGGACAATGCGTGCGGGAACGCCTGCT
Source organism: uncultured Actinomycetes bacterium (assembly GCA_937926105.1). The sequence continues at coordinate 28,876 of CALANS010000080.1, read as the reverse complement.
CGAAGCCGGACAGCCCGACCAGCTCGATGGCATCGGCGGCCCGGTCGCGCTGTTCGGCGCGTGAGACGCCGGCCATCTGCAGGGCGAACCGCACATTGTCGGTGACGGTGCGCCACGGCAGCGTGGAATCCTCCTGGAAGACCAGGCCCACCTGCCGGTTGGGGCCGCGCACCGGTTCGCCGCCGATGCGAACTTCGCCGGTGGTGGGCCGCTGCAACCCGGCTACCACCGACAGCAGCGTGGACTTGCCGCATCCGCTGGGTCCGACGATCGAGACGAATGTGCGATCCGGAATGTGTTGCGTGACATCGGTGACGGCAACCACGTCGCGATCACCGCTGTGGAATGTGACGCCGACGCCGGAGAACTCGATGTCACGGCCGGGGGTGGTCTGCTGTGGCTTCGTCATGATTCTCCGGTGTGGTCGGTGCTGTGGTCGATGCTGCCCTGGGTGCTGTGCTGTTGTTGGCCGGCGGCCGCCCGGCGCATCGCACCGGGCGGCCGTGGCATACCCGAGGGTTGGGGCGTGGGGTTAGAAGGTGGCCCGATCCGCCTCCGGCAGGTACTGCTGGTCGAGTGCGGTGGACCAGTCGATCGGCTCGCTGATCTGCCCGGTCTCGTTCATCATGGTCGAGAGGTTCTTCAGCGCATCCGGGTCGACCTTGAGTGAATAGGCCTTATCCAGTTCCGGGGTGTCCTTGAGCGAGGCCTCCACCAGGCTGGAGTCCATCTTCAGCAGCTTGGCCAGATCCTTGGCGGCGTCTGCGGTGGAGCCGGTGACGTACTGGAATGCCTTGCCCACCACCGTGAAGAAGTTCTTCATCGCCTCGGGGTTCTTGCTCGCGTAATCCTTGTTCACGGCGACCAGGTCGGCCGGGAAGTCGCCGACGATGTCGCGGGCGGTCACCAGCACCTTCGCGCCGTCGTTCTGCTCCTTGTCGGTCAGGAACGGGTGCATCGCCCAGCCGGCGGTGATGTTCCCGGCCTTCACCGCGGTCCAGTTGTCGCCCATGCCGCCGATCGCCTGCGACTTGACCGATGGGTACTTCTTCTGGATTGCCTTGACGGTCAGCTCGGTGGACGACCCGGCGCTGGAGAACCCGAGGGTGGCCCCGTCGATCTTCGCGTCGGCCTTGTCGGTGATCCAGTAGAAGTCGTTGACCTGGAACCACGGGGCGACGATGGTCATGTTGGAATCGGCCTGCGCCGCGGCCAGCACCACGGCGGTGTTGCCGGCGATCGCGATGTCGGCGTCGCCGGTGGTGACGGCACGCAGGGTGTTGCCCCCGCCCCCACCGGAGTACATCTCCACGTTCAGGCCCTGGTCGCTGAACCAGCCCTTGTCGACGGCCACCTGCAGGATCGCCATGAACGGCAGGCTGTCCAGCCCGGTCGCCGAGATCCGCATGGTGGTCGAGCCTGATGCGCCGCCGGAACTCTGGCTGGTGCTACCGGAGGGCTCGGAGCCGTTCGTAGCGCTGCTGCCATTATCGCTGCCGGAGCCGCTGGCACAGCCACCGATCGCCAACACAGCGGCGACGGCGAGGGCGGTGGCCGCGCGGGCCTTGGTTGATCGCATTCAGTCCTCCAGGTGACGATGGCACCGGCCATCATGGCGGGTGGTCGAACGATGGGTCCATGCAGACAATGTGGCAGGGATCATCGGATAATGTATCCGGTCATCCGGTGACGCGCCAGGGGTGTCGGCGGTCGGCTGGAGCGGTCGGCGCGGGCAGCGGCTCCTCTCCGGCGCACCAGTGCGACCAGCAGCGCCGCCGCGATGAGCGCGGCTCCGACGATCCTCCGAGCGCGCCGCGGCGAGTGCCGGACGGGAACCGGCAGCGCGTCGCCGGCCGCATCGGACGCGGGGCCGGGGCGGTGGGTGTGCGGACCGCTAGTCGGGTCGGGGAGCGACTGGGCGGCGCCCTCGGCCGCGTCGTTCCCGGCCGGCGCGCCCTCCAACGGCGGCGGTGCGCCGGGGACGTCGTCACCGGGGGCCGGGTAGCGTGTGCCGTCGGACGGCACCGTCACCGGCCGTCCATCAATGATGCGAACGTGCGGATGGTGGGCTCACGACTCGCCCCGGCCGGAACGAACGGCACGATGGAGACCTGGTCGATGCCAGTGCCGACGATCCGGTCCAGCCGGGCGCTGCATTCGTCGGGAGTGCCCGCGAGCGCGAACATGTCGACCAGTTCGTCGGGCACCAGTGAGGCGTGCTCGGCCCCTGGGACCATGTGCTGGTAGTAGTCGTAATGTTGGCGGATCTGGTCTACCGCGGCCTGCATGCGCGGGTCCACCTCGGCGGGCAGTGGCCGGATCACCACTCGCGAAACATGCGCCCGGACCAGTGATCTGGCCTGTGCACCGTCGTCGCCGATGGCGGTGGGGGTCCACAGCACGGTGTGGATGTCGTCCATGCTGCGGCCGGCCTCGGCGGCGCCTGCGGCCACCGTGGCCAGCGCGGCCTCAATGAACTCCGGGGCGGTGCCCACCAGGATGATCACGCCGTCCGCGATCCTGCCGGACATCCGCAAGATCTTGGGAGCGGAGGCCGCGATGTAGATCGGCACCTTGGCGGGTTCGGTGAGGTAGTTCAGGCGATACTCGGCGCCGCTGGCGGGCTCCGTCACCGATTCGCCGCGCAGCAGGCCGCGCAGGTCGGCGATGGCTCGCTCGAGTTCGGCCAGCTTCAGCGGTGACAGGCCCATGGTGCGCAGCGACGAGTCCCCTGTGCCGATGCCCAGCGCCGCCCGCCCACCGGTGAACTCGGCCAGCGTCGCCCAGGTGGAGGCGAGCAGTGAGGGGTGCCGGGTCACGGCGTTGGTGACGCCGGTGCCAAAGGTGATGCGCTCGGTGCCGACCGCGCAGGCGCCGATGGTCGTCGAGGACTCCCGCCAGATGTTCTGGGAGTCCCCGAACCATGCGTGGTCGTAGCCCAGGGACTCGGCCAGCAGGGTCAGCTCCCGCATCGCTCCGATCGGTTCGGTGGGGAAGAGTCCGACGCCCGTGCTGACCATCTGTGAATCCTTCCCTTGGCTAGCCGCCATGTGCCTGATTGGATAATGTATATCTTCACGGAAGGTGGCGATCCATGTCAACGACGCTCATCACCAACATCGCAGCGCTGGCCACCGGCAGGTGGGGCGAGCCGGCGCTGCGGGACACCGCGATCCTGCTCGACGGCGACACGGTCGCCGCGGTAGGGGCCGACGCCTCGCCGGCTTCCGCCGACCGGGTGCTGGATGCCGGCGGCCTGACGGTGATCCCGGGACTGGTGGACGGCCACGTGCACCCGACGGCCGGCGAGTGGACTCCGGCCCAGAACAGCGTTGGCTGGATCCACAACTATCTGCACGGTGGCACCACCAGCATGGTCTCAGCGGGGGAGTTGCACATCCCCGGCTTGCCCTTCGACGAGCTGACCCCGGACCTGGTGCTGGGCATCGCGCTCACCTCGGCGGTAACCCTGGGCCGGATGCGGCCGAGCGGGGTGCGGGTGCACGCCGGCACCGTGCTGCTGGTACCGGGCATGGACGCTTCGCACTTCGATCGGATCGCCGAGGCCGGCATCCGGCAGCTCAAGTTCATCTTCTACGACTGGTCGCGGCTGGGTGACGGCGAGGCGCAGCAATACGTCGCGTGGGCGGCCGAGCGCGACATGGTCGTCAAGATGCACTCCGGTGGCGTGTCCCGCTCGGGATCCAGCAGGGTGGCCGGCAGCGAGGTGGTCCTGCAGGTCAGACCCAACATCGTCGGGCACATCTCCGGTGGCCCGATTCCCATGCCGGACAACGAGATCGGTGAGGTCGTCCGCGGGCTGCCGGATGCCGGGATCGAGGTGTGCAGCTCGATGAACTACCGCGCCACCCAGGTGGTGGTGCGCGAGCTACGGGCCGCGGGCGCGCTGGATCGGCTGACGCTGGGCACCGATACGCCCGGCGGGACCGGAGTCATCCCGCGCGGCATGATGCGCAACATCTGCTTCCTCGCCGGGGTCTGCGGTATGGACCCGGTGGACGCGGTCGCGGTCGGGACCGGCAACACCGCGCGATTTCACCGGATCCCCAGTGGGGTGCTGGAACCCGGTGCCCCCGCCGATCTCGTGCTGCTCGGCCCCGTCACCGGGTCGCTGGCGGCCGACGGGCTGGAGGCCTTCGCGTTGGGCGACCTGCCCGGGATCGCGATGGTGATGGTGGGCGGCGAGTTCCTGGTGTCCGGCCGCAGCGAGCAGACCCCGCCGCCCCGGATGCAGGCCGGCTGGCGGTGACGACGGTGCCGCAACAACGCGCGGGGGCGGCGGGTGCGGGTCTATCCTGGCCGCCGGATTCCGGTCGCACCGCCGGGCCGGCGCCGCGCGGAAAGGAGTCACGGTGAGCGACAAGGTCTTCCAGCGGCCGCCGACGGCTCAACAGGCGGTGCTGGTGGAGCTGCGCCGGGCGATCATCGAGGGGGAAATGCCGCCCGGCAGCCAGATCGTGCAGGACAGTCTGGCGGACAAGCTCGGGGTGAGCAGGGTGCCGATCCGGGAGGCGCTGCGCATCCTGGAGGGCGAGGGCCAGGTCTCGCATGCCCCGCATCGTGGCTACTTCGTGGCAGAGCTGAGCATCGAAGAGTTGTTGGAGATCCAGCGGCTGCGGGCGCTGCTGGAGCCGGAGGCGGTGACCAAGGCGATTCCGGCGCTGACCGACGACGACGTGCGCACCATGGCGGCGGCCTACGCGGAAATGGAGGCGGCGGCCGCCCGGCAGGACATCGGCGGAGTCAACGTGGCGCACACTCGATTTCACTTCGCGCTGCTGGGGGCCTGCGGCATGCCGCGGCTGATTCGCATCCTGCGCCAGCTGTGGGCGATGGCCGATCCGTATCGGGCGATCTACCACGGCAATGAGCCGTCCCGGCAGCGTGCCCAGTCCGAGCACGCGCAGATCCTGGAGGCCACCCGGCAGCGGGACGTGGTCAGGCTGCTGGTGCTGCTGGCCGAGCACCGGCAGCACACGGTGGACCGGTTGAGCGAGCCGCTGGCCAAGCACGCCGCGGCGGAGGGGTCGATCGCGGACCGGGCCCGCGCGGTCTGATCGACCACCGGATGGGGCGGTGGAAGCCACCCGCGTCGGCGATCCGGCTGGGCTACGCGGTGGGCAGCCCGGCCTCGACCCAGGCGGCGATTCCGCCGCTGACATTCTTTACGGTGCTGTATCCCTGGGCCTTGAGCAGCATCTGTGCATAGAGGGATCGAACGCCGGAGGCGCAGATCGTCATGATGGGGCTCTCGTGGTTGGCAGGCACGCCGTCCAGGCTGCCGTCCGACAGTTGTGGCAGTGGCAGCTTGATGCTCGCGGCGATGCTCAGCCGGGCGACCTCCGCCGGCTCGCGAACATCGATGAGGATGGCGCCGTGGTCGAGCAGCCTTTTGGCTTCGGCCACGTCCACCGAGTCCGGTCCGCTCTTGGCCAGCGCCACTGCGTGCTCCAGATGGATCGCGTACGGGTTGGCCGGGCGCGGTGCAGCCTCGGCCGAATCGTCGGGGAACAGGTCCGGGAGGTGCTTGCGGAACGAGGAGGTGTACTTGAACGCCTGGTCGGGAAAGATCACCACGGCGACGACGCCGGGTTCGTCGGGGATGGCACGAACAGCGCCGGCCAGGGCCAGACCGGAGCTGGGGCCCGGCGTGAGACTCTCCTCGGTGAACAGTCGTCGGCAGGTGTGGTAAGCGTCGTCGTCGCTGATCTCGATGATGTCGTCGTACTGGTCTGGTGTGAAGAATTCGGTGACGGCCAGAGCCCGCCGGGAGCGCACCCCGGGAATGTCGTGCCCGTCCGTGGGGTGCACCCCGATGACCTTGACGGCCTGGTTCTGCTCCTTGAGGAACCGTCCGGTCCCGGTGATCGTGCCGCAGGTACCCAGCGATGCGACGAAGTGGGTCACCGTGCCCTGGGTTTGGCGCCAGATCTCGGGGCCGGTGGTCCGGTAGTGTGCATCGGGGTTCGCGCGATTCGCATACTGGTTGAGTTCGTGCCAGCCGGGCCGGTTGCCGAGCTCGCCGGCGCGTTGCATCGCCCCTTCGGGCTGGCCGGGCATGGGACATAGGTCGTCGTCGAGTTCGATGACGTCGGCGCCGAACATCCGCAGGGCGGTGCGCTTTTCTTGCGGTACCGCGTTCGACATGACGGCCGAGAACCCGTAGCGGTGCGCGTTGGCGACCATCGTCAGGCCGAGGCCGGTATTGCCCGAGGTGGGTTCGACGAGATTCTGCAGATGCTCGCCGCGCTCCAACGCGTCCCGGACCAGGTTGGCGGCAACCCGATCCTTGACGGACCCGAACGGGTTGTACCACTCCAGCTTCGCGAACACCCGGGCGTGGCGAAGGCCGGTGACGTGCCGCAGCTCCACCAGCGGGGTCGGATTGTCCACGGTGGGCAATAGATCCAGCGTCGAGTCGTAGACGCGCAAGCTCTGGTTGGTCACGGCGATCCCTTCGATCACACAATGCGGGCGTGCAGACAGCGATTCGGCCGTCGCGTCGCGGGCGGCGGGCGCGAACCGAGTCCGGGGTGCGGTAGCGGGCGGGGTTGGGCTGAAGCGTGCTAGGCCGGTACCGCGCATCCACCGCGCGCGACCACGGCCTCGCACAATGACGCGGGCAGCACCTCGACCGACCCGGCCTGCGCGAACGGTGCGGCGAAGCGCTGCAGGGCCTCCTGGTCGCTGGCCTCGGCGATCGCATACAGCGTGTGCTGGCCATCGATGACGCCATGGCTCTGGATGGTCACGCCGTAGCTGCTGGCGTTATCCGGCGCGAGGTGTGCCAGCAGCATAGCGGCGGCTTGTGGGTCCTGGGCAGGGCAGCGGTCGGCGTCATGCTGGTGGTGCAGGACGAAGAGGGGCATGTCAATTCTTCCGTTCTCGTGGTGTGCGGAACTGGGCGGTCGATGGGTCCAGTAGGGTCTTTCGGTCTGGCTGCGTGGCGCCGTCGGATGCCCATCGAGGATGGTGCGGGCAGGGCTGACGGCAGCGTGGGGTTTGTCCCCGGGGTGCGCGAGGATCTCCGCTCGAAGCGGTTGCGTCGGTGAATCCGCGGCCCGGGCTACCCGGAATGCTCAGCGGTCAGACAGACAGGTACCCGCGTATACGCGGCACAGATCGATCCACAGCCGCGCGACCAACCGGGTACCCACGCCCCCCAGTAAACCACCCCCACCGCAGGGCCGGGTACCGAGCACGGTGGCGGCGAGGCGGGAACATCGGGCGGTTCGCGCCCGACGGCCGCGATCCCGACGGTGCGCTGGCCTACGGTCGCCGGTCGTCGAAGCAGCCCACGGCCGACTCACCGCCTCATACGAGTGCCGCTTGTCCGAAATGACGTTCCCGCGGGAACGTCATTTCGGACAGATCTTCCAACCGCCGCGTGCGGAGTAATGCCCAGCCTTCTTGTCGACCAACACTCTGCTGGATCGACCCTGGAAGATCAGTTGTTGCGACCACGCGAGAGCCCGGGCATTCGCTCGTGCCAACGGGGCCGTCTTACAGTTCGTGTTACGCTGTCACTATGGCTGACACGATCACCTTCCGGCCTGATGAGGATGCGGCAAGGGCCCTGGCAACGCTAACTCGTGACGGCACCCCCGTCTCGACAGCAGTGCGAATGGCGTTGATCGACGCGGCTCGCGAGCGCGCGCGCAGGGTACTTCGAGCCGAAGCCGAAGCCCTCGCCGCGGACGAGCAGGACCGCGCCGAGGCTGCGCAAGTGCTTCGGGACATGGAGAGCCTGCGTGCGTGGTGAGGTGTACCGGCTGCGTGCCCCTCGCAACACGCGCGGACACGAACAGCGCCACCACCGGTACGCGGTCGTCGTCCAGTCCGACCAGTTGCCGCTGTCGACGTGGCTGGTGGCTCCAACGTCTACCTCTGCACGCGCAGCGAGCTTCAGGCCGGAAGTCGAGATCGGTGGGCGCTCGACGCGTGTGCTGGTCGAGCAGACCGCGGCAGTCGACCCGACCCGACTGGGGGATAGCGTCGGTCACCTGGCGTTCGATGAACTTCGGAGGGTGGAAGCCGCGCTGCGCCTCGTTCTCGAACTGTGATCCAAGGGCCTGCGCGCCAGCACCATGATGCCGCTGAGCCGCCCTTGGGTTATTCCTTCGACCTCGACGTCGGGCATGAGGTTCGATGACCGACGGCTTGGTGACCTTCGAGGTAGAAAACGGCGGCACTGTCAAAGCGATGGACCTAGGCGACACCATTGACGCCTTGGGCACAGGATCGACTAGGACCTCCATCAAGGGTGAGGCCCCCGCAATCTGACGCGCCTCCTTGAGGTATGTAAGCGGTGACCTCAGCACCCTACGTCGACTGTCCCGCAGGCCGAGCGGTGAGCGGCCATGATTCACGTCCTCCTGGCCATGATCACGAAATCGTCGATCGCGGATCCTGGCGTCACTGTCCCGCCAGCCAGTCGGCGAGGGCGTCCAGGTCGCGGATGTCGAAGCGCTCGGGCGAGCGGACCAGGGTCACTGGTAGGTCTCCCGAGTCTCGGTATTGTCGGATCACCCCACTCTGAGACCTGCAGGTATTCGCCGGCCGTCTTGCGGTCCATCAGTCGTGGCCAGCCGTGGGTGGTTGTCACGATGCCCAGCCTCCGCGTTTCCGCCGGCCGGCGTGGCGCATGATGTTCGGCGTCACGGCGGTCTGTTCCAGGTAGGCGGCGAGGTCGGCTTCGGTGAATCGCACGGGCTGACCGAGCTTGTGGTGCGGGATCTCGTCCAGGTGCCGAGTGATCCAGTCCACGGTCTTGCCGGTCTGCTCCGACATCCAGGCCTTGTCGTGAGTGCTCATGCCGTCACCGTCTCACCGGGCACTGACAGCGGACGGCCTCCATGGTCGGATTGACCACGGAGCGCCGCGTAGGCGTCGATCAGGTCCAGCGCCAGCCGAAACGCCTGCGCCCGGGCCAGATCCTCGGTGTCCGTCGTGTCGCCGATGGTGACGTCCAACGGGCCGAGTTCTTCGCCAGCGTCTCCGTCGGCCCGAAACTCAACACCGAGGTCGCTGTTTATTGGTGGCGGTACGGTGGCAATCCGGTGCAGATTCAGGCTACCGCAAAGGATCTCGGTGGCGCGGTGACTGGGCCAGCTGGATTATCCACCGCCGACGCGCTCTCCAAGTACTACGGGGGTCTATGTGCGGCCGGCGGCCCGGTCAATCCTGGCGAATTCTATTTGGTCGGTGAGCACGGGCCAGAACTGTTCGCGCCGCGACGTCCGGGGTCGATCGTGCCCAATGCTGCGGTCGGATCGGGCGAGATGACCATGCGAATCGTGACGAAAGATCCGATCCTGCAGACGATGTTCGACGCGGCGGACGTACGCATTCAGGCGTCGGATAAGCGCAAGGTGCGGCTGGTGCGTCAGGGTGTGGCGGTGGCGGTCTGATGAAACCCAGCCTTGGTTCGAATAGCCCCGGCGGCGTGCAGAGACCGGCGCCCCCTGTCGGCGGGCCGCGTCTTCGTCACCTGGCGACGAGGCTGGCTGCCGCCGACTCCGCCCCGCCGCGCCCGCCGTCCCGCGCGGGCAATGAGCCACGACGCAGCCACACACTGGGCGCAGCACGCGCGACCGGCTACAGCCGCCAAGCACACCGACGACATAACCCCTGGCCCCACCCCCCACCCTCCGTGCGCGGTTGCTGGACGGTGCTGCGGCTCGGGGTGGCTGCAATGCACATCGTGACAATCCCGCCGAGAAGGGAGGCCCGCTATGACCGCCCGTAGGCCCCCGGCCAGCCCGGGGGAACGCATGGTGACGGAGATCCGGGCAGAGATGGCCGCTGAGGGCGTCGAGCCCGATGCCAAGGAGATCGCGCTACTGGACACCGCCCGGCAGCTTGTGGACCGCATGGACGCCCTCGAGCGCATCATCGGCACCGACGGCGAGATGATCGTCACCCCCACCGGTCAACTGCGCGTGCACCCCGCCGTGACCGAGCACCGCCAAATCGCCGCCACCCTGCCCAAGGTCCTCGCCGGCATCGTCGTCGGCGACACCGCCACCGGAGCCGGCAAGGACCCCGCCAAGGTCCGCGCCGCCCGCACCCGCTGGAACAACCGCGACCGGATGCGCGAGACGCAGGCTGCCCGGCTGGCCGGTGCCTGATGGGCAAGCGCATCACCACTACCGGCCCGGCGGACCGGGACACCCTGGACGCCGTTACGGCCCGTCTGCGGCGCTCTGCGGCCCGCTACCCGGCCGTCAGCCAGTCGCACCGCAACCCCGCCGCCGGGTGGCTGGCAGCCCTCCAGGCCGGCCGACCAGTCGATGTACCCGCCCTGTCCGTGCACGGGCTGCCCGGCGTTACCGGCGGCGACAGGTACCGAGTCGACCCGGACGGACGAATCAGCCCTGCCCCGGTACCGGCCGGCTAGCGCCAGGTGGGGTCGAACTCCTGGTGTTCCACGATCCACTTCGTCAGGCGTGGCACCACCCAGAAGATGTAGACGCCGATGGTGATGATGCACAGCAGCCACCACTTGATCCAGTTGCCGAACAGGCCGATGGCGCTGCCGGTGAACCGGAGTCGGTGGCCATTGATGTAGGTGTGCTTGGTCCGCCAGCGGTAGCGCATCACCACCGCCCACGGATAACAGATCCCGAGCGTGAACACGGTGACGAAGAATCCAGCTATCGCGGTCCCGAGGTAGGTGCCGGCGCCGCCATCAAACGCGAACGGCCGAACGGGAACTCCAGGGCTGGGCATGTAGGACTGGCTCTGCGGGGCTGTCATTTGCGACCTCTCCTAAATGTGGACGTGCTGTGACGAAGTCCCCGACGCTTTACGCCCCACGATAGACTGGTCGACATCCTGTTCGCTATCCGCCAGGTTAGGTCCGAAGGTTGCGTCCCAGGTGCGCGACCAATTCCGGTTGCCCCGCAAGGACAGCGATTTTGTGTGGACTAGTCCCGGCAGCGGCCCCTCGCAGGCATAGCGCATACAGATTGGTGCCTCCATCAAGGAGACGGGCGACTGTGCGGGCAAGTTGCTTATTGACATACCCGGCTATTGCGCTTGCACCGAGTGCGCGTACCGCCACTGCGTTCGGGTCGATCTTGTTGGCTGGCTCTCTGACAAGCTCCACGCGCCGACCGGGACTGAAATCGCCGCTGCGGGCGGCCGGCCGGTGATACTTTAAGCCGCGAACGTCGAATCCATAGATCCCAAGTTTGGTGCCACCTCGGCGGTCTACGTTGATCAGCACGTCATCGGGGTCGATCAGCCACAGTTCTCCGCTCCACCACTCGAGGCGTAGTTGCGGGCGCCCATCGGAGTCTGTGCGCTTCCACGCTTCTGACGACCCTGGTGCGTAAATCGTGCGCCGGAGCCGCCCGGTCTCGCTGACATACTCCAAGACTCGCGGCTGAAACGGTAACCGCCAGCCGGTTTGCATCTCCCTCACCACACTCGGTGTTCAGCCAAGGCGGTTGCAGTCTTTGCATTTCCGGTAGCCGCCGGTGCCGGAGACCCTGTTCCGGGATGGGATCTGCTTGCCTGTTGGGCAGTCGTCGTGATCGTGATACACATCGGGATCTGACAGATTAGACGAGTGATACGCCGGGACCCTGGCCATGTCTAGCACCCTTCTCAGGGAAACCCCGACGTCCATCGCACGGTAACCCCCCACCGGAGAGCGCACCACCCAGACCGGCAGGAATCACCCGATTGGGGGTTGGTCTGCGATGCGTGGCCCTCAATTCCGTGCTCTCGTAGCACTCGCGGAGTCCACGTGGGTAATCAGAACGCGGTGCAGACGCCAGCGACCCCGACCGATCGGCCGGGAGTGACTGACAAGGCGTCAGGGACCTACGCGCACGGGTCCGACGCTCCCTGACCCGCAACGCGACGGGCCCCCGGCGGGCAACTGCCAAGGGTCCGTTTTTTTTCGCCTGTGGCGCTTTCAGCCTGCCCGCGCATCGGTCCATTCGGCCTCGCGGTCCAGCAGCTCCGCAACCGCCCGTAGGTCCGTTGCCGCCTGCCGCCACGTCATCGTGTTGTTGAACCTCAGGTCCCGCACGTACAGCGACAGCCGCCCCCAGCCGTCGGCGAACTGGTATTGCGATACCCCCACGATGCCGCATCGCCGGTAGTGCTTGCGCACCGCGTCGGCGCCAGACCCGGTGACCCGCCACTGGTGGCCGTTGAATCCGTCGAGCTTGCCATCGCACCACCACGGGCAGCCGTCTTCCGGGAGGTTCGCCAGCATCTCCCGTTCGATCTCGCGCTGGGCCTGGCGGATGACCGCGGCGGCCGCTCGTTTGGCCGCACCTTCGGCTCGGCGCCGAGCCTTGGCCTGTTCCGGGGCCTCCTCAGTCGTCGTCATGCCGTCGCCCCGTCGAGCACGTCGGCAGCCGCGATCAGGTCCGCCGCCAACTGCCGGGCGAACCCCGGTGTGGTGTTGCAGGGGTCGACGTCCAGTTCGGGAACGTAGATCACTGGTCCAGGCGCCAGGCGATCGACTCGGCACCACTCGATAGCCACACCGAGCGATCCAACGGCACGCCGGTGGATCGAGGCACCCCCATCGGGGTCCGCGGTGTCCGACCTACACCAAGCCGGGCACGGATCGGTTGCGTTGTTAGCCTGCGCGTCGGCGAGGGCGTGGTCGATGATGGTCATGTTGAGCCTCCTAGCTTAGATAGGGGTTTGACAGCCCGACCGGCGCGGCAACGTCGGTCGGGCACCTCCCGCACGGGCGGCGGAAGGACGGGTGAGAACTGGGCGTCGTCTCCTACGCGTCGGGCAGCGAGTGGAACCACTCGCGGAGGTCTTCCGGCTTGATCCGGTATCCGCGGCCGTGCTTCTTAGCCTTGAGGTACGGGGGAGCGGTGGCCTTGATCGCCCGGGTCAGGTGCTTCTCCGATATACGCACCGACTCGGCAGCCTCGGCAAGCGTGTAGGCAGTGGGCTCGGTCATGCCGACCGCCGTCTTGCCGCGCTGCGTGGCGTGACGCCGATCTGCGTGAGCACGTCCCCGGTCGGGGCGCGCGGCTTAACCTCGATCGCCGATTGGATCTGCGCGATGTGTTCAGCGAGGAACCGCTTCGAGCGGCCGGACCGGATGTAGCCGATCTGCCCGGCCTTGATCAGTCGCCGGATCTCCTCGGGACTGATGCCGTACGCCTCGCAGATCTCCTGCCGGGACCAGGACTGGGGAAGTGAACTGCTCATGCCGTCACCGTCCCACCGGGCACCGACAGCGGTCGGCAACCACCGTCAAAATGACGGTGACTGGTCAGGTCGGAAGTCCGGGATCCAGTGGCGACCATCTTGTCGGCGCCGACATGATGGTCGGGTACCTGCATGGTCAATTCGACTGCGCAGCCAACCATGGTCAAATTGACACCGGTTCAGCACTCGCTGTCGTGCCGGTACCTCGGCGTGCAGCATCGGCCGCGTCGTCCAGCTCGTACACCGCTCTGGTCAGCGCTTCAGCCAGTTCGTTCGCGGTCTCCACATCGAGCACCAGCGCGTTCCCGACGCCGAACTCAACAATGACGGTCTCGCCCATCACCGCGTCGGGCAGCGCACGCACGGTCGGGCGGAGGTCTATCGCGGCAGTGTGCAGACTGCACCGGCGGGGCATCGTCCGGCCGTCACGCCCGACATAAACGGTGCTGCCGGCCTGGTCGGGACTGGTGGTAGTGGTGGGCATGGTGGCCGCCTTCCGGTAGTTCGGAGGGTCAGAGCCTATGGACCAGGAATGGCCCGTGATGGTGATCTGCCGGCGTTTCCGCTGGTCAGAGTGGTGGGCGATACTGGGATCGAACCAGTACTGTTCATGATCGCGTGATACTGCATCAGAGCAGCTCGAAGCGCTTTGACCTGCAGTGATGCTGCCTAGTGTCGCCTTTCCGCGCTCAACGTAGCGCTACCGGAATCGGCCGATATACGCTCGCATCCGATGCACAGACGATGCACATCGGGGGGTGAAGATCAGTGACACGCAAGGCCAAACGCCGCCCCTTCGGCCAGGTCACCCGCATGCGCTCGGGCCGATACCAGGCCCGCTACACCGGCCCCGACGGCAAGCTGCACACCGCCGGACACACCTTCGACGCCGAGATCGACGCGGCCGCCTGGCTCAAGGCCGAACGCGCCCTGCTCGACGCCGGCAGCTGGACCCCGCCCCAGCACCGCAACGCCTACCAGCCCGGCCGCACCCTGGGCTCCTACGCCGCCGGATGGCTCGCCGCGCGCACCCTCAAGCCCCGCACCCGCGAGCACTACCAGCGGCTGCTGGACCGGCTCATCCTGCCCACCTTCGCCGACACGCCGCTGATGGCCATCACCCCGGACGTCGTCCGGGACTGGCACACCTGCCTGGGCGATCACACGCCGACGCTGCGCGCCCACACCTACAGCCTGCTCCGCTCGATCCTGACCGACGCCGTGCACGACGGCCTGATCGTGGCCAACCCGGCGCACATTCGCGGCGCCGGAAACTCCAAACGCGTGCACAAGATCAAACCCGCCAGCCTGGACGAGCTCGCCGCGCTGTCAACGCCATGCCCGAGCGGTACCAAGTCATGACGCTGCTGGCCGCCTGGTGCGGGCTGCGCTTCGGCGAGCTGACCGAGCTGCGCCGCAGCGACATCGACCTGACCAACCGGGTCATCCGAATTCGCCGCGGCGTCGTCCGCACCGACGACGGCTACGTGGTGGGCACCCCCAAGTCGGCCGCCGGGATCCGCGACGTCGCCATCCCGCCGCACCTGATCCCCGCCATCAAGGACTACCTGCGCGCCCGCGTCAACGGCCGCGCCGGTCTACTGTTCCCCGCCGCCGACGGCGTGTCCCACATGGCGCCGTCGTCGCTGTACGGCCGGGCGAGCACCCCGCACCGCACCGGGTGGGGCTTCTACCACGCACGGCAGGTCGCCGGCCGGCCCGATCTGCGCTGGCACGACCTGCGCCACACCGGCGCCGTGCTGGCCGCGTCCACCGGCGCCACCCTCGCCGAACTCATGGCCCGCCTCGGCCATTCCACCGCCGGCGCCGCCCTGCGTTACCAACACGCCGCCGCCGGCCGCGACGCCGAAATCGCGGCCAAGCTTTCCGAAATCGCCGCTCGCCAATAGACTCCGTCACTATGGTTCCCCTCCGGGCGGCTGGCGGCTGCGAGCAAGGTGCCTTGAGCATGTTGCAGCTACGGAGGGGCGTGCAAGCCCTGGTGGTCGGACCGACCGACCTCGCGTCATTTGCCACACGCCAAAAGTTGAAGCCCCGCCAGTGAAGATCGGGTCGACCCTCACTTCACCGCCGCATTCAACAAGGGCTACACCGGATACGGTTAAGCACACATGGCTCGAGAGCAGCGATGTCGAAATGCCGCCGGCCGGAGTGCTGCCAAGCCCTCTATCCTGAGCGACGCGACCACTACTTGGGAAGGCGGTTCCAGTGCATGCCCGTCGTTTGTGCCGAATTCGAACCCAGTCCGACACGGACGAGACGCCGTTCCCGCTCGATGATGCAGGCTTCCTGTACTCGCCGTCGGCAGTGCTCGGTCGGCGCGGTGGATCATCGGAATTGAGCGACCCCATCGAGCTCTGCAGGGACTACTCGTTCGCGTTGTTAGGTGAGCCGGGTTCGGGCAAGAGCACCGTCCTGCAGGCTATCGCTCGCCGTTGGAGGGAGAGACTTGGTTCGTCCAGCGTCACGGCGCTGGACGCAATTGCGCTCACTGAACTGCGCTATCAAGCCAAGCTCGCGCCAATCTTTGATGGACTCGACACCCGTCGTCCGTCGACGGCCTCACCGGCCGCAGTGCGTCATGTCGTGATCCTCGACCAGGTCGACGAGTGCCCCATCTTGCTCCAGTTGCCTCAACTCTTGCGAGACAGCCTTGAAGGCAGAGAGGTGAGCGGCCTGCGGCTCGTCTTCGCCTGCCGCCTCATGGACTACAACCGCGCGCTCGACGCAACACTGGTTGACCTTCTGCCCTACAAGGCGACGGATCTGGCACCGCTGACACGCACCCATGCCACCCAGATCGCCGATTTGCACGGCGTAGACGGCCGGGCGCTTGTCAGGACCGCCATAGTAAGGGGCGTCTCGCCACTGGCCAGCATCCCGCTGACACTCGAGATGCTCTGCGAGATGTACGAGGAAAATGGCGACCTGCAGGGCGCTCCGTCGGAGATATTTGAGAGCGCTGTCCGCCGGTTTGCCGAGCGGAGTTCGCCAGACATGTCGGATGCTGGCGCGGCACTGAATTCAGTTGGGAGGGAACAGAGGCTGTCGGTCGCCAAGCGGATCGCTGTGCGTCTACTGCTTTCTGGGCGCCGGAACATTTGGACTAGTGGCGAGTCGGATCGTCGGCCGTCGGACTTGGACCTCGCAGGGCTCGTTGGTGGCGAGGAAGGTGATGCCGAGCATCGGTTCTCAGTCAGTGAGGGCATGATCCGGCAGACTCTGCGCTGCGCGCTGTTTGCTGCTGTCGGCCCGAATCGTATCGCGTTTCGCCATAGTTCAGTGGCCGCCTTTCTGGCAGCCAGTTACTTGGTGGAGCGCCAGGTCAGCGAGCTGCAGCTTCGTCAACTGTTCCTCGTGGAACAGTCAGTCGGAGCGCCATGGGTTTCAATTCCGACCGCGCTACGGGAGACTGCCGCGTGGATCACCGCGCTGTGCCCTTCTCGCGCTGGATGGCTCGCCGAGGCAGACCCGTTGAGCCTGGCCGGTCACAGTGCACTCGTCGATTCGCCAGCTGCACGGCGAACGATTGTGGAGGCATTGATCAGGACTGCGGAGGATGCGTATCTATCGGAGTCGTGGTGGCGTCGTCGAGGTTCGCTTCGGCTGAAACACCCAGGGCTCGCGAACCAGGTTGAGCGAGCACTCGACGAACTGAGCGGTTCAGGGTGGCGCTCGCAGGCGAGAATGCAGATCGTGCTTGAATTGGCGGCCGACTCAGAAGACCCGACTTTGACTCCTCGTATGCTCGACATTGCCAACTCGGATCATTGGCCGACCACGGTCCGTCGCCTAGCCGTGAACGCAGTCGTCGCCTGCGGCCCGGACCTAGTTTGCGAGCTCAAGCCCCTTCTTGCAAGTCTCGCAGACCCGGACTACGCGCGAGCCATCGATTCAGAGGACGAGTTGCGGGGTGCGCTCCTGTCCGCACTCTGGCCGAAGCACATGACCACAGAGGAGCTTCTTTCGCTGCTCACACCAAGGCAGAACCCATCGCTGTACGGCGGCTACGCGCGCTTCCTGAGGATCGACGCCGCCCAGAACGCAACAGACGACGACGTCGTAGCCATTTTGACCCTCATGGCCGAACGGACCGATGGCGAATCGGAAGCGAGCGAATCAGCCGCGGTAAGCGACGTCGAGTCGTCGGCAACTGCCGCATCACCAGCGCGTCGACGATCAAGCGGGGCGCAGCCAGAGGGAGACGAGTTTGTTGCCGCCATCATCGACCGCGGCCTCAGCGGCCCGGATGCTGAACAACTAATCGACCCCATCGCCGCGATCGTCGAACCATACATGCGCGAGTTCCAGCAGCTTGACATCCCAGACTCGCTCGATGAGACGACGTCGACGCGAACCCCCGAGAAGGTCGCCACGCTCAGACGTCACCTGGCCGCCAGCCTCGCGCTCCGCGACTTCGACGCGGACCCAGCCTGGGCGGCACATCGCATCCTGTCGGGGTGGCGCGCTAGATTTCGCGGACTGGTCAGCGCGGATGGCTCCGACACCCGCCGTCGGGCGCTGGTGGACTCTCGCGACTTCGCGTGGATTGCGGACAAGGCGCGAGACATTGCAGTTGATCATCCAACAGGCGCAGCCGTCCTCGCGGAAATCGCGGTGACGATCCTAGACACGGCCAATGAGACCGACTATGAGTATGCGTACGGGCTCCGGACCATGGTGCCGTTCGCAGGAAGCAGTCTGCGGAGAATCTTTGACGCCGTCCCCATCGACTCGCGAGTCGCCGAAGCGTGGCGAGCCGACCACAAGGCGCCACCCCCGTGGGAAGATGCCGGGGAATTCGCCGAGTCCGTCAGACAGCTGTTAGTCGATGTGACTGACGAAGATCCGTCCCGATTCTGGCAACTCGCGTGGCAGTTGCAGTTCGACCCGTCCACTGGGCGAGCCCAGGTGCCGGTTATGCACGACGACCTCCTTGCTTTCCCGTCGGTCGTCGTCCTCGGCGACGGCGCTGAAAACCGGCTTGGCAAGGCCGCGTATTGCTACCTTCTCCGCCAACACGACCACTGGACCGACTGGTTGGGCACGAATAGGTATGACAAACGCGCCTGGGCGGGGTATCTGGCGCTCTGCATTCTCGACCGCCAAGACAGGGCAAAGCTCCAGACTGTGCCTTGGTCTCAATGGGTCGGCAGCCTCTTATGGTTCTTGCCTGGCTCAGACGACGCTCAGCGCGACCGTCACCGTCGTCTTTTGCGTGCTGCCGCCACCGCCGCGGCCGCATCGTTCGCTTCCGCGACGACGCAGTTCGTCCGACGCGAACTTGGGCGCGGCAGTCTGCCCTACGGACTCGACGCTTTACAAGGCTGCATGTCCGCGGAGTTGGGCGACGCGATTGGTGTGCTACTCACTGGCATTCGGGACACACTGTCCGGTGAACCCGGCACGCTCACGATCCCGGACACCGAGGAGGCCGCATCGCTAGCCGTCCAAGTCTACCGAGACCTGGCCAGCACGGCGCTTCAGACATCCGTCGCCGGGATCGTCGACAAGGTCATCGACGCAATGATATTCACGCCAGGCCAATTTCCGAACGCGCTCGCCTGCACGTCCGCGGTCGTGTTGATGAACGTAACGCCTATGCGGGCCTGGCCCATAATTCGCGACAGTGTTGGGACCGACCAAGAGGCTGCCCTGCCCATTGCGCACGCACTCGCCCACCAGAACTACTACGGCCCGCGATTGGATGCGTTCACCGACGACTACCTCGCCCAGTTCTACCGATGGCTGGCCACCCTGACGCCCAACGTAGGTGACGGCATCCACGCGGGAGCCTACTTCGCGTCTGCCGATGAGGACACCCGACGGCTGCGTGACCGCGTCCTCGACAGTCTCGCCCAGCGAGGCACGCCACGAGCTCTTACTCTGCTTCAATCCTTGGCTAGCCAGACCGAGTCCATTCACCTCGAAGCCGCTCTCCACCGCGCTCGGCTGCAGTTGGCGGAGATAAACTGGAAGCCGCCCGACCCCGACGACCTCGCAGTTCTACTCGGCGACCCGACCCGCCGGCTGGTCCGCACGGACAGCGAACTCGCAGCACTCATCATCGAGGCACTTGCAGCGATTGAGGAAGAACTGCCTTCTCACGGTGAACTGCTCTGGGACCGCATCCCGGCTCCCGTACGAACAGCCGCAGAAAATGCAGGGCTGAAGCTTGGATATGCAGACATGGGGAACGGCGACGACCTATGGGCACCCAAGCCCGAAGCAGCCTTATCGGCGTACCTCGCACACCAACTGCGCCTTCGTCTCGAGCAGCGCAGCGTCATCGTCAACCGCGAAGTCTTGGTCCTGCCACGTACCGCCTACGGCACTGGAGATCGCACAGATGTCCACGTGCAGGTCCGGGACGGCGAGACAATCCACACCGTCCCCATCGAAATTAAAGGGTCTTGGAACAGCGACGTCGAGTCCGCACTAGAAGATCAGCTTGTCGACAGATACCTCGCCGAGGTGCAGTCCACAGCTGGCGTGTTCCTTGTTGGATGGTATCCGCCGAATCTCTGGACCGTGAAGGACCCCAGCCGCCGACCCAAGGCTCGCCGGTGGTCCGTCGAGACGCTTCGGACGGCGCTCGAGGCTCGAGTAAACGATGCCTACAAGTCCGCAGGCGCCACAGTACGCCAATACGTACTGACCGTTCCGCGCCCGGGTGCGGCCACGAGGTGACTGTCTGCGAGACCGTCGCCAACTGAGTTGCTCGAGCGTCTTCGTGTGAACACCGAGTCTGGGAGCGGCATCGAACATGCGAACGTGGTGGGTCAGTCGACCTAGGAAGATGCATCACCCGTTCGCTGACTGCCCCCTGGCGTGCCGCCGTCGTTCTCGGCCCAACGCGATTGGGTGGCGAACGCAAGGGGAAGCATGATTAGCTTGAGCCCGATCCACCATGCGTACACTGCCGCCGAGCTGTTAAATGCCGAGTCTTCGATGAGTCCGTGGGCGATGTCGTTGCGAAGGTTTGGGCCGAGTTGCTCGGTCATCAGGGCCCGCAACTCGAAAACCAAGGGTGCGCCGAGCGCAGCTACAGCGAGTGAATCGTTGAGCAGACTCCCGAGCCCTTTCTCACTTTCGACACCGTGTTCGTCCGTGATCAATGTGTTTCCGCCATGCTCCTTCAACCGGACTCGGACCCAATGCTCGATCTGCGGCACCAACAGCGACGCGGCCGATACAAAGTCACCGTCGAGGCCACGCTGAAATCCGAGCGCCCACACGCCTTCGCGCCCGGCGGGTGTGGACGGACTCTCGTAGCAGATCCGGTAAAGCAACTGCGACGAGTAGCGATGTTCGGCAGTCACAACCCGTAACGCGGGCGCGATAAGACCGACAACCCTCACGTCGACGAGCACCAAGTGGTTCCGGACCATGGCCGCCCAGACCGCAGGGTCGATCTTGCCCTCTCGCACCGCTTCACCATCGACCGTCATGCCGGGCGTCGCGGCTACCTTCTGTCCAGACGCACGGAGCGTCTCGCCGCCGAACAACACCGACAGCGGGGCTTGCTGTATTTGCTCACGCACGGTCGATTCCACCCGGTCAGGATCCTCCAGGGGGGCCAACGCCGCGAGCGCGATCAGGGCTCCAACCCGGTCGTGCCCCGACGCCGACCGCCTCGACTGCTCGATATAGCCGCTGAGATCGAACGAGCCTCCCGAGACCGCCACCATGGAGTCGAGCAGGGCTTCTCGGTCGGCCTCTAGTTGCGGACGTAGGTCCTTGATCAGGTCGTCGACGCCATTGGCCGCACGGAATTTCCGCGGGAGCTTGCGCAAGATCGCGAGCGCACACTCCACAAAGTGGCTGGCGGTGATGGCTGCCCCACCTACCCCCTGCCGCCGATCGGCAGCCTCGGCGACAAAGTCACGGGCCAGTCGCAGGGTGGCATGCGATGCCGCGTCTTGGTCTCCACTGGCCGAGTACCACGCGGCGGCCTCTTCTTCCCACGACTGGGCCAGCCGCCGCTCTCTCGCTTCGCGGGCCTGCTGCGCCACCTGAACGGCCATTTCGGCGAACCCGTGCTGCTCCTGTTTCTCGACAAGCTTGTACCTGCGGGCGAACTCCGACAATTGGACCCCGAAGAAGGCTTCCCCGACGGTGCTGCGGCGGACACGGTCGCGGACCGTTGCCGCCATCGCTTCCGCTTGTTCACGCCCGGCTGCGCCGCGACGCCGGACCAGTTCGAACGCCCGCTGCCATCCGGCAGCACCGTCACCGTGCCACGATTCAGGGTCAAGCGGCGCCGCTGTGTAGGCGTCGATGGCGTCGATCCACATCTGTTGGTCGCGCCGGTCGAGATACGTCCAGCAGACGTCGTAGACCCGGGCCCGCAACCCCGCATCGTCGCTAGTGTCCATGGCCTTGGCAATCTGCAGCAGGAGCGCACACCCCGGTCCGTCGAGATCGCTTGGCAGCGCCGATCGGCTGCCATTTCTCCAGCTGACTGCTGGTGTGAACGGCTCGTTCCAGTCGTCAGGCTTGAGCATCGCCGACGATGCCACCGCGAGCGTCTCAAGGACCGCTTTGGTGTCAGGGTCCTGCGATGCCTTGGCCGCGGCGTTGAAATTGCCCGCCAGCGCGACGACCGATCTGTCCGGCCCCGCGGCGCTGACAACATCGCGCCACACCGATGGATCAATCCTCGGCGCTGCTGGGTTGTCAGCCGTGTTGGTCAACCGGTTCTCCTCCGTGTGCGACGCTCGCAGTTATCCGCCTGCAAACAACAAGCCGTTTTCCGAAGTTGCCAAACGATCGTAGCGGGCGCCACGCCCATTTGCCTCTACCCGCAGGGTGCCGCGCGATGCAACTTTCGCAGAGGATCGAAGCGCCCGGGGGTTGGGCGGCCAACCGGATCGGGACCGCCATCGCAAATGACGAACCTTGGGTAGTTGCGGTTCCGTGGCGTCTCGCTCGAGTTCGCACAGCCAGATTGAGCTCCGCAGAATCTCGTGCGGGTCTAGGTCCCCGGACTGGGGGCCCTACGGAACGCCTCGCAGGCGGTCGGCAACATCAACCATCGCGTTCGTCACGTCACCGTGTTCAGCGGTACGTCGGCCCGGCGGACGTCATCGGCGGTTGGATTGCTTCGCCGCCACCCCGGTTGTCGTCGTCCGTGTCTCGTCCAGACGAAGTCTTCACCTCAGGCCGGGGCTACGCTCGATTCGAGGTGGGCCCCGACGATGAATCCCGGACTCGTCCAGATTTACCGTGCAATTTCGGCGAGCTCAGCCCGACCTAGCGAGCACCAAATCGCCCTAGCCCAGTGCTGCCAAGGCTCGCGGCTGTCCTTGTTCGCAGCCTTCATCGGACGCTGCGGCCGCACTGCAAGGTAAGTCCGGACCTTGCAACCGTCGGCCGGACCCGACCGGAGCCCGACGCCCACCGCCCGGCCCTGTTGACCTTGAAGTGTTGAGTACTCGTCTTGCACCACGGGGTGTTCCACCCGGCTCAAGATCGCATACAACCCGACCGTAAGCTTTGTAAAGAGCGGATCTCAATTGTGATGATTGTTGGTGATCCGCTGTGATGCCCTGTGATCTCTCGAATCTCGTTGCACTACCCGAAGACCCGTGGCGCGCCCAGCAAGACGTGACGCATTCCGCTCGTTGAGTGCTGCGCTCGCCGAGCCACGATGGTAGCGAACGCGCCATCTGTGACCATGCCCAGGGCACCGGGTTCCAACGCCGCCAGCCGTCAGCCGGATCCCAAACTCTTTTGTCGGCGATGTCGTGGTCAGCGGCGCCGTAGTGGCACCCCTTCATGGGTGTGGAGACGACGGCCCCGCGACTGCTGGGCGGACCACGGCGGCGACATGCCGGGCCGGCTCCGACATGGCCGCGGCCATGGGGCAGGGCGGGCTGACGCGGACCGGCCGAGACCGGCGTCCGTCGCCGGCCGTCCTCGGTCGGCCAGGCCGCCCGAAGCTTCCATTCGCGGCCTGGCCGCTCGCAGCCCCGCAAACGACGCGGCGCACACATCCGGCACTTCTGTCACCCGGCCAGCACGGCTAACGGCGCGGTGATGGCACCACTTCTAGGTAGAAGGAGAATCCCCGCGCTCGTGCGGGGGTCCGGCCGGTCGTCGCGGTGGAAGGTGGTGGTGCCGGGTGATGTCGTTGGCGAAGCTGTCCGCCGGGTCCGGGTATCGCTACATGCTGCAGCACACGGCCCGCGGCGACACCGACCAGAACGCCGAGCGGTCGGGACCGCTGGCCGGCTACTACGCGGCCTCCGGCTATCCGCCGGGGATCTGGCTGGGCCGGGGTCTGACCGGCGTCGCGGGCGGGGCGGGACTGGCCGCCGGCTCGCAGGTGGGCGAGGAGCAGATGGGCAGGCTGTTCGGCGCCGGGCAAGACCCGATCACCGGGCAGCAACTGGGCCGGCCCTACCGGCCGGGGGTGTCGGTGGCCGGGTTTGATGCGACGTTCTCCACCCCGAAATCAGTGTCGGTGCTGTGGGCGCTGGCCGACAAGGCGACCCGGCGGGTGATCGTGGACGCGCATCACGCCGCGGTGGCTCAGGTGCTGGCGTTGATGGAGCGGGACGTGGCCCGCACCCGCACCGGGCACGCCGGGGCGGCGGTGCTGCCGGTCCGGGGTGTGATCGCGGCCGGGTTCGACCACCACGATTCCCGCGCCGGTGATCCCCAACTGCACACGCATCTGGTGCTGGCGAACAAGGTGCAGGGCGAGGACGGCGGGTGGCGGAGCCTGGATGGGGCGGAGTTCTACCGGGCGGTGGTGGCGCTGTCGGAGTCCTACGATGCGCTGCTGGCCCAGCAGGTCACCGCCCGCCTCGGCCTGGCCTGGCAGTGGCGTGCCCGCGGTGCCGGGCGCAACCCCACCCGCGAACTGGCCGCGGTGCCGCAGCGGTTGGTCGAGGAGTTCTCCCGACGAGCCGGGCAGATCGGGCAGGCCAAAGACAACGCGGTGGCCGATTTCGTCACCACCCATGGCCGGGCGCCCACGTCGGCGGAGGTGCTGCGCATCCGGCAGCAGGCCACGCTGGGCACCCGGACGCCGAAGCACACTCGGCCACTGGCCGAGTACTCGACGCTGTGGCGGGACCGGGCCGCGCGCATCCTCGGCGGCGACCCGGCCGGCTGGGCCGCGACCGTCGTCGAGGCGGCCACCGGCGCGGCACCGACGGGACCGGTGTTGACGGCCGCGGACGTGGATGATCGGGTGGTCGCCGATGTCGCGGCCACGGTCCTGGCCGCCGTAGAAGGGCGCCGCTCGACGTGGTCGCGGTGGAACGTGACAGCGCAGGCCGCCCGCGAGATCGGGATCCGCGGCTGGCAGTTCGCCACCCCCACAGACCTGCTGGCCGTCCGGGATAGCATCACCGCCCGCGCGCTGGGTGGGTCGGTGCTGCTCAACCCGCCCGAGATCGCCGCCGTCCCTGCCAAGTGGCGAGACCCGTCCACAGGGCGATCCGCGTTCGCCGCGAAGGAGATCTTCACCTCCCGCGCCGTGCTCGACGCCGAAGCCCGGCTGCTGGCCGCCGCCGACGACACCTCCGGACCTACCGCCCCTCCGACAACGTCGGCGGTTGCGGAATCGACGGCCGTGGACGCGGAGCAGACCGCCGCCGCTGCGGCGATCTACGGCTCGGGGCGGGTGCTGGACCTGCTGGTCGGGCCGGCCGGGACCGGTAAGACCGCCACCGTCACCGCCATCCGCGCCGCCTGGGTCGCCGAACACGGCGAGAATTCGGTGATCGGCCTGGCGGTGTCGGCCGCGGCGCACATCCTGCAGGAGGCGACCGGGGCACCCGCCGAGACTGCCGCGATGTGGCTGACCCGCCACCGGCACGCCGACGAGACCCTGCGGCGCCTGGCCGAGTTGCAACGCCGCAGGGCCCGGATGCGCGGCGACACCGCCACGATCGACGGTCAGATCACCACGCTGCGCGAGGATTTCACCCACAGTCGGCTGCGCCCCGGCAGCCTGATCATCTGCGACGAGGCCGGCATGGCCGACGTGCATACTCTCGACGCGCTCACCGACGCCGCCCGGCAGGCTGGCGCGAAGATCCTGCTCGTCGGCGACAATCACCAACTCGCCGCGGTCGGCCCCGGCGGCAGCTTCGGCATGCTCGCCACTAGACGCGGCGCCGCCGTGGCGCACCTGTCGAACATTCGCCGGTTCCGCGACCCCGACGGCACCACCCGCGCCTGGGAGGCCGACGCCTCCGCGCGGCTACGCGTCGGGGACCTCGCCGCGATCGACGACTACACCATGCACGGCCGGATCCGTGGAGGCGACCGCCAGACCGCCCTGGACGGCGCCTACCATGCCTGGAAGGACGACCGTGCGGCCGGAACGGACTCGCTGCTGCTGGCCGTCGACAACGACACCGTCACCGAACTGAATCGCCGCGCCCAAGCCGACCGCGTCGCCGCCGGCCACGTCACGCCCGGCGGCGTGGCCCTGGCCGACGGCACCACCGCGGGCGTCGGGGACCGGATCGTCGCCCGCCGCAACGACCGCACACTCACCACCGCCGACCCTGAGGCAGCGAGGCTGCCGGCGGCAGCGGCGGGGCGTGGGCATCGGGCCGGGTTCGTACGCAACGGCCAGCGTTTCACCGTCACAGCCGTCGGCGGCGACGGGTCGCTGAGCGTCGCCACCACCAGCGGCTGGGTCGTCGCGCTGCCCGCGACGTATGTGTCCGAGCATGTGCAACTCGGCTACGCCGCCACGATCCACCGGGCGCAGGGCGCCACCGTGGACACCTGCCACGTCATCGCCGGCCCGGCCATGACTCGCGAGGCCCTCTACGTCGGCGTGACCCGCGGCCGCGCCGACAACACCGTCTACACCATCACCGACGACGGCCGCGTCGACGGCACCGACCGCATCGGCCCCGCCGCGACCACCATGCAGTCGGCCGGTCGGGTGCTCGCGGCAATCCTGGCCCGCGGCAACTCCGACGGTTCCGCGCACACCACCATGCGCCAACTGTGGAACCAATCCGGAAGCCGACGGCAACTCGAAACCGAATACCGACAGATCGCCGACGCCGCTCACCGCGACCACACCATTCACCTGCTCACCCGCCTCGAACCCCGATGCCAGCCGGCAGCCCCCACTGATGGCGCGCCCGCTATCGGCCAAGTGCAGATCCACCGCCTGACCCGCGCCATCCGGGCAGGTGACCGCTACCTGATCGACCCGAACATGCTGCTATCCGAAATCGCCTGCACCGCAACCAACCTCGACGCCGTCATCGAGCAGTTCGAGCAGCACGTCACCGAAGCCCACCGTCGACACCGCGGCCAACCCGTCGTGCGCACCATCACCGGCGGGCAGGCCACCGCCACCATCGGCATCACCGACCCCGACACCCGCCGCGCCCTGCTCGACCGGGAAGAACTTCTGGACCGTACCCGACCCGAACCGGGGCGGGCCATCCAGAACCGGCCCGACCACCTGCACGCGGCCGTCGAGCATCAACAGGTTCGCCGGGCCGGGCCGACCCGCAGCACCGGAATCAGGTAATGACCGAAACCACCCACCAGGCAAGGAGAATCCAGATGCCAACCAGCCGCAGAAATCAGCACCAACCGGCAGGGAGGCCGGCCAAGCGACTGGTCGACCTGGGTGAAGCCGCCGCCTACGCCGCGTGCTGCCGCGAAACCATCCGCCGCCGCATCGCCGACGGCACCCTGCACGGCTACCGCCTGGACAAAAGACTCCTGCGCGTGGACCTCAACGACATCGACGCCGCCCTCCGCGAAATCCCCACCGCCCGCTACTCCGAACACTGATAGGCCAGGCGACCGCAGCCCCGGCCCTGCGACCTACCGGGTGGGTTCGTCCAGGCTTGCGAGGAACGCCGCCGGTGTCATCACCGGCGGCACCAGGTCGATCAAGTCGGTCAGGTGATGATCGCCGGACACCAAGGCCGACACCCCCTCAGCCAGCGCCAGCGCGATCAGATAGTCATCGTCCGGATCCGCCGACACCGCCTTGTCCAACGGCGGAGGATCGTCCACCACGTCCGCAATCGACGCGATGCCCGCCACGAACTGCTCGGCATCATCGACGGTGAGCCAACGACGGAACTTCTCGCGCAACAGCACCTCGGACAGCTCGGCCAGCACTTGCGGGGAGGCGACCGGTTTCCAGCGGCCCGCGATGGCTGCGTCCACCAGTCGACCGCAGACACCGTGTGGCGTGATCGCCGCGGCGACCAGCACGTTCGGATCGGGAACTGCCCGCGGATCCGTCATCAGGCCGAGCGGCGGCCCCGGCGCGAGGCCCGCACGGCGTGCACCTCATCCACCGCCAACGCCATCGCCTGCTCGTCGTCCAGGTCGGATCGCTCGGCCACGCGGTCCATCAACGCGCGCAGGTCCGCGCGGGCCGCGTCCAGATCCGAACCCGCCAGATAGGCACGCACGGCAGCTTCGATCAGATCGCTATCGGACTGCTGCCGCGTCGCCGCCAGCACCTTGACAGCGGTCAGCACATCCGGGTCAAGGTAGATCGTCGTCTTCCGTCTGCCCATACTACGATTGTGCCGTCATGACGTCACGACGGCAATGACCGACAGGGCGATAGCGACGAACAGCCGCCCGGAATCTCAGGCGCCGACGGGCACGGCTGAACTCGATGGACACAGGCGCCGAGCCTTGACTTCCGGGGAGATCAATCGATGCATTCGGCTACAGAATCAGCGTTTCCGCTGGTCAGAGTGGTGGGCGATACTGGGATCGAACCAGTGACCTCTTCGGTGTGAACGAAGCGCTCTCCCGCTGAGCTAATCGCCCGGGAACGGCCGAGGCCGCGCGACACAGAATACCTGACACCAGCGAGTCGGCGAACCAGGCGTAGGCAATGCGCAGTCCCTCGATGACGCGCGTGCAGTGTGACACTCCGTCACCGGCGCCGGGCGCTACGCCAACCGGGTGAATCCTGCCGAACAGCGTGACAGTGCTCCCGACCCCTCGTCCCGCACATGTCCGCAACGATCCGAGCTCGCGATCCGGGACCGGAGCACAGCCGAGGAGCACAACATGCCGGGATTCCACGCCGCCCAGCGTCACTGCCAGGTGGTCGCCGAAACGACCATGCAGCTGGTGTCGGTGCCCGAGGGTCTGCCGGTGGCGGCGAGCCTGCAGTACACGACGCGCGACCCTTTTGCAGTCAGCGTGGTGTTCGCGGCCGCCGGATGCTCCCCGGTGGTGTGGGTCTTCGCGCGGGACCTGTTGCTCGGCGGGGTATCCCGGCCCTCCGGCGTCGGCGACGTACAGGTGTTCCCAGCGGGGGATTCGATCGTGCTTGACCTTGCCTCGCCCGACGGGTCCGCCCGCGTCGTCGCCGATGCGGCCGACATCCGCGCGTTCGTCGACGACATCCTGGCGTTGGTGCCGGCCGGCCACGAGATGCGCTTTGTGGACATGGACGCCGAGCTTGCGTCGCTGGGTAGGGCGTCGTTCGCCGAGTGGGGCGACTGCTGATTCGGCGCCCTGGGCAGCCGAGTGGACATTCCGGTTTGGAGACGGCCGAGCCCGTCCGATAGAGTTGTCTGGTGTCCCGGGGTGACCCGGGAGGTTCGCGGACGTAGCGCAGTTGGTAGCGCATCACCTTGCCAAGGTGAGGGTCGCGGGT
>CALANS010000079.1 GCA_937926105.1 uncultured Actinomycetes bacterium | reverse complement strand
CTACTCGAAGCCGGAGGATTCAGACCCCACCTACACCCTTGATTCCGAAGAGCCGGATTGACTTGAGGTGAGGCGTAGAGCACATCGCGGCCCTCACCCACGCGGACCACCACGATTCTCGAATGCGCGCGGGTTTACACCACTACGCCACCTTGACCGGCCGACGGAACCCGCGGCACCCGAACCCTCAGGGCAAGGAGTGGGACCTGAACGGGCCGAAGAAGTGCCTCACCTAAGCCGTCGTCACCAGGCCTCATCGCTGCAACAGTGAGCGTTATGGCGCGGACAATCGACAACTACCTTTGGATCAGTCGAATCCGAAGACGCCGGGCCCGCTCCTCGAATGCAGGTTCACCACCCTCGAGGAGCTCGCAGACCTCGTCGCGCACCGCAGGTTCTCCAGTTCGCCACTGAGGTGTGGCCTGCTGAACAGATAGGTGACAGTTACGTTTGGACCGCGAGGCCCGGGCGCTGGTTCATGATGCGTCTCGAGTGCGATTCTCCTTGGGCTGCCCTCAAGCGCGGAACAAGTATGCCGTCGAGCTCAGTAACGAGGTGGAGTGAACCGCGCGTGATCGGGGTATCTAAAGCTCGTCGAGTAGCGCGGACTCCCGAACACGATCCTCAAGCGCACCTAGCCTTATGCTCGCATACTCAATTCCGAGGGTTGAATGATAGTTCTCACCCGCAAGATGTAGGAGCACACGACTGTCGCCGTTTTCCCAGTGCGCATACATAGAGAGATGTCCGTGCTCGACGGCCTTGCCCCATTCGTTAGGGTCGTCTCGCCAAAGGTCGTTGCTCCAGAAAACGTCGTCAGCCGCAGGGGCTCCGTACTTCTTGCACAGAAGCGACTTCAAGGCGTCATATTCCGCCAGATACCGATTCTCGTTCAGCCAGTCCTCTCGAACGACATACTTACCTCGCACGAGGACATCCTGCACGTAGATGTAGACAACATCGCAGGTCAGGTTTCCTAACCGAACGTCTGACCAGATCAGGAGGTCGCCGACGTCTTCCCGAGGCTCGACCTGTTCCTTGCGCTTCGCTTGTCCTGGATGAGTACCCCACGGTACTCCTCGAAACGATCCGTCCGCGATGTTGGACGATTGGGTAGACACCCGCCAGGTTCCGTTCTCGAGCAATTCAATGGATTGTCCGTCTTCTCTGACCGCTCGCATCTCTTGGACCCTACCTTCATATACCGATGGACAATTCAGGCGCTGCGCATGCCACAGCTCCACCCCTGAGGACTCACATTAATCAATCAGCTCGTTACTGACCAACCAACCGATCAACGCCCTCAGGCGAGGCGGCCGTCACGAGCATGTCACCGTTTGCGATCAACTGTCCGCGCGCGACGGCACAATCAATCGCCGCATTGACTCGGTCCGTCACGACGGATCCCGTTCTCCCCCATCCGAATTGCCGCGCGATGGCCACCACCACCTCGGCACGTGAGGCACCGCCGACATCACGCACCAGCATCTGGGCGGCGAGCGCGAACTCGTCCACATGTACGTGTTCGGGTTTGCGGTTGTGCTCGCGGGACCGAACCATCGATACCTCGCGGTTACGGACGTCGATGAAATCCCCGTCTCGGGCAAGGCCCGCTTTTGCGATGGCGCGGTCGAGGTTGTCTCGGAGGCGTGCGGTCACTCGCCCAATCCCCCACCAGTCGCGGATGCGCTCACTGACGGTGTCGAGGTGGACGGGTCCTTCGGCGTGGGCAATTGCTTTGAGGGGTTCGACGAGGTGCAGGTAATTGCCGGGCTCGGCTGGTTCGACCCAGTACGGCAGTTTCACCTTCTTGGCTTCGACGTAGTCCACCGCCCAGCTGAACGGTTCCTTCACTTCGCTTGGTGCGGTTTCGACGGTGGGCCTCGGGATCGCAAAGTTTCGTTGACGAGCAGTGGTGCCGGATACTGCTGTTTCGATTGCTGCGCGGAGCCGGTTCTCTTCCTGTGCACGGTCTCGGTACCAACCAGTACCCCAAATGCGGTGGAGCGACCATCCGAGGCCGGCGAGCACCTGGTCTCGTAGTCGGTCGCGATCACGGGCAGATGGTGCGGAGTGGTACTGGTAGCCGTCGCATTCGACGCCGAGGGCGAATGAGCCGGGCTTGGCTGGGTGTCGGACGCCGATGTCGATGCGGAACCCGGCTGCACCGACTTGGGGCTCGACGGTGTATCCCCACGACTGGATGGCGCGGATCACCGATTCTTCGAAGGGCGAGTCCGGCATAAGCCCGGTCGCCGATGCTTGGGTGCCGAGGGTTCCGATGCCTCGGCGCGCGAAGTCGAGGTAGGCGCGGAGGGCTTCGACGTTCTCGTTGGTGGACGGCGGGATGTCTCCGGCGTCCATGGAAGCGACGACTTCGATGCGTTGTCTTGCCCGTGTGACGCCGACGTTGAGGCGGCGCCATCCCTTGTCTTTGTTGAGGACGCCGAAGTTGGTGGAGATTTTTCCTGCTTCGTCGGGGCCGTAGCCGATGGAGAAGATGATGACGTCGCGTTCGTCACCTTGCACGGACTCGAGTGAGCGTACGAAGAATCCGTTGAGGCGGTCGCTCTTGTCGAAGTGGGCGTCGAGGTCTCGATGTTGTGTGCGAAGGTCGTCGACGGCTGCGACGACGGCGTCCGCTTGCGCGACGGAGAAGGTGACCACGCCGAGTGAGAGGTCGGGGCGGTTGCGGTAGTGCTGGATGACTCGCTGGGCGACCGCTTTGGCTTCCTTCGGGTTGTCGGCGCCACCGCCACGGCGGTAGGTTCCATCAACCGGGAAGAACTCAACCCCGACGTCCTCGCCTTCCTCCTGTGCGGAGGGATAGGTGGTCAGGTGTCCCTCGTAGAAGCGGTAGTTCGAGAAGGCGATGAGCGCTTCGTGACGAGAGCGGTAGTGCCAGCGCAGTCCGAGGTTGCGGAATGCGCCAGATGACTTGGCGAGTTCAAGGATGGAGGTGAAGTCCTTGACGTCTGATTCAAGCTCGTCCACGTCCTCGGCTTCAACGACACGTTCGAAGAACTGCGTCGGAGGTAGCTGCCGGTCATCGCCGGCGAGGATGAAAGCTCGTCCCCGATAGATGCAGTTGATGGAGTCGCCGGGTGTGACCTGGGATGCTTCGTCGAAGATCACCACGTCGAACTTCATGTCTGAGGGCAGGTACTGCGATACCGCCAGCGGTGACATCATGAAGACCGGTTTGATGGCCTGCGTCGCTGACCGGGCCTGTGAGATGAGGCTGCGCACGGCGATGTGGCGCCGCTGCTTCATGCCTTCTCGACGGATGAGTGCTGGCTCGCCTAGTGAGGTATTGGCAGGGCGCCGGGTATTGGTGGCGCGGATGATGTCGCTGGTCGCCGCGGCGATGACGTCGCGGTCTAGTTTCCTGAACTCTTCGACGAGGGCTTCTCTGTCTGATGCCAGCAGCGGGTAGAGCCGGTCGTCTTGCTGGATCTGCGCATCTGCCCAGGCTCGCAGCAAGGCCCGTTCGATGACCTTGGGAACGTCTTTCGCGGCAACGCGCTGCTCGATGCAGAAGTTCACGGTGCTGTCGAGGTCGAGCAGGGTCAGTTCTTCCCGGATGGCGGTGTAGTCGAACCACTCCTGCTGGCCTACAGTGTCTTCTCCAAATTCTCTGAGGAGATCAAAGGCGGTACGGAACTCACCGAAGTCCTCCGTCAGTTCGTCGTGTCTGCTCGGATCGAAGGCCTGGATGATGTCATCACGGGCTGCGGCCCATTTCTGGATGACGGCTTGGAAGTTCTCGACGGGCGAGGACTGAGCGAGCGCTGACACTTGCGTCCCGGATAGGGGCCCGGACGCTGCGGCGCGGACGCGTCCCGCCCAGTCGAGCGCGGCATCCACCGCTTCAAGATCGGTGAGTGTCCCGGCGTACAGGTCGCCGAACTGTTGACGCAACCCTTCGCGTGCGTCGTCGAGCGCCCGTGACGCGGTACGCGCGCTCTCCACCGCCGTGACGATGGCCTCGGTGTCGGCCAGGCTGAGGTCTCGGCCTGTTGGGTTCGACACCGCTGCGATGCGGGCGGCAGCGTCGAGCATGGGCTTCACATGAGCGGCAAGCCACTCGATTGAGTTGGTGAGGGGCTCGACCAGCAGCTCAGGTCGTCCGGCGAGGGCCGGAGGCGGGGAGACGCTTGCGCGCCAGGTGGCGAACTCATCACTCACCGTATGGGCCACCTGCAGGTGCGTGGCGTCCACGTTGGGCGAGACGAGGTACGTGATCGTGGCTGGTGGAACGGTGCCGCCAGTCAGCGTGACGACTTCTTCCGCTGCCGCGAGTTCCCTCTCCACGGCGGCCCAGTCCGTGTTTCGTCCGCCCCAGAATCGACCCAGGTTATGCCCGTGCGCGAGGCCGGCTGACTCGAACGCGTTCGCCGCATCCGACCATGCAATCGCGTCCGAGATTCGGGCGATACCCGTCTTCACTTGCTTCGCGTCCGCGAGAAGTGCGGACAGAATGTTCTTGTCTGCCCGATACGCACCCGAGAGTTTGCGCAACCCTGTGTGCAGGTTGGTGAAGCGATCTTGGAGCTCGCGTAGAGGTGCGGATAGCGCACTGTTGACGTACAGACCGGCCGCTTGATCTTCTGCGTGGTCCAATGCGAGTGCTTTGAGTCGAACTTCGGACAGTGCTTGACGAGCGGCCTGGAGACCGCCCGGGCTCAGCCAGGACGACTGGAGCCCAGGATGATCGGCATGGATCTGCACGAGCCGTACGACGCGTTCCGCGTCGGCGAAGGTAAATGGATCCGTGATCCCCGTAATCGCCGCGAGGTTCTTCACCGCAGACACTACCCTGGTAAGGGACGCCCCGCGCTTCTTGAACGCCTCCGCTGTACTGGTCAACTGAGACGCCGTCAGAGGGTTCAGGTCGACCGCAGCGGAAACGGTGATCGGCCCCGGTCGAGACGGGAACGCGGCGGGTAGCTCGTCAAGGCGGATACTGGCAAGGCTTTCAGCCTTATGTGCGGCGTCAAGATAGGCAGTGACAAGGTGATGCAGCTCTTGCCGAGAAGACTCGATGGGATCCCAGTCCGAGGCCGTCAGCCATGCGTCATTCACATACGTTGGACGTTGCGCGTGCTGCAGATCAAGCAACTCGGCGAGTGCATGCGCACGTTCGGGCTCGCCTAGCCGGAACGCGTCCGCGGTGTTCTGGTTGAGCTGGATCGTGCCCTGAAGTTGCTCGAGCGCAGTGCGCGCAGCCCAGAGTCTTGATTCGAGAGATGACTGGTCGGTAACGCCTCGCCAGAGGAAAGTCGTGCCTTGTGCTGCGGGACGCCAGGTGCGTTCAAGGCGTCGCAGTGTGTCGCTCAAGACGGTTCGCCCATCCTCCGAAAGCTGCAGTGGTGGCCGCTTCGGGGTGGGGGCGCTAGGAAGGTCCACGAGGCTGGCGAGTTCACCGAGGATGTCATGGAGGGATCGCTGGAGCGGGGATCTGACCTCGTTCATCGCCAGCGCGTATGCGCTTAGTTGGCGGCGCCGTCTTTCCAGGGCCGTTCGCGATGATCCGGACATCCCGTCCGGCGGCTGTGCGACGTTGTCGAGGGTCTTCAGCAGCTCGCTGGCGACTTCCTTGCGGTTGGTCTTGTGCGAGTGCAGCTCCAGCAGATAGCTGCCGAGGCCCCCATCCTTGAGGCGGTTGCGCACAACGTCGAGCGCGGCGATCTTCTCCGAGACGAACAGGACCGACTTGCCGGCGTGCATCAATGCGCCGATCATGTTGGCGATGGTCTGGGACTTGCCGGTGCCCGGGGGGCCATCCATGACGAAACTGTGTCCCGCGAGGGCGGCTGCCACGGCTGCGCGCTGGGAGGAGTCTGCGTCAAGGACAAGTGGTGTTCGCTCGGGCGGGGCGACCTCATCGATCTCCGCCGGGTCGGCGGGGTCGAAGTGGAACTCGTCGCTTTGGGTCGTTGGGTCGGTGTTGGCGAGGGCCCGAACGACTGGATGGTTGATGATGGTTTCTTCGTTGTCGAGGAGGTCGCGGTACATCGCCTCCTTCGCGAAAGAGAAGGTCGCGAGGTGAACCTCGGGTTCGAGACTCCAGTCCTTGAAGTCCTTTGACGCGCTAAGCGCCGCGCGGTACCGGTCGAGCGTGTCCGTGACAGACAGACCATCGATTTCCTCGTACGAGGGAAAGGTGATGCCGTACTCGCTCAAGCGAAGCGGGAGTGCCGGGTTTAGGACCGGGTCGTCTTCGCCACCCTTCAATCGCGGTGTTGCCCTCGGGCCCTCCGGGAGAAGCTCGACCGGAACAAGCAGGATCGGGCTCGTCATCTCGGAGCCGTCAATGTCCTTCCACCGCAGCATTCCGAAGGCAACGTAAAGGACTGAGAGCCCCCGGTCGATGAACTCCTCGTTCGCTCGGCGCATGAGATTACGCACGACTGGACCGATCTCCCCGTCCGCTCGTGCGGCATGCAAGAACGTGCCGGCGCGTGCTGGCGATCCCTTACCCGTTTCAGGATCGATGGTGTCGCCGGCGAACGATTGGAGCTTGCCTGAGCGGACCAGCGCGAGGATCTCGTCCGCGGAGGGTGTGTCGAAGGTCAGTGACGAGGTCCTCGGCGGTCGGAAGCGAAGCAGGCGGCTCCGTCGATCCAGCCCTATGAGCCCCTCGCGCCATGCCTTCACCGCAGCGAGCGTGTTCTTCGTGCTGC
The DNA here is from genome assembly GCA_937926105.1 of uncultured Actinomycetes bacterium. The sequence continues at coordinate 2,006 of CALANS010000079.1, read as the reverse complement.
TCACGTCACCCCTGTCTCCGCGTCGAGTTCACGCGAACACCCACGGATCACGCGACTTTTGCATATCGTATCGACCCGCCGATGTCGGCGGCGCTCGAATTCTGAACGGTTTCGGCGTTCGAATTGTGAACGGTTGTCGGCAGTCTAGTCAGCTGGGTCGGTGATGTCGGTCCGTGTGCTGGGGAGGCTGTCGATGCCTCGCCCTCGGAGCCGGTAGCTGGCGCCTTTGAGGGTGATCACTTCCGCGTGGTGAACGATGCGGTCGATCATCGCGGCCGCGACGACCTGATCGCCGAACACGGTGCCCCAGCCGGAGAATGGCAGGTTCGAGGTGAGCACGAGGGAGGCGTGTTCGTAGCGGGACGACACGAGCTGGAAGAACAGGTTCGCGGAGTCTTGCTCGAAGGGCAGGTAGCCGACCTCGTCGACGATGATCAGTCCGTAGCGTCGTAGTCGGGCGAGTTCCTGCGGGAGTCGGCCTTGGCGGTGAGCGTCGGAGAGGCGTGTGACCCATTCGGTCGCGGTAGCGAACAGAACCCGGTGGCCTTGGTGGGCGGCGATGACGCCGAGCGCGGTGGCCAGGTGCGTCTTCCCGGTGCCGGTAGGCCCGAGCAGAACAACGTTGCGGGCTTCGAGGAGGAACGCGCCGGATGCCAGGCTCGCGACCTGCTGCCGGACGGCGGACTGCTGGTCCCAGTCGAAGTCCTCGATGGTCTTGACCGCGGGGAACCCGGCGGCGCGGATCCGCAGGCGGGCGCCGGATGCGTTGCGGGCGCTCACTTCGCGTTCGAGAACCGCGGCGAGGTAATCCTCGAAGGACCAGCCCGCGGATCGGGCTTGTTCAGCGAGTCTGCCTGCGGCTTCGAGGATGCGCGGCGCCTTCAGCGATCCGGCAAGGTAGGTGAGCTGCTTGATCTGGTCGGTCTGCTTGGTTGCCATCAGAACCCGCCTCCGATCCCGAAAGCCCGGTCGTAGTCGGCAAGATCGCGGATGAGATCATCGCCCGCGGCGACCGGCCTCGGGGCCCGGAACTGCTCCCGCAGCCCTTTCGCGGTTTCTAAGTGCGCCGGGTCGGTGATCGTCATCCCGCGCGCCCAAACCCGCGTGTGCTCGGCGACCAGGCGGCCATCGGCCCTGACCCTGACGCGGTCCAGGTCCGCGGAGACATCGACGAGCCGGCCGACGGCGCGGGGATCGACGGAGTAGTCATTCGTGTCGACGCGGACGTAGTAGTCCCGCCCCAGCCGGACCCGGTTCCGCCAGCCCAGATGCAACGGGACCGGTGGCAGCGGCAGCATCGCCGCCCGGTCCGCGTCGATGCGCTGCTCCGGCGACGCCTTCAGTGTGCGGACCATGCGCGCATTGGCGATCTGCAACCAGTCGGTGAACTGCTCGTTGAAGTCCCCCGGAGATGCGAACGAGCGTCCCGGCATGAACGACGTCTCGAACCAGCCGTTGCGGCGCTCGACGATCCCCTTGGACTCCGGATCCCGAGGAGGCAACAGCACCAGCTTCGCCGCCAGCGTCCCCATGAACGACGCGACACCTTCGGCGCGCCGTGGTCCCCGCCCGATCCCGGGCTCGTTGTCCCAGATGAATCGGCGCGGGACCGCACCGATCTGCTGTAACAGCTCCCAGGCCCCCAACAGCAGGTCCTCCGTCTTGCGGGTCGGGATCATCCGCCCGGTAACGAATCTTGAGTACGCGGCCGTGGTCACCAGCACCGGCAGCAGTTTCGACGTCCCGTCTTCGAGCGGGATCTTCCTCGGCGGGAACCAGAGATCACACTGCGCCGCATCTCCCGGCTCCCAGATCAACCGGTCAGCGGGATCGATGCGCCGCTGCTCGGGCCGTAACCGTTTCACGTTGTCCCGGAACCAGCGGATCGAGCCCGTCCAGCCCACCCGTTCGGCCAGCACCGTCGCGGGCATCTCCGGCGTCTCCCGCAGCAACTGATTCGCCCTGGGTTTTGTTCCTATCGGTTTCCGAGGCTAGCGGTGGCTAGG
>CALANS010000078.1 GCA_937926105.1 uncultured Actinomycetes bacterium | reverse complement strand
TTGCTGTCTGTCCTGTCCGGCTGAACCTTGCACTGTCCGGACTTACCTTGCGAGGGAGGCTGCAGTGTCCGGATCAAGGTTGCAAACGATGACGGCGACGAGGGTGGGTGTGGCGAGCTGCCAGGCTACGAGGTTGAGCCGTCGGGCTGAGCTCGCCGAAACTGCACGGTGAGTCTGGACGGTTCCGCGGCTGCCCGTCCAGACCTACCTTGCAACCGAGCGCGTGCCGTGCCGGTGGCCGGCGGATGAGACCTTCATCTGGACGAGACACTGTCCGTCTGTCCCGTCTCACCGAACCTTGTGAAGTCTCACGACAGGTTGCGGGTGATCTTGCGAAGTCACTACAGGTTGCCAGCAGTGCGCGGGCCGCCCAGTGATTGGCAGGCGGTCGTCAGCGGGATGACCTGCGGCATCGGCAGGCGCCTGCGAATGGCGCGGGGCGGCGGCAGCCCGCTCGCAACCTTCGATGCCGGACGGTGGTCCTTGTACTATGGCTGATAGTGGAGCCGATTCGTAGCCGGCATCGAGCCGGGTTCTAGCCACCGGTTCCCCAGCTACCACCTTCTACGCGCATGTCAAGGAAGCAATGACTACGATCTCTCGCCGCCAGGCGCTTCTCGGTGGCCTGGGCTTGGCGGCTACCGCCAGCCTTGCCGCCTGCTCCGCTCAGGGCACAGGAGCCGTGACCAGGACGGTAACCGTTCATCCGACCACCGACCCCGCCAGCCCGGCCGGACAGACGTCCAGTCGAGATGCAACCACGCGTACCGCCACGGACCCGTCGAGCAGTGGTCCGGTGAGCCCGGTTCCGACCGTGCGGATGACGATGACCCCGGCCGCCGGCGCCACCGGCGTCCCCCCGGCCGAGCCGATCACCGTTACCGTGTTCCACGCCGAACTCGACGAGGTTGCCCTGACCGGCAGCGATGGCTCGACAATTGACGGCACCATCGCCGAGGACAAGCACTCCTGGACCGCGACTGATCGCCCGAAATACGGGGTCAAATACACCCTGACCGGCACCGCCAGAGCCACCGACGGCACCCGCCAACCGCTCACCGGCACATTCACCACCATTGAACCGAAAGACACAATGCGGGCGGCCGTCCAGATTCCCAACGGGCAAACCGTCGGCATCGCCGCTCCAATCGTCATCACCTTCGCCGCCGCGGTCGCCAACCGAGCGGCGGCCGAAAGGAATCTCCACGTCACGGCCACCGACGCGAAAGACCAGCCGATCGACATTGAAGGTTCCTGGGGCTGGATGCAAGACGAAGACATTCAAGGAAACGGCACCAAACAATCCCGGGCGCACTTCCGGCCCAAAGAATTCTGGCCCGCCGGCACCAAGGTGCACCTCGAGGCGAACCTGTACGGGATCAACTACGGCGACGGGTGGGGTCGTGAAAATGTCGTCCGCGACTTCGCCATTGGACCCGCTCTGAAGGTCGTCGCCAAAGTCTCCTCCCACCGCCTCCTCGTCGTCCAAGACGATAATGTCATCGAAAACTTCGCCGTCGCCTATGGCGTTCCCGCCTCGGTTGACGACGGACGCACCACCGTGTCCGGCATCCACGTCATCACCGAGAAACTCGACCTCAAAGTGATGTGCAATCCGAAATATGGCTACTGTGGATTCAAGGCATATTGGGCGGTACGCATGAACAACAACGGCGAATTCATTCATGCCAACCAGGAAGTCGCTGACAAGGGCCTGCTCGGCAAGGAAAACGTCTCCCATGGCTGCGTCAACATGAGCCTAAAGGACGCCGAAACCTTCTACAAAATGGTCTACTACGGCGTGCCCGTCGACGTCGAAGACACGGGCGTGCCCATGACCCAGGCCGACTACATCTGGGACTGGGCCGTCCCCTACAGTCAATGGGAAACTTTTTCCGCCCTGTAAAGAGTACCGATGGAGCACTCCAGATTGCCGGCTCATCGGGAGGCCTGAGGGCGCTGCACGGCGGACGGCAAGGCTGGTGACGGCGGGCCGGATACACCACCTCACGGAATCTGAGGGCTGCGGCAGTGTTTGATTGCATCGGCGCTGCTGGGCGTTACCGGCGGTGGTGCTGCCGATGGTGTCGGTGTTGCAGTTCGACGACTGGCAAACCGGAGCGCCGCGGGCGAGGTTTGCGCGCGGTGTGGCGCGACCGCTCAGGATACGGAACCGGATATGGATGCGGGGCGTGCGGGATCCAACGCGCTCTTTACGTCGAAGAACTCCGTCAGAACCTTCCGACCGTCGATCGCGGCCTTCATGCTGATGCCGTCGACGTTCGCGCGGGCCTCCCGCAGGTACTTCTCACCCCACTGGCCCCAGGCGGGAACGGAGCCGTCGACGTTGAAGTAGAAGGAATACCCCTGGCTCTTGAGGTAGTCGAACTTCGCACCCCGGTAGTGGGCCACGCCCGAGATGTCTGCGCCGAACGGATAGATCAGCATGTCTGTCGGGCCGATGATCGGTTGGACGTCCGACTTCCACTTCGCGGTGTCGGCCTGGATGGTGCCCAGCGAGGAGTTGGTGAAGTTGATGTGTCCCCACGAGTGCGAGGCGAACTCCCAGCCCTCCTTCTTCAGCGCCTTGGCAACGGCCTTGGCGGTCGCGATGTCCTTGGCCAGGTTGGGGTTCTTTCCCGCGTACTCGCTGGGCGAGGAGCGATAGCCGAGGACGCCGTTGTAGCCGGTCAGTGCGACCACCCCGCGCGCGCCGGCGTGGGAGAAGTCCGGATGCTCGCGGACGAAGTCGTCGATCATCGGCATGACGTCGTAGGAGCCTTCGTGGGTCGTGCCCTGCGCATCGGTGTAGTGGTTCAGCACCCTCCCGTCCTTCGCCACGAACAGGTCCGTGGCGAAGCCGTCCCCTTCCATGTACTCGTAGTAGGACACATCATCGACAGAGATCACCAGCGGCTTCTTGCCCTCGGGCAGCTTCAGGGCCTTCGGCCTCACCTGCCCGTCCGCCTGGACGGTCGCCAGTTGATGGGGGCTGACCAGCACATAGCCGTTGTCGTACAGCTGCGGAAGGATCTTGGCGAACTCCGACTGGGTGATCATGTAGTCCAGGTACCCGGATCCGGACTCGTGATCGCTGAACGCGCGCTTCGGATCGATCACCAGGGAGTGGAAGAACAGGTGCGGCACCATCGAGTTGTCGTCCCAGACCACGGTGTCCTTCGACGTATCGACCACGGGCGCGCCCGATGGGGACGGCGAAATGGTCGACGCCGAGGTCGGAGTCGGCCCGCCCGAGTCCCCGACCGTCGGAATCGGACCGGCCGGTGTGTGCGCTCCTGCGGTCCCGGACGGATGCCCGACTTGCGAACTCTCCGTACCTCGTCCGCCGGCCGAAGGGCTCGGTGGACTCGACGGGTTCTCGGAGCCGCTCCCAGGGAACGAAACCGTCGACGTCACCGTCACGGTCACGTCACTCGATCCCGATTCCGCGCTCGAACACCCGGCCATGGCCATGGCGCCGGACACCAACAGGGCGACGGTCGCGCCGACAGCGGAGCGCGGGCCGCTTGACCACTTCGACATGACTCCCCGATTCGGTCGGCACCAGCCGACGATTCCGGCAACCCCGAACGACACGCTACCGGCAAGGCACGGCCAAGGACGGAACGACCGGAACATCCGAAGGCCCGTCCCCGCCCTCCGGGATGCGCCGCCCTCAACCTGCGGTGGTGCGCCCGAAGCACGGACCGGCACACTCGTCGCTGACCGGCCGACTGCGGCACCGGGCGGTTCGCTGGTAGATCTGTCGCCATCCGGTGATTCCGCGATCCGGGCAGTGTCGGGCCGCGGCCCGCCCGCTCCGTTACCCCCGCCGCCGGCCGGCCTCAGCCGAGGGTCGTCCAGGAGCGCCGGCGTGCACATCTTGCACTATACGGTAGGGGGGTATAGTGTCGGCGATGATCAAGGACGGGTTGGAGGACAGCGTGGGCACGGAGTCTGTGGCGGCTGGACCGCCGAGTTACATCAACCGCAAGGACGA
>CALANS010000077.1 GCA_937926105.1 uncultured Actinomycetes bacterium | reverse complement strand
CAGTGCAGCGGCTGGCTGTGCGGCGAACGTCGCCGCGATCTCCAGCGCGCAGGACGCGAGTTCGCCGTCGGGAACGACCCTGTTTATCAGACCAAGGCCGAGCGCTTCGGTGCTTGAGAACCTCCCACCGAGCAGCACCAGCTCCTTCGCTCGGACCATGCCGACCGCCAACGGAAGGATATGCGAAATTCCGCCGGTGATGCTCAGCCCGACGCCTACTTCGGGGAAGCCGAAGATCGCGCTCTCCGCCGCGACGACGAAGTCGCTGCACAAGGCGAACTCGCATCCGGCTCCCATTGCGTAGCCGTGCACCGCGGCGATGACGGGAAACGGCGTGGCCCTGATCAACCTCGTCACGTCCTGCGTGCGTTCGACCGCTTGTCGGCGACGTTCCTCGTCCTGGATCGGTTGTTGTTTGAGGTCGTGCCCGGCACAGAACGAGGTCCCTTCTCCGGCCAGAACGACAGCACGAGCTCCGTCCTTGACCGCGGATTCGAGACACTCGCAGAGCCGATCCACGAGTTCCGGCGTCACGGCATTGAGGCGCTCGGGGCGGTTCAGCGTGATGCGACTGATCCCGTCAACGATGCTGTAGTGCACGACCATGAGGTCCCTCCGCATGCCGGTGTGGCTTGTCCGACACTCGGAGTATATCGATCGATCGAACGTTTTAGAAGATGGTGATGGCGCAGAGGTGCGGTAGGGCTGGACAGCGGGCTACGAGGCGGGTCCGTGAACAACGCATTGGCGAAGGACGATCGCACAGTACTCGTCGCTGATCTGGTCAACGCTGAGCGGGCCGTCGGGGCGGTACCATGCATAGACGCTGGTGCACATGCCGAGGATGGCTCTGGTGGTCAGCTTGAGATCCCCGATGTCGAAGGTTCCCTGCTCGCGCCCGTATTCCAGGGTGCGCTGCCAGATGGCCTCATATTCGTCTCTGAGCGCCACGACCTGGTGCCTCGCCCCGTCGTTCAGCGAACGCAGCTCACTGTCCGTGACCCTGGCCACCAGCCCGAATCGGCAGTGGAAGCTGACGTGTTCTCGAACCAGATGCTTGATGCGCTCGCGGGGGTCCGAATAGCGCGTCTCCGCAGGCCTCGCGGCCGTCAGCTGGACGTTCATCGCGTCGATCATGACCCGGCAAAGGAGCTCTTCCTTGCTGGTCATGTAGTGATAAAGGGTCGCTACGGTGATCCCGGCCTCACGAGCGATGTCGCGGATTCCCGTGGCCGCGAAGCCCCTCCGCCCGAACAGCTCGATTGCGGCGTCCCATATCCGCTGCTCGGTCGACGTCATCGTCGTCGTGCTCGTCGACGTCGTTGCCGGGTTCTCTGACTCTGCCACGCACTCATCCTGCCATCTGGCGCCGTTCGTCGCGGGTACGCGGCTTCTCGGGTGCCAATGCGCTTGGCTGCCGGTATTGCCCGACAGTACCGTTGACGATCGTTCGATCGCTCGATAGAATCTAGGCCACAGGGCGACTGCTGGCACTGCCATCAATGCAGACGGAGAAGGGTTGGCGTCATGAGTCTTGGATCGTACGTTGTCACCGGTGGCTCGTCGGGCATCGGGAGGGCCACGGCATTGCTGCTGGCCGAGAAAGGCGGCAGTGTCGGGATCCTTGACGTCCAAGACGATGCGGCTGAAGATACGGCACAAGAAGCACGACGCATCGGTGCTGCCGACGCCCGCGCGTATCACTGTGATGTCACCGACGAGGCAGAGGTGCAGGCGACCCTCGCGAAAGTCTGCTCCGAACTCGGAGTTCCCCGCGGGCTGTTCGCGAATGCCGGCATCGATCGGGGAGGCTTGCTGCACGAACTGGGCGTGGCCAGATGGGAATCGGTCATCCAGACGAACCTGACCGGCGTCTTCTTGACCTGCAAGCACGTCCTCGCGGCGATGATCGACGCCGGAAAGGGCGGTTCGATCGTCTGTACTTCTTCACCCGGTGGGTTCGTCGCATTCTCTGCCGGTGGCGCTGCGGCTTACAGTGCGTCGAAGGGCGGGATCTCCTCGCTGGTCCGCTGCATGGCGGTCGACTATGCCCAGTATGGGATTCGAGTGAACGCAGTTGTGCCCGGGCCGACCGAGACACCGCTGATGTGGGCAAACGTTCCTGAGGGTGAGCGCGCGAAGGTCAGAGAGACCGTCAGCGCGGAGACCCCACTGGGCCGACTGGCCGACCCCTCTGAACCAGCGCAAGCGGTCGTATGGCTGCTCTCCGATGCGGCGTCATATGTCACCGGCTCTCATCTCATCTGCGACGGCGGCGTTCTCGCCAAGGCCGCTTTGAGCGTCTGAAAAAAGATCTATCCCGAAACCAGCCAACAAGAAGGGTCATCAGGCCATGGACGGCACTCAGCCAAAAGGCAACGACGGCTTGCAGTCAGGAGCCCTCAAGTTCCCATCGGTGTTGATGCAGGCGGTCACACACATCGCGCCCGCGGTGGGGGCACTGCTCTCGCTCCAGTTCATCGCTTCACTAGCAGGCGTGACGGCACCTCTTGCCTTCTTGATCGCCTTCGTGATCATCCTCACTCTCGGCGTCTCGCTGACTCAGCTCGCACGCAAGTTCCCGTCGGCCGGAGGGTATTACACCTACGTGTCGCGGACCGTTCATCCGCGTGCCGGGTGGTTCACGGCCTGGCTCTACTTCCTCTACGACCCGCTGGCGACCGCGATCAACCTCGCCTTCATGGGGTACTTCTTCGAGATCATCCTCAAGTCCCGGTTCGGCGTGAGATTCGACTGGTGGTGGTTCTTCCTGCTCGCGCTCGCCTTGGTCACCGTGCTCGTCTACCGCGGCGTCGCGATCTCCGCCCGGGTGATGCTCATCCTTGGCGGGCTGGAGCTTCTGATCATTCTCGGCGTGGCCGTCTCCGGCCTTGTCAGCCCGGGTGCCGGAGGCATCAATCTGGACGCGTTCGTCCCGTCGAACGCGCCGAACTCGAGCGGCCTGTTCCTGGCAGTGATCTTCTCCATCTTCCTGTTCACCGGGTTCGAGTCGGTCGCTCCACTGGCTGAGGAGACAGCCAATCCGAAGAAGCTTCTGCCTCGCGCGATCATCATCTCGATCTGCCTCGTCGCGGCCTTCTTCGTCGTCTGCAACTGGGCGATCATGATCGGCTACGGCACCGACAACGTCAAGGGGTTCGCGACCGCGGGCAACAACCCGGTGATCGAACTGGCCGAACGGCTCTGGGGCTGGGGCTGGCTGGCCGTGCTGTTCGCGATGGTCAACTCGATCATCGCCGTGTCAATCGCGTGCACGAACGCGGCAACGCGGGTCTTCTTCTCCATGGGTCGGATCGGCGCTCTGCCCCGGTGGTTCGGCGCCGTCCACCCTCGTTTCAAGACGCCCAAGAACGCGGTCATCTTCCAGACGATCGTGACGCTCGTCTTCGGGCTCGGCATCGGTGCGATCCTGGGTCCGGATCAAGAGTTCTACATGATGGGCGTCGCCATCACACTCGGGCTGATCCTCGTCTACATCGCCGGCAACGTGGGTGTCTTCCGCTACTACGCGTTCGAGAACAAGAAGGAGTTCAACGTCGTCCTCCACGTGATCCTCCCCCTGGTGTCCACCGTGGCACTGCTGTTCGTCGGCTACATGTCCATCGTTCCGTTCCCGAGTTTCCCGGTCGGAATCGCCCCAATCCTGGTCGGCGTCTGGATCCTGCTCGGCATCGGACTGACGATCTTCGCGTCACGCACGGGTCGGGAGGAATGGCTCGACCGAGCGGCGCATGTCTACGAAGAGCCTGTCGATGTCGCGCCGGAGGCTCCGGAACCGAACGTCCGGTAAGCGCCGGCGGAAGACAGAGGAGCATACGCGGATGTCGGTTCGTGTTGACCTGGACTGGGAGTACCGCGGGCTGCGGGTGGTCCGGATGGAGAGCTCGAGACTCTGCGTCGACGTGCTTCCCGACCTCGGCGGGAAGATCCTCAATCTCGTCGACAAGACGCAGGATCGGAATGTGCTCTGGCACAACCCGCGGATCTATCCGCATCCCGCACCGTTGCAGGCGAATTTCGATGATCACTACGCGGGTGGCTGGGATGACGGGTTTCCCACCTGCGTTCCCTGCCGGAACGAGTACGGAGACGAGATCCCCTATCTCGGCGAGGTGTGGAACCTTCCGCTGTCGGTCGTGGTCGAAGAGGCTGGTCGCGGCAACGCGCAGGTGCGCTTCACAGGCGCCACCCCGATCACCCCCGCCTCGTGGTCGAGGACCCTCGTCCTGGAGGAGGACTCGCCGTCGCTCCGGCTTGACACCGTGATCGAGAACAGCGGGACGCGGCCGTTCTCGTTCAACTGGGGCACCCATGCGGCTGTCGCTGTCAGTGCGGGTGACCGGATCGATGCTCCGACGGCGTCTGCGGTGGTGCGGGAGGCGGGAGGCGGCGGACTGGGCGAGGTGGACGACGAGTATGACTACCCCTATGTGACGCTGAAGGATGGCAGCCTGGTTGATGTCCGTCGTGTCTTGGAGCCGGCCACGGGCAGCTTCGCCTTACACGTGTTGAGCCCGATGACGGGCGGGTGGATCGCCGTCACCAATACCGCAGCACGCTCCGGATTCGGACTGGTCTTCGATCCCGCGGTGCAGACCGCGGCGTGGCAGTGGATGAACTATGGCGGCTTCCGAGGCCTGTACCATGCCATCATCGAGGCCTGGCTCAGTCCTGCAACGTCCCTGGAGGCCGCCATCTCGGACCGCACAGCACGTGTACTTCGACCCGGTGAGAGCTTCTCTTCCTCCGTGTATGGCGTCACCTACAGCGGTGTCGCGTCCGTGACTGCGCTGGCCGCGGACGGGGCGGTCAGCTGATGGAGGAATTCGCTTCGCACACATCCGCGCGTATCGACGCTGTACGACGCGCGGTGGGACAGGCAGACGCAGAGCTGTTGGTGGCAACCGATCACGCGACCGTTCGTTGGATCTCCGGCCGCAGCATCCAGGCCGGCACCATCGCCGTCGTGAGTTCGCATGCGGCGGCTCTGCTCGGGCCCGGCGATGACCAGCTCGACGCGCTACGGGTGGCGGCGCCTTTTGCGAAGCGCGGGAGGATGACGCCCCTCGCGATCGAGACGCCGGCTGCTCCCGCGTGGCTCCTGGGCGAGTTGGCTGGCCATCCTCTCGTCGACCTCGGCCAGAAGCTCGAGCAGCTACGCATCGTCAAGGATCCAGCCGAGCTCGCGTTACTGGCGGAGGCCGCGGTGAGGGCAACCGCCGCGCAACGCATCTTCCGATCCGAGATCAGCCTCGGAATCAGCGAACAGACGGTCTCGGATCGGGTGCAGAGCCGACTCGTGCAGCAGCAGAAGCCGACCGCTGCCATCGTCGACCTGATGTTCGGTGAGCGCTGCGCCCTGGTGGGTGCCGCGCCCACGAGTCGCACGCTGGCCGCCGGTGAGACGGCATTGTTCGATTTCGCGCCGATCGTCGACGACTACTGGGGAGATTCCTGCAGCACCGTGGTTCTGGGAACACCCGCATCAGAAGTCTCCCGGCTTCATGGGGCGGTCGCCCGTGCGCTTCGTGCGGGTATCGACCTTCTGCGACCGGGAGTTCGGGCGTCCGCCGTGGATGCTGCCGTGCGCTCGGTGATGGCTGAGGCCGGTTATCACTATCCGCACTTCACCGGCCACGGCGTGGGGCTAAAGCAGCAGGAGCCGCCCTACATCTCTCCTGATTCGCAGCACATCCTCGCCGCGGGCACGGTGGTCGCTCTCGAGCCGGGAGCATACTTCGACGGATATGGAGTCCGTCTCGAACATGTGATCCAGATCACGGAAGACGCACCCCGCGTCTTGACCGGCCATGATCTGGCGCTGGGAGCCGGCTGAGGGCTTCCTTCGACCCGAGAGAAGAGATGGGCAGACCCGTGCGAATCACCGGTATCGAATGCCATGTGCTCCTGGATCCCGACTTCGACACCACGGCGGCGAGTTCGGCTCAGGACGACTTCATCGTCGAGATCCACACGGACGCGGGCGTGTCCGGAGTCGGTGAGACCGACCTGAACCCCTGGATCGCCCGCGCATGCATCCAGGCACCGGGTACGCACAACATGGGCCTCGGACTGACGGAGATGCTGATCGGAGCCGACCCCTTCGACATCGAAGGGGTGTGGCAACGGCTCTACGTCGGATCGGCCATGAACGGCCGGCGCGGCGCGGTGATCAACGCGATCGGAGCGATTGACATCGCGCTCCACGACCTGCGAGGCAAAGCACTCGGGCAGCCGTGTCATGCCTTGATGGGCGGAGCGGTACGAGAGGAGGTGACGCCGTACGCATCGTTGCAGCCCGAGGTGACCTCGTTCGCCGATTACCGGGACTCGCTGGTCGAATGGGCACGGCGAGCAAAGAGCCTCGGATTCCGGGCGGTGAAGTCGGAGGTCACCCTGGCCGGTCCGTTCGCACACAACAACCTCCGCGAGTCATGGGACAGGAGCACCGAGATCGTCGCTGCAGTCCGCTCGGCGATCGGACCCGATACCGCGCTTCTCGTCGACGTGCAATATGCCTTCCCTGACGCCGACACAGCGCTCGGTGTCTTGCGTGAGTGGCAGGAGTTCGATCTGACCTTCGTGGAGACGCCGTTGTGGGCGGACGACCTCGACGGCTACGCGAGATTGGCCACCGAGCAAGGCATACCGATCGCCGCGGGGGAGTGGCTGACGACACGGTTCGAGTTCGCGAGCCT
>CALANS010000076.1 GCA_937926105.1 uncultured Actinomycetes bacterium | reverse complement strand
CCCGCCACGCTGCCGGATGATCTGGTGCTGCGGGTGCAGCGCCGGCTGGCCGCGGACCACGCCGCTCCGGAGCCGGTGGCCCTGGCCCGGGCGGTGCGCGCCGAGTCCTCGGGGGTGGTGGACGACACCCGGATGCTGGTACTGATCCGGCAACTGGAGCAGGAGCTGGCCGGCTGCGGGCCGCTGACCGGACTGCTGTCCGATCCGCGCACCACCGACGTGGTGGTCAACTCACCACGCGACGTCCGGGTGGATCGTGGCAGCGGCTGGGAACCGGCGGACGTGCGGTTCGCCGACGAGGCGGCGGTGCAGCGGCTGGCCCGCCGGCTGGCCGGGTTGGCGGGTGCGCGGCTGGACGATGCGCATCCATTCGTGGACGGTCGGCTGCCGGACGGCACCCGGCTGCACGCCGTGCTGCCGCCGGTGGCCTCCACCGGCACCTGCCTGTCGTTGCGGGTGCTGCGGCCGGCCCGCTACGACCTCGCCGCGCTGCGGGACGCCGGCATGCTGCCGGGCGCCGGATACCCCGCGGTACGGGCGATCGTGGCGGCGCGGCTGGCGTTTGTGATCAGCGGCGGGACCGGCAGCGGCAAGACCACCCTGTTGGGGGCGCTGCTAGCCCAGGTGAAACCGTCCGAACGGATCGTTACCGTCGAAGACGCCGAAGAGCTGCATCCGCTGCACCCGCACCTGGTGCGGCTGGTGGCTCGGGGCGCCAACGTCGAGGGTGCCGGTGCGATCGGGCTGCGCGAGCTGGTGCGGCAGGCGCTGCGGATGCGACCCGATCGGTTGGTGCTCGGAGAGGTGCGTGGCGCCGAGGTGGTCGACCTGCTCGGAGCGTTGACGACCGGCCACGACGGTGGCGCTGGCACGGTGCACGCCAATAGCGCGCGAGACGTGCCGGCCCGGCTGGCGGCGCTGGCCGCGCTGGGCGGGATGGATCGGGCGGCGCTGCACGCCCAACTGGCGGGCGCCGTTCAGGCGGTGCTGCACCTACGCCGGCGGGGCGGCCAGCGGCAGTTGGCCGAGATCGCGGTGCTGACTGACGCCGGCGACGGCACGGTGCGGGCGCAGACCGCGCTGCGCGACGGCGTGCCCTGTCGACCCGGTGCCGACCTGCTGGGCGAGACGTTGGCTGCGCGTGGCGAGCCGGTGCCGTGGTAGCGGGGGCGTCAGCGGTGACGGGAATGGTGGCCGATGGCCGTGTCGTGATCCCGGGAGCCGGAGCGCTCCTGGCGCTGGCGCTTGCCCTGCTGCTGTGGCCGGCTCGCCCCCACCGGATGAGCCAGGTGGGGGCGGGTGTCGGTGCGACCGTCCGGGGCAGGGCGCTGGCCGGCCGGGCATGGTGGATCGCGCGGCTCTCGCGACGTGCAGCGGCGCGCCGGCCGGTGGAGCGTCGGGGCACACCGGGCCACGGGCGTGCCGGCCCCGCGCTGGGACTGGCCGGTGTCGTCGTGGCGCTGGCGGTGGTGATCTCCTGGCCGGTGGCGCTGGCGGCGGGGGTACTCGCCGGGACGGTGCGTCACCTGCTTCGCCGGGCGCGCCGCGCTGCCGGCGCGCGTGCGGCCCTGGCCGCGGCGGCGGCCGCATTGCGAGCGTTGGCGCGTGACTTGCAGGCCGGCACGCCGCCGGCCGACGCGATCCGGGCGGTGACGGGGTCCGCGCCACCGGGAGTCGCTGCGGTGCTGGCCGGGCTTCCCGGCGGGCCGACCCTGCCGCCCGCGTATCCCGCCCGGGGCGCGGCACCTTCGGCGGAGTTGTCCGATGCTCGGTCGCGGCTGCGCATGGGCTGGGAACTGTCGGTGGCCCATGGCATCCCGCTGGCCGCGGTCACCTCGGCGCTGGCCGATGATCTCGCCGATCGCACGCTGGCCGTCGAGGGCCGGGTGGCGCAGGTCGCGGGCCCGGCAGTGTCCGGATATGTGTTGTCGGCGCTGCCGGCCGCCGGCCCGTTGCTGGGCGCCGGGATGGGCGCCGATCCGCTGGGGGTGTTGCTGGGCTCGACCGTGGGCGGGGTGCTGCTGGTGGTCGGCACAGTGCTGTGCTGCGCCGGCCTGGCGTGGGCCGACCGGATCGTGCGGGGGTGAGGTGATGCTCGGATCGTCGCTGGCCGAGTCGTCTCTGGCGGGAGCGGCACTGCTGACCGCCGGTGCGCTGACGCTGCTGCCCCGCCCCGAGCCGATCGGCCGATCTCGGCGTCGGCGGCGTCTTGTGGATCCCGGGGTTCGTCGGATGCTCGTCACCGCCGCCGGGGCGGTCGCCGCCGGGGTGCTGTTCGCGCTGCCGGTGTGGGCGGTGCCGGTCGCTGGGGCGGCTGGGGCCTTGGCTGGGCGGCTGGCGCCCGCCCGCCAACGGGCACCAGGAGTCGTCGAGATGCGGCAATTGGCAGGCGTTCTCGACCTGGTGGCAACCTGCCTGGAGGCCGGCATGCCGGTGGGCCCGGCCATCGAGGTGGTGCTGGCCGCCGAGCGGCGAGCGCCGGCATCCCCGTCTGGTGGCACGGCCGGCTCGGCGATTGGCCGATCGCAGCCGCCGGGTCCGCTGGATCCGCTGGCGGGGCTGGATCCACTGGCGGGGCTTGACCCGCTAGAGGCGCTGGGCCCGCTGGAGGCGCTGGGCCCGCTGGAGGCGCTGGCCGAGGTGGCCGCTCTGCTCGCGCTGGGGTCCGATCCCGAGTCGGCCTGGCGCCCCGCCCAGGCGCATCCGGAGCTGCGGGTGCTGGCCGCCGCGGCCCATCGGTCGGCGCTCGGCGGGGTGCGCCTGGCAGACGCGGCCCGAGACGCGGCGGCCGCGTTGCGGGATCGGTGTCGTCGTGCGGACGAGCGCGGTGCGGCACGGGCCGGCGTCGCGATGACGGCGCCGCTGGCGGTGTGCTTCCTGCCCGCGTTCATCTGCCTCGGGCTGGCACCGGTGATCATCGGGCTGGTGTCGCGCCTGCACATCTGGTGAGGTGCCGCACCCAGCACGATCTCGTCGAGGCATGCGGCGTGAGTAGCTGCTCGGAGCTCAGGGCCACCCGGGCGGCGATGGTACGCACCGCCGGACGGACCCAGTATGCGGGGAAGGATCCGCCCGGCGGTGCGGCTCTGATACCTATTCAGGCGGTGGCCGTCCCAATCCGGGCGCGGCGCCGCAGCAGCAGGACTCCGCCGCCCAGCAGGAGCAGCACGGCGCCGATGCCGGTGCCGGCCTGCCAGGTGATCATGGGTGCGCCCGCGTCGGGCGCGACGACCAGTTGGGCGTCGGCGGGCGGATCGATGGAGCTGACCCCGACACTGGCCGATGGCAGCGTGTAGGTGCCGGGATCGGTGGCCGTGACGGGAACCGTGACGGTGCAGGAGGTCACGCCGGAGGCGATGTCGCCGCCGGTGACGGTGACCGTGTTGCCGCCGTTGGGTGCGGTGACGGTGCCAGCGGTGCAGGTGGTGGAGCCGGGTCCGGTGACGGTGACGCCGGCGGGCAGGGTGGCGTCGAAGTGCCACCCGTCTTTGTCGGCGAGTTCGTTGGTGTTGGTGATGGTGAAGGTCAGCGTGGAGGTCTCGCCGGGCTGGATGGCCGGGGCGTCGAACGCGGTGTCCAGCTGCGGGGTGACGTCGAGCACCTTGACGTTGTCGAACGCGAAGTCGTTGCCGGTGCCCCCCGCCGTGCTGCCGTTGCGTAGTCGGATGCCGATCTGGCTGCCGGAGAACAGCAACGCGTGGTTACCGGCGTAGCTGCCGGTCCGTATGTCATTGGCGTCCGGCGTGCCCACGCACGGGTCGATGGCCGAGTCGAACGCGGGGATCTCGGTGGTCCCGTCCAGGAGGTAGAACTTCAGCTCCGGATGGTCCATTTCGCAGGTGCGAACCGCCCCGTCGACGGAGAACGTGATGAACCGGTTCGCCGTCGTCAACGGAATCGGTGAGTTGGTCTGGAAGACGATTGCGTCCGCCGGCTCGGTGCCCTCGTGCGTGTAGGCGGCCACCGCGTGGTTCTCCGCGGGATCGGCGGGGCCGCCTGGCATGTTCCCCAGGGCCTCGGCCATGCCGAGCAACAGCGGGTAGACGTTGTTCGCCCGAGCGTTGCAGCCGTACAGATTGGTGGCGGGTTGCGGACTGTTGAAGTTCACAACCAGCCCGTTGCAGTTGATCGCGTCGTAGGCGGGGTCCGACGAGTACGTCATTCCCGAGGCGCCGACGTAGTCGTGCAGCGCCGTGGCGGTGTCGCCCATGCCGTTCTCAAAGTTATCCGTGTAGATGGGGGTGGGCGCGGAGGGTGTGCCCGGTTGCCCCGGGGCGTTCGCCGATGCTGCCGGGGCGAGGCCCAGGCCGAGCGCGGCGGTGGCGGATAGGGCCACAAGGCCCCGCACGATGGTGGATTTCGTCATGATGGACTCCCTTGTCGAACGGTGTCAGTGGGCGGATTCACTTGGTAGCCAAGTCAATCCGGGTGCGCCGCCGCAGCAGCAGGACTCCGCCGCCCAGCAGGAGCAGAACGGCGCCGATGCCGGTGCCGGCCTGCCAGGTGATCATGGGAGCGCCAGGTGACTGCGCGATCACCGTCTGGGCGGTGCCCTCGTTGTTGTCGGGATTCGGGTCCGCATCGTTGCCCAAGACGCTCGCGGCATTGGTGATAATCCCGGTCTGCGACGCGGTACCGGTCAGGTGGATGACGGCGTCACCGCCCGCGACCAGGGCGCCGCCCGTGCAGGTGAGTGTCTGGTCGCTGATCGAGCACCCGGCGGTGTCGGTGGTCAGGCCCGTCACCGCGGCGGGGACGTCGTCCACCACGGTCCAGCCCGAACTCGTCACCGACGAGTTGTTGTGCACGGTCAGCGTGTAGTCGATCGGACTACCCGGCTCCACCGACCCGGGCGCAGTCTTCGACAGTTGGAGGTCGATCCCGCTGGCGATGACGGAGATACACGTTGCAGCATCACCGAGGCTTGCGGCCGGGGCGGACTGCGATGAAACCATCGCCGCGGTCGGGGACTGTGACGATGGGTCGGTGACCTTCACTCGGATGAAACTTCCGCCAACCTGGGAGAAGAATCCCAGCGTGCCATCACCGAAGGTGATCGCACCGCCAAATGGTTGCTGGATCGAGCCCGGCACACCGGTGACCGTGATCCGGGTGACCTGACCGGTCACCGTGTCGATACGGGACAGCTGGTTGGACCCGCCGAGCCCCCACAGATATCCGTTGGCGAAGGTGATGTCGGCCGCATGGACGTCGGCGCTCAGTTGCACCGTCGCCGAGGTCATGTCCGACACGTCCAACGCGACGAGTTGGTCCTCGACCGTTGCCTCGGGCTTGATCCACAGGTGGCCGGAATTGTCGAACGCCGCGGCGTTGGACGAGCTCATCGGAGCCTGCCCGACGACGGTCACCGACCCGTCACTGCCGATCTGCAGCAGATTGCCCTGCGCGTCTGCGCCGTACATGTACCCGTCCTGCGAGTTGTACCCGGTCCCGTTCCAGTTGTAGGGAGTCGTGGCGAGCTCAGTGAAATCGATCGTCCCGGCACCGAACGCGCCGTGGTAAAGGGTGGTCCCCTGGGTAGGGTCGCTGTCCGGGACCACCAGGAGCACGCCCCCCGGCGAGCAGGTGAACGGCTGATGTGGGTCGGCTGCTTGCGCGGCGGGCGCGAGTGCCAGGCTCGTTCCGAGTACCAGTGCGGATGCGGCGATCGCGCCGAGACCGCGTCGAATGCTCCTTGCTGACGAGCGTGTGCTCCTGGAGAAGCAACGACTGAAGGTGGACGTGGTCATCGTGAATCCTTTCGTCGGTCGATGACATGACATGTCGAATGGAACTCAGATAATCGGGACACAGATGCGGACCTCACCTCCCTGCGGTCGCAAGCGGCGGCCGACCAGATGTGACGGCGAGGGTCTCGGTGCTGCGGGCGGTCTTGGCCCACCCGGTGCGGCCGCGCACCATCCGATACAGCGCGCGCCAGGCGCAGGTGTAGGACAGGTAGTTGGTGACGACGAAGCAATGCCCGAGTTTGAGGCAACGGAGCCACGATTGGGATGGATCGCGGCGCCGCGCCATGGCGCCGGTGATGAGCGCCGGCCAGAATCCGAGCAGGTACCACAGCGCGAGGGCCACGGCCACCTGTAGCGGCCCGCCGCTGAGTAGCTGGGTACTACCGACCTGCAAGGCGATCTCGACCAAGATCAGGTGGTACAGGATCGACCACGGCAGGTCGAACAACCACGGCACCAACAGGTAGAGCACCATCTCCACCGACGCCGCATGGCTCATCTTCAGCGACCGCAGGATCTGTGGCGCGCGGGCGATCTCGGTCATGTGACCCTGGTACCAGCGGGTGCGCTGCCGGATCAGCGGCCGCAGCCGCTCGACCCCTTGCTGATCGACTGCGGCCCGGGGTGTGGAGGTCAGCACCCAGCCCCGCAGCGCCAGACTCACGGCCAGATCGAGATCCTCGGTGAGTGAGGCCGACCAGGGACTCTCCGAAACCTCCAGCAGCGCCGACAACCTGGTGAACTGTCCGTTGCCGCCGAGGCTGACCGTGCCGGTGCGGATACGCCCGTATTGGGTCAGGGACGACAGCGTCCAGAACTGGTGGTCCTGAAATTGCAGCAGGAAATTGTCGTGGCGATTGCGGATCCGCACCGCCAACTGGACGCCGCCGACCGCGGGATCGTCGAATAGCGGCAGCACCTCGCCGATCGCTCCGTCCGACAGCCGCCCGTCGGCATCCATGACGCACACGACCACCCGGGCCGGGTCCAGGCCCCTGGCCGCGACGTCCGAGCGGATGCGGGCGAAACCGGCGTTCAGTGCCGCGCCCTTGCCCCGGCGTGCGTCGGGCAGCTCGCGGGTGAGCACCCAGGTCTGCTCACCGCCGGCCCCGGCGGCGACCTGCGCGGTGCCGTCGTCGCTGCCGTCGTCGACCACGATGATGCGGGCATCCCATTCCGCCGGAGATTGCAGCGCGGCCACCGTGCGGCCGATCACCGCCGCCTCGTTCAGGCAGGGGATGAGGAAGTACAGGTGATGGGCCGAATTCGAGGTCGGCGCGCCGGCCAGCGGTTCGAACGGCGCCCCGAACCCCACTCGCGAGGAGAAGGCGGACCTGGTGCCGTGCCGACGTAACTGGCGCACGCCCAGGCCCGCGGCCAGGAAAAAATACGCCGCGGCCAGGGCCATGACGAACAGCGCGGTGCTATTGACGAGTGTGAACACGGTGCCCCCCGGAACCGATCAGTGGTGGCGTCGCCGCGGCGACCCGGCCGCCCGTCGCGCCGCCGCAAGCCGCAGCAGAACCAGGCCGGCGAACAGCAGGCCGGCCGCGAGAATCGACATGCCCATGGCGTTCACGCCGGTGTAGGCCATCTGGCCGATACCGGTCGCGACGGCACCTCCGGCCCCGTAGCCGTTCATGTGGCGCCTCCGGTCGTGGTGTGCCGACGACGGATGCGCCCGAGCACCATCAGGTACAGCGCGAGAACCCCGGCGACACCGATGATGGTGACGAATCCGCCCGCCCAGATATGCGACCAGTAGTAGCCGGTATCCAGCCCCCATTGCCTGGTGGCCAACGCAATTCCCACCAGGCGAGCCAGATTGAGCAGGTAGAACGAGCCCGCCGACAGCAGGGTCGCCAGCCCCAGTCGGCGCAGCGGAAGGCGGGTGGTCAGGGTCAGCAACGCGGTGAGGCCGAGGATGCCGACGATGATGATCGCGGAGGTGCACTCGCCGGTCACGCGCAACCCGAAGATGTCCGGCGCGCCGACGTCGACGAAGAAGGTGCTGCGGTAGATGTAGGCCGGCATGGCGGTCACCCATGCCGTCGCGTGGCCCGCGGACCAGGCCTCCCACCCGCGGTAGCCGGACTGATCCAGCAGGACCAGCACCGCCGCCAGTGTCAGCACGGCGGTGGCGGCGGTGCGTGCGATCCAGCCCGCCGGCCTGGACGGCAGCGGAAGGGACGGCGCGCTGACAGTCATCGGGGCCTCGCGGCTGCGCGGCCCGGGGGGGCCGCGCCGCGCCGGTGGCTGCGTCGGGCGATGGTCATGGATCGGCCCTTCGGATGGTCGGAGGCGGGTGCGTACCCCGCCCGGTGAGGTCTGTGTGCCTACGCTCGCGACCGGATCGGCGAGTCAGGTCACCGCAGAGTCACCAATCCACCACACACGGTCACCGACCGGTCACCATCCCGGAGCGGTCGTGGTGACCGGTCGGTGGGTGGACCGGGGCGCGCCGGCCGGCATCGCCGACCGGCCATCGGTGCCGGATCCGCGTCCAGACCGGGCCATCGTCACCGCTCTCGAGGTCGATAGTCGTGATGGGGCAAGGTGTTCCGTGCTGACGATGGCGCCCGCTGCCGGCGGGTCGACGGGCGGTGCCACCCGGCACCGGCGGTCACCATGCCGACCGAGTTCCCGGCCGGGCGGCGCCGCCGCGACGGTGACGGAGCGCCCTACGCTGACCACCATGCGAGTAGAGGTACTCGGACCGCTGAGAGTGCTCCCGGCCGACGGCGAACTGGAGCTGGCCGGATCCCGTGTGCGCAGGGCCATGGGCTGGCTGGTGATGAATGCGAACGCCCAGGTCGGATTCGACTCGCTCTCGGAGATCGTGTGGGTACGGCCGCCCGCCGATGCCGCGCACCGGCTGCGCGTGCTGCTGCGCAGCGTGGCTATCCAGCTGCCACCGGGAACCCTGCAGGTCGCCGGGAAGGCCCACCTGGTGTTGGCCGACGGCGCCGTGGATGCCGAGCGTTTCGCCGACCTGATCCGCGAAGGCTACCGGCATTGGGCGAACGGCGACCGGGATCGCGCGCGCGTCAACACCCACGAGGCACTCTCGCTGTGGCGCGGCCTGCCCTATCCGGAGCTGGCAGACTGCACGGCCGCTGCGGCCGACATCGAACGGCTCGGCAGAGTGCGGGTGGATGCGCTGGAACTCCAGCAGGAGCTGATCCTGGGCGGTGCCGTCGATTTCACCACGGTGGCCGAGCTGCGATATCTGGTGGGGAACCATCCGGACCGGCGCGGACTTCGGCGACAGCTCGCCCGGGCGCTGGCCACCATGGGCCGGCAGGTCGAGGCGCTGCAGGTGCTGCGGCAGGCGTCCGCCGACCTCGGCGACGACCCGGTGACCCGCCGGCTGACCACGCTGATCGCCCAGCGCGATCCGGCCGCCGCAGGTTTGCCGAGCATCGACCACCACACGGAATGATCACTCACTGTGACGGCTGGAGCGGTTTCGGCTCGTGGTGTTACCCGACCAGGTGATGCGGCTGGGGCCTGTCGCGTCGGACGGGTGAATGATGCCTCTCAGTCCGGCAACTACGGGTAAGTTGCCTATTCGTGGTGGGGGGAACTACGGGGGATACGGCCGTGCCGCCAGAGGGGTCGTGCGTAGCCATGCCCGTCGATGGTGCGCGGCGGGCGACGGTGCGCATCGCCGTGCTGGGCTCGTTGTCGGTGACGGTCCAGGGGGTCGATACGCCCGTCGGCGGCCCTACCCAGCGCCGCCTGGTGACTGCGCTGGCGATCGCCGCGGTGTCCGGATTGACGCTCACCGTCACCGATCTCATCGACCAGGTCTATGCCGACGACCTTCCACCGCGGCCGCGGCGATCGTTGGCGACCCTCGTGTGGCGGCTGCGGCACCGCTGGGGAAGCGAATCGATTGCGTTCGACGGCTACGCCTATCGCCTGGAGCCCGACAGGTGCGTCGTGGATGCGGAGGAGTTCGAGAACCTGGTGTATCGGGGGCGAGAGCTGGCGCGTGACGGGCAGATTGCGGAGGCGCTCGCCGCGCTGCGCGCTTCGCTGGCGCTCTGGCGAGATCCGCAGGGGCCCGATCCGGCGGTGCCGGAACCGGAGCGGATCCGGCTGGTCGAGCTGCGCCTGGGTGCGATGGACCGGCTGGCGCAGATTCTCGCGCAGTCCGGGCGACACAGCGCGGCCATCGAGCTGCTGGAACGGGTGGTGGCCATCCGCCCGGAATGGGAGCACAGCCAGGCCCAACTCATCGACTGCCAGCTGGAGACCGGGGCGGTTGCCGACGGTTTGCGGGTCTACGACAGCGCTCGGCGGGTGTTGACCGAGCAGGGCGTCGAGCCGGGGCCGGATCTGGAGCGCGCCGCGGCGCGGCTGTCGAATGCTACGGGGCCGGCAGCCGCCCGGTCCCACCCATCCACGCCACGGTCGGCCCTGCCGACCCAGCGGGTGGGCGGGCGGCCCCCGGGCCACGACGACATGGTGGGGCGGGCCCGCGAGTGGGACGACGCCGTGTCATCCGTTACCGCCGCACTGGCCGCTCGCCGATCGGCGGCCGTCGTCCTCAGCGGCGAACCGGGCATTGGGAAGTCGACCCTGGCCCGTGCGGTGCTGTCGGCCATCGCCGGCGGGCAGCCGGCTCCGCGGGTGGTGCGGCTGGCCTGCGATCCTCGTCGGACGCTGCCTTACGCCCCGCTCGCCCCCCTGGTCGCCGGGTCGGGTGACGGCGCATTGGCGGAGGTGTTGTCCGGCGGTGCGGCCGCCCTGGACGACGCCGGACAGATCCAAGCGTCGCTGCTGGACCGGGTGCATTCGATGGCCGAAAGTTCCGGACTGGTACTGCATGTCGAGGATCTGCACTGGGCGCCCGGCGAGACCGTCGCCGCGCTCGCGGCCGTGCTGGCCGGAGCGGTCGATCTGCCGGTGGTGCTGCTGGCCACGACGCGTGAGGGGGTGATCCCCGATGGTCTTGCGCCGCACGTAAGCCGCCACCTGAGGTTGCGCGGGCTCGGCGTGCAGTCGGTCGCCGAACTGATCGGCGCCGACCCCGGCGCTGCCCAGGCGGTGCAGATGCACCGGCTCACGGGCGGAAACCCCTTGTACCTGCGGCAGATGCGACAGTCGGGCGCCGCGCGCCCGGATCGGCCGCCGGAGGATGTCGAGGCGGCGATCGGTGCGCACCTGCGGATCATCCCCCAGGACGTCCACGCCGCCCTGGAGGTGGCCGCGGTCGTCGGTGATCAGTTCGGTGTGGCGGTGCTCGCCGCGCTGACCGGCCCGCTGCGCCAGGCCCGGCCGATCTGGATCGACCTGCTGGCGGCCGCGACCCGCCTCGGGCTCATCGAACCCGTTCGAGAGTCGGTGGGGGAGTTCGCGTTCGTGCACACCCTGGTTCGCGAGCACCTGTACCGGCGGATGCCCGCCGAGCGTCGCACCGTGGCGCATGCCGAGATCGGCCGCGCGCTCGGCCGGATCGCGCTGGGCCGCCGGTGCCCGGCCGACCTGCTGGCGCACCACTACACCCGTGGCTGGCCGGAGATCACCACCGGTGAGGTCGTCGAGACGCTTGTCGCCGCCGCCCATGCCGCGAGCGTGCAACTGGATTTCGCCCAGGCTCTCGGCCATTATCGGTCGGCCCTGGACCATCTGGCCATGGATCCGGACGCCGACCACCGGCGAAGCGTGGCGGACATCCTCGGCGCGGCGGCCGGGGCTGCTGCCGCCGCCGGTGATCTGGCCGAGGCCAACGAGCTGTACGAGTCGCAGCGGGCATTCGCCCAGGACGCCGGGTTGACCCGGGCGTGGATCTTCGCTGCGCTGGGCGCGCTGCGTACCCAGTTCGCTCGTCGTGCCCGGCCCCAGGTGGCCGACAACTTGGCGGCCGCCCTGGACGATGCGACGGCCTCCGGGAGATTGCGCGACTGCCCCGGTCTGGTGGGCGAGGCGCTCGCGGCGGTGCAGGTGTATCGTCCGCATCGCGCCGAGCAGCTATTGGCCGAGATCGACCGGCGGGAACCGGATCTGGCGGCGGGGCTGCAACTGGCGGTGTGGGAACACCGGACCGTCTCCGACCAGTTGACCCTCGCTCGCCGGCTGTCGGACGACCCGACCGCGGACCCGGTCGCGGTGTGGCTGCGGCTATGGGTGAGCGGCGTGGCGGCCGGGCAGCGTGCCCTGGACGACCCGCCGCCGTGCCCCGTGCCGCCCAGCCACGCCGACGACCAGACCCAGTTCGATATCAGCCAGTGGCGCATCGCCACGCTGACGGCCACCGGCAGGCTCCGCAGAGCGCAGCACCTGATCGACCAGGCGCTGGCCGCTCCCCGGCATCCGGATCCGGCCGAGAACGCCCGGCGAATGGCCAGTTTCTACGGACAGCGCACGATGCTCGCCCTGGTGCGCAACCAGCTGCCGGCGGCGCAGCATTCCCCCGAGATCACCAATCCGACGTGGGCCAGTAGACACCCGATCATGCGGTATGTGACCGCCTACATGCTGTCCCTCGGCGGCGAGCAGCGGCGCGCCCGCGACCTGTGTGATGACCTGCTCGACGAGGTCCGTGACGCCGACATTCCGGAGAGCGACCTGCTGCCCAGGCTGATGCTGTTGACCGACGCGTGTGTGCGGTCCGGGCATGAGGTGGGACTCGAGCCCTGTCTGCGGCTATTGCTGCCACATCGCGGCGAACATGGGATCTTCCGGTTCGGTCAGTACTGGGGCGCCGCAGACCAGTCGATCGGCGAGCTGGAGCTCGAACTGGGTGACATCGACGGGGGAATCGCCTCGCTTCGCTGCGCCGTCAATGAGCTCGACGAGGTGCACGGGATGCTGCACCAGCCGGTCGTCCGGCGGCTGCTGGCCGATGCGTTGGACCGGCGCGGAGGCTCGCGCGACCGTGCGGAGGCGCTTGCGGCTCGCCATCGGGCCGACTCGACGGATCGGCGCCTGGGCCTGTTGCATCGACTGTGCTACCCGGATCGAGACGACGCCGCCGTGGCGCTGCCGACTCCGCGCGCGTCCGCCGGCTGAGCCGGGCACGGCCGGCGAGGGATGACCGTGATGGTGAGTCGCATCCGTTCAGTCGTCGTTGCTGGCCGGGACCGTCTGGAGGATGGAGTCGAGCCGTTCGAAGTCTTCGTCCATGCCGGCATCCATCCCACTGGCGAGCATGGCGTCGCAGGCCTGCCGGGAGGTGTAGGTCGAGGTGATCTCGAGCGTGCTGCGGCTGCCCGGTAGTTCGGAGAATCGCAGCGTTTCCAGGGTGATTCCAGGTTCGGCCTCGTATTCCCAGGTGTGCACGATGATGCCGTTGTCGACCAGGTGGTAGGAGCCGCGAAAGGCCCAACGATCGCCGCTGGGAGCCTGCACGAGGTAGCGGAACGCCCCTCCGGTGGTGGCGTCGAAGTGGTCCAGCCGGACGGTGGTGCCGCGCGGGCCCATCCACCGGGTGAACAGGTCAGGGTCGGTGTGCGCACGCTGCACCAGGAGGGCGGGTGCGTTGAATTCGCGCCGATGCATGATCCTTTGTTCACCGACCCGGGTGTGTTCGGTGGCGCCGGGGTGGCGGATCAACGAAGCGCGTGGCGTCAGCACAACTCTCGCCGTGCCGCGATGGATCGGTCGACGGTACATGTAGCGTCGAGGTAGGGTCGTCGCGCAACGCGGGACAACCTTCTGGGCACATTCAACTCTGTTTGCCGAGCCCGAGTCCCTCCAGGAGAGCTTGCTCGGAATGCCTGGTGTGCACCGAGACGCTGTTGACGACGGTCGCGGCGTCACCCAGCCGGATTGCCTTGACGATCTGGGCATGCTCACGCACCGCCTGCTGCGGTCGCCCAGGTCGGCCGGCCGATGTGCTGACCAATAGCCGAACCTGCCCGTATATGCTATCCGAGACGCGAATCAGTCGACTGTTCTCGGAACCGATCCAGATCGCCTGATGAAACTCATTATTGAGATCGGCATAGCGTGCTAGATCGCCGTCCTGAACCGACCTGCGCTGCAGCCGAACGTTCTCCTCAAGTTCAGTTACCAATTCCTGACGGTCTAGCCGGCTAGCAGCCAGCTCTGCTGCAAGTCGGTCCAGCGCCGTGCGCAGCGTGAAGATTTCTTTGATGTCCTTCACATCAAACGTCGGGACGAAATGGCCACGACGCGGGGAGGCACTGACGATGCCATCGCGGGCCAACGCTTCGAGTGCGAGTTTAATCGGCGTCGGGGACAATCCGAGCTCATCCGTTAGCGGCCTGACGGTAAGTTTGGTCCCGGGAAGGAATCGGCCTTCGACAATAGCACCGCGAATAGCATCGTAGGCCTGGCGTACCAGGGTATCGCGCCGTACCGGCATCATGCGAGAGCTCCTTACGGCAGCGCGAACGCGGAGGACCAATGAGCGTGCCGCGTCGACAGCATATCCTGGCTCCTCTCCATCGTGCCGCCTACTAGACTCCAATTGATGGTGGCGGCGCTCCGATGATGACATGGGGAGCGCCCACCGAGCCGACCGGTACGCGGGCCATCCTTCGGGTGAGCCCGTCGCCGGAAGCAACCTCGCCAGGTCAGGCGGTGTCAGCGACGGGGCCGATGCCGCCGTGCAACACCGGCGAAGCGTGATGTGGACCACTCTTGATTTTCAATTAAAGATTCGATAGCGTCATGCCCACTCTACGTCGGAAGCGGAGCAGATGCCCTTCAGTTACCTCACTCACCTGCAGTGCCCGAAGGACGGACGTCAGTGGGATGCCGCAGTGCCGCAACGGTTATGCGAATGCGGCTCGCCGCTCCTGGCCAGGTACGACCTCGCGCAGGTGCGGCGCGAAGTCACCAGGGCTTCGCTGGACGCGGAGCCAGCATCGCTGTGGCGCTACCACGCGCTGCTCCCGGTGGGTTCGCCGGGTGCGGTCGTCACCATGGGTGAGGGGATGACGCCGGTCCTCCCGCTGTCTAGGTATGGCCGGAAGATCGGCGTCGAGAACCTGTCGGTGAAGGACGAAGGGCTGCTGCCCACCGGGTCGTTCAAGGGCAGAGGTGCCGCCGTCGGGATCTCGCGCGCGAAAGAACTGGGAATCTCGCGGATCGCGATGCCCACTAACGGGAACGCCGGAGCGGCCTGGTCTGCATACGCTGCCCGGGCGGGCATGGATGCGCTCATCGTGATGCCGGAGAACGCGCCCGAAATGGCGCGAAAAGAGTGCGTCGTGACCGGGGGCCAGCTCTTCCTGGTCGACGGCCTCATCGGTGATGCCGGCCGAATCGTCGAACGGCTGGTCGCCCGCCGAGACTGGTTCCCGGTCGCTACCCTCAAGGAGCCGTACCGGCTCGAGGGAAAAAAGACCATGGGCTTCGAGATTGCGGAACAGTTGGGGTGGCGTGTTCCCGACGTGATCGTCTATCCCACGGGCGGCGGCGTCGGCCTGATCGGCATTCACAAGGCGCTGCAAGAACTGCAGGCTGTCGGCTGGATCGGCGAACGACTGCCCAAGCTTGTCGCCGTTCAGGCCGAGGGATGCGCGCCCATCGTGCGGGCTTTCGACACCGGTGCGGCAACGGCCGAGCCGTGGGTACACGGGCACACGCTTGCGTTCGGGATCAACGTCGGCTCCGCCATTGGGGACTTCCTCATCCTGGACGCCTTGCGCTCCACGGGTGGGTGCGCAGTGGCGGTCACCGACGAAGCAATTCGGCGAGAGTTGGTGAGCTGTGCCGAATCGGACGGAGTCATGTTCTGTCCGGAGGGTGCCGCCACTCTTGCTGCGGTCAAGCAACTGCGGTCCACGGGTTGGTTGGACGGGAACGAAGAGGTGCTGGTACTCAACACGGGAGCGCTTCCCAAATACCCCAACGCCATCACTGCCGATCCTCCGCTGCTGGGCGTCGACGACGACATCACGAGTCTGATGCCATGATGTCGGCGGCGCCCCACTCGCCAAGGGCCTGAGCCATAATGCTCCGGACTATCGGCTCGCGGCTGCTCCAGAGCGTCGTAGTCATGGTCGGCGTCACCTTCCTGTCGTTCGCCGCAGTGTTCCTGACCGGCAACCCCGCCGCACTGATGCTCGGTGAGGGAGCGACGTCGCAGGAGATCGCCGCCTTCTCCCAGAAGATGGGCTTCGATCGGCCGCTGCTCGTCCAATACTGGGACTTCATATCCCGCGCAGTGCACGGCGACTTCGGACAATCGCTGTACTTCAAGGAATCCAATGTGGGCCTGGTCCTGGACCGTATGCCGGCAACGATGGAACTGGCGGCGCTCAGCCTGACACTCTCGCTGCTCATCGCCGTGCCGCTGGGGATCTACGCGGCGAGTCGTCGGAACTCATGGGCGGACACCGTCGCCTCCGGAATTGGCCTACTGGGCCAGGCCACGCCCGCCTTCTGGCTTGGCCTGATGCTGATCCTGGTGCTCGGAGTCAACCTGCAGTGGCTGCCGGTTTCGGGCCAAGACTCTTGGCGGAGCTATGTATTGCCGACAATAACCCTGATGACCTTGCCGTTGTCGCAGAATGTCCGACTCGGCCGCTCGGCCGCGTTGGAAGTACTGGGCGAGGATTACGTCAAGACGGCGCGGGCCAAGGGCCTGCGCGAACGTGTCGTGCTGTTCAAACACGTGCTCAAGAACAGCCTCCGCCCGGTGGTGACTCAGACCGGCCTGCAGCTCGGCGCCTTTCTCGGCGGAGCGGTGGTGATCGAGACGGTATTTGCCTGGCCGGGGTTGGGCAGCCTGGCAGTGCAGTCGATCACGACGAAGGATTTCCCACTGCTCCAGACCATCGTGACGTTCATGGCACTGGTGTTCGTAGTAGTGAACCTATTGGTAGACCTCATCTATGCGGTCATTGATCCGCGGGTGCGTACCTAATGCTCACCGTAAAGTCACTGACGCGGTCCCTACGCCGGCAACGCTCAGGCGCAATCGGCCTGGCCATTGTGTCGCTCTTCGTATTGGTGGCCGTGCTCGCACCGTTCATCGCTCCGCACGATCCGAATGTGGTCGCGTTGGAACAACGTCTCCAGTCGCCCTCCATGAGTCACCTGTTGGGTACCGACTCTCTGGGTCGGGACGTATTGTCCCGCCTCATCTATGGTGCGCGAGTTTCGTTGCTTGTCGGTGTGCTTCCGGCGCTCTTGTCGATGGTCATCGGTGTCGTTGCCGGCGTGGTTGCCGGCTACTTCCGTGGCGTCGCGGACGTAGTCATCATGCGCTTTGCGGACGTGCAGCTGGCATTCCCCTTCATCTTGCTGGCGCTGACCGTGCTGGCGACGCTGGGAGGCGGTGTCACTCAGCTGATCCTGGTCCTGGGCATTGCGAACTGGGTGAGCTTCTGCCGAATCGTCCGTGGGGAAGCCATGTCCATTCGGGAACGGGAGTTCGTGTTGTCTGCCCGTGCGATAGGTGTCGGCCGGGCGCAGATACTGGCCCGCCACGTCCTTCCCAATGTGCTCGCCCCGGTCCTGGTGGTCGCCTCGTTCGTCGCGGCGACGAATATCCTGATCGAGGCTTCTCTGTCGTTCCTAGGACTCGGGGTCGACGCGAGCACCCCGAGCTGGGGGTCGATGTTGGCGGATGGCCGCGATCTCCTTCAGGCAGCCTGGTGGGTGGAGACCTTCCCTGGCCTGGCGATCGTCGTCACCGTACTTGGCATCAATCTGTTCGGCGACTGGCTTCGCGACTATCTGGATCCGCGCCTGCCAACCGCATAGTCCAATCACCTCAATGTCCACACTCAGTTAGGAGCACCGATGCCCACCCGTAGAACATTTCTCAAAGCTGCCGGCGCCGTACCGCTTGCAGCGTGGTTGTCCGCCTGCGGTAGCGGAGACAAGGCAGCCGGCGGATCGGCACTGACAGTGATCACCAGCGCCGAGGCGACGACCCTGGACCCGACCTTCGGCTACTCGACACCTGACTGGAACTACCTGCTCCAGGTGTTCGACCCGCTTATCTACCGGGACTCCTCCAACCAGCTGTGGGGCAGGCTGGCCGAGACATGGGAGTGGAAGGACTCGACGACATTCACCATGCATCTGCGCAAGGGCGTCAAGTTCCACTCCGGAACAGCATTCGACGCGTCGGCTGTACAGGTCTCGTTCGAGCGGATGTTCAGCGTGCAGACGCAGAACCGTGCTGCTACCAGCGATATCCCATACGCCGGTCTCGACGTGATCGACGACTACACGGTCGACCTCAAGCTCAAGGAGCCGACCCCGCTGCTGGCGCAACGACTGCGGTTGGTCCTGATACTCGACCCCACCGTCTACCAGGGCAGCAAAGACCCCATCCAGGATCCGGCGAAGATCTCGGGCACCGGAGCCTACCGGGTGACGTCCTACACTCGCGGCGGCAAGTTCGAGCTAGCGGCTAACGACGACTACTGGGACGAAGCCCCGGTCGTCAAGAAGGCAGTCATCCGTGCCGTCCCGGAGGCATCCACCCGAGTATCCGAGTTGCTGGCCGGCTCCGCCGACGTGATCCAAGGCGTTCCGATCGACCAGGTTCAGCAGATTCAATCCAGTTCCAAGGTGGAGTTGCTACAGGCGCCCACCGGGCGCGACAACATGCTCACGTTGACCTGCAGCAGGCCACCGTTCGACAATCTCAAGGCACGGCTGGCGGTGAACTATGCCGTCGACAAGGACTCGATCAACAAGAATCTGTTGGGCGGGTTCGCCGAAGTGTATGGCGGGATCGCCATGCCACCCAACGACAATCCGGATGTCAAGCCGTACCCGTACGACCCGGACAAGGCCCGCGCCTTGCTGCGAGAGGCAGGGGTGGACGGCCAGCAGATCACCATCCAGACCACCACCGGTCGGTACGTCAGGGAAAAGGAGATCTGCGAGGCCATTGCCAGCTACCTGACGGACGCCGGCCTGCCCACCAAGGTCGAGACTGTCGACTTCTCGGTGCTGGAGGCGGCGCGCCAGAACGGTTCGACCAAGGAGGCGACCTTCCAGGCGCTCGGCGGGTTCTTCGACGGCGAGGGCGAACTGCGATGGGCCCTGGATTCGATCTCACGAAACGGATGGAAGGACGAAACATTCGAGTCGAAGCTTGCCGAGCTGGGCAGCGAGATGGACGACGACAAGCGGAAGCCGCTGGTGAACGAGCTACAGCAGTACGTGCACGAGCAGGCGCCCTGGCTGTTCCTGTGGCGGCAGCCCTCGCTGTATGCCCAGCGGACAGGAGTGAAGTTCGAAGCCCGACCAGACGAGAACTTCCTGCTGGCTCAGGTACGCGAGGGGAACTGAGATGCAGCGGCTGTCCACTGTGGCGGACGTTTCGGCGCGGATTGACGCGGCGGGTGTGCCAGTCATCACCCTGGGTGAGACCGAGTTCGGCGACCCAGTGATCGCCGCACGTCGCGGCCCGGGCACCGGACCGGAGCTGATGATTACCTCCGGCGCCCACGCGGGAGAGCCGTCCGGGGTGTACGGGGCCGTGGAGACCCTGGTCAACTGGGACAGTGCGCTCGATCTCACTGTCGTCCCGCTGCGCGATCCGTTCGCCTTCGAGGGCATGGAGCGTTGCCTGGAACGGGTCACGGGCGTTCGACCGACGCTGGCCAACCACGACCAGCTACACCGGTTTCTGACCGACCATGCTGTCGATGTGGTCGCGCAGGAGGCAGACTTCGTCCTGGTGGACCTCGGGCAGGCGCTGGCCGCCAGCATGTTGCCGGCGGATCCGCCGGCCGGACCGCGGCTCATCGAGGCGCGGCTGAACCAATTGTTGGCGGCCGAGCCTCACCTGGTGGCGAAGTTGACGGGGCGTCGGGTGTTCTATCCGTCTAACGCTGGGCCGACGTCTGAAGACGTGGGCGATTTCGAGCGAGCTTTCAGCGCGGAGATCTCCGCTGAGGGGCTGGTACGTGACATGAACCGGCGATTCGGTCAGCCAGACGCGCCGACCGAGGTCCGGTTGGTGGCCGAGTTCGCCGAGTCCGTCAATCCCTACGCGATCCTGGATCTGCACGAGGGACAGGGCGAGTCGTTCTACCTGTTCGTCTCGGAATATGGTGCCGACGAACGCACCACCAGATACGCGGATGCCATCATGGATCGACTGGAAGCGGCGGGGACCCGTCCGACAACGCTCGACGATGTTGTCGCACGGTTGGGCGAGCGCGTGCGGGATTCCTTCACCGAGGGCAGGCCCGGTGTATTGGTGGAGCGCAAGGGGCGGCGAAATCCCGAGGGTCAGTTCAGCAGTTTCTCGGCCAAGTTCGGACCCTCCATCACCGTGGAGAGCGGCCGGTGGGCGCCGCTGGCCCAGCGCATCGCGATTCATCGGGCGGCCGTCGCGGCGACCGTGGAGTCGATCCTGGGCGAGCGGCGCGGGTGACACCGTGATGGACAGTTCCGCGGTGCTCGACGTGCGCGATCTGACCGTAGCGGTCAGGAAGTCGGACGCAGAGCACGAGGTCGTCAGGGGCGTGTCCTTCGCCGTCGGACGAGGCGAAGTAGTCGGCCTGGTCGGCGAGAGTGGCTGCGGAAAGAGCATCACGTCGCTCGCGATGATGGGCCTGCTGCCCCGTGGTGTCGCCCGGGTGACAGCCGGGAGTGCACTGTTGAACGGCTTCGACCTGATTGCGGCGAGCGACGAGGAGGTCCGCGAGCGGCGCGGCACAGAGCTGTCGATGATCTTCCAGGAGCCGATGACCTCGCTGAATCCGGTGTTCACGGTCGGAAATCAGCTTCGCGAATCGATACGTGCCCACCAACGCGTGAGTAGACGCGAAGCCGATGACCGCTGCGCGCAGATGCTCAAGGAGGTCGGATTCGCGGATCCTCGACAGGCCCTACGCAAGTATCCACACGAGCTGTCAGGTGGTCTCCGACAGCGCGTGATGATCGCGATGGCCCTGTTGGGTAGACCGGCGCTGCTGATCGCCGATGAGCCGACGACGGCATTGGACGTCACTATCCAGGCGCAGGTGCTGCAGATCATGCGCGACGTGTGCAGCGATCTGGGCACCGCGATCGTGCTGATCAGCCATGATCTGGGAGTGATGGCCGAGATGGCCGATCGAGTGATCGTGATGTACGCCGGCCAGGTCTTCGAGTCTGCCTCCGCGGAACTATTGTATGCCAACCACCGCCATCCCTACACCGAGGGCCTGCTGGAGTCGATACCGCGTGTGGACACCCAGGTGTCACGTCTGAAGGTGATTCCCGGCCGGATCGGTGCCCTTGGTACTCAGATCTCGGGCTGCGCATTCGGTCCGCGGTGCCGATACGCCGTCGAGGACTGTCGCAGGGCGGTCCCGCTCCTGGATGAGATCGAGCCCGGTCACCTCGTGCGCTGCCTGCGAGCAGAGGAGTTTGGTCGATGACCACACCACTGATCTCTGTCCATGGCCTGAAGAAGCACTTTCCGGTACGGGGCTCCGGTCTGCTGCGTCGAGATCTGCTGCGCGCGGTCGATGGTGTCGACTTCACGGTGGACGCCGGAGAGACCTTCGGGATCGTGGGCGAGTCCGGCTGTGGCAAGTCCACCACCGGCCGGCTGATCGTCAACCTGCTCAAGCCGACCGATGGGTCGATCCGGGTTCGTGGGGTCGATGTGAATCGCGTCGACGCGAAGGGAATGCGGCAGATCCGGCGCGAATTGCAGATTGTGTTCCAGGATCCATTTGGGAGCCTGAACCCTCGCATGCGAGTAGGAGCCGCGATCGAGGAACCGCTGCGCTGCCACCGACCGGAACTCGGCCGAGCGGATCGCGACGCTCTGGTCGGGGACCTGATGGAGCGGGTCGGTCTCAATGAGGCTGACCGGCGGAAGTATCCCCATGAATTCTCTGGTGGACAGCGGCAACGCATCTGCATCGCCCGCGCCCTATCGGCGGGCCCGAGCGTGATCGTATGCGACGAGGCAGTCTCGGCGCTCGACGTGTCGATTCAGGCTCAGATCCTTAATCTGTTGCAGGATCTGCAGGACGAGCGGAACTTGACGATCCTGTTCATCTCGCACGACTTGGGCGTGGTGAAGCACATTAGTGATCGGGTATGTGTGATGTACGCCGGCAGGATCGTCGAGCTCTGTGGGCGTGAGGAGATCTTCACCTCGTCATTGCATCCATACACCCAGGCGTTGCTGTCGGCGATTCCCATCCCGGAGCCGGGAAGACGGAATCCGGCGGCCGTACTCAAGGGTGATCCGCCGAGCGCCGTCGGTCCGCGAAAGGGATGCGCCTTCGCCAGCAGGTGCCCTCGCCGCATGGACGTCTGCGAGGAGGTCGATCCAGCACTTCAAGAACCTCTACCAGGGCACGCAGTGGCGTGTCATCTGTACCCGAGTCATGTCTAGAAAGGATTGCTGTGCTAGTCGCAAGTAGGAACATCGATCGTCTGGTGAACGTGGGGATGCGCCCCAACGGCATGCCACGGGAGGACATCGGCTCGCTGTACGACCTGTGTGCTCAGGATGCGCCCGTCACCTATAAGATCGTCACCGACCTGAAAGCCATGCCCGGCGCCAAGGTCGGGATCATCACCGGCGCGGCGGACACGTTGCGCTTCCCGAAGGGCGAGAGCGATGGTCCTCCCGGAGCATCGGCGATGGCCCGGGGGCTGCGGGCGATCGGATTCGACGTGGAGATCTTCACCGAGGAAGCCTGCATCGATGGTGTGCTGGGCATGAACGGCCTGCTAGGGGTGGATGTGCCGGTGACGGCGCTGCCGATGGAACGTGAGACGCCGGAGCACCAGCGGATCGCCGATGCGCTCGACGCGCTCATCGTCACCGAAAAGCTCGGTGTCAACGAAAAGGGAATCCAGCACTCGGTGACGGGCGTCTCCCGCGAAGGCATGCGCGCCTACGTAGACCCGATCGTGAACGTCATGAACGAGGCGGGAAAGCTCACCGTCGGCATCGGCGATGGGGGCAACGAGATTGGCTTCGGAAGCGTTTACGATGCCGCGCGCGATCTGATCTCGAACGGCCGCACGTGCAAATGTGGCTGTGGCGGCGGGATCATCACCGTCACCAAGGTCAAGCATATGTTCCCGGTGGCGATCTCGAACTGGGGCGCCTACGGTCTGGTGGGGACGCTGGCGGTGGGCTTCGAACGGCCGGACATCGTCGTCACCCCCGATGAAGAGCACAAGATCCTGTCTCGCTGTATCGACCTGGACCTGGTCGACGGCGGGTCCGGCCGCGTGGCCTACCGGCTGGACGGCGTCGCCGGCGAAGCGTCGACATCGTGCGTGACGATGATTCGCGAGATCGTCAATCAGTCGCTCACCACTGTCACGCGGCACTTCTGATGGACGGCGCAGGATCTACCACACCCTTCCGGGTCGGCCTGATCGGCCGGGGTGCCATCGGTCGGACGGTGATCGAGGCGCTGGATGCTGGGGCGGTCCCGGGCGCTGAGTTGGTAGGCGTCGTCGCATCCGGGCGGCATTCGGAAGATGCCTGGATCGATTCCCGGCTGTGTCCCTTACCAAACCTGATTGAGCGATCGGATCTCATCGTCGAGGCGGCCGGACAGGGAGCGGTGGCCGAGCACGGACCGGCCGTCGTGGGCCACGGTACCGACCTTTTGGTGCTGTCCGTCGGCGCGCTGGTCGATGACGATCTACGTGCGCGTCTGCGCTCCGGCCCCGGCCGCATGCGGGTGTGTACCGGAGCGGTCGGTGGCCTGGAGATCATCAGGGCCGCAGCCATCGGCGGCGCGCTACGCGGTGTCAGGATGACAAGCTCGAAGCTCCCGTCGACCCTTGTCCAGGGTTGGATGGACCCGGTGCTGGTCGGTCGGTTGCAGGCGGCGGAGGAGTTGATCGAGGTAGGCCGAGGGTCGCCGCTGCAGGTTGCCCGAGCCTTTCCCAAGTCGGCGAATATTGCCGCGGCGGTGGGAATCGCTGCCGGGGCATTTGATCGGGTTGAGGTGGTGATGGTGGCCGATCCGGCGGCCACCCGAACCCGGCACGTGATCGAGGTCGACAGCGACTGCGGCGATTACCGCTTCGACCTGATCCACGACACCAGCCCCAATAATCCGGCTACCTCCGCGATAGTGCCGTTGGCCGTGTTGCGCTCGATCCGGGATCTCGCTGGGAGCGGTGACGGCCTGATCTGATGGTCCACTGACGTTCACGTTCGAGAGCGTGGATAGGACCGGCCCCATCGTGGTGCGCCCGGACCATGCCGTTGCAATGTCAGTGACGGCTCGGTCTGGTCCGGGTCGGCGGCCGGCTAGCACCCGCCACAGTTGTGGTGCCTGGCTATCCCCCTGTCCGATGTTCATCCACATTCTGTGGCGGAACTCCTGGATGGCGACGTCTGTGCGAGATCCTGATCCGGGTCGTGGTGCGCACGGCTCGGGAAGGCAGGGTGATCATGGTTAGGCGAATTCGGCGCTGGGGCAACAGGATTCGGCGGCGCCTCGCGTACGGTGCCGACGCGGGAATGACGACGGTGGAGTACGCGATCGGCACCGTGGTGGCGGCGGCGTTCGCGGCGGTGCTGTACAAGATCGTCACCGGTGATTCGATCGTGACGGGGCTGACGAACCTGGTCCAGTCGGCGCTGTCGCCGCAGTGGTGAATACCGGTGACGGGCGTTGTTGCCGGGCGGTTCCGGCGAGGCGCCGGCGCTCCGGTCCGCGAGTCGGACGAGGGCAGCGTCACCGTGGAGTCGGCGGTCGCGCTCAGCTCGCTGGTGGTGGTCCTGATGCTGTGCCTGGCGGGCATCGCGTGCCTGATCGCCGCGGTCCGGGTCACCGACGCTGCGGGGGAGGCGGCACGGCTGGCCGCCCGGGGCGATCAGGACGGTGCACGTGCCGCGGTCGAGCAACTGGCTCCGAACGGCGCGGTGCTGGACCTGTCGGGCGGCGATCTGGTGACCGCGCGGGTATCGGCGCCGCCGCTGGGTCACCTGCTGCCCGGCATTCGCCTGGATGCCACCGCGATCGCGGCGCGCGAGCCGGGAACCTCGGGGCGGTGACCGGCCGTCGGGCATGCCGGGTGCCGCGTCGCGTCGTGCGGAGCGGACGTGACGGCGGTGACGGTGACGCCGGGGTGTCCACCGTCCTGGCGTGCGTGTGCGCCATGGTGCTGCTGGCCGTCACCGGGCTCGCGTTGCAGCTCGGCACCGCTCTGCTGGCTCGCCACCGGGCGGAGACCGCGGCCGATCTGGGAGCCCTCGCCGGCGCGGCGATCGTGCCCCAGGGGGCGCCGGCGGCGTGCCGGCAGGCAACGGCGGTGACGGAGTCCAACGGCGCGGCCGTGCAGCGATGCACGCTGGAGGGGGCCGACATCCTGTTGACCGTGACCGTCGCCGCCCGCATCGGTCCGCTGGCGGCGTCGGCCACCGGCCGCGCCCGTGCCGGCCCTGTTGCCGCGACGGTGGGGTGAGGGGCGCGGCGCAACCGCCTGCCGCGAACACCTGGTCCACTCGCTTGGCCTCCGCTGCGTCCGCGCCGGACCGCACCGCGCGGGTCAACAGCCTCCGAACTCGGCATTCAGCCGCTGCTGCAGCTGCGACCCGGTTCGCAGGCAACCACCCACCAGCACCTCGGCTGGATCGGTCATGGTGCCGCGCACCGTGTATCGCACCGGTATGTGCAGTGCGACCACCGCTGGCAGGTGCGCGCGAGCGGTGTCCTCCATCCGTTCTGGGTTCGGCGCCCACACGGCCATCTCCAGCGCCGGGTCGGCCGCCGGGTCGTAGGTCACCGACCAGTCGCCGTCCGCGACGAGCGGCTCGACCGTCGCGATGACCCGCCTCGGCGGGTAGGGGGCGCCCATCAGGTCCAGCCGCAGTTGATGCCAGCGGATGATCCACCGTCGGTCCGCCAGATCGGGGGCGCGCGCGGCTAGCGCGGCCATCGCATCGGATAGCGCGACATCGTCGGGCAGGTCCACCGAGATCGACCGGATGTCGGTGGCCGGGTCCGGCCCGACCGCCCAGCGCAGGGCGCCGGGCACCTGATCGGTCAGTTCGACCCACCGGCGGACGTCGTCGGTGGGTCGCTCCCGGTACCGGTCGTCGCCGAATACCTGGATCAGGTCGTCACCGCGCCGAACCATGTAACGGCTGGTGTGGCCGGCAAAGTCGGCACCGGCCAGCCCGTCGTAGAAGGTGTCGACGGTGGCCAGCAGCTGGGGCAGGTCGGACCGTCCGTCCATCCGGATGTCGACGTGGTAGGAGACGCCCTCGACCATGCCGTTGGCGTATTGCCCGTCCACGGCGAGGACTCCGGGCAACGCGCGGAGCCGGTCGGTGATCGCGTCGGCGGCCGCGGACCGGTCGGGGACGGTCGAACAACCGGTGACGAGGCCGGCCAGCACCAACACGCCCACGAGAGCGCGGGCCACCGCGGGATGACGCAAGACGATCATGCCCGTGGGACGCCCGCGCTCCCTCCGCCGTTCCCGTCTCCGCCACGTCGTCTCCGAAGGTCGCGGTGTACAGTTTTCACGACTGATCCCGTGTTTAATAAGGAGGGCGTTGTGACCCAGGCATTGGCCAAGGCGCTGACCAAGGAACACACCGACATCGACGCCGGCATCGAGGCGTTCCTTGCGGGCCGAGCCGGCGGCAGCCCCACGACCGACGGCATGCTGGCCGCGATCGCTGCGCAGCGCAGGCACATCTACCTGGAGGAGGCGATCCTGTTCCCGCCGCTGCGCCAGGCGGGCATGTTCGCGCCCGTCATGGTGATGCTGGCCGAGCACGGCTCAATGTGGCACGTGATGGACGAGTTGGAGCCGCTGCTTCGAGCCGGCACCGCCGATGCCCGGGTCGCCGAGCTATGCCAGCAACTCGTCGACCTGCTCGCCTCGCACAACCCCAAGGAGGAGCAGATCCTCTATGCCCAGGCCGACACCGCCCTGACATGGCCGGCGAGCGCGCAATTGACGGAGTTCCTGGCGTCCGGAGAGATGCCGGACGGGTGGGTGTGCGAGAGGGGGTGACCGGGCGCGCCCGTCCCCCTCGCCCGCATGGATCAACGTGGCCAGCATGCGCGAAGTGCGCCCCAGCAGCCACACCCGTCACAAAACCGCCACGTTCGTGCATGCGCCCCGGGTGCGACGCCCGCGGCTACCGGGCTGGGGCTGCGCCGAGCGCCTCGGTGACCAGGTCCAACACCGCTACCGCCCCGGGTTTGTCCAGTGGCTGGTTTCCGTTGCCGCATTTCGGTGATTGCACGCACGATGGGCAACCGGATCGACACGCGCAGTCTCGCACCGAGTCCCGCACGGCGGTGAGCCAGGCGCCCGCCACCGCATACCCGCGCTCGGCGAAACCGGCGCCGCCGGGGTAGCCGTCGTACACGATGACGGTGGGTTCCCCGGTGTCGGGGTGCGCCACCGTGGACAGCCCGCCGATATCCCATCGGTCGCATCCGGCGAACAGCGGCAGCAGCCCGATCGCGGCATGCTCGGCCGCGTGCAACGCCCCGGCCGTGCTGCCCTCGGCGACACCGATGTCCCGCAGCGCCGACAGCGGGATCGTGTACCAGACCGCGCGCGTGGTCAGGGTGTGCTCGGGCATGTCCAGGCCCACCGCGTCGATCAGCGTGCCGTCGCCCCGCCGGCGCAGGTAGCCCACCACCTGCTCGGTGGCCCGGGCGGATCCGGTGCACAGTGTCAGACCACCCGAAAGGCGCTGCGTCGAAACGGTATCGAGGATCTGCACGCTGGATACCGAGCGCGCGATGGTGGTCCAATCGGGCCGATCGGCGTCCACTAGTGCGACACCGGCGTCCCAGTCCAATTCGCGCACCACGTAACTGCGACCCTGGTGCAGGTACACCGCGCCGGGGTGCACGGTTGCGCAGGCGCGCGCGGCATCCTCGGTGCCCAGCAGGCGCGCGGTGTCGGCCTGCACCACGGCGACCTGCCGGCCGGAGCCGCGCAGGCCGATCCCGTCGGCCGGATGCCGATGGCCGGCCAGGTAATACCCAGTCGGCCGATCGCGCAGCACCCCATCGACGACCAGTCGTCGCATCACAAGCCGAGCCACGTCGCCGCCGAACAGGTCGAGATCCTCATCCTGCAAACGGTTCTCGGCGGCGGCGCAGGCCAGGTGCGGACCGAGGATGTACGGGTTGGTCGGGTCCGTCACCGTCATCTCGACGGGCTTGTCGAACACCGCGTCGGGGTGGTGCACCAGGTAGGAGTCCAGCGGGTCGTCCCGGGCCACAAACACCACCAGTGCCCGGTTCCGGCCGCGTCCGGCCCGCCCGGCCTGCTGCCACACGGACGCCAGGGTGCCCGGATAGCCCGCCAGCACCGCCGCGTCGATGCCGGCGATGTCCACTCCGAGTTCCAGCGCATTCGTGGACGCCACCCCGACCAGATCCCCTGCGTCGAAGGCTCTTTCCAGCGCTCGCCGGTCCTCCGGCAGGTAACCGCCGCGGTAGGCCGACACCTTGTCCGCCAGGCTCGGTGCAGTGGTGGACAGGATGCGTCGCGCGGTGATGGCGGCCTGCTCGGCGCCGGCCCGGGACCGGACGAAGGTCAGTGTCCGAGTTCCGGATGCGACTAGTTCCGCCATGATCCGGGATGCCTCCGCCGACGCGGAACGCCGTTGTGGGGCGCTGCTTTCGGCGCCGGCGACGTCGGAGTCCGGCAACAGCGGAGGCTCCCACAGCACGAAGTCCGCGCCCGGGTGCGGTGCTGCGTCGTCGGTGACGGGCAGCACGGGCGACCCGATCAGCCGGGAGGCGGCACCCGCCGGGTCGGCGACGGTCGCCGAGGCGAGGACGAACACCGGATCCGAACCGTAGAACCGCGCCATCCGGCGCAGCCGGCGCAACACCAGCGCCACGTGAGAGCCGAAAACCCCTCGGTAGGCGTGACATTCGTCGATGATCACGAACGCCAGGCGGCGCAATACTCGCGACCATCGGGCGTGCAGCGGCAGCACTCCGACGTGCAGCATGTCGGGGTTGGTCAGGATGAACCGGCCGTGGTCGCGCGCCCAGTCCCGGTCCGCCAGCGCGGTGTCGCCATCGTACGGGCCCGGGCGGATCCCTGGCAGCGCCAGCGACTCCAGGAACTCGAACTGGTCCGCGGCGAGCGCTTTGGTGGGGGACAGATACAGCGCGCACGCCTTGGGATCGGTGAGCAGCGCGGACAACACCGGCAGTTGGTAGCCGAGCGACTTGCCGGACGCGGTGCCGGTGGAGACGACGACATCGCGCCCCGAGTGAGCCGCCTGGGCTACCGCGACCTGGTGCGCCCACGGCCGATCGATGCCCCGCGCCCGCAGCGCCGTCACCAATTCCGGCGCCGCCCAGGCCGGCCATGGAGCCGGCCGGCCCGGGCGCGGCGGGATGTGCTGCACGTGCCGGATCGGCTCCGGCCCGGACACCCTGCGCAACAGGGCGAGCAGGTCCGCGGCCGCCGGCAGGGGCTGCGCGTCCGCGATGCTCGTCACCGCCCCATTGTGCTGCCCGCCGGAACGGGCTCCGCGCAAGCGCCGCGTCTTGGCCAGGGCCTCGCGGGGTTGCCTGCGCCGTCCGAGCGACGGCCCCGCGGGGGTAGTCGCCCCGTCCGAGCAAGGGTTTCGTGATCCCGGCAATGGTTGGGGACCCTGCTAGGACGATGAAACCCTTGCTCGGACGGCGGCCCGGCGAGGTTGGGCCGGTGTGGGTCAGCGACGGGGCCGGCTCAGGCCGGTTGCAACGAGCGCACGTCGCGAGCCGAGCGATCTCCGGAGCCCACGTCACCGGAGCCGTCGATTCCGTCACCGGCCAGCGGCGCCTCCAGGGCGTGCCCGCCGGCGGAGTCGAACGCCTCCCGGTCCAGGGTTCCCTCTCCGGCCGCCACCAGGATCGGCACCACCGCCTGCCCGGCCACATTGGTCATGGTGCGCATCATGTCCAGCATCGCGTCGATGCCCAGCAGCAGGGCCACGCCCTCCAGCGGCAGCCCCAGCGTGGACAGGGTCAGGGTCAGCATCACCAGCGCACCGGTCAGACCGGCCGTCGCCGCCGAGCCCACCACGGAGCACACCACGATCAGCAGGTACTCCTTGACGCCCAGCTGTACCCCGTAGGCGTTGGCCACGAAGATCGCGCCCAGTGCCGGGTAGACGCCCGCGCAGCCGTCCATCTTGGTGGTGGCCCCCAGCGGCACCGCGAAGGACGCGTAGGCCCGAGGCACGCCGAGTCGCGTCACGACCTGCTGCGTGACCGGCATGGTGCCCACCGACGAACGGGACACGAAGGCCAGCTGCAGCGCCGGCCATGCTCCGGCGAAGAAGCGCACCGGGTTCACCCGGGCCACCAGCGACAGCAGCAGCGGGTAGACCACCAGCAGCACGATCGCGCAACCGACGTACACGTCCACCGTGAAGGTCGCCAACGGGGCTAGCAGGTCCCAGCCGTAGGACGCCACCGACTTGCCGATCAGGCCCAACACACCCAGCGGCGAGAGCCGGATGACCCACCACAGGGCCTTCTGCACGATGTCCAGCAGCGAGCGAGTGAAGGTGACGAACGGGTCAGCCTTCGCCCCGAGCTTGACGGCGGCGATCCCCACCACGACTGCCAGGAACACGATCTGCAGCACCCGGCCGTCGCCGGAGAACGCGTCGATGGGGTTGGACGGGATCATGCCGGTCAGGAAGTCCAGCCAGCTGCCGGTGTGCTCGGGCACGTCCTGGCTGGTCAGATTCGAGACGTTAAAGCCGCGACCGGGCGAGGTGATCGCGCCCAGCACGATGCCGATCGTCACCGCGATCAGCGCAGTGCCGGCGAACCACGCCAATGTCTTGCCGGCCA
Organism: uncultured Actinomycetes bacterium; assembly: GCA_937926105.1. Next base: position 15,920 of record CALANS010000076.1, on the reverse strand, counting down.
GCCGGGCGGCGCCGGCCACCCCGCGCAGGTTGGTGATGGACACCACCAGGGCCGCGAATACCAGCGGCGGCACCACCAGGTACAGCAGCTGCACGAAGATCTTGCCGACGGTGGTCAGCGTGTCGGTCAACCAGACGGCGTCGGTGGAGCGGGCGACGAAGCCCAGCACCAGGCCGAGCGCCAGGCCCAGCAGCACCTGGATGCCGAACGGGATGCGGACCAGCGGATTACGCGAGGGCCGAGCGGGTGACGAGGAGGCGGACGGGGACGCCGATGATGATTCCGACGCTGGGCGCGACGGCGCTCCGGGGGAGGTGGATGACATGCGAATGTGACCTTCTGTGATGTCGGGAGGATGACGGTGGCCGTCGGGCATGCGTCAAGGTCGCCGAAATGTGACGCATGTGACTGCTGGGGCGAACTTGGTGCATGCCGAGCAAGTTGATCCATGCGAACCCGGGGACCCCGGGGTCGGTGGCTCAGGCAGGCCGGGACGAGGCTGCGCGAGCGGTCCGTACAGGTGCGAAGCGGCGGGGCGGCATCAGCTGCGGGCGACATGCCGGGCGATCAGCTGCGGGCGACATGCCAGACGCGGGAGGCGACGCCGCCGGCCGCGCGGTGCTGCGGCGGACCGGTCAGATGAGAGTGCGACAGGCGGCGCTGGTCAGCCGCTGCAGATCGATGTGCAGCCGACGGGTCAGCAGGGTCTGGGTCGCCATAACCCGGCCAGTCTGCCACGGACCGTCACCGCGCGGAAGCCCGCCGCGCGACCCGCGGGACGGGACCGCCCCCCGGGTGCCCTAGAGTTGTCGCAGTTGACGCCGGGTTACCGGCGCACTCATGTCTGTCGACCAGCGCCGGTCCGCACCCCTGCGGCGGGCGCACTGTGCGAAGGATCAGGAGCAGATGCCCCACTTGCTTGCCGCGCCGCCGGGAGTCAGAGCGGCCGAACTGACCGTGTCCGGTGGCGACAAGACCATCGTCATCATCGTCGGGGTCGTCGCGCTGGTCGCCCTGGCCATCGCGTTCGTGCTGCGGGCGGGCGTGCTGGCCGCCGGCACCGGCACCCCGAAGATGCAGGAGATCTCCGGAGCGGTCCAGGAGGGCGCAGCGGCCTACCTCGGCCGGCAGTTCCGCACTCTGTCGGTCTTCGTGGTGATCGTGTTCCTGCTGCTGCTGGTGCTTCCCGCAGACGGCTGGGGCGAGCGGATAGGCCGGTCCATCTTCTTCCTGGTCGGGGCGGCGTTCTCCGCCACGATCGGCTATCTGGGCATGTGGTTGGCCACGCGCGCCAACGTCCGGGTCGCGGCGGCCGCCAATGGCGAGGGCCGCGAGCAGGCCATGCAGATCGCGTTCCGCACCGGCGGCGCGGTCGGCCTGGCTACTACCGGCCTCGGCCTGCTGGGTGCCGCGGTGGTCGTGCTGGTCTACACCGGCGACGCTCCCAAGGTGCTGGAGGGCTTCGGCTTCGGTGCCGCCATGCTCGCCATGTTCATGCGGGTCGGCGGTGGCATCTTCACCAAGGCCGCCGACGTCGGCGCCGACCTGGTCGGCAAGGTCGAGCAGGGCATCCCGGAGGACGACCCGCGCAACGCCGCCACCATCGCCGACAACGTGGGCGACAACGTGGGCGACTGCGCCGGCATGGCCGCCGACCTGTTCGAGTCCTACGCCGTCACTCTGGTGGCCAGCCTGATCCTGGGCAGCGCCACCTTCGGCACCAAGGGTCTGATCTTCCCGCTGATCGTGCCGGCCATCGGTGTGCTGACCGCCATCATCGGCGTGTATGTCACCAAGGCGCGAGCCGGCGAGAGCGGCCTGGCCACGATCAATCGGTCCTTCTACATCTCGGCGGCCATCTCCGCTGTGCTGTGCGCCGTCGCGGCGTTCGTCTACCTGCCGTCCTCCTTCCAGGACCTGCCCGGCGCCAGCTCCGACGCCGTGGCCTCTGGCGGCAACCCGGCACTGATCGCGTTCATCGCGGTGATCATCGGCATCGTGCTGGCCACCATCATCCTGTGGCTGACCGGCTACTTCACCGATACACACAAGAAGCCGACGCAGCAGGTCGGCGCCACCTCACTGACCGGCCCGGCGACCGTCATCCTGTCCGGCATCTCGCTGGGCCTGGAGTCCGCGGTGTACACGGCCATCGTCATCGGCGCCGCCGTCTACGGGGCATTCCTGCTGTCCGGCTCGCTGTTCGTGGCGCTGTTCGCGGTCGCGCTGGCCGGCTGCGGTCTGCTGACCACGGTCGGCGTCATCGTCGCGATGGACACCTTCGGCCCGGTGTCGGACAACGCGCAGGGTGTCGCCGAGATGTCCGGCGAGGTGTCCGAGCACGGCGCGCAGATCCTGACCGACCTGGACGCAGTGGGCAACACCACCAAGGCGATTACCAAGGGCATCGCCATCGCCACCGCCGTGCTGGCCGCGACGGCGCTGTTCGGCTCCTACTCGAATGCCATCGGCGACGCGCTGGCCTCGGCCGGTGGCGCGGCGAGTTCCGCGGCGGCGAGCCTGTCGTCGTTCATCACCAACATCGTCTCGCCGAACACCCTGGTGGGTGTGATTCTCGGTGCCGCGGTGGTGTTCCTGTTCTCCGGCCTGGCCATCAATGCGGTGTCCCGCGCGGCCGGCGCCGTGGTGTTCGAGGTGCGCCGCCAGTTCCGGGAGATCCCCGGGATCATGGAGGGCACCGGCAAGCCGGAGTACGGCCGGGTGGTGGACATCGTCACCCGCGACTCGCTGCGCGAGCTGGCCACCCCGGGCCTGCTGGCGGTGTTCGCCCCGATCGCCGTGGGCTTCGGCCTGGGCGTCGGTCCGCTGGCCGGGTTCCTGGCCGGTGCCATCGCCACCGGTGTGCTGATGGCCGTGTTCCTGGCCAACTCCGGTGGTGCCTGGGACAACGCCAAGAAGTTGGTGGAGGACGGTAACCACGGCGGTAAGGGCTCCGAGGCGCACGACGCCACGGTCATCGGCGACACCGTGGGTGACCCGTTCAAGGACACCGCCGGGCCGGCCATCAACCCGCTGATCAAGGTGATGAACCTGGTGTCGGTGCTGGTCGCTCCCGCCGTGGTGCTGCTGTCGGTGGGCGATTCGGACCTGCCCTGGCTGCGCGTGCTGATCGCGATCATCGCACTGGCCGTCATCGTGGTTGCCGTGGTGGTCTCCAAGCGTCGCGCCTCGCAGTTGCACGACGGCGCGCCGGCGGCCGCCGCCGCGGCCTGATCACAGTCCGGTCGCCAGGGCCCGGACGCCAGCACGGCGTCCGGGGTCTGACGCCGACCTCGGACCCGGTCGGGTTTCGCCGATTTCCCGCAGATCCGGACCGAGCCCGGTAGCGTACGCGGCGGTCGTGGGGTGTGGGCCGTAGCCGGCTCACCCGCGACACCTGCCGGGGGCCGTCCATCGGGGCGGGCGGTGGTAGTCCCGGTTCGTCGGGGAAGGGATGAGTCATGCTCAGAAAGTCATTGGTTGCACTGGCGGCGGTCGGAGCGCTTGCCCTCGCGTCGTGCGGCAGCACCGCGGGCACCGCCGAGACCGGCAGCGGCGCCTCCGGCGCTTCGTCGGTGGTCGGGTCCGCAACCGCGGGCCCGGCATCGGCCAGCGGTGGCGGCGCCACCGGAGCCGAGCAGACCGGAAACGCGGGTGCGGATTCGGATTCGGGTTCCGGCACCGGCGCCACGACCATCACCGCAGGCGGCGACATCGAGGGCCAGAGCGCCGCCTGGTTCAGTGCGTTTTGTACCGGGCTCGGGCCGGTGTTCACCACGATGATGAACATGGATCCGTCGGCCACCGGCGCCGCCAAGCAGCAGACCTACGTAACCAATTTCAACGCCATGGGGGATGCGTTCACCGCAGCGGCCAAGACCCTGGGCGCGCTCCCGCCGCCGACGTTCGACAACGGGGACAAGCTGGCCAGCACGATGGTGCAGACCCTGGCCTCCGCCGGCCCCGTCATGAAGCAGGCAGCCGAGGACATCGCGGCGGCCGATGCGACCGACGAGCAGGCGCTGGACGCTGCCATCGCCAAGGCCAACGAGCAGACGAGCGGCGTGCTGGACGGCATGGATCAGTTCGATCTGGACGACGCGACGCAGCAGCAGTTGCGCGAGATCCCCGCCTGCAAGGCATTCATGACCGATAACGGCGGTGGGAGCAGTGACGACGGGGCGTCGCCGACCACCGGCTGACGGCCAGCCGCGGCAGGCAGCCCTCGCGGCTGGCGGGTCGAGCGAGCAGTACCGTGACCACCCGTGACCCAGCTGTCGCTGTTCTCCGCCGACCTGGCCGAGCCCCGTCCCGAGGACCTGGGCGGGCTGCTGGCGGCGCACGGCCAGGTGGCCCGCCGGGGCGTGTCGGCCCGGCTGTCCATCCTGCTGGACGGGCAGTGGCGTGCCGACGCGTTGCTGCGCGAGTTCCTGGTCCGGGACGTGCCCGCGCAGGCGAGTGCGGCCCGGTCCGCGGGACGGACCCGCGACGCCGCGAGCATCGTCCTGGTGCGCACCGACTGGCTGCCGGAGCTCGCCCCGGTGGCGGATGCGTGGACGCGGGGTGCCGTCAAGGCCGTGCCGCCCGGATTGGTGCTGGGTGCTGGCCTGCTGCGCTGCTGGACGCTGTCCGCCGGTCGCCGCGCCGAGGCGCCGGGTGCCGGCTTCCTGCTCGGCCTGGATTCGCACGCCCCGGAAACGTACGAGCCGCTCGCCGCGGCCTGCTCCCGGTCGGGGGTGGCGGGGTCGATCCTCGGAGTCCGGGCCGGCGGGCCCGCGCTACGGGTGGTGGGCTATCGCCGGCTGATGCGGCTGGCCGAGCTGCTGGGTAGCCCGCCACCCGGGTCGCCGCCGGCCGCCTTCCCGGCTGCGCACCGGTAGCGGCCGCAACCGGCACGATCACGCAGGTCGGCGGGGGTGCCCGGCGGGACCGGCTCGTCTTCTGGCATCCTGCACCCGACGGCACCCGCCCCCGTCGCGCCCTCGGGGCGCCCGACGGGACGGCAGCGCCGATCGGCATCGACACCTGATGGGAGCACGTGAACACCCCATGCCAACACGCAAGGCGGCAGCACCGACCGGGGGACCCGGAACCGGCGTGAAGCTGGTGGTGGTGGAGTCGCCGCATAAGGCGCGCACGATCGCGGGCTACCTGGGCCGCGGTTACGTCGTGGAGTCCTCCGTCGGCCACATCCGCGACCTGCCACGCGGCGCCGCGGACGTCCCGGCCAAGTACAAGGGCGAGCCGTGGGCGCGCCTCGGGGTCAACGTCGACGACGGTTTCGAACCGCTGTACATCGTCCCGCCGGACAAGCGGGCGCAGGTCGCCAAGCTCAAGGATCTGCTCAAGGGTGCCGACGAGTTGTATCTGGCCACGGATGAGGACCGCGAGGGCGAGGCTATCGCCTGGCACCTGCTGCAGACTCTCAAGCCCACGGTTCCGGTTCGGCGGATGGTGTTCCACGAGATCACCCCCGCCGCCATCCGGGCCGCCGCCGAGCAACCGCGCGAGCTGGACGAGGACCTGGTGGACGCCCAGGAGACGCGCCGCATCCTGGACCGGCTGTACGGCTATGAGGTCTCCCCGGTGCTGTGGAAGAAGGTCATGCCGCGGCTGTCGGCGGGCCGGGTGCAGTCGGTGGCCACCCGGATCATCGTGCAGCGGGAACGGGCCCGGATGGCATTCGTGTCCGGCGGGTACTGGGGCATCGACGCCACCTTTACCCCCCAGGGCCAGGCCGCCGATGGCACCGCCTTCACCGGCTCGCTGTCCACCGTCGACGGGTTGCGCCTGGCGGTCGGCAAGGACTTCGACCCGGCCACCGGCGCCATCCGGGCGGATCTGCAGACCGACGTCCTGCTGCTGGACGAACCGTCCGCGCGGCAGCTCGCCGGGGCGCTGGCCGGTGGCAGTGCCAGCGTCACCTCCGTGGAGGACCGGCCGTTCACCCGGCGCCCGTCACCGCCGTTCATGACGTCCACCCTGCAGCAGGAGGCCGGCTACAAGCTGCACTTCTCCTCCGAGCGGACCATGCGCACCGCGCAGCGGCTGTACGAGAACGGCTACATCACCTATATGCGGACCGACTCGACGACGCTGTCCCAGACCGCGCTGGATTCGGCCCGGGCGCAGGCGCGCGAGCTGTATGGCCCGGAATATGTGCCGGCCGCCCCGCGCCAGTACACCCGCAAGGTGAAGAACGCGCAGGAGGCGCACGAGGCGATCCGGCCGGCCGGTGAGGCGTTCCGCACGCCCGGTCAGGTCGCCGGGCAGCTGTCCGGCGACGAGTTCCGCCTCTACGAGCTGATCTGGAAGCGCACCATCGCGTCCCAGATGGCGGATGCCAAGGGCCGGACGGTGACGGCGCGCATCACCGCGTCGGTGACGGTGGACGGCGCGGGTCGCGAGCTGGTGTTCACCGCGAGCGGGCAGACCATCACGTTCCCCGGCTATCAGCGGGCCTATGAGGACACTGCGGACACCGTGGACACCGAGGACACCGAGAACCCTGGCAACGCGGCCGGCGGTGACGCGGGTTCGGGGACCGACGCCGCGGGCGGTGACGGGGGTGGTCGACGCGGTGCCCGGAATCAGGACCGGGATCAAGCCCGGAACAAAGCACAGCCCAAGCTCCCCCCGCTGGTGCAGGGTCAGGCGCTGTCGGTCGACGACGTCACCCCGGCCGGGCACGTCACCTCGCCGCCGGCCCGATACACCGAGCCGAGCCTGGTCAAGGCGCTGGAGGAGATGGGCATCGGTCGGCCGTCGACCTACGCCTCGATCATCCGCACCATCACCGATCGGGGTTACGTGTGGCGCAAGGGGACCGCGCTGGTGCCGTCCTGGGTGGCGTTCGCCGTGGTCGGGCTGATGGAGCAGCACTTCCCGCGGCTGGTGGACTACGACTTCACCGCCGCGATGGAGGACGAGCTGGACGGCATCGCAACCGGCCGGCTGCACCGCACCCCGTGGCTGACCGGGTTCTACTTCGGCGGCGACGTCGGCCCGACCGGATCGGTGGGCCGCTCCGGCGGACTGAAGAAATTGGTCGGCGACCGGATGGAGACCATCGACGCCCGCGAGGTGAACTCGCTGCCGCTGTTGACCGACTCCGCCGGGCGAACCGTGGTGGTCCGGGTGGGCCGGTACGGGCCTTACCTGGAGCGACCGGTGCACGGCGGAGCCGGCGCCACCGCGGCGGACGGTACCGCGGGTGACGGCGACGGCGACGGCGCCACGGCCGGGGCGGGTGCCGACGGCGATCCGTCGACCGGGCCGGCTGGGCCGGCTGGGTCGGCTACCGAGCGAGCGAACCTGCCCGACGACCTGGCCCCCGACGAGGTCACCGCACAGGTGGCGGAGGCGCTGTTCGCGCAGGCGGCCTCCGGCGACAACGAGCTCGGCGTCGATCCACAGACGGGGCACACCATCGTCGCCAAGGACGGCCGATACGGGCCGTACGTCACCGAGGTGCTGCCCGAGGGCACCCCCACCAAGGGCAAGGGCGCGATCAAGCCGCGCACCGCGTCACTGTTCAAGTCGATGAGCCTGGAGACCATCGGCCTGGCCGACGCACTCCTCCTGCTGACGCTGCCCCGGGTGGTGGGCACCGATCCGGAATCCGGCGAGGAGATCACCGCGCAGAACGGCCGGTACGGGCCGTACCTGAAAAAGGGCACCGACTCCCGTTCGCTGCCCACCGAGGAGGCGCTGTTCTCCACCACGTTGGAGGAGGCGCTGGCGCTGTATGCCCAGCCCAAGACCCGTGGGCGGCAGGCCGCCGCCGCGCCGCCGCTGCGCGAGCTGGGCGCGGACCCGGCCACCGGCAAGTCGATGGTCGTCAAGGACGGCCGGTTCGGGCCGTATGTGACCGATGGTGAGACCAACGCGTCGCTGCGCAAGGGCGACGACGTGGCCACGCTGACCGACGACCGCGCGGCGGAGCTGCTGGCCGAGCGCCGGGCCCGGGGCCCGGCGCCGAAGCGCGGCCGCAAGGCACCGGCCGGCAAGGCTCCCGCCCGCCGGGCGTCCAGCCGGTCCTGACCGGTCCGCCTCGCCGCTACGCATACGATCGAGCCCATGACGTCGAACGCCGTGTCGGATGCGCAGTTCACCGACGCGCTGTCGGGGGTAGACGGAACGGACGATCCGCCACCGCTTCGATGGCGGCCGGAGACCTTTCCCGATGCGCTTGTCGCACCGCAGGCCGACCTGTCCGACGCCGCCGCCTCGGGGCCACTGCCGCAGATCCCGGTGCCCGAACTGCCCGCGGTGACCACGGCCATGCCGCCGTCGCCGGAGGACTGGGATCGCGACCTGCACCTGCCGCCCGTTCCCGGTGTTCCGTCCGGTCCGGCGCGCGGCAGTACCGCGCAGCGCGCCGAGGCCGCCCGGCGAGCCGCCGCTGCCCGTCGGGACGCCGCGGTCGCGAGCCGTGGCGCCACGGGGGCGGGCCGGGGTGGCACGGGGGCGAGCCGGGGTGGCACTGGCCCGGGCGCCGCCGCCTCCCGCCGGGGTTCGTCGACGGCTGCCGTCACCGCCGTCGCACACCATCCGACGGCCCGGCCGCCGGCCGGCTACCCGAATACCGTCGGCTACCCGGCCGGTTCTGCCGGCGCTCCCGGCTGGCCAGCGCCGACCCCGAACCACCCGACCGCGATCGCACCCGCAGCTCTCCCCGTCCCCGGGGCCGCGCAGGCTCGCCCATCACGACCGGCGGCCCATCCGGCGCCCTACCCCCCGGCCCGCCGGCCGGCGCAGCGCACGCCCGGCGCCAAGAAGAAGACCGGCGGTGCATGGGGCGCCCTGGTGTTCGTGATCCTGTTCCTGGTGGCCTCCGGCGCCGGTAGCAAGATCCTGGACGGCCTCTCGGACCTGTTCAACCAATGACGCAGCGATCGGCCACCTCGTGGCCCCGGACGGCCGGTGTCCCCGGCCCGGGCGGGTGATCGGATGATGGCGCGGCGGCAGAATTCGCTCGGGGTGCTGCTGCGGATCACGGCCTTCCGCCGGATGTGGATGGCGCTGTCGGTGTCCAGCCTGGGCGACTGGCTGGGCCTGCTGGCCACCACGGCGCTGGCGGCCTACCTCACCCAGGACAGCTCCAACCTCGTCCAGGGCGCGGCCGTGTCCGGCGTGCTGCTCACCCGGTTGTTGCCGGACCTGATCCTGGGCCCGATCGCCGGGGCGCTGGTAGATCGGTTCGATCGGCGCACGGTGGCCATCATCGGCGACTCGATCGCAGGTCTGCTGTACCTGTCGATCGCCATCACCGGAAACCTGACCTGGCTGCTGATCGCGCAGTTCCTGGTGGAGGGCGTCGGGCTGTTCTCCAACCCCGCCAAGCAGGCGATGTGGGTGAACATCGTGCCGCGGGAGCGGCTGGCGGTGGCCAACCAGCTCAACTACGTCTCCGTGTACGGCATGGTGCCGGTGGCCGCGGTGGTGTTCGCGCTGCTGGCCACCACCGCGCAGTTCTTCGGCGCGCCCCCGGTCGCGGATGCCGGGGCCGCCAGCGCGCTGATCAGCGGCACCTCCGCGGTGGCCATCAACATCGCGCTGGTGCTGGACGCCGCCAGCTACTTCCTGGCCGCGGCGGTGCTGTTCGCCACCCGTCGACTGATCCCGGCCTTCCTGGGCGAGCGGCCGCCCGCGCAGTCGGTGTTCTCACTGATCCGGGAGGGTGTCGGGTTCGTCAAGAACTCCCGAGTGATGCGGGCGATCTACGTCGGCATCCTCGGCGCGTTCGGGGCCGGCGGGCTGGTGGCCGGCGTAGCGCAGGCCTACGTCGCCACCATGGGCGCCGGCAACGCCGGGTACGGCATCCTATTCGGCGCGGTGTTCTCCGGGCTTGCGCTGGGCATGCTGATCGGGCCGAAGGTGCTGCCCGCGGTGCCGCGCCGGATGGTCTTCACGCTGGGCATCGGGGTGGCCGGCTGCGCCCTGCTGGTGATGAGCGTGATGCAGGACTTCGTCGGCGCCGCCGTCACCTCGGTGGTCATGGGGCTGTTCGCCGGGATCGCCTGGATCACCGGGTTCACCATGATCGGCCACGAGGTGTCCGACCGGCTGCGCGGGCGGGTCTTCGCCTTCGTGATGTCCTCGGTGCGGATCACCCTGCTGGGTACCATCGCGGCCGGGCCGATCCTGGCCAACGGCATTGGCTTCCACCTGGTGCAGGTCGGGGCGTTCCGGATGGTGCTGTCCGGTCCCGCGATCGTGCTGGCCGTCAGTGGCGTGCTGACCATCGCAGTGGCGATCTTCGCCGGCCGGCAGGTGGGCGGGCTGCGCGGGGCCATGGTCAAGCGCGTGCTGCGCCGGTTGATCGGTGGCCGGCGGCGGGAATTCCTGGACGCCGAGGAGAGCCTGCCGGGCGCACTGATCGCGGTGGTCGGCGCCGACGTCGAGGCCACCGAGCGGTACGCCCGGTCGCTGTCCGAGCAGCTGCGCGGCGACGGCTGGCAGGTGCGCTACGAGTTGGCCGGCCCGGTGGCGGTGCCGTCCGGGGCGGTGCCTGCGCCCGGCGGCAGACCATCCGGCGGTGACGGGACCGGCGGGGTGGGGGACCTGGCCGGCACGCTGGCCGTGGTCGCCGTGGAGGACACCCCGGCCACCGCGCTGCGGGCCATGGCCGACCTGTCCGATCTGGTGGACGGCCGGCTGCGCCCCGCGCTGGAGGCCGGCGAGGTGGTCGTGTGCCGGGACTACGTGGATGCGGCCGTGGTGCGGTTCGGCGCGCAGGCCGGGTTGTCCGAGGAGCGCATCATCCGATTGGCGGCATGGGCCACCGGCGGGCTCCGGTCCGATCTGACGCTGCTGGTCGACCTGCCGGCCGGCCTGGTCGAGCCCGCTGCTGCGGCGGCCGACCAGGCGGTGCCCGGTGATGAGGTGGCCGGTGCTGGTTCCGGGACCGAAGACGCGGCGACCGCCGGCGTGGCGGGTGGGGCACACACCGGGTCCGGAGAGGAGCACCTGGACCCGCGGCGGGTCTACCAGGACCTGGCCGCGTCCGCGCCGGAGCGCTACGTGACGGTGGCGCCCTTGGCACCCGGGGTGCCGATTCCCACGGAGATCGTGGAGCGAGTGTCCTCCGTGCTGCGAGACAGGTCGCCGGCCCGGCCCGGCGCCACGGCGACGCTCCAGGACGCCGTCACCGCTGCGGAGGCCGGCCCCGAACCCGGCGCCGACGACTCCGTCACCGCTCCCGAGGCGCCCGACGGACCCGCCGACCCCGGCCGGCAGCTCGCCGATCGCCGGGTCTGACGGCCCGCTGGGATAGGTTGGCCGGGCGCCGGATTCGCCGGCGCGCTCGGGCGAGGAAGAGGCGAACGGTGGGCGAGGCGACGGACTCCGGGGACCGGTCCACGGAGCGCGCGGCGGACTATTCGGCGGACTACTACCGGATGTCGCGTCCCGAGTCCGGTGCCCGGGGGGTCGTTGACCGGGTCCGGGACTCCTACATCCGCCGGCTGATCATCAAGCGGGTGCCGCGCGGGGCTCTGCTCGACGTGGGCTGCGGGCTCGGGCTCTTCCTGCGGCGGATGGCCGGCGAGTTCGAGCCCTACGGCATGGACCTGTCCGACTACGCGATCGCCGAGGCGTCCCGCCGGCTGCCCCGCGCCCATCTGGCGGTCGGCAGCCTCACCGACGGCATCCCGTTCGAGGTGACGGTGGACGTGGTCACCGCGATCAACATCTTCGAGCACCTGGAGGATCCGGCGGCGGGGCTGGACGCGGTGCGCGGCCGGTTGCGGCCCGGCGGCTTGCTGGTGGCGCACCTGCCCACGATCGGCAACAGGGTCCAGGCCCGGATGTACGCCGGGTCCTACGACCGGGACCCGACACACATCTACCGGCCCTCCGGGAAGGAATTCTCGGTGCTGGCCGCGCGGCACGGGTTCGCGCTGAGCACCTGCAGCTACGCCCCGTTCGTCGGGGCCCCGATCTGGCGGCGGATCCCCTGGCACCCCGCCTTTCTCGGCGTCTACCGGGCGGTGTGAATGGCCGAGTCTGACGGAGTGTTCGCCGACGTCATCGGGCAGGGTGCCGCGGTGGCCGCATGCCGGGCGGCGGTGTCCGCCAGCCGCGGCGGCCCGAGCGGCACCAGCGCCGCCATGACACACGCCTGGCTGTTCACCGGCCCGCCCGGGTCTGGCCGGTCGGTGGCAGCGCGGGCGTTTGCCGCCGCCCTGCAGTGCGACAAGGGCGGGTGCGGGGTCTGCACCGCGTGCCGCACCGTGCTGGCCGGCACGCATGCCGACGTGCGCGCCGTGGTGCCGGAGGGACTGTCCATTTCGGTGCGCGAGATGCGAGCCGTGGTGCAGCGGGCCGCGTCTCGCCCCAGCACCGGACGCTGGCAGATCGTGCTCATCGAGGACGCCGACCGGCTCACCGAGGGCGCCGCCAATGCGCTGCTGAAGTCGATCGAAGAACCCCCGGCGCACACCGTGTTCCTGCTGTGCGCACCGTCCACCCACCCGGACGACGTGTCGGTGACGATCCGCTCCCGCTGCCGGGTGCTGAACCTGACCACGCCCGCCCCGGAGGCCATCGCCGAGGTGCTGATCTCCCGGGACGGCATCGACCCCGAGACGGCCCACTGGGCGGCGTCGGTGTGCGCCGGTCACGTCGGCCGGGCGCGCGCCCTGGCCCGCAGCGAGGCCGGCCGGGACCACCGGGCCCGGGTCCTCGCAGTGCCGGGCGCGCTGCGCACCCTGACGGACGTGTTCGCCGAGGCCGACGAGCTGCTGGAGGTGGCCAAGGCCGAGGCGGTCGACCAGTCCGCGCGCCGCGACGAGACCGAGCGCGAGGAGTTGCGGGTCGCGCTCGGCGGCGGCGGCACCGGCAAGGGCGCCGCGGCGGCCACCCGCGGCAGCGCGGGGGCGCTCAAGGAGCTGGAGCGGCGGCAGCGCTCGCGCGCGACCCGCACCGAGCGGGACGTGCTGGACCGGGCGCTGGTGGACCTGTCGGGCTTCTACCGGGATGTGATCGTGCGGGCGATGCGGGCGCCCTCCGCGCTGCTCAACCCCGACCTGGACCGGGACGTGCAGACCGCGGCGGAGCGGATCGGGGCCGACGGCGCGCTGCGCCGGCTGGACGCGGTGCTGGCCTGCCGGCAGGCGTTGGAACAGAACGTCAAGCCACAGATCGCGCTGGAGTCGCTGATGATGCAGCTCCGTGCCGGCTGACGGTGCCCGCGCATGCTGATGATCCGCGAAGATCGGTCAGCGCGACCCGGTAACCTCGCAAGCATGGGCATGCTGTGCGCGGTGACGCTGGTCGACCGGGGCCAGCTGCACTACGCCGACCCGGGCGCGCTGTCCGTGCAGGTAGGGGACAAGGTGCTGCTGCCCACCGAGCACGGCCCGGTGGTCGGCACCGTGGTGTGGGCCGCCGAGTACATCAGCGACGACACCTCGGGCTTTCCCACCGTGGTCGGCATGGCCACCGACGACGACGTCACCGCTCAGGCGGAACTCCGGCAGGTCAAGGCGCGCACGATGGTCGCCACCCGCCGGCTGGTGCGCGAGCACAAGCTACCGATGAAGGTGCTGGCCGCCGACCCGCAGGCCGACGCCGGGCGCACCGTCATCTACTACTCGTCCCCGGAGACCGTCGACTTCCGGTCCCTGCTGCGCGACCTGTCGGCCACCCTGCACACCCGGGTCGAGCTGCGCCAGCTGGCCGCCCGCGATGCGGTGCGGGCCACCGGGGCCATCGGCTCCTGCGGCCGGGACACCTGCTGCTCGACGTTCCTCAAGGACTACGAGCCGGTGACGCTGGCGATGGCGCGGGATCAGGATCTGCCGGTCAACCCGATGCGGATCTCCGGGGCGTGCGGGCGGCTGATGTGCTGCCTGAAGTACGAGCACCCGCTGTACCAGGAGTTCAAGAAGAATGCGCCGCCGGTGGGCGCGGCCGTCGATACCCCGGACGGGCCGGGAACCGTGGTTTCCCATTCGGTGCCGGCCGACTCGCTGGTGATCCGGCTGAACGGCGACGGGTCCCACCAGGTGTGCCCGCGGGCGTCGGTGTGCGGGGCGCGCAAGGCCTACGAGTCCCGCCGGCGGCGCTGACGCCGCTGTGCGAGTCGAATGCCCCGGGACGCCCCCTCTCGCGTCGCCGGGCAGTCGGCTTCCCCGCGAGATGATTACGTCTCGGTATCAATTGGCAACCGGGCGGCTGCTTGGTACGTCCTGGCTGGCGAATGGGGGACAGTGGAGGTGGCGCCGTCGCGTCGACCGTAGGTCGGTGACGGTTCCCCGCGGTCGAGCGGTGACGGGATGGAGCGGTGATGTCGGTCGGACTCTGGCGCAAGGCGCTGGCGCTGGGTGCCGCGGTAGGGGTGGTCGCCGCGCTGGCGGCCTGCTCCGCAACCAGCCAGGCGGCGGGTCAGGGTGGCGTCGGCCACGGTTCCGTCGCCCCGTCGACGCCCGCCCAATCCGCTTCGGACCCGTCGTCCGGGTCGGCATCCGGTTCGCAGACGACTCCCGCCTCTGGCGCGCCGATCACGGTGGTCGAGCCGTCCGGTGGTTCGGCATCCCCGACCGGTGCGGTCGACCCGAGCACGTCGCCCAGCCCGACCCCGTCGTCGCCGGGCACGGTGTCCTCCAGCACCGAGCCGGCCGAAACCTCGTCCAGCTCGGCGGATCCGCTGCCGGCCGCCGCCACCGTCACCGGCACGCCCGCACTGGGCAGCACGAACGTCGCCCCCGCAGATCAGATCAGCATCGCCGTCCGCGGTGGCACCCTGTCCTGGTTGACGTTCACCAACGCCGACGGGAAGAAGATCAAGGGCTCGCTGTCCAAGGACCGCACCCGCTGGACCCTCGGCGAGGTGCTCGGATACGGCAAGACGTACACCGTCACCGGCGTCGCGACGAACTCGATCGGCGTGCAGACCACCATCGAGGGCAGCTACCGGACCGCGACCACCATCGAACCCATCACCACGTCCATCTCACCCGGCGACGGCGCCGTCGTGGGGGTGGCTGCCCCGGTGATCGTCCGGTTCGGCATGAACCCGCAGGACAAGGCGCTGGTCGAGAAACACGTGAGGATTTCCACTACGCCAAAGGTGGCGGGCTCCTGGGCGTGGATCACGCACGACGGCGACAGCTACCCGTCGCTGGATTTCCGGCCCGAGAAGTACTGGCCGGCCGGCACCAAGGTGCATGTGGAATCCAACATCTACGGCGTCAAGTTCGCCGACGGATGGTACGGCGGTGACGATGTCTCGGTGGACTTCACCATCGGACGCAACCAGGTGGTGATCGCCAACGCGAAGACCCACCGGATGACCGTCAAGCGGGACGGCAAGACGGTCTGGACGTTCGATGCCTCACTCGGCATGGGTGATGACCCGAACAGCGAGTACGGCCTGAACAAGGATCTGGTGACGCGCTCCGGGATCCACGTCGTGATGGACAAGCAGGCCAACTACAAGATGAGCAATCCCAAGTACCACTACAAGGATGTGCCCGAGTACTGGGCGGTCCGGATCA
The DNA here is from genome assembly GCA_937926105.1 of uncultured Actinomycetes bacterium. Next base: position 417 of record CALANS010000076.1, on the reverse strand, counting down.
GCAACAACGGCGAATTCATCCACAACAACCCCGGCACCACCGCCTGGGAGTTGGCCAACGTCAACAAGACCCACGGTTGCATCAACCTGTCCTGGGACGACGCCAAGATGTACTTCGAGTCGGCGATCTACGGCGACCCCGTCGAGGTGATCGGGACCTCGGTCACGCTGGGTCCCTCGGACGGCGACATCTACGACTGGGCCATCCCGTGGTCGACCTGGAAGACCATGTCCGCCCTGGCCAAGAACTCCATCATCGACTGACCAGTAGCCGCGGCTGGTGGGCCACCGGATGATTCGGAACCCGCCCGCCCGACCGGCTACACTAGCGGGCGCTGCCGCCTTAGCTCAGTCGGTAGAGCGTCTCACTCGTAATGAGAAGGTCTGGAGTTCGATTCTCCAAGGCGGCTCGGCAGCG